>PYVY01000013.1 GCA_003056425.1 Alteromonas indica
ATGTTGAGCGTGCGTTGAATGCGAGACCCAGAAAATGTCTCGGATTTAAGCAGCCTGCTCTAGTATTCAAACAGTTAAGAGACGCAGCTTAATTTAACGAGTGGTGCACTTCGGGGTTGAATCCGCGGGTTACATCTCCCTAAGTTCTCCTTTAAAAATTATACATAGGAGTAAGGATGTATACGCTTTCTGGATTTTTATATTATTATGTGCCCAACACTTTCATATTCTTTAAAATGGAATATGTCTGTAGGATATCGATTCTCTTTGCGCCGAATCTGTTGAGCTATGATTAAGATAGTAATAGGGCGGGATGAGTTTAAGTTGAAGTGAGCTTAAATGACATTCTACTTATAAATGATTCTGGATATCATATTCTGTAGTTAATTTTCAATGTGTAGATAATATCGAATTAGCGTTGTATTAATGTGAATCACTGGGAAAATTGATTTCTGGTGGATTTACATGAAAATTAGATTCAAGCTAACTCACTTTCCTTAACTTTATCCTGTTAAATTTTAAATTAGCATATTCTTATTTTTTGTATGATCCTGGAGTGAAATTACAAATCACACTGGGTAAAAAGCTTACATTCTATATGGATTAAGGGCTAAACGTTTAGCGTCTCAACTATAGTGGTTGATGAATATATAGGGTATTGATGGTAGCGGGTTATAGATTTGTCAGAAGCAGAGTAACGGTAAGCTAGTCTGACAGTTGCTATACCATAGGATATTTTAACATGCTAAGAAGTACTTTTTGAATATCAGTAATTGAAATCGTCGGGCAACAGCATCTGCGCGTTTAATTGAATAAACATAAAGAAAATTGGCAGGTGCTAAGTTTTCATGAAACGTGCGAGTACTGAAATTTATGCAGTCTTTGGGTTATTAACGCTAGCCTGTCGGAACATTGCATCGGCCTAACACAGTCAGCCGCTAGCTGCGGCTGACTACTACCGTATTGCCTTCCTGATAATCAAATTTCAGCGCGAAGTTAGTGGCCAGTGCATCGAGCATGGTCGGTACATCCTGCGTGTAAAATAAACCGGCTACCCGCTGACGGGCGAGATCTTCATTTGGTATCTGAAATTGCCAGGTGGTATAGCGGCTTACCTGCGCTAATACATCCTTTAACAGTTCGCCCCTGAAAATTAGTTTGCCGGTACGCCAGGCTAGCCGCGCTTCCAATTCGGCGGGGGTTATCCGTATAGGCTGTTCAAGGCCGGCGGCGGTCAGGCGAGTGTTGTCGCCCATACTCACTGCAGCCGCGGTGGCAGGTAATTGTACATCACTGCGGTGTAACAGCTGCTCGGTATTTACCTGGCTGTTAGCCACTCTTACCCGGCCTTCGGTGACCAGCAAATTCACCTCAGATGCAGAAAGCTGAACGCTAAAAGCGGTACCTACTGCTTGTATCTGCTGGCCATTAGCTAATACGCTAAGCGGACGGCTGGCATCTTTGGCCACCTCAATATGCAGCTCGCCGCGGTGTAACTGCAATACGCGCTGATTCGCTGTATAGGTAACATCTACGGCAGAGTCTGTATTAAGCCATAACCGGCTACCGTCGGGTAAGGTGACTTCGCGAAACTGGCCTACCGGCGTGGTGAACACACCAAGCTTGTTCACCTGCAATACCGCGGGGCGGTCGGGCGTTAGCCACTCAAAGCCGCCAAAGCCAGCTAGCAGCACTACTATCACCGCCGCCGCGGCCGCCCAGGGTGCTAGTTGGCGCGTACGTTGTGGTTTACCGGGGCTGGCAGGAAACAATTCAGCCAGTTGGCTAAGTGCATCCATCTTATCCCACAGGGCTGCCATCTCCAGCAACACTGCACGGTGCCTGGGTTGTTCAAGCCATTGCTTCAACTGTATTTTCTGAGTGCTATCAAGACCTTCATCCATACGTACCAGCCAAACACTGGCAGTATCTAACAGGTGCTCATATTCATTTAGCTGAATAACCTTTTGGCGCGATTTATCATCCATGGTGCCCCCGGTTTTCAGCGCTATCGGTGGTGGCGCCTACTTTGCGCATGTACAAGGTGCAGCGCTTGATGCCCTGTGCAATATGTTTTTCCACGGTTTTTTCACTTATTGCTAGCTCTGTGGCAATTTCCTTAATGGAATAGCCATAGACTTTTTTCAATACAAAGGCGCGTCGACATTGCATTGGAAGGGCTTTAACGGCATCGCAAAAATGGCCGAATTCTTCCTGGCTGGCCGACTGCTGCCTGGGTTCGTCGCTGTCGTATTGTAACTGGCTTATCTGATATGCTTCGGTGTCTGCATCACTATCCACCAATCTGACTTCGGCCCGTTTCAAGTGGTCATAAGCCAGATTACGGGCCGTCCGATACATAAAAGATCGGGGCTCGCGAATATGGTCGGTAGACTTTGCCTGACACAAACGTACGTAAGTATCCTGCAAAATATCATCCACCTCTTTAGGCGGCACAAGCCTGGACAACATCCGCGCAATCCCTGAGCGGGTGGCCATAAAGGCATCGTGTATTGCTTTATTCACCGGCATAATATTATTCTTGTTGTTCCTTTACCTAGACGAGCGAGCAGCGAAAAACCCGTATTCGGGTATTTGCTGAGTGTAGCATTGTTTGTTAATTAAATGTGTTTGATACTTTACTCCAGTTTTAGGCACATTATAGTAAGCACTACAGTCAGTTACTGTTTATAGTGGAGCGGTTATCTCTCTTTATTCTGGAGGATTAGCACTAGCCAGTATGTATTATCAACCTCAGGCAGCCTTTTTTCGATGCGTCGCAATGTCCATGTTCCTCTACTGCACACTGTACTATCGCCCCTCGCGGTAGGCGTGTTGGGTATGGTCACTATCAGTAGTGTCTTGGCCGAGGAACACGCCGCCACTATCGCTTTCTCAATCAAGCAAAAAACCGCTGATGAAGCGCTCATTGAGTTCGCCGAGCAGGCCGGCCTTACGGTTATTTTTCCCTACAATAAAGTGCGGCATACCATTGCCAACCCGTTACAGGCGAGGTTGACGGTCACGCAGGCCCTTAGCCAGTTATTGGCGGGTACTAATCTTACTGCCCGGCTGGATGAAAAAAATCATGTTCGCATCAGCGTGTTGCCCGCTGAAGAACCCAGCAACTGGTTGAGCCAGTGGTTTCATGAATTAACCGCCGCGCAGGATGACTTATTGATGGTGCCGATGTCCGATGATGCGGAAATGGTGGAATATATTGAAGTAAAAGGCTTACGGGCGCGTACTTCACAAAGTGTCAGTATTAAGCGCGATGCTGACTATGTACTGGATACGATTCAATCATTGGAAATGGGGAAGTTTCCTGATCAGAATTTGGCAGAAGCACTGCAACGGGTGCCGGGCGTCGCCATTGATCGGGCGGAAGGTGAAGGGCAATTTGTAACCGTGCGAGGCTTCGGGCCGCAGTTTAATCAGGTGCTGCTTAATGGCAGACAATTGGCGACCGACACGCTGGGCCGGCAATTCAGTTTCGATACGGTGGCGCCCGAATTAGTGAGTGCGGTGACAGTGCATAAACAAGGCCGGGCCGACTTGCCTACCGGCGGTATTGGCTCCACTATCAATGTACAGACCTCCCGGCCGCTGGCGCTGCGGGGGTTGCGGGTGGCTGGCAGCGTAAAAATGCAATACGATGCGAATAGCGGTAAAACTTCCCCCCAGGCCTCGGTGCTGTTTTCTGATACTTTTTTTAACGACAAAATAGGCCTACTGCTGTCTTATTCAGATTACGCTCGCCACGCGCGGATTGATGAGGCGCAGATAGACGGCTGGGTAGTCAATACCAATGTTCCGGATGCTCAGTTAGACCGGCCGGTCGATACCTTATATGTACCCCGTAAATACGATCAGCGGGTAAGGTTTGAGCAGCGCCATCGGCAGGGCGCAACGCTGGTGTGGCAATACCGGCCGAATGATAAAACCGAATTTACCCTGGATTATCTTGGCACCCGCTATAATATCGATTCTTCCGCCACCTCGATGGGGCACTGGTTCACCTCAAGCAATCTTGAAAATGTCATCACTGACAGCAACGGTACGGCAGTCAGGTTTAGTCAGCGGGTAGGTCATGCTACCGATTTTCATGCGCGTTCATTCAACCGCGATACTGCGTTGCACAGTGCGGGTATAGCACTCAACTGGCAAGCCTCGGATAATCTGGTGCTGGATATCGATTTATCGGGTTCCAGAGCCAGTGTGGATGATCCCCAGGGAGAGGGCGATGCGTTGTCTCTGATTGGTTATCTTAACCAGTCCACGTTTGATCATACACAGGGAAATATCTTACCCGCGATCAGTCATTTTGATGCTGCCAACCCGGCACAGATAAATGCTGAGGGAGTTGTCTCGGGGGTACAAAACTACCTTGACCCCGCCAATGGCCGCGCCCATGTAATGCTAAAACGGGGCTGGCAAATTGAAGATACGATATCCCAGGCCAGTGTAGACGCCCGCTGGCATCCCCCAGGCCAGGCTATAAGCTGGCTTGATGGCGGTATGCGTATCGCTCGCCAAAGTAAAGACAATGAGCGCAGAGACAATGAAATTAATGGTTTACACTGTTATTTTTGCGGTTACTTTGATGCGCCCGACTTGCCTGATGATTTTCAGCAGGTATTTGATGCCGGTGATGATTTCCTGGCCTCGGTGTCTGGCCACCAGACAATCCCGCATGCCTGGTTACGCCATGATGGTCCACAGCTATTTGCCTATCTGGAAGACGCAGCCCAGGTAGATCTGAGCCCTGTGCGGCGGGGAAATTCTTATCAGGTTACCGAAACCGTCCAGGCGGCCTACCTGAATATATCTTTGGACTATGCGCCGGGGCCATTACTGGTTACCGTCAATGGCGGTGTGCGATTTGAAAACACCCAGGTCTCGGTAGATGGTTTGTACGAACCCCTGGTGGGGCTGGAAATTCTGGATCAAACAGAGTTAGGCCAGGTGATTGGCAGTATCCAACAGGTGCATCAGACTCACCATTACAGTAACTGGCTACCAGCACTGAGTGCCCGCTTTGCCTGGCAGGACAACTGGGTGTTACGCACTGGCTATGCCCGAAGCCTAACCCGGCCCACGCTTGAGCAAATGTCGCCGGGGATGCGCTACACCACGACCCGTCAAGGTGGCGATTTGCGTGCCTCGGTGGGTAACCCGGCGCTAAAACCCTTTGTGGCTGATAATTTTGATATGGCGCTGGAGTATTATTATCAGCAAAGCAATTATTTATCGCTGGGTGTGTTCCGAAAATACGTGGATAACTTTATTACTATCGATAGTCAGGAGCAAATCTTTAGTGGTGTCACTGACCCTTCTACCGGGAACGATCCGCTTAAAGCTGATGCCTTGGATGAGATAGCCAGGTTTGCAGTAGCACAACCCTTCAACAGCGAGACGGCCACGGTTGATGGGGTGGAGCTGAGTGCCCAACACCTGTTTGGTAAAAGCGGCTGGGGGGTACAGGCGAATCTGAGTGCCGTAAGCAGTAATGCCGAGTTGGACAAAACCGATATTAATCGGAAATTTGCCCTTACCGGCCTATCGGGGGCTAAAAATGTGGTGGTGTTTTATGAAAAAAATGCTCTGCAGTGGCGGCTTGCCTGGAATTACCGCGATGGCTTCTTACAGTCATTAGAGCAACCGCTTAGCACTGAGCCCACCTATGTCAGCCCCTACAAGCAATGGGACATAAGTGCGTCGTATGCGTTGAATAGCCAGGTATCTGTATTTATTGAAGGGATTAATTTAACCAACGAAACGGTGCATAAGCATGGCCGCTTCTCCAATCAACTATTATTAGTGCAGGATACCGGCAGCCGGTTTGCCCTGGGGATACGGGCGACCTATTAAGGTCAGCCAATCTGAATACAGGCATTGCCGGTAAGCCTGCCGGTAGCCGGATCCTCAGACAAGGTGCTGGCACTTATCACCCCGGAATGAAATAAATTTGAAGGATAAAAAATAGCCCGGTTAAAGGCCCACTCTATTTGGGCTATATGCTTAAACAAGCGGGTATCCTGACGAATATAGTCATTGGCGGGAAAGCCTACCGTGGTGGCCTGTTCTTTCAGGCGCTGCAAATAGCGGCCGGTTGCGGCACTGGTTACTTTCTCAAAGGCCGTGTCGCGATGCCGGTAGAATGCCGTTCCCCCCGTGTTGTTAAGCGACAAATAATGGACCATAGCCCACTCATTGTCGCTTACTGCATCAAAGTGCGGCACACACTGAATAGGCTTTAGGGTGCCGGGTTTTCGGGTAGCCAGCGAAAACCGGCATGCCGACAACTTGAGGGTATGGTAGCGCCGCCGGGCCACCCCCATTATGGTGGGGAGTTGCTCATTCACAAACTCTTGATAATGGCTATGGGCGGGGGCCAATACACCCGGGTAATAGTCCTCGCTGGCCGCAGTAAAGCTGAGCCCGCAAGCCTGGGCCCGCAACTTATCCGGCGCGGGGTGAAAATTATCAGCAATCACCACGGGGGTGCGGCCTGAGCCAACCAGTACAGTGGTGTAGGTAGCGTTTTGCTTATCGGTTGCTGGCAAAACACTACGTAAAGAAGCTACTTGCCCCTTGGTATCACTACTAGCCAAACCACTGTTCACCTTTAGCCAAGCGGGCATTTTTACGCTCAATAAGCGAGTACACGTGGGCATGCGAGGCCAGTAAAATATAGGCAGGTGCTAAAAAACCGTTTTCGTGCAGCATCGCTACGGTTTCGCCACATAAGCCGCTGAGTTTATCTTCATCAATAGTGTATAACCCAGATACCTTACGTGAGGTATTATCTGCCAGTGTAATATCCAGAGCAATCGGGGTCAGCAAATCCAGGCTGCTTAGCGCTTTGATAAAAGCCTGTGTACGTACTTCCCCCTCTAACAGTAACGCCAGTAATTCCTGTTTATCAGCCATGAGCGGGGTAGGGTGGCCTGACTCGTCGAACAGTGGCACACCATTATCATGGCTCACTGCATCACTTTGTGTATCAATGCATACCAGATGTTTATCATCTTCAGCATCGTCATTGTGGCCGATATAAAATGGGTGACGTTCTATTTGTGCAGGTATGTACAGGCCGCGCCAGCTGTCTTCTTCCCAGAAGAGGTTTTCGCCTTCTTCAAACCCGAGCATGGCAGAACATACAAACTGGCCGGTATCCGCGTTTTTAGTAAACACAATCGGATATTGCACAATAAGCTGATTAAACTCGCTTAGTACCACCGGGATAAGGTGTTCGTTGGCCCCCGTGGCGGCGACTTTATCCGTGTGGACACGCAGAGTTTTATGTTGCTGAGGGTTAAGCGCCACAAAATGAGACATGCATGATTCCTTATTACCGGTAAATGTAGGTATGACGAAGCTTATATAAAATAAGTATGCTTTGTACGCATCATGCGGCAAAAAATGTTCATTTCTTTAACCCTAAACTGAACCTGACCGCTGTTTTCCTACCCGCCATAGCCTATGCATTACACTACGCAGACAATAATTCACAAAGCTGCCCGGATACAATAAGCAGGGGAAATTAAAAGGAATGAGGATGACAGGTAGAAGTAATGAGGGACGAGGCTATGCCGTCAGAACCACAGCTGATGTCAGGCGGGGGACGGTGCCTTATAACAGCTATAACCACGTTCTAACGACACAACCTCAGTTTACGTGCCTTGGCAAACCACACGATGAGGCATTTCAGTACCTCGATAGCTAAGACGACTCAAATCCAAAACTCCCCCAGCGGCTAGCTAAAAAATTATCGGTAAATCATCACAACGCAGGCTTATCGCGGGTAAAACGAGTGGTTAGCACCCAGCCTATACTCAGCACTATCAGCAAGTGAACAGGTAGCAAATACACCCCGATATTGACATCAAACAAAGCCTGTACCAAATAAGCGACCGTGGCTACCTGACACCCTATCAACAGGCCGGTGGTATTCCCATGTAATGAATACCGGAATAACCGAATTAGCAACAGGCCGAGCGGAATCATCAGCAATGCAAAACCAAGTGCCCCCTGGGTTGCGAGGGTTTCCAAATAATCGTTATGAGCGCGTTTCGACATTTGGGTGTTACCCAACTCGAGGGGTTTGTAGTTATGCTGCACAAAAGGGTAGGTACCCGGGCCAGTACCAAATACCGGATAATCTTGAATCACCTGAATGACGGTATTGCGTAACAGTGTTCTGCCATTGTCTTGCATTTTTTCGTCAGTAAAGCGCTCGTAAATAGATGATTGCATAAACAAGGTGATCAGCAATACAGCGGCAGCTGCCATACTCCCAAGCACCTTAGGCTGCATCATATACCCTGCTAAATAACGGTTCCGGCTAATAAAAAATGCAGCGGCTACGGCGCAGCCGACCAGCAGCGAAACCAATGCCCCGCGAGAGCTGGTATTCATCAGCGTAGCCAGCAGAATAAGCAACAATAGACTCAAGCCACAGGTGACAGGGGTGACCAAGGCTGTTCGCTGGCGCCGCTTTATGAGCTCATCGGTAAGCAAGCCGGCGCATAATGCAATACAGATAACCATGTACATAGCATATTGGTTCTTATAACTGAATGTCCCGCGGATCCCTTCATGCCATGACAAGTTCCATGGCGGTATGGCACTCACCAATTCAAATGCTCCACCACTGGTAAAGTTAAGCAGGGAGTAAACCGCTGTTAGGGCGCCACTCGCTACAACCACCGCACTAAACCAGCGTAGTTGGCGTCGCGTAGTAAACAAGCGCCCCACCAGCAAAAATATAGCAACCAACCCCGAAAACTTAAATAATTCAATAACACTGGCTTGCCGATACAGGCTTAGATAGCCGTAATCGGCCACCTCCACGCTGGATAACCACTGATAGGTATTGGGGCTTATCCAGGCGATAAGCGAAGAGGGTAACGGCACCAGGTACAAAACGGTATGTAATAACCATATCCCAAATAACCCGGTAATCAGTAGTGAACCCGTGGGTAAGCGGGCAAGCGCGTGTTTATCCCACAACATGACAACCAGCGCGGTAAACAGGCCCGCCGCCACGAATAATTGTTCCCAGAACAGTTCTGCACCGTGCAGCCAGGGCAACACTACTAGCGTGCACAACATGATAGCCCGCGCCAGGGGCAGTGCGATGTTATTGGACAACGGCATTGGGGGTCGTGGCTTCAAGAACACGTAGCTGAGCAGAGGTCTCACGGTTAGGCGAGCAACACATAAATGGCGTCACAGTATGGTATTGTTGCATGTAGTGAAACAAAATTTCCTTGGTAGAGCGCTCGCGTAACGCGCTTTTTATCAGCGGCTCTGCCAACTGATGAATATCAGGGGGTAATTCGCCCCATCGTTTAATCAGCACCGGGCCAACCAGTTGTTGCACCGCTTTTTCAAACGGGCCCACATTAAGTACCTGTACCAAATCAGTATGCGACGCCTGGGTGAAGGTATCTTCAAAGTCATCTAAAAAAATCTGTAAGGCCAGCGCCTCGTAATGTGAAGGTTGAATCAACCCCACATCCGATAAGACTTTACGCGCGGCTTCATAATAAATTTTAGAGGTGTCAGTTTGGCCGCGCACAATATATAGCCGGGCAAGGGCTAATTTTACCTGTGCATCGTCAATTAATACTGAATTAATTGTTTCCAGTTGCTGCTGAATACTGGCAATTTCGCCCGGCGCGGGCAGGCTGTCGCCATCAAACCACGCCTGCGTTTTGTCTGACGCCACGTCTGCAGCTACATAGGCTGTGCCGGTTTGCGCACACATAATCGCAAATATTACCCCTAAAGCCATGATGCTATAGCGCAATACCCGAAAACCGGCATGGCTGCTCAACCCCGTCTCCGGGGATGTTTTGTGTGCTTTTGTGTTAAACAATGGGCCGACCATAACAACCTGATAAAGACTCTAAAGATAACCTGCAATGCGAATTACGTTCCAACTCTGCTTATTTTAATACACCATCGGATAAACCGCGGTTCAGGGGATTGCTTACGGAACGCTACCAGGTATTGTGTCGAGCTACCTGATGGCAGGCTTGGCCCCTGCTTGACCACCTCAGCGTATCGGGTGGCTATCCTACCATACCCAGTTTAGCGTTTGTTATATACAATGCTACCATTAGCAGAACGTTACTAGCATTATTGTATCGTCACATTAATGCCAGTAGCCTATCAAATTCAATGTTTTACATGTTTCTTATAGAATCCTTTATGAGGGATACGTAAAGCCGGAATCGTTAACGTGTTACGGATAATTAGATGAAAAAAGCGCTCATCTCAGGAGTTACCGGTCAGGATGGCTCTTATCTGGCAGAATTTTTGTTGGAAAAAGGCTATGAAGTTCACGGCATAAAGCGGCGAGCCTCATCTTTTAATACGCAACGCATTGACCATATTTATGAAGATCCGCACGATAACCCGCGGTTTATACTACATTATGGCGACCTGACCGATACCTCGAACCTTACACGAATTATTGCCCAGGTAAAGCCCGACGAGATTTATAATCTGGCTGCCCAATCACATGTCGCGGTTTCGTTTGAAGCACCAGAATATACGGCCGATGTGGATGCCCTGGGCACCTTGCGAATGCTTGAAGCCATACGTTTTTTGGGGCTGGAAAAAACCACCCGTTTTTACCAGGCATCCAGTTCAGAGCTATACGGCAAAGTGCAGGAAACCCCCCAAACCGAAACCACCCCATTCCATCCTCGTTCGCCCTATGGCGTAGCAAAATTGTATGCCTACTGGATAACGGTAAATTACCGCGAATCCTATGGCATGTATGCATGCAATGGCATTTTGTTTAACCATGAGTCGCCGCGACGGGGCGAGACCTTTGTGACCCGTAAAATAACCCGTGGTATGTCGAATATCGCGCAGGGGCTGGAGCAATGCCTGTATTTAGGTAACCTGGATGCATTACGTGACTGGGGCCACGCGAAAGATTACGTGCGCATGCAATGGATGATGCTTCAACAAGATCAGCCAGACGATTTTGTGATAGCCACAGGAAAGCAGATATCCGTGCGCGACTTTGTGCGAATGGCAGCCGCGCACGCTGGTATAACCTTGACCTTTAGCGGCAGTGGGGCTGATGAAATTGGTACGGTCGCCAAGGTATGTGCAAAAGATGCCCCTGGGGTGCAGCCCGGCGATGTAGTCGTAAAAGTCGATGCGCGTTATTTTCGTCCCGCGGAAGTCGATACCTTATTGGGCGACGCCTCAAAAGCCCGTGATAAGCTGGGCTGGGAGCCGGAAATATCGGTAGAGCAAATGTGTGCCGAAATGGTGGCTGAAGATCTTGATAAGGCCAAACGCCATGCGTTGCTTAAACAACATGGCTATACCGTCTCAGTAACCAGGGAGTAGCAAGTGAAAACCGTATTTGTGGTAGGCCATAATGGAATGGTGGGTTCCGCCATTGTTCGCCAGCTCTGCGGGCGCAGCGATGTCAGGTTGCTCACCTGTGCCCGGGACCAGCTTGATTTACTGAACCAGGCCCAGGTTGACCGTTTCTTTGCCACACACTCTATTGATGAGGTGTATTTGGCGGCAGCAAAAGTGGGGGGGATCCATGCAAATAATACGTACCCGGCCGAGTTCATTTATCAAAACCTGATGATACAGACCAATGTTATTCATAGTGCACATAGCCACAATGTAGCTAAGCTGCTGTTTTTAGGTTCCTCTTGTATCTACCCTCAGCATGCAGAGCAGCCTATGCAGGAAACTGCTTTGTTAACCGGCACCCTTGAGGCTACCAACGAACCGTATGCGGTGGCCAAGATAGCTGGTATTAAAATGTGTGAAAGCTACAATCGACAATATGGACGAGATTATCGTAGTGCGATGCCGACAAACCTGTATGGGCCGCGCGATAATTTTCACCCAGAAAACTCTCATGTTATTCCCGGCCTGTTACGCCGTTTTCACGAAGCAAAAATGCGCGGCGATGCGGCGGTCACAGCGTGGGGAACTGGACGTCCCAAGCGTGAGTTTATGCATGTCGATGATATGGCAAGCGCCAGTGTTTACATCATGGAAAGCCCCCAGCACGATTATCTAGGCCTGGTAAGCCCGCGGGTAAGTCACATCAATATTGGTACAGGCAGGGATTGTTCTGTAAAAGCGCTGGTTGAAACCATCGCCCGTATTACCGGGTTTACAGGCGCTATACAGTGGGATACCCATCGCCCAGATGGGGTGGCGCGTAAATTGATGGACGCTACCCGGTTGACGACCCTGGGATGGCAGGCCAGTATCTCCCTTGAGGAAGGGTTAGCCCAAACATACCAATGGTTTTTAGATAATCAGCAGGAATTTCGAGCTTAGTCTGTTGAGGCGTGAAACAGCGCGTTAAGTGTCTTTTGGCCAAATAACATTTTTTCGCTGATATCATGGTCATCTTGAAAAGCTTCAATCGCGTTTTTCAAATCCTCAGACACTTCGCTGCTGGGCGGACCTTCGAAATAGCCCTTTTGAATCAGTGCTTGCTGTACTGCTTCGACTACCTGAGAATAAAGTTTATAGTGTTGGCCGTTATCGCTCACTTTTATGGCGCCATTAAATTCGCTAATCCGCCCGTTGTGTAGCTGGTTAATTAACTGGGTACTGGCCTGAAAAAAGCTAAGCTGCGGGTGTTGTTTGCAGTACGCGTAAAGATAATTTCCCAGTGTTTGTATATCGCGCCATGAGGTTACATCAAAGGTGTCACTTAAGTGTTGGTTTTGCCCGGTAAGATAGCCGTTGAGCCAGCCAGCATAAAGATATTTTTGGGGGTTATCTTCTTGCAGCATTTTGACATAAGTAGGGCATGGAGTATTACCCACTCCTTTAATGGCAAACTTTTCATTTTTATCCATAGCGAAGGCCGCCGGCGTGAGTGCTATAAGTATCAGGCTAAGCAAAGGTTTCATTCATTGTCCTTAATTATGCGCGCCCCTTTAGCGCAGGGGCGCGTGGGTATGACGACTAATGTAATGTCGGCTTTCTTCTTACCAGTGTACAGCCTAATCCCAGTAACACCAGCAACCCAACAGCGGGTTCTGGCACCGCCACCCCGGTATCGTCCAGGGTCAGGGCATTCATGAGTAACCGTTCAGCCGTTCCGGTCCAATCTAAAAAAGTTGGGAAGGCTGCAGCAAAGTCGGTGGCTTCTATATCGAGCAACCGGTCAAGCCCCACTAGCATAAACGACGAAATGTCCATGCCCAGAGTAGAAAAATCAAACATGCCGCCAGGTGCCAGCGTGGCAACGACTACACCATCGACCATCACATCAATATCCCCAAAGCCAAAGGATGCGTCTGGTGTCATGACTTCTGAAAATAGCGCGCCGCCTTCAAGTGTATATTCAAAACCATACGCATAAGGAGGATCGAACCAATTACCGCCTTCAGGTATTTCGAATACAAACTCACCTGGTGCTGGCACAAATGGCAGAATAGGGTTACTTGCATTTTCGCCAGGTTCGACGCCACCTACGCCGCCAAAGGCAAACATAAAGGTAGCCGGCGTACCGGTGGCCGGTGCGTCGCTTTGTTGGCCAAGTGAATACACGTTTACCCCCAGGTTGGTAAGCGCTGAAATGGCTTCAATTTCGCTGCCTGCGCTACCATAAAATATATTGAAGGTGCGGCTTTCACCTGCGGCTAAATCGCCGAACGCAAAATCAAACACGGAGCCATGATCAGCGGGACCATTATCGGTAAAATCGGTATTTACTGTGTCGCTGTTTACCCAGCCTGCGGCGGAGCGTGGGTCACTGCTGGCAAAACCGTTATCGCTGGCATAGCGCACATTGCCCCCATTGCTTTCAAGATTAGCGGTAACGCCAGAGTGGGTAACATACTCGCTGAACTCCGTAGGCGGAATATCCCAGTCCATAGCACGGCGATACACGACATCGCCAATGGTCGTATCTGCATTATTGGCAATGGTGACTGAAGCCTGGAACACGCCATTGGCTAATGAACGTCCATAAGCATGGGTAACACTGATGGGCGCATCCTGAAAATTAACCATCGAGGTTACGGACGCGTCGGTGGCGCCAAAGATGCCATCGCTCAAGCCCATAGCTCCACCGGTTTCTTCATTTGCCCAACCCGCTACCCGGGCGCTCTCGTAACTTGCCGCCACGCCCCAACCTTCACACAAACACCCCGGAGACGTCGCATCACCTAAGCCAGCGCGCCATAAACCCACAACGTCAGAACCAAATTCGCTATAAAATTCTTCCGGCAGGCCTGCAATGTCCGAGGCCCTGACATTAAGATGCCCTTCATCGTTAACCCCTAGATAGGTATCGCCGTATTGTAGAATGGTCGCAGCGTTAACTGGGGTAAAGGCTGCGGTGGTAAGAGCGGCTGCGCATAGCAGCGAGGTATGAAATAACTTTTGCATGGAATTATCCTTATCAAAAAGCAAATCAACAACAAAGTTTGTTGAAAATGCGCCCTACCAGCTAGGGCAATTCCACGAAGCAATATATAAACCAATCTGTATATTTATGTTTATAAAGGAAAAGTTTTATTAAAGGGGGTCGGTTGGTAAGTTGTTGTAAATAAATCCGACATTTTTTTACGTTTTATTAGCATTAGCCCAGCGGCTAATAACGGTTTGCAGATCTGTGGCTGTAAACGGCTTAGAGATGTAGTCATTCATGCCTGCTGCTTCACAGGCTTCACGGTCGCCCTTCATAGCGTTGGCGGTGAGGGCCACAATGGGTACATTAAGATAGCGCTCCCCAGCTTCGCCCTGACGGATCCGCCGGGTGGCCTCAAAGCCGTCCATCTCGGGCATGTGGCAATCCATCAAAATAACATCAAAGGTAATTTTCATCTGCATCAAGGCGCTTATTGCTTCCTTCCCATTAATTGCCGTGAGTACCTTGTGTCCGTTCAGATTTTCCCGGGCGATTAGCTGGTTAATTTCGTTGTCTTCAACCAGTAGAATACGCGCTGCCGTATAGTTTTTGACCTTTGAAATCGCTGTCGGGGAGTGTGCCGCTAGCGTAGGATGGGGTAAGTCTTTAGGGGCTTTGCCCAATTGAATGGTAAAGCTAAAGCTGCTGCCTTCGCCTTTGCGGCTAGTAACCTGAATGTCACCACCGCACAGTTGACAAAGCTGCCGGGTAATAGCCAAACCCAACCCAGTGCCGCCGAAACGCCGGGTCGTAGTATCATCTTCTTGAGTGAATACTTCAAAAATACGGCTCACTTTCTCCGGCGCAATCCCGATACCGGTATCTTTTACGCATCCCTCTAGTCGCCATTTTTGGTTATGATGACGTAGTGCGATACTCACCTCAACATAGCCCGATTGAGTAAATTTCACTGCGTTACTTAGCAAGTTACCTAATATTTGGCGTAGCCTAACCGCATCGCCTATCACTATGCTTGTTTCGCCCAGGTTAAGCGAGATGGTTAGCTCAATGCCTTTCTGATCGCAGTTGGTCTGATATTGCTCAAAAATAGTTTCCAATAGCAGGCGAAGATTAAACGGTGCCCGTTCAATATTCAGCTGGCCTGCTTCAATCTTTGAAAAATCCAGAATATCATCAACAATATGCTGCAGATTGTGCATACTTTGCAAAGACAGGTTCAGATACCTGCGCTGTTTATCATCCAGGGCAGTTTCATCTAACAGTTGCAAGGTGCCAGATATACCATGTAACGGCGTTCTTACCTCATGACTCATACTGGCCAGAAAACTGGACTTTAAACGGGCGGATTCTTCCGCCCGATGGCGAGCATCTTCTAGATATTCGCGGGTTTTCTCTTGCTCGGTAACATCCTGGAAAAATACGACGTAGTGCGTCACTTTAGTATCAGAACGCACCGGCGTCATAACTAACCTGGCATAAAACACATGGCCGGTTTTTTTATACAGTAATAAGGTTTCATCCAAAGACTCACCGGCTTTAACCTTGTCATAAATCGTGCGAAGGGTAGCGCTATCTGTGTTCTCGCCAATCAGCAGATTAGCCGGTTGGCCAAGGGCTTCTTTTGACGAAAACCCACTGAGTTGGGAAAAGTAGTTGTTAATATAAACTATTGGCATAGTAGAGCGGGTGGTATCAGCAATAGCGATGGCTACCGTAGCGCTCTCCATGGCATGGGTCATCAGCCGGTTCCGGCTTTCTAAATCGCGCTGCTGACTAACGTCATTGCCTACTAAAACTGACCCTATCACCTCTTTGTTATCACTGATAAAGGGTAATAAAGTCCATTTAACTGTTATTTGCCGTGGGGCTGCGGCATCGGTATAGGTGGCATCCAGCGTCGTACCCGTATCATTCAGAAAGCTGGCAATACGTTGGAGTTCCTGGGCGTCCAGGCCGTAATGCGCGGCAGCCCGTTCGTAACGATGGTTTGAAATTACCACATGGCCTTCATTGTTTAATACCACCAACAGCTCTTCAAGCGAGTCGATAACATTGGCAAATTGGCGGTTCGATAATGTAATGGTCAGCAGATTAACGGTAAGGTTGTCGAATGCTTCGCGAATATCCGCTAACTCTGCCGGTTCATCAGATGGCGCGAGCGAGCGGGCGGCAGACTTTTGCTGCATACTGGCTAAAATAGATTCGTATAATGTTTGCAAAGTAGTGGCGGTTAGCCCGGCGGCTCGATTTACCGCATGCAAACTAACTAGAATAGTCGCAATAATACTAATTAAGAGTACCGGAATTAACCACAGTACAGCTTCATACGCCTGCGTGAACGGCGACAAGCTATATAAGGTTAAGCCTTGCCACTGACGGGCGTAACGGGTCCAGTGAGAATATTCGGCCAAAGTGAAAGAGGTGTGGGGAGCAAAGGTCTGGGGGGCGGTGCTATACAAAATTTCATTGGTGCCACTAACTATCAGCTGAGTGGCACTATTTTCGCGCGGATTAATCAGTTGCCCGATGTCGCGGACATAGAGAACCAGCGCACCCTCAACCGAACTACCAATATACACCGGCACTGCTACTATAATGCCATTTTCATGGATTCGCCAAAACCGTTTCCCCTCTTCCAACGTGGCCGGTTGCCATAAAGCAGCTAAACCATCCGGCAACTGACCATGCCAGTTTTTGCTAATGACTTCTTCCCCCGCGAAATCAAATAACGCCAAACTGGCATCAGTGGCCCGGGATAAACGAAGGGTGCGAAAAAATAATAGCAGGTAATTATCGCGTTGCTCTATGTCGATAAAACTGTTCACTACCAGGTCGTTACCGGCAATGCTTTCAAGCAGCAACAACGTATCGCGGATACTAAAGTCGATATCCGCACGTAAATTTTCGACATGATGCTGTTGATTAGATGATACCTGCTGCTGGGCAAAATATACCACTGCAAAACAAATAAGCAGGCTGATAATAAAGAGCGCCGCCAGTAGCTTGGGTAACAGAGTCCTTTGTAACGTGCTAGCCAGCGAGGGTCTTGCAGACATCTTTACCTCGTTATCGGAATAAGATTTCCATTATTATCAAATTGCGCCATAAAGTAATCATCGGCCCATAACGCATCGTGGCGACTTTGGGTAAATGCCGGCATATATCGTTTTACCGCGCCATTTATCGGCGGTAAATTTTCCAGTGCATGGCGAACCTTATTTAACTCAATACTTTCCGCCTGCCTGACCGCAATGGCTAACATGCTGACCAGATCATAGGCGTGGGCCGTGCCCACCACAGCAGAAACGCTATCTTTACTGGTTTCACCATACGCCTGTTGATAGTCTTTAAAGAGTTTAGCAGCAACCGGATTGTTCTGGTAAAGAAAACTAAAAGTTTGAATAACAGAAATATCCAGTTTTGCCAGCATGTCCATGCCAATCAACTTAACAAAGTTACCGCTGCCGATCCCCCAGTGAGCAATGACCGGAAGGGGCTTTTCTGAGGTCTGGTATAAAGCATTGATTGCTACCGCACCTTCAGGGGCATTGGTAACTAATATAACTGCATCCACCTTTGCCTGCTGAATGCTTTGCGCATCAGCAGAAAAATTAGTTTGATGCCAGTTTATCCAGGTCACTTTTTGAATGTTTACCCCTTGCTGCGCAGCGGCCGCCTTTAATGAGGTCAGATTTGATCGGCCCCAGCCGGTGCGTTCAAGCACCAGCGCCACCGTTTTATATCCCTGCGCTTTAGCGTGTTTGATCAGCACACTGCCTGCTTCACTGTCGCGGATAGATACCCGAAATACATTATTGGGACTGAAGTCATTTTCGACGAGGGGCGTACCTGCTGCCCAGGGGCCCAGATACAGAATGTTGTGGCGGTGAATATAAGGCAGCTCAGCAATAGCCACAGGCGTATGAATACCGCCTACCACGGCAATCAAATTGTCTAGTTCAGCCAGCTTTTTAATGTTTGCGACACCACGGGCAGGGTTACCCCGATGATCTTTGTGCACTATTTGCACCTGCCGCCCCATTAAGCCGCCTGCTTTATTAATATCTGCCACGGCTAACTCAACCCCACGGGCAATCGCATTGCCGCCTTCAACGGCCACCGTGCTGAAATCGGCATCGATAGCGATAAGTAACGGGGTGTCATCGGGCTTAGCGTGCACTTGCCCACTAAAAGGGGCCATGCCAACAATAATTAACCACAAAATAAAAATAGTCTGTACGCGCATGGGCAACTTATTACATAAACGTTATATATCAATCGTAGTGATTTTTAGCGGTTTCGCAATTAGACAAAGGGCGGTAAACCCTTGGTCTAACTCCCCTAACCCATGCCACGAAAAAGAATGAGGTATTTAATACCTCACTATACCGAACGAAATTGCCGGCGCACAGGTATAAAGTTTACTCGGCTACTGATTAATTCAGGTGGCATAGCTGTTTTTGGCAGTTTGTGTATGCCCTTTGCCACGTGTACGGTATTTGCTACCTGTAGGGTATTGGCAAGCTATATAACACGGGCAAAAAGTAACAGGAGTAACCTTGCTGTATGACTAAACAACCACCGTCCGTTATTGATGTCGAAGCGTCTGGTTTCGGTTCATCCAGCTATCCTATTGAAGTGGGCGTAAAACGTTATGACGGTGCCCGATTTTGTCGGCTGATTCAGCCACTTGATAGTTGGACCCACTGGGACGACCATGCGGCCAAACTGCATGGTTTGAGTCGCCAGGATCTCAACCAATATGGCCAGCCGGTGGAGGAGGTCTGTACTGAACTGAATGCATTTTTGCGCGGTCAAACGGTGTATTCGGATGGTTGGGTGGTGGATTATCCGTGGCTTATTAAGTTATTTGGCGCGGCGCGCCAATCTATGGCATTCAGGGTGTCCGCGTTAGATTATTTGCTCAGCGAGCAACAAATGGATATCTGGCACAATACCAAGCTGGAACTACAACACCGGTTTGATTCCCAGCGGCATCGCGCCAGCGTCGATGCTGACCTTATTCAGTTGACATTTATTCATACCCAGGCGCACAGTACAAAATCACGGCCTACTGGATAGAATAATGCACGGACAACAACGGGTGGGAATTATTGGTGGAATGAGCTGGGAATCTACCGCCCTGTATTATCGGGAAATAAATCAGCAAGTAGGTAAAGCGCTAGGCAATTTGCACAGCGCTGATGTAGTAATTCATAGTTTGGATTTTAATCAGGTCAGCGAGCTACAGCACCAGCATAACTGGGAAGCATTAGCCGAATTACTGATTACCAGCGCCCAGGCATTAGAAAGAGCGGGAGCGACCGCTATTGCCATAGCCACCAATACCATGCATAAATTAGCGTCTCAGGTGCAGCAAGCCATTTCAGTACCACTGCTCAATATCATCGACGCGACGGCCCAAGCCTGTATTCAGCAGAAGTTAACGAAGGTAGCCTTATTGGGCACCCGGTTTACCATGCAGGAAAGCTTCTATCGAGAGGGTCTGGCGCTACACCAGCTAGAGGTATTGGTACCCGAAATTGACGCCCAGGATGATATTCATAGCATAATCTATCAGCAGTTATGTAAAGGCGTTATCCGCGATAGCTCGCGACAGCAATTTTTGGCTATTATGCGCGATTTAGACGGCCACGGTGCGCAAGGGTTTATTTTAGGCTGTACGGAAATCAGCCTGCTTATTTCACCGCAATTTACCCGCCATCAATTGTTAGATACCACGGTTATTCATACCCGGCAAATTGTGCAGCATTTATTAGGTTGTCAAAAATAGTACTGCACCCCCAATACCAGGCTGTTGACATCAAGCTCGCCGATTTCCCGGTGTTCGTATTCTACGGCCATATTAAATTGTTCTGTATTACCTAACGTCCATCCCAGGCTTGCCGCAATACCGGCATTTTGTGGCAGATACACTTCACGCGCCGATACGTAATCTTGCTGATTGCTGGTTTGAATTGCTGCAAATACGCGCATCGAGGAAACATAGGGTAATGCCCGGCTGGCACTGATCCGTACAGAGTCCACTTGGCGGTAGCTGTCAATTGCGTCAATCCACAATGGATGGTAAGGCAGCTCTTTGTCGTACCTTAAACCAAATGACCATAAGGGGATACGGGGAGAGCGGTAGGAAAAGGAGCTTTGATAAGGGCTTGAAATATAGCGAGTATGGCCTTCGTCTGAAAGCGCAGATACCGGTTGTTCCGCCGCCAAAGCAATACCGGGAATAAATGCCAAAACAGTTAAAAAAAGCAAACCTTTCATAAGGTTATCAATTCCATTAGTTAAGTGGGCAAGCGTGATTACCGGGCTTTTAGCAACCCTTTGTTATAAGTGTAGCTATAGATTAAAAAGATTCTATCACCAGATGGTGAATTTTGATCCTATCGTCTAATTTTATATTACGCATTAAGTAGCACAAGTGATCTATTGGGCCCTATTTTAGGATGCGTGAAAATAGGGGAAAGTGCAGGAATCAGGAGTCCGTCCATGCATGGCAAATGGCATTTTGAACGTCGTTTTATTGTGTCTTATATTCCTGGCAGCCTGCTACAGGCGGCGTCAATGGATAAAATTACGCGCGGGTATTTAAGCTGTGCTGAGGAGAAGCAGATTTATGTGCAAGACACCAATGGTCAACCCACCTTATCAGTGGTGCAGGGGAGTGGGTTAAAACGTCAGACCGAGGTTATTGCGCTGTCGGCGGAGCAATTTTCGACCCTGTGGGAGCAAACCCAAGGGCTGCGATTTGCTGGCGAAAAAAGCCAGATTAAACATGCGGGTCAACCTGTGGAGTTGATGGCTTATATAGGTAACTTGGCGCCATTAAAACTGGTTGTCGTAACCTTTGCTAATGAACAGCAATGCAGAGAATTTATTCAGCCTGATTATGTACACACCGAAGTTACCCATCATAAGGATTACACAGATATGGCACTGGCCAGAATTGGCCTGCCCGATATCAATGCGATGCTCGGGCAGGAGAAAGCCTATGGCTAAAGCTTAAATCGAGGCCTTCAGGGCCTCAGCTTTATCGGTGTTTTCCCACGGGAAAAGATCCCGGCCGAAATGTCCATACGCAGCGGTAGCACGGTAAATAGGCCGTTCCAAATCGAGCATTTTGATCAGACCGTAAGGGCGCAGGTCAAAATGTTCGCGAACTAATGCCACCAAAGTTTTTTCATCTACCGTGGCGGTACCAAAGGTTTCGATACTGATAGAAGTAGGCTCGGCCACGCCAATCGCGTACGAGATTTGGATTTCGCAACGTTTAGCTAAACCAGCCGCGACAATATTTTTTGCTACGTAACGCCCAGCGTAAGCGGCGGAGCGGTCAACTTTCGACGGATCTTTACCCGAGAAGGCGCCGCCACCATGCCGCGCCATACCGCCGTAGGTATCAACAATTATTTTGCGCCCGGTAAGACCGCAATCACCTACTGGGCCACCAATAACAAACCGGCCAGTAGGGTTAATATGAAAACGGGTGCTTTCGGTCAGCCAATGCGCCGGCAATACCGGTTTGATAATCTCTTCCATTACCGCTTCGCGAACCTGTGCGGTGGATACGCTATCGCAATGTTGAGTAGACAGTACGACCGCATCTACGCCTACAGGCTTATCGTTTTCATAAATAAAGGTCACCTGGCTTTTCGCATCCGGGCGTAAAAAGCTAAGTTTGCCCGATTTACGTACTTCGGCCTGCTTTTGCACCAAGCGATGGGCATAGGTAATCGGTGCTGGCATTAGCACATCAGTTTCATCACTGGCGTAACCGAACATTAAGCCCTGGTCACCGGCTCCCTGTTCTTCAGGACTGGTACGATCTACGCCTTGATTAATATCCGGAGATTGCTTACCTATGGCATTTAACACCGCACATGAATCAGCATCAAAGCCCATATCAGAATGGGTATAGCCAATGTCTTTGACTGTCTGGCGGGTAAGTTCTTCAATATCGACCCACGCAGAGGTAGTAATTTCTCCGCCAACCAGTACCATACCGGTCTTAACGTAAGTTTCGCACGCAACCCGAGCTTTAGGATCCTGTTCCAGAATTGCATCTAAAACTGCATCAGATATCTGATCTGCAATTTTATCCGGATGGCCTTCTGATACTGACTCGGATGTGAATAACTGCGTAGCCATAAATTCTCCGTTAGATTTTGCCCTCATTAAAGGCATAATTGTACTTGATACGCTTCAAAATACCAGTCTTTACATCTGGACGTCTATAAGTCTATTTGTTACGTTTGGTTGACAATTATAGATTTGCCACCACATAAAAAAACGTAAGCAAGATATCGGCATTATTTACCCGAACCGTGGGTTTGCAATGGTAAAACACATTGCAGTAGGAACACGGTTAGGTAAGAATAGTTGCTATTTTCATGTACAACGGACAAATCAGCTAATTGAGCCAAATTTGTATGGCAGCGTATGACTTTGTCCGTAGGAACTAAAACCAGGAGACAACATGCCCACTCGTCGTGAACTCGCCAATGCCATCCGTGCCTTAAGCATGGACGCAGTGCAACAAGCAAAATCAGGCCACCCGGGTGCGCCCATGGGAATGGCGGATATTGCACAAGTATTATGGTGCGACTTCTTATCGCACAACCCGACAAACCCAGACTGGGCAAACCGTGACCGCTTCGTTTTGTCAAACGGTCATGGGTCTATGTTGCTGTACTCATTGCTGCACCTTTCCGGTTACGATCTACCTATTGAAGAATTGAAGAACTTCCGTCAACTGCATTCAAAAACCCCTGGCCATCCTGAATATGGCTATGCGCCGGGTGTGGAAACAACTACCGGGCCGCTAGGTCAGGGCGTAAGTAATGCCGTTGGTATGGCGCTGGCTGAAAAAGTACTGGCCGCGCAATTTAATAAAGAAGGTCATGATATTGTTGACCACTACACCTATACCTTCTTAGGTGATGGCTGTCTGATGGAAGGTATCTCTCACGAGGTTAGCTCGTTAGCCGGCACCCTTGGACTGGGTAAGCTAATTGCCTTTTATGACGACAATGGTATTTCCATTGATGGTGAAGTTGAAGGTTGGTTTACCGATGATACTGCTGCGCGTTTTAAAGCGTATGGCTGGCAGGTGATCGAAAATGTAGATGGCCATGATGCTGATCAGGTTCGCAAAGCAGTAGAAGCAGGCCGTAGCAATACCACGCAGCCAACGCTGATTATCTGTAAAACCATTATTGGTTTTGGTTCGCCTAACAAACAAGGCTCGGAAGCCAGCCACGGCGCAGCGCTGGGCGAAGATGAAATTGTTGCTACCCGCAAAGAGCTAGGCTGGACAGCTGAAGCGTTTGCGGTTCCATCAGATGTTTATGCTGAATGGGATGCCAAAGAGAAAGGCCAAAAAGCGCAGCAACAGTGGGAAGAAAAATTTGCTGCCTACGAGAAAGCCTACCCTACAGAAGCCGCTGAGTTTAAGCGTCGGGTGAAGGGCGATCTACCAGCCGATTTTGTGGAAAAAGCAGATGAGTATATTGCTAAGCTACAAGCTAACCCGGAAACAGTAGCCACCCGTAAGGCGTCACAGAATACGCTTAATGCGTATGGCCCGCTGCTGCCTGAAATGGTGGGTGGTTCAGCTGACCTTGCTGGCTCTAACCTGACTATCTGGGAAGGTAGTAAAGGGGTTATTAATGAAGATGCCAGCGGTAATTACATTTACTACGGTGTACGTGAATTTGGTATGTCGGCCATTATGAATGGTCTGGTGTTACATGGCGGCTTAAAAGCGTACGGCGCGACATTCCTGATGTTTATGGAATATGCCCGTAATGCTGTGCGTATGGCGTCGTTAATGAAAGCGCCGGTTATCTTTGTGTATACCCATGACTCTATCGGCCTGGGTGAAGATGGACCAACCCACCAACCGGTTGAACAGTTAGTTGCCTTGCGTTCTACGCCAAACCTGGATAACTGGCGCCCTTGCGATCAGGTTGAATCGGCGGTGGCATGGAAACAGGCCATTGTACGTAACGACGGACCCACTTCACTGATTTTCACCCGTCAGGGTGTAAAACAGCAGGAACGTAGCGATGAGCAGGTTAAAGCCATTGAAAAGGGCGGTTACATTCTAAAAGATTGTGACGGTACCCCTGATGTCATCCTTATAGGTACTGGCTCTGAAGTTCAGTTGGCAGTAGAAGCTGCAGAAACATTGAGTGCCCAAGGTACGAAGGCGCGGGTGGTGTCTATGCCATGTACTGATGTGTTCGACCGTCAGAATGCTGAATATCGCGAGAGCGTACTGCCGGTAGCTGTGTCACGGCGGGTTGCAGTAGAAGCCTTGTCAAAAGACAGCTGGTACAAATATGTAGGCTATAATGGCGCCATCGTAGGAATGGATACCTTTGGGGAATCCGGCCCGGCGAATGAGCTGTTTGAGCACTTTAACATCACTACTGATGCTGTCGTAGCGGCCGCTAAATCTTTGCTGTAATGGGCATTAACAGGCGGTAAGCATGGTCAGAGTTGCCATCAACGGCTTTGGTCGGATTGGCCGCAATGTGCTTCGCGCCCTGTATGAAACAGGGCGCAATCAGCATATTCGCGTAGTAGCCATAAACGAGATAGCCAAGCCACAGGGCATTGCCCATTTATTGAAATACGATACCGCCCACGGGCGGTTTCCTTTTGATGTTGCATTGAAAAACGATAGCCTTCAGGTAGCTTCAGACAACATTCGTTTAACCTCGATAACCGACCTGCATGCCTTACCCTGGGATGAACTGGCGGTGGATATAGTGCTCGAATGCACTGGCGTGCATCAAGACCGCACGGCCGGGCAGGCGCACCTAGACGCAGGGGCCGGCAAAGTGTTGTTTTCCCAGCCCGGTAGTCATGACCTCGACAACACTATTATTTTTGGTAGTAACGAAGATACGCTATTGCCAGCGCACCGGCTGGTGTCTAATGGATCCTGTACAACTAATTGTATAGTGCCCATCATTCAGGTATTGGACGCTGCTTTTGGCGTACAAAGCGGGACGATTACCACTATCCATTCCTCCATGCATGACCAAATGGTTATCGATGCCTATCATGACGATTTACGCCGTACCCGGGCAGCTAGTCAGTCTATTATTCCGGTAGATACCCGGCTGGCCCGCGGTATTGAACGTATTTTGCCAAAGTTTGCCGGTAAATTTGAGGCCATCGCCGTTCGGGTACCCACTATCAATGTCACCGCCATGGACTTAAGTGTGACCCTGGCAGAGAAGGTGTGTATTGAACAGGTAAACACCGTACTTAAAAACGCCCGCGAAGGCAGACTTTCAGGTATATTAAGTTACACCGAAGAGCCGCTGGTCTCCGTCGATTTCAATCATGATCCCCATTCATGCATTGTAGATGGCACACAAACCAGGGTAAGCCATGGTCAATTGGTGAAAACGCTTATCTGGTGCGATAACGAATGGGGGTTTGCCAACCGCATGATAGACACAGCGCAAGCGATGTATCATGTCGGTAATGCAACGTAATACTATACAGACTGCGCAGTAATTTACTGCGCTTAACTCACGCGAATAGGGAGACATTATGGCAATTCCAAGTATGCAGGATTTCTCACTTGATGGTCAGCGTGTGCTGATCAGACAAGATCTGAATGTGCCGGTAAAAAACGGTAAAGTGACTTCAGATGCACGTATCAAAGCATCTATCCCCACGCTAAAAGCTGCCCTTGAGTCTGGTGCTGCGGTAATGGTGATGTCGCATCTGGGCCGCCCTACCGAGGGTGAGCCAGCTGAAGAATACTCACTACAGCCGGTGGTTAACTATCTTAACGACGTGCTGGATGTCGAAGTACGCTTGGTTAAAGACTATCTTGAGGGTGTGGATGTGCAGCCCGGACAGTTGGTTATTCTGGAAAATGTTCGCTTTAACAAAGGCGAGAAAGGTGATGACGAGACATTGTCGAAGCAGTATGCCGCCTTGTGTGATGTGTTTGTAATGGATGCGTTTGGTACTGCTCACCGGGCGCAAGCGTCTACCCATGGGGTGGCCAAGTTTGCCCCCAAAGCTTGTGCGGGCCCGCTGCTGGCTGCTGAACTTGATGCCTTAGGCAAGGCCCTGGACAACCCAGCCCGGCCGATGGTGGCCATTGTTGGCGGCTCTAAAGTCTCAACCAAACTGACGGTACTTAAGTCATTGTCTGAAAAAGTAGACCAGCTCATTGTGGGCGGCGGTATAGCCAATACTTTTATTGCCGCACAAGGCCATAATGTAGGAAAATCTCTGGTAGAACTTGACCTGGTCGATGATGCTAAAGCGTTAATCAGCCAGGCCCAAGCCAATGGCGGTGATATACCGGTACCAACAGATGTTGTCGTCGGCAAAGAATTTTCAGACACCACCCCAGCTACCCTAAAGCCTGTCTCACAAATTGATGATGACGACATGGTATTTGATATTGGACCGGATTCAACAGAAGCGCTAAAGGCCATTTTGAAGAACGCCGGTACTATTGTATGGAATGGTCCGGTAGGGGTATTTGAGTTTGATCAGTTCGCGGAGGGCACCAAAGGTATCGCCGAAGCTATTGCCCAAAGTGATGCATTTTCTATTGCCGGCGGGGGTGATACATTAGCAGCAGTAGATAAATATGAAATCGCTGATAAGATATCCTATATCTCGACCGGTGGTGGCGCATTTCTTGAATTCCTTGAAGGCAAGACATTACCTGCTGTAGCAGTGCTAGAAGAAAAAAATAAATAAAGCACGCTAACAGTGAATAGGTGGTAAACAATTTACCCTCTATCCGGCGCACAGTGACGTGCGCCGGAAATAATTATAAACCCTACAACTGCCCAGCGAGGCAGCTACAATAAGGAGTGTTGCTCATGGCATCACAAACTCAGCACGCTATGCTGGATAAAATCAAAACAGCTGATGGTTTTATTGCAGCATTGGATCAAAGCGGTGGCAGTACCCCCAAGGCACTGCGTTTGTATGGCATTGAAGAGTCGCAGTTTAGCAACGACGATGAAATGTTTGGCTTGGTTCACGACATGCGTACCCGCATTATTACCAGTCCTCCCTTTAATGGCGACCGTGTGCTTGGCGCGATTTTGTTCGAAGACACCCTGGATAGAAATATCGAAGGTAAGCCCAGCGCCCGTTATCTGTGGGATGAAAAACGTGTCGTCCCTTTTTTGAAAGTAGACAAAGGATTAAACGATGAGGCTGATGGTGTACAAACCATGAAGCCTATTACCTCGTTAAACCTTCTACTTGAGAAAGCGAATGCGCAGGATGTATTTGGGACAAAAATGCGCTCAGTGGTCAAGCTGGCCAATGAAGCGGGCATTGAGGCTGTGGTTAAGCAGCAATTTGACGTTGCAAAACAAATTATCGCTGCGGGTCTGGTGCCTATCATTGAACCTGAAGTGGATATCAAAAGCCCTGAAAAAGCAGAAGCTGAAGGTTTATTGAAAGCGGCCATTTTGAAGCAGTTAGCCGCACTTAATAGCGACCAGATGGTTATGCTAAAACTTACGCTGCCTGAAGAAGACAACTTTTATAGTGAGTTGGTAGAGCATGAAAATGTCATTAAAGTGGTTGCCTTGTCGGGCGGCTACAGCCGTGACGAAGCAAACCAAAAATTAACCCGGAATAACGGTGTTATCGCCAGTTTCTCCCGTGCCTTAACCGAAGGCATCAAGGCTGCGCAAAGTAGCCGGGACTTCGATACTGTGCTGGATGAAGCCATCGAATCTATCTACCAGGCATCTAAAGCTTAAGATATTAAGATAGCAACCCTGGGGGTTGCTATCTGTTTGTTGCCCCACGTGTCGTACCCCTCTGATCAGGGCGGGGCGAACTGGCGGCCTGCACAGCTGAGCTTTTGTAGCGATAAATAAGCACATTGTTACCGCCTGCGGCCGGCAAGTGCGATAGGCTTGTTTTCTGACGCCTCTTTCTATCATTGCCTGTCAAGCTATAGGCTTTAAGGTTTATCCCCTTATACCTTTATCAACATTTTTATGCCCCCCGTTTATTATCAGGGTATACTATTAACAGAATGTTAATGTAAGGCAGTCCACCATGTCTTACTTTGTGACAACATATCGCGGGCCATGATGCCCGGTTAATGGTGATAAGTGCAGACCTCTGAATTACTCTTTTTGCAGATCGCCGTACTAGGCGTTATTACCGCAGTAGGTATGTTATTTACCTACGCGCTACCTGCGCCTTCGCATAAGCACAAAGCCAGTTCGGGCTTATACGCCCGCCTATTTCTGCTGTTTCTTTGGCTGAGTTACGGCTTTTCTAATCTGCAATACATTGATATGGCCCTGCTTCACAGTTTGGGGCAGAACCTGTGTGCAACATTGGCTGCTTATATGGTCTATTTAACCGTACTCAAACGGTTTGGCCAGGCCCTACCGAAGACCCAACGACTACTTATTTTATTGCACATAGCCTGCATTGAAGCACTGACCTGGGTAATGCACTATTACACCGAAAATATGGTGTTTTGCCGTTTGTTATTGCTTTTAAGTACCCTAATGCCAATTGTTGCCGCTGCGCTTAAAATGCTCATGCTGATGGATTCTCGCAGTATTGGCGACAAAGTATTGTTTTATATTCTGGTGGGGGCGGTAGTGGCCCTGGTGTTAGGCGGCCCTGTATATATGTTTGCGTTACAGGTTGCCGCAGATCATCAAAGCTTTATTACCTTTGGAATCATCGTTATTGCTATGATTGTTTTCATGCTGGGGTTCGTTGTGTCGGTAATGCACTCACTGGTTATTCGGTTAAAAAAACAAATTTACCGCGACCCCCTGACGGCCTGTAAAAACCGAAATTATTTTTATGATGTCGCGCCAACTATCGTGAGAAAGGCAGAGCTGCACTGTCAAAGTGTGTGTATGTTAGTGTGCGATATCGATCACTTCAAAAGTATTAATGACAAATACGGTCACCTGACCGGGGATAAAGCATTACGACATTTTAGCCAGCTATTGCGCAGCCAGCTGTATCCGGGGGATATTTTGATTCGAATGGGCGGCGAAGAATTTTTAATGCTGCTACTGGATTGTGATTTAAACCGTGCCAGTGAGCGCGCAGAAATACTGCGTCAACACATCGCCAGCCAGCCGTTAGCGGTGAACGACGATGCGATCAGTCTGACCGCATCGTTCGGGTTATTAGCATTGCCGGCTGGCGCCGATGTATTTGAAATTATCGGGGAGGCAGATCAAGCTTTGTACCAGGCAAAAAACAATGGAAGAAACCAGATTATTGCTTATGGGCAGCCGTTTATTCAAACCCCAGACTCAACGACATTGCCTGCCAGTAGCTCTGCTCCCGCACCAGGTCGGCATACAGAATTGGGCGCTGTTCCAGCCACTGCTCAGGAAAAGTAAGCACTAATCCATTTTTACTGGCTGCAGCGGTAAATTCGGGCAGAAAAGCTTCCTGGCGTTTGATGTTTAGCAATACACTCAAACGCAAAATGCCGATTAGCCGGCGTACGCTGGTAGTGTCATACACATAAAACTCCGGTATTTCCGACGTTTTTATTTTCTTACGGTGAAAACGTACCAATGTAGCCAACAGATTTTGCTGCTCCAGGGTAAACCCAGGCATATCCACATTAGCCAGAATGTAAGCCGAATGACGTTGGACGCCCCGCGAATTTATTTGCAGGCCCACTTCATGCAAGCTGGCAGCCCATCCCAACATGTTGCGAAAATCCCGGCTTTTCAGCTTCCAGGGTTTAGCACATTGGTCAAACAGATAGCGAGAGGTATTCAGAACCAGGTTCGCTTGAGCGGTATCAATGTCATAGCGGGTAGCTAAACTGGTGGCGGTGCGGCCACGAATATCAGCGCTGTGAAGCTCATCTTCCATCTGATACAGCACCCCTTCGCGTAGGGCTGCTGGCGAGTATTCCAGGCCATCAATATTCAGCGCCCTAAATACCCCAATTAATATTGCTAAACCGCCGGCTACGACTACCCGGCGATCGTCACTGATTTCCGGCATATCAAGTTTGTCAGTATGGCCCAGTTCAATAAAGCGTTTCATCAACTCTTTAAGGCTTTTGAGGGTAACCGGAATGGCATGCCCATTCGGGCGGTCACGTTGGGCTAAATTAAACAGGGTTTTAATGGTACCTGAGGTGCCGATACATTGGATCCAGCCTAGCTTGAGGTATTTTTCCTGAATAATTTCCAGTTCTTGTTCAACCGCTGTAATGGCTTTATCAAAAGCTTTGGCTTTCAACTCTCCTTGGGCAAAGAAGCGTTCCGTAAAGCTCACGCAGCCCATTTGTAGGCTGCTGCACACCATCGGGGTGAAGCCTTCGCCAATAATAAATTCGGTAGATCCCCCGCCAATATCCACCACCAACCGGCGTCCTTCAGTATGACTCGTATGAGCCACCCCGGAATAAATCAGTCTGGCTTCTTCCTGGCCGGGAATAATCTCTACCGGGTAGGGCATCACCGCCCGGGCAGCTTCAATAAACTGGCGGGCATTTTTCGCCTTGCGTAAGGTATGAGTAGCCACAATGCGCACCGAATCCGGGGCAAAGCCTTCAAGGCTCTGAGCGACGATACGCAGAGAGTCAAGACCACGCTCCATCGCTTCTGCTGACAGCACATTGTCATCATCCAGGCCTGCCGCCAAGCGAACTTTTTGCTTTACCCGGTGCAGTATCTGCACCGAGCCTGCATTAATTCTGGCAACCACCAGGTGGAAACTGTTAGAACCAATATCCAGTGCAGCAACTTTAGTTACTTCCCGGCTTTCTGCACTCACCAGTGCAGATTCATGTTGTGTCATTTAGGTGGGGTACTCGTTTCTAGCTGCTTAAGGTAGTCGTAAATCTCTACCTGGGAACGTAATTTTTTACGATTACCTCTGCGAACGTACCGATTGGTCTGGTCCTTGTCAATTATACGGGCTTTCAAGGTGTCCTGAAACTGCATTTCTGTCATATCAACAATACGTTGTTGCAGACGCTTATCATATATTGGACATCCCACTTCAATGCGGTTATCCATGTTACGCATCATCCAGTCCGCTGATGAGATGAATACTTTGCGATCGCCACCGCCTTCAAAAATCATTACCCTGGGGTGCTCAAGGAAACGGTCCACCACGGAAATAATATCGATATTGTCACTGATGCCGGGTAAACCGGGGACCAGTGAACACATGCCCCGAACAATACCGCGAATTTCCATACCAGCCTGGCTGGCACGGTATAAATCGTCAATCAGTTCCTTGTCTACCAAGTTGTTTATTTTAAAGGTTATACGCGCCGGGCGGCCTTCCTTTAAATGTTGGATTTCCTGGCGGATAAGTGACTGTATTTTAGTGCGTGCGTTAAGCGGGGAAATTTGTAAATGATGAAACTTGTACCGCCGATAGGGGTATTGAATCAAATCAAATACTGCAACAGCTTCCTCAGCCAGTTCCTGATTACGGGTAAATAAGCTGTAGTCAGTATAAATTTTGGCGGTTTTTTCGTTAAAATTACCGGTACCAAAGTGAGCATAATGCACTAGTGAGCCGCGTTCTTCGCGGGTGACCAGACATAACTTACTGTGGATTTTCAAGGTAGGGACACCTAACACTACTCGAATACCGGCATCCGTCATCCGTTTAGACCATTCGATATTGGCTTCTTCGTCAAATCGGGCTCGAATCTCCACTACCACGGTAACTTTTTTACCGTTGTCTACAGCATCAATCAGCGAATTAACAATACGCGAATTACTGGCCACCCGATATATATTGATTCGGATGGTTTTTACGCTCGGGTCAAAGGCTGCCTGGCGCACAAACTCGGTAAAATGTAAAAACCGATGATAAGGGTAATACAGCAGAATATCGTGAGCGGTAATGGCATCGAATACGGTGTTGTACTGCGAAAACTCCTTTGTATCTATTGCGGGTAATGGCGCATGTTCAAGATATTCACGGCCAATGTTGGGAAACCCGATAAAGTCTTTAAAGTTTCTGAAGTGGCCAGCTGCATGCATCGTATCCAGCGAAGTGATTTTTAATCGTTTACGCAGGTCATGTACCATGTCGGTGGGCATACTGGTGTCGTATATCACCCGCACAGGCTCGGCGATTAAGCGTTGTTTCATGCTTTCCGACATTTTTTCGACGTAGCTTTCGTCAATCTCATCGTTAATTGAATATTCTGCGTCGCGGGTCATTTTAAATGAAAATGCTTCCAGCGAATCGTATTTAACAAAGCCACGGAAAATTTCTTCCAGACACAGCTGGATAATGTCATCAAGCAAGATGATATGTTTTTTCTTACGGCTTTTTTCCGGTGGAATTTGTACAAACCGAGACATTTCCTGGGAGGGAACCTGCAAAGCCGCATAGCGGGTATTGCGGTCTTTACGCCGGATGGCCACATACAGATAAACGGCGGTACCGTTCAGACGGCTCAACAGGTCGGTTTTTTTATCAATTAATATAGGCGCTATATGGCGCAGAATTTTATTTACAAAGAAGTTGCGGACCCAGGTAACCTGATAGTCGTTAAGCTCGTTCTTGCGCAGAATAAAGATATTGTAGCGCGCTAACGCTTTAACCGCATCACGGTGAATTTCATCAAACTTATTGGACAGCGCCACCACTTTTTTCTGAATTTGATCCATCAGCTCCAGTTTGTTTCGGGCTTCTTCGCTGTTGCCGTCATTTTGTGCGATGGTAATTAACCGCTTCACGTCCGCTGCGCGGACCCGGTAGAATTCGTCGAGGTTATTTGAATAAATTCCAAGAAAGCGGATACGCTCCACTACGGGCGTATTTTTGTCTGCTGCTTCTTGCAGCACCCGTTCGTTAAAGGCCAGCCAGCTAAGCTCTTTCGGGTAGTAAAGCTCTTTGGGTTCCATATTATTCTTTATTTACCATATTACCAAAAGGGGGAAGCGTGCCAGCGATCCGTGACACGCGTATGACATGTAATTGTGACAGGCGTTATATCTGCGTGGAAATATCCACTACCAGATCATTGGCCAGATTTTCCAGCGCACTTTGTAATGCATCATGATTAAACTGTTCTGGTACAGCAAGTCGGGCTCGGGCTTTAAACATTAGTGAACCCCAATTTGGCGCGCTTTGCACGCCCGAATCAAACGACACAATATTCAAATTGAATTGATTCAGGGTGGCCGTCAGTTCCTGGACGATACCAGGTTTGTCGTTACCCATTACTTCTACTGTCAGAGTTTCACTTAATCGTGCATCTGCGCCCACCAGGGATACGGCTGTCACGCTTAAATCAGGAATCGCATCCAGCGCTGCGACAAGGGCTTCGTGCCTGTCTTCAGGCACCAGCACTTCAACAAAGCCGGTGAACATCCCGGCCATGTGGGCAAAGCTGCTACTTTGCCAGTTGCCACCATGTTGATAAACGCTTTTGGCTAACGCATCAACGATGCCGGTTTTATCTTTCCCCATTATCGTAATGACCACTGGTTGCATAAGGACTCCGGATTTTTGTGCTGGACGTAAGGTTTGTTGGCTAAGTAAACTCTGACGGTTGCTTATCGGTCAGGTTTCACTTGATAATAGCGATTAAAATACCACATCATACGCGGCTAACCACCGCATTTTGCACGTAATGAGTTGTTAGGGAAGCATGAATTCTACAATAAGAACGAAAACCCGACGACGTATGCAAAGGGATGTTCGCCTTAAAGTGACCGTGACTGCCTTTGGCGTGCTGGTGTTGCTCACCCTTATTGTGTTGATTACCCATCTTATTAGTCAGTCGCTGCCCTTAGCATTGGTGCCCGAATTTGAAAAGCGCGCCAGTTTTACTGCCCCCGAAGGCAGTCGGTTTGCCGGTAGTGCCGATGTCCTTGAACGCCAACCGGCAATGCTACTGACTAACCAATGCCAGGTGCAGCTGAAAAGCTTACAACAGCAGGCGTTGAGCACCGATAGAGTCATTATTCGACCATGCGATCAGCAGGCGCAAATAATGAATGTATTAGGTGAACATTATTTGGTGACTGTTTCGGCTAAAGGCATTGTGCGTATTGCGGGGGTGCGTGATTTGCATTCTTTGCCTACCAGTATCCCCGCCCAGGCTGCCTCGGGACACGGAGACTTTGTAGGAAGCTCCTTCGCCTTGCCGATGAGTCTGTGGCGAGATGCCCTGGACTGGGAGGTGGGGTTAAGTGAAAAGTGGGCGGTGGCCAGAGTGACGACGGCAAATCAGACCCTGGTACGCTGGGTTGATCGGCTGCATCCCACCCGTATTTATGACCAGCGCTTTGAAGGGGCCAGCCAGGTTATGCCGTTGCCCAACACCAGTCAAACGGTCGTTTATGCGAATAATGAACTACGCTTTGTGGCCCCTGGGGGCAAAACTATTCATACGGTGGCGATGAAAGGCAAGTTAGGCTGGTGGCAAGCTTTGCCAAAAGGCCGAAGCTTATTTATTGCCAGTACCACCGGGGAAGTCACGCGCTGGATATTACAGAACCAGCAGGGCAAATTACTTTATGTTCCTACCTACACCCTGGACTTAGCTCAGGGAGAATTACCTACCGCGGTGATGTCCCATCCCGCTTCCAACGCAATGGTTATTGCCACCACCAGTAAACGCTTATTGCTGTTAAATCGCCTGACCGGTGAAATTGTCTCAACCACCTTCAGTGACGAGCTGGTCAGTGCCATCAGTTGGTATGCTAACCGTTTGTATTTGCACAACGACAAGGTATTGCAAGTTTACCTGACCCGCTATTTATCTGGCGTTACTACGTGGGCGTCCTTGTTCGAAAAGCAACAATACGAAGGCTATCCTGAGGCTGCTCATACCTGGCAAAGCTCCAGTGCAACAGATTACCAGGAGCAAAAATACAGCTTGGTGCCGTTGCTAATGGGCAGTTTAAAAGCCTCCTTACTGGCCCTGATAATTGCTATTCCTATCTCGGTGTGTGCAGCCGTATATACCGGCTTTTTTGCGCGCTCGCGCTTGCGTTACTGGATCCGTCCGGCAATTGAAATGCTCGAAGCCATACCCTCTGTACTGATTGGTTTTATCGCGGCTATTTGGCTGGCGCCATTAGCCAGTAATATTTTGTTTTCGTTTGCTTTTTTTATGGTAGTGATACCTTTTTTATTGGTTCTTATCGCGCTTTTCCAGCGTCCGCTTACACAGCGTTTGGGGCGGTGGCGGGCAGGGTTTGAACTGATTGTGGCGGTGGCGGGCATTTTACTGCTGGGTTATGTCAGTACCGCTATCGTGCCTGACTGGCTTATAGGTATCTTCGGCCTGGATAGCATAGGCGAATTAACGGCCGTGGCGCAAACCAGCGTAGGGAAAACCACTATTGTGGTAGCTATTGCCCTGGGTATAGCTATTTCCCCCAGTATTTATTCGCTGGCTGAAGATGCAATCTCCAGTGTGCCGGATGAACTTAAACAAGCCTCTTTTGCGCTGGGGGCCACGCGTTTGCAGACTCTCCACAACGTTGTTTTATACGTGGCTACTCCCGGTATTCTAGCTGCTGTTATGTTGGGCTTTGGGCGCGCATTTGGTGAAACTATGATTGTGTTAATGGTGACCGGAAACACCCCCATTGCCTCGTGGAGCTTACTGGAAGGTTTGCGGGCACTTACTGCTAACTTAGCCATTGAATTACCTGAGGCCGATGTCAACAGTACCCATTATCAGATATTGTTTTTGACTGCCGGGATCCTGTTCGCCTTTACCTTTGTGGTTAACACTATCGCTGAACTATTAAGACAGCGGTTACGCAGGCAGACGGCCCATGAGTAAGCTGCCCAGCCTATCGAGCGTATTAAATGCCGGTCAGCGGCAAAGCCTGTTTATTGGTATTTGCACGTTTTTTACTGCCATATTGCTATTGGCAATGGTAAGTATTGTATTGCTGATATTCGCCCGGGGGGGCGGCTACTTCTGGCCGGAAGATATTCAGCAACTGCAATTTGTACGGGCCAGTGACGATCAGCCGATTACCGCCTATGGCCAATATCAAAACCAGTTTGAACAGGGCGGTGAACCTGTGCGCTGGGTGGTGTATTCTCATGCCCGTAATCCCTACGGTAATCAAACCTTATTAGATGATACCAACTTGCTTCAAGCCCGGCTGGCCCCTGAGGCCGCGCGCATCAGTTTGCGCGATGGGCGGGCGATATTAGGGGAGCCGCTAAAGGTTACAGCCCCCAGCGACCCTGATGTCTCGTTGAACCGTTTAGCCCAGCGCTTGACGCAGGTGCGACAAATTGAACAGTCGATAGCCGGCATACGAGATGAGCAGCTGGCTGATATACATCAGAAACTGACCGAGCTTGACCAGCGCAAGGTGGGCAAAAAAGCTCCGGCCCGGCTCACGTTAAATCAGGGCTTTGACCGCTGGCATAAGCGAATTTTAACCCTTGAAAAGCAGCGCGACGCGTATCAACTGTTCGTACGGCTGGCCGACCAGAGCATAGTATCTGTCGCCCTTATTGAAGTAGAGCATCTGGTTTACCCGGGGCAGCTTAGTGGATGGCAGAAACTCGGGGAAGCCTTGTATGAAGTAGGGGGCTTTCTTAGCGAATCGCCTAAGCAGGCGAACACCGCCGGTGGTGTTTTTCCAGCCTTATTTGGAACGGTCCTCATGGTCTTTTTGATGACCATTATTGTTACGCCCTTTGGCGTACTGGCAGCTATTTATCTTAACGAATACGCCAGCAATAATGGGCTGATTGTCGTAATCCGCATAGCGGTTAGCAATATGGCGGGGGTGCCGTCTATTGTTTATGGAGTTTTTGGGCTGGGGTTCTTTATTTATGGGGTCGGCGGTAATATTGACGCCCTGTTTTTTGAGGCGAACCTGCCAGCTCCGACATTGGGGACGCCGGGGGTGTTTTGGGCCTCGCTAACGATGGCTATTCTTACCTTGCCAGTGGTGATAGTGGCTACTGAAGAGGGCTTGCGAAATGTTCCTCAGGGATTAAAAGCGGGCAGCTATGCCTTAGGAGCGACCAAAGCCGAAACCGTGTTGTATACCATTTTACCTATGGCTTCACCCGGCATTATGACCGGTGTTATTCTGGCCATTGCGCGGGCGGCAGGGGAAGTGGCGCCGCTGATGCTGGTGGGGGCGGTTAAGTTCGCCCCCAATTTACCAATTGATGCAGAATTTCCCTATTTGCATCTGGAGCGTCAATTCATGCATCTTGGCGTACTGATTTACGATGGCGCGTTTCATAGCCAAACTGATGCCAAAGGCGCCTCGATGATGTTCGCTGCCTGTTTGTTGTTATTGGTAGTGGTGTTTGTTTTAAATATACTGGCTGTTTTACTGCGTACTAAGTTGCGCAAGCGGTATCATAAAGGGTAACCATGCTAACGTTATTTGAGCGTGAACATCTTGATGTAAATAATCTGGCCGAAGCGGATACCGCCATTCGGGTAGAGCAACTGTCGCTACGTTTCGGTTCTAAGCCGGTGCTGGAAAATATTTCAATGTCTATCCCTAAGCACCAAATCACAGCACTTATCGGACAAAGTGGTTGCGGTAAGTCGACCCTGATTAGCAGCTTTAACCGGCTAAACGATTTGCACCAACACTGCCATTACAGTGGGAAAGTGATTATCAACGGGCGGGATATTAACAGCCGAAAAGAGAATGTTGCCCAGCTACGCACCCAGGTGGGGATGGTATTTCAGCGACCTAATCCTTTTCCCATGAGTATTTTTGACAATGTTTCCTATGGCTTGAGATTGCAAGGCATCAATACCCGACGTCAGTTAGACGAGGCGGTAGAACAGGCATTGCATGATGCCGCCCTGTGGAATGAGGTTAAAGACCGCTTGTTCGAGCCCGCGAATGTGTTATCCGGTGGTCAGCAGCAGCGGTTAGTTATTGCCCGGGCGTTGGCCCTGCAGCCTGAAATATTATTGCTTGATGAACCCACTTCGGCGCTAGATCCTCTTACCACACTGTTTATTGAAGAGTTAATGGCGGGGCTTAAAAAGCGCTGCTCTATTGTGATTGTGACCCATAACATGCAACAGGCGGCACGGGTGTCTGACTACACCGCTTTCTTGCACCAGGGCCGGCTGATTGAATATAGCGACAGTGATACATTATTTACCACGCCGCGCAAAAAGCAGACGGAAGATTATATTACCGGCCGTTACGGTTGATACATAAACCCCCGGCCGCGGATACCGGTTAGGTTAAAAGGTGAAACATTGTGCAACAAGTCGCATTTAATACGCATATTTCAGGGCGCTTTAATACTGAATTGGAAAACTTAAGAAATTCAGTATTAACCATGGGCGGGGAAGTTGAGCAACAACTGGTAGATACACTAAAAGCAATTCAGCTTAACCATCCCGGGTTAGCCGAAAAAGTGATTGTGAACGATCTGAAAATCAACTCGATGGAAATGCAAATTGACAAAGAGTGCCTGCGTATCATCGCTAAACGCCACCCCACCGCCTCCGATTTGCGCCTGGTAATGACGATATCCAAGGTGATCACCGATATTGAAAGAATGGGGGATGAGATAGAGCGTATTGCCCGCCTGGTAACCAAACAAAAACTCCCCTCCTCAGCCAGTGTAAAAAGCAGCATGCTGCTGATTGGCGAGCGGGTAGCGGATATGATGCGCGGCACCTTTGATGCCTTTGCCAGACAAGATGAAAAAGCTGCGCTGGAGGTGTACGAGCAGGATACACGCATAGACAGCGAATATAAAAAACTGCTGACGTTTATTGCTTCAGAGATGGAGAAAAACACAGAATCTATGCAGGATTGGCTAGAAATTTTGTGGGCATTACGCTCGTTAGAGCGGGTGGGCGACCGTTGTAAAAACATTTGCGAATACGTTATCAGCCTTGCCAGCGGTGAAGATGCCCGACACACTTCGCTAGAAAACCTGATGCAAAAGCTGGATAACTTATCCTAATACGAAAGTAAAACGTCATAAAATTGAAACAATAGGCGCTAATTTCGGCAACTTTGCGCTGATTTATTTAATTTACGCTAAATACGCTATTTGGGACTATGGCATCAGCAATGATTACGTTATCATGCGCCCAGCCTTGAAGAGATCAGTTTAATTATTGACCTATGGATAATACAGAAAACACTTCGTCACCGAGCACTTACGCCTATGTAAATGGGCGCACTATACACTCAATGCGCCTGACGCTGTCTGGCCTTTCCAGTAAGTAACTCAGGAGCGAATACCTGTGGAATTTTTACAAGAATACGGCACATCACTCATTATTTTAGCAGCAGTGGTGGGTTTCATTATGGCCTGGGGTATCGGTGCTAATGACGTGGCGAATGCCATGGGAACCTCAGTAGGTTCCAAAGCACTGACTATCAAGCAAGCCATTTTCATTGCCATGATATTTGAGTTCGCCGGCGCTTATCTGGCGGGCGGAGAAGTAACGTCTACTATCCGTAAAGGGATAATAGACTCTAGTTTCTTTATTGATAAGCCTGATTATCTCGTCTTGGGGATGATCGCTTCATTATTTGCCGCCGGCATCTGGCTGGCGCTGGCCTCCTGGCTTGGCTGGCCGGTATCTACCACGCATTCGATCATTGGTGCGATTATTGGTTTTACCGCCACCGGCGTTAGCATGGACGCGGTCTCCTGGGATAAAGTAGGGGGTATTGTGGGGAGCTGGGTTATTACACCCGCGATCTCCGGCATTATCGCCTATCTCATCTTTATGAGTGCTCAAAAGCTTATTTTCAGTACTCCCACCCCGTTGGCAAATGCTAAACGCTATGTCCCCTTTTATATGGGGCTGGCCGGTTTTGTTATGTCACTGGTCACCATTAAGAAAGGCCTGAAGCATGTGGGGATGGAGCTCTCCGCGCTCAATGGTTATCTGCTGGCGGTGGCGATTGCTATTGTGTTGGGTATTATTGGTAAAATAATGATCAACCGCTTGCAATATAGTGCTTCCCAGGATGCCGACTTACAAGCTGCTAACGTAGAAAAAGTGTTTGCAGTATTGATGGTTGTGACCGCCTGTTGTATGGCATTTGCGCATGGCTCTAATGATGTTGCTAATGCGATTGGCCCTCTGGCAGCGGTGGTAAGCGTAGTACATTCTGGTGGTGAAATTGACGCCAGCTCGAAATTGGCCCCATGGATTTTGCCATTAGGCGGCTTGGGTATTGTGGCCGGTCTGGCATTGTTTGGCCATCGGGTTATCAAAACGATAGGGCAGGGCATTACTCATTTGACTCCCAGCCGTGGTTTTGCCGCGGAGCTGGCTGCTGCTTGTACGGTAGTTATCGCCTCGGGCACCGGGCTACCAATTTCAACCACGCAAACGCTGGTTGGAGCAGTATTAGGGGTCGGTATGGCGCGGGGCGTATCAGCGCTTAATTTAGGCATTGTACGTAATATTGTGGTGTCGTGGGTTATCACCCTACCTGCAGGTGCCTTGTTGTCGATTATCTTCTTCTACCTGTTAAAAGGGTTCTACGACCTGCCTTAATTAGTGCTGCACGCGCCGGGGTTATTGCCGCGGCTTGATACGGCACATAAAAAAGCCCCCACTAAAATTTAGTGGGGGCTTTTTCGTAAGCGGTATATTAAAGTGATTATCCAGTATCTTACGCATCAGGTAGTTGTGCTGATAACCGGTTCGCTCACGTCGGCCAGGCGTAACCCGCTACAGGTCGTAATGTGGCCGCGTTACCTGAGGCCATCTACCCAAGCGCAAAGTCGGCGATCTCTTTATGGCATTATAGCGGGTAAGTTCAGCGCCCCTGCCGTTTATTCTTCGTCAATGGTAATAGGTGAAATAAAGCCTTCGGGCTTAATACCCACTACGGCGCAGTGCAACTGGTGTAGGGTTTCTTCTGCGGTACCGCCCATAATAAAGCCTGGTACACCTAATCGGGCTACTGTACCCATCACTACCGCTCTAGCCCCTACTGCTTTTGCCGTAGCAGCAATTTCGCGGCGGGGATAGCCGTGGACCAAATGCTTTTCCGGTTTAAGATAATCCAGTGAGCCTTCATCCAGCTCTTTGTCCAGCTCATTAAGCAGACGGTTAAGTTCGTCTTCACGTTCAGCGTAAATACCTTCAAGGTCGTTTTGCAACGCATCTTCATCGACGGATATAAAACCCCCACGCAAAATACTTTCGGGTACCACATCATACACATGCACAATATGCAGTTGGGCAAATTCCATTAGTGCGATACGGGCAGCATAGCGCAATATATCCAGATTCAACTTCTTTCGAACTGAAATTTCATGGGTGGGGTAGTGGTAGTTAAGGTCCAGTGCCGCCACGATGCTGTCATATTGTTTACTTTCACCCCGATGCACTACCCATACCGGGCAGGGGCATTTGCGCAGCAATTGCATATCATTACTGCCAAAAAAGCGTTCCACTATATCGGCATCAGACAGCTTAATAACCAGGTCAACATCGTTGCGAATAATGTATTTAATGACATCAATAAAGTTTTCACCAATGGTAACTTCACCGGTTACCGGGTATTCCTTAGCCCAATTTTGGATGTGTTCATTCAGCCAGGCTTTCGCATTGCTCTCAATGGAGCTATGTGTTTCCAGATAGGCGAATGACTGCATCACCATATTGGCATTGGGCGGCAGGGCTTCTAATTTCAACTGAATGGTTAGTTTTGCCTGGTGACGCCTGGCTATATGGATAGCCTGCGCGACAACCTCATCCTGTTTATGCGTATCGCTCAGGATGCAAAGAATATTTTTAAAGTGCCCTTTCATTGTCGCCTCGTTCTAAAGTCTTAATAGCACGGTTGCGTTTGTGCAGCGCTGTACTGGCTGAGTTATTTAAACCTGTTCGTAAAGCCCGGATAACCCGTACGATAGTTTAGTATAATGTGACACCGGCCCCAAACGTTACCCTGAGCCATGAAACTTTTATGACAAATAAAGCTATGGTGGGTTTCATTCAAATACCTGGTAACCGCTTTTACAATACATTACGCCAAACCGGGTAGTATTTGTACCATAAGCACTTTTTTACTGAACATGCGTTTTGCCGAAACGATTCTTATGCTAGATTAAAATTATCAGTTTTAATCAATAAGATTATAGTATGAAATGGCCTAATCTAAAACATCTTCACTACTTGGTTACCCTCTATCAAGAGCAGCATTTTCACCGGGCGGCGCATCGCTGTAATGTAAGTCAGTCAACCTTAAGTACAGCGATACAAAACCTCGAAGAACATTTTGGTAGCCAACTTCTTGAACGTGAGCACAAAACCTTTGTGTTTACATCATTAGGGCTGGATGTAGTGGAACGCAGTAAGCTTATTCTGCAAGAAGCTGGTGAGCTGGTGGAATACGCGCAGAATGCGGGTAACTGGCAACGCGGAAAACTTAAATTAGGGGTTATTCCTACCATCGCCCCATTTGTATTTGAAGGTTTGATAGGCGCATTCAAAACATTCTTACCAGAAATTAGCCTCGAATTGCAGGAAGATACGACGGATAATTTGCTGCAGCAATTAACCGATGGCCAACTGGATTTGCTGATACTGGCTTTGCCAATGGATACGCCAGGCTGCAAGCAGATGATTCTCGGGCACGACCCGTTTCACCTGGTGGCGCATCATGATCTTACAGACGCCTTGCCTGAGCCATTTGATATTGGCACCTTGCCCAAAAAGAGCATTTTCTTATTACAACAGGAACACTGTATGACGGGGCATGCTGTCAGTGCATGTGGATTACAGCACCGCGATCAGGTAAGTAGTTTGGCGGCCAGTAGCCTGTATACGCTGGTACAATTGGCAAACAGTAAACTAGGGTACACTTTTTTACCCGAGTTGGCGCTTAATCAAAAAATATTGAACCATACAGAGCTAAAAGCCATGCCGGCAGAAAATGAGGCGTATCGGGAAATTGGTTTGGTGTGGCGGTCGGGCACCACCCGGATGCGACTATTTCGCCGTATTGCAGAAATTTTATCGCCGTTGCTACCAATTCCTACACTGAAATAAGTCAAATCGCTATTGAAGACGTCACACTTTATTAGCAAAAAATTGATATTTGGTTAGCAAGTTCTGGCATTTGACCGGAGTTTGCGTGGTGCAATTCAGTATTAACAGAGCGACAGCGCGCAATTATTACACGCCATGTTGAAATGATACTACAAAATACCACCCATTCGGGTGAGGTTAATCATGAAAAAAGCCCGCCAAACAGGCGGGCTTTTTATTTAATTAATACACATTGTTGCCAGAAAAACCGCCGGTCACTGTCTTTAGAATGATTTTCAAATCAAACCAGACTGACCACCGATGCATGTAATCCAGGTCATATTCTACACGCTTGGCCATTTTATTGACCGTTTCTGTCTCTCCGCGCAGACCATTTACCTGAGCCCAGCCGGTAATACCCGGACGTATCTTATGGCGTAACATATAGCCAGTGATCAGTTTACGGTATTGTTCATTGTGCGCCACCGCATGAGGGCGAGGCCCTACAATCGACATGCGACCCTGCAGCACGTTAATAAACTGCGGCAGCTCGTCAAGCGAGGTGCGGCGTAGGAAAGCACCTAATGGCGTAACCCGCGGATCATTTTTAGTAGCTTGCTTTACTTCTTTACCATTATCCTGCGTAGACATTGAACGAAATTTATACACGGTGATTTCTTTACCATCCAAGCCATAGCGCTTCTGGCGGAAAATAGCCGGGCCCGGCGAGGTCAGGCGTACCGCGGCAGCAATACAAAGCATGGGTACCGCTAAGAAGGCCAGAATAATACTGCTTACTACAACGTCTTCAATGCGTTTAAGCACATCATTAGCGCCTTGGAACGGCGTATCGTAAATGCTTAGCGCCTGCACATTGCCCACTGACTGCCAGCGAGAATTCAGTAGCGAGTACATGAAAAAGTTCGGAATAAGATACACATTAGCTGTGGTATCGCTGCACTTTTCCAAAATCGCTTTAATACGGTTTTCTGCTGCGGTAGGTAACGCAATATAGATATAGTCGACCTGATGCAGGCGAGCTAATTCAATCGCCTCATCAATACTGCCTTTAATATCATGGTCCTGGTCAGCACTTAACCGGTCCGCAGGACGGTCGTCATACATGCCTTTAAAGCGGATACCCAGATGTTCATTTTCGACCATTTGTGCAGCCATGTTGTAACCCGTATCGGTTGCCCCGATAATAATCGCGGAACGCGAGTTTCCACCATTACGGCGCACCTTAAACAGGAACTGACGCATTACGCCGCGCCAGGTGATCAGCGTAATAAAAGAAGCACCAAACCAGAATAGCACCATGAATGGCGACAGCGTCACGCTGTGCGAAAACATAAAACCTAAGGTCATGGTAACAAAAAAGCTTAATAGCCATGTCATGGCAGTATTTTTAAGCATGCTGCTAGTAGGGCTGCTGCGCCATGACCGATATAAATCCAACGCTTCCGCCGCCAACTGGAAGGACACCACATTGATAAATAATAAGATCATTCCCGTCGTGGTGATCGTTAAATCATAGTAAAATATGGCGGCATAAAAGCAGACGGTGATTAGCGACAGGTCAATTAAACGGTATAACGTAGAGAAACTGCTTTGATAGTGTCCGGTAATACCACTTCTTCTCTCATCGCGAGAAGAACTGTTGCTATTTAGCGCCTGACTTTGCAGTAAATTAAATTTCATAACTCATTCACTCCAACTAAGTGGTAAACCAGGTAAATCAAAGGCTCTACTGAATTCACACATTTAGAAAAACAAAAAATATAGTGTACTGGTGAAAAATAAAGCACAAACTGTTCCACTATTCTTTGGGTAGCCTATATGAGGCAAAATATCTGGTCTAACCTGCTGGTTGCTACTGTGGCTAATTCGTGTAGTTTTATTACAGATAAAAGTTCTTTAGCGAAAAAACTAATCCAAGCGGGTTAGTAAAAATGTATTAGTAGTATGTCATGGCGATTCATCGCGGGTTCATCTTAAGCGAATACAGTAGAGACACCGAAAGCAAAAGTATCCGTATAGTTTTTGCATCTGGCATACATTTGGCATACGCCAGTCGGTGTAATTCAAATCACGCAGACATCTGCTATCCGATAGCTTAATTCGTTGCGCTAACCGTTACCTGCAAGATCAGGGTAAGTCTTGTGTAGCGAGCAGACCTTAAGCAGCCGGGCTGGGCAAATCTGTTGTTCTAACCAATTAAATCGCGGAGAGATCATGATTAAAAGGACTTCCAGTGTCGTAGCATTATCCCTGGTGGCGTCTGGCGTATCTCAGGCCCAGGAAGCTGGCAAATATCATATGGGGAGTGTGGACCTGATCCCTGTGCTGAACACGGAACTTCTTCACATCAATAATGTTACCTACGCCAACGACAGTGCGTCTGAGGTGAACAGCTGGGTGAGTATTATTTCCCCTGAGTTGAAGGCGGTAACAGAAATTGCCGGTAACGAAATTGAATTAGGTTATCGACTTCAGCGGGGCGACTTCTACTCCAGTCAGCGCGATAACTATACTGATCACTTTCTGCATGCCGATGGTGACTTTATTATTTCCGACCGTAATCGATTCTCAGCGCGAGCTAATTTTGAAGATGGGCACGATGATCGGGGCCGGGTTTATTCTAATGGCTTTGGTAATGAGCTAAGCGAACCTGATACATATAAAAAAGGCAGTATCGATGGTTTATATAGCTATGGTACCAGCAGCGCCAGTGGCCGGGTTGAGCTTACGGCAGGCTACGAACTGATAAAATATGATGACCGCGAAGAGGTGTTGGGTTTTCGCGACAGTGAATTTTTAGATTATCGGGATCGTGACTATTTACGTTATGGTGCGGCCTTTTACTACAAAGTAGCGCCCAGTACTGATTTAGTGCTGGATGCTACCCGGCAGGAAATCACTTATGATGAAGCCGCCGATCCCGCCAACCCGTTAGACTCGGTTGAAAACAAGGTACTGGCCGGTTTAAGCTGGAATACGAATAGCTACACCCGCAGTTACGCAAAAATAGGTTACAAGCAAAAGAAATTTGATGCCGCTAACCGTGAAGATTTCTCGGGCGTGGCGTGGGAAGTCGGCATGGCGTATAAGCCGGTATCGTATTCTCAGTTCAGATTATCGACCACCGCCGATACCCGCGAAACCAATGGTTTGGCTGACTACATTCGCAGCCGAACTTATACACTCAATTGGGAACATTCGTGGGTCGACCGTTTAAGTACTAATGCTGAAATTGCATTCATTGCGGATGACTACGAAGGTCAGGCAGCGAATTTGCGTGAAGACGATACGACACGCTTCAGTGTCGGCATGGACTATATGTTCCGCCGTTGGATAACACTGGGTGTGTATTATCAGCTAAACGAGCGAGACAGTAACCGTGACACCATTGATTTCGACCGTGATGTCATCGGTTTAACAGCGAAGGTAACATTGTAATGAAAAGAAGTGTGAGGACCCTGTTCGGCATGATACTGGCGTTGCTGGTAATGAATGCTGTGGCCCAGGAAGGCAACCCGAGTATGAGCCAGTATCGTCTGGGGGTAGGGGATAAAATCCTGATCAATGTATTCGGCCAAAGCGATTTGTCGATGGAGACGCGTCTTCCGGATGTGGGGAAAATTAATTACCCGTTTCTGGGCGAGTTGAAACTGGTCGGGCTCACACTGTCTGAAGTAGAAAATGTCATTTACGAAGGGCTGCAAGGAGACTTTTTGGTCAATCCTTCTGTGGCCGTTTCAATTATAGAATATCGCCCATTCTTTATTGATGGTGAGGTGAAAAACCCCGGCGGCTACCCTTATCAGCCGGGTTTAACTGTGAACAAAGCAGCTGCTCTGGCTGGCGGTTACACAGAACGTGCGTCACGGTCGGATATTCAGATTATCCGGGAAAAAGAAGGCCGCCAGACCGCCCTCGAGGTGGATGTAGGCCAGATGATTCAACCCGGTGACATTATTACCGTTCCCCAGCGCTTCTTCTGATAAAGCCAAGCGCGTTAGTTAAAGCCAGATTTCGAAGGAAAAGCTATGTCTATTAAAATGAGGGACCAGCTGCAGGCCAATATCCTCGATGATGAAACCATCGATTTTTCACATTATTGGCAGGTGTTTAAGCGGTACGCTGGTCGCATCATTCTTCTTGCAGTGTTGTTCACCATTCTGGTGGCACTGATTGTAATGAAGATGACGCCAATCTATTCATCTACTGCCAGCTTGCTGATTGAATCGCAGCCGGCCAATGTGATGTCCATTGAAGAAGTGTATAAGTCTGATACATCGCGTAAAGACTACATGCAAACTCAATATGAAATTATTCAGTCGCGACAAGTTGCCTCCCGTGCGGTAGACGAGCTCGACTTATCTAACGACCCGGTATTCATGCCCCAGTCTTCTGGCGGCCTGACCATTATTAAAGACGTTAAAAATTGGATTAAGTCAAAAATTCCGTTTTTACCTGAACAGAAAAAAGTCGAGCTGACCGAAACTCAGAAAGCAGAGAAACGTCGTCAGGCAGCAATTAATAAATTGACCAACTCTATATCGGTTAATTTAGTTAACAATACGCAGGTTATTGAAATAACGGCGGTTAGTGACTCAGCTGAGCTGGCTGCAAGAATTGCCAATACCATGGGCGATGTGTATGTAGAAAACTACCTTCAGGCTAAGGTAGATATGACCACCAAGGCCACGTCATTCTTAAATGAAAGCATGGAAGGGTTAAAGGATAAACTGGAAAAAGCGGAACGTCAGCTTACTGACTTTTACGAAGAGAACCAGTTGGTCAATTTGAGCAATGGTATAGTCGGATTGGCCGCAGAAGAGCTGGAACAGTACAGCGATCAGCTACTTAAAGCACAAACGACGCTTAAGCAAAACCGTACTATTTACGACCAGACCCAGCGCAACGGCGCAGATTACGGTGCTTTAGCCCGGTTACCTGAGGTGCTTAACCATTCCAGTATCCAAAGTGTTCGTCGCCAGGAAGCAGAAGCGCAAAGCCGGGTATCCGAACTCAGTAAAGTGTTCGGACCGAAACATCCTAAAATGGTGGCGGCCAATGCCGAGCTGACTTCTGTACGCCAGACTCTGCAAACTCAAATTCGTGATTTAATTTCCAGTATTACCACGCAATACCGCGCATCGCAGGAGCGTGTAGCTAATTTGCAAGAAGAAGTCTCGCGGGCAAAATCGGAATACCGGAAGCTATCGGGATTGGAAAACAAGCGCCGCGCATTGCAACGTGAAGTGGATATCAACCAACAGCTCTATAGTAGTATGTTTACCCGCTTAAAAGAAACCAGCGAAATTGGCGGTTTTGAGTCGGCCAATGCGCGAATTCTGGATCCTGCTGTGCCGCCTAACAACCCTTCAGCGCCAAACCGTACACTGCTGATTGGTGCCGCCTTTGTAGTGAGCTTTGGCTTTGGCGTATTTTTAGCCTTTGTTCTTGAAGCCCTTAACAGCGGTGTGCGCTCGGTTGAAGATGTGGAGAAAAAACTGGGTCAGCGCATGCTGGGTTTGATTCCGCTTATTCCACAAAAGCGCAAAGAAGTTATGCCGCTTCGGGCCTTTTTTGATAACAAATATCACCAGTTTTCAGAAGCCGTGCGTACGTTGCGAACCAGTTTGTCGCTGATGAACCTGGAGAAGCAAAATCAGGCTATTTTGGTGACTTCCAGTGTTCCTAAAGAGGGTAAATCCACCGTTTCTACCAATTTAGCGTTTGCCCTGGGTCAGTTGGACAAAACCATTTTGATTGATGCTGACTTACGGCGCCCCTCTATTGGTAAACGGTTTAATGTACCAAATTATCAACCTGGGTTGTCTAACCTGACCATGAAAACGCATTCGTTGGATGAGTGTCTGGTGCATGATGAACAGTCTGGTATTGATCTAATCTGTGCCGGAAGTATTCCGTCTAATCCGCAGGAACTATTAGCCGGGGAAGGTTTCAACGCGTTGATAACTTACCTGAAAAAGCACTACAAATACGTGGTGGTGGATACTGCACCTACCCAAGCGGTGAGTGATGCGATGGTGGTATCTAAGGCCTGTGACTCGGTCATTTATGTGGTGCGTGCAGATAGTACCAGCGAGAAAATGATTCAAAACGGTCTTAGCCGATTTTTACAGGTTGGTCACCGGGTCGATGGTGTGGTGTTAAATCAGGTTGATTTACGCCGTTCAGATGTATCAGAGCGCTACGGTGGCTTCTATGACCAGTACGGTTACAATGCTAACTCGTAGCGTTATAAAGGATAGCCAGTGATAGATGTTCATAGTCACATAATACCGGGCATTGATGATGGTGCCCGGACCATGGAAATGGCCTTGGAAATGGCCCGCCAAACGGCCTCAGTGGGCGTAACTCATCTGGTGTGTACGCCCCATATGCATTGGGGTACATTCGATAACACGGTTGAAATGATTCAGGAGGGGTTTAACGCCCTCCAAACGGCGGTGGCTGAAGAAGGTATTGCGCTAAACTTGTCATGGGCCGGGGAAATCCGTATCAATGAAATGGTGCCCGCCTGGTTCAAGGAAGATAAACTACCTTATCTGGGTCAGAAAAACGGTAAAAAAGTACTGTTACTGGAGATGCCTCATAGCAATATGCCGGCCGGTCTTGAGCAACTATTCAGGTGGTTGATAAGTGCTGGAGTACAGCCATTGATACCGCATCCTGAACGTAACCGGGATGTTTGGAAGCGGCCGGAGAAGATTCAATGGCTACGCAACCAAGGGTGTTTGTTACAGGTAACAGCTGGCGCTTTTACCGGGCGGTTTGGTGAACAGGTTCAGGCCATCGCGATGGCAATGCTTAAAGACAACCAGATTGATGTGGTCGCTTCTGATACGCACGATATCAAACGGCGACCTAATGATATGGGCGAGGCTTTTGAGGTAGTCAGTAAAGCCGCCTCTAAAGAAAAAGCAGAAGCGTTATTTATATACAATCCGGCGGAGATCGTGGGTGTGCCTGTAGCATAGGGCTCGGGTAACCCGCCGATTTATACAAAAGCCTCTTTTGAAGAGGCTTTTTTGTGGGTGAAGGCTAAAAGATATTTTCTTTAAACCAACTCCAGATGCCCAGCGAAAACCCTTCAAAAAGGTTTATTCCCAACGCTGATTTTACCAGGTATATGATCAGCAGCCCTAGTACCAGTGAAAACAGTAAAAACAGGGTAGATAGCAGGGCTAGCGTAAACCGGCTGATTTGTTGCTCAAGTCGCGAAAGATCCCGCACGTTCCGCCCGGCCAAAAACACAAAATAATAGCTGGTACGCCATACATTTATGGTTCCGCGTACGTCTAATTTGTGCTTTCCCCAGCTACGCCCGCCCATCGCCTTATTCAACTCAATAAGCTGTTCTTCGGTAAAACTACTGGCCATATGAGGCGGCATTTTTTCCAATAAACGGCGGATAGTATAGGAGTCATGAACGGAATGTTTGATTTTATGCACGCTACGCCCTTTGGTACTTGCGACACTGTAAACAGACTAAGGATAAACCAAGCATAACAGAAACATAGGCCGCATTGGCAGGTGACTGCAACGGTGAGTCGTACAAAGCCAATAAGGCAGTACCACTTAAAGCCGCGGTACACGATAGCGCCGCGCCCCGAAAGATCAAATGACGCCGGCGGGCCATCGCCATTACCGCACACCCGGTACACCATAAGAACATACCAGCGTAAAGTAAGGATACTGGCACCCCAAATTCGGCCACAAACTGACTTACATCGTCTTGAGCAATAGGCAGAACGCCTGAAACCGGCAGATTTACCTGATCGGTTTCGCCGTCTTTCGCCGTGCCGGGCCCCGAGCCTAAAAACCAGTGTTCAAGCACATCAGGTGTGGCGTGGGGCCATTGCGCGTCTTCCTGGGTAATGATGGGCGGTGGTGGCGGGGTAGCGCGATCGGCCAGGTAGGTGGCGACAATAATCGTAATAATATTAGCGGCCAGCAGGCTCAACATAAAGGTACTGAATAATTTCGGCCGAGGTGAAAACAGCAGGTATCCAGCCAATGCAGAAAGTAAGGTGGCAATGGCGCCAAGCCAAATTAGCGTATATTGCCCGGCCATGACCATACCGCCAAATAATAACAGTGCAGCAATACGTAACGCGGCTTTCTTACTGAAAAAGTATTTTACGATGCGTCGAATGCGTTGGCGCATTGTACGTACGGCTGACGGTTTGATGCGAATTACCAATAAGCCCAGCACTGCACATAATGCCATAAACACTATATGCCCATATCCAATCTGGCGCAGAAAAGTACCAGTCGCGCCCCCTTCAATCGGTAAATCCAGGACCAGGCTGCGGTCCAGTTCTAGAAATACCGGCAGAGCCGCGTAGAGCATCTCAAATAAGCCTACCGCAGCTACGCAGCGCAATAATAGCTTAACGCGGGCGGCAGAACGAAACAGCAGCAATGTCAGGGTAAACAAACCCCAGTAGCTTAATGTTCTGAGTAAAGAGGTAAATGTATCAGAGGTACTATACGTTAATGCTAACCAATCGTTGGCTTCGGCAAATGCCAGTTGGGCGCGAAGTGGTCGAAGCCACTCCAGCATGCCTTCGATCAGCGGAAACAGCAGAATCAGGTGCCAGCCTGCCAATAGCGACCATACGCCGATAACCCAGCGGTTTTCCAACAAAATTTCCAATGCGTAAGCGGTATGCTGACGAATGTACAGGCCTATCAAACCTGCCAGTACCACGGTAGTCGTCAGCCAGCCCCAGGCCGTGGCTGAACCCACCGGTATAGGTAACCAAAGCAATATCGCCAGAAACCCCACCAAATAATAGCGGCCCGGAAAATAAAAAAGGGGTTGGGGTGTTAAAGATGTATTCACCGGGTATGCAGTGCCTCCTGGCATGTAAGCCGCCACCAGGCGATTACATGGCTATTATCGTTATTGTTATCCACCGTGGGATTAAGCAAAGTTCTGACCAGTTTAAAAAAACGCGGGAAGTTTACAGATTTAACGCATTCACGGCGAGGCAAATATCGCGTTTTAGTGGAAGCCCGCCAATATTCACCCGCCTTCACCACAAATGTGTACCGCCATATTTACCCACTCAGTGAAAATGTTGCCGGTTGGCTACAGATACAACTATTTTTGTACCACATATTGTTCTTTCAACGGGTTTAGGTTTGCCAGTATATGCCGTGCCCTGTAATAAAAACGGCGAAGCGCAAAAAACCGATGCTGTTACCACAATGTTCTATGCTTAATAGCAAGGACAGCCCCTGACTATTACCCTGATTGCTATCAAAAGAGCCTGGTTTCGTCAGCCCAGGCCTGATAGTGGCGTAGCTGGCATAAAAGCTGAATGGCAGAGCAATACACATTCTAAACGTCCGGTATACATGCCAAAGGACGGCTAAGGCAATTCGGTTAAATAAGGATATCGTCAATGCAGCAAACGACTAATGTAGCGTTTATGATTAACTCACTGGAAGGTGGTGGGGCGGAACGCGTCATGTGTAAGCTGCTGGCAATCATGGAAGCGTATTTTAAAGAACAGCAATTGTCGGTGTACCTGATCTTGCTTGACGATTTGCCGGAGGCTCATCGTTGCCCTGATTATGTAAATAAAATTACGCTGGATACGCAGGGCTCTTTGGTCAAAGGTTATCAGCTGGCCAAACAAAAACTCGATGCGATACATCCGCAGTTTTGTATCAGCTTTTTAACCCGAAGTAACATGTTGAACGTGGCAATAGCGCGGCAAGTGGGGTTTCAGGCTATTTTAAGTGAACGCGTCAATACCAGTAGCCATTTTTCCGGTGGTCTGAAAGATACCATCAGCAAGTGGATGGTAAAAATGTCGTATCCGCGGGCTCAGCGAGTTATTGCTGTGTCAGAAGGGGTCCGCGCCGACCTGATAGCAAATTTCAATGTTGCACCCGATCACCTGGATGTTATTTACAATCCTTATGACATTGCACAGATTGAGCGGCTGGCCGCCGAGCCGGTAACAGATTTGCCGGCAAAGCCATTTATTATCGGTACGGGACGCCTGGTCAAAAACAAGAACTTTAGCTTATTGCTCGAGGCGTTGGCGCAAAGCACCCTCACTGACGACTTATTGATTTTAGGGCAGGGCGACCAGCTCACGGCGTTAAAAGCCCAGGCCGCAGCGTTAGGTATTGCAGACCGGGTACATTTTGCTGGCTTTCGAGAAAACCCTTACCCTTATTTGAAACACGCTCGTTTTTTTGTCTCTACTTCCAATGCGGAAGGTTTTCCCAACGCCATTGTGGAGGCTATGTGCCTGGGTAAAGCGGTGATCGCGACCAATTGCGAATCCGGCCCGGCAGAAATTTTATCTGGCCAGTATCCGTTGCAGGTCAGCGGGTTTACTGAACAACCCTATGGTTGTTTATGTGAAACCAATCACATTGAGGGGGTTGCTGCGGCGCTCAACCATTTGGATAACGCAGACCAACTCGCCCGCTACAGTGCGCAAAGTGCGCTGCGCGCCCAGGACTTCAGCAATGCTATTTTCCGCGAAAAAATTATTCAGGTAATTAGTCCTGCTGCTGGGCAGTACAAAGAGAGTCACTATGTTCCTGCTGGTTAAGATTGTATTTGGCTTACTTAGCGCGTATCTGATTTACCGAACGATCTCGCGCCGCTGCAATAAATACCTGGCGTTTGTGGTGGTAGCTATCTGGCTGCGTTTCTTTTTGTCAGCTTTCCATCAACTTACTTACACCCCCCTGTTTGCCGGGTTTTCCATTAACGCTATTGCCTCTATAGGAATTGCAGGCATGGGGCTACTGCTATTGCCGCGCAGTGTATTGTCGCTGCGAAATCTGGCCTTACTGTATGGCTTTTTCGCCTGCATTTTAATCAGCGGATTGCTAAACGGTAACGTGGTTGGGCTGATTAACGTACTGGTTAAATGGTGCTTTTTCCTGGTCATTACCGGGGCTATGTTTATGGCTATTCGAAAGGTAGGCAAAGATGAGGTACTCAGGAAATTACTGGTCGCGTTCTTTTTACCGGTAACCCTACAGATTATGTCCATCGTGCTTGGTGAAGCCAAAGCCACTGAAGCGGATGGTTCTACCAGCTACATTGGCGGGTACAACCACGAAGCCGCGTTCTCCATGATTATCGCTAGTTTTATACTGGTGGTAGGACTGCTATCTCCCGGGCGTATAAAGTTTCGCGGCAGCCTCTTCTTCCTGGGGTGTATATTGCTGGTGATCGCCAATTATCGAACCTCTGTATTGGCTATTCTGCCCATGGCGGCGATTTTTGCCTACACCACGATGGAAGCCAAAATAGCCTTGCGTTATAAGCCAGTATTTATGATCGCGTCCTTTTTTGGTATGAGCCTGGCGTTTTTAGTGTTGTCTTATTCCATGCAGGACCGCTTCGCCGATGTGTTCGTATTTTTAACCAGCCTTGATGATCTTATGAAAGCGCCGATGTATTACTCCGAAGCGGAAAAAGACATCTTTTCAGCCCGGGTATACATTTGGAGTCAGTATATTTATACCTACACCCAGGGCCCCTGGATAAACCAGCTGGTGGGCTGGGGACCGGAATCCTGGAGTGGCAGATTTCCCAAGTACGCGCACAACACGTATGTATCGTTTCTTTTTGAATACGGTTTGCTGGGCCTGACATTATTTATGTTAACCGTAGGGGCGTTTTTACGGCATTCCTTACGCATTAAAAGCCGCCGTTATGCGCTAATGCTATTCGCCTCTATGGTGGGCTTTTTAATCATGTGCTTTGCCACTATGCCGCTTTGGAATATCGAAGGGCTTATCCTCTATGCGATATTAATTGGCAATACTATAGCCCCGGTACGATTACTGCATGGTAGTGAAAGTCACGCCCCCGCTTTTGTAGCGAAACTGGTTCGTTTGTAGATGGTCGCCGAAGAATTCAACGGCGTTTATTGGAGATAGATATGAAACTTTGTGCCGTTGGTTTACGTGGAATTCCTGATGTCATGGGTGGAATAGAGTCCCATTGCCAGCAGCTTTATCCAAGACTCGTCAAAGCCGGGATGGAAGTGACCGTTATTTGCCGTTCTCCTTATGTTGATAAAGAACGAAAAGAATTTGAAGGCGTGCAATTAAGATCTGTGTGGACCGTCAAACACAAATTTGCCGAGACATTTTTACATACTTTCCTGGCGATCTTTTACGCGCGTTTCGTTGTTAAGCCAGATGTATTACATATTCATGGTATTGGCCCAGCGTTATTTACTCCGCTAGCCAAGCTGCTAGGCTTACAGGTGATGGTGACCCACCACGGCGCTGACTATGACCGTCAAAAATGGAATCAGTTTGCTAAACGGTTACTTAAGTTTGGTGAGTCAATGGCGGTGAAGTTTGCAGACCGCGCGATTGTTGTAGGTCGCACACTGACTGGCCGCTTGAAAGAAAATAATCAAAAGCGCGCCAATAACATCACCTTTGTTCCGAACGGCGCGCTCACTGGCGTAGATGCTGACTTAAGTGCCGATAAGCTGCCTGCTGATCTTGGTCTGACGCCGGGAACCTACGTTCTTACAGTAGGTCGGCTGGTGCCAGAAAAGGGCTTCCACGATTTGGTTGAGGCCTATCGTAAAAGTGATACACCATTGAAGCTGGTGGTGGTAGGAAGCGCCGATCACGAAGATGAGTATTCGCGTAACCTGACAAAGCAGGCTTCTGATAACATTATTTTTGCGGGCCGTCGCAGTGGTGACGAGCTGAATGCGTTATATAAATTTGCCCGGGTATTTTGTTTGCCGTCTTATCATGAAGGCCTGCCCATCGTTGCACTGGAAGCAATCGCCGCCGGTACCCAGGTTATTTTGAGTGATATTGTGCCGAACATGGATATTGGCTTGCCAGCCGACTGTTATTTTCGGGTTGGTGACACCGACCATCTGGCCCACAAAATAACCCATGTTGAGTCATTGGCGTTAGCCATTAATACCGAAACATTCCTGACTACTTTTAACTGGGATAATATTTCAGTTGATACCTTTGATATTGCGCGCAGGTTAGCGGTTGGCGCACCTGTATCGGGGCAAGCCGCTAACTGATGGTGGCTTCAAAACGGTTGTTTCTTTACCCGATAGAACACAGCAATGGCTTTATCGAGCGCACAAAAGGGGTATTTACCGAGCTAGGCTATCAGTTGTCGCCACTTAAGGCATTGTTCCGGCCTGCTAACGTGGCTAGCAGAAAGCATAATTCAGTGGTTTTAAACTGGTACGAAGATCAGCCTTACCGACGCGGGCTCCATGGTATCAAACGATGGATATTTATAGTTGGTTTTATAGCCAGCTTATTGAGCATGCGCTTGTTCAGTGCCAATATCATCTGGCTCCGGCACAACTTTAAGCCCCACAACGCCGCGACAAAAACCCTACTTTTTAATATTATTGCCGGGCTGATGCGGCTGGTTGCCCATCGGGTGGTAACACTGGAAATGACGCCTGAAATTAAGTCCAGTGTGGTGAAGCACCCCTTATATAAGCCTGATGCCGAGCTGGCAGCATTTTTTAACGATACGGTAAATCGGCCGCGCACCATCGACTTCTTGTACTTTGGCTCCATCAAGCCTTACAAACGTCTGGACGGGTTACTCAAAATTTGGCCTGCCGGTGTGCATCTGCGTATTATGGGTTATTGCTCAGATAAAGCGCATACCCACGAATTGCATCAAATTATCAATCAGCGCCAACTTAATGTGGTATGGGAAAATGCCTTTATTGAGCAGGACGCATTGGAGCGAGCCGTAGCCGATACCCGCTTTGTTATTATCCCGCATGAAGATGGCGCGATGATCTCCTCCGGTACCTTCTACATGGCGCTAAGCCTGGGTGCCAATGTTCTGTGTTTTGATTCAGCGTTCGCGCGAACCAAGATGGCCGAGTTTTCGTTTGTTCAGATACTCGACCAAACTGATTTAGCTGGCCAACTGCCAGAGCTGGCCTATACCAGCGCAGGAATGGTGGTTGAGCAAGCCGTAGGCCGGTATGGCGATCGGGCCATCAAAGAGTCGTGGCGGGTTGTACTGGATGGCTAAGCGATATATACCGCTTGATATACAGCACTAAAAAAGCCGGCAGTACGCCGGCTTTTTGTGGTCTGGTTCACCATTTTCTGGTAGTCCAGCGATATTACGCTGCCTTTGTAATCCCTTTTACCTGTTGATAAATAGCCTGATCGATTTCACACAGCTGATTTATTTTCGCCATCAGGGTTGGATTTTCCAGAATATCTGCCGAAGCTCCCTGATTTGGACTTTTGTTCTTACTGGATATTTTAATACTGGTATTAAATTTTTGATTGAAGTCTTGCTTCCACTGTTCCATGTTATCCAAGGTCCCCACTACCGCAAACTGTCTCAAATTGGCTACGGCTGACTCGATTGCGGCTTCCCGGTTAGCGAGGATATCCTGCGGGTTGGTAAAGCCCGAAAAATATTTAGCGTAGGTCATGCCGGCACTGATACCTTTGGCAGAATCGACATAGGCCTCGATGTCTTCGTCATGCTTCAACCATTCGGTTTTTTTAAATTTGTTATACACAAACTCAGAAATAAACCGGTCTACCGGATCGCGCAGTATAGTCAAAAAGTACCAGTCAGTGTAAAACTTACTAACTACGGAGGGGCGTGCAATACAGTGGCCGTTGGTATACAACATATGTTCAGCATTTAAATGGGTGATCAGCTGACTCTCACGAGCGGTCATCATATCAATCCCCAGCAGCGCCTCGCTTACCCGGCTGCTTTTTAAATCAATATAGCTGGCAAAGCGGGTTGCCTTTAAAAAGCTGGGGTAGACAGAAGCGTAGATAGCCTTGGATAAAGACACTCCTGCACACTTAGGCACATGACAGAAAAATATCTTGGGATATCTGGCCAGATATTTTTCTGACTGCTGCTTTAAGATTTCTTGCATGATTCTTGCTCCTTTACCTTCATTAATGGAAATCTCAACAGACTTCTAAACCAGTTAATTGTTATTTATCAAAATTCGCAGGGAACTTATGAGCCATACCGTCAGCGTCGTCATTACGACCTTTAACCGCCCCAAGGACCTCGAAGAAGCATTGGATGGTGTTTTCGCTCAAATAGTTAAGCCACTGGAAGTGATTGTGGTGAACGATGCATCTTCCTTGCCATATGAGGATGTAATAGCGAAATTTGCTGATAAAGAGAATTTCGTTTACCAATACCTGAACGAGTCGTCTGGCGCTAATAAAGCACGTAACATCGGCGTAGATACCGCACAGGGCGATATTATTGCTTTTTTAGATGACGATGATGTGTGGATGCCTGATTATTTACTGGAGCATATCAATGCGTATGAAAATGGCGCCGATGCGGTAGTCAGCGGGTATCAGAATCTGGGCAAAGAAGATGAAGTATTTGTGCAACCTGGTGCAAAGGTGGAAGCGCAAGTTTTGCGTACGGGAAACCAGTATTGCGGTATGAGTGGTTTTAGCATTAAGCGCGAATTGGCGTTAAAAGAGCGCTTTGATGAAACATTACCCAACGGCCAAGACTGGGATATGTATGTCCGGTTGCTTGAGCAGGGTTATAATCTGGTAAATATTCCGCGGGCAATTTTCCTGTATCGGTTTATGAATATGGATGGTATAGGCGCCAAAGTAGCCAAAATGTCGCCTGATCAAGCTGTAGTGCGATTGCGTTCGGCTGATAAGCACCGGACCTTTTTGGGTGAAGACAATTATCGTAAGCGGGTAGCAGCCCAACTGCTGGTATACCTGCCGTTAAAACAACAAAAGCTGAAGTGGATCATGATGTCAGTGCGGATGGCCGGAATAAAATGGACCTTTTCTCATTTGGCCAATGTTACCGCAAAAAAGTTGCGTAGTCGGGCATAGGCTATCGCTGACAGGAGAGAGTAGATGGAACTGTACGAAGATCAGTTTAATGACAAACACGATTACCCACATCAGACAGACACCCGCAAAACGCTGGTTATTGCGTCTACCGTGCGTTCTGGAAGCCATATGCTGGGTCACGTTCTACATGAAACCGGGGCCTTTGGCTTTCCCTTGGAATATGCCAACAGCAAGAATTTGCAACAGTGGAAGGAAAAGCTGCAGGAGGCCGATACAAAAAAATGTATGCAGGCCATCATGCGTCGTCGTACCTCGCCAAACGGCGTCTTCGGCATCAAAGTGCACTATTCTCACTTGCCCGCGCTGGGGGGCTTTAACGCGTTACGCCAGTTGTTTCCAAACCCTCACTTTGTCTTACTTACCCGGCATGATGTGATGTCTCAGGCTGTGTCATTGGCGATGGCCAAACAAACAGGATCATGGATTGCAGACCAGAGTAAAGGACGCCAGCCTGTTTACCATGCAGAAGATATCGACAACGGGCTGCGCCGTATCCTGTTTGAAAACAGCTCTTGGAAATACACCCTGTCGGCGAGCGGGGCCCGTTATATGGATTTAAATTTTGATGATGTAAAAGCCAATACCGCCAATACGGTATTGCGTATTGCGGATTTCATGCAACAGGACATTGACTCTGCCCGTATACCCCGTGCGCCAGTCACCCGAAAGCAAAGTAACGAGTTAAACCAACAGTGGACGGCGCGCTTTATAGAACAGTTTAATGGCAACGATGAACTGTTACGTTATAACCGTGAAAGCCCGCTACGCCGGCTGGCCCGTAAGTTTACCAAATAATAATGCATAAAATATGGCTGCTATCGTGGTATAGCAGCACCACGAATAGACAAGCACGAAAGGACAGGTAATGTTTTATCAATGGGCTGAAAAGCAAAAATACGCAAAAGAGAAGTCGCTGATTTTTTGGTGGCAGTCAAAAAAAGATCCACGTCCTAATATTGGCGATTATGTGGCCTATGATCTGGTTAACCGAATCCTTGCAAACAAAGGGAAACTGATTACCGACAAACTCAATCACGATAAAAAGCTGGTTAGTGTTGGCTCGGTACTGCATTTCGCCAACACCGGCGATGCCATCTGGGGCACCGGCCTTAATAAAAAGATGGATGATAAGGTCAATAAATTTAAAAGCCTTGATGTGCGCGCCGTGCGTGGCCCATTGACCCGCGATTATTTGATGAACCGGGGCATAGAGGTACCACAGATTTATGGCGATCCGGCCATCTTGCTGCCCTATTTTTACCCTAAAGCGTTGATGGAAAAAGCTGAGAAGAAAGAATATATCGTTATTAATCATATGAATGACGATATGGCTAAATATAAGGGTCACGAAGACGCTCTGGTTTCCCCAATGCAGTACCCAGGATCGTTTATTGAAAGTATTATTAACAGCAAGCTGGTCATTTCAAGCTCGTTACATGGCGTGATTATCGCGGAAGCCTATGGAGTGCCAGCTATCTTCTTTGACTCAGGCAGTGGAGAGTCGATGTTTAAATATGAAGATTATTTTCAGGGTACCGGACGTAATGATATCCCTAAAGTAACTACAGTAGATGAAGGATTAAGTAAAAGCGTGGTAATGCCGCCTAACTTTACGCCTATTGCCAATAAACTGTATCAGGCTTTCCCCTTTGATTTGTGGGGCACCAAATAACCCATTGCTAATAAGCAGGGGCGGGCGCATAGCTGCATAAGGTAAATTAAGCGTTCAGCATTACGGCCCAAGAAAGAAAAAGGCTTGCCATTGGGCAAGCCTTTTTGCGTTTCGGTCCTTCGCAGGGTAACCGCAAGCGGCTGACTACAGCCACTGCTATAGCCTACAAAGGGATTGGCTTAGTGGGGGGAGCTTAGCGGCAAATAACCCGCCGAATTTAAGCTGGCCAACCCCTTGTTATTCACCTCGTCGCTATCGATCTTTTTTGCGAGCCATCTGATTTTGCTAAACCCTACCCTAGGGTTTTACCGGCTGTTGCACAGCGGCCTTTTTTTGGCCCCGACGGTTTTTTAGCTCGCCCATTACTTTGAACGTATGCTGGCGGAAAAACAGCATCAGAATAGCCCCGTAGATAAGCGCTCCGGTGAAGACCAGCGCGGTTAGTTCAAGATAGACATTATCCAGCGCATACACGTTCATACGATCGATATACAGTACAGCTGCATACATCACGATTGAAGCCATGGAAAACATCCACGTATTACGCCACGCATCCATTACACCTATACCCAAGTGACGTTTGACCAAGGCAAATTTCATCAGCAGAGTAATATAGTTAGCCACCACCAGGGCAATAATGACCGCATACAGCCCCCACGGCACAGCGGCCAGGGGTAAAGCCAGGTTTACTGCCAGGTTAATCATATTAAGCTTAAAGGCCTGATGGGGTAACCCGCGCGAGATCAGCAGGTTTGGTAAATAATAAGCCATTACCTGCGTGGGCGACATCAAAGCCAAAATCGATAACAGATACGCGCTGGTGGTCCATTTATCGCCAAATACCACGTCAATAAAAGGATGGGCTACTGCGCCGATACCAAAATATACCGGCGACACAAACAGTGCCGTCATCCCCACGATACGCCCGAAGGTAAGGCTTAGCCGGGCATCATCAACCCGCGACAACCCTGCCAGAGCTATCCGGTTAAGCGGCTGGAACGTAAGATTGTTAATGACCGAAAACCCCTGTTTAGCTACCGAAGCATAAGCAAAGGTGGCCGCGCCCAGAAACGCAGCAATAATAATATTGGAGGTTTTTTGCGAAAAGAAATTCACGAATGACATCGCAATCAGCGGCTTGGAAAAAGCAATTATTTCCGGCAGATGATCTTTACTGGTGACCTTTTCAGGGCGAAAGTCTGAGCGGATACAGGTTAAAACGGTAGACACTACGGCCTGCACAATTTTACCGAATATAATAGCCCAGGCACCAAACCCTTGCAGGGCCGTCACTACCGATACAATCCCGCCAACTAATACACCTGCAGCTTCATACGCTGCTAGCTTTTTATTCTCGAAGTCCCGTTCCAGCTTGGTTTTATGGACTAACCTGAAACCATTGGCAATTGGCACTATCGCCAAAGCTGCAATCAGTTGAGCGGCTAGTTCAGAGTAAGTGTAGTAGGCTATCGGTACTGCAATCAGGAAGATGAGCAAAGCAATTGCGCCTGACACCCCCATTAATACCCAGAATGACAAGCTGGCAAACTGGTTGTCCCACTTATCGCGCTGTATCAGGTTTTGACTGATTCCAACGGTAACAAACAGGTTACAGAATTCCACTACCATCAGACAGATAGCCACCAGGCCAAATTCCTCAACACCGAGGATCCTGGCCATAATGGCGTAGACTACGAAGTTAACAATCTGGGCAAAGCCATTGGCCGACAGGTTGAAAAATGCACCCGTAATCGATTTTGCTTTTAATGACATGTACTACCGCACATTCCGTGTTAGTTAATAAAGAAACCTAAGGCAAGCAGGAAGCTTGCCTATTTTACGATTCCATAAATAAAGTTTTTGCCGTCAGCGGTCACATGGCTGAAATTAGGTATTCTATACTGGCCGTCGATAGGTAAAGTAACCTGTTCACCACTATCCACAAGTTCCTGCGCTTTTTGCGTATTTACCAGTTCAGGAAAGGTGTACGGCACAGTAATACTGCCCATTATCTTAGGGGCTGCACGTTTCATATTGATAAGATAATTGTTCACAAACGTACTGCCTGCAAAGCCTTCCTGGTCAAATAGATTATAGCCTACGGTTTTATTATCTTTAAAAGTGATGACAATATTATTTTGCGCATGGGTCAGCAGAGAACTGTCTTCCTGAAAGCGCGACGCCGTAAAGCCGTTGCGGTTAACCTCTATCAGGTTGTGGAACAGATAGGATTTACCGTAGGCCCCGGCCAGTAACCCACCCATTTTTATGCCGGCCCACTGCTTGCCGGTTTCATCGCCCAGGTCGTGGATATAATTGTTAAACACAAAGCTGGGTCCTATACGCGTGGGAATAACACTAACCCCAGTGTAGGTATGCGACATATCGTTGTTATATACCATCACATTATACTGGCCGCCGTCGACTTCAATTGCATCGTCGTTACCATAAGCAAAGGTATTATTGTAGATAGCAGCATCGCGCACAAAGCCGCCTAACGGTTCAGAATTTTTCCGGCCTTCAATTACATCGTTAAAGCGATGCCCCGGTTTTCCCACAAACCGGTTATTGCGGATAACCACCTGGCCTTTATATTGTGGATCAGGATGGTTTGCATGGGCAAAGAAGGCATTAGGGCCTTTGGGGTGCCCATAGCGCCAATCATTTGAAAAGGGGACGGGGTCATGTACATGACAGTTTTCTACCGTGACCACACCAGTCTGGCGAAGATAAATGGCGGAGTCATAATTAATGGGTTCGGCACCTTCTTTTTCATACGCTACCCCTTTTTTAATAATATTCGGTTCGCGACCCCATTCAGCGATATCACACTGGTTGATCCAGATATGGTGGGCCTGGTCAGCGTATATACTATGGGTGCGTCCGCCTCGAACAGTAATGTTTTCAAAGTAAACATAGCTGTTGTTACCAATACGAATGGCATGACGGTTGCCTTCTGTGGCCTCAATAACGGTGTCTTTATCGCCCACAATCTTGGCCCAGCCGTCGGCTGTACCTTCAATTTTTAATGCTTCAAGATCTAATGTGCCGCCCTTATAGAAGTCAGCCAGGTGATATACCTTATCCGGATCAATCGGCGGCTTGTCTGCGCGGGTAGTAAACTGTTGCGTGAGGTTGGCCACATCACCTTGTTTGGTCGTCACTTCTATTTTTACGTCGTAACGCGTACCCGCATCAAGATAAACCATGGGCCCGGTATGTACTCCGGTGACGGGTTCAAATACCAGTTCGCGGGCTTGCTGCCACTCATCATCACTGCCAGCGGCTTTATAAGACGCCACGATACGTGCATCTTTGGGCTGATGCTGCACGGTAATACTGGCCGACTCCAGTAGTGGCTGAATAAATACATCCTGTTCTGTCATGCTGGTGGGATACAGCGCGCTGGTCAACACGCCTGTCGAAGATGCCCATTTGCGCAATTTGGTCTGGTCAAATACGTCGGCCTGTTGTAAATCGCGATAGAGTTCGTACCGGTCAAGCGGAAACAGTAACATGGCCGCCCGAACTAATGCACTGCTGGTATAAGTGGTGTTTTGGGCCAGCACCGGAATACTGCTTTCTAACGACTCACCGTTAGCAAGCGCCAGTAATACTGCGGCGGCCTCGTCAGTTTCACCCTTCGATAGCTTACTTAGCATACGTTTGTACGTGCTACTCTTTTTTAACGTGTTAACCACTTCTAGAACCTGCGCCTGGGAGGTGAGGTTCTGTTCATCCATTTGTGTTAACGCCGCCATACCTGGCTGTTCGCCCATTAGCGAACTCTGGGTTAGAGTGTATTGATTGGTGCTAGCACTGCTGGTGGCAGGTACTGAAACAAAAAACAGTGCACCAAGCACAGTCAGTATTGGCGTTTTACGCATGTAACATGGCTCCTTTAGGGGGAACGAAAAGAAAACAGCGTAGCAGCCGCGATATATCATGCACCGCAAGATGACCTTCACAACAATAGCAAAAGCGCAGGGGCGAACTGATATATACACAACGTCTACAATAAGATTACCAGTTGTCGCCCATCATTCTTTATCATTAAGAATACGTACGTACTTTTAAGAAGAGGTTTAAAGCAAAAAATGTGCAAGACTGGCAGAAGCAGGGCGTGCCAGTCGCTAAATCTCAGCTATAACAGCCCACAAAATGGGCGCACTAAAACTGGTATCGAACGGACGTGCCCAGATCGGCTGCCCATGCTAAGTCTTTGCGAGATAAGCTATTTGGGCCGTTTTCAGTAAGGCTATGCAATACACTATACGCACTGGCCGAAGGCATACGTAGATGATGGCATAAGGCATAGAAAAACAATTGGCAGCGCTGCATAGAGGTATCGCAATGCAGGTAAATACTGCCCCCTTGTGACAAGGTCTGACCCGTTTCGTACAGGTACTGTTGCAACATTGCCACATCAGACTGGCTACTGTTACGAATATTATCGAACGGCATCCATCGCCAATTAAGATGGTTTTGCTCTACGCTATGGCCTAGTTCGGCGGGGTCTTCTGCACTGGTTTGAAGCGTAAATACGTGGGTTACCGGCACCGCCTGTAACTGTTCAATAGCAGACATTGAAGGCCTGGAACCCAGACAAATACGCCCTACGCTGGTTTTAAACCAGCGTAAGTCAGTTACCAGCGGGCTGACTGAATCAGGTTGAGACATGCTTCTCCGTTTGGGTTACACCACATAATAATAAATAGAAAGATAATGACAAAGGCAGCCGCCCAGCACAAACAGATGCCAGATAGCATGGGTGTATTTTACCTTTTTTGATACATAAAACAGCACCCCAATGCTAAAACAAAGCCCTCCTGCCACAATAAGCCACAGGCCTGCGCCAGGCAATGCCAGATAAAGCGGGTAGATGACACCCAACGCAATCCAGCCCATTAACAGGTAAGTGGCAACTGAGATACGGGGGAATCGATGTTGCGCGACCATTTTGAATGCAATACCGGCCAACGCCAGAGTCCAGACCAAGGCGGTCATTGTGATACCCAGCCAGCCTCCTATTGATACCAGCAGTAAGGGGGTATAGGTGCCCGCAATCAGTAAATAAATAGCACTGTGGTCAAACAGTTTAAGCCAGCCTTTTGCCTGATGATGATGTACCGCATGATAGAGCGTGGAGCTAAGAAACATGAGTATTAAGGTAGAGCCGTAGACAGCAGCTACCGATAACGCTAATGGATTATCGGCGCGTAGTAATATCAGGACCAGCCCTACAATTGCTGCAATCAAACCAATGCCATGACTGATCGCATTCAGGCATTCCTCAAACGCGGAATAGACCTGCGCGGTACCAGGCGCATTGGCATCATCGGCCACTGACTGTTGGCGGCTCACAGTCTGCTCCGTCGCCAGGACATACCAGCCCCAGCCTTATGTTGCGTTAATAGCCGTAACGAACCTGTTGGTACCGGCCTCTGTTTGCTCGAACTCATATACCCGCCCAGTGTGATTGAACTATTACGGTTGATACTGTACTGACCAAATAGTGTTGGCGTCATCATCGGCGATAAGCAGCATCCCATTTGGCATTTCGCGCACAGCAGAGGGGCGGCCGTAAGCTTCGTCAGTCTCGCTGCTTTTTAAAAAACCACCCATAAACTCTTCAATTTCCCCGGTAGGCTGGCCATCTTCAAAGGGCATAAAGATTATTCTGTAACCATTATATTTCGCGCGGTTCCAGGAGCCATGCTGGGCTGCGAATAAACCATTATGATAACGTTGAGGAAAGGTTTTGCCTTCATAAAACTCTAAATCCAGGGTGGCGGTATGGCTACCCACTGCGATATCTGGAATAAGGGGCGTTTTAGCGGCTTCTTCGGGCATACGTTCTTGCCACCGAGGATCAATATGCTCACCATAATATTTGTAAGGCCAACCGTAAAATCCACCCGGCTTAATGCTTGTAACATAGTCGGGCACTAAATTATCCCCCAGTTCGTCGCGCTCATTTACCGCCGCCCATAATTGCCCGGTGACGGGGTTATAGTCCAACCCATTTGGATTACGAATACCGGATGCCAATACCGTTTCATTACTACCGTCAGGCTCAAGGGTAAAGATTTTTGCACGCCGTGCTTCTTTATCCATACCATGCTCGCCCACATTACTCGAGGAGCCAATGGTCAACAATAGCTGCTTGCCACTTGCCGCTACTTCAATATTGCGGGTCCAATGATGGTTGTAGCCATCTGCCGGGATATCGTGAATAACCGTGCCGGGTTTATCAATTGTATTCGCCCCGGCGGTATAGGGATAACGGGTAATATTGTTAGTATTCGCCACATAGAAATCATCGCCCAATAGGGTCATACCAAACGGCTGTTGCAGCCCTTGTTCTAAAAATACATGCCGTTCATCTGCTTCACCGTCATTGTTGGTATCTCGCAACAGCGTAATTCTATCGGCGCTACCTTTTTCAGCGTCGTTGGCTTCGGCTATCAGAACATCACTATTTGGTAAGACATAAATCCAGCGAGGGTGTTCCAGGTCGGTGGCAAACCGTTTAACCACAAAGCCCTCGGGTACGGTAGGAGCCTGACCTTCAGGCCAGCCAATTACTTTGGTCCGGCGTTCGGCTGAGGCGGTAGCAAATGGCTTGGGTAATGGTACTTTATCGCCCGGCGCATAGCCATTATCGGGCTCTACAGCCACCTGGGCATTGGCCGAACTAGCTAACATACAGGCCACGAGTACAGTGAGTGGTTTGTTTTTCATCGATATTTTTCCTATAGGCTGAGGTCCATACAGGCAATAGCAAATACAGCACGTAACCGGGGCATGCCCAGGCCGTCACCACCGCCAACATAATGAATAAGGTGATATCAAACTACTGCATACCTACGGTAACAAAACATACCAAGATTACCTTTGGACCAAATTAACCCGGTTCAAAGGGGACAATCTGCTGCGCTCATCCGGCAGGCTGTTCAGGATTCATTCTCCCGCTGACACAGAGAACGCTGTAATCCGCTGCTAAGTTTATCGATTAGCTCAATAAGCGTACGCGCCTGGGAATCAGATAACGCGGCAATATCGCAACGCATTTGCTGGGGGATATTACTTGCCGTGGCCCGCATCTTACGGCCATAAGCGGTAAGGGAGACTATTTTAACCCGCTTATCATCTTGCGCCTGGGAGACGGTTAAAAAGCCTTTCGAAGTGAGCTTTTTCAGAATTAAACTCATCGCCCCGCTATCTATTTGGGTATGTTCCACCAAATCAGAAATAGTTATCCCTTCATTTTCCCATAAGCTCATCAGGATTACATACTGAGGGTAGGTTATATCCAGTTTTGCCAGCAATGGGCGATAAGCCCGGCTAAACGCGTTCGAGACCGTATAAAAACGGTGGCATAACTGATTTTTTAACATTAAATCGTCGTTCATAACAGCTCCGGTTAACTTGCACGACACGACTGACGCAAATAACTTTGCGTGCAAAGTAGTTGTTGGAATGCGCAGTTTGCCGTAAATTGGTTTGCATGCAATGTAATTATAGTTCTTTAAACGAAGGTGGAATAAAAGCATGCAAGCATTACAGCAGATTCTATACAAAGCGAGTGCAACAGCAACAGGCGGAAGAGATGGCAGTGCGCAGTCAGACGATGGCCGCCTGCAGGCCAGGCTTTCTGTACCAGCCGGGCTGGGTGGCGACGATGGCGCGGGTACCAATCCGGAACAACTATTTGCAGCCGGTTATGCAGCCTGCTTTATCGGGGCATTAAAACATGTTGCGGCAGCGCAAAAAATAACACTGGGTAATGATATAAAGGTTTCGGCTGAAGTGGCGATAGGGCCGGTAGAGCAGGGCTTTGCGTTGGCGGTTACCCTACTGGTGGCCTTACCGGACCTGGCCACCAGTCAGGCGCAAAGATTAATCGAAAACGCCCATGAAGTCTGCCCGTATTCCAACGCTACCCGAGGCAATATCGCAGTAGAACTACGCTTAGTATAACACCTGCGCGAGGGCACCCAGGCGGACGGGCGCAGGTTTACACCGGGTATGCTGATTGGCGGTCTGGCACTGCGCTACCAGCTACCCGGGCAAAGCGGACAGGGTTCCACCAGAGGGCGGGCGGTTTATTTCGCGGTATGTACGGTAAAACCCATGCTACCGGCAAGGGCGTGTAATGGCGCTACAGCTGCTGCTGGCAGTGCCAGCGCCAAAGTGACTTCATGGCTGTAGGACGTAGCTATCAGTTGACCATGATGGCGCTCGATAAAATGACGCAAATATTGCTCATGCTTAAAGTCGCTGTGCACCTGCAATTGCTCCATCACCACCTGTTTGACCACAGGCAGGCTTTCAAGAGTCAGTTGAGCGGAAGCCGAATATGCTCTGACTAACCCGCCGGCGCCCAATTTGATACCACCGAAATACCGCACTACTACCAACATTACATCGCCAACCTGATTATGCTGAAGCACATTTAAAATGGGCTTACCGGCCGTACCAGAGGGTTCTCCGTCATCAGCCATAGCGATACCGGTAGGCATGGCGGGTGAACCAAATAAATAAGCCCAGCAATGGTGCCGGGCATCAGGATAGGCCTGCTTCACGTCCGCTAAAAAGCGCATGGCCTCGTCGCGGTTAGCCGCATGCTGCGCGATACCAATAAATGAACTTTTTTTAATCTCGTGACGAGTCAGGTGTTTTTGCTGGGGGATAAAATACGCCATAAGGGCTAATTATACGCACGTTGGGAGGAATCAGCCATGCTTGTATTGCTACACAATAGCCATTAAAGCGCGAAGATTTACGTAAAAGCAAAAATTGGCGGGCGGCGAAGTACGCTTACGCAGGCCCATATGGTATTGGGGTATTATGCTAACCCTACCAGTGAACCTCTTATCTTAGATAGTTTAATCTCAGATGTGCTTCCTGCGGGCTAGCGTACCGACCTTACGCCGGTATTTAGCTTTAATAGCGAAGGGATATGGTCACCGGGTGGGGCGGAGTCAGTTGGCTCTCCTACTGCCCGGTTATCCCGTTGGCGCAATCTGTTACAAAAACTCACTGCAGAAGGCATTGCATTAGGCCAAGCGTAAGCAACGTTGGCTTTGCGGCGGCCGCATTGCACAAACCGGAGAAGGCTTGCCAGGCCATTAACCGCTAAACAGGCATAAAAAAAGCGACCTTTCGGTCGCTTTGTAAATTACACCTTAAGGGTTTATTTCAGATCAAAGCGATCGGCGGTCATCACTTTAGTCCATACATCGATAAAGTCTTTAACGAACATATCGTTAGCATCTTTAGCTGCATAAACCTCTGCCACAGCACGTAGCTCAGAGTTGGAACCGAAAATCAGATCTACCGGTGTGGCAGTCCATTTCTGTTTACCAGACTGACGGTCTACACCGTTATAAATACCTTCTTCGCCCTCTGCTTTTTCCCACTTGGTAGACATATCCAGCAAGTTAGTGAAAAAGGCATTGTTAAGCTGGCCCGGCGTTTGGGTTAACACACCATGCTCGCTGCCCTGATAATTAGCATCAAGCGCTCGCATACCACCTAACAACACAGTCATTTCCGGAACGCCTAAACCTAGCAGATCAGCCCGCTCTACCAGCATTTGCGTAGGCCCTTTCCAGGCGTCATCAGAGTAATAGTTTCTGAAGGCGTCGGCTTTTGGCTCAAGCCACTTGAATGACTCAACATCAGTCATTTCCTGGCTAGCATCATTGCGGCCCGGCTTAAAGGGTACGGTAACCTTATGGCCAGCATCTGCTGCCGCTTTTTCAATGGCTGCGGCCCCTGCCAACACGATAGTATCGGCCAGAGAAATCTGCGTTTTACCCGCATTCTTGTTAAAGCTTTGCTGAATTTTTTCCAGCTTACTCAGTACCTTATCCAGTTCTTTCGGATTGTTAACCGGCCATTCATTCTGTGGTGCCAGGCGTACGCGCGCACCATTAGCGCCACCTCGCATATCGGTGTCCCGATAGCTTGCCGCAGAGGCCCAGGCGGTTCTCACCAATTCAGGTACGGTTAAACCAGAATCCAGAATTTGCTTTTTAAGTTTGCTAATATCGCTATCGCTGACTAACTGGTAATCCACTTCAGGAATAGCATCTTGCCACTGCAGTATTTCTTCAGGGACTTCATCACCCAAGTAACGGGCACGCGGGCCCAGGTCGCGGTGGTTAAGTTTAAACCAGGCCTTTGCGAAAGCCAGCTCAAAGTCTTCCGGGTTATCTTTAAAACGCATCGCAATTTTACGAAACGCCGGATCTTCCTTCATAGCGATGTCGGTGGTGAACATGATGGGTGCATGTCGTTTGCCTTCAATATGGGCATCAGGCACCATATTTTTAGCTGACTCTGCATCAGGAACCCACTGTGTAGCGCCCGCTGGGCTTTTAGTTTTCACCCAGTTAAAGTTAAACAAGTTTTCCAGATAGTTGGTAGTCCACTGGGTAGGTGTAACCGTCCAGGCACCTTCCAGACCACTGGTCATGGTGTCTTCAGCGTTACCTTTACCGCACTTGTTTTTCCAACCCATGCCCTGGTCTTCAATATCAGCAGCAGCAGGCTCTTTTCCCAGGCAGTCTGCTTTTTTCGCGCCATGCGCTTTACCAAAAGTATGACCTCCGGCAATCAGCGCAACAATTTCCTCATCGTTCATGGCCATACGACCAAAAGAATGACGGATATCTTTTGCTGCAGCAATAGGGTCAGGGTTACCGTGCGGGCCTTCCGGGTTAACATAAATCAAGCCCATTTCTACTGCCGCTAATGGGCCTTTTAATTTACCCTTTTTGTCGCGCCGCTCGTCTGTCAGCATCTTGCTTTCCGGCCCCCAGTAAACCAGATCAGGTTCCCAGTCGTCTTCGCGTCCGCCGGCATAGCCAAAGGTTTTAAAGCCCATATCTTCCAACGCCACGTTACCCGTCAGCGCCATCAAGTCAGCCCACGAAATATCCCGGCCATATTTTTGTTTGATGGGCCACAGTAGCCGCCGAGCTTTATCCAGGTTAGCGTTATCAGGCCAGCTGTTAAGCGGGTCAAAGCGCTGTTGACCACCGCCTGCACCGCCACGGCCATCGACTACACGGTAGGTACCGGCTGCGTGCCAGGCCATCCGAATGAAAAACGGACCATAGTGACCATAGTCGGCTGGCCACCAATCCTGAGAGGTGGTTAATACTTTGCGGATATCTGATTTAACCGCTTGCAAATCAAGCTTTTCAAAGGCTTCTGCATAATCAAATTGTTCGCCATAGGGGTTAGAACCAACCCCCTGGGCACGTAACGGAGAGAGGTCCAGTTGTTCTGGCCACCAAAACGAGTTGCTGCGCACCTCGTCTGTAACCGTAGGCGCGGCCACTGAAGGGGCTAGGGGTGAAAGTGCCAGGCTTACCGCAGCCGCAACACTTAATGCACGTTTCAACATTTTATTCTTCCTCTGACAATATTTTGTCGTTTCAACAAGCTTTATTAGCTTAGTAAGAATCGGTTAAAAATGACAAAGAAGAAAATAAGTAAATTAGATTATCCTAATCGAATTTGTTAACAGAACATGACAAAAAATAACCAGCCCTTTAGTTCCGCCCCCTAAAAGAACTTATTTGAGCTCGTCTGCAATCTTCTGCTTGAGGGCGGCAATCGCCTGATGACGGCCCTTGTCGGCAAGTGGCCGAGCGGGGCGGGCAGGTGCATGGCTGGCTTGCTCTAAATAAGATAAAGCGTCTTCGTACTCTCCTTCATCGTATAAGTATTCAGCATAAAAATAATTGGGGTCAATTCCTGCCGGGTTCAACTCAAGGGCCTGTAAAAACAATTTTTCAGCCTTACTATCGCTACCAAAACTGATGGGCCAGCCAGGCACTTTGTGATAAAGCGTTGCCAGGCTAGATAACGCTGTGCCTTCTAGCACGCCTTCATCAATGGCAATGGCCTGTTCAAAATGGTTTTTCGCCCGTTCCGCGTAGTCCAGGGCGTCCATCCCGCCAATAGCGCGGGCTGCACTGGCTTGCACAATGGCTAGCCAGGTTAGTCCGGCGGCGTCCTCAGGATGTTGCTCCACATAGTGTACTGCGTCACTTTCAAGGGCTTTAAAAGCGCTAATCTGCTGCGCATTATTCTCACTTTGGTAGTTTATTTTTGCCCATTGTTGCTGAATCGACAAAACATCTGGGTTTGCCTGGCTCAGGCTGGAACCGGCTAAAAACAGACTACCTACCACAACTTTGGCTAATAACTGCATGGGCTATCCTTATAAAATTAATTTTGTAAACGACTATACACACAGTCAAACTTAAAAAGTTAGCCGATTGGGCAAAGTGATACAACAGATTTAGAGCAAGCCGGTTTGCGCGAGCATCTTTTGATATGCGCCACAGGCGGCACCGCGTACCGGCGCATCTTCAGGCATATGACTTTGCAATACTGGCAGGGGGCGCAGTAAGTAGCCACTGATCGCCTCTTTTACCCGGTCAAATACAGCCGGAAACTCGCTCAGTGGCCCGGTTAATACCAAAGCATCCGGATTCACCACGATACTGGCAGTAGCGATAACTTTGCCAATATGCGCAATCGCGCGGTCGCGCTGTGCATTGGCTTCATGCAGCCCTGGGTTGTTAGCCGCGGCTGCCGTCACATAATCCTGCAAATTAATATGCTCTTCTACCGGCACATATCCCAGTTCTCCGGCCAGGCCAGCCCCTCCACGAATCAGGTGGCCCTCAAGGTAAATACCCGCGCCGATTCCTTTCCCTAAATACACACAGATGAAGTTGCGCTGGCCTTGCATGGCGCCGTAAGTTACCTCGGCCAAGGCCGCCCAGTTTACGTCGTTATCGATAACTACCGGGCAGCCCAAACGCCCGCCAAAGTAGTCTTTTAATGATACCTCGCAAATGGCCCCGAAGGGGAGCAGTGGCAAACGCACAGCTTGGCAGGACTCCGGGTCTACCGGCGCTGCCACCGAAATACCCATGGCTTTCACCGGCAGGTTGATACGTTCAATGAGTGGCGTTAACAGTGCCAACAATTGATCGGGTAAAGCGTGCGGCTGGTTCAGATCCGGGCACGGAAAAACCCGTTGTTCAAGCCAGGTATCGGCAAGGCTTTTTATCGCCACATGCACAGACTCGCCATCCACGGCGATAGCCAGGATCACGCCATAATGAGGGGCAATTTCATAGATCACCCCCGCACGACCCTGACCCGTAGTACGCCGATCTGTGGGGCAAACCAACCCCGCAGCCACCAGGCGTTCGGTGGCCCCCGACACCGTCGGGCGGGTAATTCCGGTATGCGCGGCAATAGCAGCGCGGCTCATTGCGCCATTGCGACGCAAGGCATCAAACACCTGATAAGTGCTGGCCTGGGCTACATGCGAAAAGTGGTGCGACTTAGCCATTTTTTGCGGCCTTATCCACTCCAAGGGGGAGCGGGTTGAAGTGCTTGTCTATACGGCTATGGTTCCAGATAAAGCAGGATCTGCTATTACCATTGGAGGGTGTATTCAGCATGTCCATTTGCCCGCCCTGTGTAATGAATGCGACATAAGTAGCGGCTGATTCTAAAACGATAAATTTACTTATTCCACTACTTTGTTAACATTCTTTACAAAGTGCTTGCAATTGATTTTGCTGCGCGTTATAACTCAATCGTTACATTTGGTTAACAGTGCCTTGGCAGGCAAAGTCAAACATGTCGGGACAACATATTTGACAAACACGAGTGATGTGGCGTCATCGTATTCGCTGACTTTTAGACAGGTGAGTAACCCTGGTATTAACCGGTTTAAAAGATCTTGGCTATGGCGGTGGCAGACGCGTTTTTAGGAAGCACGTGTAAAACTCAACTGGAAACCAAAAACTATGTTTACTAAATCAAAAATATCTGCAGCAGTAACAGGCGCAATTTATGCGGTTGTAGCGGCACAGGCCATGGCACAAGAGCCTGAAGTAGAACAAATTGAAGTCAGAGGTGTACGCGGTAGTTTATCGCAAAGCATGAATGTTAAACGCCAGTCATCTGGTGTGGTTGATGCTATCTCTGCTGAAGATATGGGTAAATTCCCTGATACCAACCTGGCCGAATCACTGCAACGTATTACCGGCGTATCTATCAACCGGGTAAACGGTGAAGGCTCAGAAGTTACCGTACGTGGCTTTGGTGGCAACTTTAACCTGATTACATTAAACGGCCGGCAGATGCCGGCGGCAAACGTATCCTCCATTACCGGTAACCCGCTTGACCAAGGCTCTACCGGCACAACCCGTTCATTTGATTTCTCTAACCTGGCCTCTGAAGGCGTAAGCGGTATTGAAGTTTATAAAACCGGGAAAGCGTCAATCCCTTCCGGCGGCATTGGTGCCACCATCAATATCAACACGTTAAAGCCACTGGCGCAGGGTGAGAACCGCGCTTCTATTGGCGCAAAAGCGATGCGTGATGAAAGCGGTGACGGTATTACACCAGAAGTCAGTGGGGTAACGAACTGGAGCAATGAAGAGCATACCTTTGGGGTCTCGTTGTTTGGTTCTTATCAGGAGCGTGACTCTGGCAGCCGTACAATGAGCGTAGAACGTTACGATTTGGAAACCTGGGGTCCAGATGCGCTGGAAACTGTGGGCATGCAAAACGCCAACATAGTTAATGCACCTGAAGATGGCACTTTGGTAGCCATTCCTTCTAACTTGGGCTTAGGGACCAATGCCGATAACCGTGAGCGGATTAACGGGATGCTGACGCTGCAATACGCACCGTCTGACACGCTTACGCTAACTGCTGATGCCACGTATGCCCGAAATGAAATGGAATCAAACTCACTGATTGACGGTATTTGGTTTGCCCGCCAGTTCACAGATGTGGAATTTGACGGTAACCCCGTTGTCGCAACCCCGGTGTACCTGACTGAAGATATCGAAGGCGGTAAAGACTTCTTTTTCCAAAACCTGATTATGGGCACCAAAGACGAGCTGAAATCGTTTGGTTTTAATGCGGACTGGTGGGTAAATGACTCGCTTAACTTAAAGTTTGACGTTGCCACCTCAAAAGCGACCAGTGGTGGTAATGCACCTTATGGTAAAAACTCTTTACGTTTTAACGTTGCTGGTGCTACCGCAGGTTGGCAAACCGCTGACTTTACACGCTCCATTCCGCAAGCCAGTATAGTAATCGATGATAGCCTTAAAGGTAATAATAATGGCATTTTTGATCTAGCGGATGTGGGTACCCAGGTTGCGCAGGCGACTGAGTCTTCCCAGGAGTCTAATGTAGAGCAATTTCAATTCTCAGGTAAATGGGATAAAGGCGCAGACCTGGTTATTGATTTCGGGATAGGCTATCTGGCAACTGAAATGGAACAAAACCGATTGGCTACCCAAGCGACGCTGGGCGGTTGGGGTATTGATAACCCGGGTGACGTACCAGAAGGCTTGTTAGAGGTTACCTGTACCGCGTGTAATTTTGAAGACCATGCAATGACAGGTGTTGAAGGCGCAGATGCTAATGCACAGCCTGCCGGTTCGAACACTATTGCCTTAGGTAGCGTATCGTTTAAAGGCAACGCCGTTGAACTGTTAGAAGCAATTGCACCTACCTATGGTTTTACACCAGGCGCACTACCGGCCACCGGGTCGGATAACAATACGGTTGAAGAAGATATCTTTGCCGCCTATGCCCAGGTGACAATGGACGGCGAAGTAGGTGGCATGCCACTGAATGTCGTCGTGGGTGCGCGGTATGAAAAAACGGATGTTACTTCTACCGCCAGCCAGCGAGTGCCGACCGATATTGTGTGGTTGTCTGACAATGACTACAATTTGGTGTTAGGTAACGATGTAGTGCAATTAAGCGCAGACCATAGCTATGAAAACTTCCTGCCTAATATTGATTTGTCGTTAAGCATTACTGACGATATTAAAGCACGGGCGTCTTATAGTGTGACCTTGGCTCGTCCGGCTTATGACCAGTTGTATTCGGCCACCAGTGTAAACGTGCCTAACCGCCCCACCTATCTTGGCGGCGCGGCATCGGGCAACGCCGGTAACGCGCGTCTGGATCCATTGGAATCCAATAACTTCGATTTATCGTTAGAGTGGTACTACGGCGAATCAAGCATGGTTTCAATAGGCTATTACCGTAAAGATGTAGACAACTTTGTGGGTACCCAGCAGGTGGCAGAGCCTTTGTTTGGCTTGCTTGATGCCAACTCCGGCCAGGCAGGTACACTATCTGGCGATGCTGTTGAAGCATTGAACGCGCAGGGCGTGACTATCACCGAGCGTAACTTCTTTACGATGGCAGCGATTCTAAACAATCCAGATGATTTCCCCGGCGGTGCATCAGAGTTTGATGAATCACAGGCTTTTGCTGATGATGTATTTAGTACTTACGACATTATGGCCCAGGCCGGCGATCCTGAGTTCCAGTTTGAGCTAACCCGACCAATCAATAACCAAAGTGCACGTATTTCAGGTTATGAAATGGCGTGGCAGCATTTCTTTGGCGAAAGCGGGTTTGGTTACCAGGCTAACTTCACTATTGTAGATGGTGATATTGGTTATGATGTGGCCTCAGATCCAACGGTTGATCAGTTCGCCCTGGAAGGCTTAAGCGACAGTGCTAACCTGGTACTGATTTACGAAAAAGAAGGATTGTCTGCGCGGATAGCGTATAACTGGCGCGATGCTTTCCTGGACGAAGTTAACCGCTCGGTTTCATCTGTACGTAATCCGCTGTTTGTAGATGAATATGAGCAAATAGACATCAACGTAAGCTACGATTTCACCGAAGACTTCACCATGAGTCTGGACGTCATCAACCTGACCGAAGAAGGTCAGCGTCAGTATGGCCGTACTTACAATAACGTGTTCTTTGTTCAGGAACTGGACCGTCGCTATGTTCTTAGCGCACGTTACAACTTCTAAGTAACTCTGCTCGTGTTGCCCCTACAGTCTACGCCAGGTTGTAGGGGTAATGTTTTCTTGCAATACATTGATCTTCTTGTAGTAATACAGTTTTATTATAACTGAACACAGCTTTTTTATAATTGCTTGTGGCCCGCCCTCGGGCTAGGATGCCACAAAAGGTCAAGATTAAATCTGGCATACCCATGAAAACCACCACTGTATTAAACAACGTTGACCACAAAGATTTAAAAATAAATCTTCATCTCAACGCAATGGCCGACTGCAAGGTAAATCGTACGTTGGCTTATACACCGGAAATTCAGGACCTGCACAAAGAGTTCCCCCTATTGTTTTATCGCGACCCAGCGACACAGACGATACAGCTGCATGCTATTTTGGGGCTCGATAAAAACGAAAATCTTTTTATAGATGATACGGGCTGGCAAAGCCGATTTGTACCCGCTCAACTGGCTTGCGGTCCATTTAGTATTGCTTATCATCAACAAGATGACAGTGCCCAGGCAAAACCCTTTTTATGCTTTGACGAGCAGGATGAAAGAGTGAGTAACACCACCGGCGAGTCGGTATTTTTACCTATGGGTGGAGAGAGTGCATATTTGCAGCATGTAAAAAAGGCGCTTCAGGTTATCGAAACCGGCGCCCAGTACGACAACACATTATTTACGTTGGCGCAGGAGATGGATTTGCTTGAACCGGTCTCGGTGCAGATAAAACTGTCAGACGACCACCAGGTGAATTTTAATGATTACCTGAGTATCAATGAGCAAGCATTGGCCAATCTCAGTGGTGATGCATTGGCCCGGCTTAATCAATACGGTACTCTAAGCCTGTTGTTTTTTATCCTTTCTTCCATGAGCAATTTTCAACAGCTGATTGACCGCAAATCTGCTCAGGCAGCCACGCTATAACCGGAGCCTGATATCCCTGTGAAATCTTCTGATACATTGCTGGTGCTGGACAATATCACACCAGATACCATTCCATTCGATACTCTGTTTGCCGCGGGTAAACCTGTGTTTATGCCAGGGCTGGTTAAACAGTGGCCGTTAGTGCAGGCGGCGGGGGGCTCTGAGCAAGAGGTCATGCAGCAGTTAGCGCAACATGACAGCCAGCAGTCATTTTTGTGCTATCAGGGGCCGCCCCAGATTAACGCCAGGTTCGGCTATAACAATGAGGCTACCGGCTTCAATTTCAACAGCTACCGGACCAATTTTGCGCAAGTTTTGCAGACGATACGCAGTGAACTGGAAAAGACTGAGCATGACTATCTTTACGTCAATTCGCTTAAGCTTAATGATGGCTTTCCTGGTTTGGCGGCATCGCATTCGTTGCGTTTTGATCATCCAGAATTTGCCGGTAATCAGCCGGTGGCAAAGATCTGGCTGGGGACCGAGTCGGTCGCGGCGGCCCATTTTGACCAGCCTAAAAATCTCGCGTGCTGCGTGGCTGGGCGTCGCCGCTTTACCCTGTTTGCGCCCGAGCAAGTCAAAAATTTGTACCCAGGACCTTTGCATCCCACGCCGGGCGGCCAAATGGTAACAATGGCCAACCTGGATGAGCCTGATTTTGTCCGGCACCCGCGAATAGCTGAGGCACTAAAGGCGGCTGTAGTGGTGGAAATGGAGCCGGGCGATGCATTGTACTACCCGGCAATGTGGTGGCACGAAGTGGCCGCGCTTGATCGGTTTAATGTAATGATTAACTTTTGGTGGATGACCGGACAGGCCTATCAAGGGAACCCGATGGATGCCATGTTACACGCCATGATGAGCCTGCGCGATAAGCCTGAAGCAGAAAAGCAAGCCTGGCGCGACCTGTTCGACTACTATGTATTTGGTAATCCAGCTAACGTGACCGAACATCTGCCGGCCGCCAGCCATGGCCCGCTGGGCGAAATGAACGACATCAATGCACGCCGAATGCGCGCTATGTTATTAAAAAATTTAAACCGGTAACTGTTTTATGACTCCTCATCCTAATGAACAAAAATGTGCTGTGGTTATTGCTGGTGGCGGCACGGCAGGCTGGCTGACGGCGTTTAGCCTGGTCTCCCGGCTAGGGCCGTTGCTCGATATCACATTAATTGAGTCGGATGCGATAGGCACGGTGGGCGTTGGCGAGGCCACAATACCCACCATGCGCACATTTCATCGGTTATTAGGGATAGATGAAAAAGAGTTTATGGCGCAAACCCAGGCAACCTTTAAATTGGGTATTCAGTTTGATAACTGGGCGAATCAGGGCGATCGCTATATTCACTCGTTTGGCGAAATTGGCCAGCGGTCGTGGATGGCGGAGTTTCATGAATTCTGGCTGGAGGCCAAGGCCCAGGGATTTGGCGGGGAGTTATCTGATTACTGTCTGGAGTTGCAGGCAGCCCAGGCGCAGAAGTTTTGTCTAGAGGTCGATAAACGGCCGGTTAATTATGCTTATCATCTCAATGCTACTGCTTATGCCGCATACTTGCGTAAAAAAGCCGAAGGGGCTGGGGTTAAACGCATTGAAGGAAAAATAGCCCATACCGCATTAGATGCGGTATCTGGTAACATTGAGGCGGTACAGTTAGAAGGTGGCCGACTGGTTGAAGGCGACTTCTTTATTGACTGTACGGGTTTTCACGGCCTACTAATAGGTAAAGCGTTAGGTGTTGGCTATGAAGACTGGAGCCACTGGCTGGCAGCAGACCGGGCTGTGGCCGTGCAAACAGAGCTCACGAGTGCGCCCGTCCCTTATACCAAATCCATCGCTCATCCGGCAGGCTGGCAGTGGCAAATTCCGTTACAGCACCGAATGGGTAATGGGCTGGTTTACAGCAGCCGCTTTATGGATGCCCAACAGGCGCAAGATGTGCTGTTGGACAATCTTCCGGGAGCGCCGGTAGCAGACGTACGGCATTTGGCATTTAAAACCGGCCGTCGGCTTAAAGCGTGGCACAAGAACTGTGTGGCGATAGGTTTATCCAGCGGTTTTCTTGAGCCGCTGGAATCTACCAGTATTCATCTGATCACTACCGCGATATTGCGTTTAATGAAACTCTTCCCATTTGGCAACGAATATACTCAGCAAGCGGCGCGTTTTAATGCAGAAACCTTGTTTGAAGTTGAAGCGGTACGAGATTTTATCATTTTGCATTATCACGCCACCCAACGTACCGACAGTGATTTCTGGAACTTCTATCGCATGCTGGATATACCGGACTCGTTACGTCATCGTATGCAGTTGTTTAGCGAAAATGCCTATGTATGGCCTGATGAAGTCGGCTTATTCAGAACCGATTCGTGGGTGCAGGTAATGCTGGGGCAGGGGTTGTATCCCAAACAACATCACGGCGCCGGGCGGCTACTTGACCAGCATGGTTTAGAACAGCAGTTAGCTAATATCCGTCAGGCTATCCAGAAAATGGTAACTAAAATGCCTCAGCATCATGATTTTATTACCCAATACTGTGCTACCGACGGCTGGGAACGATAAACTTATCCGCGGTGGTTTGCTATCGCCCTCCACCCTCGTATGACGCTGCTCAATGGCTGGGCAAGATAATCTCTGTGCGGCCCTGGCACTGCCGATAACCAAGCCGAGGCCTATATTATTTATAGCGGTTTAAACGGCTTGGTACTATTCTAGCGACGCAATATTCCCGGCCCAGAGGTAATGTCAGGGGCGGGGGATTGGCTAATACGCCATTTCATTTAATAGCCTGCGACAAAATGTCGCATTGTGCGCCGGTAAAAGATGATACAAGCTCGCCGCCACTATGTATAAGCTACCCGGGTTACAGGATAGCTATGGTTGAGTATTCTGGTAGTACATAATGGGTTGGTATCATTGAAGTTAAACAAGTGGCTTAGACGCGTTCATCTATGGGCTGGACTTTTGCTCGGTATACCAGTAGTGGTGCTGAGCCTGAGCCTGAGCGGGGCGGCGCTGGTATTTTATAATGAGCTGGACGGCGCGCTTAATCTTCCTGCAACACCGGCTTGCGACTCCTGTGCTCCTCCTCAGCTTATTGCGCCTCGCTACGACAGGGCGCTACATACCCTGCGCCAAACGTATCCTGACCTGAACGGGCCGTGGCGTGTTGAAGCTTCTGAACGCGGCCTTGTTATTGCAGCACGCTATTACCATCCCCCAGCCACCCAGGGCGAATATTTCGCGCCGTTAATGGTATGGCTTAGTGCTGACGGTAGCGCCGTGGTGCGGCAGGAATACTGGGGGCACTATCTTATGACCTGGCTTTATAACCTGCATTTTTCACTTTTATCTGGCGCTACCGGACTGGTAGTGGTTGGGATGATAGGGGTGGGCGCCACTTTGCTTCTGCTTAGTGGCCTGCTTGCGTGGTGGCCGCGGCCCGGGCAGTGGCGGCGTGCGCTGGCGTTTAAGCGGCGTCCAGCTTTGGTAGGGCAACTGTACGACTGGCATAAAGTTACCGGCCTGGTAATGGTTATTCCCCTTGTATTGCTATGCGTTACAGGAGCTATGCTGGCATTGCCAAAACAAACCAGTTGGGTGTTGTCGCAGGGCTTTGGGCCCGTAAACACACCACAACCCCTGCTCGGCCAGAATGCTGGCGGCGCCAAAGCTGATACGGTGCCTCCTGCGGTAGCACTGGAGCAGGCGCGCAGCCATTATCCCACTGCCACGCTGGCGTGGATTGAGACCCCTGCTGTCACCGGCACACCAGACTATTATCGGTTCCGGCTTTCTCAACAAGGCGACCCCTCGCGGCGCTTTCCTCACACGTTTGTTTATATCAGCGCAGCGGATGGCACTCTTCTATACAGTTATGATTTTCATAAACAAAACCATGCTACCACCATCGTTAACTGGCTTCACGCGCTGCACGACGGTACGTATTTTGGGCTAGCAGGCAGAATATTCTATGTGCTTGCGGGCATGGCTATGACGATACTGTTTATATTGGGAGCTATACGCTATTACTGGCGAACCTGCTACAAAAGAAGAGGGGATGGTAGCGCCCGTCACAATACAATGCCCTGAGACTGAGCGGAAACAGGAGTAAAGCAAAGAAGAAGGTGAATGCTCGTAAGAAGGGATTGTATAAATAGCGCCATCAAGTCATGTTAGCAACCCACTTCCCCCAGGCCCAGGGCCCAAATAAGCCTGCCTCTGCCTATTCCAGGGCTTTTTAAAATAGACTAAGGGGGAGTTATGCCGGACATTGAACCGGGTGGGGGATAGCCTTTCCGGCTCAAGTATTTACGTGTATCTGCTTAGCCTGACATTCTGGAGGTGCGGTGCGCCCTTGTTAGTAGACGGATTGCAGTATGGCCAACTACCGTTATGCTTGCCCGGCCTATAGTTATGATTGCGACTATGATTGTGGCTATGACTATGACGGAGATATGGGGGCTAGATGAATCCACACTGCTTCCCACGGGAGCTAATCAGACGATGGCCGGAAGTACACTGACAGCTAACCGCCTCATTGTTATTACAAGGTTATGGGACGAGGGGGTTCTTGCTTTGACTGAAGGTAAGCTGGCAAACCGAGTGCCCGGTGAAGCTTACATGAGCAAATGTGAGCTGAATTGCAATGCTTTTGCATAGGAACCGCCGCACCCCTCTGACCCTTGTTGGTGCGTGGGGGAGGGCTGCTTATTGATTGGGTTGCTGAAAAGTTTATAGGCATAAAGGTAAGGTATAGAGGATCGCCATAGAGGGTACCCAGAGGGGCGCGCTCGCATGCTAAAGGCAGCAGGAGACAGCTGAACAAGCAGTGCACTGCTTCTATACGCGCTTATCATGGTTGCCTGCTACTGAGCTTTCTCGTAAAAAAGCGGCCATGGTTAAAATAAATCGAGCACTATCGGCATGAAAGTCATAACGTTGCGGCGCGGACGCTCATGGGCACGGCAAAACGGCGTGTCAGCAAAAAATTGCCATGCTGTGGTATGCAGAAACTTTTAAGGCATGCCTGTAGCGTTACTTTCTTTCCATCGCAATCTACAGGCGTAATCACCAAAAAACCGGTGTTAAGCGCTAAAACGTATCCTTACAGAATCCGGCCTGTTACTGTTTTGCGGTAACTAAACCCAGTAGCTAATTCTTGTGGGTTGGCTTTGTAGCTAGCCCCATTGCTAGCAAAATGCCGCTACCGCAGATGACTGATTATAGAGCACAGCGTACGTAATCTAGAGTCGGTTGACCTCAATGGTAATATGGTCAGCCTCTACGGCGTCTTTGAGCAGCGCCTTGTATTCGTCTGCGGTACTTTGGGTGCTGGTTGCGATAGCCATTTGAACGCTTAAATGATTCCCCGACAGTTTCCAGCAATGCAAATCAGTAACCACAGACCGATTATCCTGCTCTATTGACGCTCGAATTTTGTCACTAAGCGTTTTAGACGGCGCTTTATCAAGCAATATTCCACTGCTGTCGCGAATTAACCCATAAGCCCATTTACCAATAACCACTGAGCCTACAATCCCCATCAGCGCATCTGCCCACAACCAGTTGAAGTACATGCCGGCCACCAAAGCAATAATTGCCAGCAAACTGGTAAGGGTGTCTGCCAGCACATGAAAATAGGCCGCCTTAAGGTTATGATCATGCTGATGATGGTCATGGTCATGGTCATGGTCATGGTCGCAGGCATGATGATGGTCGAGGTCTTCATGCGCTCCGTGGCTATGATGATGAGAATCATGCAAAACCACCGCGGAGATCACATTGACACCCAAACCAATTACAGCCACCCAGATAGCTTCTGAAAAATGAATCGCCTGGGGGGCGAAAAGCCGCTCCACCGACTCCACTACCATCATTAAAGCAACGGTACCAAGGGCCACTGCGCTGGCAAATGCGCCAAGGGTATTCACCTTACCTGTGCCAAAACTATAGGCAGGATTGTGCTGATGGCGTTTAGCAAACCAATACACAAACATTGAAATAGCAAAGGCCGCCGAATGAGTAAACATATGCCATCCGTCTGCCAGTAATGCCATGGAGCCAAACCAGGTGCCGCCGACAATTTCCACCACCATTGTGACGGTGGTCAGGGCAAAAACAATATTCACTTTCTTTTCTGATTTCTGCGTATCGAGCACAAAATTGTGTTCGTGGCCCCACTTGTTTTTAACGGTCGTATGCATGGTAATTGTTTGCCTGACGGAATTTTTTATATACTATACCCCAGTATAGTAATTTGACGCAACGGGGATAAAGATGGCTCATTTGATAGCGCACAAGGCGGCGTTACAAACGCGGGTAAGAAAAATTCAGGGGCAGGCTGGGGCGCTGGATAAACTGCTGGAACAGAATACCGATTGCCTTAAAGTACTTCAGCAAGTAGCCGCAATTAAAGGTGCGGTGAATGGGCTGATGAAGCAGGTTTTAGAAGATCATATTCGCGAGCATATTGGTAGCAGAACCCTGACCCATGAAGAGCGGGACACAGAAGTTGACGCATTGATCACTATCTTAAACAGTTACCTTAAGTAACCCGCTAGGCTTACAGGGTGATAGCAAAATAAATGCAGTATGCTATATTTAGCGCCCAAACAAGACATATAGCGACCGGTATTTTAGTGTTCAATAGTAGGCGTTGGGTAATTTTCTGGATGGTGCTTAGTGTGGTGGTATCGGCTTTTAGTACCGCTACCCATGCTGCTATGCATAGCCAAAATTTACCCTCAACAGAAACGCTGCAAACACATAATACGATGTTGCTGTCAGCCAATGATATGGGCGGTCACTCGCAGGCCGATACGCAATCGTGTTGTAAAGTGCATTGCCAGTCTCCGGCGCAAACTTGCCATTCGGTTTTCCTAACGGCGATAAGCTCTGTTTTGTTTGATTCCCCCGTGGTTCGCGAACGGTCCTTTTCGTTACGGGCAGGACAGCGCGCAGCGTTTGAAGATCAGCCCTTTCGCCCCCCCATTTTCCCTTCATTATTTGCTTGATACTGGTTTGTTAACCAATTTTTTAGATGATCAGGTGACTAACATTTAACCGTTGGTACATGGTCTCGATATAGCAATTTTGGGATAAATTATGACAATGTCTGAACCGCACAGTCGTCGACGATTTTTGCGCGGCGCGCTTTGCAGCGCCTCTGCGCTAGCGCTGGCCCGCGTGGCTCCCACATGGGCCGCACCGCTTGGTAAAGCTTATAAAGATGCCACCGTTGAGGGGAATAATATTACCTTATCCGTAGCGGGCGCGTGTTTACCGTTAGGGGGCCGGCTAGGTAACATGATTACTATCAATGGCCAGATGCCAGGGCCGCTTATCCGGCTCAAAGAAGGCCAGGTAGCAAAGCTAAATGTTATCAATCGGCTTAAAACCGATACTTCCATTCATTGGCATGGAATGATTTTACCTTATCAAATGGATGGGGTTCCGGGCTTGTCGTTTGGCGGCATAGCGCCTGGTAGCAACTTCAACTATGAGTTTGAGGTAAACCAAAATGGTAGCTATTGGTACCACAGTCATTCTGGTCTGCAAGAACAGCAGGGCCACTTGGGGCCACTGATTATTGAGCCCGCCGATGGCGATATTGGTGCTGACCGGGAACACACTATCCTGCTATCAGATTGGACGTTTGAAGATCCTCACACAGTATATCGGCACCTTAAGGTCGCCGAAGGTTATTACAATTACCAGCAGCGCACGATATTTGACACGTTAAAAGAAGTTGAGCAGCAAGGGCTGGCCGCTACCTGGCAAGCGCGGGCTATGTGGGGGCAGATGCGCATGAGCCCGCGGGATCTGGCCGATGTTACCGGCAGCACCTATACCTATTTATGCAACGGTAGAACGCCTGACGATAATTGGCAGGGCCTATTTAAACCTGGCGAAAAAGTGCGTCTGCGGATAATAAATGGTTCAGCTATGAGCTATTTTGACTTACGTATCCCTGGCCTTGAAATGCTGGTGGTAGCGGCCGATGGGCAGCCCGTTAAACCGGTACGGGTAGATGAATTCAGGATTGCTACTGCCGAAAGCTATGATGTGATTGTGCAGCCCCAGGCGCACCGGGCTTATACTCTGTTTGCTGAAAGTTTTGACCGTAGTGGCTATGCCCGGGGCACCCTTACCCCCGAGTTGGGTATGGCTGCTGAGATACCGGCGCAACGTGAAATAAGCGAGCGGGGAATGGATGCTATGGGCATGAGCCACGACATGCCGATGAAGCATGATATGCCTAAGGGGCACGACATGTCTAAGGGGCACGACATGCCGAAGCGGCATACTAAGCCTGTGACGTCCCATCAGGGCATGGAGCACGGTATGTCAGGCGGCCATCACGAGCCGAGCGGGCACGCTATGTCCGGCGACGCCACGCACTCTACCCACGCCGAGCATGGTGGCACTGCTACCCATGGCGCTAGTGCGAAGCTGCACAGTGCAATGGGAGTAGGTCATGCGCAGCATGCAACTAAACCGTCGTTGCCGATCAATGACATAGCCATCAAACACACTGCTGACGGCCATGGCAAAGGGGCGGGAATGATAGCGGATAACCCGGTATCGCGGTTGAGCGAGCCGGGTATCGGGCTGGAAAATGCACCACACCGGGTGCTGGTTTATGCAGACTTACAAGGCGCGCATCCCTGGCCTGATGAACGGGAGCCTGAACGTCAGATTGAACTGCATCTTACCGGCAATATGGAGCGGTATATGTGGTCTTTTGATGGTAAAAAGTTTACCGAAGTGGATGGTCCAATACACTTTAACTATCAAGAGCGGCTTCGGCTTGTGCTGGTTAATGACACCATGATGGATCATCCCATTCATTTACACGGCATGTGGATGGAGTTGGAAAATGGCCAGTATCCGCGGCCGCGTAAACATACCATCAGCGTTAAGCCAAACGAGAAAGTGTCGCTGTTAATCAGTGCCGATGCCCCGGGGCAGTGGGCGTTTCACTGCCACCTTTTGTACCATATGGAAGCAGGCATGTTTCGCGTGGTTGAAGTGGCTTAGGAGAATGACAATGAATAAGTGGATACGGTCTCTCGCCACGGCAACTATCAGCCTGGCGTGGATGACACCTTTTACGGCGGCAGCAGCAGAAGAAAGCTGGCCACTGCCTCACGGTAGCTATACTACCGGTAAGTTAATGGCTGACCGCCTGGAAGCGGTTCGCACTGAAAACCAACAGCATAAGGCAGTGTGGGATCTACAAGGCTGGTACGGTGGAGACTATCACCGGGTGATGGTTAAAACCGAGGGCGAAAATACCCAGAACGATGGCGCGGCTAGCGAAATAGACCGGGCCGAGGTGCTGTATGATTACCTTATTAGCACATTTTGGTCACTGCAAGCAGGCGCCGGTTTAAAGGGGACGCTATCATCCGATGGGCAGCGGGAACATTACGTTGCAATTGGCGCCCAGGGCCTGGCCCCCTATTGGTTTGAAGTCGATAACACAATATTGATAAACGAGTCTGGCGGGCTGCAGTGGATAAGCGAAACCGAATATGACTGGGTATTAAGCCAGCGCAGCTTTTTACAACCGCGGATGGAATTAAGCATCAACCTTAACGATGATGAACGGTTTGCCAGACAGGCTGGTTTCAATCGCTTACGTATAGGTATCCGGTATCGGTATGAATTACACCGTAAAATAGCGCCATATGTAGGAGTTTACTGGGATAGCTGGTTAGGCGCCAACCGCCAGCAAGCTAGACTGGAAAAGGAGCCCACCCAGGAGACCGCCGTTGTTGCCGGGTTACGCATCTGGTTTTAAAAAGGGTTACCAGCTTTCAAAGAAATTACTCTGAAAGCTGGTTTAGCTGCCACGGCTGGTTAAGCCAATATCATCATCAATATCGCACCTACTATCATAAACAGATTTTCTGACAATGATACAAAGCCTAACGGCACGTTACTGTCGCCCCCCACACAGGCGCATTTTAGTTCTCGCTTATCAATGTAGACGGCTTTAAACACGGACATGGCGCCCACCACCCCAATAAAGAGCGAAAAGGGGGCCACTAACCATGCTGAGAAGCCGGCTACCATGCCAATACCTGCGTAGGCTTCCACAAAGGGATACACATAGGCATAACGCAGATGACGCATAGCCAGCAGGTCATAGGTGATAAACATGTTGGTGAAACTATGTAAATCCTGTAATTTTTGAACGGCCAGCAAAATCATTGCAAAGCCGATAAACAGCATCAGGGTGTGCAAAGAGAAAAGCTCACCTCCAAGCGCCATGGCTAATGCTGCCACAGCCGATACGCTAAAGATGGCAATAACCGGGGTATATGTGGTGCCTGTTTGGCCAGCTTCCCCTTTGCCAAAGAAGTCACGTAAGTCATCGTAACCGCCAACCCGCTTATCATCGATAAATGTCTGGGGAGTGGTTTCTACGTTATGCTGCTGCTTGAATTCGTCCGTTTGTTGCCGGCTGGTAAGATGATTATCCTCTACCTCGTAACCTTCGCGTTCCAATAAATCCTTAGAACGTAAACCAAAGGGACAAATGTGTTCATCGGTAACCATTCGATATAACACGGCTTGCTTACTCATTGTACTCTCCTAATGTCGATTAACATTTGGGGTAGCTTTATACTTATAATGACAGTATTTCCCCCCACGATTGGGCATACGCTAAAGGGTAGCAAGAGCTGTTCCGAACGCGGCGAAGTCTCCCCAGCGCATCACTCACGCATGCGCGCGGCCTGGCCGGCGCATGTTAATAAGGCGGGTTTAACCGTTCGGCTTCGCTGTTTTTGCAAATTATTATTTTTATGGTTGTTATCACGGCCTTTGCGCAACTAAAACCAGCGCCTGTAATTATCATCTTATATGGCGTAGTACCCGGTTGCAGCCCGTTAGCGAAGAGCACGAGGGAACGGGGCGCGAAATATCTGGGGTTACCAGAGGGGAGCAAATTGACGGGCGTATTAGGATGATGGTGTGGAAAACAGCATTATTATTAGACTAAGGAAAAGACAGTTCCTGGCGCAGCCCCGGTTTTCTCAAGCGGAGCCTTCCTTCTACCTAGCTGACGCATATTAAGGCTTGCTCAGGCTGGGCGTATTATTCAAAAAACGGTATTATTTACACTACGTTGTACAAAATACAAACATACGTATTATACGTCGCAAAAGCCAGGGTGATGCGATACCAGCAGCGCCGGCGGGATAGCCATACCCCATAGCCAGAAACCCCATAGCCAGCGACTACATAAGCGAAAGCCAGTCATTGTGCTTTGTTGGGAACAACCAATTAGAGTCGGTTGACCGGCCACATTACAAAACCAGACTGGGAGATTCGGTAATCCGTGTCTTATTCAGGTTAGTGTAGTGAATGGTAGTACAGTGAGCCTTAATAGCATGGACAGATGAGCAGAAGAAGCCCGGGGAGGCAGATAATGCCAATAAGGGGGCACTTATTTATATTAACTACAGGCCAAAACCAAATTTACGTATTGGTAGGGCAGAGGTTGCCCCACCAAGCTTCACATCTTAATGGCCGGCACTATGGTCAAGAAACTCTTCGTAAGTACCTTCAAAATGCGTTATTTTCTGGTCTTTGATTTCGATAATTTGAGTGGCCAATGACGACACAAACTCACGGTCGTGGCTAACAAAGATAACCGTACCATCAAAATTCAATAAGGCATTATTTAGCGCTTCGATAGATTCCATATCAAGGTGGTTAGTAGGTTCATCCATTACCAGAACGTTGATATCCTGAAGCATCAGTTTACCAAACAACAGCCGGTTCTTTTCTCCACCCGAGCAAACCTTTACTTTTTTGTTAAAGTCATCGGAGCCAAACAGTAAGCGGCCCAACATTGCCTTTACCTGCAAATCATCATGCTTTGGCCCACGCCACTGAGACATCCATTCGAACAAGGTTAAATCGGTACTGAAGTCCTTGGTACTGTCTTGCGGAATATAGCCTATCGCCGCATTTTCAGCCCACTTAACGGTACCTTCATTGGCATCAATATCGTTGGTAAGACATTTAAGTAAGGTGGTTTTGCCCGCACCGTTTTCACCGATAATGGCTAAGCGCGATCCGGCTTCTAATAACAGATTGGCATTGCTAAACAGCGGTTCGCCGCTATAACCATGGCCTAAGTCGTCTAAAGTAATGGCCAGCCGATGCAATTTTTTATGCTGCTTAAATACAACATAAGGCTTGCGGCGGCTTGATGATTTGATGTCCGCCAGCTCAATTTTTTCCAAACGCTTGGCCCGAGACGTTGCTTGTTTGGCTTTTGAGGCGTTAGCCGAGAAGCGGGCCACAAAGCCCTGTAGTTCTTCTATCTCAGCAGATTTTTTGGCGTTTTCGCTATGTAGCTGCTCTTGTACCAGCGCAGCTGCTTCGGCAAAGGCATCATAGTTACCAGGATAAACACGCAGTTCGCCATAATCTATATCTGCCATATGCGTACATACAGAATTTAGAAAGTGGCGATCATGGGAAATAATAATCATGGTCGACTTGCGCTTATTCAGCTCTTCGGCCAGCCAATGAATGGTGTAAATATCCAGGTTGTTGGTAGGCTCATCAAGCAGCAAAATATCGGGCTCGGCGAACAACGCCTGCGCCAGCAATACCCGCACTTTACGCCCAGGCGCAACTTCTTTCATCAAGCCAAAGTGGTAAGACTCTTCAATACCGGCGGCAATCAGGATATCGCCCGCCCGGGCTTCAGCGGTATAGCCATCAAGTTCAGCAAACTGGGTTTCCAGATCCGCTACCCGCATGCCATCTTCTTCGCTCATATCGGGGTTGCTGTAAATCGCATCCCGTTCCTGCTTGATTTCCCACAGCTCACGGTCGCCCATGATCACGGCATCTACTACGCTCATTTCTTCAAAGGCAAACTGGTCCTGGTTTAAAATCCCCAGCTTGGTGCCTGGTGCCAGGGAGACATTGCCTGCCGAGGGCGTAAGCTTGCCGCTTAAAATCTTCATAAAAGTCGATTTTCCGCAGCCGTTGGCACCAATTAAACCGTAACGGTTGCCGTTACCGAATTTGGCAGAAATATTTTCAAATAATGGCTCAGAGCCAAATTGCATAGTGATGTTGGCAGTGGTAATCAAAACAGGTTTCCAGAGGGTAAAGACAGAAGAAAAACATGCTCCCAATAAGGAGCCGAGGGCGCGCAATATAAAGAATCAGTGGCCCGATGTCGAGGAAATTTTGAACGGGTACACATACAACCCGGCTTGAAATGGCCGGGTACGGCTACTGGGATTTTCCTATTAGGTAATACAAAGCGCAGCATAAATAACGCTGTGTACCTACTAACTTATTGATTTGTGGTTACGGGAATGCTTTTGGCGCCGCGCTGGTGCCCGTCGGGAGGTCCACCTGCAGGGCAACTTGCAAAGGTACATTGCGTTTCGCTGCGGGCTAAGCTGCAATTTTGCTAGGAATTGAAACAGCAGCAGTGAACATTCCTTAAATCTATCGGGTAACCGGAAGCGGTCAGAAACCGTACTTATGCACACTATATCTAATTTCAGCTGCATTCTATATTCATACCTGCGGCCACCTCTACCCTTTTAGGGGGGGCGAAGTCACTGGCAACCTTACTTTACCCTAGATAGGGTTTAAAAAAGGATATAGCATAAATAATACATTCGCACAGCTTACGCGTGTTGAATTAAATAACGTTGTTGGTGGAAGCCACATATGTCAGCGCAATCCACCTGAGGTATTTTTAACTGAAAGACGGTCTGAATCAATGGGCAGCGCAAACCTACTGTATTCGGGTGCTGCATACGTAATGATAGGAGCCGTAGCTGTGGCAGCCGCCCCGTTCGTGGCAACCGGTGCAGCAGCTTTGGCTATTTGTGGCGCGGTCTTATCAGCCGGTGGCTCGACGCTGGTGGCAGCCAGCCTTTCACGAGATTAATGCATAACCCAAATAGGCTGTAATCAGTAAGGCAGTCCTGATATAGCTCAGGTCTTGTCACCCTTTGGGGCTTATTAAACGGCCCCAATATCAATATTAATGGCAAGGAGGCCGGCATGGCAGTGTATAGAGACACACAAGGAAACTACTGTATCAATATTTTCGTTGATCTGTTGGCTGGGCAAAAAACAGCGCGGGTTTACGCTTTGCCAGCAAGATATGGCAGCTATTACACCTTATTTTTAGCGCTGCTAATTGTGCTATCCGGTGTTGCAGTGGGGGCAAGCCTATTCGAAGGGTATAATCACTTTGGATGGCTAGCGCGTCCTTCGGCCGATTTTCCCGCTATTTATGCAATAACGGCTATTACGCCGGTGCTGTTGCTTGCCTTGCTTCATCTATTGTTTAGGACCCGTGAAGTCCCAGTGGCGCAGCTGGTTATTGAGAAGCGTTTATCCATAGCGCTTTATACTGTGTTCTGTTTAGGGTTTATGCAATTTTGCGGCTTTTTCTATCTGTTTGCATTTATGGACGACGTATTCAGTGTATTTTATTTTTGCCACTTCTTAGTTCTACTATGCCTCTTCTGTGTGTCGGGGTTAAAACTGCTGTTACTTCTACTGAAAGGCTAAAGTTGTAACAACCGCCGATACACTTATCGCTAATCAAACCCACATAAAGCGCCACCACGGGGAAGCGGTAATTTCAACCCTTACCAAAGACGCAGGCTATCTGGGAGGTTGGCTAACACCTGGGAATGCAATCGGCGGGGCTCCGCAAATTGCACCCAAACAGTGATGCTTACCAAGTGGGCCCAGATTAGTCTTTAGGCAACGACACATAGGCCTTGGTATTCCACAACGGCACGGTAGATAGGCTGTGCTTAAAGCTACCAGAGGACTCCTTTGTGGAGTAGGAAAGATAAATAAGTGACGCCGATTCAGCATCGTAGATGCGTCTGACTTTCATGTTCTTGAAAAAAATACTCTTGGATTTTTTAAACACAATATCGCCCGACGATGAAGTATCTATATTAGCAATCATTTGCGGGGTAATTTCACCGGTTTGCCGACAGGCAATAGAGCTATCTGAAGGGTCGGAAAAATCCAGGTTCGCCTCAATACTTGAGATATGACAAGTCACCCCTTTAACAATGGGATCCTTCAGTGAATCAATTTTGATGTCTTTGGTGGTAAACAACCCCAACGATACATCGCCAACCTCATTATCACTGCAGCCAGCAATACTTATGGTTAGCAGGGCAATTGCAGATAAACGTAACATATAACAGTTCCTTCAGATTTTAAGCTTATGATATGGCGTAGTTAACTATAAATAATGGGCCGACAGCTCACTTTATATTTTACTCTGCCAGGCGCACGTAAAATATTGCCACATTTTTTTTAAGGTGAGGAAAGGGCTAATAAAGTTTACTATACCGACTAGTTACGAATAAGCATTCCACATAGGCCACATTACCGGTTAACTTAGGTTAACTACCCCGCGCGTCGATAGCCTGCAAAAAGCAAAATTAAAGTAAAAATAAAGCGACCATAAAGCAGAAGGGGTTATGGCTAAAGTACCCTTGCGCTTTATGAACCCTACCGCCAAGGCATGCATGCTGTCGGCCACCTCCACACAAAGCTAAACTGCCTTATTGTGTCGCGTTTTCTGCGTTTAATCTTCCTACAAAATCAGGTACGGGGCGCTTATCAGCTTCAACCGACGTCGTAGCCTTACCGTTTTCTTCAATATCTTGAATGAGCCACTCCATCTCTTTTATTTCCTTGCGCTGTGCTTTAATAATTTCATTGGCAAGTTCGCGTACACGGGCATCTTCAATATTAGAGCGTTCACTGGTAAGAATAGCGATAGAGTGGTGCGGAATCATCGCTTTCATATAAGCAGAATCTGCAACCGTCGTCTGCGAGCGAACAAGGAAAAGACAAAGAGCGAAAAGCCCTAAAGCGCCGATGAAAATCGCTATGTTTAGCTTTTTATTGGTATACATACCCAGCATAAACGCCAGCATAATAATAGCCATGACGGCGCCCATGTACAGTGCCATATAGGTGCGCGTTTCACTAAACCATATATGTGATATTGCGTAAGTGTTTAGGTACATCATGCCGAACATGGCTAACGTTGAAGTGATAATCATTGCCGCAAATTTAGTGTATTTCATATGTAATCCTTACTTAAATTGTGGGGTGACTGGGAAAAATTCACCTATATGAAGGTCTAAAATCAATACGATAGTAAGGTGAGTACAAATTTTATACCGGGGGAGGAGTAATAGTGTTTTTAGCGCTGATACTAGCTATTGCAACATTATTGATAGGGGTGTTTTTCCATTTGGGAAATATCACTTTATTTGCTGATAAATTAATCGCCACAAAGGCAAGCCGATATTTAACCACACCAATAGTGGTGGGGGTGGCCGTGCTCAGCCAAATTTTGATAGCAGGTGTCTTTACCTGTACTTACCTATTGGGTCAGAAGCTTGAACTTGGCGATTTTGTGCAATCTACGACGTTAAGTGACATCTTTTATTTTTCCCTGACCACCATTACGACTCTGGGGCTTGGAAGTATCGAACCTACAGAACATCTGCGTATGGTCGCTGGGATTGAATCCGCCACGGGTTTTCTGCTGATAAGTTGTTCGGCGCAAAAGGTCTATACCACTATGCAACGAAACGTCTAGCGCAGAACGCGCCGGGGAGCTACAAAACAACGTGCTAATGTCGCTTAAGTACGCACTAACACATAGTGAATAATAGGCCCAGCCTCCGGTTTTGCTTGGCAACCCGTAACGTCGGTACCTACATATCAAAACAATTACTGAGTCCATACCAATTGTAAGCTGTTACAACAGACTCTACGGCTTTTGACCAAAAAGGAGCTACCTAAGCTGGATAATCGGATATCTCTATGCGATTACAGTGTCAAAGAGTCAATTAAACATTTGGCCAAGCTGAATTACGGAAGTATGAACAAATTTAAACCTTGTTGGGTTGGCCCTAAACGTTAGGCGGGGAGGCTGTTATACAATGCTATAAAGCGTTTTTACATTGATGGCACCGCCCCTTATTTGAATAACTAACCTAAGTTAATCAGCGTCCCGACATTCTTCGCTAGTAAGCTCAATTTCTATGGTTGTATGCGATAATTCAAACTCTTGCAGCGCATCAGATACATTTTCCTTTAACTTAAGATACTCAGCCTTCGACTCAAACTGACTAACGACGTGGACGGTGGCGACATGATGCTCACCATCAAGTGACCAAATATGCAGATGATGCAAATCGCTCACAGCATCAAGTTCAAGCAATTTATCAGTTACGTTTTGTAAAAGAATGTTGTCTGGTGACGCCTGAAAAAACAGTTTCAGGGTGCTGATGAGATTTTGAATAACGTTGAACAGAATGAAAAGGGTAAATCCGATAGAAAGAATCGAATCCAGAACAGGCCAGTCTTTGAACTGCATAACAATAGCGACAATGAGTACCGCTACCCAGCCTAGTACATCTTCCAGCAGATGCCAGTTGAGTACTTTTTCATTGAGTGATTTACCACCTTGTAATTTAAAAGCGGCAAAACCATTTACCAGTACGCCAAGAATAGCCAGTGCTATCATCCCCTTCGTTTCTGGCATCTCTGGATTACTCAGGCGTGGTACTGCTTCATAAAGTATCCAGCCAGATCCAGCTATTAAAACCACGCCATTTATCAGCGCCCCAAGTAAACTCAAGCGTCGATAGCCATAGGTAAACTCATTCGTTGCACTTTTAGCGCCCAGTTTATTCAGCACCCATGCACTACCAATTGACAATGTGTCACCTAAGTCATGCACTGCATCCGCCATAATCGCAGTACTATTTGTTAACCATCCTCCAATAAACTCAATGATGGTGAATCCGAAATTTAGAAAAAAAGCCCAGCCAATTTTTTCTGAGCTATGGGAATGTGAGTGAGCCATGAACTCTCCTGGTGTGCCCTGGATTTACCCAGGGCATCGTTGCTTTACTGTTTATTTGCTTTCCCGTGCACCAATTGATATAAAGTTGGTAGAACGAACAGCGTAAGTAGGGTCGATGAGATAATCCCGCCGATAACTACGGTAGCAAGCGGCCTTTGAACCTCTGCGCCGGTGCCCGTATTAAGAGCCATAGGCACAAAACCAAGGCTGGCTACCAAAGCGGTCATCAGAACGGGGCGAAGTCTGACTATTGCACCTTCAATGACAGCACTGTTGAGATCGCTTTTTTCACGCCATAACTGCTTGATGAACGCGAGCATGACCAAGCCGTTTAATACTGCCACGCCAGACAAGGCGATAAACCCTACACCGGCAGAAATGGATAGGGGCATGCCTCTAAACCATAGAGCCAGGACTCCTCCAGTCAGGGCCAGCGGTACCCCGGTAAAAATAATCAAGGCATCCTTCACTGAACCAAACGCAAGAATAAGAATGCCGACGATGAGTGCCAGCGTCACCGGGACCACCCAGGACAGCTTTTTACTGGCCGATTCCAGCTGTTCGAACGTTCCACCGTACTCCAGCCAGTAGCCATCCTGTAGTTCCAGCTCTGCACGCAACGTAGCCTGCAAATCTGCAACAAAACTACCCAGATCGCGCCCACGAACGTTGGTGGTAACGACCACGCGGCGTTTGCCGTTTTCCCGACTGATTTGTGCCGGCGCGGGTTTAACTTCTAATGTAGCCACTTCCTGTAAGGGCACATACCCATTAGGTGTCGCGACTGGCAGTACCTTCAGCTTTTGAATGTCGCGCCGTAGTTGTTCCGGAAGACGGATTACCAGTTTAAAGCGCCGGTCTCCTTCATAGATCAAGCCTGCCTGTTGACCACCAATGCTGGTAGAAACCAGAGACTGGATGTCGTCGATGTTCAGGCCATAGCGTGCCATCACTTTACGTTTGGGAATAACAGATAGCATAGGCAGTCCTGCTACCTGTTCAACGCGGGTATCTGCTGCACCAGGTAAGCCTTGTGTCAGTGATGCAACCACATTAGCAGATGCCAGCAACGTATCTAGATCATCACCAAACACTTTGATTGCAACGTCGGCTCTGACGCCGGAAATTAATTCGTTAAAGCGCATCTGGATTGGTTGGGTAAACTCGTAGTTATTACCCGGTAGCGCAGTGACCGCCTGTTCAATTTCTGCGACAAGTTGTGCTTTGGGTTTATCTGGAACGGGCCACTCAGAACGAGGCTTGAGCATTACAAATGTATCGGCAACATTGGGGGGCATAGGGTCGGTTGCTACCTCTGGCGTTCCCACTTTGGCGTACACCTTGTCAACTTCTTCAATGTTGATAATGGTTTTTTCAAGGAGTTCCTGCATTTCAACAGACTGCTCCAGCCCCGTGCCTGTAATACGTAACGCATGCAGCGCAATATCACCTTCATCCAGTTGTGGAACAAATTCAGATCCCAGTGTAGAGGCGAGCCAAGTACACAAAATAACGAGGCCAAGCGCACCAGCCAAAATAAGTAATTTAAACTTAAGCACTAACTCAAGTGCAGGTCGATAAATGGCTTTTGCCCCCCGGATAATGATGCTCTCCTTTTCGCTTATCTTGCCGCCCATAAATATAGCTATGGCAGCAGGAACAACAGTCAACGACAACACCATTGCACATAGCAGCGCGATAACCACGGTGGTTGCCATGGGGTGAAACATTTTTCCTTCTACACCTGAGAGCGTGAATATGGGTAGATACACAGCAGTAATGATCCCCACCCCGAACAAACTCGGTCTGATAACTTCAATAGTCGCTTCTTTTACTTCCTGCAAACGCGCTTGAAGGGCCAGTATGCCGCCTTGTTGCTTTTGTGCTTCGCAGAGCCTGCGAATACAGTTTTCTACAATGATTACCGCGCCGTCTACAATAAGACCAAAGTCAAGCGCCCCCAGACTCATCAAGTTAGCTGAGACTCCTCGCTGAACCATACCGGTGATAGTCATCATCATCGCAATAGGAATAACAGCCGCGGTAATAAGCGCTGCGCGGATGTTGCCTAACAGCAAAAATAAAATCACGATAACCAGTAATGCGCCTTCTAACAGGTTTTTCTGCACAGTATTAATGGCTTTATCGACTAATGAAGTGCGGTTATACACCGCTTCCGCCTCGATCCAATCCGGTAGTGAAGCTTGTATCTGCTGAAATTTTTCATTGCTGAGAGCTGCAACTTCACGCGAGTTCTCCCCGACCAACATCATCACGGTGCCCATAACTGTTTCTTTGCCATTACGGGTTGCCGCGCCTGTGCGTAATTCTTTGCCCAGACCAACCTCCGCCACATCCTTGACTAAAACCGGTACTGAACCCTTATGTCCTACAACAACATTTTCGATATCCGCAATTGTTTTTAACTGTCCTGGCGAGCGGACTAAGAGCTGCTCACCGTTGTTCTCAATATAGCCTGCCCCCGCGTTGTCATTGTTGCTTACCAACGCTTCGCGGATATCTGTTATAGCCAATTTCATTTCAAGCAATTTCGCCGGATCTGGCATCACGTGGTACTGCTTATCAAAGCCACCAATGGTATTTACTTCAACTACGCCAGGGACTTGCGCCAGTTGTGGTTTAACAATCCAGTCCTGCGCTTCGCGCAGCGCCATAGGAGTGACTGGGGAGCCATCAGGCATTTTCGCCCCGTGTTTTGCCTTTAGCGTATAAACAAATATTTCACCCAAGCCGGTCGCGATCGGCCCCATCTCTGGTTCAAGACCAGGGGGCAGAACGCTTTTAAGCGTTGCTAACCGCTCATCAATGAGGTTTCGGGCAAAGTAAATATCGGTTCCTTCTTCAAACACTACCGTGATTTGCGAAAGCCCGTAGCGAGAGATAGACCGTGTATAGGACAACTTAGGTAGCCCATATAGCGCCGTTTCAACCGGAAAGGTGATCCGTTGCTCAGCTTCAAGTGGCGAATAACCAGGCGCTTCCGTGTTTATCTGAACCTGAACATTCGTTATATCCGGCACTGCATCTATCGGTAGCCGCTGATAACTCCATGTGCCTATGCCTATGATGACAAGCACCAGGGTTAACAGGAGGTAGCGCCGCTCTACGGAGAGGCGAACAATGTTATCTATCATTTATCTCTCCCTATCAGTGCGCGTGCGAGGCGCCGGACTTTTGTATATCTGCTTTAATTAAAAAGCTGTTGTCGACAACATACGTTTGTCCGGCGGATAGCCCTGCGACGACTTCGGAATAGTTGTCGTCCTGCAGGCCTAAAGTCACAGGTGTTGCCTGATAAGCATTGCCTTCATTCAGGAACACGACAGGCTTATTGTTAAGGGTTTGAATAGCGCGATTTTCGATTTTTACAGGTACCGTCTTTTGTTGAGAGTCGACAATGCCTGTGACTAAGTCGCCGGGACTGAGTTTACCGTCCTTGTTCATCACTTTTACCAACGCAAGCTGATAGGGCTGCCCATCGGGAGAGGGAATGATACTGGTAATGGTACTGTCGAGTTGACGACCATTGGCGATAATGTGAACAGATTTACCTTCAGCAACCTGATTGCGCTGGGAAGGAAAGATCATTAACTGCGCCCACAGGACTGAGGTATCAACAATCGCAAAAAGCGGTAATGTGCTTGTCAGCTCTCCGATATTCATATTGCGGGATATGACTAGGCCAGCGATAGGTGCTTTCACGTCGTAAGCCTGAAGGCTGTCATTCGACTGTACGCGCGCCATTTGTTCACCTGCTTTCACGGTCTGACCAATACCAGCAAAGAGCTGCTCTACAATACCCGCGAACCGGGCGTGAACCTCTGCTCGCTGCTGTGGCGGTACGGTCAGTTGACCATACACCTGCGTATGCTGTTTTATTTCACCGCCCGTCGCTACGGTAGTGGTGATGCCAGCCTGACTTGCGTACGCGTTCACAATCTCAGTTCGGGCTTCGTGTTTTTGCCATTCCCATGAAAAGCTATCGTCTTTTGAAGACAGTGCAATAGTCGCAACAAATGAGTGCGGCTCAGCAATGAATTGTTTGGATCTTAGCCCACTTTCATAGGGTTCAAATTCGATAATTTCCTGATTTCCTCCCATTCGATTGAGTATCACGCTTAGGCTGTCGGGGAGAAGCGTATGCGGCGGGTCTTCTCTCTTTGCCAGTAAATAAGCCCCCTGTTTTGTGTCCTGTATACGTAAAGTCAGTGTTAGATTGCTATTGGTAAATGTCTTCGATTCTGCCCCATGAGGCTGTTTACCAGCTGTTGCGGCATATACATCGGTGAGGTACAGAAGTAGTGAGATGATAACGAATAGTTTATTCATGGATATTCCGGAATATCTTGAGTAGGAGAAACCTGGCCGGATAACCCGGTCCACTGTTCTATCAAAGATTGGTTCAGCAACGCGTTCTCGCTGTATTCGATGACTTTTTCACGCGTGCGTATCAACGCATCCGTGGACGTAATCCAGTCCTGGTAGCTGTAAATCCCTTGTTGATAACCTTCCAGGACGAGTGTGGTGGCAGCTTTAAGGTCAGGTAAAACGATGTCGTTAATATGCTTTACAGCATCAACGGAAAAATTCAGGTATTGCTGTGCGCTAAAGAGTAATGCTTTTATTTCCAGCATCTGAGAGTCTCTGGCAAATACCGCCGCTTTTTTCTTCGCCAGTGCAGCTTGCAAAGCTCCCTTGTTTCTTTGTGCAGCAAAAAGCGGCGTAGATATACCAGCAACTACAGACGTATCCTGTACGGCCTGAGAGCGGCGCACGCCAACTCGCCACGAAATATCGGCACTGGCGTTACTTTCTACCAGCCTTTGTTCAGCTTCTTTAACATTGATAGCGTCAGTGAGCCGTTCCACATTTGCTGATTCAAGAAACTGTTGATAAACAGCTGAATACTGCCGTTTTTGGGGAAGGTTATTTAGTGACCCTGACACTTCGTCAATTTCTTCACCCGCTCCGCGCCAAAACAGGGCAAGAGACTGTTTGGCAATAGCCAGAGCCGTCGCAGCGAACGCAGTGTCGACTTTGGCTTGATTGAGTGCGGCTCTGGCGCGCAGAAGCTCAGCTTTATTGGTTGCGCCTTTCTCTACACGCTGTGCAACGATAGATAAGGCTTCATCAGCGAAAGAAACAGACGTTTGCGCCAATGTGAGCCGTTCTTTTGCCGCGATAGTTTTTACATATTGCCTGGTCAGTTCACTTAACAGCGCGAGCGACGCGACATAGCGTTCTGACTGCACCAAAGATAAATTGGCATCAACCAACGCTACCCTCGCCGTGCGCTTGCCTTCCATTTCAAAGACAGAGGAAAGGGAAACCGTTAACTCAGCTTCGTTAATGCTTGCTGCATCACCTGATCCGAGCAGGTTCTCTGCTTCAACACCAACCTTATAAGCCGGTGTGAGAGTAGCTTGCTGCTTATCTGCCTTAGTGGCTTTGAGCAGCGACTGGTATCGTTGTAAGTCCGGGTGTTGTTGCAACGTCAAGCGTGTAGCTTGTTCGAGCGTAATCGCTTTACTCTGGGTAGCGGGTGATATAAATAGCCACACGCAACCCACGATGACAAAACACATACGCTCACGCGCATGCGAAAAAAAAGAGTTCATATTGTAAATCCTGGTCAGTAACTAAACGGGTAAAAAATGACTAGGATTTAGGCTCTGGGAGGACGATGGATACCAGGTTGTAGATGAGACGGGGGGGATGGGCGGTATGCGGCCAGTGCCATTTCGCCAAATGTTCCTAAATGGCTATCGGTATCTTTGAATAACACGATATGCGTAAAATGGCCGTGACAGGAACAACAATGGTCACAGTTGTCAGGTCCGGTATCGACAACAGAATTATTATCCGGCTGACAAACACTGGCGGCCTGAACACAGACTTCATGGTGTGATTCTGAAGAGTTTTCGAAGAAATTATCAAAAGCTAAAGCATCAGAGGCAAACAAAAACAGTTGGGCAAACAACATAAAGGCCGTAATTAGCGCCCTGTTATTATATCCGTTGTTTTGATGCGAACTCATTGCGTACCTTATTTTCCTGACAGCGCTAACTTAGTATCTTTGCTGTCAGAGGTCAAGAGCGACCTTAGATACAAAGACGAGCTCTCAAATTCATTCTGATACCCTTATCCGCCCAAATTTTTGCCGAAGACCTCAAAACTCAAACTATATTTATTTATCACTTCGTGACGGGTTTTTTATCGGTGTGGGGGAGGGTTAACTTTACTTATCAAGTAAGCGTTCAATTAAAAATAAAGGATAGTAAACCGCGCTATGCCGCTTAAAAAAAAGCATTACAGAGAGCTAATTTATATTACTTTTATTATCCGTGTTCCTACAATAGGCGCTTTTAGATAGCCCGTGAGATAGGGCGAACCAACACCGCGACATTTAGTAATACTACCTAATATCTCTAGACTTTTAGTTTAATATTCTACGGCAAAGAGGTAGTACCAACCAGAACAGGTTAGTAGTAACTATCATTGAAGCGCAGGAAAAATGATTATCGTTGAAGAGTAGGAAAAATGGTGGCCCCACCCTGACTTGAACAGGGGACCTGCCGATTATGAGTCGGACGCTCTAACCAACTGAGCTATGGGGCCATATAGAATGGGTTGCAAAAACAGCGTCGTATTTGCAAGTGCCGCGAAGTATAAGCAGTTTTTTTTGGCTTGTCACCCCAGGCAGGCTGGTTTTTGCCGGATTGAATTCCGTTTGGCGATAAAATAAGCAATGGCGGCGCGGTAGGCAATAATGTTGCTTGCCGCAGACTTCATTATTCACAGCGCGTTATTCGGCAAATTGCGTTGGGCAGGGGGTGGATTTAAGGATAGACTAAAGCCTTATGAAGTACTTAGCTTGGGTAAGTTTCACCACGCTATAGGGAAGGCGAAGTCTATGAAAATGCGTTTGTTGTTATCTCTTCTACCCAGCCTCATGTTGTTGGGCGGCTGCGATTTGCTTACCGCGAAAAAGCCGCCGGGTGATATTCCAATTCGGTTTGTAGACCTGCAAAAAACAGATGACTGTATGTATGAGGTTGAGCTGGCTAACCAGCGTTGGAACGTTGATTATCTGGCATTCTACTTATCCGAACCGCAGGTTCGTATTGAAGGCCGCTGGCAAGCCGTTTCATTTGTGCCTTCCAAATGGCAATCGCGTAAGTTGGCATTAATGCAGTTTCATGATGCGTGTAACAGCAACGAAACCAATACAGTCATAAAGTTGGATGCCAACAAAAAGTTGCTGGATCGGGCGTCGGCGATCAGTTTTACCATCGGCTTGCCGTTTAGTGACAACCATTCGTTATCCGATAATTCGCCCCCGCCACTTAATAACGCTGCAATGTTCCAGTCTTTACGGGCGGGTCATTCCTTTATGCGCATAGAGTTGCAACAAGCCAATGAGCCACAGGCACTGTGGTCATTTATGCTGGCCAGTGGTGAATGCCATGCCGATAATGAGGATCAGGCACCGCGGCGTTGCGATAAGCCAAACCGGGTGACCCTTGAATTACCGTTACGTTTTAATGTTGAAGATTTACGCCTGCACGCTAAGCTCAGCCAAATGCTGTTTCGGGCGGATATGAGTGCAGGGACAGAATGCAATCTGGCTACGCCCGAGGGCAGTGAATGTAGAAAAGTGTTGTCTAACCTGACCGGTCGCGATTGGATTCGCTGGGACGCGCCCCATCAGGTCTACCTAAAACAGAACTAAAGTATAGCTTTTGATAACCGGTATAAAGTGCAAGGATAATTTTTTTTTGCTATATTTTGTTTTTATTATTTAACCTGTTAGCCAGCTTGTGCGGAGATAATAATGACAGACAAGCCCTTTCTGGTCAGTGGCCGTAATACCATTATTCATAAGGTACGAAAGTTCGACCTGCTTATATTAAATGGCGATGAAAATCCGCCGGTGTTAGTCACATTCCGTGGCCTGAAAGCGTTTGACGGAAAAATTCCTGAAAACAAGCGAGATGCTAAAATGGCGGATATGGAGCTTGTTGATTTGACCGCAGGCGACGTATTTGGCGATGAAAAAACCCTGGTGTTTGTACAAACGCTTAACGGTAAAGAATACAAAGTGGATTATAGTAAAGCTAAAACCAGTAGCTTTATTAAAATCCACCAGGACAGCACGTTCTGATAAAAAACCGGGAATCTGACTAGGTTTCCCGGTTTTTCTTACCTTCTACATTCTGTAAAGATATACAGGGCAGGACACCCGCTTGTTACTCTGCGGTTGTATTGCCTGTTTAGCACTCTTGCTATTAAATTCAGCATCCATCTTCTGTATTTTTTCACCACATACATTTGTACCTAGTTAGCAGACACACTAGCCCAATACGCTTATCTGAAGAGCGGCATTCCAGAACGCGATACGGCTTAACGTGAAGCAGATGTCAGCAGCATGTTGTAAGGGTGTTACAAAGTGTGTGAATGCCGCGACCAACGGCCCTGCTAAACGATAGATTATCGGCATTTATATAGCGTTGATCGCATAATCTCACATAGCCGTGATTGAGCGAAATATAGACAACCTTTGCGGTGAAGATGATTACTGTATTGGTGTGGCCAGCGCTAAAGCTGGTTGCATACAGGAGATAACCCCATGTCCAAGTCATCACTGCTTTGTAAAAGCCTGTTCACCGCGGCCTTAATAGCTACCACTTCGCTGAGCGTTCCCGCTACAGCGCAGGCCGCTTATCCTGCCTACCTTGAAAATGACCTGATAAAAATCTGTACTGCGATAAGAGACAATAAGCCTATGCGGTTACAACGGATAGTTAAAAAAACGGGCTTATCTTACCGGCAGCTGCAAAACGGTCTGGTTTGTAATAAAGATGATATGATGACCTTTGCCGCAAAACATCAGTCAGAAGCGACCAGTCAGCTACTGGCCAGACGGTTGGGTACCTCGCCCACCCTGACGGCAGCCCGGTAATGAGCGAGCCCTCGTCCTCCCGGTGGGAACAGCAACTGATACAGTATCAGCATGTTTCCGCCGGTTCGCAGGATGATGCAATTTTGCCCGCCCGTTGGTTGACCACCTCGGCAGACACTTCGCTCCCCACCGCACCCTTAGCGATTACCGCGGTATTCGTTATGCTCCCCGGTAAAACGCATTGCGACCTGGTGGACAAAGTAGCCAGTTTTGAACATATCGACCATACCATTAACCTTTCCCATTCCCAGCTAAGTGATTTTCCCGATCACGACGGCGTTTTCTTTATTTGCGACAAAACCAATTTGAAACCCTCGCTAGCGCGATTGGCAGATATTCCTTTCGTGGTAGCCGGCGCCAGTAATGCGCTGGCCATGCAGGCATTTGCTGCAAGGGCGGCAGGCTTTATTCGTTGTCCGGTCAGCCATACGCAGCTTACGCGCTGCCTGCAACATGTCTGTGCGTTAGTAAAGCTGGCTCAACACCGAAAGTTATACCATCAACTTGCAGGATTACTGGCGCGCCAGATGCAATTGCTACCAGATGATATACCAGCCTGGTTAGCGCATCACTTGCAGCACCAGCAAAGCCGTAAGGTTACATTTCGCAGTGCCAACGCCTGGCATTGTCTTGATTGTGAAAGCATATTATGGGTGCAGGCGGCGGGGGACTATATGTGTATTTATACGCATAACGAGAACTATATTGTCAGAATTACGTTGGCTGATTTACGGCGGCGCTTGTGTCCCAATCAGTTTGAACAGGTAAACCGCTCGGTACTGGTGAACCGGTCATTTGTTAAGCAGGTAGAACCCCAGGGGCCTCAGACCGCGTGGCTGAGGTTGCTGGATGGCACCCGGCTCAAAATCAGTCGGCGTTATTTCACCACTTGCTGGCAACAACTGGGGTAATCATTACCTGGTAGTGGTCGATGTGGCTCTGCTCACGTAACATAGTGGCATGGCGCATTAAAAAGTACGGTCAATGGGCGGATTAATAAACAAACTTCTGGGATTTGTCGGGTTGCTGATATGTTACCTGGCAGGTGAGATGTTGGTGCTGTGTGCAAATTTACCGATCCCGGGCACATTAGCGGGGCTGCTGTTATTACTAGGTTTTTTGTTAGTACGCCAACAAGCTCCTGCCGCCCTAAGCGCTGGAGCAGGTCCGCTGCTTAACCACATGACCGTATTATTTGTACCCGCTGTGACGGCAGTTGTACTGTTTTGGAACGATATCCAGGCGCACTGGGTGGGCATTGTAGCCGCTATTGTGGGAGCAACCCTTGGCGCATTGGCTATCTCAGCATGGTTAGCGAGCTATATTTTCACGCCAACCGGGAGGCAAGACGATGCCTCCTGAGAAGGCCCTGGGCCTGATTGCTGAGCGTTTAACCCTGGTGTTTACGAACACCCTGTCAATGGCGGCAGTAGGCTGGATAGTGGCCACTTTAAGCTTGTACGCAGGGGCACTGGTTATGCATAAAAAAGTTAACGCCCACCCTGTACTCCATCCGATGCTGCTTACGCTGGGCGGTGTATTGAGTTTATTAACGTTAACCGATACCCCCATAAAGCTGTATCAGCAGCACACTGCGGTAATTCACTGGTTACTGGGCCCGGCAACGGTGGCGTTGGCCCTGCCGATGTACGCGCAGTGGCATAAAGTTCAGCAGTTAGGCTGGCGCCTGGTGGTGGCGGTATTGGTAGCTGGCGTGGTGGCCCCGGTGCTGGCGTGGGGATGTTTGTGGATAACCAATGCCCCTTTGGCTGTACAGCTAACTATGTTGGCAAAATCTATCACCACCCCGCTGGCCATGGAAACCAGTCGCATTATCGGCGGTATCCCGGCCCTGGCAGCGGTGTTTGTTATCGTCACCGGTATTGTGGGGGCCATTGCCGGGCCTGCGACTTTTCGCTTGTTGCATATCACCAATCCCCAGGCCCAGGGAATTGCGCTGGGCGCGGTGACTCACGCTATTGGCACTGCGCGGGCGATAAAAATGGGTGAGGCCCAAGCTGCCATGTCCAGTCTCGGCCTATGCTTAAACGGCATTATGACCGCGTTAATATTGCCGCTGGTAATCCCCTAAAAGAAACGCTTAACCAAATAGATATTCACCTTATGTCCTATGGACTTTTAGCCGATAAGTGCTAATAGTTTAACAACAGTTTTTTAATCTGAAGCCGCAGTATGGTGCTTAGTCTCTATGCTTATCAATCACGGCTTCGGTATGTAGGGATGGTAGATAACCTCGATGTTCTCGGTTTTGGTATGTGACGATTCAATGGTAGCCCGTAAGCAGGTTGCCAAAAGCCTTCCACAGGATTGGCAGGTAGCAGTTCATTTCGCCAAACACGGTGGTGAAGCATTAGCGCTGTTACAGCAGGGCAAGGGAAATTTACTCTTGCTGGACCTTAATATGCCGGTGATGGATGGTTATGAAACCCTGACCGCCATTCAGCAGGCCGGCTTACCGGTAAAAACCATCGTTATTTCTGGCGATATCCAACCAGAAGCGCATCAGCGGGTTACATCTTTGGGGGCGTGTGACTTTATTCGCAAACCAGTGGATGCGCCGTCGCTAAAAGCCATTTTGGTTAAACATGGCATACTGGCGGGCGATAACCAGCACGAAACCGATGCGTCGGGGCTTGACCCGGATATACGCGACTGTTATCAGGAGATAACCAATATTGCCATGGGCCGGGCAGGCGATCATTTAGCACGCATTATGAATGTTTTCGTGCACCTACCTATCCCAAATGTAAATCTGATTGAAGTCTCTGAGCTGCATATGATGTTGTCGGATATTGACAGCCATGAAGAAGTAACCGCAGTGTGTCAGGGGTTCCTGGGGCCGGGGATTCGGGGGGAAGCCTTGTGTATTTTAAGCGATTCCAGCTTTGAGGATGTGGCTAAAATACTGGATGTACAGGGCCAGGTAGATGACCGGATACAGTTGGAGTTACTGATGGACGCTGCCAGCATTCTTATTGGTACTTGTCTGAGCGGGCTGGCCGAGCAACTGGATGTCAATTTTAGTCAGGGCCACCCGGTCGTACTTGGCCAGCATCGTAATATTACCGAGATTATCGCGGCCAATCAGTTGACCTGGCGTCGTACCCTTGCCATAGAGTTGAGTTATGGGCTAGAGGGGTACAATGTGCGCTGTGACCTGATTTTGCTATTTACCGAAGACTCCATGGTTACTATGAACAACAAATTGGCCCATTTGTTGGAGGATATTTGAATGAGCGATTCTCTGGAAGAACTACAGGAATTTCACTGGATGATGGATATGTTGCAAACAGTGGATGTAGGTATAGTGGTATTGGATCGTCATTTTCAGATAAAAGTATGGAATGCTTTTATGGAAAGCCACAGTGGCTTGTTACCCAGCGAAGTCCGAGAAAAGTCACTATTTTCCTTATACCCGGATATTGACCCCAGCTGGTTTGGAAAAAAAGCCAAACCTGTATTTGAATTGAAAACCCGCGCATTTATGACGTGGGAACAACGCCCTTATTTATTCAAGTTTCCCAATTACCGGCCGATTACGGGTAATGAGCAGTACATGTACCAAAACATTACGCTGTCACCGCTGACCTCTGCTAACGGCACCGTCGAGAATATCAGTATGATGATTTACGACGTCACTGACATTGCAGGGGGCAAAAAGCAGCTTGAATCGTTGCAGGTTACCCAAAGTGAAATGCTGGAGCGCCAGCAGCGGATGAACTGACTCAATAGCCGGCACGCAGTACCACACTGTGTTGCTAACTGAATTTTTCATACCAGCAGTTACGGTGTATCTATGATCAGAGTTCAATTCCTGCGCGGTTCAGCCTGCCGCTGGCCATTGTGTGTATTAGTCGGGTTAAGCATCATGCTTACGGCGTGTGGTGGAGGCGGCGGTGATAGCGGCGCAAGTTCAGATAGTACTTTTGCTGTCAATGCCGGCGCCGACGTTCAAACCAGCGAACAAACCACCGTATTTATGAGCGCACAGGTGTCAGGCGCGCAAGACTCGCTAACTTACCAGTGGCAGATTAGTCCTGCTTTAGACATCACTCAGGAAGATAACACCACTGCACAAGCTTCTGTCACCCTGCCGGTACTTGAAGAGGATACGCAATACACTGTTCAGGTAAGCGTGACCAATAGCAGCGGCACAACGGTTACTGATGAGCTGATTATTACCGCGGTGGCGCAAAACGACCTGCCGGTAGCTGACATAGCCGTGCCCGATACTGCCGAAGATGATGGACGCTATTCCGCAGGCGTGGTCCTCACGCTAGACGGTTCAGCCAGTACCGATGCCGATGCCAGTGACCCGGACAGTCCAATATCCAGCTGGCAATGGACCCAGTTGGAAGGGGTAGATGTCACCAGCGATGTGGCGATGGACGGTCAAACTATTACGTTTACTACACCGGTGGCCAGTACTGAGCAGTTACTGCGGATCCAACTTACGGTTGAAGATGAAGAGGGTGCTACAGGATCGACTACGGTTAGCTTACGGGTTATGGCTGATACCCAAACCAAGCCCACGGTAGACGCAGGATCTAACCAAGGTGTATTTAGCGCCGAACCGATCATCTTAGAAGGTATAGCCGACTCCACCGTGCCCTCTGCACTGCCGTTAACCTATGAGTGGGAAGTCTCGGACAACCAGCAAATTACTATCGAAAATACTGAAGCATTATCAACCTACGCCCGCGCGCCTTTGGTGGATACCGCACAATCCTTTTCTTTTACCCTTAATGTCACTGATGCCAATGGTAACCAGGTCAGCGATAACATTACGGTTCGTGTACGCCCCATGCCAGTAGCCTTATTGAATGATACCGGCGTGATCACCCAGGCAACCGAGTCAAGCCTGAGCAGTACCCAGCAAAATACTTACCCGGGCCAGGACGGGCAGCGCGGCGCAGATATTCTGGCTAGTGCCGGATTATTGGAAAAAGCCGGGCGGGGGGAGGCGGGTTTCGACTTCACCAAGCTCAACGACAACGGCGATGAACAGGATGCTGATGTCACGGATTTTAGTTGCGTACGTGATAACACCACCGGCCTGGTATGGGAGGTAAAAAGTGCGGACAGCGGGCTGCATGGTAGCGCCCATACCTATACCTGGTATCAGGCCGACAATAACGGTGGCACTGAAGGGGACGAAGGTACGCCCGCCACCTGTTCATTTGCAAGTAAGGGATGTAATACCGGCAATTTCGTTGAAGATGTCCGCGATGAGGGGTTGTGCGGGTTTTATGACTGGCGTTTACCAAGCCATCTGGAACTAATGAGTATTGTGCATTTTGGGCAGCAAAATAGGGCGATGGTTGATGCCCAGTATTTTCCCAATACCGGCACTATCAGTAACGGGCCTTTGTGGTACTGGACCTCACAACCTGGGGCGGATGGGGTCATCAGTGATGCGGCCCAGAATGCCTGGGCGGTAGATTACGCCTCGGGCGTGGATAATTTTTTGAATAAAAGTTCAGCAGCCAGAGTTCGGTTGGTCAGAGCGGGGAGAGAATAATGAAACGTTTACAGATTGCCTTACTGGCGTTATTCAGCCCATTTTGCGTCGCTCAGTACTGTCTTACCAGCGGCCTTGAAACCACCCCGGACGAAAATTTAAGCGCGCTGGATAGTGACAGCGTCTTGCATTCCACTACTAATCTGGTGTGGAAACGTTGTGCACAGGGCCAGACCTGGGACGGCACAACCTGCACCGGGGAGGCTAAAAAATACAGCTGGCAGGAAGCTTTGGTAGCAGCGCATAGCGCAAATGACGATAATCAGATGGGCTGGCGGGTGCCGAATATAAAGGAACTCGCTTCAATAACCGACCGCCTGTGTGTACGGCCAGCTATTAACGAAACATTTTTTCCGGCCACGCCGCCAGATGACTTTTGGACATCTACCCCGTCGCTGTCTGACCCACAACGCGCCTGGGTAGTGGCGTTTTTCAACTCGAGCCATTCGATAAAACAAAAAGACCGTTTTATCTATTTACGGCTGGTGCGTACATACACCGGATCTTAAGCGCCAGATTAATCATTTTAGCGGCAGGTTCAACCTGAATATTCGCAAGTTGGACTGATCGTGTCTTTTTATTTATAGTTCTGCCGTCCAAAATAATAATTATGATAATGCAGACATTTTTAAATATTACCCGCGCCGGTGTTCTGGCCCTTGTCTGTTGCCCGTTTAATGCGGCAGCAGAGTTTACCTGTGACATTGATTTTGCCTACGGCCTGGTCGTGAACGACCAACAACTACGGGTAATGGATAAATCCCGCACCGTTATACAAATAAACGAAAAAAATCAGCTTTTTGTTAATGGGCGCTGGCAGCAACTGAATGCCGAACAGCAGGCCTGGTTAGCGGATTATTCCGAAGGCTTACATTATGTGGTACCCAAAATGATTATTTTGGCTACCGAGGGCGTTGACCTTGCGGTAGACACCATCGACCATGTTTATCAGGGCCTGGTGGGCAGCGACCATGACAGCTATGAGCGCCTGCAAGCCGCGATGAGCCGGGTGAAGAACCGGGTAAAAGAAAAATTCAGACATGCTAGTAATCATTATTTTATCGGCCCCGGATCGCTGGAAAGTGTAGATGAATTTGTGGATACCGAGATTGAAGCCCAGCTGGAAGGGGCTATTTCCACCTCTATCGGCGGTATTTTATCGGCCATCAGTGGTATTAATGCCAATAGCAGTGAGGTTGATAGCCAGAAGGTTGCAGAGCTAACGCGCCAGCTTGAGGCGGTGGGAGAGCAGCTTGAGACCGATGTCGGCCCCAAAGCATTAACGCTTAAAAATAAAGCTCACTGGTTTTGTAGCAAACTTAAGCAGCTGGACCAAACCGAAGAAAAGCTGCGAGCTTCAGTGCCCGCCCTCACACCTTACAATGTTATAACGTCAAATCACTAAACAAACGCTGATAACAAGCTGTTGAGATAACGGCGGCCCTGGTCGGTCACTTGCCAGTGGCTGGGTGTAATATTCAACAAGCCTTGCGTCTGAGCCAGCGCCAGACTGTCCTGCTGTTGCTGAGTTAACGTGCTGCCGGTATAGGCTGTAAACTCTTCAATCGGACAGGGTTCCACCAGCCGAAACCGGTTCATAAAATACTCGAACGCCAGGTCCTCGGTGGCAACTGGCTGGGCAGTGTCCAAATACGGCCGGGTTAACTCCATGTAACCTCGGGGGTGCTTAACCTTTACAGTCCGTGTAATGGTTCCTTCAGTAGCTTGCGTAATTTTACCGTGGGCACCACAACCGATACCCAGATAATCACCAAAACGCCAATAATTAAGGTTATGTTGACAGGCATTACCGGGCTTACTGTAGCCCGAAATTTCATATTGGTGATAGCCAGCTTCCCGTAGCTTCTGGTGGCCTGCATCCTGAATATCCCACAAAATATCATCATCGGGCAAAGTGGGGGGCCGGGAATAAAACGGTGTATTGGGCTCTATGGTTAACTGATACCACGATAAATGCGCTGCATTGGCCGCTATAGCTTGTTCCAGATCAGACATTGCATTAGCTACACTTTGTTCCGGTAAGCCGTGCATTAAGTCCAGGTTAAAGCTGTTAAGGCCAGCGTCATGGGCTTGCTGAATAGCCTGGTGCGCTTGCTCGGCGTCGTGAATACGCCCCAGCACCGACAGGTGCTTGGCGGCAAAGCTTTGGATACCCACAGAGATACGATTAACACCCGCTTCAACATACCCGCTAAAGCGGTTCGCTTCCAAGGTGCCGGGGTTAGCCTCCAGGGTAATTTCAGCGTGAGTGGCCAAATTAACCCGTTCTGCTACCCCGGCTAGTAACTGCTGTATTGCCTGCTCACTAAATAAGCTCGGGGTGCCGCCACCAATAAATATTGAGGTGACTTCCCGCTCGCCAATACGCTCAGCATCAATGGCTAAGTCGCTTAATAAGTGGGCGACATACTCTTTCTCCGGTAGGGCATCTTTTAACCCGTGTGAGTTAAAATCACAGTAGGGGCATTTTTGTACACACCAGGGAATATGGATATACAAACTGAGCGGGGGGTTACGCAAACGCCTGCCTCATTTGTTGCAATAAAAAGGTCATAGCCTGGCCACGATGGCTCAGCGCGTTTTTGGCCTGGCTATCAAGATCGGCGGCAGTACATTCCTGGGCGGGAACATAAAATACCGGATCGTAGCCGAAGCCGCCATGGCCGCTAACCTGATTGGTAATAAGGCCATGCCAGTGGCCCTGGCTTATCAGGGGGACCGGGTCTTCGGCATGGCGTAAATACACCAGGGTGCACATAAAGTGCGCGCGCCGGTCAGCTTCGCCGCTCAATCGACTGAGCAATAGCTCGATATTATCAGCATCGCTGGCCCCAGCTCCGGCAAAGCGAGCTGAATAGATCCCCGGTGCGCCGCCCAGCGCGTTTACCACAATTCCTGAATCATCAGCAATGGCCGGCAGGCCAGTATGACGGGCTGCATGGCGAGCCTTAATAATGGCGTTCTCAATAAAGGTAGTACCGGTTTCTGGTACTTCTTTTACGCCCAGTTCCTGCTGGCCCACAATAGTCACCTGTTGTTGTGAAAACAGGTTACCAAATTCTTTTAGTTTGCCGGCATTACCGGTAGCCAGCACAATCTTGTCTGGAAAAGCCATTTACTTCCCCCGGTTTTTACGTTTTTTGGCGGGTTTCTTGTTAGTGGTTTTTTTTACAGCCGCTTTCGGCTTTTTCTTTTTATGTGGCACTTTGGGTGTTTTATTGGCTGGGCGCAGGCTATCAATTACCCGGGCTTTTAATGGCTCTTCAGTATAGCGGCTTACCCGGCCAACCATATCAAAGTCATGGGCTTCAACCAATGATATGGCAATACCTTTTGCTCCCGCGCGGCCTGTCCGGCCGATGCGATGGACGTAAGTATCGGCTTTACGTGGCATATCATAATTGATGACATGCGTTACATTCGGTGCATCAATGCCGCGTGCTGCCACATCGGTGGCTAATAAAACCGGTAATTCGCCCGACTTAAAACGCGTTAAGGCTGCATTGCGCTTATCCTGGGGCATTTCACCCTGTAACCAGCACACATTAATGCCCTGACTGGCTAAATAGTCTTTAAGCATTTGCAACCGGTCACGGGTTTTCACAAATACAATGGCGTTATTGATGTCATTGTTCAGTATATGCACCAGCAATGCATTTTTGTGCTTGAGATCATCGGCGTGGTGAAACCATTGTAAAATCTTGGCTTTTTCTTTACGCGATGGGGTGGCCTCGATGACCGCAGGATCTTTGAGTAGTTCGTTGGCAAACGTTCTCACACCCTTACCTTCTAAGGTGGCGGAAAACAGCATATTTTGCTTGCGCCAGCGAGCCTCTGCCGCAATCTGATTAACGATAGTGGTAAAGCCCATGTCCAGCATGCGATCTGCTTCATCTAAAATCAGGCATTCTATGTCCCGGCAGTCGACGGCTTCGTTTTGAATGTGTTCATACAAACGGCCGGGGGTAGCAACCAGAATATCCAGGCTTTGGCGCAATGTTTCATGGTCGGTGCCATAGTTGATACCGCCGGTAATCACGCCACAGACCAGATCGGTATGTGCTGTGATTGCTTTGGCGTGCTCAAACACCTGAATCGCCAGTTCGCGGGTAGGTGTAAGTATCAGTATCCGGGTAGCCCCAGGCTGGGTGCGTGGGTAGTCGAGCAAAAACTGACAGGCAGGTAACAAAAAGGCGGCGGTCTTGCCGGTGCCGGTAGGCGCGCTGGCCAATATGTCCTTACCATCCATAGCCTCTGGTATTACCATCGACTGAATAGAGGTAGGCTTGTCAAAGCCCATGTCTGCCACTGCGTGACAAAGGGCTTCGTCAAGTTCAAGATCCTGAAATGTCATAGTTCTGCTATTACCCAATACAAAAACGCTATTGTAGCATTCTGGTGGGCTGGGTGAAGCAGCATTCACGCGTTAATTGTGTTGAATCAGTGAAAAATGCGGGCAATTTCCTGTTCACGGGCAGCGCGCAGGGCGGTACGTATTTGGGGACCACGGTGACCGGCTGCAATTATCTGTTGCACGTCAACAGCCTGGGCATGTTGTAATGCCTGTAAAATGGCCTCGTGTGGCCATGTCTGGTGGGCTGTCTGGGCGCTATAAGCGACCACCTCCAATAGCTGACAAAAGCGTTCAGGACGCCGCCATACATCGCATTTATCAAACACTGTCAGTAACGGTGAAGCACCGTCAATCTGCAGCAATGATGTGGCATAACCGGCGCTCATGACGGCAAGGTCGGTAACCGGGTTAGGGCATTTTAGCCGAGTGCATAAATGTTGACACTGCGCGACCGTAAGGTGCGGGGTTAAACAAGCGAAGCGCACTTCCACGGAACTATGCTCATCGCACGCGTGTTGCAGCGTTTCACGTTGCTCGGCAATAGCCTGGTCAGCTATTTTGCTGTCACTAAGCGTGAGCTCGGTAAACCAGTCCTGTAATCCGCCTACTTCCTGCAACACGTTAAAAAAAACCGGGGCGTGTGGCTCCATTAAGGCGCGACGGGTTTCCTGCCACACCCGCTCAGCCGTTAGCTCTTTTAGCATACCGCGCTGCGCCATATGTTGCATTAAAGCCATGGTTTCACTGGCTATCGAAAAACCCAGGTAGTGATAACGTGCGGCAAATCTGGCGACTCTGAAGATGCGCAAAGGATCTTCTCCAAAGGCTTCGCTAACATGCCGTAAAAGACGCGCCTCTAAGTCTTGCTGGCCATGATAAGGGTCGATAATCCGGCCCTGATCATCCTGCGCCATGGCATTGATGGTCAAATCGCGGCGCAGTAAATCTTCTTCCAGAGTCACCGCCGGGCCGGCATCGCACTCAAAGCCGGTATAGCCGGTGCCGGTTTTACGTTCAAGGCGGGCTAAGGCGTGTTCGTCTTTGGTGATAGGGTGCAGAAAGACCGGGAAATCTTTGCCCACCTGGGTATACCCTAACTTCAGCATTGTTGCCGCGGTTGCCCCGGTGACCACCCAGTCTTTTTCGGTTACCGGGCGGCCTAGTAGCTTGTCACGTACCGCGCCTCCCACCAGATAGGTTTTCATAGCGCTCCAGCATTATCTATTCAGAGCGTAAATTATGCCTGATACGCGAAAAAAAAGCCCGCCAGGTGCGTGATGTTTTGACATCTGGCCGGGCACTGGTTAGTTTTATCAGCGTTTTCTCATTCATTTAAGACACGGCATGTATCTGAATTACTTCGGGCTGAGCGATAATCCGTTCTCTATTGCCCCGAACCCCGACTATTTGTACATGAGCCCAAGGCATAAAGAAGCCCTGGCGCATCTGACATTTGGTTTACGCGAAAGCGGTGGCTTTGTAATGCTAACCGGCGAGGTGGGGACGGGTAAAACGACAGTCTCCAGAAAGTTGTTGCAGCAGCTACCGGATAACACGCAGGTCGCTATGATACTTAATCCGACGCTGTCAGCGCTGGAGTTACTGGCCACAGTGTGTGATGAACTGGGAATAGACTATGATACCAGCAAATCCAGTCTGAAATATTTCACCGATTGTTTATTAGCGAAGCTGGCGCAAAACCACCAGGCGGGCCTGAATACCGTACTATTGATTGATGAAGCCCAACATTTGATGCCCGAAGTACTGGAGCAGTTAAGGCTGTTAACCAACCTTGAAACCAACCGGGAAAAACTGCTTAAAGTGGTGTTAATTGGCCAACCGGAATTGCAACAGTTATTAAAGCGTAACGAATTACGCCAACTCGCCCAACGCATTACCGCCCGTTATCACCTACTGCCGCTTACGGCGCCAGAGGTCAGCGCCTATATCGCGCACCGGTTAAGTGTGGCAAATGGCGATATAAGTATTTTCAGCCCTTCCGCGCTACGTGCGGTACACCGGATAACCGGTGGCATACCACGGGTTATAAACCTGCTATGCGACCGAGCTCTGACGCTGTCTTTTACCCGCCAGCACAGTGTAGTGCGTAAGCGTATTTTTCTGGCCGGGGCCCAGCAAATTTTGGGTGAAGACGTGGTCGCACAACGTCTTGAAGGCCGCCAAAAGTGGTGGTTGTCACTGGCATTTGTAAGTGCGGTAGTCATTGGCGTCATGATAGGCAGGACATATGTCTGAAATAGTAACTGTTGATGCATTACAACCAGGTATGGTTATTGTACAGGTAACCCGTCAAAACGGCCCGGTAAGAATACGTAAGGCGGGCCTGGTCACCAGCACGGCAATGATTCAAGGCTTGGCTGAGATGGGGGTTCAGGAGGTGGCGATAGATCCGGCGCAAACGGTACATATCGATAACCCGGATGAAGTGCCCCTTACAGAAACGCCACCAGCCGTTGGCAGCACGCAGCCTGCTAGTCGACGTACCCATACGCAGCAGTTGCTGCGCGGAGAACACGACACCCGGGCCGGGTTTGATAGCCAGCTATCGGACCAATTCAACCGCAATTTATTTTTACCGACAGTGCAGGGCCTGCCCTCTGCGTGGCAGACGATCACCAAGCAGACCAGCAAGTATGTGCTGGTGGTATTAATAGGGCTTGGCCTGGGGTTGGCAGGGGGCAGTGCTCCGCGCTGGTGGCCGGCATGGCTGAATACCACATTGGTGGCAGGAGAGTCTGACAACACCGGCGCCCCGGCGACCATATCAAACCCGGCTCCTGCGCCGCTGCTGGATAATGCGGCATCCGGGGCTGGCAATAAACAGGGCACGTCGGCAGCTGGTGATCTTCCGCTAGCGCTGCCTGCGGGTAGCCCTGCCGAGGCCACACCGGCCCAGCCGTTGGCAGCTACACCATCTACAGCCGGGCAGCCAGCGGCTGCCTCCCAGGACGTAATTACGCAGGCGGCAAACAATCAGTCCGGCACTACCCCGCCGCGTGCTACTGAGCAAACCGCTGGCGCAACTCAGCCCTCAGCGTCGCCCCGTACCCAGAATAGTGCGGAGTATGAGGGCAAGGTGCTCAATGCCCCGGCGCCCGTGCCAAAATCAGCGGTTTCCCAAGCCCTGTTGGATAAATTTAATCAGGCAGTGCAGGAGTTAGATGAGCCTGACGCTCAGGCGCGCAATAGCAGTGATGATATTGCGGTGAACGTAAGCGACGATATTCCCCGAGTAGATGAGTTACCGGTAAGGCTATTAACCCGACTACCCAGTATGAAATTCAGCGCGCATATGTATGCCAGCGACCCGGCTGAGCGCTGGGTGAGGGTGAATGGAAAGCAGCGCGGAGAAGGAGACTGGATAGCCGATGAGGTACAAATTGTGAATATTGAAGGCCAACGGGTCATCTTAACTTTTCAGGGCGAAGTGTTTAGCATGGCGGCGCTAACCGACTGGTAGCTAAGCATCAGGCATCTGATGGATAAACACGTCGCGAAAAAAACGTGGTAAATTGATACCAAAGTCATCAGGGCGCACACTGGCCACGATGTCATCATTAGTTTTGGTTAAATCAAGGCGCTTAATTTCACTATAGCTGTCACTATTAATGCTATAAAAGGTCATAACCACCGGCTTTAACATATCTTCCTGGTTGGCCTGGGCCACAATAGCCAGCCGCCCGCTTTGCAGTTTGACCAGTGAACCCACCGGGTGCACCCCGATACACCGGACGAACTGGCGTACTAATTGTTGGTCCAGCCCGGTTTGCATCGATAGCCGTTTTAGCGCAACCGCTGGCGCCACGGCGCGCTGATGGGAGCGGTTAGATATCATCGCGTCATATGAATCGACAATAGCGGCCATGCGGGCAAATAGGCTGATACTGTTACCTTCAAGTTGTTCAGGATAACCGCTGCCATCTACCCGCTCGTGGTGTTGCGCTATAATCTGGCGGACATCCTTAGCAATACCCGCAAAGCCATCTACCAGCGCCAACCCTTTTGGTACATGGGACTGAATAACTTGCCACTCGTCGGTGGTTAGCGAGCCTTGCTTAAGGCGTATCGGCTCTGGTATCTGAGCCATTCCTACATCCATCAACAACGCGCCGGTACACAGTTCATCCACCGTTGTGCGATTGAAACTTAAGTGGGTGGCAAATATCGCCATCAGAATGCTGCAATTAATGGAATGCTCAAGCAGATACTCATCGGCGTTTTTAATCATGGCTAAACATGCCATGGCGTTCTGGTTTTCAAATACATTGTCAATAATGTGGCGAGCCAGTTCATCGGCACTATTTAAGTCGCGCGTGGCCCCATTTTTTAACTGCTCCAGCAGGTTTTTTTGCAGGCTAACCGCTTTTGTATAAAGCGCACTGGCTTTTAAAAAGGCGGCCCCGGTGGCCGGTGGTAATGCTTTGTGCTGCTTACTGGTAAGCTTGCTGCGCGCATAATCAATTTCTATACGTACAATACCTTTAGCCCGCAGCTGCTCAATTATTGCCTCGGATTTTACCAGGCCACCAGAGCGGACCCGCATGGAACCGGTTTGTTCCAATACCCGGCTCACGTACATTCCGGGCTGCAGTTCATCAATCGAAATGTCTTTAAGCATAGCAACTCCTTTAGCAATTCCACCTTCTTGGGGGCACCACCAATAATACATTGTCAGTGTGCAAGCCGTTTAATTTTAAGCGCAGAAGGTTACACGTTGGCACACAAAAAAATACCGCGATAGCCGCGGTATTGTGCACAGAAGAACCAGCCCACCGTCCGGCGGGCCGCTGCGACCAACATTACAACCAGGCTGGCTGCTGTTGCTCGTATTGTTCTATCTGCTGGCCCAGCTCCAAAGTCAGGCCAATCGCATCTAAACCTTTTAACAGATTATGTTTATGATGCTCAGCAATATCAAACGAAAATTGCTGCTGCGCCAGGCTCACGGTCTGCTGGGTTAGATCGATAGTGATACGGGTATCGGGCCGGGCTTTTACCAGCTCGAATAATGTATCCATCTGCGAGCTGGATAACGCGACCGGCAACAATTGATTGTTAATACAATTGCCGTAAAAAATGTCGGCAAAACTGGTGGCTATAATCACTTTAAAGCCAAAATCATCCAGTGCCCAGGGCGCGTGTTCCCGACTGGAGCCACAGCCAAAGTTCTCGCGCGACAACAACACACTGGCGCCCTGATATTCCGCTTTATTCAAGGCGAAATCGGGGTTAGGCTCTTGCTCGTGCAAATCCAGATAACGCCAGTCATGAAACAAATGTTTACCGTAGCCGGCCCGCGTTACGCCTGTCAGAAACTGCTTGGGAATGATTTGATCGGTATCGATATTGGCTTCATCTAATGGACATGCTGTACCCGTGTGGGTGGAAAAACCTTGTGGTGCAGTCATAATTTTACTCCTGAAAATCTCTAACATCGGCGAATTTACCGCGCAATGCAGCCGCCGCAGCCATTGCTGGGCTTACCAGATGGGTACGTGCTCCGCGCCCCTGACGGCCTTCGAAATTACGATTACTGGTAGATGCACAGCGATCGTTAGCCTGCAAAATATCATCGTTCATCCCTAAGCACATGGAGCAGCCTGGCAGGCGCCATTCGAAGCCCGCTTGGGTGAATACTTGGTCCAGCCCTTCTTCTTCAGCCAGCCGTTTTACTGCCCCTGAGCCAGGCACCACAATAGCGGTGACCCCAGAAGCAACTTTACCTTGTCGCGCAATATGGGCTGCGGCACGCAGGTCTTCTATACGGCCATTGGTGCAAGAGCCGATAAAGACATGGCTAATGGCGATGTCTGCCAATTTCTGCCCCGCATTTAACCCCATATACCCCAGGGCTTTACGCGCACTTTCCTGTTCCACAGCATCACTGAAGTCGGCCGGAGCAGGAATCGGGGTATCCACCCCAATGACTTGGCCAGGGTTAGTGCCCCAGGTAACCTGAGGCGCAATACTGGCAGCGTCCAGTTTAACCACGGTATCAAAGGAAGCCTCTGCATCACTGTGCAAACTCTGCCAGTATTCGACCGCCGCATCCCATTGCTGGGAAGGGGCAAATTCACGGCCTTTAAGATAAGCAAAAGTGGTTTCGTCGGGGGCTATCATGCCGGCTTTAGCACCGGCTTCGATGCTCATATTACAAATAGTCATGCGCTCTTCCATCGTCAGCGCACGGATGGCTTCACCCGCGTATTCAATAACATGACCGGTGGCACCAGCATGACCAATACGGCCAATGATCGCCAGGATGATATCTTTGGCGGTAATGCCTACCGGTAGCGTTCCGTCTACCTGAATAAGCATACTTTTCGCTTTGCTTTGTTTCAGCGTTTGGGTCGCCAGAACATGCTCAACCTGCGATGTGCCAATACCAAAGGCCAGGGCCCCAAACGCTCCGTGGGTAGCTGTATGAGAGTCGCCGCAGACTACCGTCATACCGGGCTGAATTAAGCCTAGTTCTGGCCCCATTACATGCACTATACCTTGCTTTTGGTGCCCTACCGGAAACAGGCGTATATTGTGCTGCTCGCAGTTCTCGGCCAGGGTGTTAAGCTGCAACGCATTTTGAGGGCCACAGGCGTCCAGTGCCAGTGAACGGGTGGAGATACTGTGATCCATTGTTGCTACTGTTCTATCCGGCCGCCGGACCTTACGCCCTTTGTCATTTAAGCCGGCAAACGCCTGCGGTGAGGTCACTTCATGAATCAGGTGACGATCGATGTACAGCAGGCTGTCGCCATCAACGGTTTCTACCACATGGGCATCGAATACTTTGTCATATAAGGTCTTGGCCATGGGGGGAGTTACTCCTGATTCAAAATGTGGCGAACAATCTCGTCGCCTACCTGGGCGGTGGTGGCAGCCCGTGAACGTTCATTGGCGGGCAATAGCTCGCCGGTTAATACACCCTTTTCCAAGGTGCTGACCACAGCCTGCTCAATAGCATCCGCAGCCTCAGGTAAGTTCAAGCTAAAGCGTAGCATCATCGCCGCCGACATAATCTGGGCTATGGGGTTAGCAATGCCCTGGCCAGCAATATCTGGCGCTGAGCCGCCCGCGGGCTCGTATAGCCCAAAGCCATCTTCATTCATGCTGGCAGACGGCAGTAAGCCCATAGAGCCAGTCATCATGGCGCATTCATCGGAAATAATATCGCCAAACAGGTTTGAACATAGCATTACGTCAAACTGGGCCGGATTTTTCATAACCTGCATCGTGGCGTTATCAATATAAATGTGCTCCAGCTCCACTGATGGATAATCCTGGGCCACTTCTTCGGTTATCTCACGCCATAACCGGCTGGTTACCAGCACGTTTGCTTTATCGACAGACGTTACTTTACCGCGGCGTTTTTGCGCAGCTTCAAAAGCAGCAACCGCAATGCGCCGAATTTCCCGCTTGCTGTAGCGCATGGTATCAAAAGCATATTCTTCTTCGCCCTCGCCATCACGGCCTTTGGGTTGCCCGAAATAAATACCACTGGTTAATTCGCGCACGACTAATACATCAACACCGCTGGCGGCAATATCTGCCCGTAAAGGAGAAAGGTGTTCCATACCCGGGTAAATGCGTGCCGGGCGCAGGTTACTAAATAAGTCAAAATGGCTGCGCAAAGTAAGTAAAGCCGCGCGTTCAGGGCGTTGTTCCAGTGGCAGGGTATCCCACTTGGGGCCCCCGATAGAACCAAACAATATGGCATCGGCATTTTCACAGCCCTGTAAGGTATTGGCAGGCAGCGCTTCACCTTCAGTATCGATAGCATAACCGCCTACCGCATACGCATTACGCGTAAAGCTAACAGCAAACCGCTGCGCAATGGCATCGAGTACTTTATTTGCTTCCTGCATAACTTCCGGGCCAATGCCGTCACCGGCCAGCACGGCTATATTGAACTGGTTCATTTATACTCCTGCTACTCGTTCTTGTTGGTTCTTCTGCTGGTCTATCTGGTCAGCAATATGGGTATTATTTAATACAAAGATCAGAGCATTCACCCCGGCTTCTACAATGTCGGTAGCCAGCCCCAGTCCATGAAACCGGCGGCCGCGGTATTGCGCAATAACGCTCACTTGCGCCAGTGCGTCAGCCCCTTCACCTTTGGAGTCAAGTTTGAAGTCGACCACGTTGACATCCTGATGACCCAAAATCTGCATGATGGCTTCATAAGCGGCATCGACCGGTCCATTACCGATAGCGGTACGGGTAACTTCTGCCTCACCTACTTGCAATCTTACCGTGGCACTGGGAATAATTTCGTGACCGCTATTGGCCTGTAAATAGGTCAGCTTATAATAAGCTTCTTCATGTTTTTGTTGATCAAAAAACAGCAATGCTTCCAAGTCGTAATCGTATACGGTGCCCTTGGTATCAGCCAATTGCAGGAATGACTTATAAATCGCTTCCAGGTCGTAATCTTCCGTTTTATAGCCCAGTTCAGTTAACCGATGTTTAATCACATGGCGGCCTGAACGCGAGGTCAAATTCAGATTATTTTTGTTGATACCAACACTTTCCGGGGTCATGATTTCATAGGTGTTTTGCGCTTTCAGCACACCGTCCTGATGTATACCAGAAGAGTGGCTGAAGGCATTCGCGCCCACAATGGCTTTGTTAGCTTGCACCGGCATGTTGCATAGCTGGCTAACCAGCTTGGAACTACGCGAAATTTCTGTCGAATTAATGTTAGTAGATAGCCCTAACATGGCCTGCCGGGTTTGCAGAATCATTGCAATTTCTTCCAGCGAACAGTTGCCGGCGCGCTCACCAATACCATTCAGGGTACATTCCACCTGGCGTGCACCGGCTTCTACGGCGGCCAGAGAGTTTGCTACCGCCAGCCCCAAATCGTTGTGGCAGTGTACTGATATAGTGGCTTTATCGATATTCGGAACGCGGTTGTACAAGTTAGTAATAATTCCGCCAAATTCGGTAGGCGTTGTGTAGCCCACAGTATCGGGGATATTGACGGTGGTAGCGCCGGCGTTTATGGCTGCCTCGACCATTTTACACAAGTAATCAATATGCGTGCGCCCCGCGTCTTCGCAAGAAAACTCTACATCATCGGTATATTGGCGGGCATGCTTAACCGCAGCCACGGCCATTTCAACCACCTCGTCCTGTGACTTGCGTAGCTTAGCGCCAACATGAATCTCGGAGGTGGCGATAAAAGTATGGATACGGAAGTGGTCGGCAACGCTTAACGCCTGGCCACAGGCGTCTATATCAGCTTTTACTGCGCGGGCCAGACCACATACGGTCGCATTTTTTATTTCCCGGGCAATCAACTGAACTGACTTAAAATCTCCCGGCGAGGAAACCGGAAATCCGGCTTCAATGATATCTACGCCCAGCCGTTCGAGAGCCAGAGCGATCTGTAGCTTTTCTTTGGCACTCAAGCTGGCGGGCAGGGCCTGTTCACCGTCTCGTAAGGTGGTATCAAAGATTTTTACCTGATTCGTCATGGCGTAGTCTCGTGGTTAAATAGTTAAAAAAAAACCCGTGCCTGGCACGGGTTTTTGTGAATGTCATTGCTGGTCGCAATCTACCCGTGCAGTCTGGCTGCCATAAGGAGTAGTAGAGTTAGACGACGTTGTTGCTGCATAAAAGTGATAACTTTTGCTAATTTGCTGACCAGTAGTAGCGGACAATGTAACCAGCATCGCCGGTTAGGTCAACCTTTCTTTACAACCGAGATTTAAAAATTCGCTGAAGGATGGTTGCATCCTGCGATATAAGATGGTTAGACCAGCTGGCTAGCTGGATAAATCTGTTTTATGCGGGTATCTGAACTGGCGCCAGTCCAAATTCGATGCCAGTAATATTTCACGCAGCGACAGGGGCCGGGGAGGGACGCGCCCTTTATGGTTCCACTGATGTCCACAGCAAGCCGCAGTAACCAATGCTTTAGTCGGTTTGCACACTCTGCGCGAAGCATATTGACTTTGTAACGCTGTTTCGGGTTGCCCGTCAAAACCAAACCAGCCATGTTTATTGGTATGTAGTGTGGCGGTGGTATCGACTACCCGATCGACGGAATCAAGCTCAATATGACTGCTTTCCAGTTCAGTCACCACCACACATACGACCAGACCATGGGTAGCATAGCGGGAAAACCACTGCTGGTTATCAGCCGCCGTAATCTTACGCGCTGGATTCTGGATGGGTTGGCTGGCGGTCCAGGATGCATTATGGCTATCAATAGCTAAGGGCGTGTAGGGGCCTGACATAAAGTGTGCTGCACGTTTAACGTGGTGCGAAAGACCCTTCAACTTTTGTCTGAGTCTGGCAATATCATCCGGCGCAGTTGCCAGGGCCAGTAATTCTCGTTCGTACAGGGCGGTACAGATCTCTGCAAATTGGGGTGGGGCGGTATCAAGCTTATGTCTTTCGACGAAGAAATTTGTTTGGTTTTTGTCTAAGCCAGATGCCATAGCAGATAAAGGGTTAACCACAGGTAGGGTTAACCTAACAGGAAGTGTGGCCGGTAGCTATACTACCGGCCACAAAAAGTCTTATTGACCTTTAATTTCTGAACGTCCGCGGTAAGCCGCTGAGGAACCCAGAGCTTCTTCAATACGCAGCAGCTGGTTATATTTGGCAACCCGGTCAGAACGACACAGCGAGCCGGTTTTGATCTGGCCGGCTGCAGTACCTACCGCTAAATCCGCAATAGTTGCATCTTCAGTTTCGCCTGAACGGTGCGAGATAACCGCCGTAAAGCCAGCATCTTTAGCCATTTTGATCGCATTCAGGGTTTCGGTTAGTGAACCGATTTGGTTGAATTTAATCAAGATAGAGTTACCGATGCCATTATCGATACCACGCTTCAGAATTTTGGTGTTAGTGACAAACAGATCGTCGCCGACCAGTTGTACTTTGTCGCCAATTTTCTTCGTCAGGCTAGCCCAACCGTCCCAGTCACTTTCATCCAAACCGTCTTCAATTGATAGTATAGGATACTGGTTCGCCAGATCAGCAAGGTAGTCACCAAACGCTTCAGAATCAAAGCGCTTGTCTTCACCTGACAGTACATATTCGCCATCTTTGTAGAATTCAGATGCAGCGCAATCCAGAGCCAGGGTAATATCTTCATTCATTTTATAGCCGGCATTTTCGACGGCTTCAACAATAACAGCCAATGCTTCAGCATTTGAGCTAAGGTTCGGCGCAAACCCGCCTTCATCACCTACAGCTGTATTCAGGCCCTTAGCAGAAAGAACTTTTTTCAATGCATGGAAAATTTCTGCACCCATTCGCAGGGCTTCTTTAAAGCTTGCTGCGCCAACCGGTTGTACCATAAATTCCTGGATATCAACATTGTTGTCCGCATGCTCGCCACCATTGATGATGTTCATCATCGGCACTGGCATAGAATATTGGCCTGGGGTGCCATTTAAATCGGCAATGTGCTCATACAGCGCCACGCCTTTTTCAACCGCCGCCGCTTTGGCGACTGCCAGCGACACCGCCAAAATAGCATTAGCACCTAGCGTTTCTTTATTTTCAGTACCGTCAAGCTTCAACATGATGTTGTCGATATCGCTTTGTGCCAGTGGATCCTGGTCGATAAGCGCCGGGGCAATAACATCATTTACCGCAGCAACCGCTTTGGTCACGCCTTTACCCAGGTAACGGCCTTTATCGCCATCACGCAATTCCAGTGCTTCACGCGATCCGGTAGAGGCGCCAGATGGCGCGGCAGCGCGTCCCATAGCACCGCTATCCAGATAGACATCGGCTTCTACGGTGGGGTTACCACGAGAGTCCAGGATTTCGCGTCCAATAATGCGACTAATCTTCGCCATGTTTTTTCCTCAACGTTTAATGGGGCAACCCACGGGAGAGTAAAGCGCCCCTATTATTAGAAATTAATGATGTTCTTTCTGGTACTTGCCTGCCGCGGCTACAAAGCCGGTAAACAGCGGGTGCCCATCCCGGGGTGTCGATGTAAATTCAGGGTGGAACTGCCCGGCAACAAACCAAGGATGGTCGGGGATTTCGATGACTTCTACAAGGCGTTTATCAGTGGACAAACCACTTACCTTGAGCCCCGCCTGTTCAATTTGTTCACGTAAATTATTGTTCACTTCATAACGGTGACGGTGGCGCTCATAGATGGCCTCATCACCATACAGCTCATGCACTTTGGTACCGGGAATCAAATGACATAATTGACTACCCAGCCGCATGGTACCGCCTAAATCTGAGGCTTCAGTACGCACTTCTGTGCTACCGTCAGCATCCAGCCATTCAGTTATCAGGCCCACTACCGGATAAGGGCTTTGGGGGTCAAACTCGGTGCTGTTGGCGTCCGCCATGCCTGCCACATTGCGGGCAAACTCAATCAGAGCTACCTGCATGCCCAAGCATATGCCCAAGTAAGGCACATGGTTTTCACGCGCATAACGGGCAGCGGCAATTTTACCTTCGATACCGCGTTCGCCGAAACCACCCGGCACCAGGATAGCATCAAGATGCTCAAGAATATGCGCCCCCTTGGTTTCAATATCCTGCGAATCTATATGGTGGATATTAACGGTGAGACGATTTTTCAAGCCCGCGTGCTTTAATGCTTCGTTCACTGACTTATAGGCATCAGGCAGCTCAACATATTTACCCACCATACCTATATTTACTTCGGCAGTAGGGTTAGATTCTGCGTATAACACCTGTTCCCATTCGGTCAGGTCAGCTTCTTTGCATTGTAATCCAAAACGGTCTACCACCAGCTGATCCATTCCCTGTGCTTTTAACGCAGCAGGGATACGATAGATACTATCGACATCTTTCAGGGATATAACCGCTTTGTCGGCCACATTGGTAAACAAAGCAATCTTAGAGCGTTCAGTGGCGGGTAATGCGCCTACCGAACGACACACCAGAATATCCGGCTGAATACCAATAGAGCGAAGCTCTTTTACCGAATGCTGGGTGGGTTTGGTTTTAACTTCCCCAGAAGCAGGCATGTAAGGTACTAAGGTAAGGTGCATGTACATCGCCCGTTCCCGTCCCACTTCAGTGCCTAACTGCCGGATGGCTTCCAGGAACGGTTGTGATTCAATATCACCCACCGTACCGCCGACCTCGACAATAGCCACATCATGACCTTCGGCACCTTCAATTACCCGGCGTTTTATTTCATTAGTAATATGAGGAATGACCTGGATCGTTGCGCCCAGGTAGTCACCGCGGCGCTCGCGGCGTAATACTTCTTCGTACACCCGGCCGGTGGTAAAATTATTCCGTTTGGTCATACGGGTACGGATAAAGCGCTCGTAGTGCCCCAAATCCAGATCGGTCTCTGCCCCGTCATCGGTGACAAAAACCTCACCGTGCTGGATAGGACTCATAGTGCCTGGATCTACATTTATGTAGGGATCCAGCTTTAGCATTGTGACGGTAAGACCACGCGCTTCAAGAATTGCTGCCAATGATGCTGCAGCAATACCTTTACCTAGCGATGATACAACACCACCTGTGACGAATATATAGTTTGTCATGCGAAACCTAAGGCGTTGGATTATATGGGTAATGAGTGCTGACGGCATTAAGGCTCATCCGCAACACTTGGACGGCGCAATAGTATACCTAAAGACCCCGTTTCAAACAATCTGTTTGCTTTTGCGGGGCGGCGGTATATTTCATTAAGCTTGCATTGTGCGGGTGGCAGGACCTGTGTAGGAGGCTCCGCCACCAACCAACCACGCTACTGCTGGCTAAGCCGCTTTAAGGTATAAATTAAATCGAGTGCTTGTCGGGGTGACAGTTCATCCGGACTAATGTTCGCCATGGCTTCCTGCAGGGCCTGACTGATTGGCTCAAGCGGAAGCTGCGCCTGACCGTTGCTATCAGCGGTAGAGATTGATGGCGACGTCTTTACAGGCGGTTTGGCGACATCAGCTTTACTGGCTTCCAGTTCGCCCAGTTTTTGTCGGGCCGCCTGAATAACACTGCGCGGAACCCCCGCAAGCGCCGCCACCTGTAAACCATAACTTTGGCTGGCAGCGCCTTGCTCTACGCTATGCATAAAGCGAATGGTGTCCTCATGTTCAATAGCATCAAGGTGCACGTTAACCACCCCGTCTTGTTGGTCTGGTAACTGAGTCAGTTCAAAATAATGGGTAGCAAATAAAGTATATGCCTTTAACTGACTGGCTAGGTAATGTGCACAGGCCCAGGCTAACGACAGTCCGTCATACGTACTGGTGCCACGGCCTATCTCATCCATCAGGACCAGCGAGTGCTCGGTTGCGTTATGCAGGATGTTAGCGGTCTCGGTCATCTCTACCATAAAGGTGGAGCGCCCAGAAGCGAGATCATCTGAAGCACCGATACGGGTAAAAATGCGATCAATTTTGCCAATGCAGGCGTTGTGGGCGGGGACAAAGCTACCAATATAGGCCATTAATACAATTAAGGCAGTCTGGCGCATGTATGTCGATTTACCGCCCATATTGGGCCCGGTTATTACCAGCATTCTGCGGCTATCATCTAGGCTAAGGGGATTGGCGATAAATGGCTGATCCATTACCTGCTCAACCACCGGATGGCGGCCTTCTTCGTAACTTATACCAGCGGCGTCGGTAAGGGCAGGCCGATGCAAATCCAGCGCTTCGGCACGTTCTGCCAAACATTGGATAACATCCAGTTTACCCAGCGCCGTGGCGGAGGCTATCAGCGCAGATAACGCCGGTAACATGGCATCAAATAATTGCTCATACAGTTGCTTTTCCAGTGCCAGCGCCCGGCTTTGACTGGTTAGCACTTTGTCTTCGTGTTCTTTGAGCTCAGGGGTAATATAGCGCTCGGTATTTTTAAGTGTCTGGCGACGGATATAGTCAGCCGGCGCCTGGGCGCTTTGAGCACGACTGATTTCGATGAAAAAACCATGCACCCGGTTGTAGCCCACTTTTAATGTACTGATGCCGGTGCGCTCACGTTCGCGTTGTTCCATCTGATCCAGGTAATCCGTGGCCCCTTGCGACAAAGCGCGTAACTCATCCAGCTCGGCATTGAAACCGGGGGCAATAACCCCACCATCTCGAATAACCACTGGCGGGTTATCTATGATGGCATCATTCAGTAATGTCTGTAACTCGGGATAAGTACCTATCTCACTTGCTAGAGAATTAAGTAGCGCGTTATTAAAAGGGGCAAGGGCATCTTGCAATGCGGGGAAACAGTTAAACGCATTGCGCAGACGGGCAAAGTCACGAGGGCGCGCAGAGCGTAACGCCAACCGGGCCATAATGCGTTCAATATCGCCGATTTGCTTCAGTAATTCTGTAACCGTATGCTCAGGCGATGCCATCAACGCAGCAATAGCATCCTGACGGCTAATGAGCTCATGGCGGTCGGTTATTGGTGCATGTAAATAGCGTTGTAGCATTCGGCTGCCCATCGCGGTCGCCGTGGTGTCCAGCACGCTAAATAGGGTATGTTCATGGTTGCCCCCCATATTTTGCGTGATCTCAAGGTTGCGGCGGGTGGCGGCATCTAATTGTACCCGGCTTTCCTGCACATCTTTTTGAATACTGTTTATGTGCGGCAATGCGGTGCGTTGGGTATCCTTTACATATTGTAAAACGCAGCCAGCACTTCCCAGTCCCAGGGTTAAATCCTGAACCCCAAAGCCATCCAGCGCGGTGGTTTGAAATTGCTTGGTCAGCAATTCCGTGGCGGTACTGTGATCAAATTCCCATTCCGGACGGCGGCGGATGCCTTTACGTCGGTCGATCAAGGGCAGCGCGGTGAAACCTTCTGGGTACAATAACTCGGCAGGACTAATGCGCTGTAGCTCGGCCAGCAATGCTTCATCACCACAATACTCAGCCACCAGAAAACGGCCGCTACTGACATCCAACGTAGCCAGACCAAATTTTTCGACCGTACCACATACTGCGGCCAGCACATTGTCCTGACGTTCTTCTAATAATGCTTCATCCGTTACGGTGCCTGGGGTGACTATGCGTTTAACCTGGCGTTCCACCGGTCCTTTACTGGTGGCGGGGTCGCCTACCTGTTCACAAATCGCAATCGATTCACCCATTTTTACCAGCCTGGCCAGGTAACTTTCTACAGCATGGTATGGTACACCCGCCATTGGAATAGGATCGCCACCTGATTTACCGCGGGCGGTAAGCGAAATATCCAGTAACTGAGCCGCCCGGCGAGCATCATCGTAAAACAATTCATAGAAATCTCCCATCCGGTAAAACAGCAGGATATTAGGATGTTGCGCCTTTATATTCAGGTACTGGCGCATCATAGGGGTATGTGATTCCAAAAGAGCCTCGGTGTTGTTAGTTAGGGTAGTACCACGGATGTGTAATAGGCAATGAAATGGTACACTTCACGCAATCTTTATCAGCGACGTATTATTCCTATGAGTGAGCTTTTTTCAACGCTAAGTGACAGTGACGCCGATGCTGAGTTGAGCCGAATGATAACACGGATAGGCGCAGGATTAAGAGCCCAAAACGGCTCTGTTGCCTGTGCTGAATCCTGCACCGGTGGGGGCGTAGCATTTGCTCTAACAGCGGTGGCGGGCAGCTCTGATTGGTTTAATCAGTCGTTCGTAACGTATTCCAATCAGGCAAAGCAGCAGCTATTGGGTGTAAGCGAGCAAACACTAACTGAATATGGCGCAGTATCTTCACAATGTGTAGGGGAAATGGCTCAAGGAACCCGCCAACGGAGCCAGGCCACCATAGGCATCAGTACCAGTGGCATCGCTGGGCCAGGCGGTGGCAGTACTGCTAAACCGGTCGGTACCGTCTGGTTTGGCCTGGCTATGGATAATGACATCATCACCGTATGCCAGCAGTTCAAGGGCGACCGGGCCGCAGTACGTCACGCAGCAGTGCGGTTTGCTATTGAACTACTGCACAACAGACTAGTTGAAAAGGTAAGCTGAGGCTTATAGGTTAAGAAAAAAGTAACGCTGCTCTTGAAACTGTATAATTATACAGTATAAAATAGCATCATTGAATTTTGAGTTATAAAGCGTGGTCAGCGCATGGGCGCTGGGGAAATGCCACCGCTTCACTTCTAGAGGAAGTTTCTGTGGACGATAATAAAACGAAAGCGCTTACCGCGGCCCTTGGGCAAATAGAAAAGCAATTCGGTAAGGGTGCGATTATGCGCCTGGGCGACAACCAGGCAATGGATATCGAGGCTATTTCTACCGGCTCCCTGAGTATTGATATTGCATTGGGAATAGGGGGCTTGCCGTGTGGGCGTGTGGTTGAAATTTATGGCCCTGAATCATCAGGTAAAACTACCCTGACATTGCAGGTAATTGCCGAGGCCCAGAAAAAAGGCAAAACCTGTGCGTTCGTGGATGCTGAGCACGCGCTGGACCCTATCTACGCTGAAAAGCTGGGCGTGAATATTGATGACCTGCTGGTCTCTCAGCCTGATACCGGTGAACAGGCATTGGAAATTTGCGACATGCTCGTGCGTTCCGGCGCTGTAGATGTAGTTATTGTTGACTCGGTTGCCGCACTAACCCCCAAAGCGGAAATTGAAGGGGACATGGGAGATTCTCACGTAGGTTTGCAGGCACGCTTGATGTCTCAGGCATTGCGTAAGCTCACCGCCAACATTAAGCGCTCGAACACATTGTGTATTTTCATCAACCAGATTCGGATGAAAATTGGCGTAATGTTTGGTAACCCAGAAACCACTACCGGGGGGAATGCCCTGAAATTTTACTCTTCTGTACGTTTGGACATCCGTCGAATTGGTGCGGTGAAAGAAGGTGACGAAGTCGTGGGTAATGAAACCCGCGTAAAAGTGGTAAAAAACAAAGTCGCTCCTCCGTTCCGTCAGGCTGAATTCATGATCCGTTATGGTGAAGGTATTAGTAAGGAAGCTGAGCTAATTGACTTGGGTGTGAAACAGAAATTAGTGGATAAAGCCGGAGCCTGGTATAGCTATAAAGGCGATAGAATTGGCCAAGGTAAAGCCAACGTCATTAATTTCCTGAAAGAAAACCCTGCTATTGCCGCCGAAATTGAAAAGAAAATTCGCGAGGAACTACTTTTACCTAAAAACGTAAAAGTAGAAAAAGAAGATAAAGCAGGTAAAGCGGGTAAAGCTGAGGCAGTAAAAGACGAAGCGCCCGAATAAAAACGGCTTAGCGCAGCATGTATGCTCGCTGTGGGTAGAGAGAAGAGGGGCGCCGGGATACGGGCGCACCCTGGGGCAAGAATGAAGCTAGCGGCATACTGATATGCCAAACTGGCGGCAGCCGCTCCCATACTATCCTCGGTAGCGTTGCAACAATAATGTTGTAAGGCCCCCTGTACCACGTTAAAAATGCCCGCCAAGTGTTATATAGAGTAACTAAAAAGGTGTATATTGTGTATTAAGGCAGATTTTTCTGCCTTTTTATTTGATAAATTATCAAATAGATATAAAGTATATTATGTGTATAATATGTATAGTGGAGTTTCAGATTGTCATCTGTAAAAGTAAAAGCAACTATCGTAGAAGATAATACGGGCATCAAAAGTCAGCTTCCTATCTTGATCACCGAGCAAGGTGAAGTTGGCTCTGTTACCGATTACTTGCTCAAGGTGGAAGCGGAAGGTTTGAGTAATTCCGTTATGAATGGGTTTATACAAGCCACTTCTTTACTTTTGGATTACATGGAGGCAAATAAGGGATTGTTTGCAGATCCTAATATACTATTTCAGACGTTTGCTAAACGCTTGTATACAGGCACAATCGGGGAAGATGGCTTAGATCCTTCAGGACTGTACTGGGTGCCAAGCTCAACTGATACCGTCAATAAGCATATCCATCGATTAACGGTATTCACTGATTGGCTTGCTGACAAGCACGGTACAGAGCCAATAAACCCACTGCGCGACGCTACACCCCATGAACAGCGTTTGAATTACGCTGCTTGGTATCGAAAAAATCAAAATGACTTCCTCGGCCATATCGAAGACAAAACAGTTAATAAGACGATCCGAAAGGCTCGGACGATTAAAGGGCGCACCCCCTTAACTAAAACAGAAGATGATGCCATCGCCTTTCCTGATAAGCATTGGGAGGCTTTCTTCAAGGAAGGTGTCGGCGGTGCAAAAGATCCGCGTGTGGCACTCAGAGATAAGTTGATCCTACTGCTCATGCACGGTGGTGGATTGCGTGAGAGTGAGGCGCTGACTTTATGGGTGACAGACGTTCTTGAAGATCCTTATGACCCCGAAAAAGCGGTGGTTCGAATTTACAACGAAGTTGACGGAAAAGCACCTTATGGTTGGCGTAGCCGCTCAGGGGTTAGAACCAGAGAAGCTTATCTAAAAGAAGAATATGCTCGCATTCCTCGTATCCGCATGAAAGACACAGCGCACATTGGATGGAAAAGTCGCGTGGTAGACCACCGCGATAACTATATACAGGTTCAGTGGTTTCCAACCGATTATGGCAAAGTGTTTATGTCATTATGGAAGAACTACCAAAAGTATCGAGCCAGCATAGAATGCCATCACCCGTATGCATTCATTGCATTTCATCACAGCTCTTTGGGCAACCCTTATACAATTTCTGCTTTTCACCACATTTATGAACATGGATTAAAACGCATAGGCTTAGAACCCAATAAAGCGGAAGGTTTAGACCCACACGGGCATCGCCACAGCTATGGCAGAAGATTAGAGCGTTCGGGGCTTAACGCGTTGGTGATACGTCGCTGTATGCACCACAAGTCACTTGAATCTCAAATTCCCTACACAGGCAAAGGGCAACAAGAAATCTCTGATGAACTGACCCAAGCGACACTGCAACTGGCAAATCCAGAATCTAAAGTCAAAACACTCGATTGGAAAGAACTTGTTGAGCATGGTTTTGATGACATCGACCCGCAAGGTTATTTCACAGGTTCACATCCCAAATTGAGAGGTAAGTGATGGCAAAGAAAAAAACACAAGATAAACGCACAACGGATTTTACGTTCTCATAGATGCTTACCACGCTTGGCCCCGAATGGCATCAGTGGCAAGAATTAGCAGCAGAATGGATGACAGACCAACATACAGGGATTTCGCATAAACGCGATGCACTAACACGTTTCTTTGAGTCTTATATTGCTGAATGTGCGCCTTATGCCATACGCAATATTGAATTGTTTTTTAAGGGGTTCAATGGGCACCTTAGCTCTAGTGAAGAGTTGGAAAAAACATTGAGAGAAACCATCAATTATCCTGCTGCGGTTTCAATGGGTGTGAACTACCCTTGCGAATTCATCGACTTTGTTATCGAAAAACACGCCTCAGTCGAGGACGATAACGGCAACTTGATGCCAGCATTCGTAAACCCGCTCAATAAAATCAAGCGGCAATCTGTTGCGACAGAAACCGTGCGTAACCCCTTGCCATATCGCTATATTCAAGACTTACGCCAAATAATATGCCCGTTACCTGATAGAACCGAACTCACCATCATTGAGCAAAGCTTCAAGGTCGGTGAAACGTTATTGTCTCCCTATCACTATCGCCACTTCAAACACTGGACATGGGCGCAACAGCAGAGTGGGCAAGGACAAACCAAAAGTGGTGATTGGTTTGAAGTAGAGCCTGAACTGATTGATAAATCCGACCCTGACTGTGTGTGGCGCACCAAAAAAGTGACTCGCAAAGGTAAAACAGTCACCCTTCACCAAATCTGGTCGCCCGTTAAAGCGATGACGATATTCATGAAACTGCACCTACCGCTGCGTACCTATCAGGTGCGTATGCTAGACAGCGGCGAAGCGGATACATGGCGCTATGAAAGCGGTCAGTGGGCGGTAAACGCCCAGCATGATTTTGCACTTGGCAGCGAAAAACGCCCGTTCGGAAAAGGCATCTTCCGCCGAATTCACGACACCATGACAGGCCAATATTCGACGGGGCTTTATATCAACACCAACAAAACCGCCGACCAAAACAAAAACGAACTAGAGCGGGGCTACATCATTCCTTGGCAAAACGATGAAGTGCTGTATTGGCTGGAAAAACTGCGCAATTGGCAAGAAAAGTATAATCCAATTGCGAAACCCGCAGACTGCAAGACATTACTGACAAAGCACACTGGTAATAATAAATCGGAGAAGCAACTAGAAAGCATGGGGGAGATTGCTTTTCTGTTTCGTGACGCATCAGCAAGCGGGGAAGATAAATGTAAGCCAATATTGTTTAGTCGATTACAATCTTTCTGGTATCAACTCCTGTTAACGCTTGAAAACCAACTCGCAGAGCAAGGCAGCACACTGGATAACGGCGAGCGTTTGAAACTGGTCGTGGATTATCCAGAATGTAAGCCCGCAGGAACAAGGGTTGCTACACACTTTCCGCTGCATAGTCTGCGAGTTTCACTCATCACAGCCTATACAATGGATACACAATTGCCACTACCTGTGATTTCAAAGCTATTAGCAGGGCATACACGCCTGTTAATGACCATCTATTACAACAAAATTACCCCATCGGCGATGGCAAAAAAGATGAACGAAGCGGAGGCACAACTAGAAGATAAATCCAGGCAATCGGTACGCAATTTTCTAAAAGACGCATCTATGGAGCAAATCCAATGCAAGATGGTCTATCACAAAGAAGAGAGCGTTCAAGCCGCATTAGTCAACCGCAACCCGATTGGTTGGGAAGAGCGTGCTACAGGGCTTTGTTTGGTGGGGGGCAATACTGTGAAATCAGATGAAATCGGCACCCTTGGAGGCTGTTGGAACGGCGGTGAGTTGATTAAGGATGCACAAGCCGCACAAAACCGTATTTATGGCTCCGTACCGCACGGCCCTGAAAACTGTATTCGTTGTCGCTGGTATATTACCGAGGCACGCTACTTACCTGTACTCAATGCCCACTTCAATCAACTCAGCTACAAAGCGCATCAAGCCGCTAACCTGTCTCTTGAAGTTGAAGTTGAGCTAGAAGCGCTGAAGGACGAGCAATTCTTTTGCGAAGAGCAAGGCACCCCCTTTACCAAGTACAGTGAGCTACAAGCCTTACACCGCCGTTATGAGAAGCAGCAAGTTGAAGCAGACGAATACACAAAGGATTGGATTGCTTGTTTTGAACTCATTAAAAAAATCATTCATGTTGAAGAAGCGCGTAAAGATGGTGATACCAAGGATAAGCTGATTGCCGTGGGTGCGGAGCAAGATGTCAGCTACGCCTTAAAGTTCGTGGAAACCGAATCAGAGCTATTGCACCTGTCGTTATTGTGTGACGATGCTGAATTCTACCCTGACCTACAGGACGAACTTCGTAAGACACCTGCCATTCAAAAGCGCTCCATGCAACTCAGCCGCGTGCTAATGAAAAAAGGCTTTGAACCCATCTTCTTGGAAATGGACGAAAAGCAGCAACTCATTGCTGCCAATGCCATGCTACGCCGAATGGCAAAAATCGCTGACCCTGATGATAAATTAGAAGGCTACCGCAAAGTCGCCAACTACATTGAAGCGGGTGAATACCTTGAAGAAAATAAACTATTTAATGCAGGTATGAGTGCGCTAACCGATAAAGCGCTGCACCTAGAAAACCATTCTCAACCAACGCTATTGGAGGGCTAATGGACATTAATATCGATGTGATCTTGGCTGACCTAAAAGACGGCAAAGTGCCAAGAACCCAAAAGAACCTAGATAAGCTTAACGATATCCTGAAAGCCTATGCAGAATCAGATCAGCGTGATTTCTCCATTACCCAAATGGGACGAGTATCGGCGGCAGAAGGCGGCCCAGGTTACGAGGCATTACGCGCAACGAAAAATGAACACTACCGCAAACTCATTGAGGCGTGGGCAGCGAAGAGTAAAACAACCACCAAAAAGCCGTTATTGGCAACATCACGAGCTAGGTCTATTCCACAAGACAATAAGCTTTTAGAGCGTATTCCAGATCCTGCGGTGCGAGCTTTGTTTGGTCAAATCATTGCTGAGCGTAACCGCTACCGCAAAGAGGTCAATCTGCTTAAACAGCACGCGAATATCACCATCGATAAACGTCCTGTTCGTCAGTTTGATACAAGTGCAGAGCCGAGCGTTGAAGTATTGCCTCCGTTATCGGGTATCCTGACAGAATCCGAAAAGAAAGCCTTAGCCTACGCCATCTCGGATGAATGTATGGAAAGTCATAACTGGCAAACCACACAAGCAGGCCAAGTAAAAGACGTGGAGTACAACACAGAAATCTTCCCTAGAGGCTTTGCGACAGGTCTACGCAAGTTGTTAGGCGAGGTAGATGAATAATGGCAAATGGGCAGCAAAAAGCACAACAAAACCTTGAAGCATTTGAGGTATGGCAAGCCACTCAAACTGATGATGACTTTAAACAAATCGCCTTTAAAGGCAAACTCAATCGCATCGAAGTGGCAAAAGGTGTGGGTTGCGGCAAGTCTGCCCTTAACCAGAATCCTGCACTTAGAAATGCGCTCAAGGCGCTAGAAGATAGCTTGCGTGAAAAAGGGGTGTTGCCGCTACTAAGTGAGTCAGCGCAGAATAATGCTGACAAGCCAAAACAATACGACAACACAGCAAATCGCAAGCTTCTCGACTCTAAACGAGTATCTACCTTAGAAGCTGAAAATATTGAGCTTAAAGCCAAAGTTAAGGAGTTGGAGAGTAAGTTAGAGCGATTTGGGGAATTGTCTGAGACCCTATCTGAAATGGGGTTCATGCCACGATGAATGCTCAAGCTCCAATTGTGCAACAAGCTGTTGCCCAATTACATCAAGACCAAATGCGCGTTACCAGCATCCCTTACACCTCAACCAATATGGTGATATTCAGTGGTGTGCCACTGGCAAAAAACTCATACAAAACCAACAGCGGTAAGTATTACGTCACCATTAAAGCTGACCCCGATACCATCCCTGCACAACCAGCTCTGGGGCAGCATTGGTCAGTTAAAGGCACTCGTTTAGTAGAGGAAATGGAAACGGGTGATTTCGTGATGCAACAACATACCTACGAATCTCCTGAGCATATCGAATGCAGCCTTCCAGAGACGGGCGAGCAATTGATTCGCTTTATCGCCAGAGAGGTTGACTTCAAAGGTATCGGCGAAAGTAAAGCCAGGGCGCTCTGGGAGCTACTTGGTAAGGATTTTCACTCGATAGTTAGAAAAGATACTCCTGAATCAAGAGAGTGGCTTAGAAGCGTCCTGAGTGAAGGTTCTATAAACGCGCTATTTGAAGGTTACGTCAAATATAAAAATCTGGCCTACTGTAACTGGATGACCGAGCACAAGATACCAGCAAGTGTTCAGCAACGTTTATTAAAGCATCATGGAGAAGAATCCATTGAGGCCATAAAACAAAACCCCTACGTCCTAATTGGCTTTGGTATGTCATTTAAGGATGTCGATAAACTGGTCGAATTCGACCAGTTTAAGATCACAAAAAGTGATCATCGCAGATTAAGCTCGGCACTTGAAACTTCTATTCGAAAAGAAATCGAAAAAGGTCACACTTATACAACACAGGCAAGTTTGCGACCCTATTTAACTAAACTGTTAAACGATAAGGAGCTTGTGATCCAAGCGTTCAAAGCAGGTCACGATAGAGCGCAATACATCCTTAATCCTGTCACTGGCACCTATCATCCAACGGCACAGTTGCTCATGGAAAATGTCGTTGCAAAACGACTTAAAGTATTAGCTAATCAAGACAATCTTTTTGACGAATATGCAAATTCTGCATATTGCTTTGCGGTTGATGAATTGCCATACAAGCTAACCAAGAAACAGATTGAAGCAGTAACAACATGTTTAGATAATGCAGTGAGTTGCATCACTGGCGGGGCTGGAACAGGCAAAACAACGGTACTTAGAACAGCTCTTCGTGCTTATCAACAAATGGGATTTGAAATACATGCAGTGGCGTTGAGTGGTAGAGCCGCTATGCGCTTGCACGAATCGATCGGATTATTCACCTCAACTATTGCTAAGTTGTTGCGTGAAGATCCTATCGAGCCAAGTTCAGAACAACCAAAGCACCTTTTAGTAATTGATGAAGCCAGTATGATCGACTTACCAACTATGTATCGCTTGGTCAACCATATTCATCCATCGGTTCGCATTATCTTTACTGGCGATCCAGACCAGTTACCACCGATAGGTTGCGGCAAGGTGCTTGCTGATATCGTTCTGTCAAAAGCTATTGCCAACACCATGCTAGATATCGTTAAACGTCAGGACGGCTCAACGGGAATTCCCGAATACTCTAAGCTCATTAATCAAGGCATCGTGCCTGAAAAGCTAAGTACGGGCGCTATTCATTTCCACGAAACGACAAAGAACAATATTGCTCAAGTCTGTTGCGACTTGTATCAGCAATCACCTGAAAACAGTCGTGTTATGGCACCGACCAAAGCGCTCGTTGCTGACATTAATAAACTAACACAAGAAGCCGTCAACCTTAATCGAAATAGACTTGAGTTCGAAATGCACGGTGAGAGATTCTTTCAAAACCTCAGATTGAATGATGCGATTCTATTTACGCAAAACCACTACGACAAAGGCATTCAAAATGGCTCCCTTGGTGTACTAACCAGCGTTGAATCATCAAGTGAAAATTATGGTGAAGTAACGTTAGATACGGGTGATAAGGTTGAGATCACACAGTCTGTTCTCGATTGCATGGAGCTAGGTTATGCAATCACTCTTCACAAAGCACAAGGGTCTCAATTCCCGCGGATTATCATTGCTCTGCGAAGCGGCAAGATCGTAGACAGAGCGTGGCTCTACACCGCAATCACCAGAGCCGAAGCGGAAATCCACATTGTTGGCTTTCGACAAGACTTCGAACTTGCAGTGATAAGCGAGAGTAATTCGAACAAGCGACATAGTTTTTTATCTGAAATGCTGAGGTCTTAACGATAGTGGAAGAAGGTAGCAAGAAATCATGCAGTATATGTGGTGTTGAATCCCAGGAATGTCTGCTCGCTGGCAGAATTGGTGAACAAGAAATACGTTTTATACTGTGTAACCTTTGCTTTCAGGCAGCGTATCAGAGTCTGATGGAAAAGAAGAGAGTCGACAAAATGTTTGATAAGGGGGAATGATGAATGAAGCATTCATTGTAGTTGTCTCTATTGCGGCACAACTGATTACTTATTTGTAGCGATGTGATTACCAAGGGATTATGTCGGTCTAATTACCGAGCGACTTTGTCGGAACTAAAGTAACAGTTGGTATTATCCACTTCAATAAATCTGTGAATATTTCTTTTAAGGCATGAGTTGACTGGAAGT
>PYVY01000014.1 GCA_003056425.1 Alteromonas indica
AGCATTCGTCACCGGCTACGCCATAGCCACCGTCAGCGCCCGGTGGCACCCTTAATGGCCTTTAATGACCAAACAACACTGTGCCCATCCCGTTCTTGTATACCATTTAGCTTTACTGATTATCTGGAACTGATAAACACTACAGGCCGCTTTAAGATAAAAGGCAAATCCTGCCTTAGCGATACGTTGGCGCCCCTCTTACATCAGTTAGGACTGAAACCGGAGCAATGGTTAGCGTTGACGCAGGGTTTTGAGCAGTGTTTTCACCGGGCCGCAGGGGATATGGAAAGTTTGCTGCGGTATCGCAACAATCATAATCTCAGTCGTATTGCCGACAGACGTAATGCACAACGACTGTTAGGTTAGGCATTTCCATTTCCATTTCCATTTCCATTTCCATTTCCAAAAAAGGTATCGGGTATATGTAAACCCCCCCTCATTAGTTGCGCCCATAATTAGAGGAGGTTTACATATAGCTCAGCTAACCAGAGATGCGAAGCCGAACTAACATAAAAAGGCCAGCCTTGTTATGGCTGGCCTAATAAACAGGTAATCAACTAACCAATATAGTTTAGAAGCTAGTGTTTACCTGAACACTTAGGATGTGCGCGTTCGCTGATTGTGTACCCACCATTGTAGACTCAATGCCGGTTTCACCCAGTGCACGGGTTTTGTTGATATCAGCCTCACGACCATTGATGTAGGCGTAGCCAAAATCAACAGAGGTTTCTTTACTCATATTGTAAGTAAGACCACCTGTGACCCAATGACGATCAGTATCCGGGATACTCAATGAACGGTTCTCAGTAGTGACCACGCCATCATCGTAAGCGTATCCTGCACGTAAGGTAAATTCATCGTTGAGAATATAAGTTACGCCCAGAGCACCGCGCCATGAATCATCAAAGTTTTCTTGTTTGATCAACTGGTCAGTGCCATCTTGTAGATTCGCTTCAAGTTTCTCAAAGGTACTCCAATCTGTGAAGACTACACTTGCTTGAACAGACCACTGGTTAGTTATTTTTTGATTGACCGCTAGTTCAGTTATGGCAGCAAGGTTTAAATCAAGGCTACCAGGCTGATTGAGGTTGGCCGCCAATATTGAACTTACTTCACCATCCAGCTCAAGTTTTGTTTCACTACGGTAAGACAAACCTACATTCGTCATCTCAGTCGGTTGCCAGAAAATACCCGCATTCCACCCAAAGCCCCAATCATCACCTTCGAGTTTCAAAATAGATGCATTTTCCGGAAGCGTGATCGCCGTTCCCATCTCAGCACTCAAACCTTGCTCTACAATAGGCGTTAATGAATCAGGTAAGGCAGAGCTTATTTCAGCATCAGCATAAGTGACACCCACACCAAAACCAACTCGCAAGGTATCGCTAACTTTATAAGCTAGTGTTGGATTTAGCGTAAATGACTTAACCTCTGCTGTATCAGCAAAATTAAGCGCGCCAAAGTCGCTTCCGTAGTCGGTGCGTAAACCGTAGGTCGTAAACCCACCCAGACCAAAGGAGAGCTCATCGTCGATAGGCGTGATATAGAAGAAAGCAGGAACGATAGCTGTATCGGCGATATTATCTTCTGACGCTTCGACTTGAGCTACAGTCACTCTTCCGGCTGGCGTAAGCGCGGTGGAGGTAGACTGGCCTGCCACATCAACGTTCGGGTCGATAAAACTGATTGCGCCGCTTAACTGTGTTTTCTCGAACACGCCGATGGCCGCCGGATTTGTTGCTAATACCGACGCGTTTTCTGGTGTTGCAGCTTGTCCAGCAAAAGCCCGGCCTAAGCCATTGGCACTGTGTTCATTGACTTGGAAGCCAGCAGCGAAAACCGAAGAAGATAGGCATGACACGGCCACACCAACTGATAAGAATAATTTTGAATGTCTAAACATGAAGCTCTCTGGTTTTTATATTTTAAAGACTGCACACTGAATAAACGATGTGTTAACAGCTAATAGTTTATATTCAGGCGCGCATACTAAGACAGAGATTACGGGGAAGTGGTACGACCTGCAATATCAACTCATCGCGATTGGTTGGTATTTGAGCGAACAATTTGATAATTTTTTGTTTAAGGACATTTAACAAACATTTAAGCTTAATATTTATCATTTAATTAACATTTTGTCGTATATATTCACATTCGCTGTATCGTTTAAGCTCTAATCGAAAAGTAAGTAGTGAAGTTGGCATACAAATAAGTAGTAGCGCAAGGGGTCAATTACAGATAGAGAGTATCGCTGAATATTGAATTGTTCTCTCTAGCACGCAGTTAGCGATTCGAATATAGCTAAGGCGATTTATAGTTAACTGTACTTATCCTGCATGCTATTTTTAACAGAAAATAATGGGAGCTATGAAATTTACCCGCAAGATCTCCTCAAGGAATTCTCCGAATATTTATTGTCGCTGCGCTCAGGCTGAAGATTATCGAAATTTTTATAACCAATCACATTTGACGTGCTGTTATTATTGTCAACCGCCTCACCCGACGCCGTAGGTACCTGACAGTTGACACATGCAAAGGCAGGCATCGTGGCTATACGATGCTGGCCCATATAATGGCGCTTCGGCTAAGGCGTTCTGACTATTTGTTCTGTGAGGAAAATGGAGATGTCACGGAAATCTTTGGGCTTCTGGTAACCGCGACCATCAGCATAGCGGTGCGGTCTTCCACAGCACACCGATACTCTTTTAGTTTGAGCCTATCGTAAGCAGAGCATAGGAAAACAGAAATTGTCTGCGCTTTTTCAATAAGCTTATTATTCTGCCCTTCTTCAACCTCAAGTAAAATAGCACAAATGTCGAAGGCACAGCCGAGATACGCTATAGCGTCGCGATAATTCCCATCCATAAATAGCATGGTTCCCTGCAGCTCGTCTCTGGCCAGAAAGTGGATAGCGTCCGCAGGGTGACTGTAGACCCAGTCAGTATGTTTAGAACACAAAAAATTGATATGCATAGTTCGTCCTCCTGTTTAAAACAGTAAAACCTTTACATTATTATTGCAACTGATAATTGTTATCATTTGCATTATAGCGTTTCAATTTTACTTTTTATCCGCTTAGGCGTTTGCTCCGAGGTACCCTACACATAGGTTTAGCCAGGGCTATTACAGGGAACTACTACAATGGGTGTTTTGTAGTAGTCCCATGCATCGCTAGATTAAACTCTCGAATGGGTGTCTTGTAGTAGTCCCACGCATCGCTAGATTAAACTCTTGAATGGGTGCCTGGTGAGTAGTCGAATAGGCTCGAGTGGATGTCCTATGAATCTCAATGGGTGTCTTATAGTAGTCCCATGCATCGCTAGATTAAATTCTCGAATGGGTGTCTTGTGAGTACTCGAATGGGTGTCTTGTGAGTACTAGATTGAATTCTGGAATGGGTGTCCTATGTATCTTGAATCCGGGCTCGAGTGGATGTCCTATGAACCTTCCCTATGAATCTTGATGGCTTTTCGTTTAAATGTGCCCTACCCCGTCTACGCCAGTTTACTCATCATTTAGATCATCTGGCCAGTCTTGTAAATGGTCCCACCACTGATACTTTAACCATGCCGACGTTATCACAGCGGTGGCAGCGGCGAGGCTAAAGGGTAGCCATTGCTGAATAACCAATAACACTGGCGCGGCAGTTAGTGATGTATGCCAAATAAGGCCTACGCCAACATTCACACTATCACGCTTAAATGCTCGATTAGGTTTTAAGGTAGGGTAATGCTTTATCGCCTGTCGATGCACCGGTCCCCACCAGCCCCAGGGTCTGGTTTTTCGATAAAAATGGATAAGCACCGACATGTCGTCGGGGCCGCTTAGTAAGCTTGCTATAACGCTAACCACCAGGCAGCCTGCGAATAAAAACGGAAAACCATACAGCGCTGAGATATCAGTAAACATCATAATTACCGCAGCCGACATCCCCGTCATCATACCCCAGCAGTAACCTGCAGCGCTAAAGCCCCACCAATACCATTTGAGTAAGTTGGCGGCCGTGTATCCGCCAAACAACGCCGCCCCCAGCCACATGATGAGATGGTTCAGGCTATTCATAAACATTCCCAGCGTGGCACCACCTATAATGAAAAGGAGTGATACCCAGAAGCCTGCTTTAACTTTGGTGTATTCCGTTGCGTTGGGATTGATGTATTTTTCGTACACGTCGTTGATAATATACGCCGGCGCAGCATTGGTAGTGGCGGCAAATGTAGACATGAAGGTAGCCAGTAGCCCGGCCACAATAAGGCCTAACAAACCAGTGGGGATAAAATTTGCCATGGCAAAAGGAAGGATACTTTCAAAGTCTATCCAGCCGCCGCGCTGCTGAAATCCTGGCACTAAATAGACTAACGCCAATACAGTTAATCCGGTGATAAACAAATACCTGGGAATCAGTAATACCGCACTCACCAAGCCACTCATTCTGGCTGCGTCCCCTGGCGTGCGAGCCGATAAAATGCGCTGCATGTCGTAATTAGGCGCGGGCCCGGCTAAGCTCTGCAAGATACCTTTGAATACGGCCAGCATCAAAAACAAGGAAAACAACGAATAGCCATCTGTAGCAATTTGTTCATTTACCTGTGGCAAAATACCTTGCCAATTAAGCTCTAGCTCCCACCCAAAACGAAGGTTCGACCAGCCGTGGGGGACTGCCGCCTCCAACATCGCTGGTGTCACCTGCATTATCGCGATAATGCCTACCGCCACGCAGGATATTGTCATTACGATAAATTGTAAAATTTCAGTATATACCACGCTCAACATACCGCCTTTAAGCATATAGAGCGCAGTGAAAAGGGTTACCAAGCCCCCGTAATATATTGCATTAGTTGCCGGATCTGAATGCAGCGTCCAAGGTAAGAATGCGCTGGCAAATTTCCCAATGCCAACAAACCCATAGGCTAGAAAGCCCAACACACTTATAAGCGCAAAGGCCACTACTATAAGCTGACTATAACGGGCCGCACGGCTGTGCCCAAACCGAAACTCAATCCATTGCGCCCCCGTCATCACTGATGAGCGCCTCAACCACAGGGATAAAAAAACCATCAAAAAGACCTGATTAAAGCTAGGCCATAACCAGGGTATAAAGATACTTTTCAAACCATATACAAACAGCAGGTATACCATCCACATGGTGCCGCTGATATCAAACATGCCGGCCGCATTAGACAATCCAAGCGCGGGCCAGCTAATTCGGTTGGACCCTAAAAAATACCCTTTTGCGGTTTTATCGCTGCGTCTGGCGGCCAGCCAGCCAAGCCCGGCTACGCCCATCAAATAGGCCACCATTACCGCAATATCAATTACAGACAGGATCATCGCTGCTTGCCTGAGCCGGCCTTATACGCGTTTGGGTGCACTGGTGCTTTCACGGCTAATCAATTCATATGGAAGAATATATTCCTGCACTTTGGGCGTTTCGCCTTCAATCATCTGTAACAGCAGTTCAGCCGCTTTTTCGCCTATTTTTACCGCCGGTTGGCGTACTGTCGTCAGTGCGGGATCGTAGTAATTAGCCACGTCGATATCATCAAAACCGGTTACCGAAATATCCTCGGGCACTTGCAAGCCCTTCTCTTTAAGCCCTTTAATTGCACCAATCGCCATATCGTCGCTCATGCAAAACAGTGCTGTGGGTTTATTTGCCACCTGGGAAAGATGCTGAACTGCATTAAAGCCCGACCATAAGCTGAAATCGCCCTCCACAATAATCTCGTCGTCATACGCAATGCCGGCACTTTCAAGTGCCTGTTTGTAACCCTGTAGCCGATCTATGCTATGGCGGTTGTTGCTCAGGCCCGAAATCACGCCAATACGGGTATGGCCCAACGACAATAAGTATTTCACTACTTTGCTGGCCGCTTCAATATTATCTATCCGTACTGAATGATAGGGTGTACCTGCACAACCTCCGGCATTAACAGCTTTTATGGTTGGATCAGGAAGAGGGGCGTCATCGTCGTGTGGCCGCAGCTGAATGAGCCCGTCTGCCTGACGGGTTTCCACCAGGCTAATAAACTCACTTTCACGAGTTACGCTATCACGGGTGTCTCCTAATAGCACATTGTAACCACGCCGGGCGGCTACATCTTCGATGCCACTGATTAGCTGGGCGAAAAACAAATTTGCGATATTAGGGACCAAAACCACGATGGTATTGGTTCGCTGCAAGCGAAACTTTTGCGAGCTTAAATTCGGTTTATACTGAAGTTTTTCGATGGCCTCGTTAACGCGTTGCAAACTGTGTTTGGATACCATCTCAGGGTTACTGATTGCCCGGGATACAGTAGCAATCGATAGACCCGACTCGCGGGATACATCTCGTATTGTGGCCATTTATGTGTCACTGGTTTAAAAGGATTGTTTCAACCTACCGTGTTTACGTTATATTTTTCAATAAAAACATAAAATTAACGCGTAAGCCTATAAGCATACATGGACGGGTAAATAACACAAAGGCCAGCCGCTGAATTATCCCGCGCTGGCCTTTGGCTGGTGAGCAAAACGCTATAGTAGCAATAGCACCCAAGGAGCTTCTTATTGAATGCTATGTGCAGCTATAGCCGCCTTTTACTGCTAAAACTTCGCCCGCACACCTACAATATAGCGGGTTTCGTAGTAGTTCTGGAAGGCGTACTGGTCTTCCCACTGTAAATAGTAATCTTCATATTCTCCGGTAATGTTCGAACCTTGAGCGTATACCGTAAATATGTCGTTGATATCATAGGATGCCGAAACATCAACATAAGCGGTATCTTCCTGGAATAGGTTCAGCGCGCCCCACCCGCCTTGCCCGGCTAGCCTTTCACTACGGTAGTTATAAGCAATCCGCGCTTCAAACCGGTCGCCCTGGTACCAGCCGATAAAGTTAAACTGGCGCTCAGAGTTATCATTGAACATGTTTTGGTTGCCATATATATCCGTGCCCGACCCTTCGCTTGGCGAATAGGTAAAGTTGCTATCAATACCGAAATTCACCAGCAAGCTGTCCGAGTCGATAAAATCACTGAACGCTATTTTTGTACCCACTTCAAACCCTTCCAGAGTACCTCCATCACCTTGTGCTAAGGTCGATATAGGCACCGAACGCCGTACCACGCCGTCCGCGTCAGGCATTTCCATGTCTATGGTTTCAGAGATAGTAAAGCTGTCTATTTCGACTCTAAATATCGCTGCACTTATCATGCTGGCTTTACCCGGATAATACTCTACTGACAGGTCATAATTGGTAGAGCGCCAAGGATCCAGGTTTGGATTTCCGGCCAGGCTACCGCCGGTTACAATAAACTGGCCCTCGGTGGGGCTACCCGCCACAGAATCCAGGGCGTTATTTAAACGTAGACCTTCACCATACTGGTTCAGGTTCAATGGCGTCATTGCTTCAGAAAACGCCAATCGCGCCACCACGTTTTCACTCAAATTGTAAGCCAGGTTAAGTGACGGCAGCACATCGGTATAACTACGTTCAGTGACCACGTCTCCCACATCAATAGCGGTACCACCGTACGCCAAATTTTCACCGGCTATATTCTGTTTAACCTTAAGGTCGGTTTCCACCACCCGCAGCCCAACGTTACCCGTAAGCTCACCGTCCAGCCCTTCGAAATTGGCTTGCACAAAATAGCTCATTTCAGCAATATCTGCGGTAAAGCTATTCCCCGGTATAACTTGTTTGGTCGACGAACCAAATACTCGGTTGTGGAAAGCCTCGGGGTCGTCATAATCAGCTGGATCCACTGCCCACACCGCCGGAATTCCTTCAACCGGGCCAAAATCAGACACCTGAATAACGTTATTATTCTGGTTCAGCCCTATATGTTCCAGTGCAGCGTACGGCATGAATTCGCCATTCACTAGTTCGCCATCAGAACAGGCGGGAGCCGGCGCGCTCAACAATACATCGGTAGCTTTCCACTGGGCCTCGCAGCCCGCGCTCTGAACGGGTGAAAACAGGTTATAACGCTCGTAATCGGCGCTGCGATCACCGTAGCGAACGCCTGCCTCAATACTGGTAATATAGCCGCTTTCCAGCAAATATTTTCCTTTCATGCTAAACGCGTGCATATCGCCTCGCGCGTTTTCGTTACCTTCAGAGCTATAAGCACCAATATTGTAACTGTCTACATTGGCCATATAGTCGGCGGTAGTGGCGCCGTTTCCTAAGCCGCCGGCAAGCGGCCGGTCAAAGCCACTCCACACGGGATGTTCGCCGGTCGTATCATAGCTTAAATGCGGATTTTCACTGTATCCCAGCGCATTAATCGCTTGCAGGCAACCACCTTCATCACCTACTACAGTATCTTCCGCTTGGCACTTATCCGCTGGTACCAAATTGGTCGTACGCCCCAGCGTGGTGGAGCCGTTAGTCAAATCCCCTTCATTATAACCGTGGCGATGCTCCTGGGTGGCGCGGCCGATAATAGCTCTGAACTCGCCGGTGAACGCCCCGCCATTATCATAATCAAGTTGCAAATTAATGTTGGTCGACTGATTGTTATAAACATCGTTTTGAGTAAACGATTTCAACCTTGATGGGTACAATTCAGCTTGCTGCCATGCGTACATTTCCCCGCCATCGATCATAGCCCCGGTGGCCCGTTCTTCGGTAGGCGTAAACCAGCCTCGCGGGCCCCATTTATTGGTCGCGCTAACCCCTACCTTACGGTTAAATTCTTCCTGTTCGGTATAAAAGAGATCGGCGGTAAATACGAAGCCTTCACCAAGATCAACCTGGGTGGAAGTATTAAAACCAATTCGCTCGCGCTCTGTCCCCTGGTTCCATGCTGAAAAGCCCTGGGCACCCATGATTACCCGGCCATCACGCCCTGGCGCACCAATTTCATCAGCGTTAGTGCGGTCGGTCCAGCCCGCATCACCCGGGCTTCCGGTATTCAGGCCATTGTATGAGTTCGCCAGGTTAACATTGGCATAGGTCCCGGAAACCAAAAAGCCAACTTTACCGTTTTGCCAGTTGTATAAAGCCGATACATTCGGATCGCTTTCTTTGGTTTCATCCCCGCGCTGAATTTCAGCCGTCCCACTTACCGTCTGACCCTCTTCAAAGTCAAATGGGCGATAGGTTTTTAAATTCACCGTACCGGTAATACCGGCATTACCTAAATTGGCTGTCGCGTTTTTGAATACATCGGCACCGCGAAATAACGGGGAAGGTATATCGCTGAAATTGGGTTGCGTAGACACAACAGAATTAGCGCCCAGATATTGCTCGCCGTTTAATTGCGTCACCACCTGGGGCAAACCGCGTATATTTAACGATGCACCTTCACCCGCAGAACGACGAATTTGTACACCCGAAATACGCTGCAAAGAGTCGGAAATGGTCACATCCGGCAACTTTCCGATGTCCGTAGCCGCAATTGAGTCAACCACCGTTGCCGCATTGCGTTTATTAAATATTGACGCTTCCTGCGAACCACGGATGCCGCTGACATTAATCACTTCTATATCTTCATCCTCCGGCACAGTAGATTGTTGAGCAAAAGCACTGCTACAGGTGAACGCAGTAAATATACTCAAAGCCAAGGCACTTAAAGGGAAACTATGTTTTTTATTGGTTAATATGTTCATCTCAGTGTTCCGTTGATTAGCAGGTAAAAGTCGCCGGCGAAGTACACGTTAGCAGCTCGCTCAATATCGTCCCTTCGCTGGCAATGTAACCGTTTTCAGCGAAAGCACTCTAATACACAAAGATTCACTTTTCAATAACACAATTTTCACACCCACCCTGAAGTACGCGCTTTCATCATCCTGCCGAATAAAGATTAAAAGTATAATTTTCATGGTGTTATACACCACTAATAGCGCTAGTAAAAAAACTGAAAATTTTATTTTTGACTTATCTGAAGCCGTATAAACGTAGCGGTAAAAGCCCACCTCCTACGATAAAAAAGTGAACTTTATGAAACCGGTTATTTCTGGTTGAAATCATCGCTTTGATTAAAAAGGATTTTTCATTCATCCCATCGAAACTGCGCGCTAAATATTATTTCACTAGCAGGCCCTATTTATTCATCGTTTGCCGTGTTATGCATAACTACCTTCTCTTATCAAAATATCCAGACAAGCCCACCATCCCCTATTTTAGCGGCGTAGGCCGCTGCTAATGGTGTTGAAACGACGGTGGCCCCTCCCCCTGTTTTTAAATATTTCCAATAGCTGACTAAAAGAATATGATTGAAACCGGTTACAATTAATCGTATCGTACGGTAATGTTAATTTTATTCACATTTACTCAGCGTGTTGAAGCGCAGTGGGGTCATATCCACAGATTGCGGCTTACCGACGGGGCAAAACCGGAGAAAGACAACCAATATGGAACGTAGAGAGCTCTTAAAAACGGCAGCACTGTTATGTGGCAGCGCTGCAACCGGCGTACTTCTTAGTACGCCTTCCCTCGCCATCACGAATACTTTTCAGCAAGCCTCGGCAAACGCCGGCCATAGCCCGAACCTGCTCAATACCGTACAGCTAGAAACACTTCGCCGGATTTGTGAGCTAACGATACCGGCTACCGACACGCCCTCGGCGGCTCAGGTTAATTGTCATTTTTTTATTGATGCACAGCTATCCAGTGTATTTGACACACAAACCCAACACGCTGCGGTGACATTGCTGGACGCACTAGACAATCACGCGGTGCACCAACATAAACAAGGCTTTAGCCAGCTAAACGAGACCGCGCAATTAGCCCTTTTAACTAAGCTTGAAGCGGCCAGCGCCCCGTTCAGTGTTATACAAAAAGATGCATTTAAAGTGCTCAAGGGGCTCATCGTCTTTGGTTATTACACATCGCAGCCCGGCGCGACGAAAGAACTTACTTACCTGGCGGTTCCCGGGCGTTTTGTAGGGTCGGTTAAACTGTCGAAAATTGGCAGCGCCTATAGTTCTAAAGCTTACTATTAAGAAGAATTGCAGTAATGAAAAAACAAACTTACATTAATGAATCGTCAGAAGTTTACGATGCCATCGTGGTAGGCTCGGGGATCACCGGCGGCTGGGCAGCAAAAGAGCTCACCGAAAAAGGCCTTAAAACTTTGATGGTTGAGCGTGGGCGCGTGGTTGAACATCAAAAAGACTACATTACCGAGTCTAAACCGCCCTGGGAATACCCCAACCGTACGAAAGTTCCGCACAATTTAGTAGAAGAACAATACGCCATTCAGCGCCAGTGTTATGCCTTTCATGATGGCACCAAACACTTTTTCGGCAATGATAGAGACTATCCCTATGCAACGGAAGAAGGCACAGACTTTAGCTGGATCAGGGCCAATCAGCTAGGCGGTAAGTCGCTGCTATGGCATCGCCAATCTTACCGCATGAGCGAGTTTGATTTTCTGGCTAACCAACGCGACGGTCACGGTAACGACTGGCCTATTCGCTACAAAGATTTAGCCCCTTGGTATAGTTATGTTGAACAGTTTGTTGGCATCAGTGGTAGTAAGGAAAATTTGCCGCAATTGCCTGATAGCGAGATGCAACCGCCATTTGAAATGACCGCTCCAGAGCGCGATTTTGCTAACAAAATGAAACAGGTTGAGCCCGATAAGCCGGTAATAATAAGCCGTTGTGCACACCTTACCCAGCCGACTAAAATTCAGGTCGAATTGGGTCGCATGCAATGTATGGTGCGTAACGAATGCCAAAAGGGTTGCTCTTTTGGCGCGTATTTCTCTACCCAGAGCGCTACCCTGCCCGCAGCAGCGCGCACCGGAAATCTTTATATTGCGCCTAACAGCGTAGTCGAAAGCCTGATTTTTGATGAAAAAACCAATCGGGTTAAAGGGGTAAGAGTGATAGATAATGACACCCTTGCCACTCGCGAATATTTTGCCAAAATTGTGTTTTTATGTGCCTCTACGCTGGGTACTACTCAGATTATGCTCAATAGTACTTCAAAGCGTTATCCCAATGGTATTGCCAACAGTTCAGGCGTTTTAGGCCGTTATTTGATGGACCATAACTACAATGCCTTGGTCACTGCATCAATAGAAGGCTACGAAGACGAATACTATATCGGCCGGCGTCCCGCCTCATTATACGTGCCTAATTTTCACTACGAACCCGGCCGCTATCATAAGCAATTTAAGCGCGGATATGCGCTGGCAGGTACTGCTTCACGCGCCGATTGGCAGTCAATGGGAACAGGAGACGGCTTTGGTAAAGACTTTAAAGCGCGCCTGCACAACCCGGGCCCCTGGGGTATTGGCCTACAAGCGCAAGGCGAAATGCTGCCCAATCCTGACAATCAGGTTACCTTGCACAACAGTAAAAAAGATAAATGGGGTATGCCACAGCTTAATATAAACTGTCGGTGGTCTGATAACGAAAATGCCATGATGGAAAGCGCCCTTGAAGTTAGCTCCTCAATGATGAAAAAAGCAGGCTTTACCAATATTCAGCAGCGTATTTTAGGCCAGCCCCCCGGGCTCGCTATTCATGAGGTCGGCACAGCCAGAATGGGCCGGGATCCAAAAACCTCTATTTTAAATGGCTACAATCAATGCCACGATGTAGACAATTTATTTGTTACCGATGGAGCCAGCTTTTGTTCCACCGGTGTAGGCAACCCTTCACTCACCTTTATGGCTATCACTGCCCGCGCAGTTGACTACGCGGTTAGAGAAGTCAAAGCAGGACGATTAGGATAATTTATGATGCTATCGACAAAACAATTGTTACTTACTTCGACCTTCAGTGCCGGGCTACTGCTGGCTGGCTGCAGCGAATCAAAACAACCTATCGATAACCAGGCAAAAGAAGTTACGCAGACCAGTGATATTGCCGCGCCGCAAATCAGCGTACAGCTATGGTCGGTAAAAGATGCCTTGAAGGATGACTTCAAAGGCACGTTACAAGAAATTGCGGGAATGGGTTTTGACGGGGTTGAGTTCGCCGGCGATTTTGGTCCTTTCGCCGAGGACCCAGAGGGGCTTAAAGCGTACCTTAAAAGCCAGGGGCTCAGCGCCAGTGGTGCGCATGTGCCAATGGAAACACTAAAAACCAAGTTCGAAGCCACCGCTGAATTTTACCAGTCGCTAGGCGCAAAGTGGCTCATCGTGCCATGGGATGATCGTGCTTTTGACGGAGATAGCGTAAAAGAAGTAGCCGCTGATTTATCCGCTTTAGCCGACAAGCTCGCCCCTTATGATATGCAAGTGGGATTTCACAATCACGCTCAGGAGTGGGCAGATTATCAGCAGGCCAGCTACCTCGATTATCTAGCCCAACACACACCTGATTCAGTAATTCTGCAGCAGGATGTGGGTTGGACAATTCATGCCGACCACGATCCGATTGCCTTTGTTAAGCAATATCCCGGGCGCACGTTAACCACCCATTTCAAATCTGATGTGGCAGAAGGCGATACCGACAAACAACCCATTATTGGGCAGGACGGTATCCAGTGGTCAGCAATTTACCGGGCCACGGTCGAGCACGGCGGTGCTCAGTGGATTGTGCTTGAGCAGGAAGTGTACCCGGATGGTATGACGCCTCTTGAAGCCGTAGAAAAAACAAAGCAAGGGTTTGATAATATCGTAAAATAACAGATTCCAGAGTTGAATGTGCGCTGGGCGGTTGTCCGGGGCACACTCACCTTACAGCTATCATTTATTGCCACGAAGACGTGGGTAAGAGCTGGCAAAATAAACTAACCGGGCGGGCAAACTGGCAGCGGTTAGAAGTGAACAGTCGTGATAAATGAGCCGCAAAAATAAGCGGGCTGCAGGAATAAGCCGACGGGGAGGATTACCCCCTCCCCTACCTCAAACATTTAAACAGCGATTATTGAAAAGGTTACCCGTCTGCTATTTACGCCAACAGTTCAGCTACTTAGCTAAAAACGTGTTCCCAACCATACCCATAGCTTATTGGTATCAACCGCAGCATCGGCACCATCATAGCTAGCATATTTGAGCCCTAGGCTAAATGAATCGGCTATTTTAGTAACGTATTGCACATCAATTTCACTTCCTAAATCGTCAACCTCGGCATCCGACTCACTAGCACTAAAATCATGATAGGTTACCAGCCAGTTGCCGCCCGCTATATTTCCCGCCACCGACACAGACAGATCTTCCAACCCTTGTTGGGGCGTAGTCAGAAACTGATCTACCCAGCCGTTAAACTTATGCAGCGTAGCAAGGGGGGTGGCAAATCCATAGGCCCCATCGTCGGAGCCTAGTACTTCCCAGTTAATTTTACCGGTAACGCCGCCAGCGGCTGCCCCAGCCTCTAACATAACATAACTGGCATCAAACTCGGTGTCTGCATTGGTACTGGTTTGGGTAGCAAATTCAGCCGCATATAACCATTTAACCGTGGCGGTCTGGGTATGGCCGGCATAACTCATACCATACGTATCCAGCCCATTTCGGATATTATTATCTGTTTCGAGTAAATACGCATAGGCGGTTAATTTACCCCACGTGCCCTGGTAGCTTGCATTTAGCAGGTGGTCTTTGCTGTCCATATCCGCCGCATCAGCAAATATGCGGTTGCGCTGGTCGATATAGCTGTAAAAGATGCGTAGATCTTCCTGTTGATAATGTGCACTTAATGCATCAAAAGTTTGCCAGTTTTGACGCCAGCCGACATGGCCGATAAACCGCTGGCCATCCAAAGCAATCACCTGTCGCCCTGCTTTTACCGTAAGCGCTTTAGTTTTATACTGGATAAATCCTTGATGCAGTTCGGTCGACTCAGGATCAGCAATAACCGAATACAAGCCTGTGTTATAACCGGTCGGCGGCACCGCATAGTCATCTATACCAGCAACAGCGCGAACGTCTTCAAGCTCGGCGGTAAATGACCAGCCGTTATGTTCCTGGCTGGAATATCCTACTAAGGTGCGTAAGGTAAGGGCATCGGCATCTTGCAGTGCATTGTCCTGGTCTACCGCCTCATAACGTAACCTAAAATCGGCGAACCCGGTGCCTTGCTTCATTGCCTCATACCAATCTGCAGCGACCGCCGGGCTGTGGGCTAACACTGCTGTGCTGGCTAGCAATATCCCGGGTAAAGCACGTAAACGAGCGGTAGTGTGAGTTCTCATGGTGTATTCCTTGTTAATATTTGCATATAGCCAGGCACGGCCGGAACAAACAAAGCCGGGCCAAGCGTGCCATTACTGTGCTTTTTAGTTAGGTTGAACGGTGAGGCTTTATTTTTTTATGCCGCATCAATTTTTTTGCCTTTCGCACTGCAGGCTTTATTCGCCGCGGTTTGCTTCGCATTAACCGGCTCAATTTTCTTTTGTTTTTCGTACAGGAATGTCAATACCTGGTGGCGGTAGTGGTTGTAGGTAGGATTATCGGCCAGCGCGAGCCGGTCACGCGGCCGCGCCAACTCAATCGGTAACACTTCCCCTACTGTGGCGGCGGGGCCATTGGTCATCATCACAATGCGATCCGACAGCAATACTGCCTCGTCAACATCATGGGTAATCATTATTACCGTATTGCCTAACTGGGCATGAATTTCCATCACCGAGTCCTGCAAATGAGCGCGGGTAAGTGCGTCGAGTGCGCCAAAGGGTTCATCCATCAACAGAACTTTAGGCTCCATAGCCAATGCTCTGGCTATCCCTACACGCTGCTTCATTCCCCCCGATATTTCAGCCGGCAATTTGTCACTGGCGTGGGTCATGTGAACCAATTCCAGATTATGCATCACCCATTCTCTGATTTGTTTTTTAGGCTTGCCGCGCAAGGTCTGCTTCACCGCCAGTTCAACGTTTTTGTATACTGACAGCCACGGCAGCAACGAGTGATTCTGAAAGACCACAGCGCGTTCGGGGCCCGGTTGGGTGACCTCCGCACCATCTAAAATAACCCCACCGCGCGTAGCGTTGAGTAGGCCGGCCACAATATTCAGCACCGTTGACTTTCCGCAACCTGAATGGCCGATAAGCGATATAAACTCACCTTTATTTATCCGCAGATTTACCTCTTGCAGTGCAGTAAAAGCGCCTTTTGGTGTAGGAAAATCTATTCCCACCTGAGTTAGCTCTAGATGCTTGCTCATCATTATGTTCTCCTATTTACCTATTAGCGCAATACGCTGTTCTTATCCCAACTTACCAGCCGCTGTAAGCTAAGCATCAACCGGTCCAGTACAAAACCAATTGCGCCAATGGTAAGTACAGCCACCATAATTCTCGCCAGCGAGGCTGAACTACCGTTTTGAAACTCATCCCATACAAACTTTCCTAACCCCGGATTCTGAGCCAGCATTTCAGCGGCTATCAGTACCATCCAGCCTATTCCAAGGGATAATCTGAGGCCGGTAAAAATCATCGGGATGGAGGCTGGCAGCACGATTTTGCGCAGATGGGTGAGTGGTTTTAAACGCAGTACCCTGCTGACATTGAGTAAGTCCTTATCAATATTGGAAACACCCACTGCGGTATTGATTAAAGTGGGCCATAAGCAGCACAAAGATACCGTCACCGCCGAGGTTACAAACGATTTGGAGAACATTGGATCATCAGAGACATACACCGCACTGACCACCATGGTCACCAAAGGTAGCCAGGCCAACGGAGAAATAGGTTTAAATAGTTGAATAAGCGGATTTATAGCTGTGTACGAAGAACGGCTCAGGCCACACAAAATACCAATTGGAACGGCTACCAGTGAAGCCACCAAAAATCCCACCATTACGGTATACAGGCTGGTCCATATTTGATCAAAAAAGGTCGGGGCGCCGGTAAAGGGTCGTATTTTTGCCGGATAGGTAGGATCTTGCGCTACCCGTTCAGCGTTACGTTGTTCCTGGCGGGCATAAAATGCCTCGGCTTTGGTGCGCTGTTGGTTATGCTCATCCACCAGCGCGCCAGCTTGCTCCCATACCTGAGCCGGGCCGGGGAACTGGCCAAGAGACGTATCAATGTTTTTGGCGACGCCGTTCCATACTGCCAAAAAAAGCACCAGGCCAATCACCGGCAGCAGCAACAAGGGCACTCGCTGAGTTAGTTTCTCTATCCACGGATTGGAAGGGGTTTGGCTAATTGATAAAACCGGGGTTGCTGATTTACTCATAAATATCTCCTTTTACAGGTTGCCAGCCGCCTACAGTACGGTTTCGCCTTTCAAGCCAATTGCAAAGCGTTGCAGATAGGCATTGGGTTCGCTGCCGTCATACGTTACACCGTCGATAAACTCATTTTGCGCAGGTTTAATACCGGTTTCGGTGGCAAAATCAGGGAATGCACTTGCCTCGGCTTTACCCTCAGCAATTAAAGACTTAGCTGCTTTAGCATACACATCTGGGCGATAGACTTTTTTGGCAGTTTCCAGATACCAGCTATCGGTTTGGGGCTGCGCTATCTGGCCCCACCGGCGCATTTGGGTCAGGTACCAGATAGCATCGCTGTAATAGGGATAGGTAGCGTGATAGCGAAAGAACACATTGAAATCAGGCACCGCGCGTTTATCGCCTTTTTCATATTCGAAGGTGCCTGTCATACTGTTGGCCAGCACTTTTTCATCGGCCCCGACATAATTACTTTTTGCCAGAATCTTAACGGCTTCCGGGCGATTAGCGTTGTTGTTAGCATCCAGCCACATGGCGGCGCGAATCATTGCTTTCACTACGCGTATATGGGTGTTGGGGTATTGCTTTGCCCACTCGCTATTCACCCCAAAGACTTTTTCCGGGTTATTTTTCCAAATTTCATAGTCGGTGATCACCGGCACACCGATTTCCTTAAATACCGCTTGCTGATTCCACGGTTCACCTACGCAGTAGCCGTAAATAGTGCCTGCTTCCATAGTGGCCGGCATTTGTGGTGGAGGGGTAACAGACAACAATGCCTGCGCGTCAATCTGGCCTGACGTATCGCCTTTGTGCGGGGCATAAAAGCCTGGATGAATGCCGCCCGCGGCAAGCCAGTAGCGCAGTTCGTAATTGTGGGTAGATACCGGGAATACCATGCCCATTTTAAACGGCTTGCCGGCTTGGCGATAATCTTCCACCACCGGTTTCAGGTAATCCGCCTTAATGGGATGCACCGGTTTACCATTTTGCTGGGGAATATGCGGGCGCATGGCATCCCATATTTCGTTGGAAACAGTAATACCGTTACCGTTTAAATCCATACTAAAAGCCGTAACGATATGGGCTTTGGTCCCATAGCCGATGGTGGCCCCCAAAGGTTGACCCGCTAACATATGGGCGCCATCAAGTTGGCCGTCAATGACCCTATCCAACAAAACTTTCCAGTTTGCCTGTGCTTCCAGCGTTACGTATAACCCCTCGTCTTCAAAAAAGCCCTTCTCATAGGCAATGGCCAAAGGTGCCATATCAGTCAGCTTGATAAACCCAAATTTAAGTTCTTCTTTTTCAGGCCAGCCTAACTCAGGTTCTGCCCATGCGGTGCCGGTACAGGCGGCATGTAACAGCAGCGCGCTGGCTGCCGCTTTTAAGGTGTGTTTCAGGGTTAACAATGACGTAGATGGTTTCATGTGTATTCCTTTTAGCCACAAAAAAAGCCCACCCAGCCAGTCTGACTACAGCAGACTGGCTGGATGGGCTTCGTTGCCCCGTTACCACTAAACATAGTGGTAACAGATATAATATTAGCGTCAGCAATACATTGCTGGCGGTTAAAAATGCGTGGTTATCGGTATCAGTAACCGGTGTTATCTAGTATTTTTTTCTCAGCACTTATTTTCTATAAAGGTTTTGCAGTATTAATGCCATGTAGCTTTTTCTTTATTTATCATTAATTTAGAAATTTTAGCTAGTCTAGCCACTGCGGTGGTGATGCAAAATTGTGCAACTGCTGCACTATTATTGAACTACCACGTATTGAACTACCGCATATCGAACTATCCTGAATTTACCTACTTTATAGCGACAGGGTGGCCAGCGGTTGAGCCGCCTCTAGCAGTGCAGGGGTGACGTGCTGGCGGTAGTTCACTACCTCGCCAAACATTAATAAGGCGGGGCCCTTAAGCGTTCGCGCGGCAACCAAGTCAGCGATAGTCGCCAGCGTGCCGATAATAACCTGCTGGTTATGGCAACATGCGTTTTCGATAACGGCTACCGGTAAGCCCGTTGCTACGCCCTGCGCCTGAAGTTGCTGGGTTATTATTGGCAGGCGCTTTAATCCCATATACATTACGACAGTTTCGCTGGCCAGATTATTAGCCATCGCGCGGTAGTCGGGCGATGCATCAGGGTCCTGTAAATGCGCTGTCATTAACCTCACCGACTGGGCGCAACGGCGATCAGTTAATGGTATGCCGGTATAGGCAGATGCGCCGGAGGCCGCGGTAATACCCGGTACAATCGCAAAAGGAATATTTGCGCGATACAATGCGGTGGTTTCTTCACACGTTCTGGCAAACACCGCAGGATCCCCGCCTTTTAGCCGGACTATGGTTTTGCCTGCAGAGGCTAACGCCACCAAACGCTGGCAAATCTCGTTTTGGGTAGCACTATGCCGACCACACCGCTTGCCGACAAACTCTTGTTTTACATGACGAGGAATAAGCGCCAATACAGACTTATCTACCAACCAGTCGAATAGCACTACATCAGCGCTTTGTAATAGTCGTACTGCTTTTACCGTCAGTAATTCAGCATCACCCGGCCCAGCCCCCACAATATATACCTTCCCTGGCGTACCTGAACTGGCAGACGGCCGGCTCAATAAACCACCTAAACGAGATGAAGCTGTAGAAGATGAACGCCCACCTGGCGATAGCGCCGCTGGTAAGCGAGCGAACAATCTGGCATACCAAGGCATACCTAAAGGGGATAAAAAACTCATGCGGATTCTCCTGCAAGTATAGGGTTTACGGTGGGGGTGGTAGATGCTTCTGAATGTCTGCTATGTCGGTTGACCAGCCGGGCTAATTCGCCTTTACATGATCCGCAATTCGTTCCGCACTGCAATGTGCTGCCCAACGCCGTTACCGAATTACAGCCTTGTTCTATAGCGGTAACAATACGCTGCTGGCGCACTTTGAAACAGCTACAAACCAATGGACCTTGCAAAAATTCAGCATCAGCAATACCGTTCAACAAATTGTTTATCCGTCCGGTATTGGTCACGGTGCAATCGTCATAAATCGCATCCAGCCACTCCAGCGGTATAGGTGCATAGCTTTGCGCTGTTTGCGCACTAAGCCACACCACGCCAACTAACTGGTTATCCTGTAACCACAGCATACTGCAAGATGATTCGGTAAAACGGCTAATATAGGTTGCGGTAGGTGGCACCAACGGCATAACGGACTGGGCTAATTCATGCATATTTTTGTGGCACGCCACGCGTGCACTTTGCACATACTGACCTGGCTGTTTAGCCCAGTATTCGACCTGTTTAGTGACTTTATCAAACACAATCGGGTCGCTAAAAACGATTTGGCCATGAACAGGATAACGGGTTTTAACCAATGACACCGCACCATGCTTGGTTTCAGGCTGGCCAGAAATAGGGTCGGTTGCACTGCTATATAACGCCCCCAACGTAATATGCGAACCCCAGGTTGCAGACCAGTGAATAGGGGCAAAACATTCGCCCCGGCGCTGCCCCGACTGCGCAGCAACAGGTAAAATAACCGGATTGCCGGTATTTCCTGCGCTTTGCAAAGTAACCAACTCACCTTCACTTACACCGCTATCAAGCATATCCTGCGGATGCATAGCCAGCGTGGCCATCGCCGCATGATTTAATAACGCGCTGGCTTTACCGGTGCGGGTCATGGTGTGCCATTGATCGCGGCTGCGGCCCGAGTTCAATATGTAGGGATACCGGTCACAGGTTTGCTGGGTAGGCAAACGCGCGGTGATAGCAACAAACCGGGCTTTACCATCGGCGGTAGCAAACTGCCGATTGCCGAACAGACGTGGCGAGCCGGCAGCGTCCCCCTGCCCTAATGGCCACTGAATAGGTGCAAGGCGATCGTACTGGGCACGGTTAAGGCTACTAAGCCCGGCTAAGTTAAACAGGCGCTGACCATTATTTTTGTAGGCAGACAAACCCGCGTGTTCCGCGAATATTTCGCTTACGTGGTTATAGTCGAAACGGTCGCCATAACCCAGTTTAGCTGCCACGTTACAAAGTGCTTGCCAGTCATGGCGGGCTTCACCGGGGGGCGGCATAATGCCGCGCTGACGAGAGATACGGCGTTCAGAATTAGTCACTGTACCGTTTTTCTCCGACCAGCCGGTGGCAGGCAGCGCTATATCTGCATAAGCCAGGGTATCGTTACTGCTTACCATATCCGATACCACGACCATCTCGCACTGCTGTAATGCTTTTTCTACCTGGCGTCGATCAGGCATACTCACTACAGGGTTAGTAGCCATAATCCAAACAAATTTTATTTTTCCTGCGGCCATCTGGCTAAACATATCCACCGCTTTTAAGCCTGGCTTGGTACAAAGCGTCGGGGATTGCCAGTAGGTTTGCACTGCCTCACGGTGCGCCGGATTTTCTATATCCATATGGGCGGCCAGCATATTGGCTAATCCACCTACTTCACGGCCGCCCATAGCGTTGGGTTGACCGGTAATCGAAAACGGGCCGCTGCCAGGGGCGCCAATTTTGCCGCTGGCAAGGTGGCAATTAATAATAGCGTTTGCTTTATCTACGCCACTGTTTGACTGGTTAATTCCCATCGAAAAAAATGTTATGGCAGATTGGCTTTTCCCAAACAACCGGTAAAACTGATTTACCTGCGCCAGACTAAGGTTACAAACTTTCGCGACGCTATCCGGGTTCCAGTCCCTGGCACTTGCAAGAGCCTCATTGAATCCATTGGTGTGTTCGCTAATAAAGCGTTCATCAAGTAAGTCATTGGTGAATAAATAGTGTAGTAACCCATTAAATAAATAGGCATCGGTGCCAGGTTTTAACGGCAAGTGGAGGGTAGCCAGGTCGGCAGTTTCCGTTGCCCGCGGGTCAATAACTACTACCTTCATGGCCGGGTTTTTTAAGCGCGCCCGCGACATTCGCTGGAACAGAACCGGATGCGCCCATGCCGCATTACTACCGGTGAGAATTAACAAGTCGGTACATTCGATGTCTTCATAACAACAGGGAACCAAATCTTCTCCGAATGCGCGTTTGTAGGCTGCTACTGCGGAAGACATACATAATCGGGAATTTGTATCGATGTTGGCACTGCCAAGGAAACCTTTGATTAATTTGTTCGCGATATAATAATCTTCGGTAAGCAACTGGCCTGACACGTAGAACGCCACGGCATCCGGCCCATGCTGGCTGATGACCTGGTTAATTTTGTCGGCTATTTTACCGGTTGCCTGATCCCACGTTGTGGCCCTGCCTCCTACATGAGGCTGTAGCAAACGGCCGTGTAAACTATTAGTCTCTAACAGGTGCGTGCCTTTTATGCACAAGCGACCGTAATTGGCTGGGTGTTCTGGTGTGCCGGTTACCTTTACTGGAGTGCGGTTTAGTGCTTCACCCTGGCAGCTAACATCTACCCCACAACCCACTCCGCAATATGGACAGGTGGTTTGTACCAGCGTGGTTTGGCTGGAGGGCATATCGCTAGCTGCGGCACATTGGCTATCTTGCTTTAGGCTATTGTTGCGCTCAGGGCTGTCTTTGAGCTCAGGGCTGTCTTTGCGCTCAGGGCTGTCTTTGAGCTCAGGGCTGTCTTTGAGCTCAGGGCTGTCTTTGAGCTCAGGGCTGTCCTTAAGCTCAGGGGCGGTAAGCTTAAGGCTCTCATCACTTTCCAGACGGCGACGTTCAGCGGCTTTAGCGGTTGCTGGTGCTGGCGTAGTCTCGGTTAAAAGCTCCGTCATCTTGCCTCCTTCACGCATAGTTATGCAAAATAAATTAGCCGTATTAAAGCGCGATGCGCACTTTGCCGGCTTTAAGCTCTACCTCAAACGTCGGTAACGATAAGGCGTCGTTTTCCAGACACTGGCCACTTGCCAGGCAGTAGTGCTCTTTATATAGAGGCGAAGCAACGACTGGTTGCCCATTTACCGAGCCCATAATACCGCGGTAAATAACATTCGCTTTGCCCACCGGATCGTAATTGCTAAGTGCATAAAGTTGACGATGGCCTTGCCAGTCCAGGGTAAAAATGGCTACTTGTTGCTGGCCGAGTAATGCACATACACCACTGTTGCTGATTAAGTCCTGTTCATCACAAATGTCGTACCAAATCGGAAGTTGTTGCGCTTTTGCCTGCATGAAGATTCTCCTTAAACCAATTCAACGGGGATACGTGCATGTTCGGGGGTCTTTTCCAGCTCAGTAGCCGGACGTATTTGCCCTCTTTCATCGACAAACTGGATATTGGTATCTTCCTGTTTGCTGTTAACAAACTGGCGGAAGCGTTTTTTCGCCTCAGGCGAGGCCAGGGTGGTTTTCCATTCGCACTGATAGGCATCAATGACCTGCTGCATCTGGGCTTCAAGTTCGCTGTTGATACCCAACACATCATCTATAACCACGCTTTGCAGGTAAGCCAGCCCTCCTTCAAGGTTATCCATCCACACCGACGTGCGTTGTAACCGGTCTGCCGTTTTAACGTAAAACATTAAAATTCTATCGATGTACTGCACCAACGTAGGGGTGCTTAAATCGGTGGCAAATAAATCGCCGTGGCGGGGTTTCATACCGCCGTTGCCACATACGTATAAATTCCATCCATTCTCGGTAGCAATAATGCCGATATCTTTGCTTTGCGCTTCAGCGCACTCACGGGTGCAACCAGATACCGCAAACTTTATTTTGTGAGGCGCCCGTAAACCTTTGTAGCGATGTTCTAAAGCAATGGCCTGACCTACAGAGTCTTGCACGCCGTAGCGGCACCAGGTACTACCTACACAAGATTTTACTGTGCGTAGCGCTTTTGCATAGGCATGCCCGGTTTCAAAACCTGCTGAGACCAGGGTCTGCCAGATGTCAGGAAGTTGTTCTACCCGCGCACCGAATAAATCAATACGCTGACCGCCGGTGATTTTGGTGTACAAGTTGTATTTTTGCGCTACCTCGCCAATAACGATAAGCCCGGCGGGGGTAATCTCGCCGCCCGGAATACGCGGAACAATAGAATACGTGCCATCTTTTTGCATATTGCCAAGGTAGGTGTCGTTAGTATCCTGTAAGGGAACATTACTGGGGTTTAACACGTAATCGTTCCACACTGAGGCAAGAATGGAGCCCACCGCAGGCTTGCAAATATCACAACCCATGCCACTTCCATGTCGTTCAATAAGTGCATCGAAGGAACGAATCTTTTCAATTTTTACCAGGTGAAATAATTCTTGCCGGGTATGGTTAAAGTGCTCACAAAGCACTTTGGACACAGCCACTCCACGCTTTTCAAATTCACTGTCGACGACATTTTTAAGCAGTGCGGTACACCCCCCGCATCCAGAACTTGCTTTCGTACAGGCTTTTATCTCGCCAAGGCTGGCACAGCCTCCGTCAATAGCTTCAACAATATCGCTTTTAGCCACGTTATGGCATGAACAAATGGTGGCAGTGGCTGGCAAGGCGTCGGCCCCCAAAGCAGGTTTCTCGCCACTGGCCGGCAGAATCAGCGTTTCCGGAGTCTGCGGTAATGCCATATCATTCAGGCAATACTGTAATAAGGTGTCGTAGTCGCTGGTATCCCCTACCAATACTGCCCCCAGCACCTTGCTGTGGTTTGCATCGACAATCAGCTTTTTATACACGCCCTGGGGTTGATTATGATAGGTATAACATTGCGCACCTGGCGTTCTGGCGTGGGCATCGCCAATTGAGCCAACCTCGACTCCCATTAACTTTAGCTTGGTGCTCATATCCGCGCCGGCAAAGTCCAGTTCTTCACCAGCGATGCTGGCCACAGCCGCCCGCGCCATGGTGTAACCGGGGGCCACCAACCCGTAGATACGGTTCTCCCACAGTGCACATTCTCCAATCGCATAAATAGCAGGATCATCCGTTTGGCATTTATTATTGATTACAATACCGCCACGTTCGCCTATGCCAAGCCCCGCTTCACGCCCTAAATGATCGCTGGGCCGGATGCCGGCAGAAAACAGAATCATATCGGTTTCTAAAAAGCTGCCATCTGCGAAGACCATGCGGTAGCGACACTCTTGCCCCTGCTCAATAACCTGAGTGGCTTTTTGGGTATGCACCGTCACGCCAAGCGCTTCAATTTTTTCCCGTAACAAAGTGCCGGCGCCCTCGTCCAGTTGCACTGCCATCAACTGTGCAGCGAATTCAACCACATGGGTTTTCAGTCCTGCTTGTTTCAGAGCGTTGGCCGCTTCAAGCCCTAATAAGCCGCCCCCCACTACCACGCCAACCTTGCTTTGCGCAGCGCTCTCTTCAATAGCCTGTAAATCTTCTATCGTGCGGTATACCAGACAATGGGGCTGATCGCTGCCAGGGATAGGCGGTACAAACGGGTAAGATCCAGTCGCCAGAACTAAAACATCGTAGTGATAAGACTGTTGCTGTGTAGTCACCAATTTCTGGGTGCGGTCAATGCCTTCGACTTTGGCATTTAATACATAATTGATACCCCACTGCTGATACGTTGCTTCATCCGTCAATGCCAGGTCCTCGGCGCGGCTGCCGGTGAACCATGAAGATAAATGCACCCGGTCGTAGGCCAATCGAGGTTCGCCGCTTAGCACGGTGATATGCGCCGGCTGACCGCTGTTAATCAGGTTCTCTACAAAGTGGTGCCCCACCATGCCATTACCTACTACCACTACCCGGATGACTGAATTGTCTGCTGTCATGATTCACTCCTTTTTAGGCATAAAAAAACCCATGATCACCGGCGAAGGTGAGCATGGGCTTCGTTGCCCTGACTGACCGGCTATAACCGGCAGTCAGCTATGTAATGTAGAATATAACGTTTAGTCTCGCCGGTTACCCACAAGCAGCATGGCTGGGTAAAATGCGGCAACAACTAACGCGATATAACGGGATTTGTTATTACTGTATCAAGTTTGGTGCCAACACTACGCTTACTAAAAATCAGTAACTTAGCCAGCATTTCACCGGGCCCATTTGTTTTTGGCGCACTGTTTTGGTGTCACTGCGCCAACCCTGTGCAATAGGTGTTATGTCTTCCCTTAGCGTACCGACTCAACTAATAAGTTTTGTAAGGGAGGAATTTTCCCGACATTACCACTTTGACCCGGTCACCTTTAGGGTCGGCTTCGCGATTAAGATCCATCGAAAAATCTATGGCACTCATAATTCCGTCGCCAAATTCTTCGTGAATGAGTTCTTTCAATGTAGTGCCATACACACTAATGAGCTCATACCAGCGATAAATCAGCGGATCGGTTGGCACGGCCGTAGGTAGCGAACCTTTATAGGGAGCTATTTGTAACCAGGCGATCGCTTCATCCTCCAGTTCAAACAACGCCCCCACCGCTTCAGCCTGTTGTTTGTTCATGGCCATCTGTCCAAGGCAAGCTGCGGTACTCCACTCTTTTGACTGGCCTACCACCTCGGCTACCTGCGTCCATTTAATCGCCTTGGCGACTTTTTTACTTATAATCAGGTTTGTTACCTGGCTTCTATCAGTGATCATAACTCACTCCTTTGGAGGTTAAGGTTTATAGGTCATGCATTGCTTGTGTTGAGCAATACAATGACCAAACACAACAACAGCGCGCTAACGCCCTGCCAAAAGCGCACTGGATGGCGCTGAATAAGGGGCGCCCGCTGGGCCTGTAAGTAGGCCGGATTAGGATGACGCAGGTCGTATAAGAATGCCGAGAGTACCGGGTAACGTTTAGCCGGGTTCGGATGCAGAGCTTTTTTTAAGGTATCATCTAACCAACCGGGGATATGACGCTGCGCATCTAACACACTGCGGTAGCGCAACTTATGCTGGGCGGCCACGGTGGTAGCTCGCGGTACAGCAGCACCATAAGGATAGCGCTGACTTAACAGGTAGTAGGTAAGCACTGCAAGCGAATACATGTCAGACTGCACACTGCCGGGCTCACCTAAAAAGCATTCTGGCGCGCAATACATCAAGGCGCCGGTAAGCTGCACGTCAGGTTGATAAAATTCGTTGAGGCCGGCAATACTGGCGCTACCAAGGTCAATTAAACACACCGTCCCCTGCGCGTTTAGCATAATATTTTCAGGGCGCAAATCCTGGTGAATAACGTCAGCCCGGTGTAAAGCCCGCAATCCCAGAGCGATCTGTTCGACCCAGCTGCGGATGGTTTCAAGATCCGGTTGGGGGTTGTCTCGTAACCACTGTGCCAGGGTCTGGCCTGGGACGTGATCAAGTACCGTGTATAGTGCAGTACGATTGTTTGCGCTGGCCGGTGCGCCTATGACATGAATACTGCTGATGCGCCGGGCCACCCACTCTTCAGTCAACAGCCGGTCCAGGTGCTCGCGCTGTTCGGCCAATTCCTGGCTGGGTGCTTTAATAACGTATTGCGGGCCGTGGGGCGCTTCACTTTGATGTTTAGCAAGATAAATATGACTGCGGGCACTACTATACAGCACCCGGGTTATCAGGTAGTCATCTAACGTATTGCCAGGGCTTAGTACCGGAGGAACCGGTAAATTTACCTCATCAGCGTTAAACCATTGAACCGGTTCCGGCAGCGCATCAATTCTGAGCAGTTGCACCGTAAGGTTATCGTCACTGCCATTATCAAAAGCCTGTTGCACCATGTGTTTGGCACAATCGGTAAGCTGCTGGCCGTGCTCAGCCAAGCACTGAGTCATCTGCTGCGCGGGTAAATATTCATATACTCCATCAGTTGCCAGTATAAAAATATCCCCTTCGGCTAAAGCTACTTCGCTGGTATCGACTACAAGCTGTTCGTGCATACCAAGAGCGTTACTGAGATAGAAACGCTGATCATGCCACTGGCGGTGGTCGCGGGTAAGTTGCTCTAACTGATGCTCCCGCCAGCGATAAATTCGGCTATCTCCAACGTGAAACAGATACCCCTGTCGATGCTTGGCAATTAATGCACTGAATGTGCACACATAACCGTGATCCGGGTTTTCCCAATGTTCACTGTTTCGCGTGGTGTTTAACAAGCTGCGGTTAATGGTTTGGATAACTTGCTCGCCAGCGTGCGCAACTGACCAGCTATCGCTGGTACAAAAATAGTCGTGCAAGAACTGGGTGATAGCGGCCTGACTGGCTTGGTCGCTTACCGGGCTACTGCCGATACCGTCAGCCAGGGCCACCGCTGCACCCTTGAACTGTAGCGGGGACCCTAATGGAACCCGGGCACCATGACTGTCCTGGTTAAGCGTTTTTTCACCTGCGCTGGAATGTTGGCCTAAAGCAACCTTCAACATAAAATAGTGTCCGGCACCCGCTCCAAAACAGGGGGTGCCATTCGCGGGCTATACGGTTGCGGGTTTAGTGTCAGCACTGGTGCGCACTGGCGCGCTTTGCGCTGCCAGTTTACGTTTGGGCGCCGTACGATAGTGGGTGCTATAAAGGGTCAATCCGGTAAAGGCAAGCCCGCCTACCAGGTTCCCCAGCGCGGTGGGTATTTCATTCCACACTAGATAGTCCATTACCGAGAATTCCCCCCCCATAATCAGCCCGAACGGGAATAGGAACATATTTACTACAGAGTGTTCAAAACCCATAAAAAAGAACAGCATAATTGGCATCCACATGGCAAATATTTTGCCACTGACATGGGTAGATATCATTGCGCCTACTACACCCATCGACACCATCCAGTTACATAACATGCCGCGGATAAAAATAGTTAGCCAGCCTTCAGTACCATATTGAGCATAACCCAGGGTACGAGCTTCGCCGATACTGGCCACTTTGGTAGCAATAGCGCCACCGTCGGTGTTAAAACCATAGGTAAAAACAAATGACATCATAAATGCCACTGTTAACGCGCCTGCAAAATTGCCGCAAAACACCAACCCCCAGTTCCTTAGTATCTGCGGCCAGGTGACCCCCGGCCGTTTTGCCAGCCACGCCAGCGGGGTAAGCACAAACACCCCGGTTAGCAGATCAAAGCCCATAAGATAGAGCATGCAAAACCCCACCGGGAATAACACCGCACCAAGTAAAAATATGCCCGTTTGAACGGCAATAGTAATCGCAAATACCGCAGCTAACGCCAAAATGGCCCCGGCCATGTATCCACGGATAAGCGTATCGCGGGTAGACATATAAATTTTGGATTCGCCCGCATCGACCATTTTGGTCACAAATTCGTTCGGTAATAAGTAAGCCATGGTGTTCACCTAAGGTTAAGGGTTAAGTTGACATCTACAAGCCGGCCCATTGGTAACAATTAATTGCGGGCACAAAAAAGCGCCCACACTGTTTCAGCGTTGCTGAAAAAGTTATGGACGCCATTATCCAAATATCGACATTGTCACGGCACATAGGCCAGTTGCTTACCGATACTTATTACAAAAATAGGGCCAATATCTTTTAGCCATTTATTTTCAATAACTTGCAACTTATCCGTTGAAACCAACGCGCCCTCACCCGCCACGAATGCACTTTAACTGTGCAGCCTACGCACTTAAAATGGGCTTTCTTTCTTATCTTCTACTAGCAATCGGCGGTGAGGAAGGCGCGGGCGCAGGGGCGCTAGGGTGTTCCGTGTTGTGGAATGGCCTTTGCTTAGGTAAGGGTATTCTTGATGTTTAGCGTTATGGCCGGTCCAATGCCCCACTATACTGATACCACAAAGCGTTTTTTACTGGCTGCCAAGTACGCCGAGATAGCCGCGTTAGAGCAACTTGCAGCGAACTGTCGCCTGGTTATCAGTATGACCAGTCTTATCCACCAGCTGCAACGCGAGCGCGGCGCCAGCAATGTTTATTTAGCCTCCCAGGGGCAACGCTTTTCAAATCAGCTGCAGGCGCAGCATGCGCAAAGCATACAGGCTGAGGATACGCTTAAAAGCCAGCTCAACGCGATGTACCTGAATGATGCAGAACAAGCAGGCAATATGCGGTTGCTCGGCAGTATCGCGGTGGCACTACAGGGTATGGATAACGTCAGCTTTTTACGTGACCAGATAAAGGCTACCAAGATTAGCGCACTGGCTTCCACACAGGCATATTGTCGGCTGATCAACAGTTTGCTGGCCGTGATTTTCGAAGCAGCCGATGTGGCTGGAGACCCGGTTATCACCCGCCGTTTGGTGGCACTATTTAATTTTATCCAGGGTAAGGAGTTTGCAGGTCAGGAGCGAGCTTGGGGGGCCATTGGCTTTGCCGAAACGCATTTCAATACCTCGCTATGTGAGCGTCTTGAACATTTACAGCAGCAACAGCAACACCATGTTGATATCTTCCTGGAATTTTGTGATGAGCATGCCCGTAGCTTGTGGCAAGCCACACAGCAAAGTGATGCCACCCAGCAGCAGGCTAAACTACGAGCGATGATTAAACAATTAGCCGATGGCAGCCCTATTGATGGCCAATTAAGTGAGATCTGGTATGACGTGGCAAGTAGTCGCATCGACGGGATGCAAAACGTAGAGGAATGGCTAACAAACGAATTGATCACCCTCACAGCAGAGCGTCTTCAGCAAGCAAACAAAAGCCTCAAAAATCACAAAAAACTTCTGCAAACATTAACCGAACAGGCCTCGGCAGCTGACCGCCCACTCACCGTATTATTTGACCCCACTGCACCGGGACTGCAAGGTAGTGAGGGCCACCGGGAAACCACATCACCTAACACTGGGCTATCGGCGCACCGCTCATTTTATGATTTGCTGTGTGAACAGTCAGAACATATTCGCCAAATGTCGAGCGAACTCGATGCCGCCCGCCAAGCGATTAACGAGCAAAAAACCATAGACCGCGCAAAATTGCTGCTCATGCAGCAGTGGCAATTAACAGAAAGCCAGGCTTACCGGCGCTTGCAAAAGCACGCTATGGAACAAAACCTACGGATTGCTGATATCGCCGGCCGCGTAGTCAACAGCACCCCGGCGCGCTAGCCTGGCGCGGGGCATCGACGCCTTCCCCCTTCAGGCCTCATGGGTAGGTAGATGGAAATATGGCGACCATGCCCAACCGTATAAATACAAGCACGCCCAAGCGCCTCGCTTTATACATTTAGCCGAACGGCTATTACACAGCACCGCCATTTGCTCTAAGTACCTGACCGTTCACCCATTCGCCGTCCGGCCCTAACAAAAAGGCGACGACGGCGGCAATATCCTGAGGGGTACCCAGGCGCTCTTTCGGGCTCATATTTGCCAGCTTATTAATGAGTTCATCAGACTTACCGGATAAAAACAGGTCGGTTTCTGTGGGGCCGGGGGCCACCGCATTAACATTGATATTTTTTCCCCGCATTTCTTTGGCCATGATAGCTGTGGCGGTTTCAACCGCCGCCTTAGTAGCGGCATACACGCTATAGTTTTCCAGCTTCAACCCCACCACTGACGTGGATAAATTTACAATGCGCCCATTCTCACGCAGCCGCTTTGCAGCTTCACGCATGGTGTATAAAGTCCCTTTTAAATTAATATCAATATGCTGGCTTATATGGCTATCCGTTACCTCGCTTAGAGGGGCTAACTCAAGTACACCGGCATTATTTACCAGCGCATCGACGCCGCCAAAGTGTTCTGCGGTGGTATCAAATAGTGCAGTCACTGCTGTAGAATCACTAATATCTGCCTGATACGCCATGGCCTGGCCGCCCTTTTCGGTAATCTCCTGCACTACTGCCTGGGCAGCCTCTGCGCTACTGGCATAATTTACCACCACCGCGAACCCTTCCTGACTGAGTCTTTTGGCTATCTGCGCACCGATGCCCCGAGAGGCGCCAGTGACAATGGCAACTTTATTTGGGTTACTCATGGCTGTCTCCTGTTAACGTGCATTGCGTCGCGTGATTTGCCTAAGATATACGAAGCAAGCATGGTTGATGGTTGATTAATTCCCCACCCTAACCTGTTTCTTCGGCTTACCTGGGACGCTTTACGATAAACGGCACAGAATAACGGTTGCGTGGTGGCAGCTGCCATGGCTTATGGGGAGCATTTTAGATGCATGCTGGTTTGGCCTGCGTGTCTGGCTCGCGTGACCGGCCAGCCGCTAAATTCGTAAAGCCCTGTTAGGTCCTGTCATAAGGTTACATTGCCCCGCAGGTATACGTAAAACCAGGATAAAGCCAAGTTAAAGCCAATTGGCCGTGCCGTTTATTTAGCTAATTTTAGCCAGCGTTGATATAGCCATTGCTATTAGCGCACGGCTGTTTGTCTTCGCCCAAATTATGACGTTGCAGTAGTTGACCCGTAACAAAGAAGGACCGACCTGAAAGGCTAGCCCAATGATATTTCCAGTCCGACACCCCTCTAATACTAAAAACAGATTAGTCTAATTATATTTTATCGATTTTAATAATTGATGTTATCTAGGATACTCTTTCGCTCAACAAGCCAGCAGTGTTTTTAAGAATACCTAGTTCTGTTAATTAAGGTACTTAAGTCACTGTTTATACGAAATGTAATCGCAGCATAACTATAAAGTTTTTTGGCGTTCCCAGGGGTTAAGAGCTTAAAAGTTTGTAAATAATGTTGCCATCTAAAGGAATTCAGCATGAAGACTGCGTTTTCAAAAGTATTATTAGCCTGTGTGACTGCGGGTATGTTAAGCCTATCAGTACAAGCAGATACCCTGACCCGCCAGAATGGTGCACCGGTAGGTGATAACCAGAACTCACAAACGGCGGGGCCGTGGGGGCCTGTGTTATTACAGGACTCTCATTTAATTGAAAAATTAGCCTCGTTTGACCGTGAACGGATCCCTGAGCGTGTGGTTCACGCCCGTGGCACCGGGGTGTACGGTTACTACGAAAACTATGAAGATCTCTCTGATGAAACCATGGCCGCACCATTTCAGAAAGAAGGTAAAAAGACGGATGTTTTTGTTCGTTTTTCAGCGGTAATTCATGGTCACCAATCACCAGAGACTTTACGGGATCCTCGCGGCTTTGCGGTTAAGTTTTATACCGAGCAGGGTAACTGGGATTTGGTAGGCAATAACTTCCCGGTATTCTTTATTCGGGACGCCATAAAGTTCCCTGATATGGTGCATGCGTTTAAACCTTCGCCGGTAACCAATGTTCAGATGGGTTCGCGTATTTTCGACTTTTTCTCACATGTGCCAGAAGGCACCCACGCTTTAACAATGCTGTTTTCTGATTACGGTACGCCTGCAAGCTACCTGAACATGAACGGCTCGGGTGTACATGCGTTTAAATTTGTCGATGAAAGTGGCGATTATAAGTACGTCAAGTTCACCTGGAAGGCAAACCAGCCGGTGAAGAACTTCACTGCTGAACAAGCTATGAAAGTACAAGGTGAAGATTTTCAACCACATACCAGCGATATTTATACCCGTATCGGTGAAAAAGGCGAAACCGCTTCATGGGATTTGTACCTGCAGGAAATGGAACCTGAACAACTGGACGACTATGACTTTAACCCGTTAGACACTACTAAAATCTGGCCGGAGTCGTTAGTACCGGCGCGCAAGATTGGCCGTTTGGTATTGAACCGGGTACCGGATAACTTCTTTGAAGAAACTGAACAGGCGGCATTTGCACCAAGCAACCTGATTCCGGGTATCGAGCCGTCTGAAGATCGTATGCTACAAGGTCGTTTGTTCTCGTATGCTGATACTCAACGTTATCGTTTAGGCGTAAACGCCTACCGCATTCCGGTTAATTCACCGAAAAATGCAACTATTGATAACCACGAGCAACACGGCCAGTTGCGCACTACGCACTCTACCCGTGACGTAAATTATCAGCCAAGCCGTCGGGTAGACCTGAATGAAGATCCAGCCTACCGTTATTCTAGTAAGCCGTTGGCCGGTATGACTCAACAAATTCCTTTTTATAAGGAACAAAACTTCAAGCAGGCCGGAGATTTCTATCGCAGCCTTAGCAAAGAAGGCCGTCAACACCTGATAGAAAATATGGGTGGTACCTTGGCCGGTACGCCAGAAGAAGAAATTCGGGTAATTATCAGTGCGTATATGTATAACGCCGATAAGGAATACGGTACTGGTGTAGCCAAGCGCGCGAACGCGTCGTTGTCTAAAGTTAAAGCAAAAGCCAAAGAGCTGATGGACACCCAAACTGAGCGTGCTAAACATGCCAAACAGGTTGCCGAAAGCCTGGCGGCCATGCATAAGTAACCCTGCCCATCCTGCACCCCCGGGTGCAGGATTTTACTTTGTTTAACCGGGAGTATTTAAATGCAACATACTTTTACACGTTGGTTTTTAACCGCCATTTTCATACTGTGCTCATTTACTGCTATTGCCAGCCAGGCTCAAAATGCAGAGGCCTTGAAAGCGCGCTATTTCGACGCCGCCCGGGCCGGCAATATTGAACTGCTAAGCGCTTTCTATGAAGCTGGGGTAAACGCTAATGTAGCGGATGAGAAAGGCTATACGGCGTTAATTCTGGCGGCTTACCATGGACATCAGAAGGCCGTGACTTATCTTATTGACACTGCGCACGCGGATACTTGTCAGGAAGACAATAAAGGTAATACTGCACTAATGGGCGCTATTTTCAAAGGCCATCTGACTGTGGCTAAACAATTAATGTTTGCAGACTGCAATGTTGATGCACAAAATCAGCAGGGCCAGACAGCCCTGATGTTTGCCAGCTTGTTTGACCGCCAGGAATTGGTACAGGAACTGATTGCCAGTGGAGCAAACCCGCAACATACAGATTTATCGGGTAACACAGTGGCTGATATCGCGTTATCACAAGGTAATTATACATTGGCCCAGGCGCTAACTAACAGCAAAAAACAGCCCAGCACCGCTAAATAGGTCCGGGCTACCCAGGGGGTTTCCAGGTTTCCGTTAAGCTGAGCGCCCCAGTATATGGCCCCAGTGAAGAAGGCAACCTTATACAGATTACCACTGCCACCGCTAGTTCAGCGTGGTTAGCTTTTGGCCTTATAAGCGCAAACGGACCATTACCGCCCTTTCTGCCCCTAGCTAAACCGTTTGCATAAGAACCACTAGCCAGCACAGCCATCGGCCTTACCGCTATGGTCCGATAATATCAAGTAGCTTCGCGCAAACTCACGCTGCTCGCCGACATTCTCTGCGCAAGCGAGGTTTCTCCGTCAGGCAAGTCCATTTTGCGTAGCGACCGCCATCAGCTATTGGCTGTTATCGCGCGCATATAAGGCGCCGTTTTACTCTGTGTCGATAACGCGACGTGGGTAGGAGTGCCACTGGCCACAATAAGACCGCCATTTTCCCCCGCCCCAGGGCCTACGTCTATCACCCAATCACTGTTTAGCGCCACCTGCATATCATGCTCAACCATTATGACCGTATTACCAGCATCCACTAATGTGTTTAACTGAGCCATCAGCCGTTCAACATCAGCAGGATGTAAACCGGTGGTGGGTTCGTCTAGAATATATAAGGTATCGCCACGCTGGGTTCGTTGCAGTTCTGTCGCCAGCTTTATGCGCTGGGCTTCCCCGCCGGATAACTCGGTAGCCGGTTGGCCTAGGCGTAAATACCCCAACCCTACCTGAAGCAACGCATCTAACGCCCGGCGCACGGGTAATTCGGTGGCAAAAAACTCACTGGCGGCCTCTACCGTTAACGCCAGTATTTCGGCAATGTTTTTATTGTTGTAGGTAATTTTTAAGGTGTCTCCGTTGTAGCGCTGACCATGGCATACCGGACACGGTGAAAACACGCTGGGTAAAAATAGCAGCTCCACGGTAACAAACCCTACACCATCACAGTTTTTACAGCGTCCTTTAGCAACATTAAAGGAAAAGCGTCCCGCATCATAGCCGTTTGCCTGGGCCTGGCTGGTAGCAGCAAAGAGTTTGCGTACATGATCAAACAGCCCGGTGTACGTTGCCAGGTTCGATCGTGGTGTCCGGCCTATGGGTTTTTGGTCTACTGTAATCAACCGAGACAGTTGTGCTAAGCCTTGGGTAATCTCGCCTGTTGTAGGACTATCTGGTGTTTGCTCAAGCAAATTTACCTCAGTATCGTCCGCCGGCTTTGCCTTAGCGCCGAGCTCTTGCTGTACCAGCTCGACCAAAGCCTGGCTAACCAGACTCGATTTGCCCGATCCAGATACGCCGGTAACAGTGGTCAGCACACCCAAAGGGAAATCGGCCGTCAGGCCCTGGATATTATTGCGTACAACATTTTGCAGGCTCAGCCACCCGGTCGGCGAACGAAAAGACGTTTTATACCCACCACTGTCCCGGTATAAATGTTGAGCGGTATGCGACGCCGTCACCTTCTGTAAACCCGGCGCCGGCCCGCTATATACCACTTGTCCACCGTGGGATCCCGCATCGGGCCCTATGTCCACAATCCAGTCTGCATGACGCAGAACACTGACATCATGTTCCACTACGAATAGCGAATTGCCTGCCGCAATAAGTTCATCTAGCGCCCCCAATAAAGCTTGGGTGTCAGCTGGATGTAAGCCGGCTGACGGCTCATCCAGCACATACACCACGCCGAATAACTGAGAACGCAACTGCTTGGCCAAGCGTAGCCGTTGTAATTCCCCCGGCGATAACGTGGGGGTAGCCCGCTCTAAGGAGAGGTAACCTAAACCAAGCCTGATAAGTGTGTTAACCCGCGCCAGCACATCAGCGGCTATACGTTGGGTAACAATGGCTTTTTCGCGCGACAGAGCGCTGGTTTCGATATCTCCATGGGCGGCATCGTGGAGTTTCTCAGCAAGCTCAGTGAAACTGAGTTGCGAGAACTCGCCGATATCCATTCCGCCGAAGGTAACGGCTAATGCAGCTTGTTTAAGCTTCTTACCATGACACGCGTGACACTGGGATATCTGCATGTATTCGGCAACCCGGTTTTTAGTACGCTGGCTTTGCGTATTGGCAAATGTATCCAGCACAAAGCGCCGGGCGCTGACAAATGTTCCATTATAGCTCGCTTCTTCGCCCCGCTGCTTTGCCGCCTTAGTTTGGGCCAGGGTGTAGTCGCGGTATACCGGTACAGTGGGCGCTTCGTCGGTGTATAATATCCAGTCACGGGCCTGGGGTGACAGCGCCTCCCATGGTTTATCCACGTCATAGCCCAGCGACAACAGAATTCTGACCAGATTGCGCCCTTGCCAGGCACCGGGCCAGGCTGCGATAGCGCCCTGTCTAATCGTTTTGCTGCTATCTGGAACCAATAATGCTTCGGTCACCTCAAATACCCGGCCCATCCCATGACATTGTTCGCACGCTCCTTCAGGCGTATTCGGGGAAAAGGCATCTGCGTATAGTATGCTCTGCCCGGGCGGGTAATCACCTGCCCTTGAGTACAGCATGCGAAGCGCGTTGGATATTGTGGTTACGCTGCCCACCGAGGATCGCGCCGAAGGGGTGCCACGCTGCTGATGCAGCGCTACAGCCGGCGGCAGGCCACTGATACTGTCAACATCGGGCTCTTCAACCTGATCTATCAAGCGACGGGCATAGGGCGAAACCGAATCAAGATAGCGATGTTGCGATTCAGCGAACAAGGTACCAAATGCCAGTGATGACTTACCTGAGCCAGATACACCGGTAAACACCACCAGTGCATTGCGGGGTAAATCTACATCGATATTTTTTAAATTATGAACCCGGGCGCCACGCACTTTAATGCAATTGTCAGACGCATGTGGCAACGCCTGCTTATCAGCTGGCGAGGGGGAAAGAGACGATGTTGACTTTGTTGCAGAGGCGTTGCCGGTCGATGCAGCCATAATACTATGCGTCCTGTGGTGTAGTGGAAAAACGAAAAAAAGATGATAACGCCCCGGTTGGCACGTAATTAAAGGTAACTGGTTAGCCTGCCTATGCCGGTTTTTGCCACAGCGACATAACGCACCTGCCGGATTGCCGGAATATAAACAGAATAAGCAGAGCTATTTGTGTATCAGATAGACTACGCAAAAATTCGGTTACCGGTTTGTCTCTCCTGCTTTACAACTTACCTGAGTGAAACAGTTGATAAGAAAGGCGCAGCATATTGTTTAATAATTTGTTATTTAAAATCGTGCAAAATACCGGCTATAAGTGCGTTTCTGCTTATTAATTAGACTAAAGTATACGCCTATGGTCGCATTGTTAACGCGGTGTAACCTCCCTAGACTGGCACCTCTTTCTTCAACACGAGGTGCGTTGTGTCTCAAAAGATACCAAACGACTATTCGTCTTTATCAAAACCGCGCTCTGAATTTGCCAGCAGAGCTGACTATCTTGACCATGAACTGCAAATAATGGCGCCTCGCCGCTGGCGTCCCAACCTACCGATGTGCGATTACCGCTTTGAGTGGGAAGATTTGGTACCCGGCATGGCGGCAACTATCGGTAAAATTGTGATGGTGGCCGCGGTGGTTGGCGCATTTGCTGCCCCGTTGGGATTATCTTCCGAATTTGTAATTGAAAACGTTCGGTTTGAGCTACTCATTGCGGCGGTTTTGTTTGTTATTCTTATTTCGGGGTTTTTAAACCCCTCAGCTAACTTAGCTGGCACGCACGGCCCATTGTTACCATTAGTACCGCTTATTGTAGCCTCTGGAGGCCACCCAATGGCGCTCGGCCTGCTTATCGGTGTGCTGGGGTTTATTTTGGGTATTACCAAAGGCGGAAGTATTCTGGCAAAACTCACCAGTAATGGCGTTTGTGGCGGGCTGCTACTATACCTTGGCTTTATCGGTATCACCGGGCAGGTGCAAAAATTATTTACCTGGGCCGAAGGCTTTAATATGGGCTACTTAGCCTTTGTGGTACTGATTGCCACTATCGTTATGTACGCCTGGCTGGAACATATTCAAAAGCGCTGGCTGGCGATACCCTTAGGTGCTGGAATGGCGGCTGTTATTGCTTTAGCATTGGGTGCGCCCTTTGAATTTACTACCTCCCCGGGTGTACCGAATATGAACCCGGCTTACTGGTGGGGCGAAAATACCGGTTGGCAGCTGGGACTGCCGGACTGGTCGCATTTTGTAGCAGTACTTCCTTTTGCTGTGCTAGCCGTCGCTATGTGGTCGCCCGACTTTTTAGGCCATCAGGTATTTCAGAAATTAAGCTACCCTAAAAATACCAAGCGGGTGATTATGAATATTGACGATACCATGATGGCCGCATCTACCCGCCAGGCCGTGGGTAGCTTGTTGGGTGGCGGTAATATCTCTTCTTCATGGGGAACCTATATTATCCCCGCCTCAATTGCCCGCCGCCCCATTCCTGCGGGCGCTATTGTAACCGGTGTACTATGTATTGTGGCCGCTTTCTGGGGCTACCCGATGGACCTGGCGGTATGGCCTCCGGTACTCTCTGTAGCACTGATAGTTGGCGTATTTTTGCCGCTTATGGAAGCCGGCATGCAAATGACCCGTGAAGGTAAAACTACCCAGTCTGCCGCCATGGTGGTGATCTCGTCGGTACTGGTTAATCCGGTATTCGGTTGGTCATTTGCTATGTTATTGGACAACTTGGGTATTATTGGCTGTAAAGACCGCGCCCGTAACCTAGGTAAGTCCGGGCGTTGGATTATCCCCGGTATTGCTTTTGCTGTGCTATGTACAGTAATGGCTATCATCGGCATGTTTCCGGGCGTGCCGGCAATCGTGGATACCTTTAATTAGGTCGACACCAGACCATAATTAATCCCCAACCTTAATGCGCCTGTTTGCGCGTGTTCAGCCCCGCTAATATGACTTATTAACGGGGCCTTTTTATTGTTGCTGTTCTGGGATAGGGTAACCGGTACGGCTGTTTTTTCGACAGGATTTGAATACAGCTTTACACCTATTCACCGGTTGCCGTTAAAGGACTAAAGCAAGATGACCGCTCAGCATTGCGAAGCTATTTATTATCAAGCGCAATGGCGGGAAATGAACACCTGCCCTCTTGATAGCTATTTTTTACTCACCCAACATACCGGCTTCGAGCAAGCTGGTACCGCTTTAACGCGGGGCTATATAGCTGAATGGGAAATTATTGATGACCGCTTGTACTTATGTTCAGTTACTACCGATCCTCCCGCTTCACCTAACCTGATAGAGACGCTATTTCCCGGTTGTTCTAAGCGGGTATTTGCCCATTGGTATTCCGGTGTGCTGGTTTTACCTGAAGGCGCTACGTTACCTTATCTGCATGTAGGCTTTGCTGGTCAGCGCGAAAAACAACGGCTGCTATACCTGAAAAAAGGCGTGGTCACCGGATCGATTATTAAGGAAAGCCCGCCATGCTTATTGCGTTTTATGGATATTTAACCATTGCGGCCGTAATTATATGGTTTACCGTATGGCCCACCAGCCCATCTGCCAGGTGGCCCGCGCCGCTGACCCCTGAGCCCCCGGTTTCGTTAGCCTACAGTCGGGGGCGCGCGACACGGCTATCAGACTGGGGCTGGGGCCTGCTAATCGCATTACTTTGGCCTATCGCTTTAATAGCGCTAGTGCTTTACTACCTGGTGCTATTGTGGCAGCTTAAAAGATGGGGGCCAGCCTACACGGTCAGTGCAGAGCAAACGAGCGTTAGCTATCATCAGGGAACGCACCTGACCATTGATGAAATTGAACCACGTCATTACTTTTTTGACCCATTAGACAGTATTCCGCCGCAACCCTTTGGATTGTTGTACCCCACGTGGCAGATATTTAAAGCAAAATATCCCGCTACTCCCCTGGTACCTTATTCACAAATTACCCGCGCCCCGACGTATCTACAAATTATCAAAGGCTACGCGGTTATCAACCAAGCTAATCAGATGGTAGATTGCTTCATGTACGAGGTGGAGGAGCGGCCAGTGGTATAGCGTATTTTGTTATATATGCCCAACTGCCACAGGCCTTCACAAGGTTATTATTGGCCTTTAAAAACGTCGTCTTGGATAATGCGCAAGACCTACTAAATAGAAGAGGAAGGGCTGGACGGTCAGCCCAATACTGGCTAAAGCTTAGCAGTGGCGCTATTTACCGCCCACGGGCCGTTTGCCTGAACGCCTGGCCGGGCTCGTTCGCCGGCTGGCCGGTTTGGGTTTGTTGCCGGTTCGCTTTTGTCCACCTGACTTGCTGTCACCGCCAGCCTTTGAAGTATTGTTTGGTGGCTTGTTCGCATCGGCTGGCGCGCCCCGGCTACATGACGTGCTGCCCCTGCCCTCGCTTCGCGAACCACTACGCGGAGGTCTGGCTCTGCCATCACCAGCTTTGTTGGGTTTGGGACGTGTACTACGATGCCCCGCGGGCGCTTCTGATGAAGAGTGCTCAACTGACTTTAATAACAGGGTAAGCTCATCTTTGGTTAGCTCCCGCCATTGTCCTACCGCTAACCCGCGTAAATTCACATTCATTATTCTAACGCGTTCAAGTTTTTTCACATCGTAATCAAAGTGACTGCACATTCTTCTTATTTGCCGGTTCAGGCCCTGGATAAGGGTGATCCTAAACGCAAACCGACCTTCTTTTATCACTTTACAACGTTTGGTCATGGTGCCTAATATCGGAACCCCGCTGCGCATGCCAGCGATAAATGCATCGGTCACTGGTTTATCGACCGTTACCACGTATTCTTTTTCATGGTTATTGCCAGCCCGCAGTACTTTATTCACTAAATCGCCGTTATTGGTTAAAAATATCAGCCCTTGTGAGTCTTTATCCAGTCTGCCGATTGGAAAAATCCGTTCTTTGTAACGGATATGGTTAACAATATTGGCCCGCTCTGCACTATCTGTGGTACTTACCACACCAACAGGTTTGTTGAGCGCCAGTACCACAAACTTTTCCTTATCTGCCGGTTTAATTACCTTACCATTTACTTTCACTATGTCCCCGGCCACCACTTTACTACCTACCTCAGCCCGTAGCCCGTTTAGACGTACCGCGCCTTGTTCAATGTATTTGTCGGCATCACGGCGAGAACAAAAGCCGCTTTCACTGATAAATTTGTTCAGGCGTGTAGAGCTTGGTGTTTGCATATAGATCTTCTGTTGGCTAGGAGAATGAATAGGTGACTATGGTGCAGGCAGGCGCGATTGCAGCCTTGCCCAGTTAATTCTAACTTTTATGCGCAACCAAATACAGTGCCGTACCTGCTGATACTATAAAAGCGTGCACCCAGCCTGTTTAAGCTGGCGCAACACGATGCTCAGACTTTCGTATAAAATGCTCATATTCTGCCGCTTTGCCCCCCTTTAGCGTTAAAGTTTTCAATGCTTAAGCCGTTAAGACACTAGCTGAGATTTGCACTGCTGTGTGCCCACATGTTGCGCTATTTCAAGTGCTATCACGGTTCTTATTATGTGCATTGCGTCGGTAATCCGCCCGGATGGATGAACCTATTGATGCGTAGTTATTGACGCCGGATTCCCGCGCTGGCTATTTCACCGCCAGCGTTTCTGGTCGTTCCTGAATTTGTTTATCCCTATGTCAGATGTAAGAGGTACAACGTGACCACCCCGTTGAAAAAGGCAAAAACCATACGCCAAATCTTAATCCAGTCGATCAGCTTAATGGTGGTCATCGCCGGACTCGTTATTTCTACCTATCTTTGGTTTGCAATTAACACAGAGATACAAGAACAAGCCACGGAAGAGCGGCAGGACCTTAAAGAAGAACTGCTCGGTTTACTCAGCCTTACTGACGGTTTAATGAAAAAACAGGTTAATGCAGCGCTCAATGTACTGGTCGCGCACGCTAATCGCCTGGGGGCGCCGCGGATAGAGGCAACCTCAGGTACCACTGCAAACCTGTATTTTGGGGATACCCTGATGAATCAATCGAATGCTTTGGTCGATGAGGTAACCGCCCAGGTCGGCGGCACGGCCACGGTATTTGTCCGCCAGGGGAATGACTATGTCAGAATCGCTACCAATGTAACTAAACCGGATGGCACCCGGGCTACCGGAACCAAGCTGAATCCCCAGGGCCTGGCAATCCAGGCCATCAATCAAAAGAAAACCTTTGTAGGTCAGGTAGACATTCTGGGCAAACCATATATTACCGCTTATCGGCCAATTATCGATTCGGCCGACAATGTCGTGGGCATCTTATACGTGGGGTACAGTGCTGATATTAGTACCCTCACCGCCGCAATAGAAAGTGCCAGCGTACTCTCAAAAGGCTACGTGGTATTAAAAGACGATATGGGCCGTACCCGGGCCCACAGCAATAATATCAGCGAAAAGCAGTTGATGACCGCGGCCAGCGAGCCCGAACAGTGGAACAGCCAAGATTATCCATTTGAGGCATGGCGGTACAGCCTGACGATAGCGTATTCCTACGATGAAGTCAGTCAACGGGTAAGCAGCAGGCTGGCAGCCTTGTTAATCACCCTGTTTGTTAGCGCCGCGCTGCTTATTGCCGTGTTAGTCTGGCTAATCAGCCGCTCGGTTGCCGCCCCGCTCAATGCATTAACGCAACGTATTAATGACCTTACCGGCGATGATGGTGATTTAACCCGCCGCTTTGCAGCAGGCCAAACAAAGGAAATAAATAATATCAGCGTCAGTTTTAACGGTTTGCTGGATAAGCTGCAAACGACGATATCTAAAACCCGCCAGGCCACCCAACAGATCTCTTCGAGCTGTCTGCAATTATCAGATATTTCGCACCGTTCGAATGAGGCTGTAGCACAACAGGTTATGGAAACCGAGCAGGTTGCTACGGCCATCACCGAGCTAAATGCTACTGCCCAATCGGTGGCGCAAAGTGCGGCCACCGCGGAAACCCTCTCTGTTGAGATCACCGGTGTAGCTGGCGCCACCCGCGAGCTGGTAGTAAATACTGCCGGTCTAGCGAAAAATCAGCGTGTTGCACTTTCCCAAACAGCCGAATATTCGGACAACCTGACCCAGCTGTCTAACAATATCGGGAGTGTTTTGGCTGTTATTGAAGCCATAGCTGACCAAACAAATCTACTGGCCCTGAACGCCGCGATTGAGTCGGCTCGTGCTGGCGAACATGGTCGCGGGTTCGCCGTTGTATCAGATGAAGTGCGGCAACTGGCCGTACGTACACAAGAATCGATTAAAGAAATTCAGAGTAATATTTCGAAGGTTCAAAACGCCGTGGTGTCGGTGAATACCTCGGTGACGCAATGCTCGTCGCTATCCGAAAATGTTGAAGCTCAATGTGCCCGGATTGCCGATGAAATCGAGGGACTGCACAAGAAGATTGATAGTATCCGCAATACCAATGTCGAGATGGCGAGCGTAGCCGAGGAACAAAGCCAAGTGACCGAACAACTTAGTGTAAATATAGAAACCATTAGGCAGTCGGCACAAGATAGTGCGCGATTTGTAGAAGAGACCTCCCAGTCAGCCCGTAATACTTCCGAAATGGCCGTGGCCATAGACCATGAGCTAAGTCATTACACCGTATAACACTTGCTCTATCACGCTCTCGCCAGTCAATAAAATGATTGCTGGCGATTAGCCTCGGTCGCAACAAAAACTATCCTCGGATTTACCCTGGCAGGTGGGCTGGCACGTATGTTCGACGCCCTGGACTTATTCCATCCGTTTATTCGATAAGCTTATACAATTGTCTGGTGCGGGGAGGCAAAGCTAAACAGCGGGAAAGCTAGCGGCGTACAGTTGGGAATAAAGGCGTGCGCCAAATAATGCCGGTCCAGCCCAATATATCAGGAAGGAAAGACAAACAGGAAAGGGGAATAAAACCGTCGATATCGATGTTAGTGGGGTATCACTAAAAGAGAAGTTGGTCGGTGTGAGAGGATTTGAACCTCCGACCCCTGACACCCCATGACAGTGCGCTACCAAGCTGCGCCACACACCGACCGAAAGAGCGGACAAGTTTACTTATTTTTTGAGTTAATGCAATCGACTAAGGTCATTAATTATCATCATCGCGTCTGTTCGGCGATTTTTTCACCGCATTCTGCGTAAAGTTCTTTCGCCCCAATATGGTTTGCTTAAATACCGTCCGTTTTTAGCATATCTGGTACCGCGCACTTTGCGCAGTTCTGAAAAACACTGAAAACGAAGTGAGTTTCCTAACTGGCCTGTAATGTGAACCTGTAATTTAAAATAACCCGCTCCGCCAGCGACTTGTTGTATATCGGCAAAGCCACCGCCCCGCCCTATCTTGTGAACGTCTCGGCAAATTCGTTGCGTGCTTATGAGGGGCTAGTTTTTTGGGTCCTTTTCATCAGCACTGATACGGCTGGCATCAGCGCCCATCTGGCCCTTATATTTAGCATCTTGTCTTGCGTTGTAGGGCTTTTCAGCAGCCTGAGATAATAACTCGAAGCTCAATGCGCCTATTTTCATCATCGGCTTTAATGCCAGCGGCAGCTTACCACTGTTGAAAAACTCTAATACAATATTACCTGACCAGCCCGGATCGATGCGGTGGGCGGTGACATGCACCATTAAACCCAAGCGGGCCAACGAGGAACGCCCATCTAGCCAGCCAACGATATTATCCGGCAACGTAACCGATTCGTGTGTAATGGCTAGTGCCAGTTCCCCTGGATGTAGAAAAAAGGCTTTGTCTTCAGGTAAGACAATTTCATCGCTCATAACAGAGTTGAGCGCTTCTTGTACTTCTGCTTTAGGACCGCTTAGATCGATATACGGTGCCTGGTGGTCTTCAAACACCCGGAATTTATTCCCCAGCCGGATGTCAACGGTCACCCCACTGATTTGGTCATAGTCGGGCATGGGGTGAATGCTGATCTTGCCTGATTGCAAGTGTTCAAAGATATCACGATCGCACAAACGCATTTTTAGGTCCTGACGAATATAAAATGGTCGCTATTATGCTTGCTAGCTGCGCCCTGCACAACCGGTCATCGCGCTTATATAACATCACCGGGTGCGCCTTATTTAGAACGGTTTGCCAAAGCTTCTAGTTTTGTATTCAAAGCATCCAGTTTATTGATGATGGTATGCAATAGGACACTGAATAAAGACAGCGCCCCAAAGATAAGATAAGTGGCATACAGGCTTTTATCGTGGCCACTGGCAAATACCACAACCACTAAAAGTATGAACAGGATATAGCCCATCCTGAAGAAATCGATTCTTGCCATAGTCAGTCCCTGCCCTGAATCTCGATGCTATTACTTTTGAATGTAAAAAGATGCCGCTGGCTTATTTGCCAGCCACAGGTGGCTTTTTAGGGATGGGCGTAATAGCCAATAGCCAGCATAGAACCGCCAACTGCGAGACCAAACAAGGCGGTGGCAGGCCCACCTGCAAAACCGAGTCCGATGACGGCTAACCCACCACTGTCCCAATCCAACCGGCCCCCATTGACGTGGTTAACCTCTTCCTCTTTTAATTGCTGCATATAAAGTTTTCCTCTTTTCATGTGTTAATAGATGATTCCGGAACGTTATTAGTATTGCAGCTTGTAATAAGCGCGTCGCCGCCCTATCGGACAGTTTTGGCAAACTTTTTATCTTGGTAGACAGTCATGTTTAATACAGACCGGCCTATACCGGCTTGAAACTGATTGGGTCGCCTTTAATATGCCCTTCGGCTTTGGCCGCCGGAACACTTAATGCCAGATGCATAGACACTGCCCGGGCAATATCGCGATACGTAGCAGCCAGTTCGCTATCGGGCTGGGTTACCACCAACGGTGTACCCGCATCGCCATGCTCGCGTATCCGGGTGTTAAGCGGCAACTGGCCCAGCAACGGCAAATGATGTCGCTCGGCTAACGCTTCCCCTCCGTGCTCAGCAAAAATCGGATCTTTATTACCGCACTGACTACACTGGTAGTAACTCATGTTTTCTATCAGGCCCAATACAGGCACATTAACCTTATTAAACATTGAGATACCTTTTTGCGCATCAGCCAGTGCCAAATCTTGTGGCGTGGTAACGATTACCGTGCCGCTCAGCGGTACCTGTTGCGCCATAGTTAACTGGATATCGCCAGTACCAGGGGGCATATCTACAATCAAATAGTCCAGTACCGGCCACAGCGTTTCATCCAATATTTGCTTCAACGCGCGGCTGGCCATAGGCCCCCGCCATACGGCGGCATCTTCAGCTGGCACTAGATACCCGATAGAGTTTGCCACCAACCCCCAGGCCTGCGGAGGTTGCATGTGTTTTTCATCGCTACTGGCAGGGCGCGCTTGCGGATTTCCCAGCATAATAGGAATCGAAGGCCCATAAATATCCGCATCCAATATCCCTACCCTGGCACCTTCCTGGAGTAAAGCATAGGCTAAATTAACCGCCGTGGTAGACTTGCCGACACCCCCTTTACCAGAGGCTATGGCGATAATATTTTTGATGTTATTCACCGGTGGATGGGTAGTTTGGGCACTCGGGATAGCCGTTTTTATGACGACCTCAATTTCCCTACAGCCAGCATCTGCCAGCGCTTGCTGTAAATATTCCTGTAACGCATCGAATTGCGACATCGCACAAAATGGCAATGTAACCGTTACGACGTTATCGCCGGCATGCAGCCAGGTGCCGGCAGTATCTTCAGGTACACTATAATAATGCGCCAATGCCTGCTGTGTGGTTTCTCTCACAGAGCCGGGTTTGGTTGGCTTGTCATTTTTTTTCGTGAAAAACATCGTTTACCTTTGTTCTATGCTGTAGATGTAGGGTTTGGCGCAATTACGTAATGCAAAAACGGCCAATATCAGCTAGTATTTGCAGCCATTTTGTAACGCTTGAGAACAGTAAAAGTCATTATGTCAGAACACACCACGTCTTCTGCTGCACCAGCAACTGCGGATAAGCGCCGCATTCTGGTGACCAGTGCTTTACCCTATGCTAACGGCTCGATTCACCTGGGCCATTTGCTGGAACATATCCAGACCGACATCTGGACCCGCTTTCAGCGCCTGCGTGGCCACGAATGCTACAGTGTTTGCGCCGACGATGCCCACGGTACCCCCGTGATGTTAAAAGCACAGGAACAGGGTATTACCCCTGAAGAAATGGTAGCGAAGACTCGCGCAGAGCACCATCAGGACCTGCAAGACTTTTACGTAGATTATAACAACTATTATGTGACTCACTCGCCTGAAAACAAGGCATTGTGCGAAGAGATTTATACCCGGCTGGATAACGCCGGGTATATTTCTAAACGTACCATTAATCAGTTGTACGACCCGCAAAAAGAAATGTTTTTGCCTGACCGCTTCGTGAAGGGTACCTGCCCTAGCTGTAATGCTGAAGATCAAAACGGCGACAGCTGTGATGTATGCGGCGCAACTTATAGCCCCACTGAGGTTAAAAATCCGCGCAGTGTGGTATCAGGGGCTACGCCGGTCTTAAAAGAGTCAGAGCATTTTTTCTTTGATTTACCAAAATTTGAAGACATGCTCAAAGGCTGGATTCGCTCCGGAGCCATTCAAAATGAAATGGCGAACAAGCTGCAGGAATGGTTTGAAGAAGGCCTGCAGCAATGGGATATTAGCCGGGATGCGCCCTATTTTGGCTTTGAAATTCCGGGCGCGCCAAATAAGTTTTTCTATGTTTGGGTTGATGCTCCGGTAGGCTACATGGCCAGTTTTAAAAATTTCTGTGATCAGAACAGCCTGGAATTTGATGACTTCTGGAAAGCTGATTCTACCGCTGAGCTGTATCACTTTATTGGTAAAGATATCACCTATTTCCATTGTTTGTTCTGGCCAGCCATGCTGGAAGGGGCGGGTTATCGTAAGCCTACCGGGGTGAATATCCATGGTTTTGTTACGGTCAATGGTGCAAAAATGTCAAAATCCCGGGGCACGTTCATAAAAGGGCGTACCTATCTTGACCATTTAAACCCAGAATATTTACGTTATTACTTTGCCGCGAAACTGGGCGATAGCGTCACAGATATCGACCTTAACTTTCAGGATTTTGCCCACAAGGTTAATTCTGACTTAGTGGGCAAGGTGGTTAATATTGCCAGCCGGTGTGCCAGTTTTATCACCAAACGCTTTGATGGAAAATTATCAGACACCGTGCTTGATCAGGCCCTGTTAAATGAATTTCATCAGGCGGCGCAAAGTATTGCACAGCTATATGAAAACCGTAAGTACCATCAGGCGGTGCGCGAAATTATGGCACTGGCGGGTAAGGCAAATCAGTTTATCGATACCAATGCACCCTGGGTTACCATAAAAGAAGAAAGTAAAGCCCAATTTACGCATGACGTATGTTCCATGGGTATCAATATGTTCCGCATTCTGGTGACCTACCTGAAACCGGTATTACCGGTACTGGCAGATAAAACAGAACAATTCTTAAATGACACCCTAACCTGGCAAAGTACGCAAGAGGTGCTGACCGGGCATGCGATTAATAAGTTTAAACCGATGATGCAGCGCGTAGAGATGGAGAAAATAGACGCCATGGTAGATGCTTCTAAAGAACACCTCGAGCCAACAACTTCTGTTGATCCTGACAGCCCCCTGGCGAAAGACCCGGTAAGCGACACGATCAGTTTTGAAGAATTCGCCAAAGTGGATTTACGTATTGCACGTATTGCTAATGCAGAGCATGTGGAAGGCGCAGATAAATTGTTGCGACTGGAACTGGACCTGGGCGGTGATACCCGGCAAGTGTTTGCTGGTATTAAATCCGCCTATTCACCCGAAAGCCTGATTGGCAAACATACGGTAATGGTGGCGAACCTGGCCCCGCGTAAAATGCGCTTTGGTTTATCCGAAGGCATGGTGTTAGCGGCCGGCCCTGGTGGCAAAGATCTGTATATTATGGAACCGCACGAAGGCGCCAAGCCGGGTATGCGGGTAAAATAACACTCGTTAGTGATAAAAAAAGCAGCCTGTTGGCTGCTTTTTTTATGTATGGCGATTTGCCGCCGAGTCGTCATGCGGAAACCGCATACTTGCCCCCACCGGCGAAAATTGCGGTTTGAGTTTCCATTTAGGCCGAATAGTGGTCATCGGCCACACGCGTTTACGGGCTAAAATAACATATACCGAGGAACACCAGGGAAGATAACGGCTTAACCGGTTATGCCACTGGCTGGGCAAGGGGCGCCGCTGATTGAAAAACAGCATTGAAAAAAGCACATTGCGCTGTTCGATAATTTCAAAGCCTAACAAGCCAAGCCAGTCTTTCACCCTGGGAGCAGAGAAGCAACGGGCATCGTGTAACATATTCCCGCGTTTTATCGGCAAGTATTTTCCTAGCCCTGTAAGGCTATAGGGATTAAACCCACTGATGATTACATAACCGCTTTGCGTGATACAGCGGTCGACCTCTCGCAGTATCTGGTGCGGATCCTGGGCAAAATCAAGCTCATTAGCCAGCAAAAAACCATCTATGCTGTTTTCCACATAAGGCAGTTCTTTGGCTTGCGCCACTACGCTACAAAATGGGCTAAGTGTCGGTGTTTGACTAATATGATGCGACACCGCACACCGTGATAGCGAAATCTGACTACTTAAACTACCCAGTTTTACCATGTGGTAACCAAAAATACGCTGGCTCAACTCGTCACTCACCGATTCCACGGCGAGTCTGATGGCATCGCCGCCAGGAAATGCTGACCAGTCGGTTGGATAACGAGGCACTTTTTTACGCTGTGCCGATCTCATTGTTTACACATCTGATCTATCTGGTTGCAGTAGGCCTATGAAGTTCCTATAGTATCCTAAATATTCCATTTCTCAAGCAGGTACGCCATGTCCCACGCGAAAGACGCCCTGCCCGCAGGCATTAACATTTCTCCTATTCGCGCATTTACCGATAACTATATCTGGTGTTTGCATAACGAGCGCGACGCGGTGATTGTTGATCCGGGTGACGCTGACCCAGTGTTGGCGTTTATAAAAGCACGACAGTTAAATCTGGCGGCAATCTTAATTACGCACCATCACCATGATCACACCGGCGGTATCGCCAAGCTGGTATCAATTAAGCCAGATGTACCGGTTATTGGTCCCCGCGGTGGCCATATTCGTGGTATTACCCGTTCAGTCAGTGAGGGCGATAGCTTTAGCCTGCCATGTTTTGACCTGACCTTCTCAGTCAGTGAAGTGCCCGGCCATACACTGGATCATATCGCTTTTAACGGAAATGGCCTGTTGTTTTGTGGCGATACGCTATTTAATGCTGGTTGTGGCAGACTGTTTGAAGGAACGCCTGACCAAATGCTGCATTCGTTGAACAAACTGGCACATTTACCTGATCATACGCAGGTTTATTGCGCCCACGAATATACGGCTGCCAACCTGGCATTTGCACAGGCTGTAGAGCCTTCCAATAGCGCGGTGGCAGACTACCTCCAAGAGGTGGAAGCGTTACGTCAACAAGACCAACCCAGTGTGCCAACTTCTTTGGCTAAACAACGCGCAATTAATCCTTTCCTGCGCTGCAATACGCCAGAAGTACAGCAGGCTGCACAACATAGAAGTAATGAACCACTAACTGATGAGGTCAGTGTTTTTGCTACCATTAGGCAATGGAAAGATGAGTTTTGATGCATTTTGTCAGCGTACGCATTACAATGCGCCGTGTCCTTTTTTCTATATAAGTTATTGTTAATAACACGAGGTTCGGTTTTTATGCGTCGACAGTGGTTTGTTCTTTCCTCCATTGCCCTGGCCTTAGCGCTTAGCGGGTGTCAGTCTACTGAGCCTCAAACCCAGTCAGAAATTACAGAACCGAATACTACCGACGATCGGGATGGTTGCGAGGTAGGTAACACTCCTATTGATAGCGAGCAAGACTGCGATATTGCCAAAGATGGCGTAATTGATGTGGTGCATCCTAAAGAAGATATAGCGGTAAAGCTGGAGCCGAAAAAATCAAAGCGGGAAGTCTCTGAGGCGCCGATTGTGATCACGAATGTGTGGGATCGTATCGCCAACCAGTCGCAGTTTGCTATTCCCGATGATAAACGGCTACTGGTACAACGCAACTGGTATCTAAAGCACCCGGAATACATGGCCAGGGTAGTAAAACGCGCCGACCCGTTTTTGTATTATATTACCGAACAAATCGAAGCGCGGAAAATGCCATTAGAGTTAGCGTTACTGCCCATTGTAGAAAGCGCATTTGACCCATTTGCCTATTCCCATGGTCGGGCCGCTGGCATGTGGCAGTTTATACCGGGTACCGCGAAACGCTTCGGTATCCGCCAGTCATGGTGGTATGACGGGCGCCGGGACGTCATTGCGTCTACCGCCGGCGCACTGGATTATCTGAACTACCTTAACAAGTATTTCGACGGTAACTGGTTACATGCGCTGGCCGCTTATAATAGTGGCGAAGGTCGGGTCTCGCGGGCCATTAAGCGCAATAAAAAATTGGGTAAGCCTACTGATTTCTGGTCGTTAGATTTACCCCGGGAAACCCGCGCATACGTTCCCAAACTGCTGGCCCTGGCAGATATACTGCGCAACCGTGAAGCGTATGACTTTGCGTGGCCAGAAATTGAAAACGTACCAGTAATTGAAGTAGTTGAGATAGGCTCACAGGTTGATTTGGCATTTGCCGCAGATTTGGCCCAAATGGAGCTGGAAGCCTTACAGGCGCTAAACCCGGGGTTTAACCGTTGGGCGACTGACCCGGACGGCCCCCATCACTTGGTATTGCCGGTAGATAAAGCCCAGGGCTTTACCACCGAGTTAGCAAAAATTGATCGTCAGGAGCGGCTTAACTGGGTACGCCACCGCGTAAAGCGTGGCGACAGTTTGTTACGCCTGGCCGGCAAATATCATACTACTGCTGCCATAATCAAACAGGTTAATGACCTGGATTCGGACGTTATTCGTATTGGGCAAGCCATTATGGTACCGGTAGCGTTGAAAGAGCTTAACGCTTATGCGCTGTCTCAGGACCAACGTCTGGCTTCGCTACAAAACATTGAGCGCGCCGATCATAAACTGGTCCATAAAGTGGTGTCTGGTGATACATTTTGGGACATTAGTCGCAAATATGATATCTCTAGCGCAGAGTTAGCCAAGTGGAACGGTATGGCGCCTAACGATACGCTCCAGCCGGGTCAGGAGCTAGTGATCTGGACCAATCAGGTTAGTCAGGACCAACGCAACGACGCCATTATTAAATCGCTCACCTACACCGTGCGCAACGGCGACTCGCTTTCACGCATTGCCAGTAAATTTAATGTGCGAATCAACGATATAAAAAAATGGAACGACTTGCAGTCCCATCGCTATTTGCAACCGGGCCAAAAATTAAAACTGTTCGTCGATGTTACCAGGCTCAAAAACATAGGATAACCCATTATCATGTTCACTATTAACCGGGACAAACTTCGACAAAGTCATGAAACGCCCTGGTTAATACTGGATATTATTATGCTGGCCCTATTGTTAGTTAACCTGGGCTGGCTTATTTTTGACGCCTTATATGCCACCAGCGCACTACAACGTTTATTGGCCGAACACGTACCCAGCTTGTACCGCCGCTATCAGCCCGTTCACGCCAACTTTCTATTCATAGACCTGGCCTTTATTGCGGTATTTTTTACTGAATTCTGTGTGCGCTGGGCAGTGTCGGTAAAGCACAAGGAACATTTGCGTTGGTATTTTTTCCCGGTATTACACTGGTATGATCTGATCGGACTTATTCCCTTACCCGCAACCCGGCTATTCCGCTTTTTACGGGTCTTTTCTATTTTGCACCGGCTGCATAAAAAGCAAATTATTGATTTAAATCACACTCGTTTCTATCGATTTTTTGCGTTTTATTATGATGTCGCGATGGAAGAGCTTAGCGATCGCATTGTTATAAAAGTACTAAGCGATGTGCAAAAAGATATCCGTCAAGGCTCGCCGCTGGTAAATAAAATCAGCCAGCAAGTACTTACCCCCCGCCAACCGGTGTTAAGCCGCTGGTTGGCGGGCGTAATGCAGCATATGGGACAAAACTTAGCCGATGAAAGCCGCGGCTCCGTGATTCGCGACCATGTTCGCCAGAGCGTCAATCAAGCCATTAAAAATAACCCGCAGATGGCAAACCTACAGTATTTGCCCGTTGTGGGCCGAACCATTGAAAGCACGCTTGAGCAAACCGTCACCGATATCGTGACCTCATCGCTGGTTCACCTCTTAAGTGATATTGACGATAGCCGGATAAACCGCTTTATAGAAACCAATATAAAGGGGTATGCTGTAGCAGACGATAAGCTGGACCAAGAAGTGCTGCAGGTAATAGACGAATGTGTTGAGCTGGTTAAAGCTCATGTGGCACAGCAGCGTTGGAAATCTCAGCTTAGCACCGGCCGGGGGCGATCGCCCTTACCGGATGTAACCCAACATGTGGTAGACCCGGAAAAACGCGGATGAGTGTATCTTTAGAATTAAAAATCCCCCCAGCAGCCCTGTTTATTGCCGCCGTATGCGCAGTGGTATTGATTGCCCAGTGGCCTATTGGCAAGGTGCCGGCACTATTACAACTGGTGGGTTTGTTGATCATCGGGGCGGGCGTACTGATTATTTTGTCTGCGGTGGTGCAGTTTCGCCGTCATAAAACGACGTTGGATCCCCGTACGCCGGATAATGCTTCGGCGCTACTGACCAGCGGCATTTTCGCCATTAGCCGCAACCCTATTTATCTGGCATTTGTATTGCTGCTGTTTGGTCTGGCACTGGCGTCCAACAGTTGGCTGGCGCTACTGATTGCGCCAGCCTTTGGTGGTTTTTTGCAGGTCTATCAAATTAAACCGGAGGAACGCCAGCTAGCGCGCAGCTTTGGTGCCAGCTATAACGCTTATTGTCAGCGCACCCGGCGCTGGCTGGGTAGAAGCTCTACTGACGCCGCCAAATAGTTCCTTGCGGGCCGTCTTCTAATACTATCCCCATGGCAGTCAGCGCGTCACGGGCGGCATCGGCAGCGGCCCAGTCTTTGTTTGCACGGGCATCATTACGTTGTTTTATTAACGCTTCTATCGCGGCTGCGTCATCATCGTCGCCTTGTAAAAAACGGTCAGGAGAAGACTGCAACAAGCCTACAATGCCTGCCAGCCCTTTCAACACACCCGCCAAACGGCCTGCTTCCGCAGGATCATCACACTTGTTTAAATCACGAGCGATATCGAACAACACCGAAAAGGCTTCGGGCACATTCAAATCATCATTCATGGCTTCTTCAAAGCGTGTCAGATAGCCGCCGTGTGACAACGCTACCTGCGTATCAATGGTGACCCCTCGTAACGCTGTATACAGCCTCTCCAACCCGGCCCTGGCCTGGCTAATGTTGTCTTGGGAATAACTCAACTGGCTACGATAATGGGCTGACATCAGAAAGAACCGTAAGGTTTCAGCATCGTGTTGTTCCAGTACATCGCGCAGGGTAAAGAAATTGCCCAGCGACTTAGACATTTTTTCGTTATCTACCTGGACCATCCCGGTATGCATCCAGGTGTTTACATAAGGCGTATTGTAAGCACAGCATGACTGGGCCACTTCGTTTTCGTGGTGCGGGAAGGTTAAGTCAGAGCCCCCGCCGTGAATGTCAAAATGGGCGCCAAGGTGTTTGTAGTTCATGGCCGAACATTCAATATGCCAGCCGGGACGGCCATTGCCCCAGGGTGAGGCCCAGAACGGTTCATCCGGCTTAGCGGTCTTCCACAGAACAAAGTCCATTGGATCGTCTTTACCTGCGGCAACATCGACCCGCGCCCCGGCATTAAGCTGTTCCAGATTCTGTTTGCTTAGCTGACCGTAATCTGCGTACTTGCTCACATCAAACAACACATCGCCACTGGATGCCTGGTAAGCAAACCCTTTGTCCATAAGGCGTGTGATAATATCGATAATCTCGCTGATATGGCCGGTAACCCGAGGCTCGACATCCGGCAGCAACAAATTTATGGCAGCGAAATCTTCATGCATCATACCAATGGTACGTTCAGTGAGTTGCTCCACGGTTTCATTGTTTTCAATGGCGCGAGCGATAATTTTGTCGTCAATATCGGTGATATTGCGCACATAATTAACCTCGTAGCCCAAATGACGCAAGTAACGCACCAGGACATCAAACGCTAAGTAAGTGCGGGCATGCCCCATATGACTCAGGTCATACACGGTAATTCCACACACATACAAGCCCACCTTACCTTCTTCGAGCGGTTTAAAGCGCGCTTTTTCACGGGTGAGGGTATTGTAAAGGTGCAGCATTGTTCGTGATTCCTGTGATTTTAAAGGCCGCAAAGTTTAGCACTGTCATGACGTAAGTCACAGTATTTGTTGGTCGCTTCGAGCCTATAAAACCTGACTCATCTGTTTAGCGCCGATTTATCTCGCGTCGTAAATAGGCTACTATTACGCTTTATAATTACGGCTTATTAGAAAGGTAACATGCATGGTAACTCTTAAAACGAATTTTGGTGAGATCAAACTTGAACTGTTTGAAGATAAGGCCCCTAAAACCGTAGAAAACTTCATCAGCTACGTGCAAGATGGCTTTTTTGATAACACCATCTTCCACCGTGTGATTAACGGTTTTATGGTTCAGGGCGGCGGTTTCACCCCTGATATGGAACAAAAAGATACCAAAGCACCGATTCAGAACGAAGCGAACAATGGTGTAGCCAACGAAATTGGTACGGTGGCAATGGCGCGTACCCAGGACCCTCATTCTGCCACTGCCCAGTTCTTTATTAATGTAGGCAACAACGACTTTCTAAACCACACCAGTGAAACAGCAAACGGCTGGGGCTATTGTGCGTTTGGCAAAGTAGTTGAAGGGATGGACGTGGTCGACAAAATAAAAGCGGTGGAAACTGGCTCGCACGGTTTTCATCAGGATGTTCCGGTTGAGCCTGTGATCATCGAGTCTGCTCAGGTTAGCTAACTGCCCTGCCTGGTGACGGGCGGATGTAATGTCCCCGTCACCTTCGGTTATCTTCGCTGTATTTATACAACCACCTACAAATAGAACCTGCATGGCATTTACCTACTTTATTGCTGATCTCCACCTGGCTGCTGAACGACCCGATATTACGGCATGTTTATACCGTTTTCTAGCCCAGGATGCCCCACAGGCAGAAGCTCTCTATGTATTGGGAGACCTGTTTGAAGTGTGGATAGGTGATGACAATGTGACGCCATTTAATGAGGCGATAGCGGCGGCGTTTTATAAAGTCAGTCAGCAGGTGCCCATTTATTTTATACACGGCAACCGGGATTTTGCGCTTCGCCAGGGCTGGGCAGATAAAGCCGGGATGACACTGCTACCCGAACAAGCTGTAATAGACTTATACGGTATTCCCACCCTGATCACCCATGGTGATGAGCTATGTACACGAGATGTGGCTTATCAGAAGTTTCGAAAAAAATCGCGAAGCTGGTGGTGGCCGCGGATTATGCTGGCCCTGCCACTATGGTATCGGCGTAAAGTAGCCGAAAAGGCGCGCATCCAGAGCAAAAAGAACCAGCAAGGTTTACGCCCGGAAATCATGGATGTCACCCCCGAAGAAGTTATAAAAATAATGGAGCATTACCAGGTTCAGCGGCTTATCCATGGCCATACGCATCGTCCGGATATTCACAGTTTGCAGGTTAACGGGCAGCCCGCTACCCGCATCGTGCTGGGTGATTGGTACGAACAAGGCTCAGTATTAAAAGTGTCAGCTAACGGCTTTGACCTGCAAACACTGCGCTTTCACGCCGGATCAACTAAGTAAACACCGATATTAAGGGGTTAGCCTTTCCCCTTTGCTCCGCCCTTACCCCGCGCGCGTCTAGCGTGTCTTTTTTGTGCAACAAATCCTTCATCCATCCGTAAATTGAGCGTCATAAACCCTGCCTATGCTCGGTTCTGACATCGGAGTTTAACGCTATCTACAGCGCCCCGTACTGCCGGGCACACACAGTCAGGCCCTTTCCTTTGTCATCACAACCACAATAATACTGAATTAGGAATAACACCATGAGACTTAACTGGAAAGTGAACGCCAGCGCTTTAGCTATGGCCGTTTCCTCAGTCGTTCATGCCGACGTACTGCCTGAATATCAGGCTCAGAGCGCTTGGTTCACCGATGCCCAGACCCGTATTGAAGCAAAATTGTCTACCGACAATCGGTTTAAAGCAAAGAACGTAATTTTATTTGTCGGTGACGGTATGGGAGTATCGACACTAACCTCTTCGCGTATTTTAAAAGGCCAGCAAGCAGGCAATCCCGGTGAGGAAGGCTACCTGGTATTTGAAACATTCCCCCATACTGCGATGGTAAAAACCTATAACGTTGATGCACAGACGCCGGACTCAGCAGGGACCATGACCGCAATGATGTCAGGGCTTAAAACCGACGTTGGCGTTATTGGCGTAGATGAAGACATTGAGCGAGGCGATTGCGCAACGGTCGCTGGCAATGAAGTGGTTAGCGCGCTGGAACTGGCAGAAATTAAAGGGCTGGCTACAGGAATTGTGTCTACCGCCAGAATAACGCATGCCACCCCGGCGGCAACGTATGCGAAGTCAGCGGATCGCAACTGGGAAGATATATCCGATATGCCCGAGGACGCGGTAGCAGCCGGCTGTACCGATATAGCAGACCAGTTGATTAACTTTGAAAGTTTGGTAGAAGCCCGCTATGCCGGCGTGGATATCAATGGAATAGACGTCGCATTTGGCGGTGGGCGACGACATTTTTTACCTAACGACGCCAGCTTCAACAGTAATGATGCGGTGAGTGAAGTAGAAGGTGACCGCAGTGACGAACGCGACCTTACCGCAGAATGGCAGCAGCGCTATACCGACGGGGTGTACGTTACCGACCAGGCCGGCTTTGAGGCCATTGATGCCAGTACCACCACCCGCGTTTTGGGCTTATTTAACGAATCACACATGCAGTATGAAGCAGACAGAAGTAACGATGTAGCTGGCGAACCCTCTATTGCCGACATGACCACCAAAGCTATCGATATTCTGGATAACAACGCCAACGGGTATTTTTTAATGGTGGAATCAGGCCGAATTGATCACGCACATCATGCTGGAAATGCCGCTGGCGCGCTGGCCGACACATTGGCTTTTGAAGCAGCAGTTAAAGCAGCCCTGGATAACACCAGTGCCGAAGATACGCTGATTCTGGTTACCGCCGATCATGGTCACGTGTTCACTATTGCCGGCTATCCCAAACGCGGCAATCCAATTTTAGGCAAGGTAGTGAATGTAGGCGAAGCAGAACCTGCGTTAGCGGCAGACGGGATGCCCTACACCACAGTGGGATACATGAACGGACTAGGCTATCAGGATTTGGCTAACGAGACAGATTCCGACGAAAGTTACCAATATGAGATTAACGCCGGCCGGCAAGCGTTAGCGGCTATCGATACGACTGCCGCAGGATATCATCAAGAAGCCCTTATTCCGCTGAGCTCGGAAACTCATTCGGGCGAAGATGTGGCGCTTCATGCCAGTGGCCCGGGCAGCCAGTTAGCCCAAGGTGTGGTAGAGCAAAATGTTGTTTTCCACCTTATTAACCAAGCTCTTGATCTTGTTAGCGAATAGGTGGAAAAAGCCATGAAAATATTTACGTTAAGTGTAATTGCCCTAACGGTAGCGGGTTTATCTGCCTGTAGCCTGGACGGCGACGATGGGGAAACCGGAGCCAGTGGTGTTAACAGCCTGACCGTACACACTGATTTGCCCCAGGGCGATACCCATTGCCCCAATAGCGGGGTGCGTTTTGATTCGGGCCTGGACGCAAACGCTGACGGCCAGTTAAGCGACGATGAGATAGCCGATACCAGCTATGTGTGTGCCCCGGGCAGCAATAGCCTGGGCGGCGCTGCATTATTAACCAGTGTTAACAATGACTGGTTTCAGGCCGCAGCCACAGAGGTTCAGGCCAACAAGCAGGTATGGCTAGATGCCACCAACAGTAGCACTGGCACAGCGCAGATCACCTCGCAAGGCCAGGTGAACAGCAAAGCAGAGCTGCAAGCCATGGTGGAGAATTTGCGCGGTACGGCAAAGAACGTCATTTTGTTTGTAGGTGATGGCATGGGAATTTCCACAATCACCGCCGCGCGCATACTTGATGGCCAGATGAACGGCTTACAAGGCGAAGAGCACCAGTTAAGTTTCGATAAATTCCCCTTTGCAGGGCTAGCCAAGACCTACAATGTGGATGCCCAAACGCCTGACTCGGCTGGCACCATGACCGCCATGATGAGCGGGGTGAAAACCGATGTAGGGGTTATTGGCGTGAACGAAAATATCGAACGTGGCGATTGCTCAACCGTTGCTGGCAACGAGTTAGTAAGCGCCCTGGAATTAGCTGAAATTGCAGGCAAATCCACCGGGATTATCTCTACTGCCCGAATTACCCATGCCACGCCAGCGGCCACTTATGCAAAATCGGCAGACCGCAACTGGGAAGATATATCAGATATGCCGCAAGATGCTATAGCGGCAGGCTGTACCGATATTGCGGCGCAACTAATAGGCTTTGAAGCGAGCCTGGAGGCGCGATACTCGGGTCTGGACGTTGACGGTATTGACGTTGTCATGGGCGGCGGGCGGCGTCATTTTTTACCTGATGATCCGGCGTTTAATAGCAATGACGCGGTAAGCGAAGTTGAAGGCGATCGCAATGATGGCCGCGATCTTACCGCCGAATGGCAGAATATGTACCCTACCGGGGTCTATGTTACCGACGAGTCTGGCTTTAACGGCTTAAACACCGAAACCACTGATAAAGTTTTTGCCCTGTTTAATGAATCGCATATGCAATACGCGGCAGACCGGGGCAACGATGTTGCCGGTGAACCTTCAGTTGCTCAAATGACCGAAGCGGCCATTAACGTTCTCAACAACAATGCTGAAGGGTTCTTTTTAATGGTTGAGTCTGGACGCATAGACCATGCTCACCATGCCGGTAACGCCTATGGTGCGCTTCACGATACGCTGGCGATGGCTGAGGCGGTCGCCATGGCCGACGAACTTACCAGCGACGAGGATACACTCATTATTGTGACTGCTGACCATGGCCATGTATTTACCATTGCCGGTTATCCCAAGCGCGGAAACCCTATTTTGGGCAAGGTGGTTAATGTCGGTGCCGAGGAACCAGCGCTGGCTGCCGATGATTTGCCCTATACAACGGTGGGTTATGCCAACGGGTTAGGATTTCGCAATCTTGGCGAGGAGACCGATTCTGACGAAGGCTATAACTACGATATTGACGCCGGCCGCAAAGACTTACGCGAAATTGATACAACCACACCAGGCTACCATCAAGAAGCGTTAGTTCCTTTATCGTCTGAGACCCACTCAGGTGAAGACGTGAGTATTCACGCCAAAGGCCCGGGCGCGTTTTTGATTAATGGTACGAATGAGCAAAGCGTGATTTTTCACGTAATGGATTTTGCCGCTGATTTGGTCGCTGAAGCAGACCGCAGTCTTTAGTAAACCTCCTGGGTGGCGCTGCGCCGCCCAGGACAGTTTTACACACCCGGTTAATGGAAATTATCGTTAATATGAGAAAGTTAATTTTAGGAATATTTACGCTAGCAAGTGCGCAGGCCGTGGCTAACCAATGCGACGAACCAGCTAAATGGGCTATGGCCACCTATGCTCAGGTCGCGTACAGCGACAACCCGCAGCAGCGTCACCGAACACTGACACTATGGCGCAAACCCAATAATGTAGCCCATCAGTATCCTCAACTGGAAATAACGCAGGCGTGGCAGTCTGTGCGGCCTGATACCGTAAAACCCATTCGCTATTTTGACGCCCATGAACGGGCGATAGAATATCAACCTGGAGAACTGATTCATGGCAAAAGAGATACGAATTGGTCGGAACATAATCAGCTTATTAGCGATACGTTATTGCGCTCAATGAGACTGACTCACCAGGACGGTATCGGCTGTGACAAAGTTGAGCACTATGTACTTAATCACCGTGATGGCTCGATTAAGGTTGCGTGGTTAGCGCAAAAGAAACTGGTCAAAACAATGGTCATTGAAAATAACACGCGGCGCGAAGAGTTCACGTTACAGCATATTCATCATAACAAAGCGGCAATTAGCGCGTTCTTCGAGCATCGCGATAAATATAAGAGCACGGATTATGCCGATATAGGAGATGATCATACCGACCCATTTTTAACCAATATGGTCCACCAAGGGTTTATTGAGGCGGGCGCTTCAGGGTTTTATCAGGCCAATGGTGAGCCTTTACCTACCGTGCACGCGCATTAAACCGGAATCTCGGGCGTGTGAGAGGCAATTAACTTAACGGATAAAGATAGTAACCGTAAAATCCGGTTATTTTAACGCGGGATATTCACTTAATCGATACACTTATGCTATAAAAGCAAGCTCATAGCTTCATTAAGGATGATGAGCATGGCTACCTGGTTAATCAGTGGCGTAAATATATGGTTTGGGGCGGCAGTTGCCGTAGTCATTACGGTTTTCCTGCTGGAAATCGGCTTCATGATAATAGGTAAAAGCGGTATGGGCGTATTTGATACTATGCCGGACCAGCGCACTTATCCTTACAGCGCCCCTTGTCGCTTGCCATCGTACGTGACACATGTAATTAAATGGGTGGGGCTGGATGCCATGCCCAACATGCAATGGTTATCACTGTTTTTAACGTTGTTTGCGATAGCCGGCTATTCCGTAAGCTTGCTAGTTACCAAGCTTCTACCTGCTATCCATACCAGCTCTTTTATCCTTCCATTAGCTACCACATTAGCGGTTATCGGGTGCAGTTTATGTGGCCAATCACTTACGACCTTATTGCATGGGTCTCACTCGAGGTTTTCAAAGGCTTATTGTGGCTGCGCTGCGCAAATAACGGTAGGCGAAGCACGGGTGGGAAACCCTGCTGAAGGTCGGTTTACCGACGGTGAACACCAAACCCGGTATATTTTAATTGAGCCAGAAAATGCGCAATGCGCCTTTTCGCCAGGCGATACAGTTATTCTGGTGCGGCCCTCGCCGCCCTATTGGTTGGCCAAACGCTACGATCACAGGGCTGTGTAAGCCCTCGCTATATTAGTCTTGTTGTTGCTCGATAGCCTGCTTTTGCTTGAAGATTTGTTTTGAGCGTAGGTTCTCATGCAATTCTGAATTAATATAGGTATACAGGAAAAGCCCGAAAATCAATGGGGTGAAAATAAGTACCACTATCCATTCCATACTATTGTAACCTTTATGACGAATAGCGATGGCTTCATTCTGACACCGTCGACGCAATCTGTTTAATCGTTTGTGCATCAGCATAAAGTTGACGATGGAGAGTACCGATACCAGCATTTTGGTGATGGTTTCAATTTCGAAAATGCTGGCGGCAGCAAAAAACACCCCACAGCCAAAAAACACCATCATCCACATATATTCAAAAATTATTGGCCAGCGCCGTATATTCAAACGCTTTTCCGCCCGTCTTAGGTAGCGGCTGAACCGAATCAGCGCATACGGTTGTACTACAAAAATCAATGGCACTAAGGTCCATGCTAACGGGAATAAATCATCGTCGGTGATACGTTTAATATCGCGCACCGCAAGATAAAACCAAATAGGTAAATATAGGCCAGCAGTACAGAACACCAATAAGCCTTCAAGCAGACTAAGTCGTGGGGGAGCGGTTATAAAACGTGCTTTTGCCTGGTGCTGCATTGTGCCAGTGCCTCGTAACATTTCACGCGGCCGTTAGTACAATTGTGCAAAAACACGGCCTGCGACTGGAATAATAAAAACTCACCAAATGTTGATGAGCAATGCTTGTTTCTACCCAATGATAGTAAACCAATAAACAAATCTAAGGTTACTGATTGCTAATCTGACGCGCAGGGTTTTCGCGCCTCGTTATTGCTATGGGATACCACTTGTAGTGGTAAATCCTCGAACTGGTTCATTTGAGCATGATTTTACGTATTTATAATAGAAATCCGTTAAGCGCCAGCGCTTTCAATACGTTACCTATGATGAACTACTCAAAGTAAATTGTATATCCGGCTATCATTCCCTCCCCTTATAAACGAGTTATTCTCTGCCGCTATGGAGCGTAAAATCAACATACTATAAGAAAGCCTGGGCAACCACCCACACCTTAGTTGCCACTTCGCGCTTTTGCGGCGGATAGACGCGCTTACGGTGGGTGTCCAGCTAAAAAGATGTTCGTAGGGCTATCTGAAAGACATGGGTGTCTTGATAAAAACTATCTAGTTGCCACTTCATGCTTTTGCGGCGAATAGACGCGCTTACGGTGGGTGTCCAGCTAAAAAGATGCTCGTAGGGCTATCTGAAAAGACATGGGTGTCTTGCTAAAAACTCTTTATAAACGGGTTATTCGCTGCCGCTATGGAGCGTAAAAACAACGTACTATAAGACAGCCTGGGCAACCAACCACACCCTAGTTGCCACTTCGCGCTTTTGCCGCGGTTAGACGCGCTTACGGTGGGTGTCCAGCTAAAAAGATTCACATAGCGCTATCTGAAAAGACATGGGTGTCTTGTTAAAAACTATCTACTTGCCACTTCATGCTTTTGCCGCGAATAGACGCGCTTACGGTGGGTGTCCAGCTAAAAAGATGCTCGTAGCGCTATCTGAAAAGACATGGGTGTCTTACTAAAAACTCTCTAGTCACCACCCCACGCTTTTGCCGCAGATAAACGCGCTTGCGGTGGGTGTCCAGCTAAAAAGGTGTTCGTAGGGCTCTATGAAAAGACATGGGCGGCTTGTTAAAAACGCTCTAGTTGCCACTTCATGCTTTTGCGGCGAATAGACGCGCTTGCGGTGGGTGTCCAGCTAAAAAGATGTTCGTAGGGCTATCTGAAAAGACATGGGTGTCTTGCTAAAAACTCTCTAGTTGCCACTTCACGCTTTTGCCGCAGATCGACGCGCTTGCGGTGGGTGTCCAGCTAAAAAGATGTTCGTAGGGCTATCTGAAAAGACATGGGTGTCTTGCTAAAAACTCTCTAGTTGCCACTTCACGCTTTTGCCGCAGATAGACGCGCTTGCGGTGGGTGTCCAGCTAAAAAGATGTTCGTAGGGCTCTCTGAAAAAGCCCCCACTGCCTTTTAAAAACCTGTTTTAAAAGACCGTGGGCGCCGCGGCTTCTTAATGGTAGGCGCTAAATATGCGGAACGTCAAAGTTACCCTATCTCAACTTACCCGGAAGGCACGTCTTGCATATTGGCAACAAGCATTAACTTCAGGCGGTTGCAACCGCTGCAGGTACCCCACTATGGAATTTAAAATCAGCATCGGTGCTAGCGATTAGCTGCGCTTCGACTTCTGCGAAATGCTTTACTCTATCGCTAATATCAGTACCTGCAACTTGCTGAGCTAAAGTCAGATAATCCTGATAATGGCGGGCTTCGCTACGCAGTAATGATATATAAAAACGTCCTAGCTCTTCATCCAACAAGGGAGCAAGCCGGGCAAACCGCTCGCAACTACGTGCCTCTATATAAGCTCCACAAATAAGTTTATCCACCAGGGTTTGGGGTTCATAGGTGCGAACATGGCGCATCATTCCCCGCGCATAGCGCCCTGCGCCAACATTGCGATAGGTGATCCCTCGACTTTGCATAATTTCCAGCACCTGCTGAAAATGATGTAACTCTTCTTTAATCAACAACACCATCTTGTTCACCAGCTCATCAGCAAAATCAGTTTCGCCATGTGACTGAATCATTTTTTTCAAACCGGTATGTAACCGATCAAAGTTACCATCACCCTGCTGGCGGTAAACAAAATCCTCATAGGGTTTTAGCCAGGCCAGTAATAGCTCGCCGTTGGCTTTATCTACGGCATACCGCCGGATAAGCAACATGGCTGTCTGGGCGGCCTTTAATTCACAATTACAATGATCAATTAACAGACCTTCGAGGTTTTGCGGTTTAACAGCTTCAGCCACCCACTCATCAGGCGTAGGACAGGATAAAAAGGCGTTGATAGGTTGCAACAATGCTGAATCAAAAGCGGGTGTGGTCATACAGAAAATCTACCGTTCAGTTAGCGCGTCTCAGGTACGCAAGTTCGCGCGCGAAGTTTACCACCGCACTTACCTAATGTCATATTGGCCACCTTTACATTTGGTTGTTTTTTGAACTTTTCAATTGACTCTTACACGCTGATGACAGATAGTGATATTTGTTAACGACTTGTAAAAAGCAACTGAGGGCTAGCTATGATCCTTAACCATCTGTTCGGTATCTATACCCATCCAAGAGAAGAATGGGAGTGTATCGACAAAAAGCACGAAAGCTATGCCTATGCGCTTAGCCATATCCTGTTTATCGCCCTGATCCCTTCCTTAGTGACCTATTACTCAGCCACCCAACTAGGCTGGAGCTTTGGTGCCGGGGAAGTGATTAGATTAACGCCACAAAGTGCGCTGTTTGTATCGGTCGGCTTATATGTGGGGCTGATTATCGGGGCAATGTTGCTGGCGGTAATGATTCATGAACTGGCTACGATATTTGATGCTGAGCCAACATACACCCAATCATTAGAACTGGCTGCCTATACCGCGACGCCTTTATTTATGGTGGGCTTCGCCGGGCTTTATCCTCAACTGTGGTTTGTCATGACTATCGGACTGTTAGCATTAGCCTATTCTGTCTACCTCTTGTATTCGGGGGTACCCATTATTATGCACATACCTGAAGAAAAAGGGTTTATCTATGCCAGCTCAGTTGTAACCTGCGGATTAGTGTTACTCAGCATACTTATGGCGGCCACCGTCATAGCGTGGGGTTCCGGTCTCGGGCCGGAATTTTTACACTAATTTGGCCTCTCCTAAATAAAAAAACGCAGCCGTTGGCTGCGTTTCTTGCGTACCTTCCGGCCGCGTTAGTCGGAATCCATGTTGTGCATTTCAAGGTTCGACAGTTCCGCCTGAAGCACTGGCGCGCGGCTTGATTCACCTCGGGCCAAATCAATTCTTTCCAGGTATTCCTGATCTACATCCCCGGTAATATAATTGCCATCGAATACTGATGTCTCAAACCTCAGAATATCGGGATTTTCTTCGCGCACGGCTTCCACCAAATCAGAGATATCCTGAAAAATAAGGCCATCGGCCTGAATCAGGTCGGCAATCTGTTCAATTTCGCGGCCGTAAGCAATAAGCTCGTTAGCCGAAGGCATATCGATACCATATACGTTAGGAAAACGAATTTCAGGGGCGGCAGAGGCAAAATATACCTTTTTAGCACCGGATTCCCGGGCCATTTCAATAATTTGCCCGGAAGTTGTGCCACGTACGATTGAATCATCTACCAGCAGAACGCTTTTGTCTTTAAATTCAGAGGAAATAGCGTTTAGCTTGCGCCTGACTGACTGCTTACGCATAGTCTGACCTGGCATAATGAAGGTACGGCCAATATAGCGGTTCTTAACAAACCCCTGGCGGTACGGCAGGCCTAAGGTATTGGCTATCTGTAAAGCCACATCCATGGACGTTTCCGGAATAGGGATAACCACATCAATATCCAGGTCGGCCCATTCGCGCGCGATTTTCTCGCCCAGTTTACGTCCCATATTAACCCGCGACGCATATACCGAAACACCATCAATAAAGCTATCAGGGCGGGCAAAGTAAACAAATTCAAACACACATGGTGAGGTCGAAGGTTGTTCAGCACACTGTTGCGTATGCAGTTCGCCTTGTTCAGTGATAAATATCGCCTCACCCGGCGCCACATCACGAATAAAGGTAAAACCTACGGTATCCAACGCAACAGATTCTGAGGCAACCATGTACTCTTCGCCCATTTCGGTAATTCGCTTACCCAATGCGAGCGGGCGAATACCATTAGGGTCGCGAAACGCGACTACGCCCTGCCCGATAATCGCAGCCACGACCGCGTAGGCACCGCGAATTTTTTTATGAACGCTGGTAACTACCTTGAATATGTCTTCCGCGCTAACACTAAGCTCTGTGCAGTTTTGCAACTCGTGGGCAAAAATATTCAGCAGTAACTCAGAATCGGAAGAGGTATTGATGTGACGGCGGGCAATGCGGAACACCTCTTCTTGCAAATCGTGGGAATTGGTCAGGTTGCCATTATGGGCAAACGCAATACCAAAGGGCGAGTTAACATAGAAGGGTTGGGCTTCCGCTGAGCTAGATGAGCCTGCGGTAGGGTAACGCACATGTCCGATACCCATGTTGCCAGATAAGCGCTTCATATGGCGAGTATGGAAAACATCTCTGACCAAGCCATTTGCTTTGCGCAAATTAAACCGGTTTTGCTCTATGGTAATAATACCGGCGGCATCCTGGCCGCGGTGCTGCAACACAGTCAGCCCGTCATAAAGTGACTGTGCTACCGGGGTTTTACCGACTATTCCGACAATACCACACATCTGATTTACCTATTTCAAGCGGGAGTTAAAAAACTGGAGCTGCCTTTTACAAATGCAAAAAACCACTCAATAATGATTCCAAATTCCGGAATCAGCACAGACTGTTGCCACCAGGTTGCCGTAGCTGCAGCTGTGAAGGTATCCATAAAAAATAATAGCGCACTGACAATTAATAAGCCGCGCATAGCGCCAAATACTGCGCCCAGCACGCGGTCAGCGCCAGATAAACCCGACGCCTGAACAGCGCGTCCAACAACATGATTAATGAGTCCGCCTAAAATCAGCGTCATAATAAATAAGGTGGCGATAGCTGCGCCATTGCGCAATACATCGTCTTCAATGCGGGTGTAATAGATTGCCAAATCGGCAAAAAACTGGCTGGCAATAAACAGTGCACCAAACCAAACAATCAGTGATATCGCTTCTTTAACAAAACCACGGACCAGGCTTATCAAGGTAGATATCGTAATGATACCCAAAATGGTAATGTCTACCCAGTTCAACACGTTATATCGGCCTATTAGTGCAAGTAGCGCAAACGAGTAACCCTATGGGGCCGCGTGCGCCTAAACAGATGGCGCGCATTCTACCGAAAAGCCATATTGATTACCAACCCCAAATAGACTAATTGTTAAGCACACAGACGGCGGTCACTCAACTTTAAATTCAGTAATTTTGCCTTTAAGCCCAGTGACCTCGGTTAGGTGTGGCAATGCTGCTTCAAGCTTTTGTTTATTTAAATCAGGCCCTACAAATACTTTGGTTAATAACCCCGAGCTGGTTCTGATTGGTCGGCTAAAGGCCCGATAGCCAGCGCTTTCCAGTTTGCCAAGAAGTTGTTTCACATTCTTTTGATGGCGAAAACTGCCCAGCTGAACCACCCAGCCGGCATCGTTATCATTTACCTGCTGGCTTACCACTGTGCGCTGGGCCAGATCGTTGGTCTCAGCTTGCTGTTCTGCTTGCACGCTATTAGCCGCTTCAATGTCATTTTGCTCTGACTGCGCGGGCTGGTCATCAACCGGGGTTTCATTGACGATTTCGAGGGGACGCTGGGCGGCTTTCGCTACTCGGTCAGCCGGGAACGCATCAGGCTCCACAATCGGTTTTTTTTCAGGCGCGGCCGGTACACTCGCAAAATGGGTGGTTTTCGTTTCTTTTTTGCCATCCAGAAAATCAGGTAAAAAAATAACCACCAGGGCAACGGCAATGACGGTTCCAACAAGACGGTTTTGCAAGGCCGAACTCACGTACTGCTCCTATAATGCATTAGTGTCAGCTTCCAGGATAAGCACATCAGCTACCGTAAGAAAAGAGCCAAACACCAGAATAAGATCGTTATCGTTTGCTTCGGCAAATGCGTGTTGATAAGCTGAAGTTACGGTATTGTAACAGCTTGCCTGCGGTTGTTGTGAAATATCCAGTTGGTCGTAAAGGGTCTGGGCAGCAGCCCCTCTAGGGCCGTGCGTGCTACCAAAATACCAACGCGCGTCACCCGGCCTAAAAGCATTGAGTGTGGCGGCAATAGATTTATCTTTGAGCATACCGGCAACCAGATGCAACTGGTCGAAGGTTTGCTTATCAAGCCAGCTTTGCATGGCCCGCACCGCTTGAGGATTATGCCCCACATCTATCACCACTTGCGGTTCGGTGCGTATTATTTGCATTCGCCCGGGCATACTGGCAGATTTTAACAGCGCGTCGAGATCGGATTGGGACGGTAACCAGTTTAAGCATTCCAACGCGGCCAAAGCCGTAGACACATTTTGTATTGGTATATGCGGTGTGGGTAAATTGCTAAAACGCGCCGCCCTGCCCTGCCAACTCCATAGGCCGTTCTGGGTAAAGGTGAAATCCTGGCCCGCCCATCGCGCGTTTACCTGCCGCTTTTCAACTTCATCTTGTAAACTGACCGGCGGGTCTGTCTCACCGATAACCGCTAGCCCATGACAACGCATTATACCTGCTTTCTCACGGGCGATGGCCTCCCGCGTATCCCCTAACCAATCCTGATGATCCAGGTCAATGGTGGTGATTACCGCCAAATCAGGGTCAATAATATTAGTGGCATCTAAGCGGCCGCCCAGCCCCACTTCCAGGATCAACACCTCTACCTTGAAGCGCTGCATCAATAACAATGCTGCCAGGGTGCTAAACTCAAAATAGGTTAGTGTAACATCGGCACGCGTACGCTCTATTTGCTCGAAGGCCTGACAAAATGCGGCCTCATCAGGAGACTCCCCATTTATTCTCACGCGCTCGCGGTAATCCAGCAAGTGAGGTGAACTGTATACGCCGGTGGTCTTGTGCTGCGTTTGACACGCCAGTTCAAGAAACCGACAAGTGGTTCCCTTCCCGTTGGTGCCAGCAACGGTAATGACAGTTTTATCGCTAAAATGCAGGCCCAAATTGTCAGCCACAGCTTTGATACGGTTCAAGCCCATATCAATACTATTGGGATGGATAGATTCCAGGTAGGTAAGCCATTGCGCCAAACTTCGCAAGGGTGGCGCCTTGGTATCACAAGATGTGTTCACGTATTGTCTAACCGCTTGGAGTTACACGCCCACCCTATCAGGTAGGTCGATGTAATTTAACTAACAGGCCATGTAATTTGTCGCGCATTTCGCGGCGATCAACAATCATATCAATGGCGCCTTTTTCAATCAGAAACTCACTGCGCTGAAACCCTTCTGGCAAGGTTTCTCGCACGGTTTGTTCAATAACCCGGGGGCCAGCAAAACCGATTAGCGCCTTAGGCTCTGCTACATTTATATCGCCCAGCATAGCTAAGCTGGCGGAAACACCACCCATAGTAGGGTCGGTAAGAACCGAAATATAAGGCAGGTTCTTTTCGCGCATTTTTGCCAGTGCGGCAGAGGTTTTGGCCATTTGCATGAGGGACATTAAAGCTTCCTGCATGCGCGCACCGCCGCTGGCTGAAAAGCAAATAAGCGGCATGTTGTGCTCCAGACAAGCATTTACCGCTGCAACAAAACGTGCGCCCACCACAGAAGCCATCGAGCCACCCATAAAGGCAAACTCGAAACTTACTGCTGCCACTGGCATACCTTTAAGTTTCCCTTTCATAGCAATCAGTGCATCTTTTTCACTGGTGCTTTTTTGGGCCGCAGAAATTCTGTCTTTGTAGCGCTTTGAGTCTTTGAACTTAAGAATATCCTGCGGCTCAAACTCGGCGCCTAACTCTTCGCGGTCGCTCTGGTCTAAAAAGCTATCCAGACGACGACGGGCGCTGATACGCATATGATGGTCACACTTGGGACACACCTCAAGTTGTTTATCTAAATCGTTTTTATACAGTACGGCCTGACAACTGCCACACTTGGTCCAGATTCCTTCTGGCACATTGCCTTTGGTTGAGGTTTGTGTCCGCGGAAGAATTTTTTGAATCCAGCTCATTAAAGAGAATCCTTTTGCTTGTTAGTTGTGCGGATGCTTAGTTAATGTTTATTAGTGCATCGCCGAAGTTTCAGTACAGCCCGCTATTAGACCACAATACAGAATAATCGAAAAAATAAAACTGGTCTTAGAAGTTAACACTATAGTGGTGGCTTAACTTTCTGGCAAAAATAACGGCCCCAGTGGTCTTTGTGGCAAGTTAAACTGCGTAGGATAGGTCACATCTACCAGGTATAAACCATGTGGCTTCGCTGTTGCTGCCGCCTGGGTTCGGTCTTTACTGTGTAACAGTGTCGCGATCCAGTCAACCGGTTGCTCCTTGGCGCCGATGGCAATCAGCGAGCCCACAATATTACGTACCATATGATGCAAAAAGGCGTTAGCGCGGATATCTAAAATAACATACCGCCCTTGGCGATGTACCGACACATCAGTGACTTTTCTGCAAGGCGAGTTTGACTGGCAGTGCGCTGCGCGAAAGGCGCTGAAATCCTGCTCGCCAATAAGGGCCTGAGCTGCCTCATGCATCAATGAAGCATCTAGCGGCTTATAAACATGGGTGACCCCTTTGCCTAAAATAGCCGGCCGCAAGGTGGCGTTATACATAATATAACGATAGCGTCGATGGGTGGCAGAGAAGCGAGCATGAAACTCAGTGGGTACTTCACATGCCCAGTTAACCGCAATAGAGCCCGGCATATTCGTATTAGCACCCATTTCCCATGCTTTTAAAGGCCTGGCGTGCGGCGATTCAAAATGCACAACCTGACCGGTTGCGTGCACCCCGGCATCTGTGCGTCCTGCACACTGTACATTAATTCTGGTGTCAGCTACTTTTGATAGCGCATCTTCTAGAAATTCCTGCACGGTTGTTACCCCGCGTTGACGTTGCCAGCCATAATGCGCCGAGCCGTCATACTCAATGCCTAAGGCATATCGCCACATGTTTTGTTACCTGCGTTAAAAAAATCGGGTAAGTGTAGTCGCACCATCCAACAGATGCAATCTGCCTGGCCGTTACTTTAAATCGGATGGCGGATAAACCGGCAATAGCTATACCCAGCCAGCGCCATAACGACGCGGTAATGTACGCTACACTCCATAGCATGGCCGCATGCTCCTTACATCACGCCCGGGTGCTACAGGTATTGTCCAGGGGGCACGCCTAGGGGGGGGCAGGCTTATCGGGGCCAGCCAATTAGCCTCCTGGTAGCTGCTAGGCAGGAGGTCTTCAAATCAACAACTAACGGTGGTTTAACATACGCAAATTATGGCTTCTTGTTCTATGCTCAGTGAACTCACAAGGAGAGTTTTTGTATGCAGCAACCCGCTTTCCCTTCTCATATAGTGCCTATTTTATCTGGTGGCGGCACCCGATTACCTGCCCATATCGGTATACTTCAGGCACTTCATGACCTAAATATCCAATACACCAGCATTGTCGGCGTGTCTGGCGGCTCCATTATTGCTGCGCTAACGGCGAAAGGATTTAGCCTGGCTGAGTTAAAAGCGCTGGCGATTAAAACGGACTTTAAACAATTTGTTGATATATCGCTGTGGCGATTACTTAAACAAGGTGGTTTAGCGTCCGGTGATAAACTTGAGCAGTGGTTGGATACACTGTTGGAAGGAGACACATTCGCTACGCTGGCTTACCCGCTTCATATATTGGCCACCGATGTAAACGGCGGCGGACCGGTATTATTTAATCGGGAAAATACCCCAAATGTGAAAGTCTCACAGGCGGTACGCTCTTCAATGTCAATTCCGCTTATTTTTTCATTCAAAGAATTTGGCGATCGGCTGTTGGTAGACGGCGCGATTTTATCTGAAGATGCGCTTTTTCGAGACTGGCAGCAAGATGGTACACCTTCAGTTTGTTTTCGTTTACGAAGCGAACAGAAAAAAGAAGCGCTGCACCGAAAGGGACGCTTCCCCCTACCCCTATATTTAACCATGCTGACTCGGACATTTATGTCAGCACTTGCCCGGGAGTATGTGGACTCACGCTTCTGGCACAGTACGATTATAGTTAATACGGGGACTATTTCAGCTGTCGACTTCAAGGCCGGGGAAGACACTAAACTGGCTTTATACGAGCTCGGCTACAATACCGCTTTGGCGTATCTGCCCAAAAAACTGCAATCTCGTGTGGCTTTGCCTGACCAGCCGGTGCATGCTTTGACATAAGGGCTTTACAGGCTAGGATACCTGGCCGGTTAGCTGGGTACTTTTGTTCTACCAGCAGCCCCAAACAAATTTACCGTAAGGGTAACGTTGTTTGGGGCCATTTATAATTCGCCAGTGTGCCCGGCGGAAAGCTATTTAGCCGGTCTAGTTGACTGGGCTAACGGGCGCTATTTACTATCGGTTTGGCCGACGTGTCTAAGCGGTGGCTTAAACCAAGCTTCCTAATAATTCCACGGCTTCTTTCTTTTGCTCCTCGCTACCCTTTTCAATAACTTCTTCAAGTAGCTCGCGGGCGGAGGGCATATCGTCCATTTCCATATATACCCGAGCCAGATCGAGGTTCGCGTTTTGGCCCGCATCTTTATCAATATCGATAATATCAGCGTCATCACTAATACCGCTAAAATCAGATAAGCTCACATCTAAATCTAATGGCATTTCTTCAAACTGGCGATCATCATCCTGCATAGACTCATCAAGCAAGGTTTCAACATCTAGATAATCCGGTTCAGCTGGTGGCTCATTGCCACCTACGCTATCTTCTGGCTCATTCAATAAGGCCGCTAAGTCCAGATCAGGATTTGCCAGACGGAAGGCGTCTTCGGCTGCGGTAGGTGACGCCGCCGCGTTATTCTCGGCAGCCGATTCGTTATTTACCGGGGGCTCTGGGAAACCAGAGTCGTCATCCATACTGCCCAGCAAATCGTCAAAATCAGACCCTTCAAGTTCATCCAGAATGTCTTTGTCGGCGGTGCTGTTGCCTGATAGCCACTCATCAAGTCCGGGAACGTCTTCTAGCTCATTGATATCGCCCTCATGGGCGCGAGTGCCCGGCACGATACCGTCTTGTTCCTGTTCCAACGAAAAATCTTCGTTATCGTCGAATGATGTAAGAATACTATCGTCAAACGTGTCTTTCGGTGTATTAGTGTCGTTTACCGTATCAGTGATAGAGGGAATATCATCCATTAATTGCTGGTCGAACTCAGCTAAGGCGGCATCCAGCGGATCGATTTGCACCGCGGTATCATCTGTCGCTGGCACTGCTGTGGGGGCCCCACTGCTAAGTAGCGATTCCTCTTCGGCGTCATCCTCCAGTTCAAGTGATGGCTCACCCTCAAAATCGGCTTCACTGAGGGTTTCCGGCAGATGATTCAGTTCTTCAAACAATGCCTCATCGTGAACGGCAGATTCGCTATCACTTTGAACAGTTGGTTCATCCGCGATATCAGCAGCAGGCTCAGCTTCCTCGACGTCATCCAGCAGTGAATCAATATCCTGTTCGGCCAGCGTATCATCTGCGGCTGGATCGGATTCTGCTGGCTCGGGTTCTGCTGGGTCGGTTTTGTCTTGCTCTTCGGCTGTCAAAGCGTCAGAACCTGATTCTTCCGCCGTTATATCGTCGGCAGCCAGTTCGTCAGAAAGCGCGTTTTCTGTATTATCAGCGTCGCTCGGTGCTGCTGCATCTTCGGCCAGTGTATCTGTAGCGTCGGCAAGATCAGCCTCAGGCTCAGCTTCCTCGACATCATCCAGCAGTGAATCAATATCCTGCTCGGCCAGCGCAGCGTCGTCGGCTGGCTCGGATTCTGTTGGCTCGGTTTCGTCTTGCTCTTCGGCTGTCGGAGCGGCAGAACCTGATTCTTCCGCGGTTGGCTCGTCTACAGCCTGTTCGTTAGAAAGCACGTTTTCTGTATTATCAGCGTCGGTCGGTGTTACTGCATCCTCGGCCAGGGCGTCTTCAGCATCGGCAAGATCAGTCTCAGGCTCAGCTTCCTCGACATCATCCAGCAATGAATCAATATCCTGTTCGGCTAGCGTATCGACGGCAGCTGGCTCGGCTTCTGCTGGCTTGGGTTCTGCTGGCTCGGTTTCGTCTTGCTCTTCGGCTGTCGGCGCGGCAGAACCTGATTCTTCCGTAGTTGGCTCGTCTACAGCCGGTTCGTCAGAAAGCGCGCTGTCTGTATTATCTGCGTCGGTCGGTGTTGCTGCATCCGCGGCGAGCGTTTCTTCACTGTCGGCCAGCGCAGCATCGGCGGCTGGATCGGATTCTGCTGGCTCGGGTTCTGCTGGGTCGGTTTCGTCTTGCTCTTCGGCTGTCGGAGCATCAGAACCTGACTCTTCCGCCGCTATATCGTCTACAGCCTGTTCGTTAGAAAGCACGTTTTCTGTATTATCAGCGTCACTCGGTGCTGCTGCATCCTCGTCCAGTGCATCTGTAGCGTCGGCAAGATCAGCCTCAGGCTCAGCTTCCTCGACATCATCCAGCAGTGAATCAATACCCTGCTCGGCCAGCATTTCATCTGCGGCTGGCTCGGGTTCTGCTGGCTCGGTTTCGTCTTGTTCTTCGGCTGTGGGAGCATCAGAACCTGATTCTTCCGTAGTTGGCTCGACTACAGCCGGTTCGTCAGAAAGCGCGTTGTCTATATTATCTGCGTCGCTCGGTGTTGCTGCATCCTCGGCCAGTGCATCTGTAGCGTCGGCAAGATCAGTCTCAGGCTCAGCTTCCTCGACATCATCCAGCAGTGAATCAATATCCTGCTCGGCCAGCATTTCATCTGCGGCTGGCTTGGATTCTGCTGGCTTGGGTTCTGCTGGCTCGGTTTCGTCTTGCTCTTCGGCTGTCGGAGCGTCAGAACCTGATTCTTCCGCCGTTATATCGTCTACAGCCTGTTCGTCAGAAAGCACGTTTTCTGTATTATCAGCGTCGCTCGGTGTTGTTGACTCATCGGCCAGTGTTTCTTCAGCGTCGGCAAGATCAGCCTCAGGCTCTGCTTCCTCGACATCATCCAGCAGTGAGTCAATGTCCTGCTCGGCCAGCGTATCGACGGCGGCTGGCTCGGATTCTGCTGGCTCGGTTTCGTCTTGCTCTTCGGCTGTCGGAGCGTCAGAACCTGATTCTTTCGCCGTTATATCGTCGGCAGCCAGTTCGTCAGAAAGCACGTTTTCTGTATTATCAGCGTCACTCGGTGCTGCTGCATCCTCGGCCAGGGCTTCTTCAGCATCGGCAAGATCAGTCTCAGGCTCAGCTTCCTCGACATCATCCAGCAGTGAATCAATGTCCTGCTCGGCCAGCATTTCATCTGCGGCTGGCTCGGCTTCTGCTGGCTCGGTTTCGTCTTGTTCTTCGGCTGTCGGCGCGGCAGAACCTGATTCTTCCGTAGTTGGCTCGTCTACAGCCGGTTCGTCAGAAAGCGCGCTGTCTGTATTATCTGCGTCGGTCGGTGTTGCTGCATCCGCGGCGAGCGTTTCTTCACTGTCGGCAAGCTCAGCCTCAGGCTTGGCTTCGTCTGCATTATCGGGCTGCGAGTCGATATCCTGTTCGGCAACCGAAGCATCTAAAGCGGGCTCCCCGGGCGGCTCTGTTGTATCGGTAACCACATTGTCTACCGACTCAGGCGCAGGCATCTCGACGTCGTCTAATAGCTCATCAATATCAATATCCTGGGGCTCGTTTTCGCCCTCATTACCGGTATCTGAAGGGCTAAACGGCTCTACTGGAAATTCATTTATGGGCTGTTCGGCATCAGTTGGGAGCTCGTTACCCGTAATCCCCGCTTCCAACTCCGCCAACAGGTCATCTGTTAACTCATCTTCAATACTATCTTCAGGCTCTACAGCTGCGACATCGCTGGTTTCACCTAATTCACCATCGTGTTCCAACTCTGCCAATAGTTCATCCGACAATGAATTTAGCTGTGCCTCTTCGTCATCTTGTTCTGCACTTAGCTCAGCAAGCAGTTCGTCGCTCAATGGGTCGTCAAACCCAGTCACCGCCTCGTCACCCTCAGGCAATGCTATGTCGGTAGTGTCGTTCGCAAAATCGTTTTCAGCTTGTAATTGAGCGATAAGTTCGTCGGATAATGGATCGGCAAAGTTCTCGGAAGTGTCTATCTCATTGAGTTCGCTTTCTTCCAACTCCATATCTTCGATGTCGTCAACCAAGCCATCAAGGCTTTGAATTCCCTGCGGCGATCCTTGTCCGGAAAATGCTTGCTCTTCCTCTTCAAGCTCTTCCGCCGTGGGTAAGCCTCCCATCTGTTCAAGCTGGTCAATTTCTTCCAGAATACCGTCGGCAAGACGGTCAAGTTCAGCGTTTTGCTGATTAATTTCGCTGTCTAATTTACCCAGCATAGTTTCATCCACGACGTCATTGTCTTTGGCGAAACTATTTTTTGCTTTTTCCTGCTCGGCTTCCAGCAAGTCATCAATACTGATTTCTGGTTGCTCCTCACCGTCATCAGCAATCCCTGCCATGGAAGGCAGTGCATTTTCCTGTGCGTCAGATGCAGGAGCCGATTCGTCGGGTGCAGTAGACGCATCATCAGTGACGACCGTAAAATCATTTTCCGACACCGGCGGTTGATTCTCTGCCAACAATTCATCAATGGTTTTATCATCATCGGGCACGACTTCGTCTTCTTCAGCCGTACTACCTGTATCATCGTCCGCTAAATCAATCCCCTCTAAAGCACTGTCGTCTAAAGCTTCGTCGTCTAAAGAAGTATCGTCTAACTCGTCATCAAATAGACTATCAAGGTCATCCTGACCAAGTTCCGACTCGCCGTCTTCAAATATTTGTTCGCTGTCATCGGGCACCAGCATATCGTCGTCAAGGTCAGAAAAACTGTCCAGCTCAGAATCGAGGGTGTCTTCCAGTTCGCTGGAAAGCACGTCATCCAGCAGTTCATCATCGTTAAACAACTCATCGTCGGTCAACTCAGGGGTATCGTCCTCTAAGTCCGGACTCATACTGGTAGCCCGATCATCGATATCAATATCGCTGGCGACTGCTGGGGCGGGTTCGCTTTGCGGGGCAAGCGCCTCTGGTTCGGCATTACGCTTTCTCAATAGCCACGCTGCCAAACCACCCGCCAATAGCAGGGTCAGTATACCCGAGCCGATAATCAGGCTGGCTGGCTGGGTTAATGTGCTCGCTAAACTATTATTTTTTTCGGCGGTACGCTCTGCCTGCTCCTGCTTGACCATATCCAGCAATTGACGCTGCAAAGCCAGTTGCTCATCCATTTGGCTTTGGACATCACCTTCCACTTGCTGACGCAAGTTCATCAGGTCTGTATTGACCTGTTCTACCCGCTTATAGAGTTTGCGATTTTCATCCAACAGAGCTTGTACATTATCCAGCGAGGAAGAGAACTGCTGGCGCAGCTCATCGAACTGGCGAACCTGTTGTTCATCCAAACGGGTGATTTTTTGTTCTATTGCGCTGCGGGTGTCGGATAGGTCGGCACGATTCACCAAGGGTTCGGCCGGCTTAATATTATTATTTGTAGTGGAGGGTTGTTTAAGCAACTCGGCGTAGCGGGCATCGTCACGGTCAGCTCGCGCCTGCGCTTGTGCTTTGTTTACGCGAGCGGTATAGCGTTGGGATGGCAGGCGAAGGGTAGCACCCTGCACCAGCAAATTAAGGTTATCTTGTTCAAACGCATTGGGGTTTAATTCATAAATGGCCAGCATTACCTGATATACCGACACACTTTTATCTTGCCGGTACCGATCAGCAATGCGCCACAATGTATCCTGTTCATCGATCGGCCCGTACACCGCGCCAGAGTATTGACTGGTAGCATTTTTAGGGCCACGCAGCTGAGTCTGCCGCTCTTGGGCACCTGCGTCGGTAACAGGATAAGCACTTAGTAATAAAAGTACCAACAAACCCGTTAAATGCGATTTCATAGCGTTCCTATATGCCCTTAAGTGTCATCAAATGGATGACCAGGTGTAAATCAGAATAGTCACCGGCAATGGTGATGTTGCGATAAACGCCTTCTCTATTCTGTTATTGTTATTATCGTAATACGTACTATTGCCGGTCGGTTTCAACGAAGCGTTCTACAATGGTAATCAAGTAGGACGTGGCTGCCGGGTGGCAAGTTTCTGACGCGATTGATATAAACTATGGAATAAACACCCACTTATGCAAACTTTAATCCAGTTTTGTGTTAAATACCTGCCGTAATCTCGTCTATCGGGTGTCTTTCACCGCGTTGGTAGTAAAGCCCTTACACGCCCCACACGCTGTTTCCCGCTTACCCTGGTTTTGCTGATTACCTTGCCTGATATTTTTTGACGCCTGTAATAATAAACTATAAACCAGAGCCGTCCAGCAATCTAGCCAGGATAAGAAAAACCGATAATATTAGTAAGTTAGCCGTAACTGCTGGCTACTTTATCGGCGGCTGGTTAAATTTATTTAGTTCGGCCGCCGTATTTTAAGCCTATCGCTTACAGGTAATCACGCACCAGTGTTTCGGCTATTTGAACACTGTTAGTGGCGGCGCCCTTACGAATATTATCCGACACGATCCACATATTCAGGCCGTTAGGGTGGGTAATATCATTGCGGACCCGTCCTACATGCACCCAGTTGTTGCCACTGGCACTGGATACCTGGGTTGGGAAAGCGGCGGGGGTATCGTACAGTTTTACGCCTTCAGCCTGTTCCAGCAGGGTTTTCGCGTGTTCTGCTTCAATAGGCATGCGGGTTTCGATGTGCACCGCTTCACCGTGACCGTAGAATACTGGTACACGTACAGCCGTAGCATTTACTAAGATAGTATTGTCGCCCATAATTTTTTGTGTTTCCCACACCATTTTCATTTCTTCTTTGGTGTAGTCATTGTCCATAAATTCATCAATTTGTGGGATGGCGTTAAAGGCGATCTGGCGGCTAAACGCCTCCGGTTCTACCGGCCGGGCGTTAAGCAGGCCCGCAGTTTGTTTCGCTAACTCTTCCATGGCCGCTTTACCAGCGCCTGAAACCGACTGGTAGGTTGCTACGTTGATCCGTTCAATGCCCACTTCGTCATGGATAGCCTTCAGTGCCACCAACATCTGTATAGTTGAACAATTAGGATTGGCGATAATATTCCGGTTGCGAAATTCTGCCAGAGCATGGGCGTTGACTTCCGGTACCACAAGAGGGATATCGGGCTCATAGCGAAACTGTGATGTGTTATCAATAACTATACAGCCAGCCTCGGCGGCTATCGGCGCATAAATGGCTGACACGCTTCCCCCGGCAGAGAAAAAACCAAATTGCACCTGACTAAAATCGAAGCCTTCTGCATTAAGTACTTCAATATCTTCACCTTTAAAGCTTACGGTGCCACCGGCTGAGCGCTCACTGGCCAGCGGATATAGGTTATTTACCGGGAAGTTCCGCTCTTCCAGCATTTCGATCATAGCCTGGCCCACCAGGCCAGTAGCGCCTAATACGGCAACATCAAAAGCTTGTGACATAGATTTTCACTCTCCTATTTAAATGATAACGGCGACAACCAGATGTCGCTAAATGGTTTCTAAGATAAAACCCAAACCGGTTAACTGACGCAAAATACCTTCTGACACCATCCCGGACAAGCGCAGTGTATAAGCATTAAACTCACGCCGCACCCGATAGGCTTTTCTGAACTCGGCAAACTGGTTCGATTTTGCCATCATCTGACGGAAAAGCCCATCATCCTCACGTACATCGTAAATACTCAACAATAAACGACTTAACTGCGAATAACTGAGCGCTTCTACTGAGGGATCTTCTGGCGTAAAGTCTATTGGCAACGGAGCGGCCAGAAAATCCTCTAATTCTAGTTCGCTGGGGCGGTTCGCATGTGCGCAAAATGCATCGTATACCATTTGTGTACCGCGCAGTTTACCTTCAATGGAATGCCCGGCTATATGTCCGGTAGACAACCATATATTGTCTACTACCTGCGGGTTAATGGCCGGTTCATGCATGTACACATCCAGTACTACGGTGGGCGCATCTGGCTGCTGTAAACGTTGAATCAACGCGGTTTCTTCAATCACTTCCCCCCGACAGGCATTAATTAATAACTGGTCCTCGCCAAGCAACGCTAAATTACCCGCGTTGAGCAGGTTTTCAGTGGCATGGCTACCTGACCGGGTAAAGGGTACATGCAAAGACACCACATCACATTGCAAAGCCTCGTCTAAGTCCACAAACGCTCTGCTATCACCTGCCTGCTGACGTAAAGGATCATTCAACACGTAGCTGATATTCAAGGCGTGCAGTAAACGTGATAGCGCGGTACCTACATGCCCCGCCCCAATAATGCCCACCGTAATACGGCTTAAATCTAGCTGGCGGTGAAGGTAGCTGTTGAGCAATACACTCACCACATACTCAGCCACAGCCACGGCGTTACAGCCGCCGGCGTCCTGCCAGGCCAAGCCGCACTGGTTAAGATATTCAATATCCATATGGTTTGTACCGGCAGTCGCTGTCGCCACCATTTTGAGGCGCGGGGCCTGGATCAATAAGGTTTCGTTTACCACCGTGGTGGAACGGACCGCAAGATAGTCGCAATCCTGCAAATCTGTTGCACTTAGCGAGCCTGTCGCAAACGCCTGAGCCGAGCCAAGCTGGCTAAAGTAGTCTGCGCCATGAGGGATACTGTTTTCGTATAAGATTTTCATAAGTCACTTTTCCAACCGAAAAATTATCAGCCAGCAATTTTACCGCCGGGGTAAAACAGGATAACACTGGCTTTGCAGATAAAAAAACAGCGCCATCAGGCGCTGTTTTTTTATCTTTGAATAGCGGCTTCGTTACTTATCGTAGCGCTGCATTACCAAAGTGGCGTTAGTACCGCCGAAACCAAAGCTATTAGACATCACTGTATTCAATCGGGCTTCGCGGGTTTGAGTTACCACATCTAGTCCCTGCGCTTGCTCATCCAGCTCATCTATGTTGATAGAGGGTGAAATGAAATTATGTTGCATCATCAGTAGGCTGTAAATAGCCTCGTTAACCCCGGCGGCACCTAACGCATGGCCCGTCAGCGATTTGGTAGCACTAATGGGTACACCGGTATCGCCAAAGACTTCGCGTATGGCCCCCAGCTCTTTTACATCCCCTACCGGGGTAGAGGTGCCATGAGTGTTGAGATAATCAATTGGCCCTTCCACGTTAGCCATAGCCATCCGCATGCAGCGCGCTGCACCTTCGCCGGAGGGAGCTACCATGTCAAACCCGTCAGAGGTCGCACCATAGCCTACCACTTCACCATAAATGGTCGCTCCGCGAGCCAGCGCGTGCTCAAGTTCTTCTACCACAACCATGCCACCGCCACCAGAGCTGACAAAGCCATCACGGCCCGCATCGTAAGTACGCGATGCCACAGCTGGGTTATCGTTGTATTTGGTAGACAAGGCGCCCATTGCATCAAACTGGCTTGATAGGGACCAATGCAGCTCTTCACCGCCACCCGCAAACACCACGTCCTGTTTGCCCAGTTGAATCAACTCCAGAGCGTTACCAATACAATGCGCACTGGTAGCACAGGCAGAAGCAATGGAATAATTCACACCACGAATTTTGAACGGTGTGGCCAGACAGGCTGAAACAGTGGATGCCATGCAACGTGGCACCATATAGGGGCCTACCCGTTTCACGCCTTTTTCCCGCAGGATATCGGCAGAAAGTACCTGATTTTCAGACGATGCACCGCCGGAACCGGCAATAATACCTGTGCGCTCGTTAGAAATGTCACTTTCCTGCAAGCCTGAATCTGCGATGGCTTGTTGCATTGCAATGTAAGCGTACGCTGCCGCATCGCCCATAAAGCGCATCGCTTTACGGTCAATATGGTCTTTAAGGTCAATGTCAACATTGCCCCACACCTGGCTACGCAAACCCATTTGCGCAAACTGTTCAGAAAATGTAATACCTGACTTACCTGCTTTTAGTGAAGCAAGTACGTCGTCTTTATTCGTACCGATACTTGAAACAATCCCAAGACCGGTGATAACTGCTCTTCTCATAATCTACCCTTTATTTTGCTGGGGCATATGGTAACGATTTCGGTTAACAAAGTGGTCTGCTCTTTTACCTATTGTTTACCAAATCGCCAGCGAACGTCCAAACAACTATCCTCACTGTACCATGCGCGATATGATCATGCAGTCAAATCACCACAAGGTAGGATAGATTGCGTGAAAACCCGCCACGCCAAAGTACATTTTAATGAACAGGGCACCCCGATTGCCGATGATTTCGATGACGTTTATTTTTCTAACGACAGCGGAATAGATGAAACCCTGCATGTGTTTATTGCCGGTAATGATCTACCTCAGCGTTGGCTTGAGCACAATCAAAAACATTTTGTTATCGCCGAGACCGGCTTAGGCACCGGCTTGAATTGCCTGGTTGCCATGCAGGCATTCGCCCACTTCAGACAACAAAATCCGACACACGTTCTTAAACAGTTATTTATTCTTACTACAGAAATGTTTCCACTAACGCGTGAAGACCTGAAGCAAGCACTGGCGCGGTTTGAACCTCTAAGTGAAGCCGCCGGGTTACTGGCAGAGCAGTATCCGGTTAATCTGGATGGTTGCCATCGGCTTTGCTTCGACCGCTATTCTACCGTGTTAGATATTTGGCTGGGTGACGTACATAGCCTTCTAGGCCAATGGCATTGCCCGGCTGATGGGTTAGTCGATGCGTGGTTCCTGGATGGCTTTGCCCCGAGCAAAAACCCGCAAATGTGGACAGCAGCCCTGTTTAGTCAAATGGCCAGATTAACCCGTACGGGCGGTACACTGGCCACATTTACCGTAGCCGGGGTGGTAAAACGTGGCCTACGCGAGGCTGGATTTACCATTTCCAAACGGCCCGGTTTTGGCCGCAAGCGCGACATGCTTAGTGGCGTTTATTTGCATGATAAGCATAGCGATAGTAAGGCCTTCCCGATAGAGAATCCGTATTATCGCTATACCCAGTCCGCCCTGCAGCCCACCCAGCAGGTGGCCATTGTAGGTGGCGGTCTGGCCGGGGCCACAATGGCGTTGGCGCTGACCCGGCGCGGGCTGAATGTTACCTTAATAACCCCAAAGGCCGAACTGGCAGATGGTGCTTCGGGTAATCCGCAGGGGGGCTTTTATCCGCAGCTGCATGCACAGCCCAGCCGGCCAAGTAATATTCAGGCTCACAGCTTCTTGTTTGCCCGCCGTTATTACCAGGAAATACTTGACCAGGGGGCCACATTTGCCCACGACTGGTGTGGCGTTTTACTGCTGGATTTTAATGCAAATGTTGCCGCGCGGCATCAGGCGTTGCTGCATAATGGCGCCTGGCCGAGCGAATTAATCAGTGGTGTATCGCAAACGCAGGCCAGCACCATTGCAGGGCTGCCCGTTCCTACCGGCGCGTTGTATTGTAAATCTGGTGGCTGGCTAAGCCCCCCTGAGCTGGTTCAGGCAATAGTAACACTGGCCAGTCGCGAAGGCCGCTTAACGGTAATGCATGACACCAGGGTAACCGCAATATCCCAGGCAAACGAGCATGAGCAAACTGGTCGGGCTAACCACGTTACCCTAACCACCAATAAGGGCGTAATCCAGGTGGATCACGCTATTTTGTGCACCGGTGCTGATAGCCACCACCTGGGCCTTGAGCGTTTTTTGCCTTTACGCGCAGTGCGCGGCCAGGTGGAGTCGATTAAGTCAACCGGGGCGCTACGTAGCTTGCAAACTGTGCTGTGCCATAAGGGCTACCTGACGCCGGCATGGCATGGTCGCCACGCGATGGGCTCAACCTATGTAAAAGGCGATACGGATACCGCAGTAAGGCCATCCGAGAGCACCCAAAATCAACAGTTACATCAACTCACATTGGCCCACGCTGACTGGCATCATCTACTGCGCAGTGACGGTACGGCGCGCGCAGCTATACGATTAGGATTACCTGACCATTTGCCAGCTGCCGGGACGCTGCCATTGCCACTGGATGACTGTGCACGCTGGCACGCGCTGAGTAAAGGTGTGGGGTTGTCAAAGGTGCCCAAGCCGCCAGCCCAGGCGGTACATGTACTGACAGGGCTGGGCTCCAGAGGGCTTACTACCGCCCCGCTTATGGCCGAGATACTAGCAAGTCAGCTATGTGGGGAGCCCTTACCTATGGCAAATGAGCTATTGAACAGCGTTAATCCGCAGCGCTTTGTGGTACGGCAATGTATTCGCAGCGAGTCGTCAGCATAAGGGTTAACGCTTAGGTGCGGCCGGCTTGCCATGCAGGTATGAGCTGCGCAAAAAGCACAAAAAATGTGAAAAGTGTCTTACCACGGGTATATAAAAAGGAATTGGCTATACCCGTCAATCCGCACTCGCCGTTTGATTAAGGCTGGTCACCATAAATGCCGGTAACTGAATAGTTGAAGCAGCAATAAGCTGGCCTGTGTCAAGGGCGATAATTCTGGCGTTAACCCGCACCCCGCGAGGCGTTTCAACCATAGTGCCGGTGACCACGTGGTCCATAGTCATGGTAGCGTCCTTGCTGGAACGGCTAAAAGCCAAATCGCCACGCGCGGTAACCAGTACCCGTGAGTTAACTTTAAAGTCCACCACTGACAATCCATATTCTTGCAATTCCGCCATTAAATACTCTGCAAGCTGGTTCCCCAGTACGGTCGTTTCCTGAAGCGACGCATTTAACCTGACAAAGCTGGCCACCCCGATGCGCGCGGTACTCACCTGTGCGGCTTTGTCCATTAAACCCATTGCTAACTGGTCGGCATATTCATGCAGAGACTTGTGAGTTTGGTCAGCATAGAAGCCGGTACGCAATGGATCCTGATACTGATAGATGGCCGGCTGGGCCGGCGGGTTCTGTAAATCACGGCTATCGGGGCGATAACCCAGACCCGATGCCGCCGCCGGCTTGATAACCGGGTCCGCAGTGCTGGTATCCCACCGCGCATCATACTGTGCAGGGTCGTCGACGTCCTCGCTCAGCAGCGCACAGCCCGATACCGCCGTTAGCGCCAACAGCATCACTATTTTCCGGTGTGGTATACCTGCCTTCATTCCCGGTTACCCCTTGCTTAGCTTAACGCCATCTTTACTGCCGGCCGGCTGGGCCCCATCACTGGGGATAAGAGCATCGACCACGTAAAAGGGGATAAGCATCTGCGCGCTGGCTACCACCGCCCGCGATTCAATACCTAGAATACGGGCATTTACCATTACCCCCCCCTGGTGTTTAGCCATAGTGCCGGTTAACACGTATTCGATAGGTAAACTGCTATTTAAATCCAGATAATCACGGGAGAGTAAGAAGTCGCCATTATTAGTAATGCGGATGTAGTCGGTCGCTTTATAATCAAGAACCGGTATACGAAACTTGTGTAGTTCGTGCATAAAAGATTCCGACATTTGCTGCCCCAGTAAATTGGTATGCTGCAAATCTGAATCCAGCAACGCAAAATGGGTTACCGCCACTGGCGTTTTCGGGCTGACATACTCCATGTTGGAGATCAAATCTTGCGTCAGGTTTTTGACATAGTCACCCACGTGCCGGGTCAGGGGGCGCCCTTTATAGGCGCCTTGTACACTGGAATAGATGCGCGGTTGATCAATAGCCCCGAAACTATCTGGCTGGGCGGGCGCAACCGGTAACGACGCCGTGCGATCGGCGGCACTGATATCCACCACATCCATTGAAGAAGCATTGTCAGCCGCTGCCAGCTGCGCTGCTTCCTCGTTGTTTAGCAGACTGCATCCTGACAACAATAGTACTACCGTGCCAAGTGTAAACAACGGCTTGTTCATTTGCGGTTACCCCTTATTTTCGGTTCTGTACAACCGACCGTTTCTGGTTGTGACCTGTTCTTCATTCCAAAACAAGCCAGCCGGAAAAAACCGGGTTGCCGCAGCAACCACATCTTTGGTCCGTACATCAATAATTTTGGCATTTACCATCGCCCCGCCCTGCTGATGCACCAGCGTACCGGTAATATAAAAATCCACCCGGTTAAGCGCAGACAACTGGTCTATCTGACGTGACAATACCCTGTCACTGTTATCACTCATTATTATATCGTTCGTCAGGCGAAACTCTTGAGCGGTAAATCCCCGTTTGGCAGCTTCCGTCACCAAACCTTGCTCTAACTGATGCCCCAGTAACATCAGCGGCTGCTGGTTTTCACTGTTGTGGGCCAGCGTATCTGCCGGCACAAAGCCAGCCACGGCATAGCGGGCATGGCGGGTGGGTGTCATCCCGGCAAAAAGCTCATTTGCCAGCATATATGTTTCGTATTCAGCATTGCCCAAAGCCTTCGCTGGCGCTGCTTTGCGCGATTGCTGCGTCGTCTCAGTGGCTAGCATACTGCAACCTGATGTTACGCTGGCTAGCAGAAGGCCCATAGCCAGCCCGCTAGCAAGGCGGCGAGGCACAAAGGTAAGGCGAGGTACAAAGGTAAAAGGTAATAATGTCGACATAAAGGAGCGCCAAAAAAATCTTACTATAGTCAGTTAGGGCAAGAAACGTACCAAGCAAGGTTTATTAGAAAACGTGGTGCTCGCTCCCAGTTTTCAACCCTATCACCGAACAACGGCTCTGCCCCCATAGATTAAAAGATGATGGTCGATAATGAGCAGCATGACCGCGGCGGATGATACGCGGTGTATATAGCCTAAAAGCCTGGTACTGGTGCCCAGCAGGCGCGTATTGCGTCCCGCCGCTATACCCCCAATCGTTCTAGTTTTGCCCCTTAGGCCCTGTATTGGCATGTGTTTAGCCGGCAGATGCCACGAAGGGGCCATACACATGCATGCAACAGAAAGGCTGCAAAATGAAAATAGCCAGGTTACGAAAAAAGCATTTGATTGCCGCCTTTTAGGACAAAATCTGCCGGTAGACATACAAATAAACCTGAACTGTGGGTTTATTTTCTGCTAAGTGAATGATGATTGCCGGCAGGAAGATAAAGGCGAGGCACACTTTTTTGCGGTGTAGTATGCCTTTGCGCGCAGCTTACTGAGTGATGTAGTTACCCTTAGCGCGGCTGAAGCTAATGTTAACGCTTCGCCTGCGTGACCAGATGCGACCACAACGCCCATACCTTTTGCTGATCATCGGGATCTAATTCATTATTCGCAAACGCGGTATTCAGGCTTTGGGTTACGGCCTCATTTAAGGATTGCAGGCTGGCCTGCGGCTCCATTTCAAGTGGTTTGGAGATGACCGCAAAATGTCCTTGTAAGTAACTGGCGGTAAATAATTCGTCATCATCACCATGGTCAACTACGCTATCTAAAGCTGTTTCGATGTGCTGTGAAGCAACCAGGTAATCGGCCGGCGCCAATGGTGTTGTATGCATAATATAGGTCCTCTTAGTGCGCCGGATACAGGACTTTATCCTGATACCCGGTAATGACTGCTAAACTACCTGCAAATTGCTGGTCTAGTTTTTCATCGCCGCTATCCAACCTGAGGGGGCGGCCCTCCAGTGAATGCAACTTTTGTTTAGTGGCGACAATGAGCAAATCTTGTTTATTTAACTGATGTAAAAAACGCGCGCTAAGCTGCTGATTACCGCGCCCGAATAGATGCCCCTGCCCGCCGATGACGGTGACTACCAGTTTGACCGGTTTTTGCTGCGTAATCTGCAATAGCTGCTGCGCTGTGACATCACTTGCCACCAGCGCGCCGCGATGAACGACATCCACCCCCAGAAGTGTATTGGCAATACCTAATTGCTGCATAATAGCGGCCACGGTAGAACCCGACCCCATGACAAAATAGGTCTCGTCGTCTTCGGTGATTATTTCGCTGACATATGCGGCAATATCATCTAATACCAGCTCTTCGTGCTCCCGACCACCCGTTTTGACCGCTTGAATATATTCAAGCTGATGCGGCACCCGCATTTCGCCATAATGTTGCGCCCTAACGTTACCCTCCCGGAATGCCTGTTCATCGATGTCTTTTACTTCAGCATCAAACTCGCTTACCAGTTCGCCGCGGGCCATCATCCCGGCCACGGTACCGGCCGCCGTGGGGGTAACGGCATAAACGCCTGAATGAATTTTACAGCCAGCGGGTACGCCTAATACCACTGCGCTATCGCCCAGTACCTGACACAAATTTCTGGCGGTACCATCGCCGCCAGCGAACAATAGCAAATCGAGATTACAGGCCGCCAGAGCGCTGGCCGCCTGCTCACTATCAAACGCTTCAGTTTGCAGGGTCGCGGGGGTATACACTATCTCACAGGGTAGCGCGGCAGCAGCGCAGCTTTGCTCACCCATCAGGCCGGCCACTGTAAACACCTGTAAGGCCTGTTTGTCGATATCAATGGCGTTAAGCGCCCTGGTCATCTTCGATATCGCCTCAAGCGAGGCACCCATAGCCAGCGCCTGCTCACGAATCTGTTTTCCATCGCTACCTTTTAGGGCCATGGCTCCGCCAATGCCGGCATAGGGATTTACCAATACACCAAGTCGAAAGGGTCTTGTGGGCGTCATGCGATCTCAGTTAGTAAGATGTTAAGTGAACGTTCAGAAGTGGCAAAGCAGCCTTGCAACGCCTCAATAAATTGTTGTGCGCGGGGCGGAAACTGGCCTGCAATATAGGTGTGCAGCTGTTGCCTGACCGCACGGGTAAAGCCCTCCCGGTCAGGTTGCGCGCCGTCTAAGTTATCAGTACTTACCGTAAATTGGCGTCCGACCGCCAGGGTGAACGCCCACTCAATAGCCTGAGGTTTTACTTCTACCTGTTCAAACGCGCGTTGCTGTTGGCTATCTCTGCCATCGGGGCAATACCAGTAGCCATAATCTTCTAACCGACGGCGCTCGGCTCCTGCAATACACCAATGCGCAATTTCATGAAGCGCGCTGGCAAAGAAACCGTGGGCAAACACAATCCGATGGTAAGCATGGTCCGCGTCCGCAGGCAGGTAGACAGGTTCGTCTGTACCACGTACTAACCGGGTCTTATACGAAGGCTCGAACGTACGGTTGAACAGCCTAATCAACCGGTCTACCTGATACGCCTCCCGGGCGGCGTCATCAAGCTGGCCGGAGGCTACTGGTGTGGGTGTTTTCAGCGTGTGGTTTTCCAACATACAATCTTGTACAGCGTGCTCAGCTAAAATGTCATAGGCGGTGTCGCATTTACCGTAGGATAGCCGAAAGCAACCATTGTTCCAGCCGCCCCATGATCCTGCCTGACCGCATGATTAGGATGCCCGGAAGTCTATCAAACCGGTTGCGCAAAGGCCATCGTCGCGCACCTGTTTGCCACAGATGGCTTGGACACAGTGTGCACAACTTGCGGTAGTGAGCCGAGGCTGCGAATAAACCACGAGGACGGCGACCCGTTATTGCCACTTATGCATGATAATGGTAGAACCAACCCAGATATCAACGATAACGTGGTGACCTAGCGATGCAAAGCTTATCGTGGCTTCATGAACAGCCATATATTGAAAACTGGAAGGTGGAAGACGCGCATATCGACCATTATGGACATGTAAATAACCAGGCTTACCTGGCGCAACTTGAAGCCCTGGCCTGGGCACATACTAATGCTTTGGGGCTCACCTTAGACGATTACCGGCATCTCGACCGTGCCATGGTTATTCGTCGCCATGAGTTAAATTATCATCTCCCCTCCCACCTTGGCGATGAACTGGCTTGTGCCACCTGGATAACCTCATGTGATAACAAACTGTCTTTGACCCGGCAGTTTCAGTTTATTTGTCGGCGCCGCCAACAAACAGTATTTTCAGCTACCACCGGGTTTGTTTGTACCAGCCTGAATAACGGCACGCCCAAGCGGATGCCACCTGTATTTATTCAGGTATACGGGCAGGCGTGTATTTAATAGCTGAAGCCATACTGCTGCGCCGCAATTATAAGGCTCATGAGTATGCTGGCTGACTGCATAACATCTATTCCCAGTAGTGGCCTGGCAGGTAGCTAAAACCTGGCCGCGGCAATGCCCAAGGTTTAGGTTATCTCTGGACGCGGTTTACGTAGCAGTACCGCTTAACCGTTTCAGCTTGTGTGCAATATCAGTAGGCTGCGACGTAATGCGATTACCAGCAATAGCCTGGAGGCTTTGCGCGCCCCTTGCTGCGCCTCTTGCCGAGGGATCTGCGCCCCGCCCTTTCGCGGCGGGGCTTTGAGCAAAGGGGTGCGACAGCGTAATAGCAAAGGACCTTTAGCCTAAGGTAAAAGCAAAGGCTTCGATTGCAGTGGCCAGGCCCGGCAACCTTTACCGGCTACGCGGCTGACAACCGGCGTGGTAGTTACCACGCCCGATTTGCTGGCAATAGAAAAGCGCTCTGATAGCCCTTAAATAATACTCGCTTATGGTTTACCGGCCCCTTAACGCCTGACCAAGATTTAATGTTTGTAAACGATCCTGATTAAGCGAACGGTGCGTACGAAGAGGCACATTGTTAACTTAGGAGAACGTCATAATGGGTGTATTAACAGGTAAAACCGTTGCTATTCTTGCCACCGACGGCTTTGAACAAGTTGAACTGACCGAACCAATGGAAAAGGTAAAGGATGCGGGGGCAGAGGTACATATCGTGTCGCTGGCATCAGGTGAAATTCAAGGGATGCAGCATGCCGATAAAGGCGACAAGTTTCCGGTAGACAAAACGGTAGATGAAGTGTCTGCGGCAGACTACAACGGGTTGATTCTGCCTGGCGGTGTATTGAACCCTGATACATTGCGTGCCAATGCTAAAGCGGTACAGTTTGTTCGTGATTTCTTTGTTCAGCACAAGCCGGTATCAGCTATTTGCCACGGGCCATGGTTGTTGGCCGAAGCTGATGTGTTGAAAGGCCGTACGATTACTTCTTTTGCATCAATCAAGACAGACCTGATGAACGCTGGCGCCAACTGGGTAGACCAGGAAGTGGTAGTGGATCAAGGACTAACGACCAGTCGCGATCCTGATGACCTGGAAGCGTTTTGTAAAAAAGTGGTGGAAGAGCTTCGCGAAGGCAAACACGAAGAACAAACCGCGTAAATTCTCTTTAACTTTAGATAGCCGGGCAGCCGTTGCCCGGCTTTTTTGTGGTCTATTCAGGAATTTTCATGACAGATTTATTTTCAGCCGGCAGTACCGGTACGATTGAACTGCGTAATCGCATTTTTATGGCACCGCTCACCCGCAGCCGTGCCCATGATGACACGGATATCCCTTCGGATATGGCTATCACGTATTACGCCCAGCGGGCTTCTTCGGGCTTGATTGTGTCAGAAGCGACGCAAATTAACCCACAAGGAAAGGGTTATATCCAAACACCAGGCATTTATACCGCGGAACAGGTAAGCAAATGGCGTGAAATTACTGACGCGGTGCATGCTAAAGGCGGTAAAATTGTTTTGCAATTATGGCATGTAGGGCGTATCAGCCATACGCACTTTCAGCCTGATGGCCAAGCCCCCCTTGCGCCTTCTGCTATTCAACCCGATGTAGAGGTGTTTTTTGATGGCCAGAAGCAGCCTGCGTCCACTCCCAAAGCAATGCGTGTGGAAGAAATAGAAAACACGGTGGAAGATTATCGCCAGGCAGCGAAAAATGCGCGCGAAGCAGGTTTTGACGGAGTAGAAATTCATGCAGCTAACGGCTATCTGATAGACCAGTTTTTGCGTGACAAAACGAATCAGCGTGAAGATGAATACGGTGGTTCTGTGCAAAATCGGATGCGTTTTCTCAGTCAGGTCACAGAGGCGGTGTTGAGTCAGTGGGACGCCTCTCAGGTGGGTATTCGCCTGTCTCCTATCGGTAATCAGAACGACATAGATGATAGCGATCCGTTAGGCACGTTTACTTATATCATTGAGCGCCTGAACCAGTATGGTTTAGCATATTTGCATATGGTTGAGCGTTTTCCAGGGCTGCCGACCAATAACAAGGACCTTAAAATTCAGGCAGCGCTGCGCCAAGCATGGCAGGGTTTTTATATCGCCAATGGTGATTACGACTATCTTACCGCACAAAATGCGGTGGAGTCAGAGTATGCAGATGCGGTGGCGTTCGGCCGTACCTATATTGCGAACCCCGACCTTGCAGAACGCTTTGAAGTGGGCGCCTCACTGAATGAACCCGACCCGGATACCTTTTATGGTGGCGGCGAAGAAGGGTACACCGACTACCCGTTTATGCAGCAAGACAGCTAATAAGCCGTGTTGGTATTAACGACTTGAAGGGCATCCCAGGATGCCCTTTGTTTAATCTGCTAAAGGCTGGCTGCCAGCCGTGTACCTTGATCGATGGCCCGTTTGGCATCAAGCTCCAAAGCTTCGTCGGCCCCCCCAATCAGATGATAAGGCATCGTCAGACCCTCGGTCAGTGCCCGCAAAGGCTCTTGCCCCGCACACACGATAATATGGTCAACATCCAGTAGTTTGGCCTCACCGTCGACAGTGATGTGCAAACCAGCATCATCAATTTTATTGTAATGCACACCGGTAAGCATGGTGACCCCTTTACTTACCAGGCTGGCCCGATGCGCCCACCCGGTAGTTTTCCCTAGACCAGCCCCTATTTTACTGGTTTTGCGTTGAAGCAGATAAATATCGCGCGCCGCCGGTTCAGGCTCAGGTTGCATACCTTCAACGCCCCCACGGGCAGTAAATGTCATATCTATGCCCCATTCGCGCATAAACGCGGGGATATCCAGACTGGGCTGGGCTTTACCGTGAGCAAGATATTCTGCGGTATCAAAACCAATGCCGCCGGCACCAATAATTGCGACCTTCTGGCCGACCGGACGATGATGTTTTATCACATCCAGATATGACAACACTTTGGAATGATCAATGCCTACTATGTCCGGCGTTCTGGGCACGATTCCGGTAGCCAGAATAACGTCATCAAAACCAGCATCATTGAGTTGCTGGGCGCAGGCTTCGGTATTGAGGTTTACAGTGACATTATGCAGTGCTAATTGTTTATCGAAATAACGCAATGTTTCGCTAAACTCTTCTTTTCCGGGTATTTGACGGGCAATATTAAACTGGCCACCGGTGCTAGACTCTTTATCAAACAGCGTGACCTTATGGCCGCGAGACGCCGCCGTCACCGCCGCCGCCAGACCAGCCGGCCCAGCGCCGACCACAGCAATATTTTTGCGTTGCTCGGCGGGTTTGATAACCAGCTGTAATTCGTGGCAGGCTCGAGGATTAACCAAACAACTGGTTAGCTTGCCGTTAAATACATGATCCAGGCACGCCTGATTACAACCGATACAGGTATTAATCTCATCGGCTTTATTCTGTTCTGCTTTGATAACAAAATCTGCATCCGCTAAAAAGGGCCGGGCCATGGAAATCATGTCGGCATCCCCCCGAGCTAATACCGCTTCAGCCACCTGCGGGGTATTAATACGGTTTGAAGTAATTACCGGAATGGAGAGTGCTTGCCTGAATTTTGCTGTAACCCAGGTAAACGCAGCCCGGGGCACCCGGGTTGAAATAGTAGGGATGCGTGCTTCGTGCCAGCCAATGCCGGTATTGATAATAGTCGCCCCAGCCTGCTCAATGAGCTTACCTAACTGCACGACCTCGGCATAATCTGATCCCCCTTCGACCAGGTCCAGCATAGAAAGCCGATAAATAATAATAAACTGTTCGCCCACCGCCTCGCGAACCCGCCGCACTACTTCGATGGGTAAACGAATGCGGTTTTCATACTCCCCACCCCAGCCATCATCGCGATGGTTGGTACGACGGGCGATAAACTGATTGAGAAAGTAACCCTCGGAGCCCATAATTTCTACGCCATCGTACCCGGCTTTTTGCGCTTGTTGTGCAGTAAATACAAAGTCATCAATTTGCTGATGAATTTCATCATCTGTTAAGGCTTTGGGCTTAAACGGATTGATAGGTGCTTGTAAAGCGGAAGGAGCCACCAGCTTTTCGCTGTAAGCATAACGCCCGGTATGCAGTATCTGCATGCATATTTTTCCGCCCGCCTGGTGCACAGCATCAGTGACCTCTTTATGATGGGCCACCGCTTTATCACTATTAAGGCGCCGTGTGACCGGGTGAGTAGCGCCCTCTTCGTTGGGCCCTATGCCCCCGGTAACAATCAGGCCCACGCCCCCTTTCGCGCGTTCTGCGTAAAACGCTGCCATATGCTTATGCCCACTGGGCATCTCTTCCAGTCCGGTATGCATTGACCCCATCAGTACCCGGTTTTTTAACTGCGTAAACCCCAAATCCAGGGGGGCAAAGAGATGAGGATAGACAGAATGTGGGGTGTGGTTTTCCATGAGATCGCCTGTAAACAGAGTAAAAAATAAGGGCAAATACGAAAATTGTGGTGCGCCCTGGCTCAACGCCAACTAAACTAGACAGCGTCAAGATAGTATGCAATATTGACAGTGTCAAGATAGATTTTTTCATTTCATTTACATTTATACAGGCAGTAATGTGGCTCACAAACAGGCTTATCATCACGGCGATTTGCGCGCGTCCATTATCAGCGCCGCTACCGCACGGTTGGAGTTGCATGGCATCGAACAGCTGTCACTGCGCAAACTTGCTGAAGATCTCGGGGTGTCCCGTACCGCCCCCTATCATCACTTCAAAGATAAGAATGCACTGCTTAGCGCCATTGCCGCTACCGGGTTTGAAAACTGGAAAGTTACTGCGCAGTCAATTTTTGAACGTGAAGACTTGCCGGCCAAAACCCGCCTAACCCGGTTTATTCACGCCTACATTCATTATGCGGCGCAGCATCCGCAGCTATATGACCTGATGTTTGGCCGTACATTGTGGCAACATAATAATGCCACTGAAGATTTGAAAGCGGTGGCCTACCCTACTTTTCATTATCAGGTAAGCATGACACGGCACTGGCAACAGCATGGCTTATTGCCAGCAGATACCGATGCGTTAAGGCTGGCCCAAGTTACCTGGGGTACCTTACATGGTATTGCGCGACTAGTAATTGATGGCGTGTATGCCAACAGCAGTCATATTGATGACATGTGTGATACTGCTGCCGCTCTATTTATGCAGCAGTACCGCGGCGCTGCCGATCCTGCAGGATAAAGCAGGCAGCCCGTTCAGCTATCATCACTACAGCAGCATGAGTATTACCGCCTATAATAGAAGGCATTACCGAGGCGTCGACCACCCGTAACCGTTTTACCTTTATAACTTTTAGTTCAGGGTCAACCACTGCCCATGAATCGTCGGGGCGGCCGATTTTACACGTGCCTACAGGGTGATAAATAGTCTCACTATATTCACGGATAAATTCTGTTAACGCGCTATCGCTGGTGCGTTCCATACCGGGTAACACTTCTTTTTTCAAACAGGGCGCCAAGGCTTCACTATGAAGAATTTGGCGCGCCATCCGTAGCCCATCAAGCATTACAGGTAAATCTGCAGGATGGCTAAGATAACGGGGATCAATAATCGGCGGATCGGCCGGGTGACTACTGTATAAGCGAATTTCGCCGCGGCTTTTGGGGTACAGATTACATACGTGCAAGCCAAAGCCATAACCAAAAGTGGTACGTCGGCCATGGTCGTTCAAGCGCGCCGGTAAAAAGTGAAATTGCAAATCGGGTTTGCCAGGAGACGCGGTAGCAGAACAGGCAAACCCACCCGCTTCAGCTATATTGGAACTGAACGGTCCATTCCGCCGAAAGGCGTACGCCAAAGCGGCATGGAAAAACGTAGGTAGCGCTGCCGGGGTTACTGCATAGCCGTGCCGCCCAGCGCTTGCGCACTGTACGATCACATCTAAATGATCTTGCAGGTTCTGCCCTACACCCGGGGCCTCTGCCACCAGCGCTATACCATGACGTTGTAATTCCTGTTTGGGCCCGATTCCGGATAACATTAATAACTGGGGCGAATTGATAGCACCAGCACATACTATGGTTTCGCTTCGGGCCAGAATTTGCTCTGAGGTGCCACTACTTCGAAGCTGTACCCCCGCTGCCGCTCCGGCTTTTATCAGTATTTTCTCAACCAATACCTGGGTTTTAATGACCAGGTTTACCCGCCCTGTAATGCCGCCTAAATAGGCTTTAGCACTTGAACAGCGCTGACCCTGTGACTGGGTAACATGGTACAAACCCAGCCCTTCGCGATGGGCGCGGTTAAAGTCATTGCACTGTGGCAATCCTACTTCGCGAGCGGCGGCTACAAAACGCCGTGAAAGGGGGTCGACATGGCGCAGTGAGTTAACCTGTAATGGGCCACCATGGCCATGATATTCATCTGCCTCCCCGGCAAAGTTTTCGGCCTTTTTAAACCAAGGTATGACGTCTTTTGCGCCCCAACCTATGGCACCGGCCCGCACCCAGTCATCGTAGTCGCTGTATTGTCCTCGAATGTAGCACATCGCATTAATAGAACTGCTGCCGCCCAACGTTTTGCCGCGGGGCCAGAATAATTCGCGGTCATTAAGGGCGGTTTGTGGCGCAGTGGTGTATCCCCAATTCAGGTTCGTCACGCGACTTAACCCTGCTAAACCAAATGGAATATGAATTAATGGGTGTTTATCGCATTTCCCTGCTTCAATAAGACACACGGTTATGGCAGGATCCGCACTAAGTCTGGCTGCCAATACGGCCCCGGCTGATCCCGCTCCGACTATAATATAATCGAATTCTTTGGGCGGAGAGGCCAGCATTACCGGCATCGCCAGATATAAAAGTGAGTAGGCACAACGCATCCTTCTTTTGTACTGTTAACACTTTTATAACATAAATTCAGTTAAACACACTCTCTGGGTATGTTAACTATTATCCCTGCACCTGTAATTTGCGTGTAGCGCCGCATACAACTGGGTTATCGGTTGTGAATGGTTTAGTCGCAGCCCTCTTTCCACCAGGGGCAGCAAAAGGAACGATGTGAATAAGAAGATTGAAAACCCGGATAGCCTGTACACCCAGCAAATTAAAAAATTGCTTGATGAGGTGTATCCTAATGACACTAGCGCGCCGTCAATATATGCTGACGCACGTCATTTTTATACCCTAACGCCTTCCTTGTTGGTCCATATCCGGGAAACCGAAGAGCAGCTCGCCAGTGCCATGGAGCGCGATGAAACAGGCTCACAGGTTGCCGAGTTACACATTAAGCTGAAAAAAAGTAAGCAAAAGCTGGAAGATGAGCGGCAAGCCCGCATTGAACGCATCAATACGGTAAGCCGCACTATTATCAGTCTGTGTGAAGCGGATAACTATGACGAAACACAGTTACTTAGTGCAAAGTTCCTGGGCACACTTATGTTATTAACCCAAGGGACGGCCCCGGGGTTTGCCCGCTTCCATCAGCGCTTAAAGCCGCTGTATAAAGCGGTGCTGATATTGCGCCTGGTCGACAAACTGATTCAGGATGAAAGTATTTCTCATCCTTATCTGGCGCTTTATCGCCCTTCTTTGTCACGTATGAATGGTGATCGCTACTGGCGCGATAAGTGGGAAAAAGAGTTGGCTATTCCGTTAATATCGGCAGCGTTATTGCAGGACATTGGCTTGCAGCATCCCGATGCGCAACATATTTTGGTGGGCGAAAACCGCGACGAAAATGAATTCAGGCTATTGGCTGAAGGCCAACGTAAAGCGTTACTTAAGCTAAACTTCTTACATACCATGAATTATCTAAAACGCGGTTTGGGCATGCCGACTTATGTGGGGGTGGATGTGGAGGAACGTCACCGCTTCAACCAGCTGCATGAAGCCGCAAATTTATTTCGCGAAAAGCTGATGCACGATGCGTTTGTATCAAAAAGTGGTATTGGTGAGTTACTTAAAGTACCGCAAATTTATGTTTCGATTATTCTTTCCACCAAAAGTGATTATACCCGCAAGGAATTACCTAAAGGCTACTTACTGATAGAACAGTTAGCCAAAAAAGGCGGCCTGAATAATAAACTGGCCGAGGCATTTATCCAGATTGTTGGCTATTTCCCGCAAGGTTTTGGCATAGCCTTTATACCGGAAAATGAACGGGGGGAAGAAAAAAACCAGTTTGAATACGCTATTGTGAATCAGCTGAACCCAAAACACCCGGCCGAGCCCCATTGTCGGGTTGTGTCGCGGAATCTGAACTATACCACTTCGGGGCCGGATGAGGTGGTCAGCAAATCCCGCAATCTGTACTTCCCGGCTAATCAGAAAAAATTAATGCGCATCGGCCGCGACCGGTTGCAGGAAATAATGAGTCAGCTGAAAAGTAACTTCAATGCCGATTCAGTAGACCAGCTTGCGCCACCATGGTGGGAGCCTGCCGATTTCTTTGCCGACAAAAAGCATCAGAATTTATGGAAAAAAGGCAACTGACGATGGTTGCCCTTCACCTGCCCACTAAAAAAGCAGGGCTGTTTACTGTAGCGAGTGTAAACCAATAGTATTGCCTTCGGTGTCTTTCACCAAGGCAATATGGCCGTATTCACCTATCGCCATTTTGGCTTGTACCACGCTGCCCCCAGCCTGTTGTGCCCGCTGTTGCTCCTGTTCACAGTTGTCACAGCTGAAATAAACAATAATTCCGCCAGTGCCGGCTTGATGTGACGGGTTATGAACCAACGCACCGCTACAGCCGTGCGCCTCATGATTGCCATAAAAAGATAGCATGGTCAAAGCTTCATCAGAGGGGTCGCTAAGTTCCTCAAGGGTGGTATCAAGCATAGTTTCATAGAATGCACGGGCGCGTTTAATATCATCTACATATATTTCAAACCACACCAACGGGTTAATATCCATAACCGATTTTCCTGTAATAGTAAGGGTCATAAATACCTGGCGGGTACGGTTAATACCGCCAATTACTACAGGCAACCAAGCCATAGCCAGGGTGTATACTGCACTCAAAAGCATAGCACGCGCCTCGGCGCACACAGGTCAGATAAGTGTTAAAGGTAGGATTAAGAGACGCCCCCGCGGATACGCCATTATGTGAAAAATGCGGGGCAATACCACTGCAGGACCGAGGAAACAGGGCGCGCACAAAAAAAGGTGCTGAAGCACCTTTTTGTTGTTTACACTTTTCGGGCAATCCCCGCTGAGCTACATGCTAAGAACAGCGCTCAGATAGCATTTTATTAGGGTTAGTCGACCAAATCTTTGGGCATTTCTTCACGTACCTGCTGCCACACTTTGCCAGATTCAATTCCGTAGTTACGAACCACTACCGGCACCGCATCGAAATCGCCCTGTTCGGCCACTTCAAGCAGCTTAGCATAAAAGTTACGCGCTACCCGTTGGGCATTTTCATGCGAGAAAAAATAGCCCCCGATACGCGAGTAGAGTCCTCTGAAGCCATTCATCATTAACACAAATACATTGTTACCCGAGGCCAGAGCAAGATCATGATTCATTTGATAATCATAATTAGCGAAGGCAGCGCCATCCGCTTCCACGTCTTTATAGCGAGAAATAATTTTGATCGCTTCTTCAGGGTTATGGCGAATAGCACCCCGAATAAATACTGCACTTAAATTAGTGCGGGCAGCCAGCAGGTTATCAACCAGTTCAGGGATACCTTCCTGGTCTAACCGCGCCAGTGTTTCCAGGATATTCAGACCGCAGGTTTCCCAAAAGTTATTAACTTTGGTCGGCTTTCCATGTTGTATAGTCAGCCAGCCATCTCGGGCTAACCGCTGCAACACTTCGCGTAAGGTAGTGCGGGTTACCCCTATCAGTTCGGACAATTCGCGTTCAGCGGGGAGAATAGTGCCCGGAGGGAAACGTCCGCTCCAAATTGATTCTACGATATATTCTTCAGCAAATCCGGCAGGACTCTGGGCCTTATAAATCATAATTTTTTCGCCTGAACATCTCTTCTTATAATAGTCAACTGATTGTACCAGATGCCTTTTAATATACACAATCTATTAATGGCCTCCAACACAGGCTTTTCGCTGCCTGGGTGTAAACATTGGCCGGTTATTACGCAAATTTTAGCGTATGTATGAAAGCATGATAGTACAACTTTTACGATACCCTTTTGATATAGATGTTGTAGAGTGCCTATAAGCAAGTTTATGCGAGGCAAACTTTGCCATCTTAAGTCTTATAACCGGTGGTTTCGCCTTTGCTGTTTCGCCCTATAGGGAAACGCTATGTTACTGAAGGCAGTAATAATTTGCGGTTTGCTTACGCACTATAGCCAGCGATTGATAGTTTTATTGGCAATTCGCCGGCTAAATAAGCTCGCTGGCTTCCGCAGTTGTTAATTTTACGCTAGGCTTAATTGTCTCTAAACCCAGAATGACAATACGTGTCATTACATATGCCAGCCTGTCGGTTACTTTTTCAGGTTTGGCGAAAATAATTAAAACAACGTAGCGCGTGTCTACAAGTTGTAGAAGGATTTATACTCATGCAAACCTCGATGTCCATGGCTCTGTACCGAAATTTCCTCGGCCATGCGCCTGACTGGTACAAGAACACCATCATTGCCTGTTTAATTGCCAATCCGTTTATCTTTATGTTGGATAGTTATTTGGCAGGCTGGGTTCTGATAATCGAATTTATCTTCACTTTGGCGATGGCGCTCAAATGCTATCCGCTACAGCCGGGTGGCTTACTGCTTATCGAAGCAATGGCTATCGGCATGACGACCCCCGAACACATGTTGCACGAAATTCAGGTTAATTTGGAAGTGCTGTTGCTGCTGGTGTTTATGGTTGCCGGCATTTACTTTATGAAAGATCTGCTCATGTATTTGTTTACCAAGCTGGTCATTAAAGTAAAGAACAAGATGATATTGTCGTTGTCCTTTATTGCCGCTTCGGCTTTTTTATCGGCGTTTTTGGATGCCCTGACGGTGGTGGCCGTAATTATCAGTGTCGGTCTAGGCTTTTACACTATTTACCACAAGGTTGCCTCGGGCAAAGAATTCCATCATGACCATGACCACACCACCGATGATGGTGTACACGAATTGGGCCGTAACGACTTAGAAGATTTCCGTGCGTTTTTACGCAACTTGATGATGCATTCCGCGGTAGGTACGGCGCTTGGCGGCGTTATGACAATGGTAGGCGAACCACAAAACCTAATAATTGCCGATAAAGCCGGTTGGAACTTCATAGAATTCTTTATTCGTATGGCGCCAGTGTCGCTGCCGGTGTTCGTGTTCGGACTCCTCACTACCATCGTGCTGGAAAAAACCAAAATTTGTAGCTACGGGGCACAATTGTCGCCAGCCGTGCGCGAGATTCTGGTGGATTACGACAAGCATATGGACCAGGAACGTACGACACGCGATAAAGCCCGCCTGGCGGTCCAGGCATTGATCGGCGTATGGCTGATTGTCGGTTTGGCGGGCCATTTTGCTTCAGTGGGTTTAATCGGCTTATCAGTCATTATTCTGGCTACCTCCATGAGCGGCATTATCGAGGAGCACGCTCTGGGTAAAGCATTCGAAGAAGCACTCCCCTTCACAGCGTTACTTTGTGTGTTCTTTGGGGTAGTGGCGGTTATTATCGACCAGGGGCTGTTCCAACCCGTTATCCATTGGGTACTAAGCTTTGAAGGGAAAACCCAGTTAGTCATGTTCTATCTGGCCAACGGCGTATTATCTATGGTGTCTGACAATGTATTTGTGGGCTCGGTGTATATAACCGAAGTGACGGCCGCATTGGCGGAAGGAAAAATTACCCGTGACCAGTTTGACCTGCTGGCAGTAGCCATCAATACCGGTACTAATCTGCCTAGCGTAGCTACACCTAATGGCCAAGCAGCCTTTTTGTTCCTGCTGACCTCAGCCATTGCCCCGTTACTGCGCTTGTCTTACGGTAAAATGGTAATTATGGCGTTACCCTACACCGTGGTATTGACACTGGTAGGTCTGGCAGCAACGTATTTCGGGTTACTCGACGCAACGCAGATGTTGTACGACGCTAACCTTATTGAACATCACTCCGGTGAAGTATCTACTGGCAGCGAGTCGCATTAAGGAACGTGATCTGTAAATGATGAGTGTAATTCGTTTAATAAGCCGTCAGGCCGAGAAAAAATCGGCCTGGGCTTTACTTTTTATCAGTGCGTTGGCGCTGGAAGTGGCGGCCCTTTATTTCCAGTACGGTCTGGGGCTTCAGCCTTGTATTATGTGTATTTACCAGCGTACCGCCATGTATGGCATTGTGTTAGCAGGCCTATTGGTCATGTTGGTTAACAACAGCTTCACCCGTTTATTGGGCTTTGCAGGCTGGGCAATAGCAGCTGGCTGGGGGGGCTTGATAGCATTTGAGCATGTAGAAATCCTTCAGGCCTCAAACCCATTTTTTGCCAGTTGTGAAATTGTGCCTAACTTCCCTTCTTTTATGCCATTGCATGAATGGTTACCCGCTATTTTTGCGGCGAAGGGCGATTGCATGGAAGATGGCTGGCGCTTTATGTCAATGGGCATGGCGCAATGGATGATTGTGATCTTTGGCGCTTATTTTGCTGTATTTTTGGTAGTATTTATTAGCCGCCTGTTAGACAAGAAGCCCTTTTGACCGATCTTACCACCCTTGCCGCGCGCTTGCCGGTAGCCCATGCCGATTACGACCAGTTAACCGTGGCACGGCTATCTGGCCGCCATACCCAGGCGCTGGCAGAAGCATGCGTGTTTGCTGCCAGCCATGTTAAGCCATGGCTGGGCACTGCCCTATGCCCGGTTACCCCTGCTGCCGTACGCAAGTTTATCGACGATGCCGAACACAAGAAAGATGCGGGATATGGTATCACCTACTTAATGATGGACGGCCAGCGCTGTTTGGGTATGGGCTTTATAAATTATATTCACCCCGTGCACTACACTGCTAACCTTGGTTTCTGGATACGCCCTGATGCGTGCGGTAAAGGCCTTGCTGTAGCATTATGTAAAAGTTTAACCAAGTTGGCTTTTTCGCAAATGCAATTACACCGCTTAGAGCTATTTATTGAACCTGCTAACAAAGCCAGTATGAAAGTAGCCCAGAAGCTGGGGGCCCAGCCTGAAGGATTGTGTCGAAAGCGGATATTTGGCCGCGACGCCTACTTATACGCCTTGTTGGCCGAAGATTAACAGCACTGGCCTAATCCAAATCTTCGAGCGGCCAAAGCGCGATATAATCTTCAAAATGGGTTAAGTCCACATCTGTTTCATAAACGGTTTTGCCTCTAACCGACATCCCTTCTTTGTGCATTGCTGCTTTCTTGCCTTTATTTAACAACGGATGCCATGACGGCAGCCCGCGATTTTCATAAAGCCGCCGGTAACTACAACTGGTGGGCATAAAGAAAATATCTTTTAAATTTTCTTTGGTAAGCTTCACGCAGTCAGGCACCAGTACAGTTCGGTTTTCATATTGAGTGCACTGACAGGCTTTGGTGTTCAAATAGGAACATACGATATTGGTATAATGCACCTGCTCATCTGCACGTAATTCATCAGTTGGGGCTGCTTCATTAGCCTCATCATCTTCAATAAATTTGTGTAAGCAGCATTTACCACAACCGTCGCATAGCGCTTCCCATTCCTGGTCATTCATTTGTTCCAGTGTTTTGGTTTCCCAGAACCGTTCAGTCATATTGTTACTACATGTGTATTGATATTAATAAAATCGGCCAGTTGAACGGCCAGCTTGTCGCCATGGCAAAGAGGCCCTACCCCTTTTGGAGTGCCTGTCATCACAATATCTCCTGGTTCAAGCGTAAATTGCTGAGATATCTGTACGAGCAGGTTTAGTACCGGGCGCATCATATCAGCACTATTACCTTGTTGGCGAACCTCATTATTAACCGACAGACTAAATGGCAGTGACTGCAAGCTGGCAATTTGGCAGGCTAGCACAAAGCCAGATACCGGACAGCTAAAGTCAAATGCTTTCGCCCGCTCCCACGGGTGACCATCGGCTTTAAGCTGCGCCTGAACATCACGCAACGTCAGATCCAGGCCCACGCCTACGCCCCAAATCACCTTTTGCAGTTCAGCGTCGGTAGCCCCCTGGGGTGCCTTACATAAAGTCTGGCCAATCAACACAGCAATCTCTACTTCATTATGACAAACCCCTTGATCAGCGGGGATGCTAACCGGCTGTGTTAGATGACACAGCGCCGTTTTCGGCTTCATAAATAATAACGGTGCGACAGGAACCTGAGACTGCATTTCCGTAATGTGGTCGAGATAGTTGCGACCCACGCACATAACTTTGCCTACTGGTAAATCTACCGGTAGGCCCAGGTTATCGGTATGACGGTACATGGTTACTCTCCTTTGTTAATGCGGTCAGCCAGATAGCCCACCGACACCCCAAAGTAACGTGAACGATTCCACTTCATCAGGGTGTGAAAGTTATTGTAGACCAGATAAATTCTGCCCTTTTCCCCGTCAGGCATGATAAGTGAGGCAGGCAAAGGCAAATCGGGCAAGGGCTGGCCGTTATAGCGCCTGACACCGCGTGTATGCCAGGTGGATAACGGCGCCATGTTGGCCGCTGCCAAGCCTTCATGTTCCGCATCATAACCATTGGTCAAGATGACCTGGCGGCCCCAGGTATATTGATCACTCCAGCCTTCTGAGGACAAAAAATTGGCAATTGAGGCGAACACGTCAGCGGGCGTTCCCCAGATATCTTTACGGCCATCTTTATCATAATCGACTGCATAATGGAGAAACGAGGTTGGCATAAATTGGCTTTGCCCCATCGCCCCAGCCCACGAACCGGTGAGCTTATCTGGTTTAATATGGCCTTCTTTAAGAATCTGTAAGGCGGCGAAAAACTGCTTTTTAAACAGTGTTTCCCGCCTGCCCTCGTAAGCTAACGAAGATAATGCACTGAGCACATCAAAGTTGCCCTGCAATTTTCCGAAGTTAGATTCGTTGCCCCATAACGCCACGATGAAACGTGGTTGGACGTTGTATTGCTGGCCAATCTCGTGCAATAAAGATTTGTGCTGCTGCAGCAGTTTAACAGCTTGTGCCACTTTCCAGTCAGGAACCCGTGATGCCAGATAGCTATCAAGGGTTATTTTTTGCTCTGGCTGATTTTTGTCTGCCTTGACGACCGTAGGCCTGAACTGCATTTTGGCAAAAAGAGGCTCTAGCCAGGTTTCGTTGTAGCCTTGGGCCACCGCTTCTTGTTTCAACGTGGTCAGGTACCGGCTATAGCCTGCTTCATCTTTTGCCGCCGTAGCGGCCAGCGACATCAGCACCAACCAGCTGCCTATAACTAATCGACACAGTTTCATACTAAAATTTCTTAGTTTCTTCGCGCGAGGAGAGACCTAAAGACGACCGGTGCTCGGCCAGCCAATCTTCCTGGCGAGGGGGTATTTGCAGGTAAAAGCCTTGGTCGTTTAGGGCTGCTATCAGTGTTGCCTTATCTACCCGACCTAATGCCTCGCGTTTATTTAACGGTAATAACATGACGAGTTCCGGGCGGCCGAATTGCGCCATAAGCGCTTCGGGCACAGCCGAAAAATCTTCTTTTTTAGGCACGTATAAAAACATGCCTTCTTTTTTACGAGTTTTGTAAACTGCGCACAGCATAATGGTTCCTATGAGGTGGTTCCCAGTAAGGTGTCCAAATGAGAGCTAAAAAGGGGCGCTCGCCAACTACTTAACAAATCCGGTTTCAGGCCTTGTACTCGGGTTTCATCCAAAGTCAGCCAATACCATTTTAGTACCTGATTCATTTGCTTTTTCGATGCGACAACTTCAACGGGTACCTGTTGCTGGGCAGCAATATCATCGGACAACGTCTTTAGTTTACCCAACATCTTTTTATACTCTGGAAATTCGACCAGCCGGCGTACCCGGGCTAATTGCTCCGTGGCCGGAATATCATCGTATTCTTCCAACGCTTTTTGCACCACTGCTAATAATGTGTCGCCATGTCGACGCATAGTGGGGCCAATCATTCCATCGATAGCGCTAAGCGCATTGCGACTTTGTGGTAAGCGTAGCGCAATATCCAGCATCACCGACTCTTTCACCACGAAATTAAGGGCAATGTCTTTTTGCCGCGCAGTACCCAGCCGCCACGCTGCTAAATGCTGTAATACCGTTAATTGCTGACTATTAAGCTTCCAGTTATTTTTAACCGGTAAATAAGCAAACGCCAATGGCAGTTGGGACTTTTTCTTCAGTCCCAGCGCGGCTATCTCATCAAACACCCATTGGGTTTTACCGCATTCGGCCATGCGTTCGTTTAATTGATGATATACCGGTAACAGATAGAGCACATCGTTCGCGGCGTATACCAGCTGATTGGCACTGAGAGGCCGAGCCAACCAGTCGGTTCGCGATTCGCCTTTATCCAATGCCACGCCACTCAACTCTTCCACCAGTCGCGCATAGCCTAAAGACGGCCCTAAGCCTAACACCGCCGCCGCAAATTGCGTATCAAACACCGGCTCAGGTAAAGTATCGAAGGCCGCCAGAAAGGCTTCCAGGTCTTCTGAACATGAATGCAGCACCTTTATTACGGCCGGGTTTTCCAATAACCGAACAAAAGGGGTCATATCATCTATGGCCAGCGGGTCAATTAATACCAATTGCTTGCCATCGTACAACTGCAACAAGCCTAGTTGAGGGGTAAGCGTTCGGGTACGCACAAATTCTGTATCCAGGGCAATGGCTTCGCACTGGCTGGCAGCATCACATACAGCCTTAAGGTCGCGGTAAGTGGTGACTAATTCATAATCCATAATAATAAAAACAGCCGGCATTTGCCGGCTGTCCCTGATAAACCTGTTAAACGCCGCGCCGGCAAAATACGGTGTGGCAAGAATAAAAGTAAACTACAGCATGGTTAATCCCGCAACTCTCTACGCAGAATTTTACCTACGTTAGTTTTAGGCAGCTCGTCTTTAAACACTACCTGCTTAGGCACTTTGTAACCAGTAAGGTGTTTACGGCAATGGGCAATAACATCCTGAGCGGTTAAGCTGGGGTCTTTTTTGACCACATACAGCTTAACCACTTCGCCGCTAACCTCATGCGCTACGCCAATAGCGGCGGCTTCTACAATACCAGCATGCATTGCAGCGACTTCTTCAATTTCATTTGGAAATACATTGAAGCCAGAGACCAGAATCATATCTTTTTTCCGGTCAACAATATAGAAGTAACCCTGTTTATCTACCCGGGCTATATCCCCGGTGGCTAACCAGCCATCTTTTAAAATCTCTTCTGTTGCTTCTGGACGGTTCAAATAGCCCAACATAACCTGCGGGCCTTTCACCCACAGCTCACCGGGCTCGCCCTCTGGCACTTCATTGCCATCATCGTCGAGCAATTTAATATCGGTGGAAGGTACTGGTAAGCCAATTGTGCCTTTGTATTCCCCAATCTGTGGGGGCGTGACGGCCACTACCGGCGAACACTCTGTTAATCCATACCCCTCTAACAATACGGTGCCCGTTACCTCATGCCACTTTTCAGCTACTGGACGCTGCACAGCCATCCCGCCGCCCAGCCCAAATTTAAATTTACTGAAATCCAGTTCAGCAAACCCTGGGGTATTGAGTAAACCGTTAAATAAGGTGTTAACGCCAGGTAAGATAGCAAAGGGGTATTTCTGTAATTCTTTTATAAAACCCGGCATATCCCTGGGGTTGGTGATAAGCAGGTTTGGGCAGCCGTATTTCAAAAACAGCAAGCCGTTGGCCAGTAACGCAAAGATATGATAAAGCGGCAGCGCGGTCACCACTAAATCCTTACCTTTATCAATAACTGTCTCCAGTATACCGGAGACCTGTTCAAGATTGGCAATCATATTGCGATGCGTCAGCATTGCACCTTTGGATACCCCGGTGGTACCCCCGGTGTATTGCAAGAAAGCCAGGTCATCGCCGGTGATCTCTGGCCGGGTGAAGGTCTGGTTCGCACCCTGCTTAACCGCTGCCATAAACGACATAGACTGCGGTAAATCAAACGCCGGCACCAGTTTTTTGACATGCTTCACCACAAGATTAACCACCCATCGTTTGGGCACGGGAAGCATATCGCCTAATGCCGTTAAAAGAACATGTTTAACCGGGGTGTCGGCCACTACCTCTTGCAGGGTGCAGGCAAAATTCTCCACTATTACAATGCCTTTTGCATTGGCATCGGATAGCTGGTGCTTCAATTCGCGGGCGGTATAAAGCGGGTTAACATTAACTACTACCATACCGGCGCGTAAAATACCGAACATGGCAACCGGGTATTGCAGCAGATTGGGCATCATAATTGCCACGGCATCGCCGCGTTGCAAACCACTGTTTTGCAGATAAGCCGCAAACTGAGCGCTCAATACGTCCAACTCTTTAAACGATATCTCATGGCCCATATTGATATAAGCCGTTTTATCGCCGTAATTTTGAACAGATTGCTCAAATATATCTACTACGGACGCATAATGATCCGGGTCAATTTCAGCATTTACACGAGGGTCATAATGCTCCAGCCAGGTTTTCTCCACAAAACCTCCTACTTATTATTCTTTTAACGGTACTTCCAGGGCATGCTGTTTGAGAAATGCACAACTGGTCTGATTACTTGGCTATAGTAGCGGAAGTACCCGTAAAGATAAATGACCACGTTTACAATTGTTCAACAAAACGTTTGATGGCAGCCCCTACCTCATCTGGCTTTTCCATATGAATATGATGACCGCCTACAAAATATTCACATTGCGCATTTTTAAACCAAGCTTCTCGTTTAGGATAGTTTTCCTGCAGATTTTTAAAACTATTGGTGGCCCCGGCAAAATATACCGGACATTGGATATCGCCCATTAACGCTTTTGCCTGAGGGTCTGTCAGGCGCAGATTGGAGCGGGTACGCAACTTAGGATCGCTAGCCCAGAAATAGTGCCCACCGGCATCTTGTGTCAAATTACGCTTTAAAATTACCCGGGCGTGCTCTTCACTGATATCGCTAACCTGGCAACGCGCCTCCACCGCTTGTTCAATGTCGACCACCTTTAAACGATTACGGGTTTTCTTAAAGCGGCTTTCAATGGAATCACGCAATTGCTCCGTGGTGGTCTCAACAGGTTTAGTTAGTGGCCCGCAAGCATCAATACTTACGACACCGCTGACTTTTTCGGGAAATACTGCGGCATACATTGTAGCCAAAATGCCCCCCAGGGAGTGACCCAGCAACACGACTTTATCAAACTCCTTATGCTGAATGAGTGCGTGTAAATCCTGCAAGTAGTCGACTAAATTGTAGTGGGCCCCATGCGGACGATGGCTGGAGTTTCCATGTCCGGCCAGATCTAAGGCAATAAACCGGCAATTGTGGAGGAAGGGGGCCAGCGGTTCCAGGCTAGCAGCATTATCTAAATAACCATGTAGCCCAATCACTACCGGTCCTGCACCCTGGTTATCCAACGCTGTTAGTGTGGCGGCGCCCGCCTGAAATTCTGTTTCTATCATGAGTCATCCTGTCAGTCTGGAAACGCAAAAGGCGGCAAAAAGCCGCCACCCTGCTGGCATATAATTGCCGGCCAGCGGCAACTATATGACATTTATTTGCAGACTTTTATACCGCCTGAAACAGGTAAGGATCGTCTTTAATCATTAATTATCTTGCCCCGGGAGGGCGGCACTTTTTGCAACTGTGCTGGGGCTCGATCCGCTGACTGCGGCAAACGTGGTGTAAAGCCCCGACTTTCAATAACCCGAATACGCGAGGTACCAAAACCCCAGCCGCCGCCAAACGGATGATGACGATAGTAAAAAGGCGAATACCAACCGGTATTATAGTTAAAGTAAAGCGTAGACACATCGTATGTTTGCACTTCCCGCCACAAATGATAATCCCGCGCTTTAATTGAGGGATACATATAGGGCTGTTCGCCTACCATACCGGCTAGCGGCGTAACAACGTTACCCACAAAAGTAACCGCCCGCCCTTTTTCAAATACAATAGGATCAACAAAGCCGTCTATCTGTACTTTAAATCGACCCACCGTTTCTTCCGAAGTATTGGGCCGACCGTAATGATTGAGAGGAAAATGGACAACCTCGACAAAGGTCTTTTTAGGTTTATTTTCCACCCCGACTATCACCCCGCCCCAACGAGCAGTTCTACCGGTAACCTCTTCACCGCCGGTCACTGATTGCTGGTAGGATACCAAGGTGGTCCCATCTGGCACAGCCAGATTGTCCGGTACCATCGCACAACCTGACAACAGCAATACGGCACTGGCAAACAACACTTTTAACAACATAAATATCCCCTGAAGACCGAGATTTATCATTACGATAGTATATGAAAATGGGATGAATAAAAGCTGAACAAGCTGAGAATTTACACAGTTAGGCGTAAATATCGACACCGAGCATATCACGGATGGTGTCGCGCTGCGCTTCACGCTCCAGGCTCATGTAAGCCCCCACGGCCTGCTGCCCTTTGCCTTGCGGTTGATCATAGCCGGCCTCCTGTTGGAACCGTTTTGCCTGATTCAGGGTATCGCGATCGGCGCTGGTGCGTAGGCTCTGGCTCGCTTCTACCGCAGGTGCCGGCGTCTCACGTTCAACGCGACGCACTTTGCTGGTGTCGGCGGGCGGCCGACTTTGCGGGTCAGGGGCGAGGACAGAAAAAGTAGCGTTGATATCCATAGTCAGGTGCAGATTAACTCACACGTTACTGTGCCACAGGGCAACCATTAGATAATGTTCACAAGCCAGGTCAGGTATCGTGGCCTGCACGTTTATATGCTCAGTATGAGCGCTTTATCAGAAACTATCAAAGCAATATATATGCCCAAAAGATTAAATTTCACGCTGGGACCCCGCGCGGCTGAATTGGCTAGCTGTTGCAACCACCAAGCGGGGTATGGGTAATGCTATTCGCGGCCCGGCAACTTTTTCCAGGTGACTTTATCGCGTAAATATACCGGCTGAACGGTATCGGCGCTAAACGTACGACCGGCAGTGAACTCCGCGTTGGCCAAAGGCAGCATATAACGGGCCTGCGGAAACTCAACGTTTGGCGCATTCTGCGCTAAGCGCGACGCAAGCGAAGGATAAGCTGCCCAGCCTGTGCCTACCGCAATAAAACCCGATTGCGGGCAGTGCCCTGCGGCTTCTTCCGGCGGGCAAACAACTTCCTCGCCCTGCAAGCAGGCCAATCCTTGCTCTTCTACAAAATGACCAAAGTACACTTCACTCATTCTGGCATCAATTGCGCTGTACACCGTTGTGGCGTGTTGCTCTTCGATTGCCTGTTGGGCCATAGCGGCCAAGGTGCTGATGCCCACCACGGGTAAGTTAGCGCCCAGCGCCAGGCCCTGTATCATGCCGGTGGCGATACGCACGCCAGTAAAGCTACCAGGGCCGCGGCCAAATACCAGGCCATCCAGTTGGGCTAAGGTAACCCCCGCTTCTGCCAGCACCTCATCTACCATAGGCAGCAATTTCTGGCTATGTTGCTGGGGGCAAATATCGAAGCGATGAAACTGTGCTGATTTGTAATTCAGGGCGACCGAAAGCGCTTCGGTTGCGGTATCAATGGCTAATAAATTCATATCTTCTTACTCAATATCAGTCAAAAAAGCGGCCACCTCATCCAGGCTTCGGGTACGGCGCATATCAGGTAAACTGGCTAAAAATGTTTTTGCATAGGGTTTAGTCACCAGCCGGTTATCGCAAATAACCAGCACCCCCTTATCGTTCGGGTCGCGAATCAGTCGGCCGGCCCCTTGTTTCAAAGTGATTACAGCCTGGGGTATCTGGATGGCGGCAAAGGGGTTAGCGCCGCGCTTTTTGACATCTTCTATACGGGCCTGCAACAGTGGATCATCTGGCGAGGCGAAGGGTAACTTATCAATCATAACACACACTAAATCACTGCCGCGCACATCCACCCCTTCCCAAAACGCACCGGTCCCCATTAACACTGCATTTTCGGTCGCCAGGTATTCGGCCAGCAGCGCTTGCTTTGTGGTAGTCCCCTGAACCAGCAATGGGTTATCTATTTGAGTTTCTAGGCTTGCCGCAGTTTGCCGTAGCATGGCGTGACTGGTAAATAATAAAAAACAGCGGCCTCGGCTGGCTTTAATCAAGGTTTTGGCCGTATCGAGCAGGGTTTCGCGCATTTTAAAGCTGTTCGGCTCGGGTAAATAGCGCGGTACACACAATATCGCTTGCTGCTGATAGTCGAAGGGGCTATCCAGACCAAGGGTAGTGGCTTCTTCAAGCCCCATACGTCGCTGAAAGTGCTCGAACCCCTCATCGACCATGAGGGTCGCCGAAGTAAATACCCAACCGCGTGGTGGATCGCTGATAAACCGACGAAATTTTGCCGCTATCGATAAGGGCGTTAAATGCAATACCATGTGGCGGTGAGTGGTTTCATACCACAAGCTCACTCCCTGTTGCTCGGTATTACGAAACGCATCAAGTTGTTCTCGCGCCTCCACTACCCGCTCATATAAGTTATCTAAGTCTTTATCGCGGCCTATATGTAATTTACACACTTCATGTAACACCCCAAGCGCGTCGGCCAAACGGTTCACCTGCCCTTGCACATCTTCTCGCTGCATTGCTTCAACCCAGTTGCCACGCTGTGGCGTTTCGGGGAACAATAAACGCAAATCAGCAGCTACAATACGACATTTGTCGGCGGTTTTATCAAGCTGCCCTGCATCCTTTAAGACAGTGCGAAACAACAGTGTAATGTCCTTTGCCATATCGTGAATTTGTCGGGTAGATAGGGCTTCGCCGAAATAATCACTGGCGATATCCGGTATCTGATGCGCTTCATCAAAAATCACCGCGTCCGCTTCTGGAATGAGCTCACCAAAGCCTGTGTCTTTCAATGCCATATCAGCAAAAAACAAGTGATGATTAACCACAATAACATCAGCATCCAGTGCCTTGCGGCGTGCTTTAACTAAATAGCAATCTTCGTAATCCGGACAGTCACGCCCCAAACAATTGTCTACCGTTGAGGTGACAAGAGGGAGTACTTTAGCATCTTCAGGTAAGGTTTTTAGCTCGCCCATATCACCGCTTTTGGTGGTGGTAGACCAGGTTTTTACTGCCGATAACTGATTGAGAATGTCTTTTTCAAGCAGCGTGGAGTTGCCGCCGTGCTGGGCTAAACGATGCACGCATAAATAATTAGAGCGGCCTTTAAGCAGCGCGGTTTTGCGGACGCTGCCCAAAGCTTTTTTCACCAGTGGCAGGTCACGATGATACAGCTGCTCCTGCAAATTTTTGGTGCCGGTAGAAATAATTGCTTTACCTTTGGCTTTCAGCGCAGGGGCGAGATAGGCAAAGGTTTTACCTGTGCCGGTACCCGCTTCAACAATTAAACAGTGCTTTTTATCCAACGCTGACTGCACGGCTTCTGCCATTTGCGTTTGGGCGTCGCGGGGCACAAAACCTTTGATGGCTTTGGCCAGCGCGCCGTCAGCCGAAAATACATGAGAAATTGAAGGCATAGAAACCGCAGTATGCTAAAAACCCGCATTATGCCAGATTCGTCACGGCCATGGCGAGCCAAGCGAACGGAAACTGTCCTTATTTTTGCTTTTTGATCGGTTTTGCGGCTAGGGTTAGTACAAGGATGTAGAAACGAAAAGAAAATAACCTGTAGAAAAGCAATAATTAAGGGACAAGAACGTGAAATCGACAGTCAGGCTGGCGATTATACTCTGCGTTATGTGGGTATTGTTGTCTGGACACTTCTCGGTACTTTTACTTAGCCTCGGCGTTGCCTCTGTGGCGTTGGTATTGTGGCTCGACTGGCGCATGGATGAAATCGACCATGAACAGTTCCATATCCCGGTAACCTCTGATTTATTTCTCTTTATTTTTAAACTTGGCCGGCTGGTGGTCAGTTCAAACATTGATGTATGTTTACGAATATATGGCATACGCAAAGCTACCCCTACGTTTAAAGAGATCCCGCTACCATTTGATAATTCTTTATCGAAAGTCATTTATGCGAATGCTATTACCCTGACCCCGGGTACCGTAAGTATGGTGTTGGATAAAGATAAATTACTGGTCCACAGTATTAGTCGCGAAGGCGCTGAGGAACTGGCCCAGGGAGCGATGGCCGACATTATTCCGCGGATTCGCCAGCAGGATGTGAAAACGGTACCGGTGCGCAAAAAAAGGAGAACGCTGTGAATATGCTTTATCTGGTTGCCGGTATTGCGTTTTTGATCACCATGGCGTTGGCATTAGCCCGCGCATTTGTCGGCCCCACCGTGTTCGACCGGATCCTGGCGGTGAATATGTTCGGTACTAAAGCGGTATTACTGGTTGCTTTAATTGCCTTTTTTTCCGGCCGGGCTGATCTACTCGACATTGCATTATTGTATTCACTGCTTAACTTTATAGGGGTGGTGGCCGCGCTAAGGCTGGTCGAACGAGGCCGGTTTTATGCATCAACTGACCACCCGGAAACGCCAGAGGAGGAGCAACAGCGATGATGGAAATATTGTCTTACGCGCTAATTGCGCTGGCCTGCGTATTAAGCCTTACCGGCGGTATTGGCTTATTTAGACTCCCCGATTTCTATTCACGTCTGCACGCTGTTGGCATTACCGATACTCTGTGTTCGTTTTTACTGCTAGCCGGACTGGCCTGCCAGTCAGGTTGGACATTGACCTCTGCCAAGCTTTTAATTGTTTTCCTTTTTTTATTATTTACCAGCCCGGTGTCTTCTTACGCGCTGGCGAACAGCGCGTGGCGTTGGGGGCTACCTGGCCATGCCTCGAAAAATAACGATGAGGCAGATTTATAATGAGCCTGTTGTTAAATACCGTGTTACTGGTGTTTTTATTAGTAACCGCCTTTGCTGTGATGCGGGTAAAAGTATTGCTGGCAATGGTAATGCTGTTTGGCCTATACAGCCTGCTGGTATCAAGCCTTTTTGTTGTACTGGATGCGCCTGATGTTGCATTTACCGAAGCGGCGGTAGGAACGGGCATTTCTACCGTGCTGATGCTGGTTACGCTGGCCGCAGTGCGCCATGGTCATAGCGCCCCGATAAAACCCGGCAAACGGGCCCTCCCCCTACTGCTGAGCTTAGCCATGGGTAGTTTAGTGATATTTGGCATTCAGGATTTACCGGCCTTTGGCGATAGTCAGTCGCCGGCCTATCAGCAGGTAGCCAAGCATTATATTGAAAAAGGCGTGGATGAAACCGGCGTGCCGAACCTGGTTACCGCTGTGCTAGCCAGCTATCGCGGCTTTGACACATTAGGCGAGGTTACCGTGGTGCTGACAGCCGGTATTGGTGTGTTATTGCTGTTAGGTCGCCGGGAAAAAGTCCATCTCAAAGCCAGGAGGAATGATGAGTGACAGCCTGATATTACGGGTGATAACCAAATGGCTGGTACCGGTTATTTTACTGTTCGCGTTGTATGTACAGTTTCATGGCGATTACAGTCCGGGCGGCGGCTTCCAGGCGGGCGTTATTTTTAGCAGTGCATTTTTATTGTACGCCCTTGTCTACGGCGTAGAAGCCACCAGCCGGGTGTTACCTGAGGCGGTGCTGCGCATAGGTGCTTCTGCGGGCGTATTATTATTTGCTGGCGTAGGGGTCGTCTCTTTATTTAAAGGGGGCACTTTCCTGGACTATAGCGCATTGTCAGATACCCCTTTAGCCGGCCAGCATATTGGCATTATCGTTATCGAGCTGGGCGTGGGCATCACCGTAGCCTGCGTTATGTTGCTATTGTTTTACACCTTCGCAAGGACAATCCCACCACAATGACTACGTACCTGCTTGGACATTTAAATTACTGGCTCATTATCGGCGTAATGATGATTGGTATGTTCACCATGATGAGCAGCCCCAACCTGATGAAAAAACTAGCCGGCCTAAGCATGTTTCAAACCGCGGTGATCCTGTTTTATGTCAGTATTGGCAAAGTAGAAGATGGCACTGCGCCTATCATTACGGAAACCGCCACACGCTATGCTAACCCGCTGCCCCAGGTGTTGATGCTGACCGCCATTGTGGTGGGTGTAGCCACGATGGCGCTTGGCTTTGCTTTAATTATTCGTATACGACGCGCGTACAACAGTATGGAAGAGGACGATATTCACTTGCAGATTCAACGGGAGGAGCTGGATTGATGGAGCTGCTTACGGTTTTACTGGTGGTTATTCCATTAATTTGCGCCCCCATTACCGCGATGATTGCCGACCGGCGGGTAGCCTGGGCATTAACGCTAATGATGTGCCTGGCTCTGGCAGTTATCAGTGCAATGGTATTGAATGATGTGACTACCGGTAAAGTCATCCATTACGAATTAGGAGGTTGGAAACCGCCTTGGGGCATTGAGTATGTGATTGATTCATTAAACGCGCTGATCGCCGTGATTGTTGCGTTTATTGCTTTAATTACGGTCATTTATGGGCGCAAAAGTGCCGAGCAGGAAATCCACGACTCACAAATTCACCTTTTTTATGCTGCCTTCCAGCTAGTTATTCTTGGATTGATGGGGATGGCACTGACCGGGGACATTTTTAACCTGTTTGTGTTTTTGGAAATCTCATCGTTGGCCTCTTATGCGCTGATTGCGATGGGACACAAACGCCAGGCCTTGGTGGCGTCATTTAATTATTTAATTGCCGGCACATTGGGGGCCACCTTCTTCCTGTTAGGGATAGGCTTTTTATATGCGGCCTCTGGTACATTGAATATGGCCGATCTGGCAGCTCGCTTTGATGACTTCGCCTCAATGAAACTGGTAATCACAGCGTTATTGTTTATCTTAATTGGTCTGGCGCTCAAGGCCGCGGCGTTTCCCTTGCATTCCTGGCTACCAGAGGCATATACCCAAGCCCCTACTATGGTCACTGTATTGCTGGCGTCGACTTCAACCAAGGTGGCCGTGTATGTACTCATTCGCATGCTGTATCAGGTATTTCCACAGGCCTATTGGGAAGAAATGTTATTGCCTGGCTTCCTTATGCTTAGCGGCTGTCTGGGCATGCTGTACGGCTCGTATAAGGCTCTATGCCAAGTATCTATCAAGCGCTTGCTGGCGTATTCCAGTGTCGCTCAGTTAGGTTATATGATTGTCGGCATTGGTTTAAACAATGAGGCTGGGCTGACGGCAGCAATTGTGCATATGTTTAATCATGCCGTTACCAAGGCAGCCTTATTTATGGCGGCTGGAATGGTTCTTATGCGGCTGCATACAACCAGCCTGGATAAGTTACGCGGAGCGGGGAAAACCATGCCCTGGACTACCGGCGCGTTTGCGTTGGCCGGGTTAAGTCTGATTGGAGTACCTGGCACTGCGGGATTTATCAGTAAATGGTATTTGGTACAGGGCGCCCTAGCCCAAGGCAATTATTTGGTCGCAGGCAGTATTTTAGGGGCCTCTATTCTGGCAATCATGTATGTATGGAAGATAATAGAAACCCTTTATTTTGATGGTAGTGACAAGCTTCATGTGCATAAAGTTGGGTCTGGCAAACAAATTGTAGCTGATCTTCCGGTGGCCACGGCTTGCTGTTACCTTATGGTATTCGCGTGTTTTTACTTTGGCTTGTACACGTCGATCCCCCTGGAAGCGGCTCAAACGGCAGTGCAAGCGATGATGGGTAACGGAGGTGCGCAATGACCCCGTCCACGCTGTTGTTAGCTACTATGCTGGTTCCGCTGGCCGGTGCTTTGCTCATACCGATGTTTTCAGCCAGACCTAATATCCGAGATGCGGTTTCAGTTATAACCGCAACGGTGCTGTTTGTTATTGTATGCGCCTTGTATCAGCAAGCTGATAGCCCAGCCTCTCTGGTACTGGCGGAACCACTCAGCGGTTTGCAAATTGCCTTTTCGGTTAATTATTTCGGGGTTTTATTCGCCCTTATCGCTAGCAGTTTGTGGATTGTTACCACCTTGTATGCCATTGGCTATATGCGCGCCCATCATGAGCGCAACCAAACCCGGTTTTATACGCTGTTTGCAATTGCTATCGCCTGTGTCATGGCTATTGCTTTTGCTGAAAACCTGCTCACGTTATTTTTATTCTACGAGATACTTACAGTAGGTACGTATCCGTTGGTGGCCCATGCCGGTACCAGCGAAGCGCGGGCCGGAGCGCGAAAATATTTACTTATACTAATGGGCTCATCAATTGCGTTCTTTTTACCGGCCATCATCATTGTGTATCTGCAGGCCGGTACCCTTAGCTTTAGCGAGGCCGGCGTAATGGCTGGCAATATGGAAAGTATCTATATTGCTCCGCTTATGCTGTTATTTTTGTTAGGTATAAGCAAAGCGGGCATCATGCCCCTACATCGTTGGTTGCCCTCGGCAATGGTGGCCCCTACCCCCGTTAGCGCGTTACTGCATGCTGTGGCGGTGGTTAAGGCGGGCGTGTTTACCCTGTTAAAAGTGGTCCTCTTTATTATGGGGCCCGACGTTATCGCTCAGGCGATAAATTCCCAATATTTATTACTGCTGCCCATGGCCACGATTATCCTGGCCTCGTTGGTGGCTATGACCCGGGACAATCTTAAAGAACGGCTAGCCTACAGCACCATTAGCCAATTAAGTTACATTGTACTGGGTGCATTGATGGTAAACCAGGCGGCGCTGGTAGGGGCCACGCTGCATATCGCCATGCACGCTTTTGCCAAAATCACCTTATTTTTTGCCGCAGGGGCAATTTTGGTGGCTACCCATAAAACCCGTGTGAGTGAGCTAAACGGCCTAGCCAAATCCATGCCCGTTACATTCATGTGCTTTGCAATTGGTGCGATGAGTATTATCGGTATTCCGTTTTTCGGTGGAATGTGGAGCAAATGGTATCTGGTCAGTGGCGCCGCAGCCTTTGAGGGTGCTACCTGGCTGGGCTGGGCGTTAAGTATTACGCTGATGCTAAGTACCTTACTGAATATCTGGTATTTACTCACTATCCCGGTTAACGCCTGGTTTAAAACGGCCCCGGCCAATGAACCAGCCAGTGGCGAAGCACCGCTGCCCTGCTTAATAGCCATGATTATCCCCTGCGTCATATGTATATATTTATTCTTTCAGCCGGATATTTTCCTACAGCTGGCACACACCATTGTGGGCGGAGACAACACATGAACCATAAACCCTCACAAGACGGCTTTTTCGATGACCCCAACGTTGTGCGTTGGATTTTGCGCATTTTTTACGGTATCTGCGTGTTGTTGGTAGTTGCTGACTTTATCGTGCACCGGCATATTTACACTGAGCTTGAACGTATCCCGGCTTTTTATGCTTTGTATGGTTTTATTGCCTGTGTGCTACTCGTGTTTGCGGCTAAGGCATTGCGCACATTACTGATGCGTAATGAGGATTATTACGAAGCGCCACTGGATAAAGAAGATATCGGGCAGGAGAAGAAATAATGTGGACGGCCAGCCTCCCCCCTTTTGTTGTATTTTTTATATTTGCTGCTTTGGCGCCGCTATTAAAAGGTAAACTGAAAATCCTGTTATTGCTGGCTCCACTATGGGGCGGGCTTAACCTTTATCTAACTCAGGGCCAGGCTGGAGGAACCACCTGGCAAATTGGGGCAATGGTGTTGGAGTTGTACCATGTAGACAGGTTAAGTTTACTGTTCGGCTATTTGTTTCACATTGCCGCTCTTATTGCACTTATCTACTCTTTGCACGTAAAAGATACCACCCAGCAAGTATGCGGTTTACTGTACGCAGGCAGTGCCGTGGGGGCAGTATTTGCCGGTGATTTACTCACTGTATTCATGTTCTGGGAACTATTAGCTATTACTTCGGCCTTCCTTATTTGGGCCCGGCGCACCCCTGAGGCTATACGCGCAGCAAATCGCTATGTGATTGTTCAGGTGTTATCTGGCGTTCTGCTGCTAAGTGGAACGATTATGTTATACCAGCAGACCGGCAGTTTAAAACTTGAATATGTGGGTTTGCAAGGTGCTGCCTCCTGGTTGCTGTTTATTGCCTTGGGGATCAAATGTGGTTTCCCGTTTTTGCACACTTGGCTTACAGATGCTTATCCGCTGGCTACCCCCACCGGCACCCTGTATTTGTCAGCCTTTACCACCAAGGTGGCTATTTACTTACTGGCCAGGATGTTCCCCGGCGAGCCAATATTGATTTATATTGGCGCCGCCATGACTTGCTTCCCAATATTCTATGCAGTAATTGAAAACGATCTGCGCAAAGTATTAGCGTATTCGCTGATTAATCAACTTGGGTTTATGGTCTGCGGTATTGGGGTGGGCACTGCGTTGGCACTAAATGGCGCAGTCGCCCATGCCTTTAATGATGTGATCTTTAAAGGTCTGTTATTTATGACTATGGGGGCGGTATTAACCCGGGTTGGCCATGTTAATGGTTCAGATTTAGGTGGTTTGTACAAAACTATGCCGCGCACGACTGTATTTTGTTTGGTGGGGGCTGCATCGATATCGGCGTTTCCGCTGTTTAGTGGTTTTGTGAGTAAAAGCATGGTTATGGCAGCGTTACTTGAGCAAGAGCAAACCATTGTCTGGCTAATGTTGCTATTCGCTTCAGCGGGCGTATTTCACCACGCGGGGATTAAAATTCCGTTTTTTGCTTTCTTTGCCCATGACTCCGGCCTACGTCCCAAGGAAGCGCCTTTGAACATGCAACTGGCTATGGGTTTGGCAGCAGTACTGTGTATTGCTATCGGCGTAAATCCACAATGGTTGTACCAAATGTTACCGTGGGAGCATGAATATAGCCCTTACGACCTCACCCACACCTTAACTCAGATTCAACTGCTGTTTTTCTCTGCTTTGGCGTTTGTATGGTTAAACAAGCAAGGGCTGTATCCGCCGGAGTTACGTTCAGTAAATTTAGACGCAGAGTGGCTGTACCGGCGCTTGTTACCCCGAACCGGGGGCTGGGTATTGACAATGGTAACGGGGCTTCGCGACCAGTTTGTACAGGTCGGTCAGGCTGTAACCGAGCAATTTGAGCGCCGGCAGACGCCCACTCCCACCGGCACAGTGACAATTCTAACCCGGCGGATGGCATGGGTATTTATAGCGTTGATGCTATTGATTCTGGCCAGTCTGACCTTGTAATACGAGATCACGGTTAAATTGTGACAGCGCAATGGCTTTATCTCGCTCAGCGGATCGGATGCTAATAGTGCTGATAGTGCTGATGCCAGTGTAGGTGTATATAACGACAATGAGCTTCGCGCCCTGGGTATTCTGGTTGGCGTGGGGGCTTACCTTGCCATTCGAACGCCTACCGCTAAATGGCAATTCTAACGTAGCGAATGGCATGGGTTTTTATCGCATTGATGCGATTAATGCTGGCTAGTCTTACCTTGTAATACGTAATAGCTATAAGGTGGCAGCGAAAGCGCCTGGTCGGTGGCAAACGTGATGGTCTCCCCAGTGAGTAGGTTTTTATAACGGCCTGGATAGAGTATTGAATCAAATTTCGCATCTATATGCTGGGCGGAAAAGTTAAGCAGAACCAATATTTTTTCGCCAGCCCCCGGCTTATCGTTATCCATCCGTACAAAGCTAAATACCTGTTGCATATGCGATGATGGCACCTGGATCATGGTTGCCCCAAAAGGACCGTTATGAAGGGCGCTAAACGACTTTTTGATTTGAATCAGCTCGCGGTACAACTGTCCTATGGCATGGGGCTGCCAATCAATTGGGTCGCGCTCAAAAAACGCTAAGCGTTTCGTTTCGCCTGCCTCCTGGCTATTGTAAATTAACGGCATCCCTTCGCCGATAACAGAAAGTACAATGGCAGGCGCCAGCATGTCGCCAAATTGTTCATGTTGAGTGCCTTCCCAGGCATTCATATCGTGATTGCTGACAAACGTCATTCGATAAGCACTTGTTGGCCAGGAACGCTCGTTCCAAGAATAATATTTACGTAGTTTATCTAACGACAGTTGTCCTGTGGCGATACCATGCATGGTTTCGTTCCAGCTCCATGCGTAGGTCATATTAAATGCTTGTTCGTGCAGATCCCGGTTTTCCCATTCTGCCAGCATAAAGACCGGTTTTACTGTCTCCAACGCAACTTTTGCCTGCTCCCAGAAATCATTAGGTACATAACCGGCAACATCGCAGCGAAAGCCATCGATATCGTATTCAGTAAGCCAGTATTGCATTGCCTCTATCATATACTCACGCAAACCTGACTGTTGATAGTCAAATTCGATGATATCGTCCCAGTCCCACCATGGCGATGGCCTGAAATCGTTTTTAAAGTCCCGGGCATACCACTGCGGATGAGAAGTTACCAAATCACAATCCCATGCACTGTGGTTTGGTACCCAATCTATAATGACCCGCATACCGCGCTGGTGAATCGCTTTTACCAGGCTGGCGAAATCAGCCGGGGTGCCAAATTCGCTATTTACGCCGTAATAATCTTTTACCGCGTAAGGCGAGCCCAGCGTACCTTTACGGTTTTTATGCCCAATAGGCTGCACCGGCATAAGCCAGATAATATCGGCGCCCATTCCTTTGATATGATCCAGCCCCTGCTCGACGCCTTTAAACGTTCCCTGCTCGCTAAACTGGCGGGTATTCACCTGATAGATAACGGCGTCTTTCGTCCACAAAGGTTGAGTAAGCTGATATTTAGGCTGTGCTGTGAAGCGATGTTGTGACATGCAGGCTGTCTCCTGTTATATAGTTGGACATACCTGCTTTGTTACGTGATGTACCTGGTTTAGTTTGCCGCTTGGGATAAACGGTTTGCGCGACTGGTTTAAAATACCGGCAAGCCAGCTAAACCCATCAGTAGCACCCACACCCCGAAAAATATTTTTAAGTGACTGGCGTTAAATGCCAGCACCACGCGTTTAGCGACAATCCCACCAATGACAGCACCGGCCCCAGCGAATAACACAATAGGCCAGATTATCGCCTGACTCTGTACTATATGAAAGCCGACAGCCGCCCACACCGTTAGTGCGCTCAACATCACGGCCACAGCAATAGACATAGTGATATTAAAGCGCCGAATAATTAAATACACCGCGACTAATTCCCCCACCCCCACCGACAACCAGGCAGTAACCAAACCGCCAATAAATGCAATTAAAGGTAATGCCAGGCAATCACCTTTACTAAGCTTTAGCTCAAAACGACTGCGTTTTAACAATGGCACCGAGCCTAAAATTGCCAACGCCAGCATTATTGAGAACAGCCCAAAGCCTATATGAAGCTGGGCTGCGTTCTCACCAAACGCCGCCAGCGCTGCTAAATGTTGCCCCCACTGCGCCAGCAATATTGCACCTATCGAGCATGGCACAGTAAGCAACAAGCTGGCAGTTAACGGTTGCCATTGTTCATCTTGGCCGTGGTGCTTTCGATAATAATGCCACCACGTCAACGCACCGGCGCTCATGCCGCAGCATTGGATGGCAAAGCTGGTAGCGACAATTTGCATGGGTGTCAGGCCAAGATGATGAAAGAAGGGTACAAATACAACGCCCCCACCCGCGCCGGTAGCGTTGGCAAATACTGCGCCAGTTACACCCAGCACGCTAAAGGCAGCGTAATCTGCCAACATATTAAGAGGGGCTGGCTGCATCATTACAATTACCAGCCAAAAGAGAACTAACAGGCTTCGCCAGGGGTGTTGCTTTAATACCGCTACCATGGATTTACATCATAAAAATAAACAGCGCAAACAGTGCCAGAAACCCGCTGAAAAAGAAATCCTGTGTTACGCTTATTATTACCTTTTCACAAATTTTTAACCTGCCGTGATTCAACATAGCGTGGTTGACGACACAACTATTCTACTGCTGCTACCGAATTGCTCGGCGCATTGGCCACAAGCAAAATTAACGATCGTACTGCTGAGTATACCGGTAAGCATGATTGCCGTGCTATGGGGGCTGGCAGGCGCGTGGTTTGTACTTCCCTTTGCCGGTATTGAACTTGGTCTTTTTGCGTGGCTTATGTACCGGGTAAATGGGGCCGCCCACCACGGGCAATTGCTGACTATCACTCAATCTTCTATTCAACTATCGCAAGGTCGCTATCAGGGAAGTAAAACGCCTATGGTGGTCACCTTTGCGCGCAAAGGCTGTGTTTTCACATTTACCCAAACCGAAAGACACTGGCAACTGCCTATATGCGCGCTGCACTGCGATGGCCAACATTATCAGTTAGGCTCCTTCCTTAATTTACAGGACCGCAAACAATTAGTGTCCTATTTAGCGGATTGTGGCCTGGCAATATGCCGTAACCGTTGGTGGGAGCAGTAACCGCGCAATGAGTTGTTACATGCATTGTGTTGCGCATTGCGGCGAAGCCGATTACATTGCTTGTTCTATAATTTATGAACGAAACGGAGTTCACCTATTATTATGCGCAAAATATTCAGCTCGCTGGTGGTATTACTGCTAACCAGCCAGGCTCAGGCGGCGTCGGTATGGCAAGTAACTAAAGGTGACAACACCTTGTATTTGGGCGGTACGCTCCATATTCTCAGCCCGCAAGATTATCCGTTACCTGCGGCCTACGAAAAAGCTTACCAGCAAGCCGATACCTTGGTGTTTGAAACGGATATGCAAACCGTAAGCTCGCCAGCGTTTGGCCAGAAAATGCTGCAGCAAAACAGCTATCAAGCCCCTCACACTATTGCCAATGATTTATCGGCGGACACTTATCAGCTACTTACCGCCTATATGAATGCGCGAAGTTTGCCGGTAGATACCCTGATCCATTTAAAACCAGCCATGTTGGGGCTCACCCTGACCATGATTGAATTTCAGCGCGAAGGGTTGACCAGTCAGGGCGTCGATGCTTATTTTTTTAGCAAAGCCATCGGTGAAGAGAAAACCATCGATTGGTTTGAAACGCCAGATGAACAATTAGCCTTTATTAGTGCTATGGCGCAAGGCCAGGAAAACGCCTTTATCCGCTATACACTGGAAGACATCAAAGAGTTGAGCAGCGTCCTTGAACCTATGAAGCAACAATGGCGAAAAGGCGATATGGAAGCGCTACATGAAACGGCAATGGGCGATGTAGCCCAGCAATATCCAGAGGTTTATGACGACCTTCTGGTCAACCGCAATAAAAACTGGCTCCCTAAAATTGAAGCCATGATGGCGACAAACGAGATTGAACTGATTTTGGTGGGAACCTTGCACATGCCCGGAAAAGAAGGGGTTTTGGCCCTGCTTGAAGAAAAAGGCTACACGCTTACCCAACTTAATTAGAAGTGCCCCGCCCACTTTCACCCGGGAAGCTATGCTTCCCGCTATTTTGCTAAGTTGTTTGCTAAGTTGCCCCAAGCCGGTAAAGAATCAGTAAAGTTTTGAACAAGTAAGCTTAATAGATGCCTGAATACTGGCTTGTGTTTATCCGGTAACTAAACCAAACCTTTCGTTGCCTATGCCTGTATTAGTGGTTATTCAAATATAAAAGTGCTATTTGCACGATATTTGCTGTAACTAATCGAAGTACCATGTGCCTGACGTGGATACAATAGGAGACTACCATGAAATTTATGAGATATTTCAAACGCATAGCGTTAGCTACCGGCCTAATAGCAATGGCAGGTTGTGCTTCAATGGGAGATGGCACTGTAGCGCAAAAGCGTCAGGCTATTCTGGATATGCAGGAAAATGCCCTGTCCCGGCTGTATCAGGAAAAACCCGATACCCGTTCACAGTTGCGCGATGCTGCTGGATACGCGGTATTTAGCAATGCCAATATCAATGTGATTTTTGTTTCTGCGGGCACAGGTTATGGCGTAGTTAACAACAATGCCACCGGCGTGAAGACCTATATGAATATGGCTGAAGGGGGCATCGGTTTGGGGATAGGCGCGAAAGACTATCGCCTGGTCATGGTTTTCCATAGCCAACAGGCGTTGAACTATTTTATTGAAAACGGCTGGACGGCTGGTGGGAATGCAGATGCCACCGCTAAAGCAGGTAATAAAGGGGCCTCCGTGGCCGGTGAGGGTTACTTGGGTAATGTAACGGTGTACTCAATGACGGAAAGCGGCTTAGCGCTGCAGGCTACTGTTAAAGGCACTAAATTTTGGGTGGATCAAAAGCTGAATTAGGCGCGTGTTCCACCTTGCCCGAGCCAGCGAGCACGGGCGTTTGTCCCTCTTCAAAAACCGGCTGCTGTTAGCCGGTTTTTTAGTTTCCTACCGTTTTCAAGCATTGGCCTACTCACTGCAATTATTAATTATTTTGTTTTTCTTACGCCTTTTACAATATTGGGTACGTTAGTTGCTAAACAGCGAGTGGTTATACACTTGGAGAAAACCATATATGAAGCGTTTCGCTTTAGCTTTGCCTTTTATAATGTCGGCGTTTACCGCTCACGGCGCGCTGCTGAACTTAAGCAGTTGGCAATCTGATGGTGATGGCGTTTGGACAGTCGATGCCGACGGCACACTGGCCACCCAGAGCAAAAATGGCTCACCCACGGTGTTCTATTCAAATGAGAACATGCTGGGCAAAACAATTTCAGGCCAAATGACGGTTTCCGGCAATCAGGATGATGATTTTGTCGGCTTTGTACTCGGTTACAATGCAGGCGATGTGAATTCTGCAAAAACCGATTTTCTGTTGATTGATTGGAAACAGGCTGATCAAACGCACAGTAAATTAGGTACCGCCAGCGTCGGGATGTCAGCATCGCTGGTTAGCGGTGGCCTGGGCTACAATAAAGGTGCGTGGGAGCATAAAGAAAGCCGGGGCGTAACCGAGCTTGCACGGGCAAATACCCTGGGCGATGCGGGCTGGGCGTTCGACGTTAGTTACGACTTTGATATTACCTATACCGCCGACTTGGTGGAAGTGTTTATCAATGGGTCTAAAGAGTTCAGCTTAACGGGTGAATTTGGCGCAGGAAGCTTTGGTTTTTATAACTTCAGTCAACCCGGCGCGCAATATACCCAACTAGAAGCGCAGCCTGCGATCATCACACCCGCTGCGGTAGCTGATGTAAATGCTCCGGCCACCGCGCTGTTATTTGGCCTGGCAGGCGCAGCAATGCTTTATCGTCGTCGCCAGCAATAAACGGCGATAAACCTACTATGGACAGGCGTCGGGGATTCTCTGGCGCCTTTTTATTGGCAAGCTCTTTTCACCTGTGCCATACACAAACTATCTGCCGCCTGGGCGGACACACCGCTATAGCAAAAATCTAACCTGATTTGTTTGTTCTCTTCTCGGGCAGGAAGGCTGTCTGACTTATACCACTGCCAGCTTTTAATCAGCTGCGCTGCTGGCAAACTAATAACATCAAAAGGCTGGGCCTGGACTACCCGGATATCCTGCAACTGGCCGGCAGGGCTAATCGTTACATCAAACACGGAACAACCGGCCACCTCATTAAACGCCAGAGCACGGGGATAATGAATAGGCTCGTCAGCCAGGCGTTTCCACGTAGACTGAGCATCAGGGTTAAGCTCGGTTAGTTTTACCGAAGTGTAGTTGTCTGCAGCCAGAACAGCGTTTGCCGAGGCTACGTGCACACAACCCAAAATGACAACTGCCCCACGTAAACGCATCATAGTCCGAAGGTGAAGAAATGACGTACTCACTTGTACCGTAGGAAAGTTTTAAAAGTTTAGTTCTTAGAAGACAAAAATCACTGAGTGAGGCCCTGTTATATAATATGCTTTTTCATTTAGCATAAAAATGGCGCACTTGATAATTGAAGGGTTGCAAATCGCGATTCAATTGATTAATGTCTACCGGTCTTAAAGAATTTTGAATTTATCAACCTTATGTATAACTGCGCTGCAAACCATCATCACCACCATATAGCATAACCTTTCAGGTTCGTGCTGGAAGGGTATTGTTTCCTTCCAGTGGCGCAGATGAAGATTTCTTAGGCCCTCGGAAGGAAACTTTCGGGGGTTTTTCGTTTTAAGCGCCAGAATCAGTAATAGAGGAATCATTATGAGTGACAGCAGAAGACTGCGTATAGCGGTACAGAAATCCGGCCGATTAAGCAAAGATAGTATCGAACTGCTTAAAGCCATTGGCATTAAACTTAATATTCGCGATCGTCTGCTTATCGCCCACTCTACCAATGAAGATATTGACCTGCTACGGGTCCGTGACGATGACATCCCGGGCCTGGTAATGGACGGCGTGGTAGATATGGGGTTTATCGGCGAAAATGAGCTTGAAGAAAAAATGCTTGAACGCGCGGCGGCGGGTAAACCTGCAGAGTATGAGGTGTTACGCCGTATGGACTACGGCGGTTGCCGGCTATCTATCGCGGTGCCCAATGAAATGGCCTATGACGGCGTTAATACTTTACAGAACAAAAAGGTCGCGACAACCTATCCATACTTGCTAGAGCGTTATTTCAAAGAGCAAAACGTCAACGCAAAAGCAGTGATGCTGACAGGTTCTGTTGAAGTGGCTCCCCGGGCTGGAGTAGCCGATGCAATCTGCGACCTGGTATCAACAGGCGCCACATTGGAAGCCAATGGATTAGTAGAAAAAGACGTTATTTTCCGCTCTAAAGCCGTGTTAATCAAACGCGCTGGGGATTTCACTGATGAAAAAGCGCAGCTTATCGACCGTTTGGTACCGCGTATAGATGGCGTTATGCAGGCCAAAGAAAGCAAATATATAATGCTGCATGCCCCTAAAGCGCGCCTGGAAGAGGTGAAAGACCTGCTGCCCGGTGCTGAAAACCCTACTGTGCTACCACTGGCGGGCGCCGAGGATACCGTGGCGATTCATGTAGTAAGCCCGGAAAATCTGTTTTGGGAGACGATGGAAAAGCTGAAAGATTTAGGCTGCCGTTCAATCCTTGTGATGCCAATTGAAAAAATGATGGGTTAACGACATGCTTATCTGGAACGAACTGGATGCATCGGCCCGCCGCCAGGCTCTGGCGCGGCCGGTACTGAAAAACAGCTCAGCGTTAAAACAAACGGTGAGTGAGATTATTGCCGATGTTGAAGCCGAAGGCGATGATGCCCTATTGCGGTATACACGCAAGTTTGACTGTGCTGACTTATCGTCATTGGTATTAACTATAGCGCAGCGAGATGCATTGGCTGCCCAAGTGACGCCAAAGGTGGCTGATGCGATTAATACGGCCATGGCGAATATCAAACAGTTTCACCAGGCCCAGCAACCGCAGGATATTACGCTAACCACCAGCCCCGGCGTAGTATGCGAGCAGCGCTTCGCCGCCCTTGATGCGGTAGGCTTATATATACCAGGTGGCACGGCGCCGCTGCCCTCCACGGCCTTGATGTTAGGTGTCCCTGCCCTGGTGGCTGGGGTAAACCGCCGAGTATTGTGTACGCCGCCAAACAAATCAGGCGCTATAGCGCCTGAAATCGCCCTGGTGGCCAGCTTGTGTGATATTGATGAAATATACCTGTGTGGTGGGGCGCAGGCGATCGCCGCTATGGCACTGGGTACAGATACCATTCGCCAGGTAGATAAAATATTTGGCCCCGGTAATAGCTTTGTTACGGAGGCGAAGCAACAAGTTAGCCTGCGGCCGGACGGCGCGGCAATTGATATGCCTGCCGGCCCCTCAGAAGTACTGGTATTGGCTGATGATACTGCCAACCCAGCGTTCGTTGCCGCTGATTTGCTTTCACAGGCGGAACACGGTACTGACTCACAGGCAATTCTGGTTAGCCCATCTGCTGCGCTGATTGAACAGACGCAGGTTGAGGTGAGCAAACAATTGGCTGCATTATCGCGCAACGAAATTGCCACATTGGCTATGGATAATGCCCGCTATATTTTAACCGCGGATCGCGCTGAGGCTATCGCCGTTAGCAATAGCTATGCGCCGGAACACTTAATTGTGCAACTGCAGGATAGCCGCGCCGCTATGGCCTCCATCAAAAATGCCGGTTCGGTGTTTTTAGGCCCGTGGTCACCCGAGTCGGCGGGAGATTACGCCTCAGGAACCAACCATGTATTGCCTACGTATGGCTATGCTAAAAACTATTCATCACTGGGTTTGCTAGACTTTATGCGCCGCTTTACGGTGCAGGAATTGAGTGCCGACGGCCTACGCAATTTAGGTCCTGACATTATGGTGTTAGCAGCGGCTGAAGGTCTTGATGCTCACGAAAAAGCCGTGGGTTTGCGGTTGTCAGCGTTAAAGGATGATAGCAATGTCTGATATCGTTTCTACGCTTATTAACGATAATTTGGTCGCCCTGCAACCGTATGAATCTGCGCGTCGCTTATTTGCTGGCGGGCAGGATTGGCTCAATGCCAATGAGTCGCCCTATGCCAACGAATACAGTGTGGATAGCAGCCGTTTCAACCGCTATCCTTCGTGTCAGCCTGCTGAGGTAGTGAACGCCTACGCCCAATATGCTGGGGTAAGCAATAACGAACTTATCGTAACCCGGGGCGCAGATGAAGGCATTGAGCTGCTTATTCGTACTTTTTGTACTCCTGGGCAGGATAACATTCTCATTTGCCCTCCTACGTACGGTATGTACGCCATTAGCGCGCAGACGTGTAATGTTGGGGTAAAGCACGCGCCCTTAAATGCCGACTTTTCGTTAGATGTGGCCTCTATTTGTGCCACCGGTGAGGTAAACCTGGTCTTTATCTGCGCTCCGAACAATCCCACCGGCACTACCGTTGATGCTGACGACCTGGACCGTATAGTCAGGCATTTCAGTGACACGGCTCTGGTAGTGGTAGATGAAGCTTATATTGAATTTGATAAGCAAAATAGCTGGGCTGACAAGCTGGCCGACTACCCTAACCTGGTTATTTTACGCACTCTGTCTAAAGCGTTTGCTTTGGCCGGTTTGCGGTGTGGCTTCACTTTGGCGAACGCGCCCGTTATCGCTGCCTTGATGAAAGTCATTGCTCCTTATCCCTTGGCAGAGCCAGTGGCACAAATTGCAGCTCAGGCTCTAAACGCCGAAGGTAAAGCAAAAATTGAACTGCAGGTCGACTTTATCAACCGGCAAAAGCAGTGGCTAAAGAACACCATAGCTGCACTACCCGGATTTGACATTACCGGCGACACACGCGCCAATTTTGTGTTGTTTCGCTATGCACAAAGCCCAGCACTGATGGCCTATCTGGTAGAGCATGGCATGCTGATTCGGGACCAGTCAAAACAACTGAACTTACAACATTGCTTACGGGTTACGGTAGGTAATGAAGCGCAAAATCAGCGTCTTATCGCCCTGATTAAAGCCTTTGTCCAAACAACAGGAGCGTCGGCATGAGCCAACAAGCAATTTTATTTATCGACCGCGATGGCACCCTGGTTGAAGAGCCACCGGTTGATAAGCAACTGGATAAGCTCGATAAGCTGGTATTTGAGCCGGCGGTTATCCCCGTGTTGCTAAAATTCCAGGCGGCTGGCTTTAAGCTGGTTATGGTCACTAATCAGGATGGTTTGGGAACGGATAGTTTTCCCCAAGCCGATTTTGATGCGCCCCACAATTTGATGATGCAAATCTTTAACAGTCAGGGCGTCATGTTTGACGACGTACTGATTTGCCCCCACGTGGATGCAGACAACTGCGCATGCCGAAAGCCCAGACTAGGGCTGGTAAGCGATTATTTGCAGCAAGGAAAAGTAGACTTTACCCGTTCGGTGGTCATTGGCGATCGTCAAACTGATATGCAGTTGGCCCAAAATATGGGCATAAAAGGTATTTTGTATAACCGCGAACAAAACAACTGGCAGCATATTGAAAAAACATTGCTGGCCTCCTCCCGTATTGCTGAGGTGGTTCGCACAACCTCGGAAACCGACATTCGGGTGCGGGTGGATTTGGACTCTACAGCGAAGAGCCATATGGCTACCGGCATTGGCTTTTTTGACCATATGCTGGACCAGATAGCGACCCATGGCGGCTTTGAAATGCAAGTGGAAGTGACAGGCGATTTGCATATTGATGATCACCACAGCGTAGAAGATACCGCGTTGGCCCTTGGCGAGGCGCTAAAGAAAGCGTTAGGCAATAAACGGGGCATCGGACGTTTTGGTTTTGCGTTACCAATGGATGAGTGCCGGGCTGAATGCATCATGGATATTTCGAACCGCCCTCACCTTAAATTTGAAGCAAGCTTTACCCAGGATCGGGTGGGCGAAATGGCCACTCAAATGGTAGAACATTTCTTCTATTCGATGGCCCAGAGTATGGGTCTGTCATTACACCTTTCAACGAGTGAAGGTAATGCGCATCATCAGGTGGAAAGTTTATTCAAAGTGTTCGGCAGGGCGTTGCGTCAGGCTATTTCCCGCCAGGGGGATGCGCTGCCCAGTAGCAAAGGAGCACTGTAATGAGCCAGCGTATTGTTATTGTTAACACCGGTTGCGCCAACATTTCGTCAGTACGCTTTGCGTTGGAACGCCTGGGCGTGACCGTTGAAGTGTCGGACCAGGATAGTGTGATAAAAGCTGCCGACAAAGTGTTTTTGCCCGGCGTAGGTACGGCCTCGGCGGCGATGCAGAGTATCCATACCAAAAAGCTGGGGGCTACTTTGCAAAGCCTGACTCAGCCGGTGCTGGGCGTTTGCCTGGGGATGCAGATGATGGTGCAAAGTTCTGCTGAAAGCAAAATGGGCGACATCGACTGCTTAGGATTGATGCCTGGACAGGTGAAACGCCTGCAAGCTAATGGCCAACGGCTCCCCCATATGGGTTGGAACACGGTGACAAGTACCGGTGATAATCCGTTATTTGCCGGTATCGCTGATCACACCTATTTTTATTTTGTGCATAGTTTTGCCGTGCCTGTGTATGAAGACACGCTGGCCAGTTGCGAGTATGGTCAGCCTTTTTCTGCCGCTATTGGCCATAACAATTTTTACGGTGTGCAATTTCACCCTGAACGTTCTGGTGATGCCGGAGCTCAGCTTTTGACTAACTTTGTGAACCTGTAATGATTATACCTGCAATAGATTTAATTGACGGCGCCGTGGTGCGTTTGTACCAGGGCGACTACGACCAAAAGACAGAATACAAGCTGGATCCAGTAGATGTTGTTCATCGTTATGCAGACGATGGCGCGACCTGGTTGCATATTGTGGACCTGACTGGCGCTAAAGACACTGACAAACGTCAACTTGACCTTATTCGGGCCATGGTCGATACCAAGCGAATGCAGTTTCAGGCCGGCGGTGGTATTCGACGTGAAGAGGATGTTGCGCAGCTATTAGCCGCTGGGGTTAGCCGCGTGGTTATAGGCTCATTAGCCGTCCAAGAGCCCGCCCTGGTTAAGCACTGGATAACCAAATACGGCAGCGACGCAATAGTCTTGGCGCTAGATGTCAATATTGATGACAATGGTAACAAGTTTATTGCGACCCATGGTTGGCAGCAAAGCTCTGGCGTAGCACTGGAAACGTTGCTGGCCGATTTTGCAGAGGTGGGCGTAGCGCACGTATTGTGTACCGATATCAGCCGTGACGGCACCTTGCAAGGGGCTAATGTTGCGCTTTATGAACAAATGAAGGCACAATTTCCGGCGGTATCGTGGCAAGCTTCTGGTGGCATCGGCGGGCTGGATGATATTCGTGCGCTGCGTCCTAGTCAGGTTGACGGCGTTATTTTAGGCCGTGCCCTACTGGAAGGTAAATTCACCGTGAAGGAGGCAATTGAATGCTGGCAAAACGGATAATCCCCTGTCTTGATGTGCGCGATGGCAAAGTGGTAAAAGGTGTTCAATTTCGTAATCACGAAATTATCGGTGATATAGTGCCGCTAGCTGAACGTTATGCTCAGGCCGGGGCTGATGAGCTGGTTTTCTATGATATTACTGCCAGTTCCGATAAGCGGGTGGTAGACAAAAGCTGGGTAAGCCGCATTGCTCAGGTCATCGATATCCCATTTTGTGTAGCGGGTGGAATTAAGTCAGTAGAAGATGCTGGCCGCATCCTTGAAATGGGCGCCGACAAAATTTCGATTAATTCACCAGCTTTGACTAACCCCGACCTGATTAACCAATTGCACGATGTATATGGTCAGCAATGTGTGGTAATCGGTATTGATAGCTTTTATAACGAACAAAATGATCGTTATGAGGTTTATAAATTTACCGGTGATGAAAGCCGCACCCAGCAAACTCGCTGGCAGACGGTGGAGTGGATAAAGGAAGTGCAAAGCCGCGGTGCTGGCGAGATTGTACTTAATTGCATGAACCAGGATGGAGTACGTCAGGGGTATGACGTACGTCAACTTACCGCGGTACGCGAAGCCTGCCAGATTCCTTTGATAGCCTCAGGCGGAGCGGGCGCGATTGAACATTTCAGAGCCGTATTCGAGCAGGCTGACGTGGACGGCGCATTAGCTGCCTCGGTATTCCATAAAGGCATTATCGATATGCAGGAGCTCAAAGAGTATTTATCGGCTGCGGGTATCCCCATGCGCAAAGCCCACCTACGAAATAAGGACTGATTCGATGATTATCGATATCTCCAATATGGCTGAACTGGCCTGGGAAAAAATGGATGGCCTGCTGCCGGCGATAGTGCAGGATGCAATTAGCGGCAAGGTACTGATGCAGGGATATATGAACCCCGAAGCATTAGAAACGACCCTAACCAGTGGGAAAGTGACCTTTTTCAGCCGTTCTAAGCAGCGTTTATGGCAAAAAGGGGAAACTTCAGGCAATACATTAGACCTGGTGGAAGCAGGTTGCGATTGTGACCATGATTCATTATTGATCATGGCCACCCCTAATGGTCCCACCTGCCATACTGGTGAAGAAAGCTGCTGGTTTACCTCTAAACCTGCTGATTTCACATTTCTAGCCGACTTGGAACGGGTACTAGCCGAGCGCAAAACCGCGGACCCCACGTCTAGCTACACCGCTAGCTTGTATGCCAAAGGAATTAAACGTATCGCTCAGAAAGTGGGCGAAGAAGGTGTTGAAACCGCGCTAGCAGCCACGGTTAATGATACCGAGGAGCTTAAAAACGAAGCGGCTGACTTGCTTTATCATCTAACAGTGTTGCTGCAAGCCAGCGATATGTCGTTAAGTGACGCTATCAGCGTACTCCAGGCCCGCCATAAATAATTCCTCGAGTTAACCCTACCCAAGCCCGCCAGCCGCGGGCTTTTTTGTCCCTTACTGTAATTTATCTTCACGCCGTCAGACTACTACCTTAGCGTCTATAGGAAATTAGCATTGAAAATCATTGGAAATGGAAGACATTGGAAAGACAGCCATCTCTGGTAACGCCGATGAAAGGCGCTGTTTAGTAAGACACCCATATGAAAACAGCAAATCACAAGGATGTAGTGAAACAGCGTTAGCAAGACAGCCACCTTTGGTGACGATGATTAAAGACGCTGTTTAGTAATGTTTAGTAAGACACCCAAAGTAAACACTGAATATGGATAAAGGAGTAAAAATTATGAGCAACATAAATGGCCCGGTCGAACGATTTTGCTTAGCTGCCAAGGAAAACTGGGGCTTTGTTCTTTTTCTTATTTGCCTATTAAGTATTCGAAGTAGCTTCGCCGACTGGTACCACGTCCCCTCAGGCTCTATGTTGCCGACTATCCATATAGGCGATCGTATTTTAGTAGACAAATCTGCGTATCGTTTAGATATCCCGTTTACTGATATAGGCATCACGACTCAGCGTTCGCCAGCACGCGGAGATATTGTGGTGATAGATTCCGATACTGCTGACAAACTGTTGGTTAAACGGGTAATTGGGGTGCCTGGTGATAGGATTGAGATGCAGAATAATAGATTGAAAATAAACGGTATAACCTCATCATATGAAAAGAGCGGGTCGCAGACTTTTCTTGAAGCTGGGTTAATGCCAACCCACAGGTTACGAGTATCACAGACCAGATCTACCTATGCCACATTCGGCCCTGTAACAGTTCCTAAACATCACGTACTGGTATTGGGAGACAATCGTAACAACAGTGCTGACTCGCGCGCCTTTGGTTTTGTACCTATAGAAACACTCAAGGGTAAAGCGACTACTGTGTTATGGTCTTTTCCGGAAAAAAGCTACCTGCCTGCCACAGATCGCTGGCTTAAAAATTTAATTTAATTTTTTTCAAATTAGCCTATTGAAAAGCGGTAAAAGGATTCTATATAGGTATTGTCGGCGCTGCACGAGCAGGCTGACAATAACCGCCGCCAGGTAACTGGGGCATCTAATTAAACATATTGCTTTTAATCGAGGATATGACTATGCGTACTATCGATCTATCTCCACTTTACCGCTCTTTTATTGGTTCTGACCGTTTGGCTTCATTAATTGATGCTGCCAACCGAGCTGACAGCCAAAGCACTTATCCGCCCTATAACGTCGAACTGTTAGGCGACGATCATTATCGAATTTCAATGGCTGTAGCCGGTTTTGGTAATGATGATATTACTATTGAAGCTCAGGATAATACCCTTAGTGTACAGGGCAAGAAAGCTGAAGCAGACAATGATAAAACTGCTCGTAAATACCTGCACAAAGGAATATCGGAAAAAAGCTTCGAGCGCAAATTTCAGCTAGGTGATCATGTTAAGGTAACAGGAGCTAACCTTGCTGACGGCCTACTTCATATTGACCTTGAGCGACAAATACCCGAAGCCAAGAAGCCTCGGCGGATTGAAATCGGTCAGCGCTATATAGAAAACAAAGACAGCGAATAATACGCTGCTCACTTTTCCTTAAGGGCCTGGAGACCTAGGCCCTTAATTTTGCTGCCGCGGCGCGGGGCAAGCCAACAACATATTGCTTAATAACAAGGATATGATCATGCGAAACATCGATTTGTCACCCTATTCTCGTATGTATTCCGGGCCTGCTAGCCCACTATCATCTTTTAACAGGCCGAAGTCTGTTACCAAGACGCAAGACTTTCCATCCTATAATATTGAAGTGCTCAGCGTGGGAAAATATCGAATCTCTTTAGCTATTCCAGGCTTTAATCGCTCATGGATAGCGGTTGAAACTCAAGACAATATACTTCGGGTGAAGGGCGAAAGACCTGTACCCAATAAGTGTGAAGTGTCACGACATTTCTCTCATAGAGAAATTATGGATACGAATTTTCACCGTGAGTTTAAACTAGACGCTCAGATGACAGTTACTGGCGCGAGTATGGCAGCTGGGATATTGCATATCGATATAGAAGAAAATCTGCCGGATGAGAAAAAAACACAGCGCATCAGCGTTTCACAGCGTGACTCTGTTAGGTCAACTAACGCAAAATAGTGTCATAGCAATAAGCGCGGAGAAAAAGCAACACTACGTGCAAACCCAATAATTTATTATCAACCCTAACATAACGCTGCCGCTAGCGGGGCTGAATGTTAAATATTGCTTTATTAAGGATATTATAATGAGAAACATCGACTTATCGCCACTTTACCGTTCTTTTATCGGATCTGACCAGCTGTCTTCCTTGATTGAATCTGCGCATCGTAAAGATAATCAGCGGGCCTACCCGCCGTACAATATTGAAGTTTTGGGCGATGACAAATATCGAATATCTATGGCGCTAGCCGGGTTCAATCGCGAGCAGATTACAGTTGAAGCACAGGGTAATACTCTTACTGTTCGCGGTAAGCAGACATCAAGCGAGCAAGCAAATGGCACCAAGGCCGATGCTGACCATAATACTGGAAACGTAAATAGCGAGGCAGTAACTCAGGCCGAAACTACTGCAAACCGACATAGTCGCCCAGGCAGCGAAAATACTCAGCGCAAATTTTTGCATAAAGGTATCTCCACTCGTAATTTTGATAAAACGTTCCAATTGGGCGATCACGTCAAAGTTTTAGAGGCAGAATTAACTAATGGGTTGCTGCATGTGGACTTGATGCGTCAGATCCCCGAAGCTAATAAACCTCGCCGGATTCAGATTGTATAAAATCTTAATTTAGCCATAGTATAGCAATGCAAGCGAACCGTATCCCCTACTCATACTTGCTATACCTGTTGGGTGACTTATTTTAGTCACCCTATTCTGTTAGGGCGGTTAATCTTTGAAATATATTAATGCGCGCCGTTGCGCCTGATACAGTTGCCCAACTTTCATCCAGAGGCTGCTCTTCCAACAATTTACAGCTCTGCTATAGCCAATAAACATACTACAAAACCTATGGAGAGTTTTTGGGGCCGTTTATCCAGTTCGCCTTTTGTAATTGTATGCGTCACAATACGCTTTTATGTTAATGGAAAAAGGAAAGGAACGTATGGCGTTTGAAGTAAATAGTTATTTTGATGATAAGGTAAAGTCCATTGCTTTTGAATCAGCAAACGGACCATGTACCTCGGGTGTAATGTCGGCAGGTGAATATACCTTTAACACCTCAAAACATGAGGTTATGAAAGTTATGGAAGGTGAAATGTCGGTTAAACTTCCCGGCTCAGAAACCTGGCAGCAATATCCGGCGGGCAGCCAGTTTACGGTTGATGCAAACTTATCTTTTGACGTGAAAATTTCCACCCCTACCGCTTACCTCTGTTTTTACAGCTAAGTAAAATAGCAGGCCCTGGGCCTGCTATTTTCTATTTTGCTAACTACCATAAATACCGATAACTATCGATCAAGCCTTAAAACAAAATACAGTAATTTGCTGATAGAAAGTTTGCCGATAAAAACCTTTCAATAACACATCTCAATAGCGTCTCTATAACGTCTCTATAAGACACCCACTCCAGGTTTCTCGATAAGGGCATTGGTAATAGATGTAGGAAAGACATCCATTACCGAAAATTTGTTCGCAAGACACCCATTCCTGGCTTCCGAGTAACAACCTCTTCATCAATTGCCTATCCCCCACCCTCGTTTACAGCATAACCTGATCTTTTGAACCGTAGTCATTGCCCGCTTTAAGCCTATACTGGCCTTAATACTTTCAACTGTATTTATTGTTATGCCCAGCGCCAGAAAGACCCAGATTTGCCTCAATGAT
>PYVY01000015.1 GCA_003056425.1 Alteromonas indica
TAATGCCTGGTGACAACCTGAAGTTCGTAGTAGAACTGATTGCTCCTATCGCGATGGACGAAGGTCTGCGCTTTGCAATCCGTGAAGGTGGTCGTACAGTAGGTGCTGGTGTTGTTTCTAAGATTATCGACTAATCTGCCACTTCATTAGTACAACAAGAAGGTCGCGTAAGCGGCCTTTTTTTATGCCTGAAATTTACTACCCCATCTGCTGGCTCCCTCTTTGCTAAGCGCCCCCCTTAGCATAATCAGTATTAAATACCATCTTACACCGTTATTTCCCTCTGTTTTGTGCATAACTAGGGGGATCTCCCTATAGGAAAACAGTCTGGCTCAGGTGATGCTGAGCATACTGGTTTACAGGGGCCCATAATGAAACAAATAATGGTCATAATGTGCAGTCTACTCTTATCGCTGACGGCGCAGGCTGAAGTACTTACCTATAAGTTGGATACGCACAACTGGGCGCAAAACACCACGCCACTTTGCCACGCTAACTCGCCAGGCACATGTGTAGTAGACCCAGATAGATGGCACTTGTTTATCCCGAGTCCGACGCCGTTAGCATCTGTTGCGCTAAAGCCAGATACGTTCAAGTCCACCGCGTATCAGCGCGCAGCATTGGACCGTTATTTTCAGCCACCTTCGTTAAATCACTACGCGTTTCTGGCGACAATGCAGCTTGCCCCTAATCCCCACCATCAGTGGCATGTAGAGCGCATCGCCGTGGCCCGACCACAACAGAGCAACGTACTGTGTAGCCTCCTTCAGGTCGAAAATCCCTGTCATCAGAGTGCATACAGTGTAAGTAAATCACTGGCTACTTCCCAGGTTTCGGCGCCGCTGTTAGCGATGCTTATGATCCCTGTGTTGGTGGTATCTTTCTACCGCAGAGAGTCTGCGCCCGGTATTCGCTGACAGGTATATACCGGTAAAGACAATTTCCCTATGTCATACTTCGCGCAGGGATGCGCACTTTTTACTCCATTTACTTCTACCGAATATGTACACACCGCTATTCCAGTAAGCCAGCTTTGCCAGCGAGCCTGACCAGTTCTGCCGAACTTTTTATATTGAGTTTACGGTAAATATTACTGCGATGATTTTCAGCAGTTTTAAGGCTCATATCCAGTAGGTGAGCTATATGCTTACTGGTATGGCCTGCTGCCACCAGAAAGAAAACTTCCCGTTCACGTCGGGTAAGGGTGGTGAGTGGGCTAGCATAAGAGGGAGGCGGTTTGCCGGTGGTTAAGCCACTATGCTCAAAGCACGGCCGGCCAGCAGCCACCTTATGAATTGCATCAATAAGTGCCTCTTGCGACGATTCTTTCAAAATATAACCCATTGCGCCTGCTCCCTGCATCGCCTCGATATACTCAATTTCATTGTGCATAGAGAGCACTAAAATTTTAGCATCGCTGCGCTGAGCCAGAATCTTGTCGATAGCGACTAAGCCACTCATTCGGGGCATTGAAATATCCATCAGAATAACGTCCGGAGACAAGCGTATTACCAGCTCCAACAGAGCTACACCATCCGCGCACTCACCGATCACATCAAGCGAAGCGTCAGTCTGAAGCATGCTAATGATGCCCTGGCGCATTAAGACATGGTCATCTGCCAGCACAATAGATATTTTCATATCGGCACCGTAATAATAATATGCGTCCCCTGACCAGGCGCAGTATCTATCTGTAGCGATGCGTTAAACGCCTTCGCACGATCTTCAATACTGCTTAATCCAATACCAGGTTTAATCTGTTGTCTGGCAAAACCACAGCCGTCGTCATTGATCTGCATCCGAACAATATTGTGATGATATTGTACCGACACCTGTACAACGGTTGCGCCGGCATGCTTGACTGAATTTGTCAGCGCTTCCTGGGCTATGCGAAATAGCAAAACCCCCACCTGTTTGCTTAGTTCCTCGGGCGTGTCTATCGAGCAGGTATAATGAATGTTTTCGTGGCCTAACACACTTCTGCAAAGCCAGTTCATTGCCGGTTTTAAGCCAAGATCGTCCAGTAAGGTAGGGCTCATCAATCTGGATAGCTGACGCACATCCGCCAGCGCCATCTTAGCTATCTCGTGGAGTTCGTGCAGCTCAGAGTGTTCAGAATCTCTCTCGCTTAAATCGTGTAGCCGGCGGGTGAGGTTGGTTAGCAGTTGTCCTACGCCATCGTGTAATTCACGTGATAACCGGGCTTTCTCAGCCTCCTGCTGCGCCCATAAACGCTTGGCCAAGCCGGTAAGCGAGGCCTGCTCCTGGTCAAGCTGCACTTTGAGGCTTTGCTGCAATGTATGGATATCTTGCAGCGCCTGGCTGATATCGTTATTCAATATAGGCCTCTGTATAATTGTTGCTTTGCAGCTCAGGAAGCGTAGCTAGCCAGATTGCCTGCAACGTATCCTTTAGCGGTTTGCTATCAGGGATAACAGCATAATAGATATGGTTACGCCAGTATTCAGGGTAGCGAGCTAACACTTGCTTAAGTTGAGGTTTCGCATACGCATTGGCATGGCGGGCCTGCAAATATAACCACTGCAAATGGGTTTCATAAAATGCTGCATCATTAAGAACCGTCGCCCGCTGAATTGCGTAGCTGTCGGCCGGAAGATTAAACCGCTCTTGCATATCAAGCAGAATCTTTAGTTCGGTAATACGCGGCAAATGTTCAATGGCTATCAGGCTAAGGTACTCAGTATGTTGCTCGTGAATACGCTCACCCTGATGGTATGCCAGGGCCAGTTTAAGCCAGCGATAAACAGCCCGCTGTTCGTAACTGCCGTTCCCCATGTCTGCGGCAATACTATTAAGTCTGTTTTCGGCACACTGCCATGCGGCGGTTTTTAAACACACCTCGGCCATCCATAGGTTGCTTTCAACCCAGGCTTTGGGATCATTGGTTTTTTTTGCCAGGCTCTGGGCGCCCTCAGCATGGCGTAGAGCCTGGGTTACTTTGCCATTGGCAAAATGATAATAGCTCAGCAGTAAATGCTGATATAGCTGCTCTTGTTCAAAAGGTGAGGTAATAATGTTGGTTAGCTCGCGTAATTGACGCGATACACTGCCAATATCGCCCTTAATCAGGCCTAACTGAACCAGGTGTTGGCGGGTGCGTAATTGATGGCTCATATCATTGTTCTGCGTAAACAGGGTCAGTGCCTGCTGCCAGTAAATTTGAGCTAGTGCAATATCGCCAGTGAGAAAGTGCATATACGCCACGTTACTCATACTTTCTGCCTGTAGCGAGGTATCGGCTACATTCAGGCGCAGGTCTAGCCCCTGTTGATAATAAACCAGCGCCTGGGTGTACAATCCCTGCTCTTCATATAAAAAACCCAGTGTATCTAATATATGGGCTTGTTCAGGGGCATTGTGCTGGCTCTCAACTAACGTCAGTGCCTCCTGTAAGCTGTTTTCAGCGAGCCTGAACTGCCCCCTGATAGACGCCACAATCGCCATATTCGCCAGGGTTTTCGCCCGTTCATCGGGTTGTGATTCTGCCTGGCGCAGCGTTAGTGCGTCTGTAAAATAACGCATGGCCTCGTCGTATTGGGCCAGCCTGAGGTGGCCAATACCAAACGCATTAAGTATCAGGCTTTCACCCTGCTTATCGTTTACCCGCCGAAAGGTTACCAGTGCCCGGGTCAAAGTGTTGTCCAGCGCTTCTGTTATATCGCCCTGCATAATCTGCAGGCGGGCCAGCGCAAACCATAAGTATCCATCGTTAGGGCGTAGCGTCAGCGCCTGCTGATAATTTTTCATCGCAGCTTGCGGTTGGTTTGCCCATACGTTGACCTTTGCTTGGGCCACCAGAAGCTCGGGACGCTCTGGAAAAGCGCGAATTAACGCGCCAATACTTTGTACCGCCAGTGGTAAATTATCGTCCAGCTGTGCGTTAAGTAAATTGGCCTTAAGCGCCCAGAACTGATGCAGGCCCGGCAGCTCACGCAAGGCTGCCAGTGTATTGCGGGCGTCTACTATATCACCACTATCCGCCGCCTGTTGCGCACTAAATAATAACGCTTGCGGCGAATGGGAGGGCATAACGAGAGCTTCATCGCTATCGGTGAGGGGCTCTGCAAAGCGCATTTCAGGTAACGTAATAGGGGTGTCGAGCTTAGCAAACAAGGTGCGGGTAAGGGTATCGGCAAAGCTTTGCAGGCCATTCGCCAGCGTGGCGCTGGCCACTTGATGGGATACGGTAAAAATTTCTTCATTGCCAGGCATAGCAGTGGCGGTAGCATGCACCAGGTATAGGCCAGTATTTGCTGGAGTTAGCTCCAGCGTAATGACTAAGTCAGCGCCCAAAGTACTGGCAACATCGACCCGGTCCTGGGCGTTAGCCAGAGGGTTTAGCGCCATATTGGTAATCAAGGTGTCGGTATGCTGGGCATCAATCAAGGCTATATCCGGATGCAGGGACAGAGGATAACGCAATAGTTTTGCGACCGTACGCAATAACGGATAGCCGTCAGCATGTATTAATGCCACCTGACGCGTGGTTGGGGTAAGGTCATCGCGCGGCGAAGAGGGTTGCAGGGCGAGCCAAAGCGTCAGGCAGGTCAACAGTGCCAGGGTTGTAGTGATGGTCCAGAAGCGGGGAGGGGGCAAAAAACCTGGAGGATTATCTACCCACCGACCTAAAACTGGTCGCCGGGTTGGCTGAACCGCGCATAGCTGGTTTACTCTTCGCCGGGTTCGCCACCGCCAGAAGCGGTGAGCGGCAGAGTCGTGGGGCGTCGATACGGCCTGCAGGATATCCTGCAGTACCCGACCTGCACTGAAGGTATCGGATTGCGGATGGGGCCTACCGGTAGCTATCACTTCCGGCGCACTGTAGCGGGGGTGACCACTGGTTTGTCCGGCTGTATGCAAACTTCGACCTATGCCAAAGTCAATAAGTAGTAAATCTTCGTTTTCGGTAACCAGCAGGTTGTCCGGCTTGATATCGCCATGCAGTATGCCCGCCGACTGGCAGGCCATAACGGCTTGTGCGAGTTGCGCTTCCCAGCGTCGATAAAGCACCGCCGAAACCCCACCAGACAACCTTTGCGCCAGCAGTTCTCCCGGTATATACGTCATCGTGAAAAACGCATCCTGGCCATCGCAATACACATCATGCACGCGGATAATATTCGGATGCTGCAGGGAGCGCGAGATCAACACTTCATTGCGTAGCGTTTGCATACTTAAGGGGGCAGCGACCGCACCGGGCAATAACTTGATAGCCACCGTGGTATCGAGTAGTTCATCATGCGCTTGATAAACGCATGCCTGAGCGCCCTTACCCAACTGCGAAATAATAGTAAAACGATTCGCCAGCAGAGTACCCGGGGGGAGCATGGTTCCGCTGTGTAAGGTCACAGTTTCTAAAGATGTTGGTGTGGACGGTAAAACAGTATGCCCGTTCACTAAGTTACCTCACAACGTACAAACAGTTTCGGCGGGCGTCGTGAAGAGCGCCCGTTAGTACTGAACAATTAGTATCCATATACAGGCAAGTATAGCACCAAGTGATCCTGGTAACCGCTCCGCTCCGCCACGCCAGTCTATTAGGGCTGGTGGTTGAACCTTATATTGTATTGGTATCGAGAGCCCCCTTTTCGGCGCTCACCACTATGCGTGTAAGTGCATCAATTTTACGCTCAATCGTCAGCAACTGAATGCGGCAAACCAGTAAACTGGCCAACCGGCAGACCAGGGCAATATCTGTGTCGGTGAAATAACACCGGGTAGTGATGGAGTCAGCGTATAACACGCCAATGGCAGTATCGTTAAGGATTAGCGGTACCGCCAGTGCAGCCTTGATATTGTAGCGAATAATACTTTGCTGATTGGCCAGCCCGGGCGCCTCACTTATATCGCCTACTGCCATAACAGCCTGCTTAGCCAGGCACTGCCTGATAAAACTACGGCTGCCAGTGAAACCATCCTCGCGCAGCCATTGTGGGTAGCTGGTGCTGATAGCCCCTATGCTCGGGTCACTTACCATAATCGCTGCAGCCCTTTCGCAGCCCAAAGATTGCTGCATGCATTCCTGAGCCAGCAACAGCAGTGCCTGGCTGCTGGTACATCGCTGCAGTTGCTTACTATGCAACATTAGCTGTTGTTCGCGCCATACCTGGTGACTATCGGCGCGTAACACCTCGGCCGGTAATACGGGGGTGAGTTGGCACGCTACCGGGCCAAACATCACACTGCTGGATTGCCCGATAATCAATCTTGAGACTGGCGAACCGCTGCTAAAGCAGCCACTGGAACTGGTATCGGTTAATGACCACAATGCATCATTCGTAGCTTGCAAACTAGCATGTAGGCGTGAAACCTGTGGGTGGGGGATAGTAATATCGGCTTGAGCCGCGCGCCCTACAGAGTAAGCTCGGCCTTCATACAACAGGTGTTCACGCACACTACCATCAGGTTGGGTTACGGCAAGTTGAAGAGGCATTTGGTGGGGCTCCTTACAGAGTTCGTAAGCTATACCGCAAGGTATACAACCGGGCTAATAATTCGCCCCGTACATTGGTAATCGCCCCGTCGGCGCGCCAGACATCCGGTATTACGCTACCGCTGGTATTTTCCAGTAAGGCAATCAGTTCATCTGTGGCCAGTAGCGCCGCTTGGTTATTCAGTAAGAGCAGCGCAGTTTGCAGCGACCGAAGTAAGGTATCCAGGGTGAGCGAGAGTGGCGCGGGGAGCAAATCCTGATTATCGTATATCGCATCGCTAAGGCGCTGTACCTTATGTCTGATGATAGCTTGCGGTGCGCGTGAATCGAGCAATATTATAAAGTCTGAAAAACGCCCTGTGCTACCTCGGGCGCGATAACTTCCGGCTGTGGTTAACGTGGTAATATCTTCAAAGGTCTCGCCGTCGTGAGAGGTGAACAAGCGCCATGCAATATTAGGGTCGTAGTGCAAAGCCTGGGTGTAGAGCTCGATGTTCGCGGCTCCAGCGAAGGCAAAACCCTGCTGCGGATAAGGGACCACAGAGACCAACACGGGAAAGCCGCTTACAGCCGCCACAGAAGAGGGTAGGCGGTCAACAATACGCGGGTCGGTCGGGCTAAGCACTTGCGCCGTTAGCGAAAGATTGGCCGCGTGCAGGCCAATAGCCTGATCAAACTCTAAAGACACGGCAAGGTCCAGGGATGAGGGTAGGGTAAAACTGGCCTGAACCTGGTGGTTGCTAAAGGTAATGGTATTGGGGGTAATCACCTGGGCGCCCGCCCCGGGTATAAAGCACAGCAAAAAGGTACAAAGCACCAGTGAACTGCGGATCAAATCTGGTAAAGCTTTCATATAAACGCGCCTCTCATAGCCTTGTATAAAAACTATACTAAAGTAGGGGGTTTATCAAACAAAAATAAAAACCTCGCTATTTCAATGGTTTTCCCATGGGGAGCCACCCAATATAAAGCTCCCGCCCGCGTTCGCTTAGCGATTAGTCCCATCGGGGGGTTAGCGGTATCTGCCCAGATTTAGGTTAGCCGTGCAGTATGCAATAACCAATATATTTACTCCTTAACAGCCGCTCACGCCTGCCAATATAGCGGTATTTCCCTGTTAGCTTCGGGCATAGCAGCCCCGGGTGCAACAAATCATTCATAATGATTAGTTAGCGTAGAGTAACAGGCCAGATAGGGCCGCTCGGCACGAAAAAACGCTAAATAGAGGATGTTATGAAGTTAGATTCAATTAAATCCCGCCTGCTATTGATGACGTTAGTGTGTGTTATCGGCATGGCCATGCTGGTGGGTAGCCAGCATTTTTTCACCCAGAGGCTCGTCGCTGTGCATCAACAACGTGATCTATTACTTAGGCTGGGGCAGGATTTGTTACAAATGCGGCGGCACGAAAAGGACTTTTTACTACGCCAGCAGATGGACTATTATCATCGTTTTAATCAACGAGCGGGGCAGTTTCTGCTACGTCTTAACCAGCTTAAACCGCTATTTGAATCCTATAATTTGCCCGCGCAGGACAATGCTAACCTGGCCCAAAGCATGCAAAATTACCAACGTTTGTTTAGCCAACTGGTAACACTACAAACTAAACTGGGTCTTACGCCAAACCAGGGTTTGCAAGGAAGCCTGGCAGAAATAGAACTGCAACTGGTGGAACAGGTGAATGCAACTAATCAAGCCGCTGCATTGCATTCGCTTACCCAGGCAAGGCTAGCTACGCGTGACTTTTTACTTACCCGCAAGCCTTTTTTTGAACACCAGTTTACCCAGTCACTTAAAGCGCTTAAGCAACAACCTGACTACATTCAGTCTAGGGTTTATCAAACCCGCGTCGCTGCATATGCGCAGACATTTGCGCAGCTTAGTAGCGCAGTCAGTAAAATGGGGGAGACGCATAACCAGGGTTTGCGTGGCCAGTTTCGTGCTCAGGCGCATCAGATGGAAGCTAATCTTAAATCTATTGATGATGCCCTCCAGCCCCTGATACAACAGCAGGAACGTCAGGTGAGAATTTACAGTATTTCTATTGCGTTGCTGACCTCTATAGTATTAATTCTACTATTGATTAAGAGTTTTGCTACGTTTCACAAAGCATTTTCTAATTTCGTGATGTTTTTTTATCGCTGCAAGAGGCAGTATCAGCATATAGATACCCGGCAACTTGGGTTTGCAGAGTTTAAGTCGCTGGCCGAATTGGCTAATGAGATGGTCGAGTCCCGGCGTGACATGGAACAAAGGCTGGCCAGCGCAAACGCTCGGCTGGCGCGCGAGCGGGACCCATCGTTACCGGGCTCTTCAGATTAATTATTAAGGTGACAAATGAAGTTTACAACGTTAGGCAGTAGTGGGTTGTCGGTATCCGATATTTGTTTGGGAACGATGACCTGGGGCATTCAAAATACCCAGCACGATACTGATGAGCAAATGGCTATAGCATTAGATGCTGGCATCAATTTTCTGGATACCGCAGAAATGTACCCTGTACCGCCTAACCAGGAAACCTACGCCGATACTGAACGGTTTATTGGGCATTGGCTCAGCCGGCATTCATCCCGGCGGCAAGATATAGTATTGATGACCAAAATTGTAGGGAATGGGGTAAGCTGGATTCGTGATGGGGCAGATATTACCGGGCCGGCCATCGGCCAAGCGATTGATGCCTCGTTAGCCAGGCTGAATACTGATTATATCGATGTGTATCAGTTGCACTGGCCCAACCGCACCTCGCCACATTTTGGTAAACACTGGCCGGGCATGACGAACCCGCACGATGTTGACAAAGAAGCTGAAATTGCCGGGATGAGAGATATCTTACGCGGTTTAGATAGCGCCATGAAGGCGGGCAAAATCCGTCATTGGGGGCTGTCTGATGATACTCCCTGGGGAATTCATAGCTATCTCACCTTATGTGATGAAATGAACATCGCCCGGCCGGTATCCATTCAAAATGAATTTAGCCTGTTACATGCTAAAGACTGGCCGTATTTAATTGAGATGTGTGCGTTGGAAGATATTGCGTACCTGCCCTGGTCACCCCTGGCCACGGGTATGTTGTCTGGTAAATATCACAACGATGCCCGGCCAGCCGGGTCTCGCTGGACGTATTCACAGCGTCAGGGTTTATTTCGCGATCAACCAATGGCGCGTGAAGCCACTGCGGCCTATATGGATATTGCTGCAGATTATCAGTTAACCCCAGCGCAGTTGGCGCTAGCCTGGTGCCGACAGGTGCCCGGGGTATCATCGACCATCATTGGTACTACCTCTACCGCGCAGTTAACAGAAAATATTCAGGCATTTGATATCACCTTAAGTAGCGAAGCGCTGGCGGCTATCGGCGCCACATTGCAGCGCTACCCTCTAGGCTACTAAGCACAATTAAAACCGGCGGCAATAGCCGCCTGTTTTAATGTGTCATTGCCATATCGTTGTGTGGTTTAAAAGGCGTATTTACCGGAAAACTGAATGCGATTCATATCGCCGTCCAGGCCACTTTCGATTTCTCGTTTAGCATAGCCATACTCAGCGCCAAAGGTCAGCGCCGGGGTAGGGGAATACAAATAGTTGACCCGCGCACTTAAGGTACTTTCAGTCGCCGTTAACCCAGACAGAGCCGTATCGTTATCTACCTGCAAGGCTGAGAACATGAAAGATGAACGCGCTTTATCATTCCACTGGTGTCGATAGGCAATAGAATAGCCATAAGAATCGATAGCTTCCAGCTGATTGCCATTGGCCGCATCAATGACCACACCGTTGGCAGCATTAAGCGCAGTGTACCGGCCCATGCCGGCGCCTGCATTGACCATCAGCCGCAGATCATCGCCGTTAGCAAAATTAACCTTACCTGATACAGCAATACCATAGCCGGTTTCCTCGTCATCTACCGCCGCGCCATCATCATATGATAACTGACGTAACAACCCGGCTACTTTCACATGGCCCCAATCATTTTTTAATGTATAGGCGGCAATCAAGTCGGGTACTGCATTGTCATCAGCCACGATACGCCCCCCATCAATACCTGCGGTAACCGTGGTTTCAGGATTTTCCAGGGCTACCTGAAAGCCACCACTGGTATAGCGCACCATTGTCTGTCGGCCAAATGTAACCCCATCTGTCACACCAATGAAATCCAATGACTCCGGTAAAATAGAGACATCCATAAAGGTCGTCCAGGTTTGCCCTACTAACCATTCTTTATATTGCAGATAAGCATGGCGCACCCGCGGGGTATAGGAGTTACTGATACGTTCGTCGCCACCTGCGGTAACGATAAAGTCCAACTCCAGTACTCCTTGGATACTTTCCCCATTCTCGGTGGGGGTATTAGTGGCAATGCGAAACCGTGACTGGCGAATGTGGGCGTCAAACTGTGAACCTTCCTCGTTACCTCCCACGGGGGTTAGTGAGGGGATATAAAAGTCCCGGCCAACGCTGCCGGAGCTGATAGTGCCATCGGAATAATCGCTGAACATAGCATCAGCTTTAATATAGCCTGAAAAATTCATTTCAGTACCACCGACGTTAGCTGCATGTGCGCTAAAACCGGCTGCAGACATAGCACAAACGACGGCTGTTTTTCTCATGGTGTGTTTCATCTGTCTTTCCCGTCTTAATATTGTAGGTAAAGGGTGTGTAAACATTTTGTGAACGAGTGTAGAGTGGTCCACGTTAATATAAATTTAAATAAGCGGTTAGTCTGATAAGACCAAAGTCTTAATGAAGCGTCATAGTGGTAATTTCCCATCCTTTGAAAATGTTTGATAAGACCAAAGTCTCATTTTGCTTTAATCGTTAAACGTTACATTGATGTATCAGTATTAACAAATTATACATTAAGTACTTCGGAGGGACATCCATGACCGCCACCAAAACATACCCAGTGCCAGATAATATTCGCCAGGCCACGCATGTTACGCCACAACAATATGATGAAATGTATCAGGCATCGGTAGCCGATCCTGCGGCTTTTTGGGGTGAACAAGCCGGTTTTCTGGACTGGTATAAGCAGCCTACCAAAGTAAAAAATACCGCGTTTACCAAAGACGAAGTCAGTATTAAGTGGTTTGAAGATGGGGAGCTTAACGCCAGCTACAATTGTATTGACCGGCATCTGGCAGAAAATGCAAAAAAAGTGGCGTTGTTTTGGGAAGGCGACAGTCCTGAAGATAGCGAAGAAGTAACCTATCAGCAACTGCACTATGAAGTTTGTAAGCTGGCCAATGGTCTGAAGAAACTTGGTGTCGGTAAAGGCGACCGCGTGGCTATTTACATGCCTATGGTGCCTCACGCGGCTTATGCCATGTTGGCTTGCGCCAGAATTGGTGCGGTACATTCAGTCATTTTTGGCGGCTTTTCGCCAAATGCTATTGCCGATCGTATCAATGATAGCGCGGCAAAGGTGGTAATTACCTGTGATGAAGGGCGGCGTGGCGGTCGAAGTGTGCCATTAAAGCAAAACGTCGATAAGGCATTATCAAACGGGGCCTGTCCTTCTATCACCCATGTGGTCTGCCATAAAGTTACCGGCGGGGACGTGGCCTGGAATGACGATATTGATATCGCATGGGACGCACTGGTGGATGAGTGTTCAGCGCAGTGTGAACCTGAACCGATGAATGCTGAAGATCCCCTGTTTATCCTGTATACCTCTGGTTCTACCGGTACGCCTAAGGGCGTAGTGCATACCACAGGTGGCTATTTGCTGTATTCAGCCCTCACCTTTAAATATGTGTTTGATTATCAGCCGGACGATGTGTATTGGTGCTCCGCCGATGTGGGGTGGATTACCGGCCATAGCTATATGGTTTATGGTCCGCTGGCTAATGGCGCTTCTCAGGTATTTTTTGAAGGCGTACCAACGTACCCGGATGTACGCCGCATTGCCCAGGTGATCGAAAAGTACAAAGTGAATAGCTTTTACACCGCGCCTACGGCTATTCGGGCGCTTATGGCGCATGGCGACAAACCTGCTGAAGGTTGTGATTTATCCTCGCTACGGTTACTTGGCACGGTGGGCGAGCCCATCAACCCCGAAGCCTGGGAATGGTATTATCGGGTAATCGGTCAAAGCCGCTGCCCGATACTGGATACCTGGTGGCAAACTGAAACCGGCGGGCACATGATTACGCCGTTGCCCGGCGCCACTACCTTGAAGCCCGGTTCTGCCACCCGTCCGTTTTTTGGCATTCAACCGGCGTTGTTTGACCCTGAAGGGAATGATATGCAGGGCAAAGCAGAAGGTAACCTGGTAATAAAAGACAGCTGGCCAGGCCAGGCCAGGACTGTTTATGGCGATCACGAACGGTTTATTAATACATATTTCAGTGCCTATGAAGGGGTTTATTTCACCGGGGACGGCGCACGACGTGACGAAGATGGCTATTACTGGATCACCGGACGGGTGGATGATGTACTCAACGTCTCGGGACATCGGTTAGGTACGGCGGAAATTGAAAGTGCGCTGGTGGCCCATGCTAAAGTCGCTGAAGCGGCGGTGGTTGGCTTCCCGCACGATATCAAAGGGCAGGGCATTTACGTGTATGTTACACCTAATGATGGCGTCACCCCTGACGAAGCGCTTACCAAGGAGCTACGCGATTGGGTGCGTACCGAACTTAGCCCTATTGCTACGCCCGACATGATCCAATGGTCGCAGGGGCTGCCCAAAACCCGCTCCGGTAAAATCATGCGGCGTATTTTACGTAAAATTGCCGCCAATGAGCATGAGCAACTGGGCGACACCTCCACATTGGCGGACCCCTCAGTTGTTGATACACTAATAGCTCAGAGGTTAAATAAATAACGGAGAGACCATGATAACGCTGTTGATCGCCGATGATCACCCCCTTTACCGGGATGCATTACGAGGCGCGTTATCATTATCGTTGCCCGACCTTACGCTATTAGAGGCGGGCGATATCCCCAGTACAGTCAACATTCTGCAGCAGCAGGATGTTGACTTGTTACTTCTAGATTTACACATGCCCGGAAGCCATGACCTGTTCGGCTTATTACATATCCGCAAATTATTCCCGGAGCTACCGGTGGCGGTGGTATCGGGAACCGAAGACCATCATCTTATTGCCAAAATTGTTAGTGTCGGGGCGTTGGGATTTATTCCCAAAACCGCCAGCTCCGGCGATATTGCCGCGGCAGTGGAAGCGATTCTGGATGGAGATATCTGGCTGCCCGAGTCAATGAGCCAGGATATTGAAGAAGTAGATGAAGCGTTTGCTGAGTTGGCAGATCGGGTGGCAAGCCTCACACCGTCGCAATACAAAGTACTGTGTTACATGCGCGATGGCCTGCTTAATAAACAAATTGGCTATAATCTTGATATTGCCGAAGCCACAGTTAAAGCCCATGTCACCGCCATTTTCAAGAAGCTGGCGATTAATAACCGCACTCAGGCTGTGCTCATTGCCTCGCAACTTGAGCTTGAACCGCCTGCTGCGAAAGACGACGCCCGTTAATCAGGCGCCAGCATGTAGTCGTGCTCAGGGTCAACGATAAGTCGGCCCGCCATGGCTTCTCGTCCTAGCAACATTAAATAGGTCATTTCCGAGCGGTCAGTCAGCGTTAGCTGAATATCCCAGCGCTGACCGCCAAGTACAATCGGGGTTTGGATAACATAGCGACGCTCACGGGTGGCGGTTGAGCTTTTTACCCGTTTTTTCCCTAACACCTGGGCCTGACGGCGGATGACCCGCGAGACATTATGTATATCAGGGTGAATATCAAAGCTTACCCATAGTTCGTTGTCTTGCTCAAACTCTTCCAGGTTATCTACATGCAATGAAGATGTCGTTGCACCCGTGTCAACCCGAATATGGAGCGCTTCAATCGCCAGGGCTGGCAGGTCACATTTTTCCAGTGCGCCAACCAGTTGTTTCTCTGCTATTTGTGTCATAGTCAATTACTCTGCAATGGGGGGCTCGCCCAACACCAGATTATCCTGCAGCAGCTCAACATGTTCTGCTACTGACTCTGCCCGCTTAAAGTAAGCGATGTGGTATATCGCTTCACCTTCCTGCACCAGTGGGATATTTTGTTTGCCAATAACCACCCCTTCTGCGGGGCTGTTTATGGCCGCCTGGAAGTCGCCATAGGGATCCGCAATTACTGCAAGGCGATCGCCTTTTTCAACAAAATCTCCCAGCTGAGCCAAGTGCGTAACCAGGCCACTTTCAGATGCTCTTACCCAGCCGCTTTCACGTGCAATAAAGCGCTCAATATCATGCCCTTTACTTTTGCGCTTGTTAAGCATGCCCAGGTGACGCATGGTATTAATAATGCCACGTAACCCTGCACGTATCGAAAACTCGTCATAGCGTAATGCCTGGCCCGCTTCATACAACATCATTTTTACGCCCGCTTCGCTGGCAGCCTGACGCAAAGAGCCATCGCGTATATCAGCATTAAGCAATACCGGCACGCCAAAGGCTTTGGCCATCTCCAAAACCTCAGGATCGTCCAGGTTAGCCCGAATCTGAGGTAAGTTACTGCGGTGGATAGCGCCAGTATGTAAGTCGATACCGACATCACATTTACATACCACCTCTTTGAAGAACAAGTTAGCCAGGCGGCCCGCCAAAGAGCCTTTTTTACTGCCCGGAAAACTACGGTTCAGATCTCGGCGGTCAGGTAAATAGCGTGACTGGTTAAGTACGCCATACACATTGACCATCGGCACAGCGATAAGCGTTCCGCGCAACCGTTCAATCGAGTTTGAACGGATTAAGCGGCCTACAATTTCGATACCGTTAAGCTCATCACCATGAATGGCAGCGGATACAAATAACGTAGGACCAGGCCGCTTACCGCGCTTAACATAAACGGGGATACTCATATGAGTGGCAGTGTACAGCGGTGGCATTTCCAGTTCGATACGGGCTGTTTCGCCCGGTGCAATCGACTTACCACCAATCACTAAATCTGTCATAGGGCTTAACCCTTACCTCTGGTTTTGGTGTTATTTTCCGCAGCGTTCTTTTCGATAAACTCAATAACCATGCCGGCGACATCTTTACCGGTCGCAGCTTCAATACCTTCCAGGCCGGGAGAAGAGTTTACTTCCATAACTACCGGACCATCGTTCGCCCGCAGTATATCGACACCACAACAATTCAGACCCATAGTACGGGCAGCATCCACCGCACACTTTCGTTCCGCGGGTGACAACCGGGTAAGGCTGGCAGAACCTCCGCGATGCAAATTCGAGCGAAATTCGCCCGGCGCCGCTTGGCGTTTCATCGCCGCCACAACTTTACCGCCCACCACAAAGCAGCGAATATCAGAACCGCCGGCTTCTTTGATGTACTCTTGAACCAGAATACTGGCATTAAGACCCATGAACGCTTCAATAATCGATTCGGCTGCTTTTTGGGTATCAGCCAAAACCACGCCAATGCCCTGTGTACCTTCTAGTAATTTGATTACCACAGGGGCACCGCCGACATTTTTAATTAAATCATCAATTTTGTCCGGATGATGGGCAAAACCGGTGCGCGGCATGCCAATACCTTTACGCGATAGTAACTGTAACGAACGCAGCTTATCCCGTGAGCGGCTAATGGCGACTGATTCATTGATGCTATAGGTACCCATCATTTCAAACTGGCGTACTACGGAGGTGCCGTAAAAACTGACAGAGGCACCAATACGCGGGATAACCGCATCGTATTTGGGTAAGCGTTTGCCGTTGTAACGTACAGAGGGGCGGGCACTGGTGATGTCCATATAGCAGTGCATAGTGTCAACCACGTCAACCTCATGGCCACGGGCGATGCCGGCTTCTTTTAAACGCCGGGTAGAGTAAAGCCTGGGGTTGCGGGATAAAATAGCGATGCGCATGTAATAGCGTCCTGTTGGTATTGTAAAGCGCCAGGACTTCTCTTATCACTGGCGCTGGTAATTATCTACGCTATCATAAACATTACCTTAACTGTATGCACCGAAATAAACTTGTGGTAACGAATAAAAAATTTTCGTTAACTATAGGTGCCTGTAGTGAGCTCCAGTAAAGCTTACTCCTGTAACTGGGCTTCTTTGATGTACCGCGTCATGCTTTGCAATAATGCCCGTAAGCGGGCAGGTTTAAGGGGTTTGCTTAAGTAATTCACACCCTGCTCTTTCGCCCGGCGCAGAAGGGCGTCATCCTGATTTGCGGTAATTAAGGTAGCGGGTAATATAATATTCAAGTGTTGGCGAATCGCATCTATCAATTCCAGGCCGTTACGGGTTTCATCCAGTTGATAGTCCATCAGTAAGATCTGGGGAGAAAAAATATCAGCCTGGGTAATGGCGTCATCCCAATTATCGGCCAATACCACATTTATTCCCCACTTCTCTAATAGCGTACGCATGGCATCCAGATTTTCCTGCTGGTCATCCACGCATAATACCCGTAAACCTTTGAAGGTGGAGGCGCGAAGTGGCTTGGCACGCGGGGCGAGTTGTCGTTCTGTGGCTTTAGGCAGGGTAAGTGTGAAGCAACTACCATGGCCTGGCCTGGAATTCACGTCTACCTCGCAGTGCATACCGGCGCTAAGCCGGCGCACCACGCCCAAGCCCAGACCAACGCCATGTTCGAGCGAATCATTGGTGCGGTAAAAATCGCTGAAAATAAGCACCTGCTGTTCCTGGCTTATCCCCACCCCGGTATCATAAACTCGCAGCGTCACTTTATCTTGGGCCACGCGCACGGTTAACAATACTTTACCCTGCATGGTGTATTTCACCGCATTAGATAAAAGATTCTGCGCTACCCGATACAAATAGGTATTGTCAGCCATGGCCCAGCAGTCGTGAATACTGACTTTAAGTATCAGGCCCTTTTCTTGTGCCCGCATGCTTATTTCATCCACAATAGGGCCTAGCAGGGTGGGCAAATGCACCGCTTCAATGGTGGGCTTCATTTCGCCCTGATCCAGCCTGGCAATATCTAACAAAGTGCCAATCAGCGCTTCACTGGAGGATACACTATGCTCTAGCTTGTTGATGGTGTCTTTTACCTGCGTGGGCAGTGTTGCTTCTTGTAACGCGCTAACATAGAGCTTGGCGGCGTTCAAAGGTTGCAATACGTCATGGCTGGCCAGCGCCAGAAAGCGGGTTTTACTTGCATTGGCATCTTCCGCGACTTTACGCGCCCGAATTAATTCTTTCTCGGCTTCTGAGCGTCGTTCTATTTCCAGGCGCAGTTCTGCATTAATGGAATGGACTTCTTCGGTGCGCTTTTTAATACGTGCTTCCAGGTCAACATTAGACTCTTCCAGAGCCTGCTGAATTTCGATATGACCGGTAATATCATTAAAGCTGGTGACAAACCCACCCCCTGGTAACGGATTGCCCACCATCTCGATAACCCGGCCGTCGCTTCGTTGGCGGGTAAAGCGGTGAGGTGTACCGGTACGTAAATGCTCCATACGTTTTTCGATATGATCAGCAACATCGCCTGGTCCAAATTCGCCTTGCTCGGCGTTATAGCGCACCAGTTTTTCGATAGGAGCACCTACCGTTAATAGCCCTTCAGGATATTGATACAACGTAGTGTATTTTTTGTTCCAGGCCACCAGATTCAAGTGCTTATCAATAACGCTAATGCCCTGATCCATATTCTCTAAAGAGGTTAACAACGCGGTCATGTTGAACTGCATTGCCTGCGTTGTATCATCAAAGAAGTTAATGACTTCAGTGAAGTCGAGTTTTTTACCCTGAATAACACTGTCCATTAGTGCCTTGGCACTGGCTGCACCAATGACGCCGCCTAACGCGCGTTCACAAAACGACATAAAGGCTTCATCAGGAGAGCCGGAACGGGAAATGCTAAGCTGGTTTAAATGTTCGTACTCTTCCAGTAGTTGTTCACACCGACCTACGCCCATAAACGTTGCTAACAGGGTGATTAGGTCGTCTACGGTAATAGAGGTGTTTTGCCGGGAACGCCCGGGCTGGGAAACATCAGTGGGCGAAACAAACGCTTCTGCCTGAATGCGATCTATCAAGCGGGGCTGGGCAAACCGGCTAAAGGCAATATACGCCAGCGCGTTAGCCACCAGGGACACCAACGCCCCCTGACTATGTAGCTCATTTTGTGCCTCTGCAGAAGCATCTGGGTTGACCAGTGGCAGCAGTAGCCACAATATCCAGGATATAAGCCCGGCCATTAAGCCTGCGTACACCCCGTGCGCGTGGCCTTTTTTCCAATACAGACCGCCTATAATGGCCGGCAACAACTGAATAACCAACGAAAAGGCGATGATACCAATTGAGTGCAAAGAGCGGCTGGAGGTCATTTGCTGGTGGTAAAAGAAGGCCAGCAGCAGAATGAACCCAATAACTAAACGTCGGATTAACCGAATACGCCGGCTATAGTCCCGTTTACTCGGTGAATGCAGCCCCAGGGCAAAAATTCGCGGTAAAATAACATCGTTAGTTAACATCGTACTTAAGGTCAGGGTTGCCACAATAATCATCGCCGTGGCAGCCGACAGGCCGCCTATAAATACAATGACCTGGAGTAATAAGGACTGCGAGTAAATCGCCATGGACAATACATAGGTATCCGGCTCTACCGCACTATTTTCAAATAGAATATTTCCCGCCACCGCGATCACCGGTATAACCGTTGCTAATACTGCCAGATACAACGGGAATAACCAGCGCGCCGTTTTTATATGCCCCAGGCTGAGGTTATCTACAATAGCCACGTGAAATTGGCGGGGCAAACAGATAACCGCGGCAGCGGCCATAATGGTTTGCGCAATGAAGCTGAAAGAACCAAATTGCTGAAGGGCAGAAGGGCTAAAAAAGGTTTCAGTCAGTGCGGGGTAGCCATCATCATACCAGGCGCTATAGCCGACAATTGCCACCAGGGCCAGGGCCAGCAATTTAATTGATGACTCAAATGAGATAGCCAGCATTAACCCCCGCCGGTATTCGGTGACATCGGTTTGTTTCGTTCCAAAATAAATAGCAAATACCGCAATAAATATGGTTGCCACGATAATAATCATGTGCGAGTCAGGCTGGCGGGTGAGCAGCTGAAATGTCGAGCCCACGGCTTTAAGCTGCAAGGCAATATAAGGAATGGTTGCTAATAGAGCTATCAGGGTTACCAGCAGCGCCACGCCCTGACGTTTGCCATAACGCGAGGCGATAAAATCAGCCACAGTAGTAATGTGCTGCTTTTTACTGACCAGGGTCATCTTGTAGATAAATCGATAGCCAAACAGATAAACCAGTATGGGGCCCAGCAAAATAGGTAAATAAGCCCAGGAGTAGCGGCTAGCCTGGCCCACTGAGCCAAAGAAGGTCCAAGCCGTGCAATAAATAGCTAACGCGAGCGAATAAATGGCAGGATGTGAAGTGAGCCAGCGGGCCGTAGGGGAGTTGCGGTCTCCCCAGCGTGCTATATAAAACAGACCGACCAGATAAAACAGGGCAAGTGCAATCCATCCAAAAGTCATTATGCTTCACGCCTTATTAACAAGTCAGTATGAAATATATCCATCCGGTTAGTTTTGTCACCTAAGACCATGGTCGCATTTGTAGATTCCTTAAGCAGGTCTATTGTAGTTGTAAGCCTCCTTATGTAAGGGTCTTTCGCTGTTTTAAACCGCGCACGAAAATCATAAAACAGGTTTAAAATAACGAAAAGATACCGCGTTAGGAATATGTAAATAATAAACATCTGGTTAACCTTAGGCGAGGAAATAACGATGGCTTTTAGGAATGATGAAGACAAGGTTGCGTATTGGAAGGAGAACCTGTCTCTTTTGACGAAGTTGCTGGTGGTATGGTTTGCAGTGTCGTTTGGCGCTGGCATTTTGTTTGCTGATGCGCTTAATGCAATACAGTTTTTTGGTTTTAAACTGGGTTTCTGGTTTGCGCAGCAGGGCGCTATTTATGTGTTTGTTGCACTGATTTTCATCTATATGGCGAAGATGAATGCTCTGGATAAAAAATACGGCGTAAACGAGGATTGATAGCATGGATATCCAAACACTGACTTTTATTATTGTGGGCGGTACGTTCGCCCTGTACATCGCTATTGCCATCTGGGCCCGCGCTGGAAGTACCAACGACTTTTATGTTGCCGGCGGCGGCGTGCCACCGGTATTAAATGGTATGGCCACAGCGGCAGACTGGATGTCCGCTGCTTCGTTTATTTCGATGGCCGGACTCATTTCTTTTATGGGTTACGATGGTGCAGTATACCTGATGGGCTGGACGGGTGGTTATGTGCTACTAGCCCTGTGCCTTGCGCCCTACTTACGTAAATTTGGTAAATTCACTGTACCGGATTTTATAGGCGATCGCTACTACTCACAGACGGCCAGAACGGTAGCCGTATTTTGTGCCATTTTTGTTTGCTTTACCTATGTTGCTGGCCAAATGCGCGGTGTAGGCGTGGTGTTTAGTCGATTCCTGGAAGTAGACATTGTTACCGGCGTCCTCATCGGTATGGCAATTGTGTTCTTTTATACCGTTTTAGGGGGGATGAAAGGCATTACCTATACCCAGGTCGCGCAATTCTGTGTCATGGTATTTGCTTACATTGTACCCGCTGTTTTTATCTCAATTATGGTAACCGGCCACATTCTTCCGCAAACCGGCTTCGGGGCTACATTGAGTGATGGGTCGGGGATGTTTCTCCTCGAAAAGCTGGACCAGCTATCAGTGGACTTAGGCTTTAACGAATACACATCGGGGACGAAAAGTACCATAGATGTATTCTTCATTACCTTTGCCCTGATGGTGGGTACGGCAGGTCTTCCCCACGTTATTGTGCGGTTTTTCACCGTTCCTAAAGTGAGCGACGCCCGTAAAAGTGCTGGTTGGGCGTTGGCGTTTATCGCAATTGTTTATACTACCGCACCTTCACTGGCAGCCTTTGCCCGCACCAACATGATTGAAACTATCAATGGTACCGAGATGCAGGGCACCGACTATGCGTCAGCCCCCTCGTGGATAACCAATTGGGAGAAAACGGGGTTAATTGAGTGGGAAGATAAAAACAACGACGGCAAGATGTTTTATTCCGGGGATGATCGCAATGAGATGAAAGTCGACCGCGATATTATGGTATTGGCCAATCCGGAGATAGCTAATTTGCCGGCGTGGGTTATCGCTCTGGTAGCTGCGGGCGGGGTTGCGGCAGCGTTATCTACCTCTGCCGGATTATTGTTGGTTATCTCTACCTCCGTATCCCATGATTTGCTTAAACGTAACTTCGCCCCGGATATCTCTGACAAGGCGGAGCTGATGTATGCAAGGTTAGCAGCCGGTGTCGCTATTGTGATTGCCGGGTACTTTGGCGTGAATCCGCCCGGGTTCGTGGCCCAGGTGGTGGCTTTTGCGTTTGGGCTGGCAGCTTCAAGCTTCTTCCCGGCCATCATTATGGGAATATTTAGTAAACGCATGAATGATAAAGGCGCAGTGGCCGGTATGTTGGCCGGTATATTGTTTACCGCGTCGTATATTATTTACTTCAAGTTTTTGAATCCGACCGGCAACGTGCCTGAAAACTGGTGGTTTGATATATCGCCTGAAGGCATTGGTACGTTGGGCATGATGGTGAATTTTGTGGTGGCCTATGGCGTGTTCAAAATGACCGACGAAGCCCCCCAGGAGATTCAGGAACTGGTGGAAAGCATACGTTACCCTAAAGGATCCGGCGAAGCCTCTTCACATTAGGGATTAACCCATCAAAGCCCACCTTCGGTGGGCTTTTTTATTACGCGGGAAAGCACATATGAGCGCTGTACCCCAACAGGTTCTGACATTTCTGGGTGAGTCAGCACCATTTGATACGCTATCTGACAGTGACCTTGGCGAGCTTGCGCGCCATGCCAGCCTTATTTATTTGACCCAGGATAATGTGGCCGAGCTTATTGATAAACGTGCTACCAGCCTTTACCTGATTGCTAATGGTCAATTCACTGTGCACGACTGTGATGGACCGGTAAAACACCTAAGCGAAGGCGACTACTTTAATCTCAGTAATATACTCAATAAGTATCAAACTGATACTGCGCAGCAATCTGCCACTGCTTGCTCCCCACCAACCCCATTAAGTGTATCGGTAGATCAGCCAGGCCTGATATACCAGTTTGCTGGCGACAGCATTGCATCATTGCTGCAGCAGCCTGCTATCTGTATGTTTTTCTCCACCTTATATACTGACATGGCGGGTCATCAGGCTATAGAAATGTCGAATTCCATGTGGCTTTACCGCCCCTTACTCGACGTTATCAATAATCAGCCTGTCAGTGTGGACCACGCCCAGTCTATCCAGGCGGCGGCTATGACTATGGCTGACCATAACGTGTCATCTGTGCTTGTCACCAAAGATAATCTGCTTACAGGGATTGTGACCGACCGGGATCTGCGCAATAGGGTAGTGGCCCATGGGTGCGATATCAGTGCCCCGGTAACCCAAATAATGACAGCTCAACCGACCAGCATTAGCGATAATCGTACCTTGTTTGACGCGATGGCACTGATGAGTGAGAAAAATATCCATCATTTGCCGGTGGTGAACCAAACCACCCGACAGCCTGTCGGGATGCTGACGGCCACCGACCTTATTCGTCTGCAGCGCAGTAATGTACTGTTTGTTATCGGCGCTTTGGCGAAAGCAAGCAACCTGTATGAATTAACCGCTGTCGCCTGGCAAATCCCCCACTATTTTGCCAGTACGGCCCGGCGTCCCGGCGACTTCGATATTGCGGGAAAAGTATTATCTCAGGCTACTGATATTATGACCCGGCGCTTACTTGCATTTTACGAGGCCGACCATGGACCGGCGCCAATGCACTGGTGCTGGCTGGCCTATGGCTCCCAGGCTCGCGAAGATCAGACGATGGGGTCGGATCAAGATAACAGCTTGCTTTTAGCACGCCAGCCAGATGCCGCCGCTTCACGTTATTTTGCGGGAATGTCCCATTATGTCTGCCAGGGATTGGCTAAGTGCGGTATACGGCTGTGTGAAGGTAATATAATGGCCAGCAATCCTGCGTTACGTCAATCGGTCGACCAGGCTTACAAGGAAGCACAGCAATGGGTTAATCAGCCCACGCCAGCGGCCTTATTAAAACTAAATATTTTTTTAGACGTACGCGCGGTGGCGGGGCATCGTGAGCTCTTAGCTCAACTACATGAACTGCGAATGCCATTGTTCAAACGGCCGCTATTTTTGGCCGCACTGGTGCGCAGTACCAACGACATTGCCGTACCGCTGTCTCTGTTTCAAAAGTTTGTGTATCACAAACAGGCTGCGTATCCCGACAGTATTGATATTAAGGTTAACGCGGTGGCTATCATTAATAACCTGGTGAGAGTATATGCGTTAGCCAGTCAAATTAGCACGCCGGGCACATTACCGCGCTTAGCTGGTTTGCCAAAAGGGAGTGGACTTAGTGTCAAAGATGCTGAAAACTTACGTGATATCTGGCTGTTTTTGGGACGTTTACGCTGGCGACATCAGTTAACCAATAGCGTCACGGATAACCGGGTGCGGGTAAGCCAGCTATCCTCTATTGAAAAGCATCAGCTAAAAGCCGCTTTTAAGGCAATAGAGCGTGCCCAACAAGCGGCGGTATTAAGATTTGCCGGCGGGATGGGATAACATCAATGAACCAATGGGGCCATCTTTTACGCCAATGGCTTGGGCTATCCTCAGTGATACCCCAAGCCATGTTAACGTCACCATTGAGGCAAATAGATATGCTCGCTGTGGATGTTGAACTTACCAGCCTGACCTTGGCGACCGCCGGGGTCACATCGGTAGGCTGGATAGCGGGGAAGGGGGCTACTATAGCGCTGGACTCGGCTTTTTACGCGCCGGTGAGTGATGCGCAGGACCTGGCGCAAAGCCCGGTAATACATGGCCTTACTGCGCCGCAATTGCATACGGGCAAACCGCTTAAGCAGGTATATAGGCAATTGGTCCCTCTGCTTCGAAGCCATGTTGTGATATGCCATAACAGTGCGCTGGATGTAGGTATTCTGGCAAAGGTGGGAAGCAAGCTTGGCCTGGCGCCTTTGACTATTACCGCCATCGACACAATGTTGCTAGAAAAATACTTTCTTGAAAAGCACACCAGCGTGATACCTGCAAATGCGTTAACCCTGGCGCACTGCCGGCAGCGTTATCACCTTAGCCCGGCGCCCCAACACCACGCTCTGGATGATGCCCTGGCAACTTATCAATTATGGTTGGCCCAGGCTCATCAGCTAAATTGTACTAAAAAAACACAATTGGGCGATTTGCTGCACACAGGGGCAGTGGTGAGCAGAAAAATTGAAAATAAATCGCGTTAGGTGATTGACAAAGCGGCTATCCTTGCGTAAATTGCGCTCCCACAACGACACAGACAAACGCTTTATTTTGTTTGTATCTTGTAAGCCCAGGTGGTGAAATTGGTAGACACGCTAGCTTCAGGTGCTAGTGCTCGAAAGGGCGTGGCGGTTCAAGTCCGCCCCTGGGCACCATTTCTAAGTTCTTCAAAATTATTCCATATACGCTTAGTGTATAGACTATACATATCGGCGTTCATGCCATATTAAAACACCCTAAAACAGTATTTTCCCCATTGTAGTGTGATTAAATCACAGCAAATGCAACCCATACCAATATTGATCCTAAAAAGTCATGGTGCAGGTTTTGCTGTCCATGAGTAGTTAAGTATTCTTTTCTTCAAATGTTCTTTGCAGCTATCGCGACTTTACCTGGCTAAAGCAGTGGAGTGCGTACGCTCCTTATCATTGTTGGCTGTGTATTGGGGTTGTATTGAATAAGATACCTGACCTTCCTACCGTATACGCTTGTTTAATGTTCAAAGGTACCAAAAGCCGGGTTGGCGGATATAGTTAAGCTGACAGCTTTGGGGAACTATGATGAACATCAACACCACACTTAACAATCAGGATTACATAAAAGCCTATACGTCACTGTTTCGCTTTTTATATAACCAGCCTCTTATCAGTACGTTATTGATGAGCATAACCGTAATGGTCAGCTGCATCCCAGCTTCACTTTTTCCGTTAAAAATGGCGGCGTTGGTCGCTTTAATGGGCCTTGGTGTAACGGTGGTTACCACGCAATATCGGCATGGTTCGTTGCATAATGTATTGACAGAGTTTAAGTTTCATCAACCGCTGTTACTAAGCGTGGTGGCGGCGGTAAGTGTGCTTAGCTGGGGAGGCTATATAGTCGCGGGAATGCTTCACGCCGCTGCTGGTGCACCAATCACCCTGACCCAAGCAGCCCCATCAAGCTTGGATGGTACTGTCATCGCTGGGGTGGTTATTTTAGCGGCTATTGTCTGCGTGATGCAGATTCTGCCCGTGGTACTAAGCTATTTTTGTAATAGTCTGGGGCTAACCCAGCGGCAGGGGGAAACTATCTGGTATAAATTATTTTGCCAACCCAAAGCGTTTCTGGCTTTTTTACCCATAGCACTACTGGCGCCCCTGGCAATGGTCAGTGCAATAGACTTAAGCGCATTATTTGTCACACTGGCGGCGCTATATTCCACCTTTGTGTTTTTTATTGTGTTTGATATTACCCCGGCCCAGCCCCGTAAGGTGGTTACCCTACAAATGCAGATCCAATCTTAGCGCTGATTAAGCATTGTGTTTTGCTTCGTTCACAAACAGTTGGTAGTTGTAGGCAACCGTATTGTAAAGATCGGCAGCGCGGGCGGGTTCGCTGATTAAGCAAGCTTCCAGACGACCCAGGCTGGCATGTAAGCGCATAGCGCCTACTTCGCCAGCACTGCCTTTAAGCATATGCGTGGTCGCTTTGGCTTGGCTTATCCGGCCCTGATTGATATCGGCGCGTATTTCCATCAGGCGGGGTTCGGCCTGATCCAAAAACATCAGCAAAACCCGCTGTAACAACGCTTCTTTGTTCATTAAACGCTGCAAGGCACCACTTTGATCCCAAATGGGCAATAATTCAGACATAATATTTTCAACCAGAAAAACAAATAGGGGGTTAGTCGGCCTGCGCCAGTTGGTTTCGGCCGCTTGCTTTAGCCTGATACAGATATTTGTCAGCCTGCAGAAGCACATCTTCAATAGTAGCGCTTTGGGCCGGATGATAGATGCTAAGCCCAATACTGACGGTAACATGACCAAATTCAGAACGTTGATGGGCAATGTTTAACCCGCTGACTGTCTCCAGCATGCGGTGGCAAACGACTTCAGCGCCTTCAGTTTCGGTGCGCGGAAGCAGTACTAAAAATTCCTCTCCGCCAACCCGAATCAGATGATCCATAGGCCGCATGAGGTTTTGCCGCACGGCGGTAGCCAGTTTCCATAAGCAACTGTCTCCGGCCATATGACCATACTGATCGTTATATTGTTTGAAGTAATCAATATCAAAAATAGCCACCGCCAAAGGTTGGTTTTCGCGCTGGGCTTCTTTCACAATGCTGGGCAGGCGTTCGTCCATATAATGGCGATTAAACGCCCCGGTAAGTCGGTCTGTATAAATCAGGGTTTCCAGCAAGTCGGTTTTTAGCTTATGAGATAGCTGAAATTTAACCCGATTACGGAATGTAGTAGCGTGGATTGGCTTAGTGACAAAGTCTACGCCTCCCGCCTGCCAGCATTTTTCCTGTTCCTCATCGCTATCAGAGGCCGTTACGAACATCACGGGAAGTTGGGCGGTTTCGGGACTTTTTCGTAACAACTGACATAATTCGTGGCCGGACATGCCTGGCATATTCACATCGGTAATGATTAAATCCGGCAGTTGTTTCTCGCAAGCTGCCAGAGCATCACTGGCGCTATTAACCGTTTCGCACTGCGCAAGGTCTTCCAGCAGGGTGGCCATTATAAGTAGGCTGGTTTCCTGATCGTCCACAATCAATACCCGGCAATCTTCTATTGAGCGTGCCGCATTTTGTTCAAAAATCACGAAGACTCCTATACAGCGCTTTTTTATGGCAAATGGAAACGTTACACCCTGCTATTTACTAATGACTCGGCACAGCTTAAAAGCGGTAAATGTACGCATGTTTCAATTAAATGTATACGTTTTTGAATTCCTTGCAACTTTGCGTTGTCGCTAGGCTGCCTCTGCTGTGCCCGGATAGCAGCCCCTGTTTTTGATTACGCCAGGCTAATCCTTTTTTATGACTACTGCTCAGCTTATCGTGATGTTGCTCAACCTACAATCAAACGCATGCCTATTAGTACAAATAAAGCAGCATTGATAACCCACCCAGCTAAAAAGAAATAGCTTCTGGGACTGGGATTTTTTGCTGTAGCAATTGAGTAGTACAAAATCATATGGCCCACCCGCGCCAGCGCATATGCCCATACCATGGCCCCTAAAATAGTCGGGTCAGCACCTATTACCATCCCCAGCACCGCCGGTATAACAAAAATCGCCAGGTTCTCTAGTGAGTTGTGAAAGGTACGGTGAGTACGAAAAACCAATGATTCATGGCCCAGATCGTCGCTTACCTTACCTGGCGCGGCGGAATCGTGTTTCGCGTGAACGCCTGCAGCGATGGTATTTTGTACAAAGACCAATAACAAAATGAACCACAGCCCCAGCAGGGTCCACCAGTACGTGTGTGACATAACAAAACCTTTATAAACGTAAACGGCTAAGCTTATTGTACGCCAACTTCACCAAAGCGGGTTGCTTTTACGCAAGGTTGCCATTGGCAGAAAATCGCGATCTGGGCCGGCACACTCCACCCATGAGGCTGTCAGCACGATTACCGGGGATGTTGTATCATGGCCTGCTGAGCATTATCCTGCAACGTTGGGATAAAAAGTTGAGTATTTTATCAGGGCCTGTGGGGCCCGGCATTTTTATATAGGGGTGCTATGCCTGACGTTTCTTTACTGGCCGCCTTTTGCGTGGCCACGCTAACACTAACCTTGTCGCCGGGCCCGTCCAATCTATACATTATGGCATGTACGCTGAATCGCGGGGCGCGCGCCGGCATTGCCGCAGCAAGTGGTATGGCTATTGGTAGTGTGATTTATGTACTGTTGACCTGTGCCGGGCTTGCCACTGTGATGGTGTATAGCGAATGGCTATTTACGCTGGTTAAGTTGACTGGCGCTGCTTATCTGATTTTCCTTGGTTTGAAGACCTTAAACCAGAGCCGCGCGCCAGCCCTTCGCTGTAATGAGGAACAAGTGCGCACAAATGTATTACGGCAAAGTTTGTTCGTAGAGCTGACCAACCCTAAAACAGCGCTGTTCTTTTTAGCCTTTTTGCCTCAGTTTGTTACCCCCCATGGCGCCAGTGTTAGTGTGCAATTACTTACACTAGGCATTATCTATACGCTACTTGCGTTTGCATCAGATATGCTGGTTGTAGGCTTATGCCGTCAACTCAGTGCGCAGCTTAACCGTTCGGCGCATTTTGCTGTTTGGCAAGATCGTATAGCAGGTATGGTGCTGCTTGGATTGGGGGCAGCAATTATTGTTATGGATGTGGCGGGGTAGCCTGCAAAGTGTGATACAACGCCAGTAACTGCTTTGAAACTTTGTGTCCGGGTGCCATTGCTACCATGGGTATACGCGCGCTATGCGACTCCTTCACTTTTACTGAGCTACCAATATAAGGTGCCAGCACCGGTAAATCTTTATCCTTGAGCATTTGTATAAGCGTTTTGGGCAATTTGGCCTGGGGGTTAAACTGATTGACTATCACGCCTTCAAAAACCAGCTCGGCATTATGGTCCTGTTTTAGCTCCAGTACATTGCTTAACAAGCGGTCGATGGCCATAGCGGAAAAATCATCACAATCAAATGGCACTAAAAAGCGGTCTGCTGCGATCAATGCCGCTTTTGAATAGAAGTTGAAATTGGGTGGCGTATCAATATAAATGCTGTGATATTGGGTGGAAAGCGTAGTAAGCGCATCTTTGAGTTTGAACATTTTGTAGCGGGATTCTAGCTCATGTTCAATTTGGGCGAGGGAAGGGTGGGCCGGAAGTACATCGAGATGCTCCACCACGGTTGGGTGAACAAAAGCATGGGCTGGTTTTGGCGAAGAAAACCAGCCGGCGACTTGTTTAAACATATCCGCCACCGTATTTCCACAAAGCTGGCCGTCAACCCCCACATATCGGGTGCTATTGCCCTGTGAATCGAGATCTACCAGCAGCGTTCGGTGTCCGCACAGTGCATTTTGCGCAGCCAGGTTTACACTCAGCGTAGATTTGCCTACGCCTCCTTTCTGATTGAAAATAACCCTTTTCATGTTTTTCCCTTTACCAGCATATAAGGCAGCGCAAGTGATTAAAATATCATCAGGTTTGATTTGGTTTGTAAAGGGAAACTTAGCTATTATTGATAGTCGGCGAAGGGTGCTTGCGGGAAAAGGGACAAAAAAAGCTGCATCGTGCAGCTTTTTTCCTTCGTGTATTTTCTTATGCAGGTTTAGGGCATCAGGACTTTGTCGATCGCATGAATGATACCGTTGTTGGTCATGATATTTTCTTCATCAACCATAGCATCCTGGACTAATAATTTGCCGCCTTTGGTGCGTAAATCAAGGTCAGTACCTTCAATCGATTCTGCCTGACGCATACTGGCCGCTTGCTCAGCATTAACAATGCCTTCTACCACGTGAAAAGACAGAATACGGACTAGCTTTTCTTTGTTTTCAGGTTTTAACAGGCTTTCCAATTTGTCAGCCGGAATTTGTTCGAATGCTTCATTAGTCGGGGCGAATACGGTGATCTCCCCTGTAGCACGTAAAATATCTGAAATACCCGCAGCTTCAATGGCGCTCACTAATGTAGAGAAACGCTTATCATGCTGCAATGTAGTCATAATATCCTCTTCGCTAGGATCCTTTTCATCATCGGCATGATGCGTGGCGAACGCTGAGACGCTAAACAGTAGTGTGCCGAGCATAAAGAAGAACGCCAAAGGGGCAGATACCTGTCGCTTAGCTGGGTTATTTCTGTGCATAGTTTTCTCCAGAGTAGATTATCAAAAGGCAATTAATTCACTGCTACCTTATTGCTACGTACCACAGGCATTATGGATTGATGAACAATCTGCAATAGAAAAAGGCGAAATAGCGAACACGCTGTGTTAATATTATGTTAATTGTTGACGCTGGCTCACCTTTAGGAGGTGAATATGCGAACTGTAGCAATCGTGCTTTTCATTATTTTTGTTATTAGCACAGCAGGATGCGCGACAAACAAGGACCCTGACCCCGTGGCCCCCGCCTTATTGCGGGATGACATTTTTCCCAGCTACACGCTGTTTCCGGTTGAAACAAACCGCGAAATTTTTGCTTTGGGGGAAGATGCCATTAAATTTGTAAATCAAACGCAGGCTATTAACCACACCCCTAAACAAAATATCAGTCAACTGGCGCGCCAGATATTTGATCATGCAGAATTAGGACTGTTGTATCGAAGTAATGCTAATTCCGTTGCCGCCGAAACCTTTGCTAACCGGGCCGCAAATTGCCTTTCTTTATCTATCCTCACCTATTCTATGGCACGGGCAGCCGGGTTTACACCGCAGTTCTATCAGGTAGACATCCCCGAGTACTGGACGCGTAGAGAAGGTTATAACCTGCTCAATGGGCATATAAACCTGCGTATTGCGCCCACACAAAACAGCCAGCAGATCACCTTGCGAGATGTATTTGTAGATGTGGATTTCGACCCTCAGGCTATTCGTAGCCATTTTAAACGGGTAGCGATAGACAAAGAGCGGGTAGTGGCCATGTTCTACAACAATAAAGGTGCAGATGCTTTGTTGGCTGACCGTTACACCCGCGCTTATGCTTACTTCAGGGCCGCGGCAAAAACTGACCCGACGCTGGGCCAGGCCTGGGTAAACCTGGGCGTGTTGTATCGCAAACAGGGGGAATACGCAGCAGCCCAACAAAGTTACCAAAAGGCCATAGCCATGGATGAAGAGAATCTTACCGCATGGGAAAACCTGGCAGTATTATATCGCCTTAGCGATAGACAGGACCGGGCAGATGACATCCAGGCAAGGCTGAGAGCCAAACGCCAAGCTAACCCGTTTTATCATTTTATTTTAGGTGAAGAAGCGTTGGATAATGGGCGTACTAAACAGGCGTTGAGTCACTATCGACAGGCTCTTAAACTGGATCGCCGCCATCACGAGGTGCTATTCGGTTTGGGTAAAGCGTATTACGCATTAGGTGATATAAGCCGGGCTGAAGCATATTTAACGCGGGCCGCGGCAATGGCTGACTCTGCGCAGGATAAACACCGTTACAACAGTAAGCTTTCGGCGCTACAAACCGCCAATTAGTAAGTAAGCCTGGCAAACTACGTAGCGCTATAACCTGGCCGGCCAATACCCTTAACTCGCGCATCTGGGCCAGCAACATACGCTGGTGCCAGGCCAGCTCAAGGTATCGGCGGTTCACCACCTACAAAAATGGCCCGTGGGCAGTCTTACCTACGGGCCATTCGGGTTAGATTAACCGCGATAGCAGGAAGTGCTTAAATCACCCCTAACTCTTTGAGTCTTTCCTGTAAATAGGAGCCGGCCGTATGGCGGTCAGATAACACAACATCAGGACGCGGGTGCAAAAACAGCGGTAACGATATACGCGACTTTGTCATGTCAGCGTTATCAGGGTTAACCACGCGGTGAGTAGTAGAAGGAAAATACTGGCCTGAAGCCTCTTGCAACATATCGCCAATATTCACTATCAGGTTACCAAAGTCACATGGCACATCTAGCCAATTACCATCGGTGGCCTGTACCTGCAAACCAGGTTCGTTCGCCGCCGGCAAAATAGTAATAAGATTAATATCTTCATGTGCAGCAGCGCGGATGGCGTCAGGTTCTTCTTCACCATTAAGCGGTGGGTAGTGCAATATACGCAGCAGGGTCTGATCGCTGTTTTCAATCATCTGTGATAAAGGTTCGCGATACTCCCTGGCCACGTCTTCAGGTGAGCAGCTTTCAATCCAACTAAGCAGTTCGCGGGCCAGGGCATTGGCCTCTTTGTAATATTGTTCGAGCTGGGCGCGCAGCGCGGGCGGGCATTGCCCCCAAGGGTAAAAATGAAAATATTCTTTGATATCTTTTTTAGTAAACCCTTTGGCTGTTTCAGATACGCTTTGTGGAAAGAAACCATCCTGGGTTCCTTTGTTATACACGTATTTGTGCTTTTCTTCGCTATCAAAGAAGGCCTGCCAGGTAGTGTAAATATCCGTTACCATCGACTGTTGAATAGGATGGTTTTTCAGTACGCCAAAACCTGTTTTGCGCAATGATTCAACAAATTCTTGCTTGGCCGTAGGAGACTGATAATCGACAGCAACTAATTGCATAATGATGTCCTGTATAACAAGACAGATGCTGCTTGAGTGCATCTGTGTTTTGAAAACGACAACGGCCATGTTATGAAACCTGGCCGTCCAATGGCAGTAATGTATAAAAACCAGACTAGTTAGTCCACTTTTTATGAGCGTATCCTATTAGTAAGGATAGCCTGTTGACCAGTTTAGCCAAGCGATAAATAAAACCCTGCCAACGCTGCACTCATCAAATTCGACAGCGTCGCGGCAATCACTGCTTTTAAGCCTAAAGTGGCGATCTCTTTACGCCGGGTAGGGGCCATGGCGCCAATACCACCCATTAAAATGGCGATAGAAGATAAGTTGGCAAAGCCACACAAAGAAAAGGTAACAATAGCCTGTGATATGGGCGATAACTGCGATTGCTGGGCAACAAAATCCAGGTAGGCTACAAATTCGTTCACCACTACCTTTTGTCCAATAAAGCTTCCTACCAGCTGAGCTTCATCCCATGGCACGCCAATAACCCAGGCTAGCGGCTGTAATAAGAAGCCAAGAATGCTTTGAAAGGAAACCGCCTCATAGCCTAGCAGGCCGCCAGCCCAACCGATAATGCCATTTAGCATGGCAATAAGGGCAACAAAGGCCAGCAGCATCGCACCAACATTTAATGCCAGTTGAAGGCCCGACGCTGCGCCGCTGGCAGCAGCATCAAATACATTGGCATAGTTGGTATCTTCGGACTGTATTTCCGTCAAATCTTCTTTTGGCTTTTCAGTTTCAGGCAACATAAGCTTTGCCATCAGTAAACCGCCGGGCGCCGCCATGAAGCTTGCTGCAAGTAAGTACTTCAGCTCCACGCCCATATTGGCATAACCGGCCATTACTGAACCAGCAATAGAGGCCAGACCACCCACCATTACCGCAAACAGCTCGGATTTTGTCATGTGTGGTATAAAGGGGCGTACCACAAGCGGTGCTTCAGTTTGGCCTACGAATATATTGGCTGCCGCCGACATAGACTCGGGCCGACTGGTGTTAAGCAATTTCTGCAATGCGCCTCCGATTAACCGGATGACCCATTTCATTACGCCCAGATAGTACAGCACCGCGATAAGCGATGAGAAAAATACAATCACCGGCAATACGTTAAAGGCAAAAATAAACCCCAAACTTTTATTGCCCAGGGGGCCGAAAATAAAATCAATACCTTGCTGGCTGTAGCCAATAATACTGCGGACAAACTCTGTTGCTGCCTGAAGAAATTTAATCCCCGGTTCGAAATACAGGATAAAGGCGCCAATAATGGCCTGAACGGCAAACGCGCCACCCACCGTGCGCCAGCTAATGCTGCGTTTGGCCGATGACAATAAAAACGCAATGCCGAGCAAGAACGCAATGCCCAGTAAACTAACCATAGGGTGATTCCTTTTTTATTATTGTATAGCCTGCTGGATGTGCGATTTAATAACATCCAGGGCGATTTGATTTTTGCCACCCTGCGTAACCACAACATCAGCGGTAAAGCGACTAGGCTCTATAAACTGATGATACATAGGTTTTACGGTTGATTCATATTGTTTTGCTACTGACTCCAGGGTACGGCCGCGCTCTTTAACATCTCGCATCATGCGGCGCATCAAACAGATGTCCAGCGGCGTATCAATGAATATTTTCACATCGTAAAGTGGCAGCAGTTCCGGCCGCGCCAGTAGCATGATGCCTTCAAGAATAATGACCGGAGCAGGGTTGAGTCGTTCTGTGTCAGGCAGGCGTGTGTGGGTTTTAAAACAATAATGCGGGTAGTCAATGGGCTCCCCGTGACGCAATGCCTGCAAGTGCGCTTTTAGCAGTTCATGCTCAAACGCATTTGGGTGGTCATAATTGTTTTTTTCACGAGACTCCATTGGCAGGTGGTCCTGGGCGCGATAATAATGATCTTCACGCAGGATTTGCACCGGCTGCCCCTGAACGGCAAACGCGTTTAACAAATTTTTGGTAAAAAGTGACTTGCCAGAGCCTGAGGCTCCGGAGATAGCTATAATTAATGGAGATTGCATATCGATTTGGGGCTGATTTTCCTCGTGCAAAGATACGCAATTGAACCCAATGAATCAATATTAAGTTTATATTTATCTGTAATCAGGCCGCCGTGCACAGGGCTATCAGGACAGAATGTTTAGTCAACCCAAGGCGTGTATTGAGCTCGTCATTAGCGCCCCGTTACCTGTTACAACGGCAGTTAGTTTCCAATAATTTCAACATCTTGCTCGGTTAAGTTGGTAAGGGCAAAAGAATGCTGTTTAGACCGGGAGCCTTCGCCTTGGGCACGGGGCGGATAATATTTTTCCTTGGCCTCACTGTACTGACTGAACACTTCCTCCAGCACTGAGCGAATTTCGCTCAATGTTTTATCCAGATTCGCATTAAAATCAGGGCGCTTGCGTTTACTATGGCCCAATTCTATCAGCCGGCTGAATACACTATTGGCGGCGTTAATCAGCTCCGGGGGGACGTCTTTATGGTGTAATAGCTGGCTATCGGGATGATCAATACAATAGCGGACTAATGCTACATAAAAACAAAACGGCTTATTTTGCACTAGTGGATGGGTATCATCCACGCCGTTACCAATGGTTTTATTATGCAAATCTATAACCAGCCGGGGCTGCGGCTCTGCTTCATCGGCGCCGCTAATAAGCTGATGCCTGGCCTTTTGCGTCTGACGCAATCTGACTAGCATCGGGGCGATAATCAGGGCGCCTAGAATACTCGCGAAGCTGAATTTTGCGACCTGCCACCAGGGGGCAATAGCCAGCGAAACCTCTAATACCTGTTCAGCGCTTTGCATCTTCACTGTAGTGCGGGCGGTTAAGGTCTCTGGTAAGGCAAGACTCCCGCCGACATTCTGTAACGCTGCTAATCGAATAGGGTAGCCCATCGTTTGCAGTTGTTGATTCATTTTATCAATATAGCGGGCCACAGCAGAGTGATTAACCGGCGTATTTAACGTTTGATTGCCTATGTCCAGGTACGCGCAGTCCAGGCTTACCCGGCGTTCGACATGATCTCGCGCTTGATGATAGGTAAATTGATATGCCAATAATTGCCCTGCGGTAATCACTAACTGAAACAACAGGCACAAACCAATCGCCACGCCTGCCCCTTTGAGCCATGGCTTGAGCAGGGTTAATGTATGGTCAGTCATGGGGGGCACACTCATCAAGCAAACTAACCCGCTGGTAATACGTTTTAGCACTTTGTTCAGTCACGGTTTTCACCACGTTTTGTAAAGCACAGCGCAAATCAGTATTGCGGGTTTGCATCTTCAAATACCAGCGCATTCCGCTGACATTTTCTTCCAGGGCAGTAATGTAGTTTTTCGATAAGGTCTGTTCGTCAGACTGACCCCAATAAGATGAAATCAGATCAACTTCGCCGGCCATTAATGCCCTGCGTAACTCTTTATGAGAGCTGTAAAACTGCAAGCTCATATTCCCTTCATTCAGTCCCAGCGACTGTAATATAGTTTTCGGCACGATATGGCCCGAGCGGCTACTCGGGTAGTCCAGGATCCCGATACGTTTACCTAACAGGTACTCTTTGGATAACTCGGGTTTTTCGCGTAAGGCGATGAAGTAGGCGCTGTAATTGTCGTGCGCGGCGATTTCTTCATAGCCATAAATAACATTAGCCCCAAACGCCTTTACAACATTGCTCTTCACCAAAGCTAAATCACTCACGCCGTGGTTAATATAACGAAAGGTATCGTAATCATTTTGGCCGATAATAAGATGCACATCGCCAAACTGTTTGTTAACAATGCGATTAGCGCAAAGCGCAGCCAATAGAGTGTTCGCCATCGCGGTTTCTGTCAGGTAGACATTAAGCACATCTCGATTAGTCGACAACGGGCTTGCACAGGTCAAGTATTGACCAATCTGAGGGGGGACAGCAGGCAGGACAGAACATTTTTGAAAAAATCCCAACAGAAAGCACAGCGCAATGGCTATCGTAACTATTAGTGTTTTTCCGTAAGTAAGCATAGACTCTGATTGAAAATTGAGAGAAGGTCATAGCCTTATTTGTAGCGCCGATTTCACCAGTTAACCTTATTTAATGCAACAGGTAATCTTACTTGAATAGGGTAACTATTTGTTTAATAATAACATTTCATTATTTATTCTGAATCACGTTAAACGCTGTTTATTCATGCGCATTGTGTAAAGAATAAACCGCGCTGAAAACAGTGCGGCGCTGACAGGGCAGTTGGGTAAATTTTCCTGTTTCAGCTTCTGGTGACAATTAAAAAAATAACCATTTCAGAAGTTTGTATGACAACAATAATAAAAAACTGTCATCTTAATGAAACATAATTTTCTAACAATCTGCCGCAACAACTTTCAGCAAGAAAGTATAAGAAGAAAAGTTTTAGCTTAAAGATACCTCCATATTACGAATAAAAAGGGAAACACACACATGATCTCTAAATCTAAGTTCAGCCGCGTCGCGGTTGCAGTTGCGCTGTCGGTAGGGATGTCATCGACCGCACTGGCTCAGGTAACCTCTTCTGACTTAAATGGTCAGATTTTCGGCCCTAAAGGTAATCCGGCGCCTGGCACGGTGATTAAGGTAACGCACGTACCCACAGGTGCAGTAAAAACAGTTACCGTAAACAGTGCGGGTTCTTTCAGCATGCGCGGCTTGCGCGTGGGCGGTCCCTACACCGTTGAAATCGACTCTGATGAGTATGCTGACCAAACGATCAACGATGTTTACCTGCAACTGGGTGAAGCCTCATCTATACAACGTATGCTTGAACCACAGGGCGGCGTTGAAAATATCGTAGTAACAGCTTCTCAGGTTAGCAGCCTCTCGTTTGGCCAGGTGGGTCCATCAGCTAGCTTCGATTTGGAAACCCTGCAAGAAGCGCCTGCAATTAACCGTGATATTACTGACATCGTTCGTATGGACCCGCGCATCTATGTTGATGAAGGTGGCAGCAACGGTATTCAGTGTGTGGGCAAAAGCCCGCGTTTCAACAGCCTGACTGTAGATGGCGTTCGTATGAACGACCTGTTTGGTCTGAATTCCAACGGTTACCCAACAGAAAGAATGCCGTTTTCCTTTGATGCTATTGAAGGGGTTTCGGTAGAAATCGCGCCTTTCGATGTAATCTATGGTGGTTTCTCTGCGTGTAATATCAGTGCAGTAAGTAAAACTGGTACAAATGAAGTTCATGGTACTGCGTTCTACGACTTCGGTAGCGATAGCCTGAAAGGTGATTCACTGGAAGGTGAAGACATTACATTGGGTTCGTATACAGAACGTCGCTATGGCTTCTCAGTAGGCGCGCCAATTATCAAAGATAAACTGTTTATTTTTGCGGCCTATGAAAAACTTGAAGGCGCCAATACCTTTGACCGTGGTGCTATTGGTTCAGGTGCGATAAACGAAGTGGCCATCACTTCTGAAGAAATTGCTCAGATAGCAGCAATTTCACAAAATGTTTATGGCTTCGATGCCGGCTCAGTTCCTGCCAGCTTACCAAACGAAGACGAAAAGTTGTTGGTAAAACTAGACTGGAATATTAACGACTCTCACCGTTTCGCTTTTACCTATAACTATAACGATGGTAACAATTTTGCGGAATCAGACGGCGACTCTGATGAGTTTGAGTTCTCCAGCCATTTATATGAGCGCGGCGCAGAGCTAAACTCGTACACTGGTGCGCTGTATTCAGACTGGACAGACAACTTCTCTACTGAAATCCGTATTTCTCGCACAGAGTTGGATAACCGTCAAAATTCACTTTATAGCGACGGCACTATCGGCGGCAATGACTTTGGTGAAATCAAGATCACCCTTGATAACGAGTTAATTGGTGACGATAGCGACGACTTGACCGTTTACCTGGGTTCAGATGATAGCCGTCAAGCTAACGACCTGGATTGGGAAAGCACCAGCATCTTGCTACGTGGTCACTACTACTTCGATAACGGCCATACTGTGACTTTCGGTTATGAAAGCGATGACCTGGATATTTTCAACCAGTTCGTACAGCATTCAGAAACCAGTTTGTCATTTAGCAGCATTGCCGACTTCGAAACCGGTACGAACGCATACGCAGAGTATGGTTATGCTTACTCCGGCGATCTAAACGACCGCGCGGCAAGCTGGGGTTATACCGCGCACTCAACGTATGCACAGGATGAGTTCTACCTGACTGACGATTTGAAAATTGTGGCTGGCCTTCGCTACGACTGGTACACCACCTCAGACCGTCCGGTAGAAAATACTGAATTCACTGCTCAAAATGGTTATAGCAATACAGCAAACCTGGATGGCATCAGCTTATTACAGCCGCGCGTTGGTTTTAACTACACAGTAAGTGATAGTACCGAAGTTCGTGGTGGCCTGGGGCTGTTCTCAGGCGGTAACCCGAACGTTTGGATGACAAATAATTATCAAAATACAAACGTTACCGGTGGTGAAGTAAAAGGTCTGCTACCTAGCTTATTTGATGGCAGCATTACCTGGGTTAATACCGAAGAGGGTGTTACTGCAGGGCCGGGTTATTCTGTACCCGCTTCATTCGATGAGCTAATGGATGCAGGTGAGGGCGGTAACTACGAAAGTAATAACCTGGACCCTGACTTTGAGATGCCAAGCGAGTGGAAAATTTCAGCCGGACTGACCCACATTACCAACGAAGATTACGTTTTCAATCTTGACCTGTTGGTTAGTGTGACGCAAGACCAGGCGATGATTAAATACCTTGGTATAGAAGAAGTTGGCGTGACTGATGAAGGCTATATTGAATATGATAGAAATGGTTATGGCTCTCTTGAGTTAACGAACTCAAGTGAAGACTCAACGTCGTATTCATTAACCGGTACGATGAACAAAAGCTGGGACAATGGTATTACGTTAACGGGTGGTTACTCTTACAGCCACGCTGAAGATGTACAGCCTATGACCAGTTCAGTAGCGTTCTCTAACTACCAGTACCGTGCCTTTACCAATCCGAATGAAGAAGTTTCTTCATTATCAGACTGGAACATCGAGCACCGCTTAACCGCCGATATCCGCTACGATGTTGAGTGGATTGCCGGTTATGCCACCACGTTCTCTGCTTTTGCAGTAGCACAGTCTGGCCGTCCGTACAGCTTTACCTACTCCACAGGCGATAGCCGTGCAAGATTTGGTACGCCGTTCTTAGACAGCAACAACGTGTTGCCAATAGGCGCTGAGCGTAACGAAGAAGAAAGCAGCTGGTGGACAAAAGTAGATTTAGCCGTAAGACAGGAAATCCCTGCCTTCATGGAAGAACACACCGCGCAGGTTACACTAGTGGTTGATAACTTTACCAACCTGGTAAATGACGACTGGGGTATTCTGGAAGAAGTTTCTTTCAACACATCTACCTTGGGAACAGCTAACCCTGAAAGTCGCCAAGGTGATGCGTCATTATGGGAAATTCGGGTAGGTGTTAACTACAGATTCTAAACACAACTGATTCTAAAAATAACATGCAGTGATGCATAACAATCACGTAAAGTGAAGGTACTTGCCGGTGGTGTAACAGCTACCGGCTTTTTTATGTCTAAATATACGCTGCTGGTTACTGCAACGGTGTTTTACCCAACACATAGAGTACAGGTTAGGTCCGACACTAATACTTGCGCCTTGTCGCTTACCGGTTGCTTATCTATATCTGTTGTTAATTCAGCTTATTACCCTGCCTTACAGACTTGAATATAAACTTATTCGCCGCACTGCCTGTACATAAGACTTTGATACAATCAGGAGAGGCAATATGAGTAAACGTCTGCTAATGGTAATGACATCGCACGACATCATGGGTGATTCAGGCAAGAAAACCGGCATTTGGCTGGAAGAGTTCGCATCCCCCTATTATGCCTTTGTTGACGAAGGCTACACAATTACGCTGGCTTCTACACTGGGCGGGCAGGTTCCGATAGACCCAATGAGTTTAGAAAAAGATGCGCTTACTGATGATACTGAGCGCTTCAGCAACGATGATCTGGCATCGTCGGCATTAGCGTCTACCATCGCTTTGGAAGATGTTAAAGCTGATGAATTCGATGCTGTATTCTATCCAGGTGGTCATGGTCCATTGTGGGACTTGTCCGATAATGTGCATTCGCAAACCCTGATTGAAGATATGCTAAATACCGGCAAGCCGGTGGCTGCGGTATGTCATGCGCCAATCGTATTAAAAAATGTCAAAGATAGTTCGGGCGAGCCCTACATCAAAGGTCGCGCGGTGACAGGTTTTACCAATACTGAAGAAGATGCAGTGGGGCTTACCGATGTAGTGCCTTATCTGGTGGAAGACGAATTAGTTAAAGCGGGTGGCGAGTATTCGAAAAAAGGTGATTTTGAATCTTATGTGGTAGAAGCCGGAAGACTAATTACCGGCCAGAATCCGCCTTCTTCACGGCCTGCAGCAGAAGCCTTAATTAAGCAATTAGCTAAATAGCGCTTAATAAGCGTATCTTCTGGATGCCAAACGTAATATAAGCCCGGTATAGCCGGGCTTTTTTACTATTCGCGTCCGGTACTATACATTTTCGAACAGATCTTCCACGCGCTGTCGTAAATCTTCAATTTGGGTTACATCTGCTGGCGCTATGAAAATCGTATCGTCACCAGCAATGGTGCCTAATACGCCATCTTTTGAACTGAGCGAATCGAGCAAGCGGGCAATTAGCTGCGCGGCGCCCGGGCTGGTACGGATAATGACCATCACATTGTTATGAACAATGTCGAGTACCAGCTGCTTTAACGGGCTTTTAGCCGTAGGCATACCCAGTTCCGGGGGTAAACAATACACCATATCGCCGCGGGCATTACGGGTTCTTACTGCTCCGAATTTACTTAGCATACGAGATATTTTTGATTGACTGATATTGTCAAAGCCCTGGGTTTTCAGGGCCTCTACGATGTCGCCCTGAGAGCCGTAGCTTTCGGCTTTTAAAATTTCTTTAAACGCTTTGATTAATTGTTCTTGTTTTAGATTTGCCATAGCGCCTGCCATTATTGGTATTAAACTCACAAAGGGTTATTATTGTGCCGTAGAGGCCACAGCGATGCAATTTAATTGCATAATCATGCAGCCAAATGCATAAATGATGAGATAGTCAGCGGTTGTGCAGTAAGACTAACCGGTGATTGTTTTTTCCAAAGCGTTACTATAGGGTGACGTACCGTTATACAAACGTGAAATTTCCATAGGAGAAATGAAATGAAAGTAGCCGTGTTAGGTGCTGCCGGTGGTATTGGTCAGGCGCTGTCGTTGTTGTTAAAAACACAACTGCCAGCGGGTTCAGAATTAGCGCTTTACGATGTGGCACCGGTAGTTCCGGGTGTTGCTGTCGATTTAAGTCATATCCCCACTGCGGTAAAAGTAACCGGTCACGGTAAAGACGATTTGGGCGTAGCGCTGACAGGTGCTGACATTGTATTGATTCCGGCTGGCGTTCCACGTAAGCCAGGTATGGATCGTTCTGACTTGTTCAATATCAATGCCGGTATCGTGAAAACACTGGTTGAAGGTGTTGCAGAACATTGCCCAAGCGCATGTCTTGGTATTATTACCAACCCGGTGAATACTACGGTAGCCATTGCTGCAGAAACTTTAAAAGCAAAAGGCGTATACGATAAAAACAAATTGTTTGGGGTAACTACGCTGGATGTTATCCGCGCAGAAACATTTGTTGCCGAGCTAAAAGATATGGATCCTGCTGATGTGCACGTACCGGTTATCGGCGGCCACTCAGGCACTACTATCTTGCCATTACTGTCACAGGTTGAAGGCGTAAGCTTTTCTGATGATGAAGTAGCCAGCCTGACTACGCGTATTCAGAACGCAGGTACCGAGGTTGTGGAAGCCAAAGCTGGCGGTGGTTCAGCAACCCTATCGATGGGCCAGGCTGCTGCTCGCTTCTGCTTGTCTTTAGCTGCCGCTATGCAAGGCGAAAATGTGGTGGAATACACCTATGTTCAAATTGACGATGGCGAAGACGCAGACTTCTTTGCTCATCCAGTTCGCCTAGGCGCAAATGGCGTAGAAGAAATTCTGCCTTATGGCGACTTGAGCGATTTTGAGCAAAAAGCGAAAGAAGACATGCTGGAAGGTTTGCGTGGCGACATCAAAATGGGCGTTGATTTCGTTAACGGCTAATTATCGAAGCACGTACAGTTAAATAGAACTGGGCTTTTTTTCGGCCCAGTTCTATTGTTTATTGCAGGTATTAAATGGCGTATTTTAGTGAAGCGTTACGTTGCACAAGCCGGCAATGGGAATGAATGCTCTATCAAAGAAGTACGTTTGAGTGACCTATTTAATTTTATATTTTTATATAAAATTCAGCCTATCGGCATAGTGTTCTGATGTCGTATCATCCAGTTTAATAACCGTTTTTTCCTGACACTCACTCAATAGCAATGATGCCCGGCATTTCTGGGGCCCCGCACTATAAAAAACTTCTATTGACTGGTCTTATCGCAATTTAATTTTCTCTGTAGCGATGGATAGCGTAAATCGGCCGCAGGCAGCTCCACTTTCCTCTGTAACTTTTTTGGCATGATAGGTTGCCAGACCTTGGCTCCCCAGGATATATTCGCACCAACGTCATTCCAGTGGTTTCATAAGCTATAACGACAATTTGCGTCGCCATATGACCCACCCCGCGATACAAACCTTTATGCAAAGTGCTATAGCTCATCAGCGAATAGGTCGCTAGCGGGATTTTCCATAGAATAGAAAACCTACACATGCTGCTGATATGCATCTATCTATCAAAGATTTAACGGTATTAGATAAAGGTACAGGGAGGTTGAGCGTGTGTTCGCCCCCATGTGTTATGCATTAGTAGAGGATAAAAGAAAAATCTGAAATTAGGGGGAGAGCTAATCTTACCGGCTTTTCCACGCGAAGTCTGGTGCAGGCTTTAACCAAGGCCAACCTGCAGAAGAATAGGCTGGCCTTGGGGAATATGTTAATCCATAACCTTTTTAATGATTTCCTTGGACAAGGGCTTAACAAAATGATCATCAAAGCCAGCCTGCTTTGAGCTTTCAATGTATTTATCCGTTCCCCAGCCGCTTTGCGAATAAAACTTAACCATATTGGCCCCAGGCAATGCTTTTAATATCTTGCATAGCTCATAACCATCAATGTCTGGCATGCCGATATCCAAAAAGACGCAATGAGGTTTAAAGTTTTTGAACTCATCGATAGCATCACGCGGAACGCTAATACCGCGGGTTTCAAAACCCATTGTGGTGGCTAAAAGACAATACATATCTACAAGATCTTCGTTATCGTCCACAAACATTATCCGTTTTCCAGATAAGTTGGTATCGGATTCTTCGGTGCTCTCTTGATCACCAAAAGCCAGTTCATAGATTGGTAGTTTAACCGTAAAGGTACTACCTTTTCCCTCGCCTGAGCTGGTTACATCAACACTACCATGGTGTAATGCAACCAATTTGCTTACTAACGTCAAGCCAATACCCAGACCGCCTTTGGTATGAGTAGAATGTGCTTCAATCTGCGTGAACATATTAAAGACATCTTTCAGACGGTCTTGAGGAATGCCCATACCATTATCACTAATGTGCACTACCACCATTGAGCCTTCTTGTTTAATATTTATATTAATCTGGCCCTGCTCGTTGGTGTATTTAGCAGCATTGTGAATAATATTGGAAAATACCTGGCTTAAGCGGGCTTTGTCGCCGAACACGGTTGCCCCTTCACTCAGGTACTGGACATCCAGCGTATGGTGTTTGGCTTTCACATGCTGATCGACAATTTCCAGCGACTCGGAAATCACATCGTGGATATTCAGCTTCTCAAATTCGAGTTTTACTTTACCCCGGGTGATACGCGACACATCCATCAAATCATTAATCAGTTTTGACATATACTCAGCTTGCCGATTAATGATAGAGGTGACCCGCTTGCGGGTGCCCTCGTCATCTACGGTTTCCAGGATACTGGCGCCGGACATAATAGGTCCAAGAGGGTTACGCAGCTCATGGGCCAGGGTGGCCAGAAATTCATTGCGGTATTGGTCCTGTTTTTCCAGTTCTTTAATACTGATATGCATACGCTCCTGAACTTCCAGGGCGTAGACAAGGAACATACGGTTAAGCCGGTGGGCAGTGTTAATATCGGCCTTCTCGAATTTTTTCGAGTGGCCAGTGATAGTGCGTTCATGGACAGTAAACGAGGTCCGCGGCTCCAGCCGCTTCGCTTTGGGCGAATCTTCGTTAACTTCCTCTTGCGCGCCAACCCACTTTTGCTTCATAGGCCGTTCTTTACGAAACCAAGCGGTAAAGTATTTCTTCTTCTCAAACAACGGGATAATCATGATGCCTGCGATGCCGTATTGTTTGGTTTCGGGCCATTCTTCATACAGGTTATCGCTGACGTAAGGAAAGCCTTCGTTATGGCGGGCGCGGCTAAAAATTGTTTTGGTCAGCTCCACGGGAAGGTGCTGGCCCAGGGTGATGGTTTCATATTCTGAATAGTACAGAAAACCATGGGTATCCAGAGCTTCCAGAAAATCGCCCTCGGCATTTTTAATAACTTTACCAATCGGGTTTGAAGGACCGATTCTATTGAGCATGGCATCTACTGCCTGCTCGGTTTTTTCAAATCGTAAACGCGCCAGCTCTTCTTCTTTTGCTTTTAAGTGCCAGCTGAATAACTGGCTGAGATTCTCGCACTGCAATCGAACATTTTGGGGGATGTAGCTGGGTTCACGGTTATGGCAGGTGATAAGTCCATACAGCTCGCCATCAGTGACCAACGAGATAGAAAACGTCGCGCGCTGCCCCTGATTCCTGACGTATTGCAAGTGGATAGGCGAAAACGTACGTAATAAGGAGCGGGTCAAATCCAGTGGCTGCCGGTGGCTTTCCTCGGTAGTAGGAATAAGCTTAGAAGGCGGCAGTTCCGTATCGGGGGTCAATCTTACCCAATTGACTTTATACAGCTCCCGGGCCTGGGGGGGGATGTCTTTGGCTGGAAAATGCAGTTCGTTGTAGGACTCCAGTTCATCGCTTTTCGCCTCGGCGATGACCTTGCCAGAAAAGTCTTCCTGAAACTTGTACAGTACCACCCGGTCCATATTCGTCAGATACTTAATGGTAGACACCATTTCGTTAGCCATTTCTTCCAACGTGGTCATTTCTTTGAACCGCGGGGCTACCGTCATCGCGTACAATTTAATGAACTGCTCGGCGCTGTAGGTATCACGAAATTCCGTGGCCGGCTCCAGTTCGACCACATAGCGTTCGCCGGAGTCGTAGACCACGGCCAGATAATCGCTTTCGGTGTCAGGCTTTAAAACATCAGCTTTCAGATGCAGCTTGATAGGAAGCCGAATCTTATTTTTGGTGACTCGCTCGAAGGTTTCGTTAAGAAAGTTGCGTTCATCCGCTTCGGGAGACAGAAGATCCAGAAAATGTTTGCCAATCAACTGCTCATTAAAGATTTCCTGCGTGTTTTCACTCACGACGGTAATTTTTAAATCTTCATAATCAAATGCAATTAAAAAGCCATAGCCCTGGATACTTTCAGGGATATGAATCGGCTCATCTTCACATTTGTCGAAAGGCATATTTTGCGGATCGTATTGCATAGGCTTCCTGAAAAAAATTTACGGCAGGGCAAGCCAGGCAAAGTAGCATGAGCCGCCCAATAATAGTATTAAACGAAATTTAACCCGAATTGTTCATTTAATCTGAACAATTGCTACGGAGGGGCTAGCCTCAACTGAATGCGAGATGTTTGGTGAGTGATTTATAAAAAAACCGGTCCAAAGACCGGTTTTAATGATGGCAATTGGCATGTAACCACGCCCTAAAACGGTATCACATAGGTTTAACCGGTATTTCTCATCCCGATCGCAATACCTGCAATGGTGACCATCATGGCGCGTTCAAGCTCAGTATTGTGTACCTCATCGCCCGCTTTTCGCACCCGATCCAGTAATTCAATCTGCAAATAATGGAGCGGCTGCAGGTACGAAGCCCGAATATTCATGGACTCTTTGCCCTGCGGGTCTTTATGCATAATATCCGGTTGGCCGGTTAGTTTAAGCAGTGATTGAATACTTTCATCAAGCTCTTCGCGTAATGCTTTACCAAAATGCTTCAACTCGGCAGGTACCAGACGCTCATCATACGCTTCGCTGATGCGCGGATCGGCTTTGTGGAAAACCATATCCAACATTGATAAGCGTGAACGGTAAAATGGCCAGTCGGCGAACATCTCTGCTACCACTTTTTCATCTGACTGTGCTTTAACCTCATCAATAGCCCGCATTACGCCTAACCAGGAGGGCAACACCAAACGCGTTTGAGCCCAGGCGAAAATCCAGGGGATAGCGCGCAAGCTTTCGATGCCCCCTTGCGGTTTACGTTTTGACGGACGGCTGCCCAATGGCAGTTTACCTAATTCCTGTTCTGGTGTGGCCACTCTGAAATAGGGAACAAAGTCTTCATCGTGACGTACTGTCTGACGATAATTGTCACGGCCTTTTGCAGCCATATTGCCAATCAACTCGCGCCATTCAGGCTTTGGCTCCGGTGGTGGGAACAAAACAGCTTCAATTATAGCACTGGCATAAATTCCCAGGCTGCGTTTGGCCAGTTTCGGCATGCCAAACTTATAGCGAATAGTTTCACCCTGTTCAGTTACCCGGAAGCCTCCTTCCAGTGACCCTGGCGGCTGTGAATAAATGGCTGCATGGGCTGGCAAGCCACCGCGGCCAATTGTGCCACCACGGCCATGGAACAAGGTCAGGGTAATTCCGAATTCTTCAGCTAATTTGACCAGGGCTTCCTGTGATTCATACTGCGCCCAGCCTGCCGCCAATGCGCCGGCATCTTTCGCTGAATCAGAATAGCCAATCATGACAAACTGACGGCCCTTCACATAACCACGGTACCAGTCCACCGACAACAGATTGCGCATAACATCTGGTGAATTGTTAAGATCATCCAGGGTTTCAAACAAAGGGGCTACCGGCATCGGCCAGTCTACACCGGCTTCTTGTAACAGCAGTTGAACCGCCATTACATCGGATGGCTGGCTGGCCATCGAGATAATATAAATGCCGAAACCTTCGCGATTATGCTTGGCAATAACTCTACACGTATCCAGAACCTCTTTAACATCGTCAGAGGCGCCCCATTGGGCAGGAAACAACGGCCGTTTTGACGACAGTTCCCGTAGCAGGAACGCCTGCTTGTCGGCTTCGTTCCACTGCGCATAATCACCTAGACCAAGATAACGGGTAATTTCGCCCAATACATCAGCATGGCGTTCAGAGTCCTGACGAATATCCAGGCGCAATAAATGCACCCCAAAACAACGTACCCGGCGAATAGTATCCAGTAACAAACCATCAGCAGTGACTTTCATGCCACATTCGCACAGTGATTCGTAACACATCAGCAGCGGTTCTAGCAGTTCGTCGTTTTCAGCAATCCAGCGGCTTTGGTCTACATTTTTACCTACCAGATAATCTGCAATACCATCGCGGGTAATATGTAAGCGGCGCACCAGCGGGCGTAGCAGCGCACGGTAAGGTTCATTCGCTTCGCCCACACGTTCGCGCAGTGCTTCACTGCAATCGAACATCGACAGCTCAACCTGTAACCGGTCGAAGTCTGCAGCAAACAGCTTCGCCGCGCGTTTTCTGGCTAAATACAATACCTGCTCGGTAAGCTTCGCTGTGACAAACGGGTTGCCATCACGGTCGCCACCCATCCATGAACTGAACTGTACCGGTTCGGCATCCAGCGGCAAACTGATGTTGTAGTCTTTTTGTAACCGTTCATCCAGCTCGCGAAGAAACTCAGGAACAGCTTCCCATAGCGAATTTTCAATGACCGAAAAACCCCAGCGAGCTTCATCCACTGGTGTAGGACGTTCGGAACGAATTTCTTCGGTATGCCAGGCCTGGCTAATCAAATCAGCAATCCGCGTTTCGATACGGCTGCGTTCAGCATCACTCAGTGTTTCCTGATGTACCGATTGCAGACAATCTGCCAGTTCTTTATGTTTGTGTATCAGGGTGCGGCGGGTAACTTCAGTAGGGTGGGCGGTCAGCACTAAATCAATATTGAGTTTGCTTACGGCCTTAGCCACATTATCAGCGGTGAGTTCCGCTTTATCTAAATGATTAAACAGGGTGTCGATAGAGGCATCGACGTTCATTGCACTGTTATATTCCTGTTCAGCGATATTGCCCAAATTCAGAAATTGGGCGAAGGCACGACCGACAGTTAACAGGTCAGAATCAGATAACGATGTGAAAGTTTGTTTCAGATTTTCGCTACAATCGGTATCACCCTGATAAGACGCTCGGCCATCTTTACGAATTTGTTCAATCCGCTCCAGCCATTCGTCGCCCAGTTGCGCTTTGATCGTTTCCCCAAGGACTTTTCCCAGGTATCTAACAGTATCTTTTAGTTCTGCATCATAGTGTGATTGCATTGGCATCCTCCTGCTTGCATGCCGATCACCATACTGTCTGGTGATTCTGTTGTCTAACGTCTTTAAGTTATAAATTACACCTTTTCCAGCGTATTAAAAACCTTAATGTGCTGTGTAGAGCATGTAAATAAAGGGTATGTTACACTGCCAGGTGCGATATAAATTCGATTTGAAGGTATACGCCGGAAGGTCGAATTTTGAACAAAAAATGTAATTAACTTTCAGGAGATACTGTGTCCGATAAATATACTACAGTCGAAACTCAGGCCAGCTATGGAGTTGGTTTTCAAATGGGTGAGCAGCTTAAATCCAATCCGTTTGACGGCTTGGACATCAATGCTGTGTTAGAGGGACTGAGCGATGCGTTCACCGGTGATACCGCCAAAGTAGACACCAATACGCTACGTAATGCGTTTGGTGAAATTCATCAACGGATGCAGGCCGTAAAAGCGGAAGAAAGCAAAGCCCAAATTGAGGAAGGCGAAGCCTTTCTTAAACAAAACGCCGAGCGCAGCGAAGTTAAAATTACCGATTCAGGCTTACAATATGAAGTGCTGGAAACCGGTGACGGTGAAAAGCCTGCTGCGGATAGCACTGTGCGCGTGCACTACCACGGTACCTTTATCGACGGTAAAGTATTTGATAGTTCGTATGATCGCGGACAACCTGCAGAATTTCCGGTTAATGGGGTCATTAAAGGCTGGACCGAAGCGTTGCAGATGATGCCTGCCGGTTCAAAGTGGAAAGTGTATGTACCTAGCGAACTCGCTTATGGCGAGCAAGGTGCAGGCGGCGCCATCCCACCATTTACTACACTGGTTTTCGATGTTGAGTTACTCGACATTTTAGCGTAAACCGAACCCGCGGCCTGGCATTCTCTCCAGGCCGTTTTTGTATGGATCGCCTGCGGGTAGGGCAAAAAAATCAATGGCCGGTAAGTGTTCAGAGTTGTTATCAGCAAAAGCATGATTACAATACGGGCACAAATAGCAAAGGATAGACAAAGATGATTATCAAGCCAAAAGTCAGAGGGTTTATATGCACCAACGCGCACCCTGTGGGTTGTGAGGCCTCGGTAGCAGAACAAATCGACTACGTGCGTCAACAAGGCGAGCTCGGTGATGGCCCCAAAAATGTACTTATTATTGGCAGCTCCACCGGCTATGGTCTGGCATCTCGGATAACCGCAGCCTTTGGCTACGGTGCCAATACGTTAGGTGTTTGCTTCGAAAAAGCACCTACTGAGCGCAAAACCGGTACCGCAGGTTGGTATAATACAGCGGCGTTTCATCGCTTCGCTAATGAGCAGGATTTATACGCAGACACCATCAACGGTGATGCGTTTTCAAATGAACTCAAAGCAGAGACTATCGAGCGTATCAAAGCGCACATGGGTAAAGTCGATCTGGTGATTTATAGCCTGGCTTCGCCGCGCCGCACAGAACCCGGTAGCGGTATTACCTATAAGTCGACGTTAAAACCGGTAGGGCAAGCCTATACCACTAAAACGTATGATACCGATAAAGATAAAGTCCACGATATAACGCTGGAACCAGCCAGCGATGAAGAGATTCGCGATACCATTAAAGTCATGGGTGGTGAAGACTGGGAACTGTGGTTGGATGCGCTGGCTGACGCTGGTGTGCTGGCCCAGGGATGTAAAACCACAGCTTATACTTACATTGGTAAAGCACTTACCTGGCCTATCTACGGCCAGGCCACTATCGGTAAAGCCAAAGAAGATCTTGACCGCGCCGCGGCGGCTATTATTGGTAAGCATGCTGACTTGCTGGTAGAGGCCCACGTGTCCTCTCTTAAAGCATTGGTAACCCAAGCCAGTTCAGCTATCCCCGTGATGCCTTTGTACATCTCACTTATTTATAAGGTGATGAAAGAAGAGGGGACTCATGAAGGCTGTATCGAGCAAATTAAAGGTTTGTTCAGCCAGTGTCTTTACGGTGCTTCGCCGATCTTAGATGAAGCCAACCGCTTCCGTATGGATGGCAAAGAAACCAATGATGAAACCCAGGCTAAAATTAAAGCTTTATGGGATCAGGTTACGCAGGAAAATTTCCATCAGTTAAGCGACTACTCAGGATATCATCATGAGTTTTTGAAACTGTTTGGTTTTGATATTGAGGGCGTTGACTACGATGCCGATGTTGACCCGCAGGTCAGCTGGTAAAGCAATAGATTAAAAAGCCGTCATAGATGACGGCTTTTTTTTCGTTTTGCTAACAGTGTTGTATAATCCATAAGCGAGATGTTTTGCCGGTTTACCAACAAATTTTCTGGTTTATCCATTATTTGCATAGCGAAAAGCGGGTAGATAATGTTAAAATCCCGAAATTAGGCGGGGGTCATTCTACCCACGCATCACGACTTCGGCCTTGAAAAGCACCCGATAATAATGCTTACCAAGTTCGGCTGAACGTCGGCTCTACAGGTAAAACATCAATAGCACTGGCTTGGTTGCGGGCGTCATTACGCTTGCGGTCGAAGCTTGCAACATGTTGCGTCATTACGGGCGTAGTAAAGCGTGATAACAAAGAGTTTTTTTGCATGCTGGCGGACACATTTTTTGTGCAGTCATGCAAAAGGGTTCTTCTATTAGAGTAGTGCGATTACATATGATAAAAATCAAGAAAGGTCTCGACCTCCCTATCAAGGGGGCGCCAGAGCAGCAAATTTCTGAAGGAAATGCTGTGACGCGCGTTGCCGTTCTGGGAGAAGAATATGTGGGTATGCGTCCTACCATGCACGTCCAGGTTGGTGACAAAGTGAAAAAAGGCCAGATTCTTTTTGAAGACAAAAAGAACGCTGGTGTTAAGTTCACTGCGCCAGCATCAGGCGAAGTGGTAGAGGTTAACCGTGGCGCCAAACGTGTTCTTCAGTCTGTGGTAGTGAAAATCGAAGGTAACGAGTGCGTTGCGTTTGAAAAAATTGCGGCAGACCAGATTACCAGTGCGTCAAGAGAAACAATTGAACAGCAACTGGTAGATTCCGGGCTATGGACTGCGCTACGCACACGTCCATTTAGCAAGGCGCCAGCACTGGGTTCAACCCCGCATTCAATCTTTGTCACCGCAATGGATACTAATCCGCTGGCGGCTGATCCCACACTTATAATCAAAGAGCGTCAAGATGACTTCATCAGTGGTCTTAACGCGCTGACCGTGTTAAGCGGCGGCAAGGTATTTGTGTGTAAAGCGGCGGGTTCTGAAGTTGCCACCGGTAATGCTAGCGTTGAGGTGGCGGAATTCGGTGGTCCCCATCCGGCAGGTTTACCCGGCACCCATATTCATTATTTGGATGCGGTCAGTAATGCGAAAACCGTTTGGCACCTGAATTACCAGGATGTGATGGCGATTGGCGCATTATTAACTACCGGAGAACTGGACAACCGACGTGTGGTTGCCTTAGGCGGTCCTGCAGCGAAGCAGCCACGTCTGGTCCGTACCTTACTAGGTGCTGATATTGAAGAACTGACTGCTAACGAAATTGATGGTGGCGAAGTTCGGGTTATTTCCGGTTCGGTGCTTAATGGTATTACTGCTCAGGGCGTGCACGGCTTCCTGGGACGTTTCCATACACAAATATCGATTATCAAAGAAGGCCGTGAGAAGAAATTCCTGGGCTGGATTACGCCAGGCTCTGATAAGCACTCTGTAACACGTGCTTACCTGGGCCATTTAGGCGGCAACAAAAAGTTCGATATGACCACTACCACAAATGGCTCCGAACGCTCAATGGTGCCAATTGGTAATTATGAACGTGTTATGCCTCTGGACATCATTCCTACGCTATTGCTTAGGGACCTGATTTCAGGTGATACAGACAGTGCTCAGCAGTTAGGTTGTCTGGAACTGGACGAAGAAGATTTGGCTTTGTGTACCTATGTGTGCCCAGGCAAATACAATTACGGTCCAATTCTGCGCAGCGTATTGGCCACGATTGAGAAAGAGGGTTAAGTCATGGGTTTAAAAGCGTATCTGGAAAAAATTGAACCTAATTTTGAACCAGGTGGCAAACACGAAAAATGGTATGCACTGTATGAAGCAGCCGCGACCATTTTTTATACACCAGGTAAAGTGAATAAAGCCAGCACACACGTACGTGACAGTATCGATCTGAAACGTATTATGATTTTAGTGTGGGCGGCCACCTTTCCAGCCATGTTTTACGGTATGTATAACATCGGTTTTCAGGCTAACGAAGCAATTGCTGCGGGCGCTGGTACCTTACCAGACTCATGGCAGGCGGTACTGTTTTCTGCATTAGGCGGAGAACTAGGCCCTGATTCAGGCTGGGGCGCCATGATGTTCTACGGCGCGTGTTTCTGGCTACCTATTTATGCTACTACATTTATTGTGGGTGGTTTTTGGGAAGTCCTGTTTGCCTCAGTGCGTAAGCACGAAGTGAACGAAGGATTCTTTGTTACTTCAGTACTGTTTGCTTTAACACTACCGGCAACCATTCCGTTATGGCAGGTAGCCCTGGGTATTACCTTCGGGGTCGTTATTGCCAAAGAAGTATTTGGTGGAACCGGGCGTAATTTCCTTAACCCTGCACTGTCAGGTCGTGCATTCTTATACTTTGCTTATCCAGCACAAATTTCTGGTGACCAGGTATGGGTTGCAGCAGATGGTTATTCAGGTGCAACTTGGTTAAGCAAAGCCGCAGCAGGCGAAATGGACTACTCTGATATGGAGTTATGGTGGAATTCGTTCTTCGGCGCGATTCCTGGCTCGGCGGGTGAAGTCTCTACGCTGGCTATCCTTATTGGTGGCCTGTTCATCATGTACATGCGTATTGCGAGCTGGCGTATAGTCGCGGGTGTAGCAATTGGTACAGCCTTCTTTGCTACTTTGCTTAATATGGTGGGTAGCGATACCAACGCCATGTTTGCGATGCCTGCGCACTGGCACTTTGTTATTGGTGGCTTGGCTTTTGGTATGTTCTTTATGGCAACCGACCCGGTATCTGCTTCTTTCACCAATAAAGGAAAGTGGTGGTACGGTATTTTCATCGGTTTCATGACTGTATTGATTCGTGTGCTCAACCCCGCCTTCCCGGAAGGCGTAATGTTAGCCATTTTGTTTGCTAACTTGTGGGCACCCTTGTTCGACTATTTTGTCGCTCAGAGTAATATCAAGCGGAGGGTTGCTCGTGTCAGCTAAGAAAGACTCTTTTGGTAAAACAGTCGGCGTGGTAGTTGCTGTCTGTTTGGTATGTTCTATCGTGGTTTCAGGCGCAGCGGTAGGCTTGCGTCAAATTCAGCAGGCTAACAAAGAGCTGGATAAACAAACTAACATTCTAACTGCTGCCGGCCTTTATGAAATGGGCATGAGCAGCGACACAATTCGCGATACTTATGAAAATAAAGTAGAGCGTCGCTATGTAGATTTGGATACCGGCGAGTTCACCGAAAAACCAGGCGGTGATGGTGCGGAGTACGATATGTACAAAGCAGCCAAACAAACTGAAATGAGCAAGCGTGTAGTGAACAGCAACGTTGGCTTCCAACGGCGGGCAAATGTGGCCAGTGTTTGGTTAGTAAAAGATGATAACGATACTGTAACGCGCGTTATCATGCCGGTTCACGGTAGCGGTTTGTGGGATTTGATGTTTGGCTTTTTGGCAGTTGATGCCGACGGCGAAACAGTACGCGAACTTATCTATTACCAGCAGGCTGAAACGCCAGGACTGGGTGGTGAGGTTCAAAATCCTAACTGGCAGGCGAAGTGGGATGGCAAAAAGCTGTACAAAGATGGCGACGTAGCTATCGATGTAACGAAAGGCGCCAATCCGGATGACCCATACGAAGTAGATGCACTTTCAGGTGCGACACTGACAAGTAACGGTGTACAGAACACCATTCGCTACTGGGCCGGTGAGCAAGGCTTTGGCCCATTCCTGAAGAATCAGGCCTGGCGTTCATAAGGGGTATTATCGTGGCAGACACTAAAGAAATGAAAAAGGTCCTGTTTGGACCGATTATGGACAACAACCCGATTGCCTTGCAGGTATTGGGTATTTGTTCAGCCTTAGCAATTACAACTAAGTTAGAAACCGCCCTGGTAATGTCGATAGCACTTACCACCGTGGTGGCGTTTTCGAACTTATTTATTTCGTTAATTCGTAATCAGATTCCGTCAAGCGTGCGGATCATCATTCAGATGACCATTATCGCCTCACTGGTAATCGTGGTGGACCAGATATTACGTGCTTATACCTATGAGGTATCCAAGCAGCTCTCGGTATTCGTGGGCCTGATTATTACCAACTGTATTGTAATGGGCCGCGCTGAAGCCTATGCAATGAAGTCTCCACCGTTGCTTAGCTTCCTGGACGGCATTGGTAATGGTTTAGGTTACTCGTTTATTCTGATCTGTATCGGTACCATCAAAGAATTGTTTGGCTTTGGTACTATTTTAGGTTTCGAGATTTTGCCAGTAGTGCAAAACGGTGGCTGGTATCAGGGTAATGGCTTATTAATTCTGCCATTTAGCTCTTTCTTCTTAATTGGTGGCATGGTGTGGTTAATCCGGACTATTCGCCCAGAGCAAGTAGAGCCTAAGGAGTAAGACGTGGAACATTATATTTCCCTATTTGTTCGCTCTATTTTTATTGAGAACATGGCCCTGTCACTGTTTTTAGGCATGTGTACATTCCTGGCTGTTTCGAAAAAAATTAAAACAGCGATGGGCTTGGGTGCAGCGGTAATTGTTGTATTAGGTATCTCAGTACCGGTAAACCAAATCATTTATGTAAATGTACTGGCACCTGGTGCACTGGCTTGGGCGGGTTTCCCTGATGCCGATTTAAGCTTCCTGAACTTTCTGACGTTTATCGGAGTTATTGCCGCACTAGTACAGATACTTGAAATGAGCCTGGATAAGTTTTTCCCTGCGCTGTACAACGCGTTGGGTATCTTCCTGCCACTGATTACGGTTAACTGTGCCATTTTTGGTGGTGTTGCGTTTGCGGTACAACGTGAATACAACTTTGCCGAAAGTGTCGTTTACGGTGTTGGTTCAGGTGTGGGCTGGGCATTAGCTATTGTGCTGTTGGCTGCCGTACGTGAAAAGCTTAAATACGCTGATATGCCCAATGGTGTTCGCGGCTTGGGCGCGGTGTTCATGATTGCTGGTCTGATGGCGCTGGGCTTCCAGTCGTTCACTGGTATAGCACTATAACTGGCCTAAGGAGCTTATAGATGAATGTAGAAATTTTCCTGGGCGTTGGCATGTTTATTGTCATCGTACTGGCACTGGTTTTCATCATTATGTTCGCCAAGTCAAAACTTGTGCCTACTGGTGATGTCACCATTACAATTAATGATGATCCCGAAAAAGCAATTAAAACCTCGCCCGGCGGCAAGCTGTTAGGTGCGCTGGCAGAAGCGGGTATTTTCGTATCTTCTGCCTGTGGTGGTGGTGGCTCTTGTGGTCAGTGTCGGGTAGATATTAAGTCTGGTGGTGGTGAGATCTTACCTACCGAACTTGACCATATTACGAAGCGTGAAGCCCGCGAAGGTTGTCGTCTTTCTTGCCAGGTAGCTGTTAAGCAAGATATGGACATTGAATTACCAGAAGAAGTCTTTGGTATTAAGAAGTGGGATTGCGAAGTTATTTCTAACGATAACAAAGCCACCTTCATCAAAGAACTGAAACTGAAAATTCCAAATGGTGAAAGTGTACCGTTCCAGGCCGGTGGTTATATTCAGATTGAGGCGCCACCTCATCATGTAATGTACAAGGACTTTGAAGTACCGGAAAAATTCCGCGGTGACTGGGAACGTTTTGGCTTCTTTGATATTGAATCAAAAGTGGATGAAGAAACGATCCGCGCCTATTCAATGGCTAACTATCCCGAAGAAGAAGGGATTATTATGCTGAACGTGCGTATTGCTACGCCGCCACCTAATAATCTAAGCCTGCCTGCGGGTAAAATGTCGTCGTATATCTGGAGCCTGAAAGAAGGCGACAAAGCGACAATCTCCGGGCCGTTTGGTGAGTTCTTTGCCAAAGAAACCGAAGCGGAAATGGTTTTCGTCGGCGGTGGTGCAGGTATGGCGCCAATGCGTTCGCACATATTTGACCAACTGCGTAGACTGAAAACAGACCGTAAGATTTCTTTCTGGTATGGCGCTCGTTCACTACGCGAAATGTTCTATGTAGAAGATTTCGACGAACTTGCCGAAGAAAACGAAAACTTCACCTGGCATGTTGCCTTGTCTGATCCACAACCAGAAGATAACTGGGAAGGGGACACGGGCTTTATTCACCAGGTGTTGCTGGAAAATTATCTTAAAGATCACCCGGCACCAGAAGATTGTGAGTTCTACATGTGTGGGCCTCCTATGATGAACGCGGCGGTAATCAACATGCTTAAAGATTTAGGTGTTGAAGACGAAAACATCATGCTTGATGATTTCGGTGGCTAACAGCTGATAGTAACAAAAAAGCAAAGGGGCGATTATTCGCCCCTTTTTTTGATGGTGTGAGGGTACCGTTTTGGTAAAAAACAGCGTAAGGCAAATAACGTTAATTATCGCCGTGCTATGGCTAACTGCATGCGGTGGTGAGAAGCTGCCGGTAGTTCATTTGCATGGCGATACAATGGGAACCACGTATAATGTTAAGTATGTGGTAAGGGAAGGGGAGCAGCCAGTTGAAAATCTGCAGCAAGAGCTTGATGCGCGATTGGTGAAGATTAATCAGCTAATGTCGACCTATGATCCTGAATCTGAATTGTCCCGCTTTAATCAAAATCGGTTTACTGAACCTTACCCGGTATCCGCAGAAACTCAAAAGGTAGTAGCCGAAGCATTACGCTTAGGAGAGCTAAGCCATGGGGTGCTAGATATTACCGTGGGACCGTTGGTTAACCTGTGGGGGTTTGGGCCGAACAAACGGCCGGAGAAAGTACCTAGTGAGGCACAAATTGCTGAGGTCCGCGAGTACGTAGGCTTAGATAAGTTAGCGGTTACGGATACGGGATTGCGAAAAACCCATCCACTGGTATACGTAGATTTATCAACGATAGCAAAAGGCTATGGGGTGGATGAAGTTGCGGCGATACTGGAAGACCATGGTATTGATGATTATCTGGTAGAGATTGGCGGTGAAATGCGGGTCAAAGGGCAACGCGGTAATGGCGATGCCTGGCTGATTGCGGTAGAAAAGCCGGTAGCCGGTAATCGTTCAGTGCAAAAGATTTTGTCGGTAGGCACTAACGCGGTGGCAACATCAGGTGATTATCGCAATTACTATGAACAGGACGGGGTCAGATATTCGCATTTAATAGATCCCCGTACCGGTAAGCCGATTCAGCATAATTTAGTCGCTGTTACTGTGGTTACGCCATCATCCATGACCGCAGATGCATTGGCTACCGCATTGATTGTAATGGGATGGGATGCAGCTATAGCGCTTGCTGAGCAGGAAAACCTGGCGGTACTGCTAATCAGACATCAGGACGGCGAGTTTGAAGAATATACGTCTGCAGCGTTTAACGACACTGTCGATATCAAAAATTAGTGAGGTGGTAACATGAGTACATTTATTCTTGCCTTTGTTTTCTTTCTGGCAATGGTACTGGCCATGGCTGTAGGCTACATGGTTCAGCGCAAAACGATATCCGGTAGTTGCGGTGGATTAGGCGCCTTGGGTATCGAAAAGGCCTGTGATTGTCCAGAACCGTGCGATCGTAAAAAAGCCCGTGAAGAAAAAGCGATGATGCGCGAGAAAAAGTTAGCCGAATGGAAAGAAAATCAAATATTGTAGGCAGTGTTTTGGGGAGCGCAAGACGTTTCTGATAAAGCCGTTCAGCCAATACAGTAGCGTATTGATTACTTGTAAACGCACCCGCATATAGCTTCAATATATACTCAAACACACGGCGGCTCACGGCGCTGTGTGTTTGCTTTAGATGTGGTGCTTCGCCTTCTTTTCGCTTTTTCACCTTGTGTAACTTGATAGGGCTTATTGCCCACCAGAGTAAGTCCAGGGCATACCTAAGCCAGGTGTGTAACTATTTAGCACGCCACGCTGCTCTAATTCCAAACAAGCCAAACAAGTCAAACAAGTCAAATCAGCCAATTAAACTAATTAAGCCAAATGATACTGAGTTCGTGTCGAGGCATGTGATTAGCCCTGGTAGTTCTTCACATTCCTCACTTTTGCGCTTTTGGCATTTTCCCTGAATAGCAGCTGCAGTGCTTTAACTGGGACACAGTTTTTCATGGTAAATAAACATCGCTCACGGCTACAGCTTACTACCTGAGGGCTATTGGGTAAGGGCCAGGTGAAACCAGATGCTTGCAGGAGTGCACTTATTTACAGATATTTTATAGCGAACAGCGTAGGGCCTGAGTATTTTTACCTCTGCCAATGTCTGAGCGTTGCCAGGATTGAGAATCATTGATGTAACGCTTTTTATTCAACTGTAACCCCCTGTTGGTTATTCATCTGCTCACTACTTAGCCATTTGCTATTTAACCGGTTACTATCCCGATACATATCCCGTAGTTCCGCAATATGCCGCTACGTTAGCTTCAACCCATATTGTATAGGCCTCTTCGATGGTCCTTAATGGTAGCGCTGCCCAACACCGCGTAGCGCTTTAACCATGTATATACATCAGTATCGCTAAACCTGTTTGTTATAAGCTCGTCGCTTTATCTTATTTTGCTAAGGTATGTTACCGTGGCGGGGTATTGGTAAATACTGTCTTTATGTAAACTGAATAATGAAAAGCACCGCTTTTATGGGATCCTAGTGTCGGCAGCTGTTTGCCGCGGGCTGAATGGTATGCTGCGAGCTATTGAAATACCCCAACCTGACACATATTGGGCCGGTATCGTCTTTGGGCAGCCATACCTTTTGTTGATTGAGTATTAATTTTACTTTGACCCAGATTAAAATATAGCCTAACTGGCTATTAGTACAGTATTATAGCCGCCACTGGCGTTAGCCAGATTAGGGACAACATTAGTCAGCTTACCATTTACAGTGACTCACGTTATTTATTGTAGGAACAGCCACTATGGCGAACATACCTGAACTTCCCCATGAAGCAGCCCGGTTACAAGCCCTGCTCGATTTAAACATCCTGGACACCCCACCGGAAGAGCGGTTTGATGCGATTACACGCAAAGCACAAGCCGAATTCAAGTGTAAAACCGTGCTTATCAGCCTGATTGCTGAAGATCGGCAATGGTTTAAATCACGCCAAGGTTTGGATAAGCGTGAAACGCCCAGGAATATCTCTTTTTGCACCTACGCCATCGCAGAAGAGGAATATCTCATTGTGCCTGACACCCACGAAGATTTTCGCTTTAAAAATAATAAGCTGGTTCAAGGCGAACCGTTTATCCGTTCTTATGCGGGAGTCATTTTGTATTCTACCGAAGGCTATGAAATGGGGACATTTTGCCTGTTGCACGACAAAGTAAAACATTATGATGAACAGGATATTCAGCGTATAAAACATTACGCCAAAATTGTTGAGCAAGAACTGGTACTGTCTGAGGAGTTTGGGCGGCAGTAGTCGGAACATTCACCGTACCATCGTTGTACGCCGGTAACCACGATGGTGTCGGCGGGATAGCGTGTTAACCGTAACTTTTATATGCCAGTCAACGTTCGGGCCTGCAATCATTCCCAAGACAATCCCAAGACAATCCCAAGACAATCCCAAGACAATCTATCCCTTATATAATAGCAACCAGTAACTGGTGTCTTAATATACGAGATACCTGGTAAGCACCCCAGAACGATAATGTTCAGCTGCGGCTACTCATGCGGATTGCCCATGGTTAGCTATCTGCTTCCACCAGCCTACGGGCGAGCGCTATAGTCGTCTATCTATTCGTCTACTTTAATAACCGTCTTATTGTGGTATCACCAATATGACAGCAATTTCACTGTTATTTTGCCCTGGCCGGCCGCACACTGTTGGTAAAAATGATAGCCAGGAGATGAGCTATGTTTACACTTTTTCGACGTGACCCGATAAAAAAGCAACGTAAACGGTATGATGCGTTGTTAGAGCAAGCCATGCACGCGCAGCGTAATGGTGATATTAAAACCTATTCAAACTTAACGGCTGAGGCTGAAGCGCTATGGGCGGAGATTGAAACTCTGTCGAAGGCGCCGCGATAGCAATCGGCGGACGTTGCCATCAGTAAAATTTGCAGGTGGGGAGATACCCTCTGCTATAACGGTTAAATTTAATGCTGGCACCACTATAATTTAGCAAAAGAAACGCGGTACACTACGCCTGTTTATGTATACAGGTACCTTCTTTTCCCATGCGTAAAATTATTCATGTAGACATGGATTGTTTCTACGCCGCCGTAGAGATGCGCGATAACCCGTCGTTACAGCACGTGCCGCTGGCTATTGGCGGTAGCTCAGACCAACGCGGAGTCATCTCGACCTGCAATTACCCAGCCCGCCAATACGGGGTGCGCTCGGCCATGGCGACAGCCTATGCAATGCGTTTGTGCCCGGATTTAGTCATGGTTAGGGGGCGGATGGATGTCTATGTAAAAGAATCTTTGCGGATACGCGAAATCTTTGCAGATTACACCGATATTATTGAGCCTTTGTCATTAGATGAAGCATTTTTAGATGTGTCAGGGTCAGCACACTGTGGCGGGAGTGCCACGCTTATTGCTGAAGAAATTCGCCAGCGTATTAAACAAGAGCTTGGGTTGACGGCCTCGGCGGGCGTAGCGTCGTGTAAGTTTGTGGCAAAAGTTGCCAGTGATGAGAATAAGCCTGATGGCATATGTGTAATTACCCCAGATAAGCTGGATGCTTTTGTACGTCACATGGCATTAGAGAAAATCCCCGGGGTGGGCAAAGTCACTATGCAAAAGTTGCAGCGTATGGGGCTGGCCACCTGCGCCGATATCCGAAAGTATCCCTTCGAACGTTTACAAAAAGAGTTAGGTAAATTTGGTTCGGTGTTATGGGACCGGGCGCACGGTATTGATGAACGTGAAGTCAATGTTACTCGGGAGCGTAAATCTATCGGCGTAGAGCGTACCCTTAATGAAGATATCCATACACTTGAAGCATGCCGCGCATTTATGCCCACATTATTAGATAAACTTCACGAGCGCATTGCCGCCCATGAAAATAAACACACAAAAGGCAAGGCGGTGCGGATTCGTACCCAAGGGATAAAGTTGAAATTCAGCGATTTTCAGCTGACTACGGTAGAGCATCGGCATCATCGGCTCGACCCTGAGTATTTCGAAACATTACTATTAGAGGCCTTTGCCCGAGGTAATGGCCGAGGGATCCGGTTGTTGGGGCTGCATATTGGCTTAGCAGATGCCGCGCCGGTTGAACAATTAACGTTACCATTGGAACAATAAATCACTATGACAGCATCTATCAAACCGGGACTATACGAACATTATAAAGGCCATCAGTATAAGGTATACGATGTGGCTACCCACAGTGAGGATGAAAGTACCCTGGTAGTGTATCGGCCATGTTACGGAGAGCAGGCACTGTGGGTCAGGCCATTAAGTATGTTTCTGGAGAGTGTAGAAAAAGACGGCGAGCGGGTGTCTCGTTTTCGCTATATCGGGCCCCACCCCGAGACTAACGAAAATTTAAATGATCTGTTTGATAAATGACCGCATAATGGTTTGCACATAAACTGATAAGGAATCACCATGAAAGCAGGCCGTATTATGTCGTTAGCCGCGCTGGCTTTGACCATAAACACCAGTGTTCACGCTCAGGGTAAGTTTGACGATGTGCAGATTAAAGACACGCCACTACGCGGCGCGGTGCATATGCTGCAGGGGGCCGGGGGCAATATCGGCGTATCGGCAGGTAAAGACGGTGTGTTAATTATTGATGATGAATTTGAGCCGCTGGCAGATAAAATCTCTGCCGCGCTGGGTGAGCTGGGTAACACTTCGCCAAAATTTATTATTAATACGCATTTTCACGGGGATCACACAGGGGCGAATGCCTGGTTTTCGCAACATGCCGACAGCACTATTGTGGCGCATGACAATGTGCGTGTACGGTTGGCTCAGGACAGCGGGGTGAAACCGGCCGCATTACCTGTTATTACCTATGCTGACGGCATCAAAATGCACTTCAATGGCGAAACCCTGCATATCATGCATTTAGCTGCTGGCCATACAGATGGGGATTCAGCCGTGTGGTTTGAAGAACCTAATGTTCTGCATACGGGAGATTTGTTTTTTAACGAACGCTTTCCGTTCATTGACTTAGCGTCAGGCGGCACCGTCGATGGCTATATTCGTTCAGTGCAACAGCTGATTGAAAAAACCAATGATAAAACCATTATTGTGCCTGGCCACGGCCCGTTGGCTAAAAAAGCAGACTATGAAGCCTTTTTAGAGATGATTGAGCAAACCAAAGCCTATGTCGACAAACATAAAGCCCAGGGTGCGACAGCTCAGGAGATCGTGGATAAAGGTCTGGAAGAAAAGTGGGTCTCATGGCAATGGGATTTTATCACCCAAGAGAAATGGATAAACACCCTGTACAATGGGTAAATAAACAACAAAATTAAGACACGGGAGCTACATTCAGGCTCCCTTTTTTGTTACCGACGAGGTGAGTGTGAGAGTACTGGTTATATTGCTGTGTTTAATAGCCGGGGGGGCGGCGGCGCTTAGCTGGATTAACTATCAGTTGGCGGCAGCCGATATCGGTGCGATCAACTCTGTGCATTATCAGCAAGGGGTGTTCGAAAATACCCAGCCGATTGCCGCTGAAACAGGATCAAAACTGGCGGATATCCTTTACCGTAGCCTGACCGAAGAACGGACCGCTGCGGCGCCTGTTTCGCCTCTTCCGCTAACGTCTTTAACCCGCCCACAACTCGATGCGTTACCCAATAAAGGGGTGTTTTATGTCAAATTAGGCCATTCTACTGTGTTGCTTAAAATTGATGGCCGATACTGGCTCACCGACCCCATGTTTTCTGAGCGTGCTTCCCCCTTTAACTTTATGGGCCCCAAACGGTTTCACGCGCCGGCGTTGAGTATCGACGCGCTCCCCCCCTTAGCCGGGGTTTTAATCTCGCATAACCACTACGACCATCTTGATGAGGCCTCCATACGCCAGTTAGCTGCAAAAGTTGCTATGTTTTATGTCCCGCTGGGGATAAAGGCGCAATTGGTAGAATGGGGGATTACCGCAGACCAGATACAGCAATTTGACTGGTGGCAAACCACCACTAATGCACAAACCACACTGGTTTTTACCCCTGCCCATCACTTTTCCGGCCGCGCTCTTACCGACCGTAACAGTACTCTATGGGGGTCGTGGGTCGTGCGTACCCCAGACGCGGCAGTATATTTTAGCGGAGACTCTGGCTATTTCGAGGGCTTTGCCGAAATTGGCCGTCGCTACGGCCCCTTCGATACGGTATTTATGGAAAGCGGCGCCTATTCAGTAGATTGGCCCCAGGTGCACATGCAGCCTGTGCAAACTGTACAGGCATTTAATGATGTAAAAGGGCGATACCTGGTACCGATACATAACAGTACCTTTGACCTGGCATTTCATGCCTGGTATGCGCCGCTTGAAGCCCTTGAGCAGCTTAGTAAACAACAAGGTTTTGCCCTGTTGACCCCACAATTTGGCGAAACCATGAGTGCCACTGAACCGGCCGCCACCACCCAGTGGTGGCGGCCTTACGTTCAATCCACCGATTGAGCCGGTTGGGTATATACCTGCTCACCGGCGACCCAGGTTTCCAGTACCTGCGTTTTCCAGATATCTTTGGGCTCAACGGCGAAAATATCCTGATCAATTAGAATAAAATCGCCCCATTTGCCGGGGGTTAAGGTACCTAATGATTCTTCCATATGAGCGGCATAGGCGGCATCCAGTGTAAAACCTCGAAAAGCCTGCTTGAGAGACATGGCCTCGTGAGGATACCAGCCAGCAACTGGCTGATTGTTACGATCTTGCCGGGTGACAGCTGCATGGAGCCCATAAAATGGGTTAGCCAGCTCGACTGGAAAATCAGACCCCAGCGGCACTGCAATACCTGATTTAAGTAATGATTGCCATGCATAGGCGCCCTCCATGCGTTTTTTACCTATCCGATCTTCTGCCATGTTTTTATCGCTGGTTGCATGGGTGGGTTGCATAGAAGGCAATACGCTCAATTGCGCAAAACGAGCGATATCTTCAGGCGCAATTACCTGCGCATGTTCAATACGGTTGCGTAATTCTGCGCCACCACCACTGGCAAATGTCTGCTCAAACTGGTTTAAAGCCAGGTGATTAGCGCGATCGCCAATAGCATGAAAGTTCAGCTGAAAACCGGCCTGGATTACCTGGTTAAACAAGGGAGCGAAGGCATCCGGCGGGGTTAGCATCAAGCCGCGCTGATGAGGAGCATCGCTATAGGGGGCCAGCAAGGCGGCGCCGCGGCTACCTAATGCGCCATCGCCATAGGCTTTAACGCTACGAATAAATAAAAAGTCGTGGGCGTCACGTATAATGCCATTATCAAGGAGTTGGGTCAGGGCCGGATCTGTTGCGCTAATCATGGCGTAAATACGCACGCGCAAGTCACCCTCTACGGCTTTAGCCAGGTAAAAATCATATACCCGATGGCTGATCCCAGCATCGTGCATAGCAGTGACGCCGTTAGCTAACAGGTGCGATGAAGCTGCATTTAATTGCTGACTAAGCTGGGCTGTGGTGGTGGTGGGCATCACCTGTTCGACAAGGGCTTTGGCATTGTCGATTAACACGCCGGTAGCATTACCCTGCTCATCGCGGATAATTTGCCCGCCTTCGGGATCGGGCGTTTCTTTGGTAATCCCAGCCAGTTCTAAAGCTTTGGTGTTCGCCCAGCCCGCATGAGCATCAACTCTGGCCAACCATACCGGACGATCGCTGATATGTTTGTCCAGTTGGGCTGCTACCGGGAAAGCCCTGTCCGGCCATTGTTCCTGGTTCCAACCCCGGCCGGTTATCCATGCTTGATCGCCATGCCCTAAGGCGTAAGCGGCCACCTGCTGAGCGGCGTCATCTGCACTGGCGGCGCTACGCAGATCAACTTCAAGCAGATTACTGCCCAGGCCCAGCAGGTGGCCGTGGGCATCAATCATGCCTGGCAATAATGTTTTGCCCTGGCCATTTAATACCCGTACGCCGTCTGTACCCATTTGCGGCTTTGGATCGACCGTAACTACTTTGCCATCCTCTATTAGTAACCTTTTGAATTTAATAAGGTTGCCGCTAGTGTCAAGGGTGTAGCCATTGACATTTTTAACCAGCACCGAGCTGGCTGCACTAACTGGCGCGCTGATTATCGCAGCCATCGCCATGGCCAATAGTGAGCGTCCAAGCTTACGCATTCGCATCATCCTGTTCAGTTAAATTAGGGGGTTGTAACAAATAATCCTGTTGCCAGATTTGCTGCATACCCGAGGCACTTATATTCCCGCCAGATAACATCACCAATGCCGTTTTGGGTGTGGGGTTCTCCACCGCCCATGCAGTAACCGCTGCCATCGACAACGCGCTGGTGGGTTCCACGTGTACCTTTAATAAGTGTTGTAGCCACTGGGTCCAGTATGCAATTTGCACTTCGTTTACTTCGTAAAAATCGTCAAGCTGTTGTAGCCAACTGAAGGTGAGCTCACCAACACAAGGCGTGGCGGCGCCGTCTGCCAGGGTTTTGGCCGGCCCCGATAATTGCTCGATAACACCGCTTTGCAACGAGCGTGATGCATCGTTAGCCTGTTCAGGCTCGGCGCCAATAACTAAGGCTTCAGGCAGCATCGCCCGGGTAGCGATAAGTGCACCACTGAGCAAGCCACCCCCACCACAGGGGCCAAATACCGCATCTACATGCCCGGCGTCTTGCAACGCTTCATAAGTAGCGGTGCCCTGACCGGCGATAACATCATTATGGTTAAACGGCGGAATCCATAAGGTACCCGGCTCGCTAGCCGCTTGCTGGACTGCAGCATCTGCCAGCACGCGGTTCTCGAATAGCTTAACCTGGGCGCCATAACTGCGGGTCGCGGCAGCTTTAATTGCAGAGATACTATCGGCGGCAAAGATAGTCGCCGGTATCTTAAACATCTTCGCAGCATAGGCGACTGCCTGAGCATGATTACCAGAACTATTGGCCACCACCCGGGTAGGCAGACAATGGTTTTCTGCACATTTGGCTAATACATTCAGGGCGCCGCGTAACTTAAAGGCGCCTATCGTTTGCAGACACTCCGCTTTAAAAAGTATGCGATGGCCCAGCCACTTGTTCAGCAGCGTGGATTCCAATAGTGGTGTACGTTTTACTTTGCCTTCAAGGCGGCGCGCCGCAGCAAGAATATCATCGAAGTTTGGCTGTGCCATCAAGAGTCAGAATACCTGTATCGGGGGTTTGTTTTAAGCAGCCTAACATAGTCTTTTCAGCCCCGCGGTGCAAGCGTTGGCCGCCGCTTATGCTGCTTTATCAAAGGCGTGGCGCGGTACCTCAGAGCAGCTTTGGTATTAGTATGGCGGTAATAGCAAGCTATGGTTTTGAAAGCCGCCGATAATACTATTGGCCGGCCTCGTTGGGCAGCTGTTTTCGCCGCCGGGGAAGCAAGTAAACCCTGCCGGCGCTGGCAAGCTCTATAGGCTAACGCCACTGTTGAATAAGCGTAAGGTACGCTTAGCAGCAGCATCAACGGCAGGTAGGTAAACCCGACAGAAGGCATTCACAGGCGCTGGCCCCAGGCCAGTCGTCATACCAGCCCCGACAAGCGCGATAGCCGCTCCGCCTTTATTTTAGGCCGGGTTATAGCGTGAAACAAAATGATAGTAGCGTAAACCGGGCAAACATGACTAAGATGAACCAGGCAGGCTAATTATGAAAAGGATAATACAATGGGATTGTTAGACACCCTGATGGGTAACGCCAGTGAAGTTGACATTGAAGAGGTTCGCGAACAGCTCGAACCGGTGCTCGGCGATGCGGAAAATATAACGACGGCTTATCGGCTGATACGGGACCTCATTGTATTTACGTCGGCGCGGGTTATTCTTATCGATAAACAAGGGCTGAGCGGGCGGAAAGTCCACTACCTATCTATACCCTATAAGTCGATAACCCAGTTTAGTGTCGAAACCGCAGGGCATTTTGACACGGATTCTGAGTTGCGCATATGGGTATCCGGTCAAGACGAAGCGCAAAAGGTGGAGCTAAGTAAAAAAGCAGCTACCGGTGTACAGAAGACGTTGGCCAATATGATGTTTTAGGGTCTGACCCGGTAACAAATTACAGGGGCCTTGGGGCCCCTGCGGTTTTATTGCTGTGGCTGCAACGTGCGATTGAAGAAATTAGTGATTGTTTTGTACAAATGAATACCGGTTTGCTTACCCCGGATACTGTGCTTTTTACCTGGATAATCCATTGTATCGAACGTAATAGCTTCATCCTGCAGGTGCTTGTACAAACGCGTACTGTGAGTAAACAGTACGTTATCATCTGCCATACCGTGGTAAATCAATAAATCGCCCTGTAAATCGCTGGCGTAGGGAAAGACCGACGAATCAGTGTAGGCCTTATCGTCTGTTTTCGGATTACCCATGTAGCGTTCAGTATAATGGGTATCGTATAAACGCCAGTCGGTGACGGGCGCTCCGGAAACGCCGGCTTTAAAATAGTCTGGCGCTTTAAACATTGTCATCAATGTCATATATCCACCATAGCTGTGGCCATGGACGCCAATGCGGTCACCATCCACATAGGGCAGGCTTTGCAAGAATTTAGCACCCGTTACCTGGTCGTCAACTTCCACGGTACCCATCTTTTGGTAAATCGGGTCTTCAAAGGCTTTACCGCGATAATTGGAGCCCCGGTTATCAATAGTGAATACCACATACCCCTGACTAACCCAGTACTGCATTAGTAACCCGCGGTTGCCGCCCCAGCTGTTTGTTACCATCTGAGCATGTGGTCCGCCATACAAGTAAACAATAGCCGGATGCTTTTGCTGCAGATTTTCGGGCTTGTATAAGCGGTAGTGTAAGGTGGTATTGTCGGCGGTGGTTAGTGTGCCAAACTCTGGTTCGTGCCAGTTTTTCACATAGGGAGATAAAGGATGGTTTTCATCCAGTTTGTTTTCTTCCAGCCAGGTAATCTGCTGACCGTTTGCCTGATGCAGGCTGACCTGTGCCGGGTGGTTAGCGGTAGAAAACTGGTCGACGTATATAGAGGCGTCTTTTGCAAAGCTAACCTGGTGGTAGCCTTCGCGTGTGGATATTCGGCTTATCTCACCGCCTTTTATATTCACCTGGTAGAGGTGGCTTTCCAGTGGCGTATCTTTGCGGCCACTAAAATAAATTTTCCCGCTTTTTTCATCAACAGCTTCAACCGCATCCACTACCCAGTCACCCGCGGTTAACTGGCGGACTAGCGAACCCGTTTTATCAAATAAATAAAGGTGCTTATAGCCATCGCGCTCAGAGGCCCAGATAAACTGTTCACCGCTTGCCAAAAAGGTCAGATCATCATGCAAATTGACCCAGGTATCGCTGGTTTCAGTAAGCAGAACCTGCTGGTCACCGGTAGCGATATTATAGGCTTTTAAGGCTAGCTTTTGCTGGTCGCGGGTTTGCCACTGGTAGGTAAGTGTTTGGTTGTCTGGCATCCAGTCTACCCGGGCCAGATAAATATCTTTATCACTTCCCAAATCCACCCACTGGCGTTTGCCGGTGTCGATATTTTGTACGGCCAGCGCGATATCAACGTTTGCCGAGCCTGCCATAGGATAGCGCTGTTCAATCATTTTGATTTCGTTGGCGTAAATTTCAGACCGGGTGATAATATCAACCGGCGTTTCATCTACTTTGGTAAACGCAATATGGCTTTCATCGTTAGCCCACCAGTAGCCGGTCATCCGGCCCATTTCTTCTTGGGCTACAAATTCCGCCATCCCCATTTTCACCGGTCCGCCACCTGCGGTCGTGATAGCCTGTTCTTTACCGGTTTTAATGTTTTTTATATACAGGTTCTGATCGCGTATAAACGAGATGAAATTGCCTTGCGGAGACAGCCGTATATCGGTTTCAAAGGCGTCTGTATCAAGCAATTGCTTGGCACCTTTTTCACCTAGCTTATGATAGTAAACATCCCCTCCAAGTGGGAACAACAAGGCGGAACCGTCCTGCGCCCATTCATAGCTGACGATGCCGCTGCCGGACAGGCGCATGCGTTCACGGCGGGCTTTTTCCTCATCTGACAATTCTTCATCTTTGGCGGCAAGGTCGGCCGAGTCGAACAACATCCGGGTCTTCCCTGAGGCAATATGGTATTCCCACAAATCCAGCTGTTCGTAGTCGGACTCTTTACCTTTAAGAAATGTCACTCGCTGTCCGTCAGGAGATACTTTAAGATTACGCGGGGCGTTACCTTCTAAAGAGGGAGATTCAAAAATTCGTTCAATAGTAAGTGTGTTGGCCGATACGGCGCTGCTGAGCATCATCATGGCTCCAATCATTAACGCTTTTTTCATTATTATCTACGCTTTAGGCTGTGATAGTTATCTGTTGTTAAAAGGATGACACAAGGTGACAGGCAATAAAACCGCTTTAGTTCTTGGTGCCACTGGTCTGGTTGGCCGGGCACTGGTGCAACAACTGTTAACAGATGCGCGGTATGGCGCTGTAATCTGTTTGGTGCGTCGTCCTGTGGCGGCTAACCTGTTTCGCGATCCTGACAGAAAACTACAACCGATGGTGATTGATTACGATCAACTGCAGGATTATCAGGGTTATTTTAATGTTAACCATGTGTATTGCTGTTTAGGCACCACCTTAAAACAGGCTGGCAGCCGGGCGGCGTTTCGTAAAGTTGATTTTGAATACGTACATGTTGCCGCACAACTTAGCCGGGCACAACGGTGCGAGGGCTTCGTGTGGATTTCCAGCGTGGGGGCTAATGCCAAAAGCAAACAGTTTTATTTACGGGTTAAAGGCGAATTGGAAAATGCCATCATGCGAATGCCTCAACTTACTCACGCCAGTGCAGTCAGACCATCCCTTTTATTAGGGGCGCGGGCGTCTTCACGTCCGCTTGAAGAGTTCGGCCAGAAACTGGCCCCGCTGCTACGTAAAGTATTAGTCGGTTCATTGAGTAAATACCGCCCGATTTATGCTGGTGAAGTCGCCGCTAAAATGATCACCTTGCAACGGTTTTAGTAAATGAAACAAGGATTTCAGTGTAAGCAATTTTTTGTCGGTCATGACCTGTGCGCCATGAAAGTGGGGACTGACTCATTGGTTCTGGGCAGCTGGGCGCCGGTCACTGGCGGCGGGCGGCACCTTGATATTGGCTGTGGCAGTGGTTTGCTCAGTTTAATGCTGCGTCAGCGAGCCGGCCCGGGCAGCCGGGTTATTGGAATAGATATAGACGAACCCGCTGTACAGCAGAGCCGCAAAAATGTCGCACAAAGCCCGTGGCCTGAAGATATTGCGATTATTCATAGCGGCCTTGATGCGTATGTCAGCAGTGAAAAATTCGATAGTATTGTGTGTAACCCCCCTTATTTTGCTACCAGCGGCGTTGGGGAGCATAGCCACCTGCCACAAACTAAGCAGCGGCAAACCGCGCGCCAACAAACAGCCTTACCGCCGACGGTGCTCTTTACTGCGGTAGCTGGCTTACTGAACAAGGCGGGACATTTCAGTTGCTTGTACCCGGCAGGGCAGGAAGCACACATTACCGCCGTAGCCGCGCAGTATGGGTTAGCGGTAAAAGCCCGCCTGGCGCTTAAAAGTACGTTTACAAAGCCTGCCCATGTGATTGCCTTGACCTTCGTTTTCGCCCGCCATAACCGCCTTAGCAGCGAGGAATTGAACATTCGCGACGCTCAGAATAAGTACACCGACCACTACAAAGCCCTATGCCAACCGTTTTATCTGGCGTTTTAAACGGGCTGTAGACATTGGCAGTTAACTAAACGAGCGAGCTGGCGCGGGGCACCATATATGACAGTGCACTAAACCGGCCTGATTACGTATTGTTTTACATGACTGAGATACCTTGATGGTAACGTAGGGCGCTATATTGTGCTTTGCCGAGGTAAGATCCGGCGGGTAACTAATCGGCGAGCTCTAACAGCTTGTTTACCGTTATTTTATTATTTATTGCAGGAATTATATGCAGCTGGTCGCAGAAGCGTTGGGCGCTATCGCCGTGGTGTTTAATTTTATCGGGTATCGCCAAAATGAGGTTAATCATTATCGGCTTCTTTCGGCGATAGCATTGTGCAGTGTAAGCCTGCATTTTTTTATGCTGGACGCTATGGCCGCCGGGGTGGGGTGTGCTATGGCCAGTGTAAGGAATATTATCGCCCTGCGTTATCGCAACAACGCCATCGTGTACTTTTTTGTTGCGCTAAACATTGTATTTTTACTGCTTGAGTGGTTTGTATTACAACACGGCCCGATGATTTTTATTGCCTACGCCTCGTCGCTTATCTTTACCATCGGGTCTATTGTAATACAGGATGCGACTAAGATAAGACGATGGTTTGTACTGGCTGAAATACTAGGGCTCATGTATGCCGTGTCGGTCGGCAGTATATTTGGAACTATTTTTAATATCAGTAATTTAACCAGCATCTTTGTTAAAATGTACCAGGCTGGTGAATTGCCGGTATGGCGAAAAGCGTAAACTTTATACCAAAGTATATAAACAGTATTTTATAGCATAACTGGGTATTTGCTGTGCAATTTAACGCCGGGCATTGATTTTATACACTCATAGGTCACAGACCTTGAGATGTCGCCATGCAGCCTGATGATACCGCGCTTTTAGCCTTTCGCTATGCCCAGCCGAACATAACCCCCCTGTTTGGTCGTGAACGAATCCGCCTTCACAATGGCCAAACCAGTGCCTATAGTTTGGAACTGCGCTGGAATTCGCGCTTGCGATTATTACGCGACGCGGAAAAACAGCTGCACCGCGCACAGCGGTTGCGTGCCGTCGGCTACGCGATTATAGTGGTTTTTGCGTTATTAACCGGGTTTTCGCTTTATGTCGCCCCCGTCACTGCAGAATGGCTGTTCATTGCGCAGGTCACGTTGTTACTGATGACTATGGGTTTTCTGCCCTTCATATTATTGTTCAGTAAAGAGTGCCGCCGCCATAGGGACAAACTCTCACGAAAGTTCTATGAAAGTAATCATGAAGTGGAATACACCGACGACGCGTTGGTTTTGATCAACCGCAGCACTTATACCGCGGTTACCCAGGTGTCTCTAACGGAACGCTAATTTGAATAATACTCGCCCCACAAAACGTTGGTTTTTAGGGTACAGCGGCTTCTTTCTCCTGTGCCTGTGTGTTTTGGGGGCAGTACTGGCGGCGCCAATGGATGCATTCGCCCAGTTGGTTGTTGCATTTACCATCCTTGCCGTTATTCATTTCGCCAGTAATGAGTCCACTTTTTTCCATCAATACCGGCTTTATTTTCGGGTTTTAGCTGTCCTGCTGGGGCTGGCGCTGACTGTGCGCTACATACTGTGGCGCGGCTTCTTCACCCTTAATGCAGTAGAATGGTGGTCGCTGGCAGCTGCATGGGTACTTTATCTGGCCGAGGTGTATGCGTCGATAACCCATATTATCAGCTGTATTGTAAATATTTATCCTCTTAGCCGACCCGAACGGGATTTGACCGGCTATACCTGTGCTGAATTGCCCAGCGTGGATGTGTTTGTGCCCACCTATAACGAAGATGCCGATATACTTGAGGTCACGCTACGTGCGGCATTGCAGCTTCATTACCCCGAACACAAATTGCACATTCACTTGCTGGATGATGGTGGTACACGGCAAAAACAGCACCAGGCTAATGCCCTGGCAGCGCGCAAGGCCAGGGTGCGTCAGCAAACCTTACAAGCTTTGTGCCGGCAACTTGGCGTGCGCTACCATACCCGCGATGAAAACGTAAATGCCAAAGCTGGCAATATCAACAGCGCACTGCCGCACACCTTCAGCGATCTGATTGTCATTTTAGATGCAGACCATGTCCCCACGGCAGATTTTTTAGAACGCACCGTGCCATGGTTAATCGATAATGAAAAAGTGTTTCTGGTTCAAACGCCGCATTTCATGGCGAACCCTGATCCGGTGGAGCGTAATTACTTTTCGGCCTTCACCCGTATGCCATCCGAAAACGATATGTTCTATGGGACCATTCAAAAAGGTCTGGATTTCTGGAATGCTTCTTTCTTCTGTGGATCGGCGGCGGTGCTGCGACGGGTGCATTTAGAACGGGTCAATGGTCTGTCGGGCGACTCCGTTACCGAAGATGCCGAAACTGCCTATGACCTTCATGCCATGGGTTATGAGTCGGTTTATGTGAACCGGCCAATGGTCAGTGGGCTGGCCCCCGAAACGCTCGATGCCTTTGTTACGCAGCGTATGCGCTGGGCGCAGGGCATGACGCAAATTTTACTGCTTAAAAAACCCTACCGGGGAGCGGGGCTAAATTGGGCTCAGCGGCTGGGCTATCTAAGTTCAATACTGTTTTGGCTGTTCCCCTTTGCCAGAATAATTTTTCTGTTGATGCCATTGACCTACCTGTTGTTCGATTTACAGATTTACCATGCATCACTACAGGAAATTTTGGCTTATACCGTGCCGCACGTCATTGCCACCTACCAGCTTTCAACACTGTTATTCGGCCGCACCCGATGGCCGCTAGTTTCTGAGTTGTATGAGATTTTACAATGTACTTTTACGCTAAAGGCGTTGCTGAAGGTGTTCAGGAACCCACGCGCGCCGTCCTTTGTAGTAACCCCCAAAGGTGAGAGTCTGGTACGAGAGTATATCTCGCCCCTGGCCGGCATATTCTATGGTCTAATTGCTGTAGTGATATTAGGCCTTATAGTAGGCCTTCACAAAATGGTGTCAGAGCCACTTACCCGCGATTTAACGGTTATCGTGTTGTTATGGAATACGTTTAATCTATTATTGCTATTTAGCGTGTTGAGTGTGCTGATAGAGCAGCGCCAGGTAAGAGGGCAGGCGCGGTTGCCTGCGCATGATGAAGTCACCTTACAGGACCCGGCGGGGCGTGCCTGGGTAGGCAGTATGCTGGACTTGTCCCTCGGCGGGGGAAAAGCAAAAATTTATGCCCGCCAGCAATCGTTGCCGGGCCAGGTAAAGCTTATAGGCTGGTGTCGCTCACTAGGCCGAAATGTCAGTATACCCTGTTGGGTTTTATTCCATGATCCGGTCACCGGGGTTGTACGCTTCAGCTTTGATCGGACCAGTGATGCGGTGTGGGATGATGTCGTGGCCTATACTATGGGCGATAGTCGGCGTTGGAAAAGTTTTCAGCGACGCCGCACACGGCCCATCTCCTATTGGTATGGCATGCGCCATGTCCTGAAGGTTAGTTTCAGACCCGTGCTACAGCATATGGCTATGCAAATCAAAGAATTGTGGCAGCAGTGGGTGATAACGAAGGGAAAATAATATGCAATATACTATCGGGGTGCTGCTGGCGGGGATCATATTTTGTCTGAGCGCACACGCAGGTAATGTAACAGAAAGAAAGCTCTCTGATTATTCTACCGAAGACCCGGTTTTACGGCTCGAAGGCAAACGTGCTGATAAAACATTGTCTATACCTCTGGCTGGCCGGCAACAGGTCGTAGCCTCTCAGATAACCCTGTCATTGGTGAGCTCTGCCGCGCTGATTGCGAAACGCTCTATTTTGAACGTCCGTTTCAACAATGCCACAATAGGGCAGATTCAGTTTGATCCCCAACGCACCCGTTCTACGTCCACCGTTAGGGTGCCAGCGGAATTATGGCGGCCGGGTTTTAATAATCTTACTTTAGCGGTAAGCCAACACTATGCCAATCAATGTGTTGATGGGAACGCGCCGGAATTATGGAGCGAAATTCATCTGCATGACTCAATATTATCCATTGAAACTGAGCCGGCTACGGCGGCCTTGTCGCTAAGAGCCTTATCCGGTTGGTTTGCCCCGGGCATCGGCGGACAGCGGGAGGTAAATATTGTGACCCCCCGCGAAAGTAACTCACTCATCACCCAGCAAACGCTGCCACTGATAGCCCAGGCGTTGGCACTGCGTAATCAGTATGTGCCTTTACAGGTAACCCATACTTCAGTTACCCCCCAAACCCCCTTGCCAGCCCTGCCGGGAGAAGCGCAGTGGAACGACACGCTAACCCAGCAATATTACAACAGCAGTTGGTACACTCAATTCAGCGCAACCCAGCCACTGCATGTGCTGGCAGGTACCAAAGAAGACCTGGCGCCGTATCTTAGTGGTGCCACTCAGGCGAAAATCACCGGCGCGTATATTGGGGTTGAAGCGACCCCTGAGGTTACTGTGAACAATCAGCAGTTAGTCGCTGCCGGTATACGGCTGGTGGTATCCGGGCGCGATTCTGATGAGGTGCGCCGCGCGGCGCTTACGCTTGCGTTAATGGATGATGAGTTAAATCCCGATGCCGATATTGTGGTGCAGCGTACGGCTACCGAACAACCTTTCTCGGCAGTCGCTGCTCATGTATTACGGCCCGACAATACCTATAGTTTTGCGCAAATGGGCCAGGATAATATCGTGTTTCGTGGCGAAGACAGTTTTACCCAACAGATAGCATTGTTGCTGCCCGCCGACTTTTATGTACCGGAAAGTGCCAGTGTCAGGCTGAACCTTGATTTTGGCTATGGCGCTGCGCTGGGCCCCGGCTCAATGATGAATATTTTGATTAATGATGAGTTGGTCCATGGCCGGCCGTTGGATAACGTAAACGGGGAGTCTTATCGTCGCTATCAGCTTACAATACCGGCCAGGCATTTGCAGGGCGGGCTTAACTTACTTGAGTTTGTGGTTAATATGCGCGCGCCGCTGACCGGCCAGCCGTGTGATGATGTAGGCGGTAAACACATGGTATTTCAGGTCAGAAATACCTCTACAATTGACTTACCTGACGCGGGCAATGTTGCTACCCAGCCCAGCTTGGCATTGTTTCGCGATACTGGTTTTCCCTTTGCACGCTACCAGCAAAGCCATCCTGCCAGCGTGTATCTGAGCTCGCCTGAACTGACCGGGGCGGGGCTTACCCTGTTAGGTAAGTTGGCTCAAACAGCCGGAACCGTACTGCCTGATTTAACCCTGCAGGCGGGGATACCTAAGCAATTAACCGACAATGCGGTGGTATTGGCCACGCCCGAAACAATGCCAGACGATTTTCTGAGCCATTATGAAGCTTCGTTGGCCAGTACCAAGCAGTGGCCATACCGTTTACAAAATGAACTGCACAATCGAATTCATAAGCTTACCGATAACCGCCGTCATGATCCGTTGAAAATTAGTGGGGTGACTAACCAGCAAAGCAGCCTGGGTGATATGGCCGTATTACTGGCGCGTAAAAATCCCCTTGCGCAAAGTACGGGTAATTTGTATTTAATCGCAGCGCAAACCCCGGCCCAGCTTACCGAACGCATGAATGATTTGGTGAGTCTGGGGCTGTGGGGGCAATTGGCGGGTGATTTCTTTAGCTGGGAAGATTCTGCTCAGCCGCTGATTGCCATGCAGGTGGCCCCGCAGTTTGAATTGGGTGAGGCTGATAACCGTTTATTGTCGCTGCGCTTGTGGCTGTCGAATAACCCCTGGTATTGGCTATTGGGGCTGGCCTTCCTGATTGTATTATGTACCTGGCTGGCGGTGATGTTATTAAAACGCCGCAATCAGGCGGTGACGGAAGATTGGTAATGAATAGTGTAAAAGCCATGTTAGTAATGATTGGCTGCTGTGCGCTGGTGGCCTGTAACAAGCGCACCGATACCCCTTTTGCGCAAGACTGGCAGCGTTACGCTGAAAAGTTCTACAGCGAAGGCCGGATTATCGATACCGGTAATGACAATGTTTCGCACAGCGAAGGACAGGGCTATGCGATGCTATTTGCCGCTGCGGCCGGTGACAAAGTCCGTTTTGATGAGCTTTGGCAATGGACCAGTCAAACTCTGCAGCGACAAGATGGTCTGTTCAGCTGGCGTTACCGGCCTTGCCCACAGCAAAGTACAGCCTGCGTGGATGACCCCAATAATGCCAGTGATGGCGATATTCTTATTGCCTGGGCTTTATTGCGAGCCAGCAAGGTATGGCGTAGCCCGACCTATAAACAGCAGGCGATGACCATTTTATCGGTAATAGAAAACAAGCTTATTGTAGAGCGCCAAGGCCGTACGCTACTGTTACCCGCCGAGCAGGGTTTTGTTGAAGACGAGGCGATCCAGTTGAACCTGTCTTATTGGATATTTCCTGCATTTGCTGACTTTCATGAGGCGACGGGGGCGGCAGTATGGCAACAGCTCAACAAAACCGGAATGGCTTTGCTGGCGCAGGTGGCGGAACGTAACCCGGGCTTACCCGGCGATTGGATGTGGTTAAAACAGGGACAATTGAGTGTGACCGGGGCGGTGAATACGGTGTATGGATTTAATGCCTGCCGTATACCGCTGCACCTGGTATGGCAAGATCCAACCCGCGCCGCCTTGCTGAAACCCTACAAAACGTTTTGGCAAACCCAGCAAGTGGTGCCAGCCACGCTTAACCTGGCTACCGGCGACGAAGCGGGTTATCGGTGGACCAATGGGATGCGAGCAATCGCTGAGGTGGTTAAATATCGCAGTGGCGATACCTCGCATAAGCCCCAACTTAACCTGGATGATGACGAAGATTATTTTTCTTCCAGCCTGATAATGCTTAGCCAATTGAGCTTGCAGGATAACCGGTAATGCGGTGGATTGCAGAGTGCTGTGTTAGCAGTTTTCTTATCGTGCCGATGTGTCAGGCGCAGGTCATCACTGACTATGACACCCAAGCGCCAGCGCTACCCTCTGTGCAATTCTCATCCCAGCCCGATACTACCGGTATCTGGTTTCATATACGGCAGCGCCAGTCCGCTCTGGCTGAAGCGGAAATGGCCCGCTTACAGCAGGTTTATCCGCAATGGCAGCCAGCCCCTGAACTACGTGAAGCCTTGGCCGAGCTGTCTGTTAATACGGTGGCGCCCAAGGCTCCTCCTCAAGTGGCGCCCACTCAAGCCGTTGTGGTCAGCGACCCCACCGCGCAGCTGTTTGGTAAGCTTAGCAGGCTTAGTGATGCTCAAAAAAGGGCAGTGTCAAAAGGTACGCTTGCGGCAGCGGCCAAACTGGCAAGCCAGGCCAACCGGGCAGATTACTTCATTCAGTTGGGCTGGCTCTATCATCAACAACAATACTACGCTAAAGCGTTACAACAGTTTGAACAGGCCCAGCGAATAAGCGCGGATGACAAGATCCGTGACGGTATTCAGGCTTGCATTGATGGCCTGGTTAGCCACGCGGCGGCCCATCCAGATGCTGAGCATTTAGCCGGCTTAGTTCGCCGGTATCCTGACTACGATATAACCGGGGCTATTAAAGCCATTGGCTGGCAGGCGTACAACAACCAGCAATACTCACTCGCTTACAAACGTTTTGCTGCGGCTGATTTTGTTTATGGCAAAGTGCTGGCACTCCAGCAGGACGGGCAACCTGAGCAAGCGCAACAGCTAGCTTGTGACAATGACAATATTTCCTCGTTAGCCATATTTTGTACCGATGCATTGGCGTTAATCCAAGCTAGCGAGTACGCCGCGGAACAATACATCGCCAGTATCCAGGCCGCCCAGCGTATTGCTCAACGCAGAGCGCTGCGTGAAGGCGAGCAGGCATTACTTGGCTGGGCCTATTTGGCGGCCGGCCAGCCGCGCAGCGCGCGCACCATATTTACCCAACTGCTGGAAGACTACCCCGATGATGCACGCTACGCGCAAGGTCTCGTATCCTCCCTAAGTAGTGACCAACAGCGGCAGCAGGCCGCGCGCCGGCATCCTGGGGTAGCTTTATTGGTAACACGGGGTTTTGCCGGCCAAGCGTGGCAGCGCAAACAGTTTGAACGCGCCCGGCTTTTGCAAAACCCTGCCGCGGTTGCTGTCTTGAATTCTCCACGGTTAGCGATGTATACCGGTATTAATGCCCGTAGCCGAAGTGGTGAAGCGGGGCTGGGAAACTTTGATGTAACTCACGGGTATGTAGGTATAAACGGGGTAACCGGGCCGCTACAGTGGCAAGGGCAAGTAGATTATGAACAGCTTTACAGTGGCATACCTGATGCTGGCCAGTGGTTTGGTGAGGGGCAAAGGCAAAATGAATTTGGCGGTATTAGTGGTTTTGAAGATACCGGGGTAATGGCCAATGTTATGTATGAACAGCAAGGGCACACATTGTATGGTGAAATAGCTTACAGCCTGATTGACCAACCTGTTGCCCCTCGGCTGACCGGACAGTTGGGCGCGGCATGGTTCACCGATACTGCCACCATAGCGGTAACGGCATATCGGGAGCGCGTGGGGGATAGTTTACTTAGCCAGGGCTCAACGTGGTTCGAAAACGGCGTCCAAGCGTGGGGTGGGGTGCACAAAAGCGGTGTTCGTGGCCTGTATTCTTATCTGTTAACAACACAACGAGCCCTCAGTTTAAGTGGCAGGATTGAGCGGTATAGCGGCCAGAGGGTTATTGATAACCGCCATGTCAGTTTTCGTCTCGATGCAAGTCAGGACGTTGCTGCAAATATTAATGCGCCGTTAGATTACTGGCGGGTTGGGCCGTATGTTAGCGTGGAGCATTTTGAGCATAACGCAAGCGGCTTTACCCGTGGTCATGGTGGCTACTTTAGTCCTGAAATACTGCTTGCGGCCGGGCTATACAGTGAATTGTTAACCCAGGAAGGCCGCCCGTGGCAACTGAAAGCGGCCCTCAATGTAGGTTATAACGCTATCAGACAAGCCGGCTATTATCGTTTTCCGCTATCCCAAGGTGGTGACTGGATCGCCGCCCAATCCAGTGCAGGTATAAGTGCAGACTTCAAATTGGAAGGGCAATATCTGGTGGCTAAACACTGGGCTATCGCCGGGTTTGTTGCCCAGTCGTTTGCGGTGGAATATCGTAGTACCTGGGCTGGCATTGAATTAAGGTGGCACGCGGGCGCCACCACAGGGCTTACCAGCGACACATTAGTTGGTAATCGGCCCCACTCAACCGGGTATGCGTTTTAGAGAGCGTCGGCGCAGGCCTAATACGGCTAGCAAGCCTAACGCCACCGTCAAGGTTGCCGGTTCACTGATATCGGCAATATCGCCAAACTGATAGTTATTTATCTGCCCGGTTTGCTCGCCTTCAGGAGAAAATAAATTCTTTACAATCAGGTTGCCATCAATGTGCCCATTGAAGAATGATGTATCAGCCAATGGCGCCAGAATACTGCCTTTAAAACCAATCCCATGTAACGATAAATCCGTGGCATCGACAAAGTTAAACAATAGATTGTTAGCATAGCTGCCATCATGTCTGCCAGCCGCGCCATCTTCCGGTCGGTTATCCGGGAATTTGCTACCGTCAGCTAAATGAAATCCTGTATTAAATAACTCTACTGACTCGCCGTACACATTAATAATGTTATAGCTGGTTTGCGGAACATCAATAAATATCCCTTTGCCTGATGCTGATAATGTGGCCGCATCGATAGAGAATATGTTAATTTCCTGATCACCTGCCAGTGTCAGGTTCCATATCGACGAACTATCACCATCAACAATAACGGGGGCAGTAGCGCCATAGCTACCCCACAGCGACGATTTATACATAAGTTCGTCATTGGTGCTGGCGAAATCAAAACTGCTGTCCTGATAAAACTGATGGGTATTATGATAAGCATCGGTGCCATACAGGCCCACACTGGCATCAATATCTATATTGCCGGCGGCCACTGCATCTCCATGATAGATACGGGCATTGCGCATACTAACATCACCGCCGACTGTCACTACAGGATGCTGGTTGTCGCTGGCTAACTGTAACCCCAGGCCATAATTATTCAGGGTTAAATCGCCACCCACCGCTAACCGACCTTCTACATCGGATGCGTTGCCTTGCATATTTTCCAATACATAAGCATTAAAGTTGGCGGCCTGGCCTAGGTAAAAGGGCGCACTAACAACCGGTAAAGACACCATGCAGGCTGCGATTACGGTAACAATCCGTTGGTTTATGAGTTTCATAACTGCTCTCCCTCCCGTCGTGCCTGGCAACCATTACTAAGCAAATCAAAGAAAACGGGAACTGCATCTGGTTGAATTTTAATCTCTAAGAGGCAAAAAATCCACTTCACAAACAAAAAACGCAGCCAGAAGGCTGCGTTTTGTCATATCTAAAAAGGTTCAGCTTATGCTTAGCCTTTTTTCACCAATACAGACACTTTGTCTATACCCGCTATTTTAACCTGGTTCATTACTTCAACTACTACACCTTCTTCTGTATTTTCATCAGCTTGAATGGCAGCGGTGTCGGTGTTGTTTTCAGCCAGATAAGTTTGCGCATTCGCCACAACTCGACGGATATCGACCTCACGGCCACCCATCATAATTGTGCCGGTTTCGTCTATACGGATAGAAAGCGCTTTTGAAGGCTGGTTGTTGTTTGACTGATTGTCTTCAGGGCGGCTAACGTCAAGGCTTTTTTCTTTAACGAAAGACGTGGTAACAATGAAGAAGATCAACATGATGAACACAATGTCCAACATGGGAGTCATGTCAACCTGAGCCTCGTCCTCAGCAGATGTATGCTTTTTTCTTTTCATCTTGTATTCTTTCTTCTCTAAAGTTCTAGCGCATTAGTATACTGGTTGTAATAAAAATATATAGTTTTTTAATCAACCAGTGTGCGCCGGTTTAACACGTGTTGTCGGCCACAAAGGCCAGGCTGCGCGCCTCTACGATACGGTTCAGGCCTGTTTACCGGATAGCGCTTTACCCAGCAGATTGAAGTAAACCGTTAACTGCTGGTTAACCTGAATACGCAAATTACCATGAGGATAAATGCCAAGTCTAGCCTCAGGCGACATTTTTGTGCCCTGAACCAGGAAGGCGTTCTTTATTTTATGGTCCTGGATACAGGCTTCAAAGGCTCTGGCTGCCATTTCCTGAGGCATCGCGTAATAAAACATCTGCAGCGCCCGGTCGGCTTCTACCGAGCGCTGGAAGTACACACTGGGGGTGCCATCGGGCTGCAAGAACAGCATTTTAAAGCAGTCACACAAACGTTGGTTGAGAGGGTGTTCGATTTTATCTGCGTCATCCAGCCAGGCTTTTGAGGCGAAGTGGCCATGATTCAAGCCGGTAAATACCTTTCCCGCAATATAGTGGTCAAACGCATGAAACCACTCGTGGGCCAACGCACCGCCCCCGGCATTTTTCGCCAGCGCCAGTTGCCGCCTGGCGCTGTTGTAGTGCGCGCTACTGTGTTTCTGGCCGCCACTTCCAAATGCTAACGCCAAGCTACCATTTAATGAAATGACCTGCTCATTAACCTGCAAAATATCGATAAGATCATACAACGCATCAAAAAACAGGTTTGCCGCTACCTGTTGTTCTGCCGCGGTTACCCAGCGGCCGATAGTAATTGCTGAAAAGTTGAATAACTTGCGTATATCCTGAAAGCTGACATCTGCGCCATCGCGATGTGAAGCTCCATTACGGTAAAATTCCCGGTGCAGTCGGCCAGGCGCGGACATTATCAGCTCAGTTCTTCAAGCAACTGGTTACACCAGGTTTCAACACGCTCATCGGTTAAATCGTACTGGTTTTCGTCATCCAGGCTTAATCCCACAAATTGGCTTTTATCTGTCGTGAGCGCTTTAGAGTGAGCAAAATCATACCCTTGGTTTGGCCAGTAACCGACTATCTTAGCGCCACCTGCGGCGAGGGCATCGTGCAGCATGCCTAGTGCATCCTGAAACCAGTCAGCATAACCAAGCTGGTCACCCAGCCCAAATAGCGCCACTATTTTGTCTTGCACGGCCAACTGATAAACCTCATCCCAGTGCGACTCCCAGTCTTCCTGAAGTTCACCAAAATCCCAGGTAGAGATTCCGAAAATCAGAATATCGAAATCCTCGGCATGTTTTAACGGTTCGTCTTTGATGTTATGCAGGCTCACTACCTGATCATCAAACAGGCTATTTAGCTGAGCCTGAATTTTTTCTGCTGCCATTTCGGTATAACAGGTTGTCGACCCGTAAAATAAGCCAATAGACAGGGCAGGTTCGCTCATGTTGTTCCCTTTTATGGTTGATCTTTTTGCTTGGCCGGGAATTCTATCGTTTCTGCGCCCGCGCACAAAGCTCTGCAAATGACCTTATCAGATTGCTGGTCAATAATAAGCTGTCCCACCGCGCTATGGTTAAGCAAAGTATCGGTGTCTGACTTACTAACGGGTCGGGCGGTAACCGACATATTGCGGCGCCGGGTAAAAATATTAAGCGGTGAATCCGGGCCGTATAGATAACGGTTAAAACGTTCCAGTTGGGTTAACAGTCCATCTGGAAAAGTATTTTTCAAGCCGCTACAGGTAAATTGGGTAATATGCGGGCTATTACGCCTGAACCGAAGGCGCACATCGTACACAAATGAATAGTGCACATCACCGGATAAAATAATAAATTCCGGTGGCGTACGGTAATGCCGGAAAATATTAAGCATAACGTGCGCAGTGCCGCGATGAGCCATCCAGTTTTCGGCATCCACGGTGAGCGCCTTGCCAAAAAACGTAAACACCTTTTGAATAGCTTCGATAAACTTAACGCCATAAATAGGCGCCGCTGACACAACAATAACCGCTTGCTGACCAATAATATCTTGCTGAAATTCACATAACGCTTCCCAGTCCATCAGGCCGGAAGGTTTGTTCAGGCTTGATTCAGAACGCCACCGTCGGGTTCGGGTGTCCAGTACACATATCGGGGGGCTGGTGTGAAGCGTATAATGCCACTGTTCAAAATCAAACAGGGTATCGATAAAAGCGTCCTGCTGCTGTAACCCGTCGGGCGTGAAGACCGTCGCCGCTTGCGAGAGGATATCTGCAAATTTTGCCGGCTGATTTCCCCAGCCCTGGCATAGCCAGTAAGCCACCAGGGCGTTACCTACCATGCGCCGGGATAACGGATGTCCGTATACCTCTTCTTCCCAGCCCCGGGTGAGGTTCCAGTCATCGGTGACGTCATGATCATCAAAAATCATGTAGACCGGCAAATGAGCCAGGGCCCGGCGAATGGGGGCCAGACCCGCCACGAAGGGGGTTAACGCCTGCTGCTCTTCGGTAAACTGCGCACGATAGCGCTGCGGTACCACGCTGGCATCCAGGCTAATCTCGGCCCACAACGCGTCTGACCACACCAATATGTACATGGCAATAATTTCCGACAAACTGATCAGATGGTTATGGGCATTCACCGAGGTAAATACGGGCTTGCGTTTAGCGGTGAAAAACAGTTTCGATAACGGTGTGTTCAAATCTACCTGGGGCAATATTTGATTACGTTCATAAAAATTGTGCTCATGCCCGGTAAGCTCGCTGGCATAATCCACCACCGCCCCGGTCAGCGGTTCATCAAATAATCCGAGACGCACAATAACGTGTTGGATGGCTTGTAGCATAGGGCCGGCTACATCATCGGTATACACCTGGTCGCCCGACATAATCAGCATGTCGGGCCGCTTTACCTGTTGGCTAAACTCTGCGGCGATACACTCGTCCACGCGTTGTAGGGCATCGTCTACCGGATGATGGGGTTTGCGACAGGAACCATGTAGTACATTCGACAACTGCGTCTGATAGCGAAAGCTGAAGTACTCTTGTCCGTCATACAGTAAAGCCTGTCTGGCCAGCTGCCATTGCTGTTGAGCCGCAGACTCGGCAAATGTTAAGGCGTAGTAATACGGCGTATCGGTAGCCAAAGGGCTGGGGGGCGTAAGCTGTATAAGCTGGATGAAGGCCCGCTGGCCCACCTGAATCGTTGATGTCTGTTGGGTTGGCAACTCCAGTGTTTGCTGACCCAGGCTCACCGTTGGGGCCGCTTCAATAGAGGTTACTAACCATAAGGTGACACTGGTTTCATCAACATGGCGCAGTAACGGGCCAGCAATGACGGTAGGCAAGCTTTCTTGTGAAATAACCAATTCCTCGTAACGTGTGCCCGTAAGCGTTGCATTAAAGGCTAATTTTACCGATATCCTGGCCGGTCAGATAGCCGTGAGTAACCCATTATGCCGCAAAAGCGTACTGTTGACTGGCGATAAGTGCAACAAAGTGTGGCACTTCATATTGTTAGCGCGGGGGCAGTGGCGTTTAAGTATACGCTAACCGGCTTAACATTAGGGCTAACCGTGACTTGTTTCGCAGCACAAAGTGCGAGATATTATTTTTAGTCTCAATGCAGATTGATTAAGATTTAGGATGATATGAAGCGACATGCCGCACTCTTGATGGTTATGGCAGCGAGCCTTGCCGGATGCTCAAAAGATACTGAGCAAAACATAGCACAAACACCGGCTCAGGCAGACGTGTTACAGGTCGATGGGCGCTGGATAACCGAGCCAGACGGTAACATAATGACCGACCCTCAGCCTTCTGGTTTATCAGCCTGGCAGGGCAAGCTGGTAACCCTGTCTGATGGTAGTGCGCAGCCTGCGCAGCAACGCCAGTTACATATTATCGATCCCGCCAGCGCGCAGCTATTACCCAGAACCGAAAAAATGCGCCTGGGCAGCCAGGTTAGAAACAGCTGCTTTGCCGCCTACCTGGCCAGTGAACCCGACTTGGAAGCATTAGTTGCGGACCCCCTGGACCCGGATGTGTTTTATACAGTAACCGAGGATGCCACCCGTACCGGCGCGCTATCAGCACGCTGTCAGCAGCGCTATAAAGCGACCGGCTCAACTGACTACCCAACTCTGTTGGTTAGGCTTGAGCGTAGTGCGGACGGTGCGGTAATAATGGGCCGGGTGCGCCCGCTACAGTTTGACCTTAAATTGGAAGTGGGCGATTTCCCCAACGATGGTATCGAAGGTATGGCGCTGGGCAAAGACAACATACTTTATCTGGGTCTGGAAAAAGACACCGCGGGCGCAGCGCGTATTTTCGCCATTAAAATGAACGATGGATTCTGGGAAACGACCGACTTTGCCAAAGTTTACAACCCGGCGTTGAAGTTGCCACAGTTCACGGAAGGTTCACACCCCATTAATGCACTGGAATATTATACCAGGGCAGACGATGAACATGGTTTTTTACTGGCCATAGCGCGCAACGATAACGAACTTTGGGTTATCGATACCGCAGGAGAGCAACCTGCCAAACGCGTGAAAATGGACTTTATGGCCCCGGCCGATGCAGATATGGAAAACTGTGCGGCTACTGAACGGATGGATAACGCATCGATAGAAGGTGTAGCGGTAATTAACGATACCGTCTGGATGATTAACGATCCGTGGAAAGTGAATTACCTGAAAAATATTCAGTGCCCGGTTAATCGAAAACGATATGAAGCAATGGCACCACTGCTGTTTTCCACACCGGTCCAGGCTGACTGGTTTACCAGCCAACCTGACACTTCAGCGGCAGATTAATCTTTACGCAGTCGTGAGGCGAAGGTTTTCTTAAATTTTGCTAATTTGGGCGCCACGACCATTGCGCAATATTGGTTTTGCGGATTGTTGGTAAAATAATCCTGATGGTACGCTTCGGCGTCGGTGTAATTATTCAATGGTGTAATTTCAGTGACAATCGGGTCTGGCCAAACATTATCTTCACGCATTTGCTCGATAATCTGTTGTGCTTCGGCCCGTTGTTCCTCGTTATGATAAAACACTGCGCTTCGGTATTGTGGTCCTACATCATTACCCTGACGATTCACTTGCGTGGGATCGTGTAACGCAAACAGAATCTCCAGTACCTCACGGTAGCTAATTTGATCAGCGTCAAACTCTATCTTCACGACTTCGACATGGCCCGTATCGCCTTTACAGACGGCTTCATAGGAAGGGTTGTCGACGTGGCCGCCTGCGTAACCAGAGGTGGCTTTAATTACCCCTTCAACTTTATTAAACGCGGATTCGATACACCAGAAGCAGCCGCCGCCAACGGTTGCTGTTTGTACATTTGCCATAAAAATCTCCTGTCGTTGATGTTCTCAAAGTGGGTGCGGGCAAAACGGACTTCAAGGCATCCAGCGTTAATTATTTACCGTATAGGTAAGATGGGCATTTTTATTACCACCAATCGGCTAGCTAAATGATAATTTTTTACGATGGTCATTGTCCGCTGTGCCGGGCCGAGATGGCCCATCTTAAGCGCTATGACAACCACCAGGTTATCCAGTTTGAAGATATCCAACAGGACAACTTTTCCCAGCATTATGGTCATTTGGAATGGGCAGCCCTAAATAACCGTATTCACGTTCAGCAGCCAGATGGCAGTTTACTTACCGGATTGGATGCTACCCATGCAGCCTGGAAAGCGGTAGGCAAGGGGTGGTTGTATGCCCCGTTACGCTGGCCGATAATTAAACCTATTGCCGATTACGGCTATACCTTGTTTGCCCGGCATCGTTACCGTATCTCATACTGGTTAACGGGTCAGAAGCGTGGGTGTGATGGTAGTACCTCTGCAACGCATAAAAACGGGGATAAATCATGACAGCTATAGCTATAGTTATTGGCGCCAGTGGGGGTATTGGGCGAGCCTTGGTGAACCAGTTAGCCCAACAACGTCCTGCTGATACGGTCTATGCGTTATCGCGCCAGACTGGCGATGCTCAGGGGTTACCTGATAACGTTGTCAGCGTCAGTATAGATACCGCAGATGAAGAAGCTATAAAGCAGTTTTGCGCCGCGCGCAAAGCCCGGCACGAGCAGGTGGTAACGGCCATTTGTACGGTAGGCGCCTTACACGGTGAGGTGGGGGAGGTTACGCTTACCCCGGAAAAGCGACTGGAGGATATTAACCAGGCGCAGTTGCAAGCTTACTTTGCCGTTAACAGTATAATACCTGCCCTATGGCTTAAACATCTGGTCTCTATTATGAGCGCATCACCCAGTCAGGTGGTGTGCCTGAGCGCGCGAGTAGGCAGTATCAGTGATAATCGCCTGGGAGGCTGGTACGGTTATCGCGCGTCTAAGGCAGCGCTCAATATGTTAATTAAAACGGCCGCAGTGGAATACGCCCGGCGCGCCAAAGCAACCAGCTTACTGTGTTATCACCCCGGCACCGTTGATACAGAATTATCGGCACCGTTCCAACATAACGTAAAGCCCGAAAAACTTTTTACCGCTCAATTCACCGCAGAGCGCCTACTAAGCGCACTGGCGGCCCTCAATAGCGAACAAAGCCCGTATTTTCTAGACTGGGATCATCAAGTGGTAAGTTGGTGATACGCCCAACACCAGCCCAGTTACGCTTAAACTCAAGACTTTTTATGACACTGCTGTTACCATTTTGCCAAACGGTGACAAAGCAGTGCAATAAAGGCCCCGGTCGTTTATTTAGTGCTGTTTGAATAAAAAATAGTCACCGATAAAAATACAACAAATAACAATAAGTTGAGGGGAAGCGGCGTATGAGCGGGGCCAGAGAACAGTTCGGATCGCGCATCGGATTTATTCTTGCAGCAGCAGGGTCTGCGGTGGGAATTGGGAACCTGGTAGGGTTTCCGGTAGGTGCAGCCAAAAATGGTGGCGGCGCTTTTTTATTGATGTATGCCATTTTTGTTTTTGCTATTTGCCTTCCGGTTATGCTGGCAGAGATGACCGTCGGACGGCGCGCGCGTAAGGATCCCCTGGGATCTTATCGTCAGTTAAGCGGTAACTCGGGGCCCTGGAAGCTAGCCGGGTGGTTATCTATTTTAACCCCGTTCATGATTGCCGTGTTCTACCTGGTGATCACCGTGTGGATTTTTGGCTATCTGTTTGAAGCGGTTACCGGTGATTTAGACGTTCTGGCTAACCCACAAACGTTCAATAATTTTATTAACTCGCCCAAAGTGTTTATTTACATGGCAGCGGTATCCGGCATTGTATATTTGATATTACAAGGCGGGGTAAAAGAAGGGATTGAAAAAGCGGCTAAGCTATTGATGCCCTCTCTGTTTTTGATGCTGTTGCTGCTAGTTGGCTTTGTTCTTACCCAGGAAAATGCAATGGCGGGGGTACGCTTTTATCTGATACCGGATTTTAGCAAAATCACCGCCTCGGTTATAAATGGCGCATTGTCTCAGGCCTTTTTCTCGCTCTCGCTGGGCATGGGTATTCTGATAACCTATGGCAGCTACATTTCTAAAGATGCGGATGTGCCTAATTCTGCCAAGCTGGTGGCAATTACGGATACCGCCGTGGCGTTTACCGCCGGTCTGATGATTCTGCCAGCGATATTTTCGTTCAATCCACAAACCAATCCGGCGGAATTAAGCGAGTCTTCTATTGGCATGATTTTCACATTTTTGCCAAAAATATTTTTAGCGCTTCAAGCGAGTATCGGCTATGTCGGCGCCTCTATTGTGGCCAGTCTGTTTTTCCTGTTGGTATTCTTCGCCGCCATTACCTCACTGGTTTCTATTTTTGAAGTGCCGGTGGCTGCACTGATGGATGAGAAAGGGGTGAGTCGCAAAAAAGCGCTGGTCGTTCTGGGTATCATAATGATCACCCTGGGCGGCTTCTGTGCGTTGTCTTTTGGCTTTGTTGAGTACTTTACCTCGTTTACCCATTACGCAGGGGCAGATAAATCCTTCTTTGATGTAATTTACGATGTATTCTACGACACCATACTGCCGCTTAATGGCTTTTTGATTTGTATGTTTGTGATTTACCGCTGGAAGCGGCATAACCTTAACGAAGCCCTTGAAGAAGGCGCGCCTAATTATAAGGGAAGCATGTTTGCCCGCTACGTGAACTTGTCGCTGGGCACCTTTATACCGGTTATTCTGCTGGTAATTTTCATCAACACCGTGTGCCTGAAATATTTTGATTTTTCATTGTATTCAGGCCTCACGGCTATGTTTAGCTAAAGCATATCGTACGGGCTGGGGTAAACAGGCGTTACCCCTAGCGCATGCCAGCTTCGCTGGGCATCGATATGTTTACCACCTGCACTACGGCGGGCAAAATCTGAATTAAAAACAGGGGCTTCAAGCCCCTTTTTTTGGGCGCACCACGGGTAATAGTCGCCACGTTTGGGGTGCTCCAATGCTGTTAAATGAAAAATGCGTCCCGGCTGCGGCTTTGCTAGCAAGGCAAACAGACCCGCGCAAACATCCTGCTCATGTACCAGGTTTACCACCTGTTCACCCTTGTCCAAATGCCGTCCGGCTAAAAAATGCACCGGGTGCCGTTGGCTGTCAATTAGCCCCGATAGCCTGACTACCGTTGCGATAGCCGGATATTGGTTTAGTAAGTGCTGCTCGATTTTGACATGAGCATGGCCCGACTCTGTTACCGGCGCTACCCGTGTCTTCTCATTAACCAGGCCCTCTTTGTCGCCATACACTGCGGTGGTGCTGATAAAAATAAGCTGCGTACAGCCGGCCGCTATAAAGGCATCGATAAGGGCCTGCATATTGCTGACAAAATCACTATCCAGCGGCCGTTTCCTGGCGCCGGGAGGAATATTTAAAATAACCGGATTGCTGGCACTTTGGTGGGCCAGGTCTGCGGGGTTATCACCCAGCGAAAAACGTAGCGGCTGAATATCAGCGCCGCGCAACGCTTCTGCGCTGGCTTGGGTGCGGGTGGTGCCCAACACCGACATTGTCGAGGGGCGGCGGCGGGCCATGTGTTTGCCAAGCCAGCCGCAGCCGCAAAGGGTAATTGCCGTCATGCTATTCCTGCAATAAAAGGGAAGAACGCTATCCTAGCACGAGCTTGGCAAAGCACTACATTTTAGCGCTGTGGTGTGACCGGTGGGTTTCTAAATCAAGCATATTAAGATCGTCTAGTCCGCCAATAGTGCGTTGCATCTGATTTTCATAGCCATCAGCCCGGCGCAATATCCGGCATAGTTTGCTAGCCTGCTGTTCCAGCATTTGCGCTTGCTCTTCCATTCGGCTTTCCAGGTCTTCGCCAAAGTTTTCCATACGCTGCTCAAACGACTCAAGATTATCATCCGAGCTAAACCACTGCCCTGCCAGCGCCATCAATAGCTTGCCGGTAGCGCGCTCTGCCAGATCTTCAATTCGCTGTTCAAATTCCTGTTCCCAGTCGCTGCCAAGCCAGTTGTCGCTGGCATCATTATTCGCTGTAATTTTAATACTGCCATCATCAGTGTAAAACTGTTGTTCCAGCGACTGGCGCATTTCAGCAAACGACGTCTGGAATTCGGTAATCAGTTCATCGTCTTCACCCAGCAAGTGTGCAAACACCTCCGTTACTGCACTGTCAGCCATTTTCAAGCCCTTATCAGCTATCTCCATGCTCATCGGTACCGCCTCGCTAATGGCCTCATAATAGCCCGTCACATCAGCTTGTTGACTGGCGTTCAGGTGAACCGGCTGTGCATTCAGGTATAACGAATGATCCTGATTTATTTGCACTTCATCGCGGTTAGGTAAGGTCAGGGTAATTTGCGCAGGGTTGTAGTGCACGTCACCGCGAAGATTGATATCGCAGCTGTCATCCTGGTGGGCGATAGCGGGGGTAACAGACGTAAGCAGAACAAGAGCAATAGTAGTCAGTTTCATGATGATTCCGTTTCAACATTAAGCAAAGTAGACAATGCTCAGCAGGGCCTATGCCATATTTCAATGTACTTATTTATCAATAGGTTAATAAAAGGGAGGCTTTAAGGGTTGGCCATATAATCACTGCATAGTGGTCAGTAAGCATAATAAATAGCTGAATTCACGAAATGAACATACCTGATATTACAGGCGAAATTTTTTGCCCATAAAATGGGCATTTAGTCAGGCATAATGCATAATAAAGATACAAAAAAGATTACTATAATTATCTTTCGCAGGAACCATGGGCAACTGCGCAGGCATTTAAACGGGGCTATACAATGAGTGAATGGTTAGGCGCATTAGGATTTGGAATTGGGCTGTTAGCCTTCGTGCTGGGCGTCACCAGTATTATAATGGGATTTATGGCAAGTGAAGCGAATGGGCAGGGCATGCAACATAAAATAGAATATGGTTTTTTCGGAGTAGCCGGGCTGATCGTTAGCTTGCTTATGGGCTACGCCTTAGCGTAACCCATAAGCTTGCTGCCCGGCCTGTATTATTCGGGTTGGCTTGTTGAACTGAGCTGAGCAGGCACTGCCACTGCCGGCTTTTTGGCTGGCGACGGGTAATTGCCTAAGTGACTGTCGCGCTGGTAAGCCCTTAAGTCAAAAGTTTCAAGCATAGCCAGTACATGATCAAATATATCGGCTTGTACTGCTTCATATTTGGTCCAGGATTTCTCTATACTGAAACAGTAGATCTCGAGGGGCAGGCCCAACTCATTAGGCGGTAGTTGACGCACCATGTACGTCAGCGACTGATTTACTTTTGGATGCTTACCTAAATACGCATCCAGATAGGCCCGAAATGTACCAATGTTGGTCAGCTTTCGGCTATTTAACAAATCTTCTTCTTCTATCGCATAATCTTTATGATACGCGCGTAACTCATTCAGTTTTTTATCAATATACTCAGATATGTAGCGAATTTTGCCAAACCTGGCTAGCATCTCGTCATCACATAGGCGTACTGAATGAATATCGATATAGATTGCCCGCTTAATACGCCGTCCGCCGGACTCCTGCATACCACGCCAGTTTTTCACCGCTTCATTGGTTAATGAATAGGTGGGCAGGGTGGAAATAGTCATATCCCAGTTTTGCACTTTACAGTTGGTCAGGCCTATTTCCTGAATCTCGCCATCGACCTCATATTTGGTTATCTGAATCCAGTCACCGTTTTTAAACATCCGGTTAGCCGCTATTTGAATACCCGCCACAAACCCTAAAATAGTGTCTCTGAAAATAAGCAACAATACTGCTGCCAAGGCGGTTAAACCAGAGAGGATAATCAGCGGGTTGCGGTCTATCACTATTGAAATACTTAACAGCAGAACAATGATAGAGAACATCAGCTTGCCCACCTGAATAAACCCGGTTATCGATGCCCGGTTAGCCAGATAGGAGGCGTTATACATATCTTCCAGCGTAGAAAGCAGCGCGAAGATGGTTAATAGTGTGGTGTACATCATGTACAGTAGCGACAGCTTAATCAGGCTGCCATGTAACAGGCCGGTTTCTTCAATTAACACCGGTGTGAGCAGAAACACCGTTAAGGCGGGGGCCAAATGAACCAGGCGACGAAAAAATCCATGCTCAAGTAACGCGTCATCCCAGCCATTTTTGGTTTTGCCAATCAGCCGTTCAGCGTAAAACCTAACCACCAACCGAACCAGAATGTAGGTAATAAGGGCGGTCACGATAATGGTAGAGGCGGCTAAAAAGTTATACAGCGCGTCATCCGGTTGGGCGTCCGGGAATATCTTTTCAACTAAGGTGTGAAATAAATCTCGCGCCGAGGTGGTAAGTTCCAATATTAGCTCTCCAAAATCTGTGTAATACGGTTATCTTTGCTTTTCCACAAGCGGTTCAGCCAGGTTTGAAATCCTTCTCGATAATGCGCATCCGTAAAGTAGTCGCCTTTTGCCTGAGCCGGTACAGCAATAACATTGACATCAATAATAATACGCCGCATTTGGCCGCAAAGCATGGCCATCATCGGGTGGGCGCGGTTGTCCGGGTAAAGCAGTGAAATATCCAGTATGTTGGTAAAAAGATCACCCATGGTCGCTAGTGTAAATGCAATACCACCTGCTTTAGGAGGCAGTAAGGCACTAAATTCACTGGGCTTAGCCGCATGTTTAGCGTGGGTAAACCGGGTACCTTCAACAAAGTTAATAACGGTGGTAGGCGTGTGGGTGAACTTTTGACAATACCGTTTGGTAGTGTCGATATCTTTACCCTTGAGATGCGGGTTACGGGCCACAAATGCCGCCGAATACCGGCGCATAAACGGCATATCCAACGCCCATGCCGCCAGACCTACAAATGGTAACCAGATAAGCTCTCTTTTCAAAAAAAACTTCGGAGCGGGAATACGACCGCAGGCCAGCTCAATCAGCAATATTATATCCAGATAGCTAAGGTGATTGGCAATAATCAAATACCAGCTCTGGCGCGACACCGGGGCATTAAAGCGCCGTTCTATACTGACCGGATTAAATAACCTTATCATTGCTACGCTAAGGCGCCCAAAGCACAATAAAAAAACCTGCATCAATATGGCCAGAGCGCGCTGCAACCGGGCGAAGGGCAACAGTAACTTCACCAGCCCGAATAACACAATCAACGATCCCCACAGCGCCAGGTTGGCTACCTGTAATGGGGTGTGAATGATAAATATTAAGGGGGCTAAGGCAGCTCTCATAAGGGGGTTTGGGATGAGTTCATCGATGCCAGTAACTGATCTTTTTGCGTCCAGCGTTGGTTCAGCCATACCTGAAAGCGAGCACGCTGCGCAGGATCAGAAAAGTAAGTGTCGCTGTAAAATCCCCCTTCAACAATCTCCCTGATCGGCGTCACCATTACGTCTACCCGAATTTCTTTTACTCTGCCGCATACAAAGTCCCAGTACGAGGGAACGCCGCCAGGATAGTCAATGGTGACATCAATTAACTTGTGCAACTGGTCACCCATTGCAGAAAGTACAAAGGCGATGCCGCCGGCCCGGGGTTTTAATAGATGCGTAAAGGGAGATTGCTGGGCATCATGTTTTGGTTGGGTGAAACGGGTGCCCTCAACAAAGTTCATGATACTCACGGGTTTATACTTGAATTTCTCACAAGCTTGCCGCGTGGTTTCCATATCCTTGCCTTTCATATGCGGGTTTTTAGCAATAAACGACTTAGAATAACGCCGCATGAAAGGAAAATCTAAGGCCCACCAGGCCAAACCCAATACCGGTACCCAAATCAACTCTTTTTTCAGGAAAAATTTCAGAAAAGGTATTTTACGGTTGAAAATACGCTGTAATACCAAGATATCTACCCACGATTGGTGGTTCGCTACCACCAGATACCAATCGTGAGGTGACAACTGATCCAATCCTTTAACCTGCCACTGCGTATTACTCAATAGCCGTTGATTTAGGTTATTGATACCAATCCAGGCGGTCGCGCACCCATCTAGCAGATAAGTGATAAAGCGGCGCGAGGGCGCGAAAGGTATTAATTTGCACACTGACAAAAGTAAAATCGGTGTGGTCCAGAATACCGTATTAACAAAATAGATAATAACAGAAAGAGACCCAAGTAAATGGTGGCCCAGGTTTTTAAGCATGGCGTTTACCTCTAATATTTGGGGCGTAGTGTAAACGAGATTGAACTAAAAGCCGATAGACCCTTTACTGTTAATCACCAAACCAATGAAACCGGAGAATAAAATGGAAGGTCAATCAATTACCTGTAAGGCCGCGGTGGCATGGGAAGCGGGCAAACCGTTAGCTATTGAAAGTATTGAAGTGGCACCGCCTAAAGCGGGTGAAGTGCGCGTTAAAGTATTAGCCAGTGGAGTGTGCCATACGGACGCTTTTACCTTATCAGGCGATGATCCTGAAGGTGTATTTCCAGCGGTATTAGGCCACGAAGGTGGCGGTATCGTAGAGTCAGTAGGCGAAGGCGTTACCTCGGTGGCACCGGGCGACCATGTCATCCCCTTATACACCCCTGAATGTGGCGAGTGCAAATTCTGCAAATCAGGTAAAACTAACTTGTGTGGCAAAATTCGCGAAACTCAGGGCAAGGGCCTGATGCCTGATGGTACTACCCGGTTTAGTAAAGATGGCAAGCCGATTTACCATTATATGGGAACCTCTACTTTTGCCGAATACACCGTATTGCCTGAAATCTCGCTGGCCAGGGTGAACAAAGAAGCGCCTTTAGAGGAAGTTTGCCTGTTAGGGTGCGGGGTAACTACCGGGATTGGTGCCATTCTAAATACCGCCAAGGTGGAAGAGGGCGCAACCGTAGCTATTTTTGGCTTAGGGGGGATTGGTTTATCCGCTATTATTGGTGCGGTAATGGCCAAAGCCGGGCGAATTATTGCCATCGATATCAATGAGAGTAAATTTGACCTGGCCAAGCAACTTGGCGCGACAGATGTCATCAATCCGAAAGCATACGATAAACCCATTCAAGACGTTATTGTTGAATTAACCGATGGCGGTGTGGATTATTCTTTTGAGTGTATTGGAAATACTGATGTCATGCGTAGCGCGCTGGAGTGTTGCCATAAAGGCTGGGGAGAATCGGTTGTTATCGGTGTAGCGGGCGCCGGGCAGGAAATATCGACCCGACCCTTCCAACTGGTCACCGGTCGGGTATGGCGAGGAAGCGCGTTTGGCGGTGTTAAAGGCCGTTCAGAACTGCCCGGTATGGTTGAGCAATACTTAAATGGCGAAATTCCTCTTAAAACATTCATTACCCATACCATGGGATTGGATGACATCAATCACGCCTTTGATTTGTTACACGAAGGCAAAAGCATTCGCAGCGTAGTGCATTTTGATGCACTTGAGGGGTAGTCAGTGAAGTTAGTAAGCGAAAATCGCGCATTCGGTGGTACACATCGCCGTTATACCCATCAGTCTGACACCGTAAATTGCGAAATGACATTTGCAGTATTTTTACCGCCTTTCGCCACCAAAGAAAACCCGGTACCGGTGCTCTACTGGTTATCAGGGTTGACCTGTACTGACGAAAACTTTATGCAAAAAGCGGGTGCAATGAAGCTGGCGGCGCAATTGGGAATGGCTATTGTAGCGCCGGATACCAGCCCCCGGGGTGAACAGGTGGCAGATGAAGATAGCTACGATATGGGAAAAGGGGCGGGTTTTTACCTGAATGCCACCCAGGCGCCTTGGGATAAGCATTATCAAATGTATGATTACATTACCCAAGAGTTACCCACTTTGATTGAAGACACCCTGCCGGTCACTGGCGAAAGAGCCATCAGCGGGCATTCAATGGGCGGACATGGGGCGCTGGTTATTGCACTGCGCAACCCCCAACAATACGTATCGGTGTCGGCCTTTAGCCCGGTATCTAACCCCACTGATTGTCCGTGGGGCCAGCAGGCGTTCCGTAAATATCTGGGTGAGGACACGTCACTTTGGCAGGAATACGATGCAGCGGTGTTGTTATCCCGCGAGCAACATTACATTCCGATACTGGTAGAGCAGGGCCGTGCCGACCAGTTTTTAACCGAGCAGCTTAAACCGGAAGCGCTCATTAGCAACGCACAGAAAACCGATACTCAGATTACCTTAAACATGCATGAAGGCTATGACCATAGTTACTTCTTTATTGCCTCGTTTATTGATGAGCATCTACAGTTTCATGCCGCTAATTTGGGCTTAATTTAGCGCCGGCTCGGTAGGTTTAACGCACGGTTAGCCGGGCGTAAGTAAAAGGTGAGCACTTGCTCACCTTTTTTGTGCGTAAGAGCTAAAGCTATGGGCCGCCGGCATTGTTCAGGCACGCTCAGCTGCTTATTGCTGGGTGGCTCTGCTTACTGCAATCCAGGTTGCCTGATCTTTAGCAACCGCGCGGCTGATAGCGAAAGAATGGCTTACAAAATGGTAGGTTTTAACCTTCGCAAGACGGTTCATAGAGTAATCCGATGGTAAGCCGGCAGCATGTAAAAAACGATTTATCATGGTGCTATGCTGCGATTGGCGCGCCTGAAATGCCTGGCTCATCAACAGACTATAGGCTTTTAACGCCAGCGCTTGATTTGCCCGTTGGACCCGAGCCAACACCGCGACCACCAGCAAAGTAAGACAGACTACACCAAACACATTCGGCAACGTGGCAATCGCGCTGGTAGCCGGGTACACACTCAGCTTTTGTGCATATACCGTATCAAAATTTTGATAGGTACTGTAGGCCATCGCCATTAGCAGTAAAAGGCTTACCAGCGCTACACATAGCAACAGTTTAAGGTTTTTTTGCCGATGGCTGATAGCCTGTTCCAGTTCTGTCATGATTATCGTATCTGTACATTAGGACCCGTAGGGTAACGTGATGCTGAGGGGGGTTCAATTAGGCCCCCTTCAGCACCGCCGCTGCCGTGTAGCAACAAACCTGCGGAGCATCAATATTCGTAGGTTATGCTAAGCATAACGTTTCGGGGCCGACCGGGAAAATAGCGGTCGCCGCCAAACGCCGAGTAGTCAGCCCGTTCTGCATAGTGCTCATCCAATAGGTTGTTTATTCGAGCGAACACCGTGAGCCCGGTATCGATTGGATAGCTGGCGCGCAGATTGAAGAGATCATGCCCTTCATAGTCGTGAAGATTTTCCGGGTCAGTATAATAACGGGCCACATGCTGCCATTCCAATTCTACCCGGCCATCTTGGTCGAATGTGTAACCCAGGCGCGTATTAAATTGTGTTTTGGGCGCGGTATCAAGATCGTTACCGTTGATGTTGATACCGTTGAGCAACTCGTCGTGCTCGTAGGTGTGCCGCGCATAACTGCCTGCAAAGGCCATATCCCATTGTTTGCTGAAGGCATATTGCATCGAGACTTCTAATCCACGGCTCCAGGTTTCGCCATTATTGATATTGAAAAAGTCACTGTCGCGATAGATAACTTCATCCTTACGCAACGAATACAACGATACCTGATAAGCAAGTGCCGCAGCCTGTCCTGAAACCCCGACCTCAATATTATCGGCGGTCACTGCATCGAGCTCTGCAACGGTTTGATCGCGCTGCAGGCGATACAGCTCGGTAGCCTGTGGGGCCCGATAACCGCGAGCGATAGTGGCATACAACGTAGCTTTGGGGTTAACCGTATATTGTACAATTAATTTGGGGCTTATATTGCTAAAGCTATTGTCGCCAGACGGGGGACGGGAGTAGCGACATCCCCCCAATCCGCACTCACTGCCATCCTCCCGGGTGCGGCCTGCGAGCATGTTATTGGTATAGTCGTATTTCATATGCTCATACCGACCACTTACTTGCAGCTGCCACGCCTCTTGCTGCCAGTTAAAAGCCACGAAAGGCGCATACATTGTGGCATTGACGTCGTAGTCATAATGTTTGCCTGCCGGTACGGTTTCGGTTAAAAACGCTGAGCCCGGGGTCGCGCCCTGTTGATACTGAAGTAACCCACCTTCAGTGTATTCAGCGTCAAGGCCGATATCCCAAAAGGTATTGGCGTTAGCATAATACCGATATTGGCTTAATACCCCTACACCACGCTGATCGTTTTCTTCCATCGGCGTACCGGGTAAAAAATGCATTTTAAATTCCATATCCTGGTCCCGCACATAAGGGGTAACCGACAACGCATTGTTACCCTCAAGCTGCCACTCCAGGCGGCTCCACAGCCGCAAAGCGGTAGCTTTACGAAAAGCCCCGGGATCTTCGTTATTGTGTACGGCGGCGTCATCTTTATAGGCCTGATAACCAGTAATATAGCCAGCGGTATCCTGATCAAGATGGGTATAAGTAAGGCCGCTCATTACGCGCAGATTACCGGTTTCGATACGATGGCGCAGGTTTACTTTTTGCTGATCTACACCCTCGTCGTCACGGTAACCGGTGTCGTGGGTTACGCTGGCGTTTATACCGATACCAGTATCGCCATAATCTTTACCTTGACGTACTTTAAGGCGATTGTAACCAAACGAACCATAATCCCACCCCAGCATATGCGTATCTTGAGTGGTGTCTGGCGTAATAACATTTATCACGCCATGAATTGCATTGGACCCGTACAACGCCGAAGCCGGGCCTTTTAATACTTCAATACGCTCGGCCATTTCGCTGTGGGCTTCAAATAGCTCGTTGATGTTACAAAAGCCGGCGGCGCGTAGAGGTATGTTGTCTTCCGCCGCTAAAATACCGCCGCATGCGCCGGCGCCTGTTAATACCGCTGAACGCAGTGCCGGCAGATATTCTTGCCCATTACCGCGCTGTACGCCAGCTCCGGCAATGTAATTAAGCATTTCCTGAATGTGTGAAGCAGCAGTAAAAGTAATCTCCTGCTCAGCAATTTCACTGGTAAGCAGGTCAGTGTTCGATGGGCTGGCTGAAATGCGTGAGCCGGTGGTAATAATGTGCTCGATATCAGATGAGCGGGTATCGGCATAAAGCGGTGAAGCGACGAGAGCCAATACCAGAATCGAAATATTACGCGGTGCTGCCATTCGTTATCCTTGTTTAATAATTAAGGCGCGTGCTTAAATTAACTAACGCATGCAAGTCTGTGATTTACGCAATTTGTATACTAAACGGTGAAGCGTTAACGATAAAGGTGCAGCCCGGCTTACTGTCTGATAAATGATGGCTTTATTCGCAGACTGACGATAAACGTATCAAATTCCCACGCCACGATGAATATTTACCGTAGAGGCCGTGGCGGCTATCCCGTTTACTGAACTACCCGATGGGATGGTACGTTCAAAGGGTTAACATCACGCCGGCCAGCTCGGGTGTTAGACCACACTGCGCACCACATGCACACCGGGTTACACCATAGTGCTGCGTAGTGTCGCCGGAAAAGGGTGTAAAAGTATACGCACCCATATACGCAAGCCGAAAAGCCCGGATCAGCTACCTCTTATTTAACCTAGGATAAGCGTAAACCCGGTGGTAGTGGCAGAGGAGTACGTAACGTGCTACTGGTGTGGTACTTGCACAGCCAAACGGGTGTGCAAAATGCGCGCTAGCGTGGTTAATGGTGCGTGAGAGGCTGTATAAAGACCACATGCGGTGGGACCCTAACGAGCTATTTATTGGTATCACGGGATGATTTGGCCGTTTGATCTATCCGAGTGGGCTATCCGAGTAAGCTATCCGAGTGAGCTAACCGATTGAGCTAACCGGGGTATGTTACCGGGGAATGAAACTAGGAGAATAAGTCATGGAACAACTTAATCTTGCACTGGCAGCCGCCGGCGCTACGGTTTTATGTTTGGGCATGTTCACCCGACGAATTAACCACTCGTATTTTTCAATCCCGCTACTGGCACTCATAAGCGGTATTGTGCTCGGCCCGTTAGGTACCGGTCTGTTGCTACCCTCGAACTGGGGCGATAGTTTTAAAATTCTGGAGGAAGGGGCCCGCCTTACTCTTGGTATCAGCTTGATGGCTATTGCCCTGCGGATACCCAAAGACTTTCTGTTTAAACATCGTACGTCCTTGTTTATTTTGCTTGGCATAGGTATGCCAGCGATGTTTCTTATCAGTGGCTTAATGGTTCACTGGGCATTGGATTTACCTTTTCTTGTAGCATTACTGGTCGGAGCCGCTATCTGTCCTACTGATCCGGTAATCGCCAGCTCTATAGTCACTGGCGGGCTGGCCCGCGAGCATCTACCTGAAGCCTTTCGGTATGGACTGTCTACAGAGTCAGCCGCCAATGACGGTCTGGCGTATCCGCTGGTTTTCTTGCCTATTTTGTTGTTAAAGCCGAACCAGGAAAGCCCCTGGCTTACCTGGTTGTGGGACGCCATATTGTGGCCTATTGGGGGCGCGGTAGTGTTAGGTATTGGTTTAGGCTGGGCAGTGGGCAAAAGTTTGTTGTGGGCAGAACGTCACAACACGCTCGATCACAAAGCGTTTTTAGCTACGACCCTGGCGTTAACCATGCTGGCCCTGGGGTTAGGTAAATACTTTGCTACTGATAGTATAGTGGTTGTTTTCGTGGCCGGGGTGGTATTTAGCCAGTTAGTTGGCGGGGCCGCTCGGGCAAAAGAAGACAATGTTCAAGAAACGGTAAATCTGTTTTTCACCATCCCCATTTTTATCCTCTTTGGTTTGATGCTGCCAGTCGAACGCTGGCTGGAGCTTGGCTGGGGCGGGGTCATATTTACCCTAGGAGTGCTTTTGTTCAGACGAATTCCGGTGATTCTTTTGCTGGCGCCTGTTATGCCGCTGTGGAAAGACTGGAAGCTTGCGTTACTGGCTGGCCACTTTGGGCCTATCGGTATTTCAGCCCTTTTCTACAGCATGGTGATACTGGATAAAAGCGGACACAATATAGCCTGGGTAGCGGGTAGTTTGGTGGTAACCGCCTCTTTGGTTGTGCATGGCACAACCGCATCGCCCTCAGCAAGGTTGTGGGCCAGGAGCCACGAAAAGTGATCAACTGTTATATGGTGGGGGTATCTAATACGCATGCTCGTTAAGCAGGTAAGCGGCGGCGCCCGTGCTATGTTTTATTATGGTATAGCGAAAAAGGAAGAACGAGCCGGTACTACCCAGCTGTTACCCTGCGTCGATGCGTAATATCACTTGATGGCCCGCAATGCCAGATAAAACAAGCTAAGCTAATAAAGACCGCTATTACTACGCGGCTATGCTTCATCAGCTTGGTCTTATCAGCTTAGCCTGCATACACTGTTAGTGATTACGTAGAGCATTAATAAGCTCGTCTTTATTCATCGTTGAGCGGCCATCAATGCCTACCTCTTTCGCTCTTTGATAAAGTTCGTCTTTTGTGCGATCTTCATATTTACGGCTTTTCCCCCCTTTTTTGGAAGGCTGTTGGGCTGAATTATTTTGCGCATTGGCTATGCGGGCAGACTTTTCCTTACTGTAGCCTTGGTCGCGTAACTCTTCATATGTATCGTCGTTTTTAATCTGGTTACCGTGGTCTTTTGCCATCACAAATTCCTTACTGGATTTTGTTACAGGTTATTGATAAATCCCGTTTTCTGTATGTAGTTAAATAAAGTTAAAAACCTACAGCTAAACGAAGATGTATTTAAAAACCTGTAGTGGATAATAGATTGTATTAGTGCATAGATAATTATGGAGGCCTGTAATAGGCCTCGTGTAACGGGTACTAACTAATGGTAATGCTTACAGCAGTCTACAATAGATTTAGCCGTTTCATTGCTATCACACCGGCTTGCAATATCGGCCACTGAAACAATGCCGACAAGACGTTTACTCTCTTGATTATCCAGTACAACTAAGCGCTGAACTTCATTTTTTCGCATGTTATTTAGTACGGTTTCAGTATCATCGTCTTTAAAACAATAAAGCACAGGCTCACTGGCTATTGAGGCAATCTCATCATCAAGATTTTTTCCTTTAGCAATAGCTTCAATAACCAAATCCCGGTCGGTAACCGTTCCTATAAGTTTATCGCCTTCGTAAATTGGCATTAAACCCGCTTTAAGCTCAGCCATTCTGTTTGCTACTTCTTTTACACTAGCGGTGGATGTAACAACTTCAGTATTTTTTGACATAACTTCATCAACTAACATTGCACTTCTCCATAATGTAAATACCTGAAATCATTTTCAGGTACTCTCTAGCAAGCAATTTCGATTCCATGGAGGGACGCTAGACATTAAACATTGCAGGGAAGGGAAGGGAAGGGTTACGTCAAAAGGCCGGTAAGCAAAATTATAACGGTAAAATTATAAAAAATTAAAAGCCGCTCCCTGCCCCAAATCAAGCTATATACCAGTTAGCAGGTGTTTAACATGGCTTATTATAAGCTACGATTGAACCAATGAGCGGGGTGCTTTAGGAGAATGGTCCAGAATTGGCTATACACGCAATATACACAAATCTATTAGTGAGCTGACCGTACAAAAACGACTTAAATCGTATAGCACGGGCTATTGATATAATACTATTTTACTACTTTTTATTATAACTGGTTACTAGGTAGTAGGTGGGATGTTGGGGAGGTAAGGCGCGTGTTACTTCCACATAGTGAGTTTAGCGGGCTTACCCCATTATCGTGTTCTGATTGCCAGAGCCTGCCACCGATATGCATCTATCTACGACGATTCTATCGTCCACATTAGGGTATATCAGGGCTCTACCACATTATGCTGCACGTGATAACAACGCGAGGGGTGCGGGCCCAACCGAGTACCACGGGCGTCTGCTAGCAAAGAGTAAAGCGAACCAGGCAGACAGTTACATGTTGCTGGAGCCTGACGGCAAATTCTCCAAAAATTAAGTTTTTTTCATTATTGGTGAAATGAGGATATCCAGATAGGATAAAACTAATACCGCTCAGATTAGCAAGGAGGTAGACGGTGGTTATCTTGCATGGAAAAAAGTAATTAGCGGAGAAAGCCAGTATCGATTTCAGCAATTCACCTACATCATTGATGCATTAAGTGCCTATTGCAAAAGGCGAGCTCTACGCGTAGTTGATATTACGGTGGTGAAAGATACCGAAACGTTATCGGTACGGTTGGAATCAGGCTTATCTTTGCAGTGTTCTCTGGACCCTTGCGGAAGGGTCAAACTCATGCAGGCCGGGGAAAAAGCAAATGTAGTAGCTACCCTGATACTGAATAATGAAGAGTGGGTGATAGAGGAGGAATAAACATGGTTTTGTGACCAGCGTGTGTTACACCCACCTTCTTATTTTTTCCTATTCTACAATTACAATTATTAAGTGGTCGTTTACCTATCTCAATATCCTACCCAGAACAATCGGCAAAATAAATACAGACTGTTATCTACAAAATACCGCCGTAAATTTTAAGTATTAGAAAGCGGCGGTGTTAGTAAATGTGGTGCTAGTCGAAATAGAAGCAGCGTGACCTATTATAGCAAATTGGCCGAAAGCATAGGTTTACTATCATAGTAATAAAGTATTCAATATTTCGTCTTTAAAAATAAGGTGTGAGATTTTATTACAGGATGATTGATAAATATTTCATTGTTAAAAGTGCCGTTTAAAAAGCGGGTTTTTTTGAAGGTGAACATTAGATTTATTCTATTCATTTCTGGCAAGCATAACGCTCGTTGGTATTAGGTGTGGTGTTATTTTTGAAGGTTTACCCAATCGTCATGGGTTGGCGAAGTTGGTAAAGCTATTGCTTAATTCATATCTTATTCATTTATTATTCTTCAAATTCAACTACGGCCATTATGTAAGGTTGATGTTTAGCCTGTACCTATTCTGCTAGTGAAAATAAGTTAAGCCCCAGCGTCGCCCTATTAATAACCACAAGGTGACTTGGTGTTGCGGTCAGCCCCAGTACTATTTTGCTATAGCATGTTATTACAACAGCGCGGGGTAAAAAATTTCACACTGAGGGGGACGGGGTGAATTTACTGCATTTCGAGGTAATATTATGTCAGAAGAATCTGAGCCTTATCCGTTATCCTCCCACCGAATACTGGTATGTAACGCGGGTAGCGGCTCACTGGAAATGATGGTGACGCAAAACGCTACTGAGCGGGACCATTGTCAGTTCGAGGGAACACCCTCGCAGGTAAAGGAGTATTTTGCAGATTATATCTTGTCTATACAGCCGTGCGATGCTGTATTATTCAGAATTGTTCACCTTGGCGAAGTGAAATCTCACCCGGTTGAAGTAACTAGCGATACGCTGGCAACCATTGCTCACTGGGCGCCACTGGCTCCTCTTCATAATGATATTGCGCTGAACCTGATAAACATTGCCATGCAGCAATGGCAGCACGCAAAACATTATGTATTTGGTGATTCCGTTTTGTTCTGTGAACTACCCAACAAGGCGCGCCAGTACTTTCTGCCTACAAATCTCAGTCCCAGGTGGCCTATCAGGAAATATGGATTTCATGGTATCGCCCATCAGTCCCAGTGGAATACCCTCCGCCAGCAAAGCGCATATTCCAAAGTTATCACCGTTCATTTAGGCGGTGGTGGATCGCTTACGGCTTGGAAAGATGACAGGGTAATAGATACTACTATGGGCTTCACGCCCACCGAGGGGATCCCCATGACCACCCGCAGCGGCAGCCTGGATCCGAATATTATTCTGCATTTGCTTGAAAAAGAGCAACTGCCGTTAGATACGCTAAAGCAACTGGTAAATGGTGAGGCCGGTCTTGCTGGGGTAAGTAACACCTCTGGCGATTACCGTGATCTGAAGCAAGAATCTACGCCTGAAGCGAAACTAGCTATTGATATGTACACGCATGAGTTAGCCAAAGCTATTGGAGCCTTTGTTGCCATTCTAGGCGGTATTGATGCGATTGCCATCGGCGGGGGATTAGGCGTGAATCAACCCGACTTGCGCCAACGGGCGCTAGGCGGTCTTGCCCATTTTGGTATTCAGCTTGATCAGGCAAAAAACGCCAATACCACGGCCCTGGGGGCTATTCATGATAGCCATTCCCCTTGCGCGGTTTGGGTTACACCAACCCGCGAATGTGAAGAAATGTTACGTCAGTTTCATTTATCAGAAAAGGAGCGACAGTGAGCAACTTATTCAGCAATGAGACGCAACAACAATTATTTGATGAGTGGACAAAAGGCTATGGCATTATCGAGCATACGCCCCAGACCATTGACTCGGTAAGAGCCTACTTAGGCCAGCACAATAGTCACAACACTGTAGCGTCGCCTTTGGGGCCAGAGGAAGTATTGCACCTTCTCAAGGCCGCCGATCGCGTGTGCAATGCCGGTATGTGGTTAGTGGCACATATGACGTACGCCAACAAGGTAGCTACCAACGGGGAGCGCCTTGCAGCACAAGATTTAAAAGTTAAAGCGCAAGGCCACACGGGTGGCTCTTTAAATATGGCCATTGGCTATACAGGCTATTTACTGGCAAATGCGCTATCAGGCCGCACCCGTTCCTGGATAATGGGGCAAGGACATTGCGTGGCGGCTATCGAGTCATTAAATACCATTCTGGCAAACCAATATCCTGAAAAAGCAGAGGTTTACCCACCTAATGAAAGTGGCTTTAACCGATTGTGTGAAGATTTTTATCGCTATGATTTAGATGCTGATAATAACTTGGTGTCACAAGTGGGAAGCCATGTAAATGCAGCCACCGCTGGTGGGATTATCGAGGGTGGCTATTTAGGCTTTGCCGCGCTTCAATACGCCCACATGCCGTTACCCGGACAGGAGCTGGTGGCCTTCCTCAGCGATGGAGCCTTTGAAGAGCAAAGAGGCAGCGACTGGGCGCCGCGCTGGTGGCGAGCAGAAGATACCGGCATAGTGGTACCGGTGATGGTGGCCAATGGAAGAAGGATAGATCAGCGAACCATGATAGCTCAGGAGGGCGGACCGGGCTATTTAGAGCAGCATCTTGCGCTACATGGCTTTGATCCCTGGGTTATCGATGGTAAGGACCCGGCCGCCTATGCAATGGCTATCATAATGGCGTCTACCACACTGGCTAACCGGGCGCGGGAAGTGGCTGATAATAAAGCGTCATATCCTTGCCGCATGCCGTATATTATCGCGCATGTGCCGAAAGGTTACGGGCTTCCTCAAGCAGGTACAAATGCGGCCCATAGTCTGCCATTAGGCGGCAGTATTCGCGACGACAAGCAGGGCCAAGAGGCGTTTTATCGTGCTACCGAAACGCTCTTTGTTCCGCCCGAGGCACTGGAGAAAAGCACCACCACGCTGAATAATCATGCCACTACTCATAGGGTAAAAGAACAGGATCACGCTTTACGCTGCTTTGACAAGCTAACCCTGCATTATCCGCCTGCACATTACGCTCACCCGGGCAAAGAAGCCTCGTCACTATCGCAGATGGATAAATGGTTTACTGAATTTATGAAAGGCAATACCGAAGTGCGTTTCAGGTTGGGCAATCCTGACGAAATTCAGAGTAACCGGATGTCAGAGGCCCTAACGTATTTAAAGCACCGGGTGGTGGCACCAGAAGATACAGACTCTGAATCGACCACCGGCGGGGTAATTACCGTATTAAACGAAGAAACCGCGATATCTGCTGCGCTGGCCAATAAACAGGGGGTAAATTTAGTTGTTTCCTATGAAGCATTCGCCATGAAAATGTTAGGCGCTATGCGCCAGGAAGCGATTTTCAGCAGGAATTTGCAGCTGGCAAACCGCCAGCCCAACTGGACGAGCGTACCGGTTATTGCTACATCCCATACCTGGGAAAACGGCAAAAACGAGCAGTCGCATCAAGATCCTAAATTCGCTGAAAACTGGCTGTGTGAAATGGCCGATACGGCACCTGTTTATTTTCCGGTAGATGCCAATTCCGCGTTAGCGGTACTAAAGCATACTTATCAAACTTATGGCCGTATAGCGGTAATTGTTGCAGCCAAAAAACCACTACCTACCGTGATTCCTGCTACCGATGCTGACCAGGCTGTAAAAGACGGAATGTTTATCATGGAAGCGGCGGGCGACGCTATGGTGCAACTCATTGCGATAGGCGGGTACCAGCTTCAGGCTACGTTGCAAGCAGCCCAACAGTTGCGCCAAAACGCTATCAGCTGCACCGTGATTGCATTATTAGAACCCGGAAAATTCAGAGCGCCGCGCGACACGCACGAAGCCGATTATTGTCATTCAGATGAACGTCTTCAGGCGCTTTTACCCCAATGTAAGGTTCAGGTTGTGGTGAGCCATACCGGTGCAGATGTTATCGCAGGGGTGTTGCGACGGTTGGATTTAGGCCCTCAGCGGTCAGCCTTTATGGGTTATAAGAATCACGGCGGCACGCTAAACCTTGAAGGCTTGCAACACGTTAATTCCCAAACCCCTGACGATATCGCAAAGAAGGCCAAGCAAATGTTGGGTAACCTGCATTAATCCAAAACGTTAAATGAACAGCAGTGACTACGTTGCCCAAAGCGGGTGACGTAGTTAACCCGAAAACTACCCCATGATATCCATGAAGGTTAAAGACTATGGGAAATTTCTCCACAAAATATCTTGATCACACCCTCGGATTATATCGGGATCCCTATCGTTATATCTCCAGGCTATGCAAACAATACGACACTGATGTGGTGGAAACACGTCTTTTGCTGCAAAAATTTATATGTATTAGAGGCGAAGAAGCCGCCCGTTTATTTTACGACAACGCGAAGTTTAGTCGGCAAAATGTCGCCCCGGCCAGAATTCAGAAAACCCTGTTTGGTAAAGGCGGGGTGCAGGGTATGGACGAAGCTGCCCATAAACATCGCAAAGCGATGTTTATGCAAATGCTGGTGCCGGAAAAAATTACCGCACTATCGACCATAGCTCAGCGCCGCTGGGAGCAGCGTATCGGCGAATGGAACGGGGCGGACAATATCTGTTTGTATACGCAAACCCGTAATCTGCTTACCCAAGCAGTGTGTGAATGGGCAGGGGTGCCGTTAGAGTCTGCCGAAGTTGAGAAACGCTCAAAAGAGTTGGCTTCGCTTTATGAAGAGGCGGGCAGTATTGGTATTTCCCATTGGAAAGCACGCCGTGCCCGTAAGCAGAGTGAAAAGTGGCTGGGTACTGTTATTGAAGCCCTTCGCGCGAACCCTAAGGCGAAGCCCGACACGCCAGCACAAGTTATTGCATTACATAAAGACATTGACGATCAGCTGCTGGATGTAAACGTTGCGGCAGTAGAATTAAATAACTTACTACGCCCCACGGTGGCGGTATCTATTTATATTTTGCAATGCGCCCACGCTTTGCAAAGTTATCCAAACTGGCGCGCTCGGCTTCGAGAGGACACACCTGAAATGCTGGATAATTTCGTTCAGGAAGTACGTCGTTTTTATCCGTTCTTTCCTTTTGCAGTGGCCAGGGTTAAGCATGCCTTTACATGGCATGACCAGCAATTTTCTAAAGGGCGTAAGGTATTACTTGACCTGTACGGTACTAATCATGACCTGCGTATATGGGAAAAGCCAGACACATTCTACCCTCAGCGTTTTGCCGATGCAGCGGACAATACTTATCGGTTGATACCGCAGGGGGGCGGTGATCATTATCGTAATCATCGATGCCCTGGCGAGTGGGTGGCCATTGAACAAATGAAAATAGCTACCCAGGCACTACTGCGTTGTGACTATGAGGTATCTGCTGAGCATCTTGATATAGATATGAAAACCTTACCAGCCCGGCCCTCCAGTAAGTTCGTACTCAGGCGCGTGCGTCAGCACTCAATGGCTAAGGGCGGGCGTAAGGGCGACGGGTATCTACCATCAACTTAGCGGCCTAAACCTGGCTTTGAGCGATAACGCTGGTTAAACACAGCCGTTTGGGCTAAAGACAAATTGGGCCAGGCGACGTCGCGCCTGGCTTTGTATCATGCGGCCATAGCACGGCAGGCTTTAGCACATTCAGCACATACTGCTGCGCATGTTTGGCAGTGTTCCGCTTCGTGCTTACGGCATTCCTCTGCACACATTTCACAGATTTGCGCGCATAACGAACATATGCTTCCGGCGAACTCGCTATCGCGAGCCATAGCCCCAGCGGCCAGCCGGCACATTGCCGCGCAATCTATATCACGCTTTATACACTGCGCCATTTGAGCGATATTTTCTTCTGCTAAGCACGCGGTAGAACAGTTATCGCACGCATCGGCACAACGATTACAGGCATCAATACATTCGGCGTATTTTTGATAAGTCATAATAGAGCTCCTTCTTTATACGTAAAATTGATAATGTTACTGCGCAAAATAATCCACCGATAAAATGAAACCATCGGTAAATAAAAAGCCCCAAGGGGGAACCAATAGGGTTGCTAAACCCATGCCAACGTTCATACGCTTTTTGGGCTAAGAACATGTCCCTGCGGCAAGGGGTATAAAGACACCAGGCTACTGGGGCCAATAAGAAAAGTTAACCGCACCGCAGTGGTATTAATGGTTGGTAGAGGAGGCGTTGTCTTAGCGCGTATGCACGGCCAGCAAGGCCACCTTAAGTAATAGTGGCAGGCGAGATTAAATTATTGGCTGTCGGGCGGGGCCTTCAGCAGTATCTGGTCTGGTTCGTTTACCGCTAAACCCGCTCAGGCTATGGCGTTACAGCCTGCTATGGTAAGGGGCGGGGCTGCTTCACACCCGGGTAAAAATAAAGGTTCGCCCTAACTCCCGGCTGGTGTTATTAGCGCAATGGCCCCGCGTAAAGAGAAAACGATCTGGCCTTTGTTTTTCTGATTGACGGAAGTAGAATATACGGTTCAAGCTTCGCGGCGCCAGGCTAACTGACGAATAAGCCCTGTTTTCATATTGCTGCTGGGTTGTAAACGGGCCAAAATCAGTGAAACACAATGGAAATGTCACTTATTTAAAAACCGGTAAAAATGCGATTAGCTTTACTTTTTTACAGATAAACCAAGGTGTTAAGTTTTATGTCTGACATTTCTTTAAACCGGCGCTTCAGCGTTGCTCCTATGCTGGACTGGACTGACCGCCACTGCCGTTTCTTTTTGCGTCAACTGTCTGCCCATACTCTGTTATATACCGAAATGGTGACCACCGGGGCTTTAATATTCGGTAAGGGCGATTATCTTGCCTATAACCAGGAAGAGCATCCGGTTGCCTTACAATTGGGTGGTAGCAATGCCGACGATATGGCGCGTTGTGCGGTGATGGCGCAGGAACGTGGTTATGATGAAGTAAATATCAACGTAGGGTGCCCCTCTGATCGCGTTAAAAACGGCAGTTTTGGGGCGTGTCTGATGGCCCAGCCCGATGCCGTGGCGCGTTCAGTAAAAGCCATGCAGGCTAAAGTTGATATCCCGGTTACCGTAAAATGCCGTATTGGCATTGACGATATGGACGAATATGAAGATTTCTCGCGGTTTATTGAAGTGGTCGCCAGCGCCGGGTGCGATACATTCATTGTGCATGCGCGAAAAGCCTGGTTGCAAGGGCTAAGCCCCAAAGAGAACCGTGAAGTTCCGCCTTTAAACTATCCACGGGTTCACCAGCTCAAACAAGCATACCCTGATTTACATATTAGTATTAATGGTGGCATTAAATCACTCGAAGCGGCGAAGCAACAACTTGATTGTGTCGATGGCGTGATGGTTGGCCGGGAAGTTTATGCCAACCCCTACCTGCTAAGCGAGGTGGATAGCACGATCTTCAACGATGCCAGGGCAATACCTACGCGGGCGCAGGTGGTGCATCGGATGCAGGACTATATTAATCGTCAGGACGAACCCTACTTCAAACCGTGGCATGTCGCCCGACATATTCTTGGTTTGTATCAAGGCCAGACAGGTGGCCGTATATGGCGGCGCTATCTGAGCCAACATGGTACGGGCAAAAACCCGGATCCTAACTTACTGATGAACGCATTAGAACAGGTGGACGCGGCGCAACAGCAACAACAGGAGTTTGAAGCGCAAAAGGTGGCCAAAACCACTAACCAGGTTAGCTAATTTGGCTAATAATTAAGTATCATGCATGTGTAGCGCGAAAGCGTTTCTAGCTTAACTTAAAGAAATATATGTAATTCAATGAGTTAATTTTTTATTAAGCGTTGGCATAGCTTTCGCTATCTATTGTTTATCGTACATTGAGTACTACTACCCGACACTAGAAAAGGAAATTGACCATGAACGCTACACACCTGTTGTCCACCGTTTTTATTGCATCATCACTTATCGGCGCACCTGCATTTGCGAAACAAGCTTCTGTAGAGGAAGTCGTTGGCGATATGCTAAGCGACTTAATGGCCCATACTGCCCATGAAATTCAGCTGGATGTACAACAGGCTGTGGCCAATACGGTCTACTTCTTTGAACCAGATGCTACGCACAACCAACGCGGTACAGTGAATATTAAAGATTTATCGGCTGCCGCTGACAAACCTGCCAAACAAGAAGAGTCACAAGAAGCTCAGATGTAAATAGATCATCCAATTGAAAAAAGCAGCGCTGGCTGCTTTTTTTTGGTCTTCACATGCAAAGTGGTGCATCTGACGAATAAGTTGGCTAATTTCGCTATTATTCACCTGTACGCCGCTCACGCCTCCTTAGAATATCCCTTGAAAAAATAAATAGTTCTTTTAATACAATTGGTTATAGTTTTGGTATGGCAATTGTAATAGTTCTGGAAATACCAAATGAGATTGCCGCAAAGCATGTTCGGCAATAGCGACCCAATAAGTGATAAACGACGACTATTGGCGGGCAGTTCCCGGCTGGTGTTAGCTAACGGGGGCATCGCTAAGCCCGTCAGCAAAAGAACTGCGCAATGTTGAGTCGATTAGGTCCAGGCTGCCGCTAAAGGCAAACCAACATTTAACAAGTACCATCTTACTGAAACAACAGGAGTCACTATGAAAACGGTAAATTCGGATAAACGTATCCATCGTATTATGAGCCAGTCGGTTATTAGTGGTGTTTGTGCAGGGCTGGCTCGATACCTTGGGGTTGATGCCCTGTGGGTGAGAATCGCGGCAGGTATAGCGCTGTTTATGCTGCCGGGGATTACCGTTATCGCTTATATCGCGGCGGTAATGTTGCTGCCACGGTGGGCGTGATGAAAAACCTTATTGTGGCGGTCGCTATTGCTGCGGCTCTGGCATGGGCAGCAGGTGGCGCGCTGACCGATTGGTTTGGCATGACGGTGTATCTTAACCACGATATGCTGTCACCATTGGAAGGCCTGTTGGTTTTTTTAATGCTGGCAGTTGTGTTTGCCGTGATAGGCTTTATAGTGGCGATCAGTATGCTGGGCGCTATATTTGTAGGTCTGATAGCCGCCCTTGCCGGGCTTGCGGTATTCGGGATCAGCCTGTTCTGGCCGATCCTGCTGGTAGTCGTGCTGGTAATGATTGCCCGAAGTGTGCAAAATCGGCATCAGACACGCTCTACCTGAGCCCAGCCCCTTGCTGCCGTCCTTTGCGCGCAGGGGCAGAACAGCTATGCTATGCGTTACTCCCTACATGGTTTGCAGGCGTATAGCATTACAACAATAAGGAAAAGCAAAGTTGAGCATTAAACAGCATCTTAATGTTAAGCGAATTGGAACAGTCGTAGCCCTGTTACTGATTATCTTTTGGGTAATAGGGTGGTACTGGAGCCTTTCTCCCACCACGTTTAATGTCAAGCAGCGGGTGTCTGCTCAGGCAGCCAAAGCATCGCACCCACAAATCCCCGGCTATACTATGACCACCACGATGATAATGGTGGCCGAGACCTTATTGGATAAGCCTGGCGGTTATTTATCGAATGATGTTATGCCGCCTGGAATCCTTCTGGACGATATGCCTGCATGGGAATTTGGGGTGCTGGAAATGACCCGGGATTTAGCCATGTCTATGCGAAAAGACTTTACCCGTTCCCAGTCTCAGTCAGTGGAAAACAAATACATCGCTAAAGCGGTGCCGCAGTTTAACATGGACCATCGCAACTGGATGTTTCCAGCGGCTGAATCAAGTTATCGTAAAGGCATTGACCTGCTTTATTCTTACCGTAAAGACTTAACGGCCGCGGGCAGCGGCGACAGTCAGTTTTATACCCGAGCCGACAATTTGCGCGAGTGGATAAAAATGGTAGAGAAGCGCTTGGGCAGCTATTCGCAACGGTTGAGTGCCAGCGTGGGATCTGCACGCATCAATACCGATATGGCCGGGCAACGTAATGCAAAGAATAAAAGCCAGGTATCGGAAAAGCAGGTAAAAACCAGCTGGTGGAAACTGGATGATGTATTTTTTGAAGCCAAAGGTGCTTCCTGGGCTATGTTGCAATATCTGAAAGCCGCCGAAATTGAATTTGCTGACGTATTGGAAGATAAAAATGCACTGGTGAGCTTGCGGCAAATCATTCGTGAATTAGAGGCCACTCAGCAAACGGTTTGGAGCCCAATGATTTTAAATGGGGATGGTTTTGGCATGATGGCCAACCATTCACTGGTAATGGCAAATTATATTTCCCGTGCAAATGCTGCACTTATTGAACTTTCCGAACTGATGAATCAAGGATAAACGATGAAAAAAAGCATTATGGCCCTGACACTTGCAGGTTCATTTGCCGCTACACCGGTAATGGCTGACACCATCGCTGGTGTTTACGTAGGGGCACAGGGATGGCGCAGCACCACCGATGGCGGGTTTGCCGACAACGATGCCAATGCGCAATTCAACTTTGATGATGAAACGCAAACCTCTGCCTATATTGCCGTGGAGCATCCTGTTCCGTTTGTACCTAATGTCAAATTGAATTACACCACCCTGGATGTGAATGGGGCAACTAATCTGCAGTCTAATTTCACCTTTGATGGCGATCTGTATACGACTGACAGTACCGTGGCCACAGATGTTGAATTAAATACCACAGACATCATTTTGTATTACGAGCTGTTTGATAACGATTTGCTAAGTTTTGATGTCGGTATCAATGGTAAATATGTCGACGGTGCGTTTGCTGTGCTAGATGAGCAAAGTGACACCCGTGGCTACGCGGAATTTTCAGGCGTTATTCCCATGGCCTATTCACGGGTGCAAGTTGGTTTGCCGTTTTCAGGCCTTGGTGCGTACGCAGAAGGGAGTTACTTATCGTTCGACGATCATACCTTCAGCGACTATCAAATTGCTGTAACCTACTCATTTATTGAAAGTCTAGCAGTAGATATGACATTACAACTAGGTTATCGCAACGTTGAAATGGACCTGGATGATTTGGACGATGTCTACGCAGACATGAGCTACGACGGTGCTTTTGTCGGTCTTGAGATGCATTTCTAGACCGAAAAGTTTAGCCCTAATCACTTTAGGTAATAAAAAAGGCAGAATAATTCTTTTCTCTTCCTAACTAAACTCGTTAGCCTTAGCACATCAAATTGAGGCTAACGAGTTATGTCACAAGATTCTAATCAAAATACAACACCGCCAGCGGTGATCAACGAACAGCAGTGGAATGCGATTACTCAAGCTATCGCAGGCCTTAACCGTGATCAATTAACCTGGGTAAGCGGCTATATGGCCGGTATGGCAGCCTCAGCAGGTGGCACCGTTGCCCCCGTTGCAGGTACCGCACCTGTTGCCCAAAGCAATACATCTACCCTGACTATTTTATATGGTTCGCAAACGGGCAACGCCAAGCATTTAGCGCAAGCGTTCCAGGCGCAGGCAGAAGCGGCTGGTTATACCAGTAAGCTGGTCAGCATGGCAGACTACAAACCGCGCCAGCTTAAAAGTGAAACCCACGTGGTGGCCTATGTCAGTACCCATGGTGAGGGCGATGCCCCCGATGACGCTATCGAACTGCATGAATTTTTAGGGGGCAAAAAAGCTCCGAAACTTCCTAATCTTAAATATGCAGTGTTAGGTTTAGGTGACAGTAGCTATGAATTCTTTTGCCAGACCGGTAAGGACTTTGATAGCCGGTTAGCTGCGCAAGGCGCCACCGCCATTATTCCTCGTGAAGACTGTGATGTTGATTATGAAGCGCAGGCTCAAAGCTTCGCTGACAAACTTATTGCTTCTTTAAAAGACGATTTTGCTGGTGCACCGGCCGGTCAGGCGTTAGCCGCCCAAACCGGTGATGCCGTTACCTCCGGTGCCAGCAGCACCTATACTAAAAAAGCCCCTTTTACAGCGGCAATTTTAGACTCGCAGAAAATCACAGGACGGGATTCGGTCAAAGATATCCGTCATATTGAGATAAGCCTGGAAGATTCAGGTATTACTTATCAAGCGGGCGATGCGCTGGGCGTGTGGTTTAAAAATGCCGAAACGCTGGTGGATGAACTGATAGGCCTGGTTTCGCTTAATGCAGCAGAAGAGGTTACGGTGGATGATACCGCTATGCCACTGAAACAAGCACTAACCGAAAAGCTGGAGTTGACGCTAAGCTATCCTAACTTCATCAAGGCATATCAAAGTGCCACCGGTTCATCGAGCCTGGCCGAACTGCTGGAAGACAAAGCAACCTTACGCACCTACATGGCGGAGCGCCAAATTGTCGATATCGTACGCGATCATCCTGGGCAAATCAGTGCCCAGGCGCTAGTCGACGCATTACGTCCGTTAACGCCGCGTTTGTATTCAATAGCGTCAAGTCAGACTGAAGTTGAAGACGAAGTGCATCTGACTGTGGCGCACGTTGATTACGAAGCATTTGGGGTACGCCATCAAGGTGGCGCTTCAGGTTTCTTATGTGAGCATGGCGTAGCAGCGGGTGAAGTTGAGATCTTTGTTGAGCAAAACGATAATTTCCGCCTGCCGGAAAATAACGATACACCCGTGATCATGGTGGGCCCCGGAACAGGTATTGCACCGTTTCGAGCGTTTATGCAAGAGCGTGACGCCCAGGATGCACAAGGCAAAAACTGGCTCTTCTTTGGTAACCCCCACTTTACCCAGGACTTTTTATATCAGGTCGAGTGGCAAGGCTACGTTAAAAGCGGTCTGTTGGATAAAATCACGCTGGCGTTTTCGCGCGATCAGGCAGATAAGATTTATGTACAGCACAGGCTGCTGGAACAGGGCCAGGAAGTCTATGAATGGTTAGAGCAGGGTGCACATTTCTACGTGTGCGGTGATGCTATGCACATGGCAAAAGATGTAGAAGCAGCCTTACTAAGTATTATTGCAAAATATGGCAACAAGAGCGAAGAAGACGCTAAAGCGTATCTTGTGGCTTTGCGCAAAGCAAAACGTTATCAGAAGGATGTCTATTAATGAGTAACGAAAAATCGCCATTTATCGTTGAAGGCAAACTGGCTGACAACGAACGGCTAAAGGCAGAAAGTCGCCATTTACGCGGCACCATAGAACAAGACTTAAAAGACGATCTGACGGGCGGTTTTACTGCGGATAATTTCCAGTTAATTCGTTTTCACGGCATGTATCAGCAAGATGACCGTGATATACGCGCGGAGCGTGGCAAGCAGAAGCTTGAACCCCTGCACAATGTCATGCTGCGCGCACGGCTACCGGGCGGCATCATTACGCCTACCCAGTGGCAGCAAATAGATCGCTTCGCAGATGAACATACTATGTATGGCAGCATTCGCTTAACCACCCGGCAAACATTCCAGTTTCACGGTGTATTAAAGCCAAATATCAAGTTGATGCACCAGACCTTGAATAAAGTCGGGATCGACTCGATTGCCACGGCGGGTGATGTAAACCGTAATGTTTTATGTACCTCTAATCCCATCGAGTCTCAACTGCATGTTGAGGCATATGAATGGGCGAAGAAAATCAGTGAACATTTACTGCCCAAAACCCGGGCCTATGCTGAAATTTGGTTAGACGCTGAAAAAGTGGCGACTACCGAAGCGTCAGTTGAGCCAATATTGGGGGATAACTACTTACCGCGAAAATTCAAAACCACCGTAGTCATACCCCCGCATAACGATGTGGATGTACATGCGAATGACTTGAACTTTGTCGCCATTGCCGAAAATGGCAAGTTAGTTGGTTTCAACGTACTGGTAGGCGGCGGGCTGGCGATGACGCACGGCGACCATTCAACGTATCCGCGTAAGGCTGATGATTTTGGTTTTATTGGCGTCAACGATACATTGGCAATTGCTGAGGCTGTGGTAACTACCCAGCGCGACTGGGGTAACCGGGTTAACCGTAAGAATGCCAAAACAAAATATACCCTGGAGCGGGTAGGGGTAGATAATTTTAAGGCTGAAGTTGAAAAACGCGCCGGTGTCAGCTTTGCTGCTAGCCGCCCGTATAGCTTCACCACCCGGGGAGACCGCTTTGGTTGGGCCGAGGGCATTGATGGCAAACACCATCTGACGTTATATATTGAAAATGGCCGAATTCTGGACTTTGCGGATAAGCCGTTAAAAACCGGATGTCTTGAAATTGCAAAAGTGCATCAGGGGGATTTCCGTCTCACCGCTAATCAGAACCTGATTATTGCCGGAGTACCTGCGCAGCAGAAAGATAAGATTGATAGCCTGGCGCGCCAATACGGTCTGCTTGAAGATAATGTATCGGGGCAGCGCCTCGACTCTATGGCCTGCGTGTCTTTGCCGACTTGCCCATTAGCGATGGCGGAAGCCGAGCGCTATTTACCTGCAGCCATAGCCCGTATGGAAACATTGCTGCACAAACATGATGTAACCCGCGATAGCATTATTTTCCGGATTACCGGATGTCCGAATGGCTGCGGCCGCGCTATGTTGTCAGAAGTAGGTTTGGTAGGCAAAGGGCCTGGTAAATACAATCTGCATATTGGTGGCGATCGTGAAGGTACCCGAATTCCCAGAATGTATCGGGAAAATATCGGCGAAGATGAAATTTTTGAAGAGTTAGATACCCTGATTGGCCGGTGGGCCAGCGAACGCAATGACAACGAAGCGTTTGGTGACTTTGTGATTCGGGCTGACATCATTAAACCCGTTGTGGACTCAGCAAGAGACTTCTATGACTAATACAGCAATTGACATTGATAAGCCGCTTTCTTTGCAAATCACTGCACAAGAACTTGCGCTGATTAATGAACAACTGGATAACCTCAGTGCCGCGCAACGCGTGGCCTGGGCGCTTAAAAACTTGCCTGGCAACCATATGGTGTCTTCCAGTTTTGGCGCGCAGTCTGCTGTTATGTTGCATTTACTGACTCAGGCTCGCCAGGATATTCCGGTGGTGCTTACCGATACTGGATATTTGTTCCCGGAAACCTATCAGTTTGTCGATGAGCTTACCGAACGCCTTAAACTGAACCTGCATGTGTACCAGGCGCCTTTATCCGCCGCCTGGCAAGAGGCCCGTTTTGGGCGGTTGTGGGAGCAGGGTATCGAGGGAATTGAAAAGTACAACAAGCTGAACAAAGTCGAGCCGATGCAGCGCGCGCTTAAAGCGCTGGAAGCGCAAACCTGGTTTGCCGGGCTGCGCCGTAGCCAGTCAGATAGTCGCGAAAAATTGCCTGTGCTGCAAAAAGCTGGTAACCAGTTTAAGCTTTATCCAATTATTGACTGGTCAAACAAAGACCTGCATTACTACCTCAAGGAACATGATCTGCCTTACCACCCGTTGTGGGAACAGGGATATGTGTCGATTGGGGACTGGCATACAACGCAATCGTTACAGGAAGGGATGAGCGAGCAGGATACACGCTTTTTCGGCCTCAAACGCGAGTGTGGTTTGCATGAGTTCGGTGATGGTATTTAAGCGGCAAAGCTTCGTCTAAGCGGTTTTGTATCGGCTACTGAAGGTTTTCAGTAGCCGGCAATTATGTTCGCTTCATTTCAAACACCGGGTGCAGGACATGACTTAATGCTTCTATATAATCTGGTGAGTCCTGTCTGGCAATGAGTTTAAATAATTCGGCGCCAACGTGAGTAAATTTGTAATACACCAGTGCCACGCCCGGCTTTCTTGCCTGTAGGGTGATACCTTGCTGCCCATAGCGCCAGGTAATAGGTTTATCCGGTGCAATTTCAGCGCTTTCAATTTCGCTGGCAAATATCAGTTTCAAATCAATCAGCGTCAACAGGTCAGGATATGATAACCCGTAATGGGCGAGATTCAGTTGTGCTCCAGCGGGGTTTTTGAGCCATTGGAAAAAGCTTCTACGCTGATGGTAACCCACCACCAGGCGCGGTACTGTATCCTGGCTACGCATTGCCATTCCCGCCGCGCGCCCAAACAGTAAAGCATCGCGTTGAGTCAAATAAGTAATGGTTTGCAAGCTACGCAAAGAAAAGCTTCCCGGGCTGGCTACTTCAACAGCCAGAATTTTCCCCCATAGTTCCTGCATCGCAGTAGAATAGACGTTTTCCGCCAAACTAACGAAGGCGAAGAACCAGTCTGGGTCAATCTCATCGTCTGTGGTATGACGCACATTTACGGCCATCGCAATGTCCATCACTGCTTGTAAATTATCCAGTTTACTGAGCTGATTAACTTCATCTCGGCGGGTAAGCGCTTGACGGCGTTGTTTATAATCAGTTGAGGTACTGCGGCCATCTACCCCGGCTCGGGCGAACAAGCGGCTTATCGTATCCGCCCGCAGCGCACTGGCATTTGCAGTGGTCGAACGTGTTTCGTTGGGCGTGACGGGACTATCGCTTGGTTTTGGCCTATTATTAATGGGCGAAACAGGCCCCGCAGACGTATGTGAGGGTATCTTCATAAAATTAGAGGTCACTGCTAATGACAGTGGCTGTACCGGTACAGTATTTATGCCGATACTATTGCATCAGTGATGAGGCTTTGCAATTTACGGTGTAAGGAGTACGATTAAAAAATTGCGGTAGTAAGGATTTCTCCGACAATGACGCACTCTGATTATGACAATGACGAACTGATTTTTTTGGATGAAGATCCGCTGTCGGTTGCCGTTAGTGAAAACGGAAAATTCTGGAATCTGCTTATCGTAGATGACGATGAGGAGATTCATACAGTTACCCGGCTTGCGCTGGCTGACCTGGTCGTTAATAACCGCAAACTTAACTTCCTTCATGCCTACTCCGCTCATCAGGCAAGAGAGATTCTGCAAGAATACGGCAACCAGATTGCCATGCTGTTACTTGATGTCGTTATGGAAACTGACGATGCCGGCTTGGAACTGGTACGGTATCTGCGGCAGGATTTAAAGCTGGATGAACCCCGCATAGTGCTACGCACTGGGCAACCAGGTTATGCTCCTGAAGAAACCATTATTACCGATTACGATATTAATGATTACAAAACGAAAACTGAACTAACCCGCAGTAAGCTGCTCATTACCGTGGTGGCTTCAATTCGTTCCTATCAACAAATTCTTACCATTAATCAAAGCCGGGTGGGACTTCAAAAAATCATTGATGCTTCTTCTAATTTACTTGAAGAACATTCAATAAAAGCTTTTTGCGACGGCGTAGTAACCCAACTGAGCTCGCTGATTGGACTGGAAGCTGAAGGCTTGGTTTGCGCTAAGGCCGGCACGGTAATCGATAAAGATGATGACGCTGTGTATATTCTCGGGGCAGCGGGCGATTTTGCCCATCTTATCAACCAGCCTGTGGCCCACCTCAATAACACGCTTATTACAGAAAGTATCAGTCGCTGCCTTAAACTCAAAAAACATATATTTGAAGCCGGTTTTTCAGTGCTTTATCTTAATCGGGCAGGTTTCGAGGCGGCAGTATATGTGAATATCGAACATGAACTCAGCGACACCCATCAACAACTACTTGAAGTGTTTTTATCAAGTATTTCAGTAGGGTATGAAAATGTTCACTTGTTTCACGAGCTACGTAACGCGGCGTTTCGCGATTGGCTGACGCGTCTGCCTAATCGTAATGAATTTATAAATTCGCTGGAGCGTGACTTAAGCCGCAATAATGAATTGAGCACGGTTGCGCTTATCGACATTAATCACTTTTCTGATATTAACGATGGGTTGGGACAGGATGCCGGGAATGCCCTACTTATTGCGGTGGCCAACCGAATTAAATCGATTTTTCCGGAGCATATTATCAAAGCCCGCATAGGCGGTGATGTGTTTGGGCTTATCGGGCCGCAGTCGCAGGTTACGCCAGAAGCCATCAACGGTATATTCCAATCATCGTTTCAGGCACTTGAACATACTATACCGCTAAATGTGACCATGGGGTTATGTCTGGTCAACGATAACTGCCAACAAGGGTTGGAGATTCTTAAGCGTACGAATATTGCCCTTAACCGGGCAAAGCGCAACCACACTGATAACTTCGAATATTACGCGCCCGAGATCGAGGAGCGGACCACCTGGCAGCTGGGTATGATTCGCCAGTTACGCAATGACTTCGCCGATCGTAAATTACAGTTATGGTTTCAGCCACAGGTTGATTTAGTTACCGAAAAAGTGGTTGGGGTGGAAGGCCTGCTACGCTGGCCGGATGGCAAAGGCGGCTATATTTCGCCCGCTGTATTTATTCCCTTGGCAGAATACTCCGGGCTCATTGTGGATATTGGCCAATGGGTTCTAGAGGAGTCTTGTCGCCGCATCCAAAGCTTACAGCAATCGGGCTACGTGGATGTCAGGGTGGCAGTAAACATCTCGATTCCACAATTTCGCGATCGCTGCTTTGTGCAGAAAGTAACTGATGCGCTCAAGCGTTTTTCCTGTCCGCCCGGAAGGCTTGAACTGGAAATTACAGAAAGCGTTGTGATGGATGAACCGCAAATTGTTATAGACGCCCTTAATACGCTCAAAACCTACGGGGTGGCTATTGCTATAGATGACTTTGGCACAGGCTTTTCGTCAATGAGTTATCTGCAACGTTTGCCATTGGATAGACTCAAAGTGGATCGGTCTTTTGTCGGTGATATTACGCCAGGGAAAAGCGCAGTCATCGCCGAAACAATTGTAACGCTGGGTAATAAGCTTGGTTTATGTACAATAGCGGAAGGTGTGGAAACCCGCGAGCAGGCCCAGTATATGACTAAGCTGGGCTGTGATGAAGCTCAAGGTTATCTGTATGCTCGCCCTATGCCGTTTGACGATCTTATGACTTATCTGACTGAACATCATCAACCCGCTTCTAGATAGTGGGTACAACCCACATACAAAGTGGATTAACGTGATAGTAATGCAGCCACGCGGTGCTGCAATAAGGGCACTACATCCTGTTCGAACCACGCATTTTTCGTTAGCCACCGGTTGTTACGTCCCGACGGGTGGGGGAGTACCATAAATTTACCCGGGGCGTGAGCTTCCTGTCGCACACCCTCGGTTAAGGTTTTATGGTGTTTAGTATAATACTGCTGAGCATATCTTCCTACCAGCAACACCAGTTCTGGGTCGATATTGGCTAGTAACAAATGATGCCAGGTGGGCGCGCATTCTTTACGAGGGGGGGCGTCCGCCCCGTTTTTATACCCGGGGAAGCAAAATCCCATTGGAATCAGTGAAATGAGTTGGTTGTTATAAAAGGTATTTCTGTCTATACCCATCCAGTTGCGTAATCTATCGCCACTTCTGTCATTCCACGGCGTCGCAGTATCGTGGGCTACAATACCCGGTGCTTGTCCTATTACGATAATTTTGCTTTGTGCAGAGGCTGATAGTACGGGTCTTGGAGGCTGAGGAAGGTCGCGCTGACATAATGTACATTGGCGAACCCGGGTCATTAGCTGTTCAAACGTTTCGGTATTTTTTGCCATTAATTTACAACCTGTCATAAAGCTGTCACATAGGCATGATCTAAATTTGCAAAATTCCCGTTTGTACAGTATGCTGATTCATACAGTAACCTACTGTACCACAGGAGTAAAACCATGCGTAAATTAATAATTGGCCTAGCGCTACTGACAACAACAAGTATTGCGCATGCGGAATCCGGTAATAATCAACTGTTTAGTTGCATGGATTCTGAGACCTTTGAAGTAAATAGCCAGTGTATGTCTGATCAGATCACCGGTAATATGCGCTTCCAGGAAGCTCAGCAGCAAGTATTCGATCACGCGAATGAAGCGCGGGGCGAATATGCTATTGCAACGATGACATTTGATCCACGTAAAATGCAGATAGACATCGTGGCTCACCGCGATGCGTTACAGGCAACGAACAAGCTTACCGCGAAAAACTAATTTTTCCGCATCAATACAAAAAAAACCGGCCTTCAGGCCGGTTTTTTTGTGTTTAGAATATGCGGTTGAGGCCGTTGAGCGCCGCTACGCGATAGGCTTCTGCCATGGTGGGATAGTTGAAGGTGGTATTTACAAAGTAATCCAGCGAATTTGCTTCGCCTTTCTGCTGCATAATGGCTTGGCCAATATGCACAATTTCAGAGGCCCGTTCTCCGAAGCAATGAATACCCAGAATTTCTTTGGTTTCCCGATGAAAGAGAATTTTAAGGCTGCCTACCTGGGTCGACGCAATCTGCGCCCGGGCAAGATGTTTGAACTGCGCCCGGCCCACTTCATAAGGAACTTTCATATCGGTGAGTTCCTGCTCGGTCTTACCCACCGAGCTGATTTCAGGAATCGTATAAATTCCCGTAGGAATATCCTCTACCAACCCTGCATTCGCTTTACCTTCTAACATTGCTTCAGCGGCAAAGCGGCCTTGATTGTATGCCGCAGAGGCTAGGCTGGGGTAGCCGATTACGTCGCCCACCGCATAGATATTATCTACCTCAGTCTGGTAATGCTCGTTTACTTTAACCTGGCCTCGTGAATCAGCTTCTAATCCGATAGCGGCGAGGTTAAGCATATCTGTATTGCCAGTTCGGCCATTGGCAAAGAGTAAACAATCAGCCCGCATGCGTTTACCCGACTCCAGATTGAGTATTACGCTGTCATCGCGCCCTTCCACCGACGAATAGATTTCGTTATTGCGGATCACCACGCCGTTATTCCACAGGTGGTAACTTAAGGCATCTGAAATCTCAGCGTCCAGAAACGACAGTAGCCGTTCACGCATATTAACCAGGTCAACTTTAACCCCCATGCCGCGAAAGATACTGGCGTATTCAGAACCTATAACTCCGGCCCCATAAATAATTATCGACTTAGGGTCGTGCTTCATATTTAAAATGGTGTCAGAGTTGTAAATGCGCGGATGAGAAAAATCTATATCTTCGGGGCAATAAGGCCGTGATCCCGTCGCCAGGGCTATTTGCTTCGCGCTGATCGTTTCCTGAGAGCCGTCATGACGGACGATTTTCAAGGTATTTTTGTCGACGAAACTGGCTTCACCATGAAACAATGAAACCCGGTTCCGATCATAAAACGACGAGCGTAGTTTAGACTGGCTTTGAATAACCCCGCTGGCGTGGCGCATAATTTCTGAAAACGTCACGTTTCTATTGATATGGTTTTCCGAAAACAACGGAGTGTTATTGTATTCTATTAACCGGCTAACCGAATGACGTAATGCTTTAGAGGGAATGGTGCCCCAGTGGGTACAACCCCCGCCTACGGCCTCGTAACGTTCTACCACTGCGACCTCTTTGCCGGCCTTAGCAAGTTGCATTGCCAACCCCTCTCCGCCGGGGCCAGTACCAATAACAATGGCGTCAAACTGGTATTTAGGAGAAGTCTTGGGGGCGCTGGTAGCTTTCTTTGTCATAATGCTGTACTCGCTTTAGCTTAAAATACACATTGCCAACTATGGCTACCTAGGTAGGGTAGCCATAGCTTGGGGATTTGTTATCACAGAGTCTAGCAACTTTATGACTGGAAAAAAATTATACGTTAATCAGTCATCTTCGCCGGTTTTGACACTGACAGGTAAATACATAATAAATTGCGTACCGGTATCTGTTCTTACCTGTATTTTGCCGGCCATAACCTGACTAATCCATTGGTGCACCAAATGTAATCCTAAACCGGTATTACCTTGCTTGCGGTTAGTGGTAATAAACGGTTCAAAAATGGTTTTCACCATTTCCTCACTAATACCCTGGCCATTGTCTGCTACGGTTAACCTGATGGTGTTACCATCAGCATGGGCATCGATAGTAATGGCGGGATTGCGTACATTATCAAAGGCGTGGTGCACACAGTTATTGATCAGGTTTTGCAATATTTGCGACAAAATGCCCGGAAAACTATTCATATAAATGGTTTTAGAGCATTGTATTTCAACATTGATATTATGCTGTTTGAGTTGGGGCTGCATAGCGCGTAGTAAATCGTTGATGCATTGATACAAATTGAACTGGGTACAGTCTTCGCTGGAGCGGTCGACCGCCAGCCGTTTAAATCGTTTAATCAGCGAGCTGGCCCGCTGCAGGTTAGATAAGGTGAGCCGAGTAGTTTCCGCCGTACTATTAAGGTAATTATCCAACGTGGATTTCTTCAGGCCCTGGGCAATTTCGCTGCGCAAGGTGTCCAGCCGGGTTTGTATGTCGCTTACAGACATAACAGCGGCGCCTAACGGGGTGTTCATTTCATGCGCAACACCGGCGACTAGCATGCCTAACGACGCCATCTTCTCTGTTTCTACCAATTCATCCTGCAACTGTTTTTGTAATCGTAACGCATTGGCCAGTTCGTCTTTTTCACGGTTTAATGCGGCGGTTAGCTTTTCCAGGGTCAGTCCCAACGCAATTTCGCGATAAAGTAAAATACAGCACAATAAGAATACCAGTACTGCTGTAATGCCGGCCGGTATCAGCGCTTTTTCAATCATCGCGGCATACACATGGGACTGTGTTCGCGCGATGAAATAGATACGCTCATGGTCCCCGTCTTTTTCACTGTAGCGAATGGATGTCTGGTTAGCACTAAACACATCGCCATTGCTAAAGGTCTTAACCGATACGGCTTTAGCCTGGCTTAAGTAGGCCCATAAATTGGGGGTGTTGATGGCAATATTAGCTGGGCGGGTGTTAAGGCTGGTGGACCATTCTAATGACTTATCGTAATGCATTAACCAGCTATCCTGACCATAAGCAACCAGTAAGTCTGTCGAGGGTTGGTTCAGGCCATGAAGAAAGCTGAAAAGTGCGGTGAGCCTAAAGTTGACTACCAGATAACCTTCGCCCAGGGGATGATTGGCGGGGCTGTGAATCAATGCACGAATCGTCGGTTCAAAGGGCATCACCACATCCCCATTTTCGACGTTGAGATTGATTTTGCTTAACATCAATTCACCGGGCAAGGTTTGGCTTATGCGGTTAAAGTAAGGCCTATTTCGCTTATTTTGTAGGCTGACCGGGGGCACCGCAGTCACGTCTAATCCTTTAAAGTCGACCCGAAATATCTCATCGCCGTTAAGCGCCAGCCAACGAATTTGGGATACTTTAGGTAAAATACTGCCTACCCGCTGAAACACGGCTTCCACATTAGCCCCATCCTCGGGGGTATCGGTAATCAAGTCTTGTAAATGAGAGGCCAGTAACCGCGTACTGTTGCGTAGATCGCCTAATTCCCGACTGAATATAGAATTTGCTGAAGACAGCATATTGATATGTTCTGTCTCAAGCTGCTCCAATTGTCCCTCAAGATTTTTTTCGTACTGCACAAAACCGGCTAAAAACGACAATATACAAATACACAGCACCCACCACCATAACCGTGGTTGCGTAATGAAGTAATGGTAATGTGCTTTCATCGTGACAAGGTTAGCTGCTTTTCCTGCGCCAGTAGAGTTTCAAACTGGCTAAAGGGGATCGGGCGTGAAAACAGATAGCCCTGGCCTATCTGATAGCCGTTATCAGTTAATATAGCCCGTTGCTCTTCGGTTTCAATGCCTTCTGCTACCACAATGGCACCGAACTGTTCAGCAAAATTACGCACCATTTTAATCACCGCTAAGGCGTTTTCTTTGTCTTTGCCAGCTAGCTGTGCAACAAAGCTCTTGTCGACTTTTAGTACGGTAGCAGCGAGTTTGGTAAAATGGGCAAGGGAAGAATAACCGGTACCAAAGTCATCAATACTGATTTTCACACCTAATTTCACTAACCGGCTTAACACGGGCGCTACAGCTTCATAATTTTGCATTGCCTGGGTTTCGGTTATTTCGATTTCAAACAAGGACGCGGTAAGCTTGCTGTGTAATAACAGGCTTTCGAGGCTACCTAAAAATTCTGGCGCCAATAGATCCAGATTCGACACATTAAATGAGACTGGCAGGGCAAAACCACTGCTTTGTAAACGTGCGACATCTGCAAATACCGTTTCCATTACCCGGGTATCAATCTTAGTAATCAGCCCGGATGTTTCGGCTAGCGGAATAAACTGGTCAGGTGCTAACAGCGTGTCTGCATCATATTGCCAACGAACCAAGGCTTCGGCGCCGCATACCTTACCGGTATGCATGTTGAACTTTGGCTGGTAATACACGCGTAATTGATCGCCTTCGGTAATAGCATCACGCAAATGTTTAAGCAACGTGTAGCGATTTTCCAGCGCCTGGAGTAACTCGGCATTGTAAAAGCGCACCAACTCCCCGTGGCGGTTGGCCTCGTGAAGTGTAGCCTCGGATAACCGAATAGCCTGTTCGGCATTTTCCCGGGCCACCAGGCTTAAATCCATATACGCCACAGAAAGTAGCATTTTGTGGGTAATTTCATTCACTACCACAGACTGCTCAGTTAATGCTAGCAGGGCGTTCTTGTCTGGCGCATCCGGTTTATGTATTAGCATCGCCAGGCAGTCTTCATCTAGCCGGGCTATGGCATAATGGCCGGGGACCTGGGCCCGTATTACGTCTAACAAGCTAGCCATCATAGCGCGCATAAACTCGCTGCCCAGCATAATTTCGTTAGTGAAAAAGTCGTTCACCCGAAAAAGCAGAATGATCGAGTTGTTCTTATCTTCCTGGGAAGTGGTGTTTAACTCGCGCTCCAGCCAGTTTCTATTGGGTATGGCCAGCTGTGTGTCGTAATACGCCAGGGAGGTGAGCTTATTAAGTAGTGCCAGGTTGGTAAACCCGTTGCCGATATTTTGGCTAAATACCATAAGCAAGGTTATGTGGCTAAGTTGAAGCGTAACCGCCGACTTCACGATAATCAGATACCGTCGGTCGTCCAGCTCCTGTGTACTGAAGTACAGCACGGTCCAGTGGTCGGCAAACTGATGTTCCCGTTGGGTGATTGCATTATCAATGGCGTTGCTTAATAGCTGTTGTTCGGTTTCTTCCAGTGAAGTGAGCAACCCGCTAAGCGCCGCCGCCTGATTGTCTGCAAATTCGCCACTAGAAGCCACAATCGGACTATAGCTAACTGCCATAGATTGAGGATAGTGAATGCAGGCTACGCCGCCGCTATCATCCACCCCGATAATGCGGGTGATTTCTTTTAGCACCGTATCTGAAAAGCTGTGTATTTCCTGGCGGGCAGTAATGCTGCGGGATGCATCTACAATTAACTGCAAACCGCGTTTTGCCACCGCCAGCTCGTGCAATGAATCCCAGGTTTTAATATTACTGGTAACTACGCTACGTAATTTTTCTGCCGTCAGGTCGACTTTGTTCCAGTATTCATCTACGTCAAAATCGCGCATGGTATCCAGACGCGGCGCCATTCCGGGCTGGCCAGTCAAAAGGATTATCCGCACCAGTTCATTACCCAGCACATTGCGAATGGTATTTACCAGGAATAACCCCGCGTCATCATGTTCCATAACTACATCGAGCAAAATGACGGCGATATCATCATGTTCAGCAATAATTGCTGCAGCTTGTGCGGCTGAACTGGCTGTGAGTAGCCGAATAGGTAACGAATTTACGGTTAAGCCCCGTAGGCCAAGTTCGAGTGACTGCTGATAGCCGGGATCATCTTCCACACTCAAGACTAACCATTCACCCGAAACCGCAGGGTCAGAGGGCGACTGTTCTATTTCTTCTGCAAAGGTAAAAAGTGAATCATCATTCATCGTTGTGTCCTGCTAAAAAAAGATCCCTGTTATGCAACAAAGTGACGATGCAACCTGCATATAAAAAGTAAGTCTGAATATCTATTTGTTATAGCTAAGTGTCGCTCAAATAAGCAAAAATGCAAAGATTTATTACGCCATTTAATAGGGATTCATGACATAGGGGTTTACCCCCAGAAAGGGGTGAGGTAGGGAATTTTAGGCAATAAAAAAGGCGTACCTGTTGATCAGAAACGCCTTTCGAATGACCGGTATGTCAAAAACTCAACTTAATGCAAAGTTGGTTTCCTGCAGCTTCAGCCATTTTTCACGCTGTAATGCCAGACTGTTTTTAAGCTCTTTATATTTAAAGTCCAGTTCCAGTCTTTCCATGCTTCGTTTGATGCACTTTTGACGGACTTTCATCAGTCGTTTTTTCGCCGTGTAGTATTCCGACATCCGCTGCATTAATAAGTCATATTCAGCCTGAATTTTTTGCATAACTTCTTCAGCATTGGGCAGTTGCGATACTTTAGCGCTGGCTTGTTGTAGCTGCATCGCCAAACGCGCTTTTTCGATACGCTCTTCCGGTACCCGGCGCAAGTTATACGTTAGCCCTACAAAGGATAAACCTCTGATCAACCATTTGGTAGGGTCAAACTGCCACCACCGAATGCCATTTCGGTAATCATATTCGAAAATATGATGGTAGTTATGGTAGCCCTCGCCAAATGTGAAGAAAGCCAATATCCCGTTATCCCGTGCAGTATTTTTGTCGGTATACGGTTGCCGACCCCAAAAATGCGCCAGCGAATTAATAAAGAAAGTAACATGGTGAACCATAACCAGGCGGAAGACACCGGCAAACAAAATCATGCCAAGAATGTCGCCATTTAACCAACCTAAAAAGGCGGTAATACCGAAGTTTGATGCCAGCACAATAGGTAGATAATACTTATGCTGCCATTGCACGACGGGATCTTTTAACAAGTCTTTGCAGTTACGGTAGTCGTCATATCGATGTGACTGGTACTCACGCAGCATCCAGCCAATATGAGCAAACCACAAACCCTTCCGGGCCGAATAAGGGTCTTTGTCGTTATCATCCACATGACGATGATGAATTCGATGATCAGAACACCAGTGCAGTATACTATTTTGCAGCGCCATCGCGCCGCCGATAGCCAGTACCACTCTAACCACTATATTGGCATCATAGGTTTTATGAGACCACAGGCGATGGTAACCAGCAGTAATAGACATACCAGTAAAGTAAAACAGCACGACGGCCGTAATGATTTCCACGGTATCAAAACCGATATAGGCAGCCCACACAGGCACGCCGATAAACGCAATGGCTCCGGTGATAATAAAGACCAGGACATTGGTAAGAATAATTGGTGGTTTTTTCATTAATCACAACTCAGCTTACAACTGTACGCTAATTTAGCGGGAAAAGCCGTGTTAGTAAAGTAAAACGGCCCCTTTTCAGCATAAAGTATAGGCATATTTTGTCCTCTCAGGGAGACAAAACCTGCTATAGATTATAAACCTTCCAAGAAACAGTGAGATATACAAAGTCGAGCTTTACGATTATCTCAGGTAAACTCTGTGTGTCTTGCAGGAGGTTATTTTGAGTCGCCAGGAACAGAAATTAAAAACCCGCCAAAATATTATTCAGGCAGCATTTGCGTTGCTGGATGATAATCGCAGTTTATCGGCTATTAGTTTACGTGAAGTTGCGCGGGCCGCGGGGATAGCGCCCACCTCATTCTACCGTCATTTTAAAGACATGGATGAATTGGGGTTAACCCTGGTCGATGAAGCAGGTTTAGCGTTACGACAGCTCATGCGTCAGGCTCGAAGCCGTATTGCGTCAGGCGGAGGAGTAATCGATATTTCGGTCGACACGTTTATAGAATTTATCTGTGCGAATGCCAATGTATTTCGGTTGCTGCTACGCGAGCATACCGGGACTTCAGCGGCTTATCGGATGGCTGTGCTTAGGGAAATTCAACATTTCGTGGAAGAGTTGGCCGACTACATCGTCGAACGCCAAAGCATTGACCATAGCATTGCAAGTTTACAGGCAGAAGCAATGGTGCGGTTGGTATTTAGTGCCGGTGCTGAAACCCTGGAGGCAGACCCCTCAATGCGGGGCGAAATTGGACGGCGGGTGAAAGCGCAGTTGCGCTTTGTGCAGCTAGGCGCAGCAACCTACGCCAACCGTACCGGGCGGGCCAAAAGTAATGCCCCGGCCCACGCCGAATAAGCTATTTCCTGACCAGTTTGACCCCGGTTTCTATGTGATGGGTAAACGGGAACTGATCAAACAGCGCACAGGCAGTAATAGTGTGCGTGTCACACAACAGCTGCAAATTCTCCGAAAGTGTTTCCGGGTTACACGAGATATACACAATTTCATCATAGGCTTGAATCATCTTCAGCGACGCTTCATCAAGGCCAGAGCGTGGTGGGTCGACCAACACCGTGGCAAAGTCATAGCTGGACAAATCTATACCTTCCAGTCGGGTAAACTGCCGCTCATTATTCATGGCAGCAGTGAAGTCTTCGGCAGCCAATCTTACAATATCAACATTTTCTAGCTGGTTTTTATCAATATTGAACTGCGCCGCCGCGACAGAGGGTTTGGCAATTTCAGTGCCGATAACCTTGCGATACTGGCTGGCCATTGGTAAGGAAAAATTTCCTGCCCCACAGTACAGTTCGAGTAAATCCCGATTGGGGTTACCGCAGACCGCCAAGGCCCACTCAATCATATTGCAATTAACCTGAGCGTTAGGCTGGGTAAAACTATTTTCAATATGCTTAAAGTAGTACATGCGGCCATTTACGGGTAAGCCTTCAATAATATAATCATTACCAATAACGACTTTCTGTTTGCGTGCGCGGCCAATAATATTTACTGCAAATGTATCACCCAGTGTCGTTCGCAACTGTTCTGCAGCCTGTTGCCATTCGTCTTCAAGCTTTTTGTGGTACAACAAGCTAATCACCAGTTCATCGCTCAGACCACTCAAATAATCTATTTGAAACAGTTTATTACGCAGGACCGGCGTGACCTTAAGCAAGGCAATCAGCGCAGACATAGCTTGATTGATAGTCTTGCTGGCAGCATCAAAGGTATCTACCCGGTATTTCTCTTTGGTTTGTTGGTCAAACATAATGTGGTAGAGATCCTCACCTTCATGCCAGACCCTGAATTCTGCTCGCATCCGATAGTGGCGCTCTGCGGAGGCATAGACCTGCGGCTCGGGGGCAGCAAATGGTGCCAGCAGTGTGGTTAACCGTTCGTATTTTTCCTGCAATTGACTATTGTAGGCTTCACTATGGTCGGTCTGCGCCATTATTTTCTCCGAAATCACTTTTTAAAGGGAGCGAATTGTAGAGTCTTTTATACGCACTGCAATGGCTTTTATAAAATGTCTTGTTCTAAAATTAAACAAATGGGCTCTGCGGCCGATAACCTAGGGTGAGGTGAGTGAGGACACTGTTATGAATGTTGATAAAATTACTAATGCCAAAGCTGAAACCGCAGCGCCGGTAAACCCTGTTACAGCGCATAAAAAGCAGTTGCAGCAGCAAGGCCTGCAGCAAGCAGCCCAGTTTATGCAGCAGGAAACATCGGTAACAGTTTCTGCTTCGCAAACTACTATTAGCTACAAAGTGGTCAATCGGGCCCTGGCATCCAATGTGGAAATTGATGGTCAGCGCCCTCTACCAAGCGAAAAGCCGCCCAAAGACGAAAACCTATTTGATTTTGAAGAAGTTGCTAAAAATGTGATGGGCTTTGTTGGTTCAGTTATACGTGGAGCGGCGGCTGGTGGAGCAGAAAAAGAGCAGCTTCAATCCTTGTTTGGGCAAGCCAGAGAAGGCGTAGCTAAAGGGATTGCTCAAGCCCGTCAGGATCTGTCCGGCTGGTTAAACGATGATATTAGTCAGGGGATCACCGATAGTGAATCTCTGATTGAAAATAAAATGGTAGCGTTGGAAGACGATGTATTTGGCCGTGCGCCAGTAGTAACCGCAACCCAGCTAGAACAGTTAAACAGCCGTGAGGGCGACCTGATTATCCGCACCCGGGAAGGCGACGAAGTAACAGTCCGGTTTGCAGATGTTCAAACAGCGAAGTACCAACAATATGGACCCTCGCAAGCCACCCCGGCTTCTGAGCCGGACGCCAGCTCCACCAATAGTAATACCGAAACTTATAGTCGTGCTCAATGGCAGGCCACCAGTAGTTTTAGCTTTTCAATTAGCGGCGAGCTGAACGAGCAAGAGCTGGCAGGCATTACGGAACTGGTAAACAGTACCTACGATCTGGCGACAACATTTTTTGATGGTGATATAGATAAAGCCTTCGAGCAAGCTAATGGCCTTACCTTTGATAAAGAGGTGTTAGCCGGCTATGCCATGCAACTTACCCGAACCCAAAGTTCCAGTGTTGTGAAAGCATATGAAAGTGTCCAGGGGCTTTCCGGTGAGGAACTGGCTAAGCGGGAGGGGGAATTTGCTATTGCTGACTATATCCAAAAAATGTTGAACAACCGCGAGCAGGCAGAGCAGACGTTAGCCACCGAGCAGGACATTGGCTCACTGGTACAAGGTATTATTAATCAAATGCAAGAAGTGCATACACCTGATCTCATCAGTGCGATTAATCGCTTTACTGGCTTTAATCAACAGCTAAGTAATGCCTTGGATGTGAAAGAGTAATACGTAATTACCTCACGGCTATAGTAACTAGCGTATAGGTGAATGTAAGCTAGCCTGATTCAAGAGTAAAAAAAACCTGGGTTTCCCCAGGTTTTTTGCTATTCCATTTCGCCTTTTTCTTTGGCGGGACGTACCTTTAATGTTCGTTCCAGGAAAACCTTATCGTTCAGTTCAGTTATTGCCTGGTCGACATCACTGGTAACCACTTCAATAAAACCATAACCTTTGCGCTTGCCCGTTCTTCGATCCTTCATCAGTCGAACAGACTGCACATTGACGTAGCTATTAAAGTACTCTTTTACAGCATCTTCGTTCGCTTTATATGGCAGATTACCCACATACAGCGTCGCCGTTTCGCCGCTAACTCCACTTTCAGGTTCGGCGGTAATTGCCGAGGTGCCGAATAGCGAAGCAAGATAGGGCGTAACGATGCCACTAAATAATAAAGATGCAGCTACAGTTAACGGTAAACTTGTTTCCATACCAGAAGAAGAAAATACCAGATAGCCGATAACCGCGAAAATTACGCTAATAATAGCGCATTGAATAAAGCCAACTTTCATAAACCTACCTTTATATTGTTATAGATGATACTTGGAGGCTGGTTATAGTTTACTCACTTGTAACAATTTGAACAACAATCTGTCACAGATGTAGACTAAAGGCCAAGTTTAGCACAAGGTTTGTTGGAAAAATGGGCGTTTGAATCAATAAAGTATAAAAACCCCGTAAAAGGATAAAAAAGGTGTTGACGGCGCAATATCCTCATGTAGAATGCGCCCCACGTTTCGAGAGGGCAGCAGCCAATTCGAAGTGTAGTTTTCCAAGCAAGCGCTTTTAGAAAAAACTTTCAAAAAAGTGTTGACGCAGAAAACGAAACGCGTAGAATGCGCATCCCGCTTCGGGGAGAAACGAAGCAAGACGTGAAGTAGAAATAAACAGTAGTTTACTTTGAAAAGCGTGCCAGCCGGCATGCCGGCTGTCAAAATGTTCTTTAACAATTTATAACAAGACAATCTGTGTGGGCACTCGTTAAGAGTGTCAACCGACGATTCATAAAAAGTTTTCGATATATTTAATTGAAGAGTTTGATCATGGCTCAGATTGAACGCTGGCGGCAGGCCTAACACATGCAAGTCGAACGGTAACATTTCTAGCTTGCTAGAAGATGACGAGTGGCGG
>PYVY01000016.1 GCA_003056425.1 Alteromonas indica
CTTTAATGTGCTCTACATAATTTCTTCCAACGCACACTATTTTTGTTGGTTGGACTTCAATTTCATTTAGCTTCACACACTTCATTAAATAGCCTCATGCTTGTTACTGGATTAAAAAGTATAACGCTTAACATATGGGGCAATTACTTGCTGGCTATACTGCGCGAAGCGCCAGCCAGTGAGTAATTGTCCCAGGGAGCCTGCGAGCGAAATAATGTTTTTGTTAGGTGTTGGACTTAACTCTATCATTTGCAATATACCCTAAATGTAAAACCACTAATATCGGAATAAAAAAAGCAAAACGCATGTAAATATTAGCGCCTCCAGAACCCATATATCCGGCAGTCAACCAGCACAGCAACCAAAAAAAAAGCAATAAACCAATTAATTGGGGCAGTTCAATTGGTTTATTCCCGAAAACGTAAAGCATCAATTTGGAAACAGCATATACAGAACCGCAACAACTGATAAAGAATACAATTAGAAAAGTTAATACATGCAGTGGCATATCAAAAGAGAGGACTTTGAGTGTAATTCCTGCTGCTAAACAAACAGGTAACGAGTAACACGTAATCTCGAATATAAACCAGACTCTGAAACTTTCCTTCATAGACACCTAACTTTTAAATAAGGGGCGCAGACATGTGGGGCATAATGGCGAAACTGCCCCGCGTGTATGCGTCCCAGCCTGCGACAGCAGGCGACTTGATTTTTTTGTTAGGTGCCTTTGCCACACCAAAGCTCAAAAATATCATTATCTTCTTCTATTGCAATCGAACAAGAAGCAGCTCCCGTCTTCCATTTGAAATTATATTGTCCGAATTGCTCTGTGTTACTGAAACCGGGTGCTCCTGAGATTGCTGAAATGACTTACTCATTTGTATAATTGAACCCCTTTTTAGAGCACTGAACAAGTATTTCATCGGTTGCTTCATGATGACTAACATCACACTCATTTATTTGGTTTGGTAATGAATCTAAATCTTCTATAAGCCCCGAAATACTGTATTCAGAAATGCTGTTTTGTTGAATAAAGAAATCACTTTTCCCCTGAGTTTGTTTGCTACAAGCAGCAAGAGACAGACAGAGCAGTGAGGTCGTAAATATAATTCTATTCTTCATAACATCCTTATTAGTTTGAGTAGGCACCTAACTTCCAAATAAAGGGCAAAAATACTGTGCTAAGCTTTTAGAAGCACAGTATTTTTGTACCAGTGCGTGCCCCTAGCGCGCACGTTTTAATTTGCTTGTTAACTACCGTCTCGGTATTGAGTGGTAGTTTTCGATAAACTGAACTTCATTCATATTGCACTCAGCGTAAATCCACTTTTTCCAGTTCGTTTGTACCCAATAAACAGATAATCCTCCCGTCTCATGCTCTGACTCTTTGGGAAAAACTAGCTCGGTTTGCCCAGCATGATAGCCTGTGGAACAGATCAGTTTGAATCTGATTGGTGCATCCAAATCCTCAATCACCATGAACTCAACGCTATCTTCAAAAGGGTATTTTGCAGGAAATTTGAAGACTGTTCCTCTTCCAAATCTTTGCCCAGTACAATCTGATAAAGGAGTCCAGTTCATCTATTTCCTCTGTAGGTAGTTAACACCCCGCTTAGGGGCAATAACACGTGGGCTAAAATTTGGAGCGAAGCGACTGAGCCCACGCGTTATTGTCCCAGAGAGCTTGCGACCGACTACAGCGGTTTGTTATGTGTAATGCCGGAAATTGCCAATTTTTTGCCTTTTTAAACAGACAAAAGCTAACCCACCGACAATGCTTAAAACCGCCAGCAAAAATGGTGAAACTGAATCATATTCTTGGCCGAAAAATGTAGATATGACCATAGCGATAAACAGCATACCGCAGAATGCGAGTAAACAGCAAAATGCCAAGGCCACAAACCGAATAACCTTACCGCCTTTGTGAAAAAGCGCAGCAATAACCGTCAGAGATAACAATGGGAGAACTGAGAAATAAACTGGTAGTGGTACTGATATAACCAGCCAGCATTTGAAGACTGCAAGAAAGCTGAACACCGCCACCAAGCAATCACGAATAACTTTCAAGTTACCACCTTACAAATAACGCCCATATAAAAGGCACAGCGTCAGGGGCGTCCAGCGCAACGTAGTGGAGCGGATTTTGATATGATTGTTATGTCTTGGTACTGACACTTTACTCAAGAGCCAACTCGCTATTACCAGGAATCGGCTTACGATAATAATACCAATTGGCGGAGCGTGACCAGTGATGTTTTTGTTCATTGCGTGCCCCCCAGATACATTCAACCGTTTCAGTTGTGCACACCATAAATTTTTCGTCAGCAGCTTTCAGGCGTTGTTCGTAAGGCGCTATAAATTGAGATGGTGCTTGATCAATAAACACATGAATAAGGTGCCGACCTTCAATATCGTTTAAATAATCATCCGTGGTCATTTGATAACCTTCAGAAACATGGGCAACAACTTTAACCCAGGCGGATACTAATCCCTCAAGATCATCTTGTACGACATGCTCCGCACATCCAATTTTATATAAAATTTTTTGGGTATCAGACTTCATAGGCATAACACCTCACATATGGGGCGCAGGCTTGCTGGCTATAATGCGCGAAGCGCGAGCCAGCGAGTTTGCGTCCCAATGAGCGAAGCGAATGAACATAATGTGTTTGTTATGCATAGCCAAACTCCAGAAATGCCATGAATGCAAAAAGTGAGAATATGCAGCCACACAAGTAAACCCTAGCTTGCATGTAGCTTTGAGGATTGCCTTTTTTGTTAATTATTTCGACTAAGCCAGAGTTGAGTGATTTAAGACTAGTCACAGAAATTCTTTTTTCTAAAATAACCATAGCTAAGTTTGCACCAAAATACATAAACAGTATTAGTAATAATATTGTTGTGATGATTGTCGATGTACTTTCAATATTTACCAAGCTAAATCCTTGCTATGCATAACTTTTAAATAAGGGGCGCAGGCATGTGGGGCATAATGGCGAAGCCGCCCCGCATGTATGCGTCCCAGCGAACGGAGTGAGTGGCTTAATTTTTTTGTTAGGTGCATGTAGATACATCCTAGCTTTCCCTGCCAAGATAAGCCCTTAAAGAAGAAATTAAACCGTCATTATTGAATGTTACAACGTCAACGACAAAAAGTACTTCTGTTTGATTGACTACAATCTTGAGCTCTCCAGAGACCGAATTATCGTTTTCCATAATGTTTAAGATTTCGATTTCTAAACTTGAAGCGTTGTCAAAATTCTTCTGAGTTTCCGATATGGCGACAGTTTTACCATGAACAGAAATTTTCCAATCTCTCAGATGAATATCGGGAGAAAAAAGGTTCGAAATCGCTTCAATATCTTTGTTTTGATAGCTGAGAAGGTAAGATTTAAATTTTTCTGAATTATTCATTTCCAATCCTTAGAAGCACCTAACGCCGTTTTAAGCGGCTAATTTCAGTTGGCTAAAATGTGTGAGGAACGAACAACAGCCAACTGTAATTTGTCCGACTTGAAAACCCTTGTTAGGCAACTCAAATTAATGGTAACTGACCGTCAATTTCATTGCCTTTTAAATGACATGTTCTTAACGCTATATCTAGCGTCGTATCTTCAGATAAACTAAGATTAAAAATTTCATGTCCTTCACACTCATAATGGTGAAGTAATAACATTTGTATTGTGATTAACACAATTCTAGACGCATGATTTACTAGCGAATTATACGGACTATTTGGTTCGTTGTTTCCGTCAGGCTCTGGGAATGACATACTCCCATGAGCGAATAAATTTCTTAATTCGTAAACAGCGTAAAGTCCTACTCCTGCGATACCAAAGTCATCTATTTTTGTAATTCGTTCTTGTATCTTTTCGAAGCCAAAGCATTCTTTTGATTTAATGTTAAATAACTCACTTTCATCTCGCAGATACTTTATACAAGAGTGAATTGAATAGTTTTTACCAAGTAAATAACAAGTATCACCAATTTTTTCCTTATGTTTATTGTTAGGTCGCTTCTTTGGTTTAACTAAATCGATAGTTGATTCTAATGCACCCCATATGAAGTTAAACACCGACAGTTCACAAACGAAATTTTGCATTAATTCATCTTTAGCAATATCGTACTCATCCGAATCACGACACCAACCAAAACTCTGATTATTTTTAATTGTATCGAGGGATACTGACTCTATAGAGCCTGCAATATGCAACCATTCATAGATTCTCATCCATTCGCCCCAATAATCAGATGCTCTGATAACAAGCGATAATTCTGCTATATGGTCATCTAATGGGATCAAATTAACTCCAGATTGAACTAGTGCCTAACAATTTAATAAGGCGCAACTTGCGCGTTTTTCTACCAAGCTACCGCTCGTTTTTATCCATATTGCCATTATTCTCAAGTTTGTGAAAGCCGACACAGGTAACAGCTGCAAGGAAACAAAGCTTATTAATTTCAGGATGCAAACGCGCGATTGGGTCGTTTGCTTGAATATAGGGGAAAGGCTGCTATAACTGTATATTTATACACCAAGATTAAAAGTCATGAAAACAAAGTCTCCTCTCTTAAACCATATCACTGAGTACATGTTGCTAAGACAGTATTCTCCAAGGTCTGTCTCTACTTATTTGAAGTGGATTTCAGCATTTATTCACTTTCACGGGAAACGTCACCCTTCATCAATGGGTGATAATGAAGTGGAACAATACCTTGAACATTTGGCGCTGAATGCAAATGTGTCACCGCGCACGCAAGCCACTGCGTTAAACTCGCTATCGTTTCTGTATAAGCACATTATCAAGAATGAACTGTCTCTTAATTTGAATTTTGCCAGAAGTAAACGTCAACCCAAACTGCCCATTGTTATGACGCAGGATGAAGTGAAGCTGCTTATGTCAGGATTGAACAAACGTTACTATCTTATTGCTGGCTTGATGTATGGCAGTGGCCTAAGAAGCATGGAAGCTGTGCAACTTCGCGTGCAAGATATCGACTTCGATTATAAGTGTTTAAGGGTCTGGAATGGTAAAGGAAAAAAACATCGAGTCGTAACTTTGGCAACGGAGCTAATTCCATTACTTAGAAATCAAATAGCGCAGGTTGATGAATACCTGAGACTTGATATTCAGAATAAGCAATACGCCGGCGTTTGGATGCCTCATGCGCTAGCTAATAAATATCCTTCAGCAAATAAGTCGCTCGCTTGGCAGTTCTTGTTCCCCTCTCATAAACTTAGCGCAGATCCAGAAACTGGTGAAATAAGAAGGCATCATTTTCATCCTACTTGCGTTCGTAAAGCGGTCAAACAAGCGGTGTTGGTGTCGGGTTTGACAAAACCAATCACGCCTCATACTTTAAGGCACTCCTTTGCCACCCATTTACTACAATCTGGCGCAGATATCCGGACGGTTCAAGCCCAACTGGGGCACTCAGATGTAAAAACAACTCAAATTTATACTCATGTTCTTCAGCAAGGCGCAAATGGCGTAGTAAGTCCTTTGAGCCGTTTATCTTGATGGTGTTTTAACACTATTGACTGCTTTGGCTCCGAAAGCTGCTACTAAATTTATAACGAACGTACTACCGTTTTACGCTAAATGATGGAATTAAAAACTCAATGCGCAGACGACCGGTTTACGTACACAGCGGAAGTCAGAAGCGAAGTTGCTAAGCGTTCACTACTGGCACTTAGTGAACTATCAGGCTCAATCAAACTTGGTATTGAAAAATGTCAGATGGCATGGTGTCTAACCCACTTACTATGCTCAAAACTCGTGGCCCACCGTGTGTTTCCGTTTAAACCTACGCTATACCGTAGCACTTAGATTATTGCGCCCGATTGGATGCAATCAGTGTCTGAGCACCTAAGGTACATTATGCCCGGCGCTCACCAACGGTAACCATTCATCCACCGGTACCGGCCGCGCTAAATGAAACCCTTGTAAAATGTTACAGCCTCGGCTTACTAGGTATTGCAGTTGAATATCGTTTTCAATTCCTTCGGCAACGGTACTGACATTCATGGCAACGGCCATATCCAAAATGGTATTTACAATGGGCACTTCCTGCTGATCGAAGTTTATTTCATCCACAAAATACCGGTCAATTTTAAGCTCGCTGATGGGAAGTTCTTTAAGATAACTTAAGCTGGAATAACCCGTCCCGAAATCGTCTATAGAAAACGAAAAGCCAATCGTGGCGAGCATTTCCATGCGTTCGCGCACAATTGAAATACTGGATACCAACGTGGTTTCTGTTATTTCAAGTTGTAACTGGTTAGGTCTGACTTGCCACTTTTCCACCATGGCCACCAGCTTTTCTGCAAAATCAGGGCGCACGATGTGCCGACCGCTGATATTAATCGCGATACGGGTATCTACCCCACTGTTTTGACAATGCGCTAAGATACGGCACGCTTCATCAATCACCCAATAGCCGATGTCGACAATGGCATCACTTTGTTCTGCAATGGGAATAAATTCGCCCGGCGTGATCATACCCAGATTAGGCTGAACCCAGCGCAGTAACGCTTCTGAGCAAACAATCTGGTGATCGCGGTTATACTGCGGCTGTAAAACTAAAAAGAACTCGTTATTCTCCAACGCCTGGGTAAAGGCTTGGCTAATAAAGTTATGCCTTTCGTAGTCCGAAAACGCCCGCCTATCAAATGCTACTTTGCCTGAAAGGCCTTGCTTTTTCGCACTATTGCGGCCAAATTCCAGAATTCCCACCACCTTCTCGTAGGTGGCTTTCTCGCCTTCTATCAGCGCTGACGATAAAGACGCGGTGATGGCCTGAGAGTGACCATCTAATGGAATATTGGTTAGCACGCCGTGCTGCAACTCCCACTCGGCTTCATTTAACAGCTCTTCCACCGCTTTGTCGTGGCCGTCAAAACACGCCTGATACAGAACAAAAAACCGGTCGGCCTGTCCGCGGTATATGGTAAACAAAGGCCCAACCCGCTGCGCCACCCGCTGAGCTAAAATTCGCAGTATGTAGTCGGCAATCTCTTTACCGTACATCAGGTTGTATTGAGAAAACTTATCGATATCAAGCATCACACAGAATATATCTTTGCGTGCTTCACGCGCCTGCTCAATAAGTTTACGCACATCATGCTCAAAGGATTTGATGTTTGGCAAATTGGTTACATCATCAAAAAAGGCCATGCGATAAATGCTATCCGAGGCCAGTTTACGCTCAGTGATGTCTTTGATAATAACCACAAACTGCCGATAGCCATCCTGCACCATCTCTGAAACGGCCAGTTCAATGGGAAAATCATGCATGTCAGCATGGACCGCATATAATTGGGTACCTTTGGTAATCAAACCATCCAGCCGGGACACGGCGGTGGCAATATCTTTGCAGCAAAACACGGAAGGCAGAATGTCGGTAATATCTGACCCGATAAGCGCGTCAATGTCGTAGCCAAAAATAGTTTGTACCGCGTTATTTGCGGTAATAATGGTGCCCTGATTGTCTACCGTGAGTACGGCGTCATTCAGCTTGTCGAGGATAGTACGCAAATACAATGTAAAATTATGCTCAGTGTCGGACAATCTGCGCTGTTCCGAGACATCCACAATAGTGCCAACTACCCGCCCGGCTTCCCCGCCCTCCATGTAGCGAGCAGTCAGCCTAGCCCACCGCTGCTTGCCACGGGCAGTAAAATAAGGCAATTCGTGTTTACGAGGTTGTTTATCGAAACTAACCTGCGACACCATGGTTTTAATTTGTAGCCGGGATGATGAGGGAAAGCTGGCCAACGAGCGACTGACACCTAATGAATGACCATACTGCAGGCCAAATAGGCGATATGTTTGGGCTGACCATTCAATAATATTAGTAGCGATATCAAATTCCCAGCCGCCGGTACGCGCTACCATGCTTACCTCTTCCAGCATGGCAATTTTATCCATCAGATGGGTTTCACATTCAGCGGTGAGTACTGAACTTTCCAGGCTAATAATTTCCCCGGCCAGGGATAACTGATTTTCCAATATAGGATCAATGGTATCGCCTACATGCTTTAACAACAGTAAGAACGACTGATTGGTGTCCATGGTGGCGTATCGTCGGCAGAACCAGGTAACCTGCGGTTCTTCTTGCCCAAGGGGGTCAGCAGCGTTGGCGGATGCTGATGCGGGCGCTTCCGTCAGCGTTAAAAGTGACGCCTTTTGGTGCAACGCCTGATAGATAAACTGTGCTAATCGCTCGCGCAAGGAAGAAGGGAACGCGGGAGGGTAACGAGAAATGATTTCAGCAGGATTGTCAGTACTGGCCATCGCTAACCAGCATCCTTTAACCGCTGGATGCATACTAACCGAACTGATAATAAGGTCTGCGCGGGCAGTACCCTGTTTATTTTTTCGTACCGTCAGCCCCGGACTAGGTGTCACTAGGCTATCTCCTTTTATGCCAAGTGCCGGTGCACACTATGCTTAATGACCGCAAGCATTATCTCATCGCTTTGTTCACGGTGTCTGATGGAAAGCAGCATAGCCTGTTTGTTCATCGACGTAATAAAACTGGGACCAACTAACCAAAAATAAAGGTTATTGTCTTTATACTTTATAAATAGTTACTTTGATCAGGGTAAATATCTTAAAAAACCTATATATATCCTGTATCTGGTCCCATTATAGTATGAGGTGATGCCGTTATAGGGGCACCATACCACCTCATACTAAACCCTAGTCTATAGTTGGCAGGAGTGCAATGCGCTCATTCTGGCATGATAGGAGCAACGCGCGTAAAGCAGAAAATAACTGGCAAAAAAGCCGGCTTAATCTGCTTTATAGTCGTCATGACAGGACTTACAGGTGCCCCCAAGTTGGCCTATTGCTTTGCGGTAAGATGCCTCGTCACCACTTGTGGCCACACTTTGCAGATTAGCCGCAGCAGCTTTCAAATCGCCAATTTTACTTTCCACATCACTATAGTTATCCCACAGCGTGTCTTTGGCTTCGGTATCCACGTCAAACTTTCGAGTATCTACCTTCAGATAGTCAGATAGCATATCTGCCAACTGCTCCATTCGCATGCCATTGGTTTGCATCGTTTGGGTATCATACGGAATGGCCCCTTTGGCCATACCGCCCAGCGGAGCCATGTTGCTTTTCAATAGCTCGAAAATGGCTTCACGGTATTCTACATAGGCTTCGGCATGTTTTTCAGATTGGGCGGGCTGCGAGGTAGCAGCGCTAATCGGGCCGCTAAGTAAGATAGTACTTCCGAGTATCGCAAGCGTAGCAAGCTTTTTCATAGGGTATTTCTCCGGTCTGTGAAGATAACGTGGTGAACATAAGTAAAACAACCTGTCCTATTTATGCATAAATTTTAAGCGCTGCCCAGCACCTTTACGGTTATAAAACGCCACAACGAACTTGCTTATATAAAACGAACGTGGCGGAAATATAGTTTGAACAGGCCAAAAAAAACCCTCCGACTGGAGGGTTTTGACTGTATTTAGTTGGTCAGGTCATCAAAGAACTTTTTCACACCGTCAAAGAAACCTTGTTCCTTTGGCCGATGCTTACCTGTTTCTTCACCCATCGAGTCGTTTAACTCTTTGAGCAAGTCTTTTTGCCGGGAGGACAGATTAACCGGGGTTTCTACAACCACTTTACACATCAAGTCTCCCACCATGCCGGTGCGAACCGATTTCACGCCCTTGCCACGAAGGCGGAACATCCGCCCCGTTTGGGTTTCCGGCGCAACTTTTAATTTAACCTTACCGTCTAGCGTGGGTACCTGTAACTCACCACCCAAGGCCGCTGTAGTAAAGCTTAACGGAACCTCGCAAAACAGGTTATTGCCGTCGCGCGAGAAGATGTCGTGCTGCTTAACATGCACCTGCACGTATAAATCGCCCGCTGGTGCGCCTGCTTCGCCAGCTTCACCTTCACCAGCCAACCGGATACGATCGCCGGTATCTACGCCTGACGGTATTTTAACTGACAATGTTTTGGTTTTTTCTACGCGGCCCTGACCACGGCATCCTGTGCAGGGATCAGTAATAATTTTGCCGCGTCCTGAACAGGTAGGACAGGTTTGTTGAACGGCGAAAAAGCCTTGGCGCATCTGAACCTGGCCGTTGCCATGACAGGTAGGACAGGTCTTGGGCGAGGTGCCCTTTTTCGCCCCGGAACCGTCACACTTTTCACACTCAACCAGGGTGGGTACACGGATTTCAACATCTTTGCCACGAACCGCTTCTTCCAAAGATAATTCAAGGTTATAGCGTAAATCTGCACCCTGGCGTGCACGTGACTGCCGCCCGCGGCCGCCGCCACCAAAAATATCACCAAACACATCGCCAAAGATGTCACCGAAATCAGCGTTTCCACCGAAACCTGCCCCACCACGGTTAGGGTCGACGCCTGCATGGCCATACTGGTCATATGCAGCACGTTTTTGCTCGTCGGTCAGGATCTCATAGGCTTCCTGAATTTCCTTGAACTTATCCTCTAGCGCTTTATCGCCCTGAGTGCGATCGGGGTGATATTTCATGGCCAGCTTTTTGTACGCTTTTTTAATATCGCGTGCATCCGCGTCGCGGCCAACCCCTAGCACTTCGTAGTAGTCACGTTTCGACATATCGCTTACTTTTCCTACTCGTTACCTCAAGTGCCGGCTTGAACCAACACTCAAATAGTCTTGTAAATCAGTGTGTTGTTGTAACAGTTATAACACAACAAAGGCGCAACAAGACTAACCCTGCTGCGCCTGCACTGTTTCGTTAAACCGGCCATCAGGGCCGGTCAACCGGACGACAGCTTACTTTTTCTCGTCGTCTTTTACTTCTTCAAACTCGGCATCCACAACATCGTCTTGCGACTGACCTTGCGCTTGCTCACCACCGGCGTCTGCAGCACCCTGGCTAGCTTGCTGTTGAGCCTGAGCCGCTTCCATCAACTTGCTGGATTTTTCCATCAACTGTTGTGTTTTAGCTTCAATCTCGTCTTTGTCTTCGCCTTTCAGAGCGGTTTCCAGCTCGGCCAGCGCTTCTTCGATAGGCGCTTTATCTTCAGCACTAAGTGCATCGCCAACTTCATCCAATTGCTTACGCGTAGTATGCACCATCGCATCAGCTTGGTTGCGCGCCTGAATCAGTTCTTCAAACTTCTTATCGGCGTCTTTATTGGCTTCAGCGTCTGCCACCATTTTTTCGACTTCTTCATCGCTCAAACCAGAAGAGGCTTTAATAGTAATCTTCTGCTCTTTACCCGTATCTTTATCTTTCGCAGATACATGCAAAATACCGTCAGCATCGATGTCGAAAGTAACTTCAATCTGCGGCACACCACGTGCTGCCGGACGAATACCTTCAAGGTTAAACTGACCCAGCGACTTGTTCGCAGACGCTTGCTTACGCTCACCCTGGATAACATGCACGGTCACTGCAGACTGGTTATCTTCAGCGGTTGAGAATGTTTGCGATTTCTTAGTAGGAATCGTCGTGTTTTTCTCAATCAGGTGCGTCGTTACGCCGCCCATAGTTTCGATACCCAGTGACAGTGGCGACACGTCCAGCAACAGTACATCTTTTACGTCACCGGCCAGTACACCACCTTGAATTGCAGCGCCTACGGCAACCGCTTCATCTGGGTTAACATCTTTACGCGGTTCTTTACCAAAGAATTCAGTCACGTATTTTTGTACCAATGGCATACGGGTTTGACCGCCGACCAAAATGATATCCTGAATATCGCTTACTGACAGGTCAGCATCGGCTAACGCTTTCTTAACAGGCTCAAGGGTTTCTTTCACCATGTCTTCTACCAATGATTCCAGCTTGGCGCGGGTAACTTTGATAGCAAGGTGCTTAGGACCTGACGCATCTGCTGTGATGTACGGCAAGTTAACTTCTGTTTGCTGCGCTGAAGACAGTTCAATCTTGGCTTTTTCACCAGCTTCTTTCAAACGCTGCATTGCCAGCGGATCTTTACGCAGGTTGATGCCTTGGTCTTTATGGAACTCATCTACCAGGTACGTGATCATACGGTTATCGAAATCTTCACCACCTAGGTGAGTATCACCATTGGTCGCCAGTACTTCGAAGGTATGCTCGCCATCAACGGCATCAATCTCGATAATAGAGATATCGAACGTACCACCACCTAAGTCATAGACCGCAACAACATTGTCGCCTTTTTTCTTGTCCATGCCATAGGCCAGGGCCGCAGCAGTTGGCTCGTTGATAATACGTTTAACTTCAAGACCGGCAATCCGACCAGCATCTTTTGTAGCCTGACGCTGTGAATCGTTGAAATAAGCAGGAACCGTAATAACCGCGCCCGTTACTTCTTCACCCAGAAAATCTTCTGCGGTCTTTTTCATCTTCTTCAGCACTTCAGCAGAGATTTGCGGCGGCGCCATTTTCTCGCCTTTCGCTTCTACCCATGCATCGCCGTTATCAGCTTTAGCAATTTTGTACGGCATGATATCGATATCACGCTGTACTTCTTTGTCTTCAAAACGACGACCAATCAAACGCTTGATGGCGAATAAGGTATTTTCCGGGTTGGTAACAGCCTGACGCTTAGCTGACTGACCGACCAGTGTTTCACCGTCGTTTGTATAAGCAATAATGGAGGGCGTGGTGCGATCGCCCTCGGCGTTTTCAATTACGCGTGCTTTGTCGCCGTCTAAAACCGCGACACATGAATTTGTTGTACCTAAGTCGATACCAATGATTTTACCCATTACGTGTCTCCGCTAAATCTTGTTAATTTCTGCACTTTTAGTGGGGTTATTCCCCGCACTTTTCAATAGTTATTTGCAAAAAACAATGTTGCTAAAAATCTTATGCCTGAGTATCTACGCCACCACTTGGGGCTCTTGATACCATAACCATCGCTGGACGAATCAACCGACCGTTCAGCTCGTAACCTTTTTGCATCACCGCCATTACCGTATTTGGCTCGTGGTCTGCACTTTCCTGCATCGACATTGCCTGATGCATTTCCGGGTTAAATGGCTGGCCTTGTGGATCTATGGGACTCATCCCAAATTTTTCAATTGTGCTGAGGAAAGATTTTTGGGTCATTTCAACCCCTTCCAGCAACGGTTTAACCGCTTCATTGCTGCTGTCACCCGCTTCCAGAGCACGTTCCAGGTTATCTACTACTGGCAGTAGTTCCCCGGCAAAACGTTCAAGCGCAAATTTACGCGCTTTCTCCACTTCGGCCTCGGCACGGCGCCGCGCATTTTCCATATCAGCACGTGCGCGCAGCACACTTTCCTGCTGTTCATTAATTTTGGCCTGAGCTTCTGATAATGCAGTTTCCAGCTCGTAGATGCGTTGTTGCGCATCATCGCTTTGCGTTGCTTCTTCTTCGCTCAACACTTCACCTTCGTGAACAGGAACCTGCTGCGCATCATCCTGCATTTGTTGCTCAACCACTTCAGCTTCTTGCTGCTGCGCCTGATCATCGCGCTTTTCGCTCATGCCTACCTCCAACTAATATTTCAGGGTAATTTTTCACTACCCCATCAATAAGGTCTATCAACCGTTTTTCCAGTCCCGCGCCAAAAAAAAGTTTGCTCTGGCTGAATTCGCCAGCGGCCTCGGGAACCTTGACTGGAGCTAGTAATGGGGTTGCTTGGAAAGGGTTCAAGGGTAACCGCACAAAATTTGTGGATGTTGACCTATTATTTATTGTATGTCGCTACTGCTGAGCACCTTGTCAGCAGACAAGGCCTTGCCCCGGCGAGGGCAGCTTTGTGGGGCAAAATGAGGATTGAACACAGCCGGACTTAGGCTGAGCGCGGCGGTTTACGGCAACGCCGGCCCGAAGCTGTCACGGCAGCGATAAAGCAGCACCTTGTTAGCGGCCCGGCTCTTTTGTTGCTATGGAGTACCTTTGCCGGTACATGTATGCAGGGAAGAATATCATTTGTCGCCCCGGGATCAGAACCGATAACCAATCGTTAACTGCAGGGTTCGCGGATCGCCATAATAACCTACCAAAGTAGTGTCATTACCAAGGCCTGGAGCAAATGAGCCATCCTCATTACGTTGCACAAATTCATAGCCGCCGGTTAAATATACTTCGTCAGAGATATTTTTCAGATGTAGTCCACCATACCAGTTCAGTTCGGGGCTCTCCCAACTGATACTCATATCAGCAACACCGAAACCAGGTTGGGACAATACATCGCTGGTTTCAAAAATCAGATAGTCATCTCGATAATAGTAATTGGCATTAAAGGTAAAAAAGCCGAGTTGCGTATCCAGGGTATACTGAGCCGCAAGATTGACGGTCTGTTCTGGTGAATGCGCCTGCCCCACCAGCGGTGGCGTAGCCAGATTCTCCTTAATCGTAAAGTTGAGCAAACCGTAGGTCAGGTAAAGCGATAGACCAGGGGTTACGGCATAAGCAATTTCAGTTTCCAGCCCGCTTCCCCGGGTTTTTGCGGCATTACGTAATTGTTGCTGCAGTGCGGTGAGATTATCAGAGGTACCATCAAAACCAAGATACTGGCGGTCTGAATGGATATATGAAAATGCTGAAGCATTAATCCTCAGTGTGTCGGTAATATCACTTTTCACCCCTAGCTCTACCGAGTCGACCACTTCAGGCTCGACGCCTGGCTCATTGGTGGTGGCGCGCTGATTAAAAGTGCCTGACTTAAAGCCTTGCGCATAACTGACGTAATACATGGTGTAGGGCGAGTAATGATAGGTCAGCCCTAATTTGGGGGTGAAGCGCTGCCAGCTTTGGCGAGTACTGGCATCCGGTTTGCCGTCGTTGTCAGTATCAGCGCCCAGCACCTGGTTAAGAGGCATATCAGCCGGGCGTTGATAACCCGGTATCCAGCCCGACTGTGGATATAATATAAACGGCACGATGTCGTTAAATACCGAGGCCTCTCGGTGCTCATCGGTGTAGCGGGCGCCCATCGACAAAGTCCAGTTGCCGGATAATGCATAATCAAGGTGAGCGTACCCTGCCCAGCTGCGGCTATTGTTGCATCCAGCAACTTGTGATGTGACCCCCGAAGTGGTGGCCTCAAGCACGCCCTGGCTGGCTAAATCGCGGCCCAGGACGCCTAAAATACCATCAAATACGCCGCAAGCATCACCGTCATAAAAGTACACGCCGCCGACCCACTGAAAATCGGTTTTATCGACATTAAGCTGAATCTCATGGGTATGGTTTTTATCATCGTAAACAGCCGGCACATCCAGAATATCCATCGCCGTGCTGTCGATATCGATATTGGTTTGTGAGTAGCTCGTGCGTCGCGAACCAATATATTTCATCTGAATATCTGCATCTGGTGCATAGAGTACTTGCCAGCTACTGCCTTCCATTTCGACTTGGTTACGGGTCGGCAGACTGGTGCTGGCATCAAATACTGAGGCTGGCGCCATGACGTCAAACCGGGTACTGGGAAGTAACCGAAAACCGCCCCGGGCATTGGAATTATCTTGCGTCTCGTCCCACGCTAACCGGATAAATAACTGCTCAAAAGGATGTAGTTCCAGAGTCAGGCGGGCTATTTGTACATCTTTATTGTAATTTTCCAGATTTTTTTCAGCCAGCGAGGTAGCCAGGTACTGTCCATAGCCATCGCGCTGAAGATTGGCAAACGCCACTGCGATAAACATCGTTTCGTCAATCAATGGGTACTGGCCTGACAGCCGAAAATCAGCCTGATCATACGCACCCAAGGTACCTTCAACCGTTAACCCCGGATCGCCAGTTAAGGCTTTGGTAACATATCGGATAGCCCCGCCAATTGTATTCTTGCCGTACAAGGTGCCCTGGGGGCCGCGCAAAATCTCGATACGTTCTGTATCCAGCAAATTCAATAAAGCGCCTTGCGGGCGGGCCAGATAAACATCATCTACATACACCCCCACGCCTGATTCATAGCCCCACAGCGGGTCTAGCTGGCCCAGCCCGCGTATAAATGCAGTTAGGGTGGAATTAGTGCCTCGGCTACTGAGTAAACTGGTGTTGGGGGAATAACGGGCAACCTCGGTTAAGGTGGTCACACCTTTTTCGGCCAGGTCTGCGCCCCCCGCAACACTCAACGATATGGGCACCTGCTGAAGGGTTTCTGCTTTTTTGCGCGCCGTTACCTCAATGTGGCCTAGCTGAGCCTGTTTTAGCTGGCTTTGCTGGCTGCTGGCTGGTTGTTCGGCAAAGCTATCAGGGGCGCATAGCCCTACCAGCAGCAAAATGCCCAACTGGCGCGGGCGAGTTAATCGGCTGAGCATTGAGAACGGGTCAGTCATAATAGTCCTTCAGGCACGGGGATTACGCTTTTGCGTTGTTCTTATCCACGCGCAATACAAGTATCCAGTCTGACCGATGTCCCGGCCGGCGAGTAAAAAAACTATAGTTCACAACACCGGCCTGCGAGGTACTGCTAAAGTATACTTTTGGCTGTTTAGTTATGAATTTGGCTAAACCGAGCTGCCGTTTCGGCTGGGTGTTCGCCCCGCCTAGGCTTCTGACAATGTTTGCTGTCACCGCAGTAAAACATCAGGTATGTTAAGATAATGCTTTGATTATTTGACTCTTATTAACATGCTCAGTATTTGGTCGGTGGGTGCCATTGTTATTGGTTACCTGACACTTTTATTCGTTATCGCGTTTGCCGGGGATAAATGGCTACGAGCGAATGAGCAGCATCCTGTGCTGTATAGTCTGGGGCTGGGTGTGCACTGCACGTCATGGGCGTTTTTTGGTACCACTACCCAGGCGGCCCAATTTGGCTGGGCGGTGGTTCCCACCTACGCAGGCATTATATTAGTCATGGCATTTATGTTTCCGGTACTGTTAAGAATTAACCGGTTATGTCAGCAACATAGCATAAGCTCGCTAGCCGATTTCATCGCCTTGCGTTATCAAGGCGCACATTTTATTGCGGCGCTGATTACACTACTGTGTTTTATCGGCGTGATCCCTTACCTTGCCCTGCAACTCGATGCCATTACTAAAAGCATCAACTTACTCGCGCCACATCAGGAACAGCAAAGCAACGCGGTAGGCTTATACGTGGCTGCGCTGATGGCGCTGTTTGCCATTCTATTTGGAACCCGCACCCTGAGTTTAAAAGACAAGCACCCCGGTTTGTTACTAACCATTGCCGTTGAGTCAGTGATCAAGCTTGCCGGGCTGACTATTGTCGGTATTTATGTTTGTTACAGCCTGTTCGATGGGCCCCTTGATCTGCTTGCCCAAGCAGGCCAGCACCCGGTAGCCCAAGCAGTCATTTATGCTGACAGCGCCCTGTGGGTGTACCTTAGCCATGTGTTGCTAGGGGTTTGTTCCATGTTCATTTTGCCACGCCAGTTTCACATGAACTTTGTAGAAAGTAATGGTGATGGTGAGCTGCGCACCGCACGCTGGTTATTTCCACTTTATTTGCTGGCTATCACCACCTTTGTATTACCTATAGCCCTTGCCGGAAGCATGTTACTGGATACGGATGTAGTAAGCTCTGATACTTTTGTGCTGGCCCTGCCTTTACATACTGACAATGCGCCGGTAGCACTGGCCGCCTTTATTGGCGGATTGTCTGCTACCTCCAGCATGATTATTGTCGCCACCCTGGCGCTGGGGATCATGATTGCCAATAATCTTATTACGCCGTTATGGCTTAAAATTCGGCTGGCTAAACGCTCTGTCGGCTCAATGCAATCCAGCGGTATTCTGACTATTCGCCGCTTAACCGTATTGGTCGTGTTATCGGTGGCGTTTTGGTATCACCTGAATATCAGTCAGTCGGCACCTTTAGTGAAAAGTGGCATTGTGGCTATAGCGCTGTTAGCACAAATGCTGCCGGCAATGTTATTTGGCTTGTATTGGTCGCGTAGTTCGGTCATGGCAGCGAGCCTGGCTATGCTGGCCGGCTTGTGTTGCTGGATAGTCTGGTTGCTGTATCCCAGCTTACTGGCCAGCTATTACTTTAACCCTGCTCCCAGCGATGCACAGTTGGGGCGCGGTTTTGTGCTAAGCCTGATGGTAAACTGTATAACCTTTATCATCGTCAGCTTATGCAGCCGAGTTACCCGCGACAGCACAGACGCTAGGTCTTGCGCCCCCCTTATTCCGCAACTGGCAATTCGGGTGGCCGACCTTATGCAACTGACGGCCAGGGTACTGGAAACCAGTGAGCAAAATCGCCTATTGGCACAATTATCCGGCCAACCTACCCAAGGTTTTGCCAGTGCTGCTTTGCTGCAAAATGTCGAGCATAAATTGGCTGGCCAAGTGGGCCCACCCAGCGCCCGTGTGTTATTAAGTGCCATTGCCCAAACCAGCCATACTGAACTTCCTGAACTGGTCGACTGGGTTGAAGAGGCCTCGCAAACCTTTCAATTCAACCATGAGGTATTGCAGTCATCAGTGCAGCATATTCAGCAAGGCATTAGCGTGTTAGACAGTAATCTTGCCTTGCTGGCCTGGAACGACCGCTATATTGATCTATTCCATTACCCAGCACATTTTCTGCATACGGGTATGCCTATTACTTCATTATTGCGCTATAACGCGCGTCGCGGCCTGCTGGGAAATAGTCGTGATGTAGAGGCTGACATTGCCAAACGCGTGGCTTATATGAAAGCCGGCACGCCTTACAAGTATTTGCGTAAACAACCGGATGGTCGCGCTATTGAACTTAACGGCAGCCCCCTGCCCGGGGGTGGCTATGTAACGACCTATAGTGATATTACTGAATATACGCGTATCCAGGAAGCCCTGGAACAAGCCAAAGATGCTTTGGAAGCACGCGTCGCTGCGCGTACCGAGCAATTACATCATGCCCGGCTTGAAGCGGAGCTGGCCAATGAAAGTAAAACACGCTTTTTAGCCGCTGCCGGCCACGACCTGATGCAGCCTTTTAATGCCGCCACGCTATTTGCTTCCATGCTAGCCCAGAAAACTACCGGTACCGAACTGGAAACATTAAGTAAGGGGGTCACCTCCTCCCTGGCATCTGCTGAAAGCTTACTTACCATGCTACTAGATATGACACGGCTGGAATCAGGCGTACTCAAGCCGCAGTTCTCCCGCTTTGCGCTGGACGAGGTGCTGGGCCCGCTAGTACGGGAATTCACCGTTATCAGTGAACAAAAAGGGTTGCACTTACGCTATGTCACTAGCTCAGTATGGGTACATTCAGACCGGCGTTTATTACGCCGCATTGTGCAAAACTTGTTGTCTAACGCCATTCGCTATACCGACCGCGGTAGCGTGGTTATTGGCACGCGACGCCGCTTAGCTGGGCAGGTTGAAATCTGGGTATGTGATACCGGCCCCGGCATTGCTGCAGATAAACAACACGAGGTATTTGCCGAGTTCCATCAACTTGATAGTCAGCACAATAACCCGGGGTTAGGGTTGGGCCTGACTATTGTAGAGCGCATGAGCGCCCTGCTTGAGCACCCCGTAGGTTTGTTTTCCCAACTGCATAAGGGCACTCGTTTTACAGTAACCCTGCCGCGAACAGTCCCCACCATTATGCCACCGGCTAACATAGGCCGCACCGCCGTCGATAACACGGTGCCATTTTTACACAATGTGCAGGTGTTGTTAGTTGAAAACGATGAGCAGATATCCCACGCCCTGACATTGTGCTTTCAAGATTGGGGCGCACAGGTGATTTGTGCCACAGATGGCGAGCAAGCTAAGCGATGTTGCCCTGCTCCACCCGCTATTATGTTGTTGGATTATCATTTAAATGGTAAAGAACGAGGCACTACGCTAGCCCGTGAGTTGCGCGTGTTCTGGGGTCAGCCTGTACCAGGAATATTAAATACTGCAAACCGGGAGGAAGGAATTAAAGAGATGGCCGCCCGATTCGACTTGCTGTATTTGGCTAAACCGGTAAAACCCTTGCTGTTACGGCGTGCAGTTAAGAAGCTGCTGAGCCAACCCCAGAGTGGCCCGACACCAGTTGATTAAACAACACGCCAGCTTGGGTACGGTTCACAACATTGAGTTTTCTTAATACAGCGGATACATGCTGCTTGACCGTAGACTCAGAGATTGCCAGTTCATAGGCTATCTGTTTATTCAGCAGACCATCGGCGAGCATTTTTAATACCCGGTATTGATGAGGGGTTAATAGTGCCAAGCCTTTGGCAAACTGGCTTTCTTCCTGGCTCAAATCGGCCACCGAAAGTGATCCGGCAGGCACCCAAACATCGCCCTCCATAATTTGCTTTACCGCACGGGTAATGGTTTCTAACGGCGTCGATTTTGGTATGTAGCCACTGGCACCCATTTCCATTACACGTTTGATCAAGCCTGGATCTTCTTCTGCGGATACCACCACAACGAGCAGTTGATCATGGCGAGCAAGCAATTCGGCCAGGCCGGACAGGCCTTGATTACCCGGCATGTTTAAATCCAGAAATACCAGTTCAATGGCATCGTGTTGTTGAAGGACACTGCAGGCTTCATTCAGCGTTGCCGCTTCATGCAGCGTGCCCTGTACTACGCCACTTAACGCTTGCTTCATGGCGGCTCTGAACAGGGGATGGTCGTCAGCAATCAGTACCTGTGTTTGCATAGTCTTCGAACAACTTTTTTATCAACCTGTTAACAGTCTATCAACATAGCCTGGCCGATACAAAGCTTTTGCCACGGATCTAAAAAGGGCCTTACGGCCCTTTTGTAGATTTCACCTGAAACCGTTTCTTCAGAAGCGGTAACCAACCGTAAGATGGACGGTTCGCGGATCGCCGTAGTAACCGATTAAGGTGGTATCGTTACCCAGGCCCGGGCCGTAGCTGCCATCTTCATTGCGGGTGACAAAATCGTAGCCACCCACAATATATTCTTCATCCGTGAGGTTTTTCAGGTGCAGACCGCCATACCACTGGCCTTCCACGCTTTCCCAGCCAAGGCTAAGATTAAGCAATCCGTAGCCATCCTGTTCAATCAGGTCGCTGGTTTCAAATATCAGATAATCATCGCGATAATAGTAATTAGCATTAAAAGTGAAGAAACCATAACTGGTGTCCATTCCGTAATTTGCCGCCAGATTAAGTGTACTTTCCGGGGTGCTGGCCAGGCCAATAAGGGGCGGCACTGCATTATTCTTTTTGATTTCAAAATCAATATAACCGTAGGCTATATCGAAGGTCAGGTTATCGCTGGCAACATAGGTTGCTTCCAGTTCAAGCCCTTTAGCCGCAGTTTCTGCGGCATTGCGCAGTCGCTGTTGTAGCGCGGTGGGATCGTCGGTATTTCCTTCAATTCCAATATACTGGCGATCTTTGTGGTCATAGGAAAATACCGTAGCATTCATCCGTAATGATTCATTAATATCACTCTTAATGCCCAGCTCGAACGAGTCAACCACTTCCGGGCTAACGCCAGGCTCGTTCACGGTAGCCCTGGGGTTGAACGTACCCGATTTAAAACCTTGGGCATAGCTGGCAAACAGCATAATATCTTTGTTGAATTTGTACTCAACTCCCAAGCGCGGGGTAAAACGCGACCAGCTTTCAGTAGCCGGGGCATCCAATACTCCATCGCTATCGGTGTCGCTACCTAATACCTGTGGAATGGCCACATCGGCAGGGCGTACAAAGCCGTCTACCCACCCGCTCTCGGGATATAAATTGTATAACACCGTGCCGTTATACACGGTGGCCTGCTTTTCTTCATCAGTAAAGCGGGCCCCTAACGATACGGATAGCTGCTCGTTAATATCATAGTTGAGCTGTGCATAGCCCGCCCAGCTTTCGCTGTTGTTACAGCCTGACACCTCGCGGGTGAAGCCCGGCGTTCCTTCCGGGAATATGGCCAGGTCAGCGTAGTCGCGCCCTAGTACACCCAGTACCGCATCAAATACCCCACACGATTCACCTTCATAATAATACACACCACTAACAATATTGAAATTGTCGCCAGCGTAATTCGCTTGTAGTTCATGGGTGTCGTTATCGTCTTCGTAAATCGCCGGCACATCAAAAATGTCCAGTTGGGTATTGTCAAAATCAATATTAGTGGGCGAATAACTATCGCGATGCGAGCCTATGTATTTTAGCTGTAATGCATCGGAAACATCATACCGCAGCATCCAGCTATACCCTTCGAGTTCGACCTTATTATTGGTCGGCAAACTGGTATAGGAATCAAAAACCGAGTCTGGTTGCGGAGCGTCAGTACGCAAGCTAGGTAATAAACGATAGCCCCCCTTGGCATTGGAGTCATCTTCGGTCTTATCCCAGCCAAAGCGCAAAAATAAATTATCCGTAGGATGAATTTCCAACGTTAAGCGGGCGGCCCATAAATCTTTATTGTAGTTTTCCCGATCCTGCCCCGGCTGAGCAGAGATAAGAAATTCACCAAAACCATCGCGGTTTAAATTGGCATAGCCGAAGCCAAGATAAACTTTATCTTCCATTAACGGATACTGGCCAGTGATTTTGGCATCACGCTGGCTGTAACTGCCTACCGTGCCCTGAATATTCAGCTGTGGCTCGCCGGTCATTTCTTTCGTGACATACTTAACCGCACCACCGATGGTGTTTTTTCCATACAGAGTGCCCTGCGGGCCCCGCAATACTTCAATACGTTGAACGTCGAGTAAATCCATAACCGCCCCCTGGGGGCGCGCTATATAAACATCGTCCACATAAATACCGACCCCTGGCTCATACCCCCATAATGGGTCCTGTTGACCCAGACCGCGAATAAACGCGGTAAGTGTCGAATTCGTCCCACGGCTGGTTTGTAGAGTGGTGTTTGGCGAAAACTGTTGTACTTCGGTGAGTACGCTAATGCCCTTTTCGGTTAGCTCTGCGGCGCCAATAGAGGTGATGGCTACCGGTACTTCTTGCAATGTTTCAACCGTTTTACGTGCGGTGACTTCGATTCTTTCCAGCTTGCCTTTTTCAGGCTCGGCGCTGGCTTCAGCTTGCTGCGCGCTGGCTAAGGGTGCCCAGGTACAGGCAGCAGCCACAGCAATGGCGCACAATGAACGCTGGTATTCACGGGTAGTACGGTAGATGTGTTTCATAACAAGTCCCTATTATTGTAACTATCTGGAGTCGTTTTATTATTAGGCTATCGATGAAAAAGTAATCTAATCCACTTTGGCGCAAAGGTATCTAGTACGTTAGTACGTAGCACCAAAGTCCTACGTACTAACGTACTATAGGCTTGACAGGGGCATACAGTCACAATGCGTTTGCAGATTATTGGCAGGCTACATCGGCAAATTATTACAAGGAAACGCAATATGTTAAGTATGTTTGGCCTGGTGTCCGGCCTGGTGTTACTGATAGTACTGACTATCCGGGGTATGAACCTGTTTATCGCCGCTCCGGTTTGTGCGTTATTGGTGGCGGTAACCAATCAGATTCCGGTATTTACCGGCGACAGTAGTTTTATCGACTTGTATATGTCCGGGTTTTCCGGATTTATCGCCGCCTGGTTTTTTATGTTTTTACTGGGCGCTATTTTTGGCAAATTTATGGAAGACACCGGCGCCGCCGATGCAGTGGCGCGCTGGATTGTCAGCAAGCTAGGCTTCAAACATGCAGTATTGGCCGTGGTGTTGGCCTGTGCCATCTTAACCTACGGTGGCGTAAGTCTGTTTGTGGTGGCCTTTTCGGTATACCCAATGGCCGTTAGCCTGTTTAAAGATGCTAATTTACCGCGACGTTTCATTCCCGCTACCCTTGCTTTTGGCTCAGTAACATTCACCATGACCTCAGCCGGCTCGCCTGAAATTCAAAACTGGATCCCGATAAAATACCTGGGTACTTCGCCCTTTGCAGCCTGGGAAGTAAGTTTAGTGGTGGCGTTGTTTATGGCCTGCTTCGGATACTGGTGGTTACGCCGTATGATTAACAAAGCGCTGGCCAACGGGGAAACCTTCGAATCGCGAGAGCAAGATCCCAAAATTGCTGAACGCGATTATCCTCATCCTTTATCTGGCCTGGTGCCGTTGTTGGTAGTGCTGGTTTTATCTTTTCTATTACATGACAGCCTTGCTCAATACGCCCTCATAATTGCATTAACCGGCGGCGTATTAACCCTGATGGTAATTAACTTTCGGTATTTTCAAAACCTGGCAGGCGCGGTTAATACCGGTACTACAGGGGCCTTGGTGGCGATTGGAAATACGGCAGCGGTGGTGGGGTTTGGCAGCATTGCAAAAAATACTGAGGCGTTTGCGGCTACCGTTGATTTAATGACGCAACTGCCAGGCAACGAGCTTATCGGGGCGGCAATCGCGGTGAGTGTTATTGCCGGTTTGACCGGTTCAGCATCGGGCGGACAGGTGATAGTATTACCTTTGGTGGCACCGCATTATATCGACCAGGGCGTGCCCCCTGACCAACTGCACCGGATTGTTGCTATCTCATCCGGTGCGCTGGATACTCTGCCCCACAACGGCTATGTGGTAACCACTATTCGCGCCATATGCCATGAAACGCACCAGGCTGCCTACCGCGCCATGGCTGCGCTTACGTTGGTCACGCCGGTATTAGGGTTAACCCTTGCTATTGCTCTGTTTAGTGTGTTTTAAGGACGGCTTTATGAACTTCTCTGTCATCCGCGGCTTAGTCGCCCTCATCTGTCTGTTCAGTGTGGCCGGCCACGCCAATGAACTGCCCCTGGTAGAAAAGCATACTTATACCACTACTGATTTTGCGCTGTTTTCTGGCAAGCGTCTGGCCCAAGTAAAGGTTGGCTGGGAAAGCTACGGAACGTTGAATGCCGATAAGAGCAATGTGGTGCTTATTACACATTATTTTTCCGGCTCCTCCCATGCTGCCGGAAAATACCGCACCGAGGATCCTTCCCCCGGCTACTGGGACGCGATAATAGGCCCCGACAAAGCCATCGATACCAATAAATTTTTTGTAATAAGTGTCGACTCGTTAGTGAATCTGTCGGCCTATTCACCCGATGTGGTGACTACCGGGCCAACCAGTATTAACCCAGCCACCCAAAAGCCTTATGGGCTGGATTTTCCGGTGGTAACCATACGGGATTTTGTAAATATTCAGAAGCAGGTTCTGGAAAGCCTGGGGATAACCGGTTTACATGCGGTGGTAGGGCCTTCAATGGGCTCTATGCAAGCTATTGACTGGGCCAGTGCGTACCCCTCGTGGGTGCCCAGAATGGTATCGGTAATTGGCGCGGGACAAAGTGATGCCTGGACCACCGCAGCCCTTGAGCACTGGGCTTTACCCATTAAACTCGACCCGCAATGGCAACACGGCAATTACAGCAAAACCAAGCCACCTACCGAAGGCTTAGTTGCCGCGCTAATGCTGATTACCCAACAAGCCCTTCATCCAGGATTTTTCAACCAGCAAGGTAACACCCTGAACTACCGCCCATTAGAAGACGCCCCTCTTCAGGATATTACCGCCAACCACTCTATTGTCACCTGGCTGGAAAAACGGGCACGGGCGCGGGCCAGTGAAATGGATGCGAATCATTTGTTGTATCTGGTGAGAGCCTGTCAGCTGTTTGTGGCGGGCCATCAGGCATCACTGGCACAAGGTATTGAGTCTATTCAGGCAAAAACCTTATTTTTACCCGCCAGTAACGATCTATTATTGATGCCTTATCTTGCTAAAAATGCGCACGAAGCGCTGCGCCATGCACAAAAAGATAGCGATTATATCGAATTAACCGGTGATTTGGGTCATCTGGAAGGGGTACTCGATATTCAAGAACAGCGGCATAAGCTAAAAGCTTTCCTTGAAAAGTAACTAAGGAATTTTATGAAAAACACCCTCGTAGCCATAACCTGTAGTTTGTTGACGTTGCCTGTTTTCGCCACGACGTTGACGCTCAGTGCAGATAATATCACCGTCTCGGGTTTGTCCTCGGGCGGCTATATGGCGAATCAGTTTCATCTGGCCTACGGCGACCGGGTAAGTGGCGCTGCTATTATCAGCGCCGGGCCGTTTTATTGTGCGCAAAATGACATTACCGTGGCATTAGGTGGCTGCGTGGATAAAATGGCAGAGACAACGGATTTGGGCAAACTGAATGCTCATGCAGAAAAACTGGCGAACCGCGGCCAGCTTGCGCCGTTGAGCGAGCTGGCGAATGACAAGGTCTGGTTATTTCATGGCGACCGTGACCAGCGGGTAGCCGAAGAGGTCAGCGCCCTGTTATACCAGCAGTATCAACAGTGGGTAAACCCGCAAAATGTTAGCTACATTAAAAATAAACCTTTTGGTCACGTGTTTCCTACGCTGGATAACGGTGAAGGCTGTGCCGCATCAAACAGCCCGTATATTGGCCAGTGTAATTATGATGCGGCCGGTGCAGCCTTGCAGTTTATGTATGGCGAACTGACACCTGCGGCTGATGCGTTAAGCGGTGAGATTATCCGGTATGATCAACATGCCCTGGCGGGTCCGCAGGCTGAAACGCTGGCGCAAACCGGTTATGCCTATGTGCCCAAGAGCTGCGCCGAGGGCCAGGCCTGTAACGTGCACATCAGTTTTCATGGCTGTAATCAGTACGCCGATGCCATCGGGCAGGCCTATGTTGAACAAACCGGATTTAACCGTTGGGCTGACACCAACAATATGGTGGTGTTTTATCCGCAAACCCGTAAGTCGTTATTTATGCCTTTAAACCCACAAGGCTGTTGGGACTGGTGGGGCTATACTGACGAGCATTACGCCACCCGTGACGGCGCCCAAATCAACGCGGTAATGGCCATTGTCGATGCCTACATTTCACAAAAGGAATCCCTATGAAGACCTGTAATGTTTTTATAACCGGTGGTGCCAGTGGTATAGGCTTTGGTATTGCTGAAGAACTGGCGCAATCCGGCCATCATGTCATTCTGGCCGACATAAACGAACAAGCCGCCCATGATGCTGCGGCTAGCTTAACCGCCAAAGGTTTATCAGCCAGTGCTATTGTGGTGGATGTGACCAATGCACAAAGTGTGGCCGAGTTGCCCGCAGCGCTGGTAGACACCCCGGTCGATATTTTAATAAATAATGCCGGTATCCAACATGTATCCAAGCTGGAAGACTTTCCTGCGCAAAAGTGGCAACAGCTGATCAATATCATGTTGGTGGGGCCCGCACTGCTGTGTCAAACGTTTCTACCGGGCATGAAAAGCCGTAACTTTGGCCGTATTATTAATATTGGCTCTATACACTCGTTAGTGGCCTCGCCGTATAAGTCAGCCTATGTCGCGGCAAAGCATGGCTTGTTGGGCCTTGCAAAAACCATTGCGCTGGAAGTTGAACAGGCAGATATAACCATTAATACCCTGTGCCCTGCCTATGTCAAAACCCCATTGGTAGAGCAGCAAATTGCTAACCAGGCTAAAGAAAATGGCATCTCCGAGGAACAGGTTATCAGCGATATCATGCTAAAACCCATGCCTAAAAAAGCCTTTATTACGATTGCCGAATTAGCCGCCTCTACCCAATTTTTGATTAGCCCGGCGGCGCGCAATATGACCGCCCAAACCCTGGTGCTTGATGGTGGCTGGACAGCTCGGTAACCCTTTATTTTGTCCGCTTTTTTATGCTAATGTCCATCCATTCCTCAGGCCATGGACATTAGCACACCATGCACTATAAAACGGTCGGCCTTATCGGCAAACCCGGTCACGCTGAAACCCAGGCGACATTGAACCACTTAATTGATTTTTTACAGCAGCGCGGCTGCAAAATCTTAATTGAAGAGACTATTCGCCACGAATTAAAAGATCCGACTATTCCAGGACATAATTTAGTGCAAATTGGCAAGCAGGCTGATTTGGCGGTAGTGGTAGGCGGCGATGGCAGTATGCTGGGAGCAGCGCGGGTATTATCCAGGTTTGATATCCACGTAGTAGGAGTTAACCGGGGAAACCTTGGGTTCTTAACCGATATCCACCCTGATGAGATCACCGAACAGTTGGACCTTATCTTCAATGGCGAAGCCATTGTTGAACAACGTTTTTTACTTGAAGTCGGCGTTTACCGTCATGAAAAGCTAAAAAGCAGCAATGCAGCGGTTAACGAAATCGTATTGCACCACGGTAAAGTGGCTCATATGATGGAGTTTGAGATCTACATAGATGATCAATTCGTCTTTTCCCAGCGCTCAGATGGTCTTATTGTAGCGACGCCCACCGGCTCCACGGCTTATTCACTATCTGCCGGTGGCCCGATAATCATGCCTAAACTGGATGCCATGACGCTGGTACCGATGTTCCCGCACACATTAAGTAGCCGGCCTATTGTAGTTGATGCCAACTGCACCGTATCAATGCGCGTTTCGAAAGTGAATAGCGATAGCCTGCAAATAAGCTGTGATAGCCATATTGTATTGCCGGTGCTGCCAGGGGATGAGATAAAAGTACACAAAAGCCAGGATACCCTCTCGCTGGTTCATCCCAAGGGGTATAGTTACTTTAATGTATTGCGTAATAAGCTCAGTTGGGGAAGTAAGCTGTACTAGAGTATTGAATAGCGACCATGAGTTGCGTTTTTCAATCAAAAGGGTGTGTCGGTGCCGTTTACGCCTATCGCTGTGTGCCCGGTATGCGCCAAGCTATCTGGCGCTGCCACCCGCGCTTGCAGTCCCGCAAGGGGACCGCATTTTAGCGTGCGCGGGCCCATCAACAGGCTAATTATTTAAAGTAATTACAGCCATAAGGTCTTTACCCGATTCATCCAGGCCCACCTCCTTAAAGCCCAGGCTGCCGTAAAACGAGCGGGCGATTCGGTTAGCCGGACTGTAGCTTATTTCTATTTCTCTGATCCCATCAATTTGCCGAATATGCTCAATTGCCAGGGCTAAAGCAGCTTTGCCAATACCCTGGGACTGAAAATGAACATCCACCATAAGCCGCCAGATAGATATCTTCACGGGCGTTTCCCGGACCCACATAATAAAGCCAACCGCAATGCTTTGAAGGTATATAGCCCGGCACGTATAACCGGGGTTGTATGCCGCTTCCACCAGCGACCACATATTGCAGGCTACATATTCGCTTTGATAATCGGTGACAGCTAAATCGCAGACCACACTATAGTTAGACTGATCTATTGGTTTGAGTGAAATATCCATTTTGCTCATGTTGTTGTATTAAATGTGGATGAAGTACTCATCATGCTATACCGTTCAACGTGCACATCGCCTTGATATAATTTGCGCTTGGTGGCAGCACTCACCTCTTCCTGGGTTGGCGCCCTGAGTATATAGCCACAAAGCACTTTTCGTGCTGGCCCCTTGACGTCGCCCACACCGCGGGAGTTTTTCATGGCCTTAGCGAAAAACTGCCAAACGAGTAGGACAGCATTCATGCTCCACCAGAAGCATTTTGGCTTACGCTCGTGGTGTAAATCCGTGGCACAGCGGTGTGTTGGGTTTAATCGTCAATATCACCATTACTGTTTCTTTTTTCTGTTGTAAACACGACCGCAGCGGGGGATTACATAATATATCAACAAAAATCAAATAGTTAATGTATGTCGACAATATTGCTTTGCAATAGCGCCGGGCTAAAGCCCCACCTGCGAACGCGCCCACGAGCCGGCACATAAAAACAATTTATAATTAATCAGGATGTTTAACCATGCAACTATTTATCGGTATTGTGACGTTTTTTTATTAGTCCCCCTGCACGCGCAGGCGCTTAGCCAAAGCCGCTATCTGAGCCACTGACGCTCAACTACCTTTTGCAGACACCGCCTCTGCTGATAAAAAATGTGTTTACCCATCGCATTACCGTAGCTTTTAATCATTATTACTATCTTTTGGGTGGTTTACCCGTGACGCCGAAGGGCCCCCTATTGCGCACTCACCGTGCATATCTAGCAGGGGGTACCTTTATCGGGTGAAGCTGCCCCCCTAACCTAGATGCTTACATGAACCGAAGAAACGCTGTTTGGTTTGGCTGTTGGAACAGCCTGTTATTGCAGGAGGTACTTTATTTCGGGCTGGCAGAATCCAGCCAATATAACAGTGCACATAGACAGTGGCTTAATGAAGATGTAAGCAAACACTATGGCTTTAAGACAGCAGTTTGAATAGGTATCTCCTCCCCATAAAGCACTCCCCACAGAGGCATTAACTACGCTGGCGTTTCCTATCGGGTACTATTTGAGGGCGGGCTATAAAACAGTATGCGCTGTCACCAAGCACACTATCCCCTTACCGCACTTCAGCAAAGCCTGCGCGCTGGGTCAGGCAAGAATTATCCGGCCTTCTTTTCGCCGTATATTAAAAGCACTGCCAGCATATCTGTGGCCCATTTTGCCTTTGAGTGAGGCAGTTTGGCCGTACACCTGTGGCAGTTCCCATAATCGAGGGCGCTTTTGTTATTTGTAGCAGAGCCTGAGGATGGCAGATACTCAGTCGCCTGGGAAGGAGCCAACTTTTTTGGTGAATAAGCCGGGCTGACTTTATGAATAAGCCTTCACTGGACAGCGCCTCCGCGGATGGGCATCATCAAGCTCATCAGATGACAAGCCATTTAGTATCAGGGTGCCACGATGATTGTTATTAAAGAACTGGTAAAGCAATATCCTCATGCCACTACACCCATAATTAACCAGTTAACTCTTAACGTCGTTAAAGGCGAATCAGTAAGTATTCGCGGGGCCTCAGGGTGTGGCAAATCCACTTTGCTGGCGCTCATGGCCGGGTTCGAAGAGGCCGACGCAGGCACTATACAGATAGGCAATATTGCGTTGCCGTGTGACCGGGAAAAAGATGCCGATGCCTTTCGGCGCGATCAGTTAGGCGTGGTATTTCAAAGTTTTAATTTGCTGGATTGCCTGAACGTATGGGACAACATTGCTTTTACAGCCCGCTTGAAAGGCGTGGTGGATGCGCCGTACCAGGAACACATCATGGACACCCTGGGCATTGCACCATTACGTCAAAAAATGCCCTCGGCGTTGTCCGGAGGTGAACAGCAGCGGGTGGCCATTGCCCGGGCATTAGTGCACCGCCCCAGCGTGGTATTGGCTGACGAACCAACCGGTAACCTTGATGAAACAACCAGCGACCAGGTCGCCCAGGCGCTGTATAGTATCTGCGCTGAACTTGCCACTACGTTGATAGTGGTAACCCATAGCAATGAAGTGGCCCAACAAGCGCAAACCCCCATGTGGCTTCGACACGGTACGCTACACGCAGCTCCCGTGGCAGGCGGGCGCTAATGCCGCGGCGTTTATGGGCAATACAGCACTGGTGGCTAATGGTGAGAACGCTGGCCGCAATGGCCCGGCAAAAGCCGTGGCAACCCTTGCTAATAGTTGTTGCTATTATGGTAGCCACTGGTGGGCTATCATCCGTGTCACTGATAAATGCTGGTGCCAGCCAGGGGGAGTTAGCTAACACTACGCCGGGGCTGTTAAGTGGTGCGATGGTCGTGGCACGTAGCCCCGAGCATAGTATTACACGGGCTGATTATGTCGCTTTACGTAAAGCCGGATTTACCCAATTAATTGCCATTAGTCGCGATAGCGGGCCATTTCGATGTGGATCAGCGCCAGCCTCTGGCCGTGGGGCGCGGGACATAAGTCGCGCGGTAGAGATCATCGGGATAGATACCCTGGCCATGGCTAATGCCAACCTGCCCTTGGCCCGCGCATTAGCTGATGCAGCCAACAGCACTGCAGCACCTCAACCGATACCGGGTTCTGTTAGCAGTGTTAGTGCAGCCAGTCCGGCGTTAGTGTCTCGGCTAGACTGCCCAGGGGGAATAAGTCGCGACAGTGGTATCGCAATACGACCGCCCACACCGCTTACCCAAATACCTGATAATACTATCGTGGTGCCCCTTGCTGCGTTTTACACCGGGAATTATACGCTGCATAACAGGCCGATAAGCGCACTGGTGGCCGCCACCCCTCTATCGCCCCGTCAGCAAAATGCGTTAACCCGGCAGTTACCTGTGCATCTTAAATTTAAGCCGCCACCCGCCATTCAACAACCCGGGACCTTGTCGGACAGTTTTCAGTTAAATCTCTGGGCTATGGGCATGCTGATGGCAGTGGTAGCCTTATTTATAGTACTCAATGCACTGACGTTGATGTACCGCTCGCGGTTGCCACAAATGGTACGCCTGCGCCAGTTGGGCGTGGGTAGATACAGTCTGATCAACGCATTACTGGGCGAGCTTGCGCTGTATTGTGCGCTGGCCACCCCGGCCGGCGTATTGGCTGGCGTGGCACTTACCCGGCAGTTGACCCCTACCCTTAGCAGCACATTTGCTAATCTGTTTAATGCGCCATTTGTACGGCCCTCGCCCTTGCTAGCCGAGCTTTTGCTGAGCGCATTTGCCATTAGTTTTGCCGCATTAGTCGTGTTTTTTGTAGTACCAGCACGCCAACTGGGTGGGGCGCTTAATCGTCGTAGTCGCCGCACTACGCCGCTAAATACTGCTCAGCGGTTGTGTATTACGGCGGTCATTGTTGTCGTGAACAGTGTGGCTATCCTGACCGCCGACTCAACCCTGTGGGCATTGATAAGTGTGGCGCTGGTGTTACTGGGCGGCAGCCTGCTGATTATCCTGTGGCTTCCCGGATTTACCCGTCTGCTGGTAAGGGGGGTGCCACCTGACTACCCGCTGGCCGGCTATGTAGTAGCCAGCACCTATGCGTTTAGCGCAAAAAGTCGGCTGGCAGTGTGTGCTTTTTTTATTGCGTTAAGCGCGAATATTGGCATGAATGTGATGACTGACAGTTTCAGGCAAGCCACCAAAAGTTGGCTTACCCAACGTTTGGCCGCGCCGGCCTATCTGTATTCTGCCACGCCACCTTCGCCCAGTCAGGTAGGTTCCAACATCACAGCACGTATAAGCTATCGGGGCTATACTCAGGTAAACGGCGCACCGGTGACGGTACGTAGCGTATCTGACGACAAAACTAGCCAGGATAGTCTGGCGTTGAGCCAGCAGTTACCCAATGCATGGACGCTGTTTTCGCAAAATCAGGCGGTATTGATCAACCAGCAAATGGCCTTGCGCCAGCATCTTGCCCCCGGGGCGAAGATTACCCTGGGATCTGTCCGGGTGAAAGATCAGGTATCTCCCCACCACATCGGCCCTGCAGAGCGAATAGTGGCAGGGGTATACCTTGATTACGGTAACCCTGACGCGCAGTTGCTATTGCCGCTGTCTGTCTTCGCGCCGGCCGCCGGTTTTGCAGGTGTAACGGCGCTGTACAACGTTGATGGCGCCGACTTGTCAGCGCTAAAGGCGTTTGGCGAGTTATACGAAACATCTGCCTTAATCACCACCTCTATGGCCACCTTTGATCGCACATTTGTGTTAACGGATGCGTTAAATATAGTTACCCTGCTGGTTGCCGCGCTGGCGTTCGCAATCTCAGTAAGTGTGCTTACTCTTGACTTGCAGCCACAACTTACCCTGTTACGCACATTAGGGGTAAGACAATGGCAGATAAAAGCCGCTCTGGGCGCCCAATATATGTTGCTATGTACTGCGACTGCTATGGTGGCCTTACCCTTTGGCATTGGCCTGGCAGGAATATTTATTTACCAGGTCAATCGGTTTGCTTTTTCTTGGGTGTACCCGTTGCAGCTCTCTGCTCAGGTACTAATTAGCAGCGTGCTATTTAGCCTGGCAGTGATTCTTGTGGTGTTGTTACTGCCCTTGGGCCGGTTAAATAATAAAGTTGATTTGCGCCAGGAGGGTGCCGGATGAAAGCCTTTCTTATCGGGATAACAGCGTGGTGTTGGCTGACCGCCTGTAGCGAACCGGCACCGCGTAGCAGTGTATTTAGCCAGCCAGCGGCCAGCGCCTCGGTGGGCGTCCAGGTTGTCCCCGAGCGTCCGGTAGTCTGGCCACAGGATCATGCCAGCCACCCAGCGTTCGCGCTGGAATGGTGGTATTTGACCTTCGTACTAAGTGATGAACAGCAGCGCCAGTATGGCTTACAATTTACGCTGTTCCGGTTTACCACCAACCCACCCTATGACAGTCACTGGACCAATGGCCAACAGTGGATGGGCCATGCCTCGTTACATACACCTACCGCGCATTTTTATGAAGAACGGCTGGCTGGCGGCGGGGTGGGAAATGCCGGGGTTAGTGCAGCACCCTTTATGTTGGCTATAGATAACTGGCAATGGGTATCGGCTAATACGGATTTATTTCCTTCCGTGCTGCAATTCAGTATTCAAAATGACGTATCGGTTGAGCTGGCGTTAACCACCAGCGGGCCGTTAATAGCCCATGGCCAAGGCGGCTATAGTGAAAAGTCAGCCAGTGGTAAGTACCGTTCTTATTATTATAGCCAACCCTTTATACAGGCTAGCGGGCAGTTAGCGATTGGTCCGAAACAGGGCTCTGCCGCCACAGCCGTTAAGGTGAAGGGTCAGGGGTGGTTTGATCACGAATGGTCCAGCCAACTAGCCAATAATGATGCGTTAGGCTGGGACTGGTTTTCTGTGCACCTTCAGGATGGCGCAAAGCTGATGGTATTTACCATGCACGTTAAAGGTGAAGCGCCGTACACTACCGGCACTTTTATCACTGCCCACGGCGAAAGTACGACATTAGCGGGCGACGCATTGAGCATAACGGCCTCGGGCTATGAGGCAATCAACGGGCAACAGGTGCCGGTAGAATGGCAGATAGATCTGGCTGAGCCGGCCATGCATCTGACCATAAAACCTTTTAAACCAGGGCAATGGAACCCTGGTCGCGTAGCCTATTATGAAGGCCGTATACAGGTATCAGGTAGTCACCAGGGCACCGGTTTTATGGAGTTAACCGGTTATCAGTAAACCGACCAGTTGATGTGTTTAGTCAGCGAAGTTAATGCCGCCACCCCTAACTGTGAGTTACCCATGGGGTTGAGTGCAGGCGAAAACACACATATTGAGAAACGCCCCGGCACCACCGCAATGATGCCTCCCCCTACGCCACTTTTACCCGGCAGACCCACCTGAAAGGCAAAGCTCCCGGCTTCGTTATACATGCCGCTGGTAGCCAATAGTGCATTAACCTGACTGGTTTGCGACGGCGTAAGAATTTGTTCATCAGCGCACAAGGAGTGGCCACGATTTGCCAAAAAGCTCACCGAGCGGGCAAGGTCAACGCAAGACATTTCAAGCGCACAATTATAGAAGTAACTGTGCAACACATCTTCGACTTCGTTTTCAAAATTACCAAAGGCTTTCATCAGATAAGCAGAGGCCGCGTTACGCGCCCGGTATTCAAATTCGGAATCGGCCACCGCGCGATTGGCACTAATCTCCGGATTGGCCGCCAGACGCCTTACAAAGTCTCGCATGGCTAAATGCGGAGACGCAAAGCGTGACTGATTCATATCACTGATAGCCAACGCCCCGGCATTAATAAAAGGGTTGCGCGGAATACCATTTTCATACTCAAGTTGCACCAGAGAATTGAACGGCAACCCTGATGGCTCACATCCTACTCGCTGCCATAAGCCCTCGCCATAATGGTTAATAGCCAGTACCAGGTTAAATACCTTTGAAATGCTTTGAATAGAAAATGCTGTATGAGCATCGCCTACTGAAAATAGGTTGTCTTCGTTATCACAAATAGCGATACCAAACTGGTGTGGATCAACACAGGCCAGGGCTGGAATGTAGTCTGCTACCTTCCCCTGCCCCAACATGGGTATGACTTCCTGATAGATATTATTTAACAGCGATTGCATAGCCTGAATCATTGTATTAGACCAAAAAGGCCCTCCAATTTGTCACAGGCTGAACTACCCGCGTACAACTCAATAAAAATAACAAATTATGCCTGCCAGCAAGCGGGGCTTTAACGGCTTTGCCATGCCGCTCGCAAGGGCGCCGTAAGATGGCGCGGAGAAGCGTATAAATACCGCCCCACCCCAACGTTAGTACAGTGCCAAATTAACAGGCTACCGCCGGTCATGAACGCAACTGCCAGTACTGGCGCCGTTAAATACCAAACGGTAACAAAGGCTTGCTGCGCAAAGAAACCCTGCGCAATAAGCCAGGGCACTATGATAAACGCTAACATTTTTAGCAAAATGTAATGAATGATATAAATAGCCAGCGTATTTTTCCCAATCCAGCGCATGATGGGAATATCGACAACATCCTGTAGCCAGTTAATGAAGAACACCATAATACTGACAAACAACAGTGTATTGATAAGATGAATGTCAACTTCCAGTAATCCTAACCCTATTTTTATGCCAAGTAACCCAGCAATAAATAAAAAGGCTTTGTGACTTATGTGGTTGATAAGGGGGAAGAGTACCGGACAAAAGAATACGCCGATGGCGTAGTAAATCCCATTTTTTACAATACTGCTGGTAGGAAACTGCAGTTGGTAATAGCTGCTTAAGCCATAACATATCAGGAAAAAAGACAAGGCTAGCCAGGGCTTTGACGATAACAGCTTACAAATGATGAAATAAGCGGGCAGCGCGTACAGGTACCACAGACTGCTGCTGCCGGTCAGGGTAAGTACGGTAAAATCAGTAATGTTGGTTGCAAACGCTGATAGCATGGCACTGTGCCCCGGCACCGCCGCCCCACTGCTGTACACAATAAGACCGATTGCTAGCCACTGAATAATGCTCCATAGCAGGTAGACATACCAGATGGTTTGAATACGTTTGAAGCCGACCTGATCCCACTGATAACGGGTCACCCCCCGATAAACTAAAAACCCGGAAATCATAAAAAACAAAGGCATGCGAATAGGCACCAGTTTGATGCTTAACAGTTCATACAGTTTGGCTGCCGTCGCGGTTATACCGGATAACGGCATGTCCGGCAGCAGATACACCGATTGTATACTGTGATGAAACACCACCAGTAATATACAAATACCTTTGGCAAGGTCTATCCAGCCAATATGATCACGGGATTTATCTTTCATTCAACGACTCTTTATTGCATCACACCATACCCACACCCCAATAAGGCAAAATAACGTGGGCATCGTATGGATAGTGGTACCACTTAGAGAATGGTAATAATAATGGCGGTTACCGCTGCGATTATACACCGGCGCATACCAATACGCACTGGCTCACTATTTATGCGCATAAAAAAACAAAATAAGTCACCTTTGGCAGATGCCTCAGGTAAATCGCCTAAGCCGAAATATTGCCAATATTAATTCGTCTACAGTGTATAAAGCATCAGGCATAATCAGCCATTACTCCGGTATACGCTCTGATTGACTTGATACCTTGACGCGCTGATTATGCGTGTAGTGCATTCCTGCAAATATAAACACTGGCACGGCGCCGCCCCTGACACCGCCATGCCACAAATCGCGATATGGCCCCGGTTGATGGACATACCGTTAATTGGATGGAATTAGGCAATAGCGCCGAGCAATAATCAATAGGAACCATTAATAATGCTTAGAACTCAGTTACTTATTTTACCTCTCATATGCCTGCTATTTACCCCAGCAGCCATCAGCGCGCCCGGTCAGGACAAGCAGACTAACCACCCAGCAACGCCTCAAAAAGCCGAAGACTCACCGCTGTCACAAACCAACCAGCTTATTGCGCTGTCGAAGCAAAAGTGGCAGTGGATGGCGGATAAGAATGTTAGCCGCTTAAGCGCGCTGTTTCATACTGAGGCGAAGTTCGTGCACATGAGCGGTACATGGAATACCGCCAGAGAGTTAGAAATTATCGAAAGTGGCAGTATTTGGTACAAAAATACCGTGGTACATGATACCGATGTTGAGATAACGGGCAATACTGCCGTGGTATGGAGCCGTATTACCTTAGAAGCCCATGTGCGTGGTAACGATGTAGCAAACGAATTTACTGCAACAGAAGTTTATGTGAAATCAGCAGGTAACTGGGCGTTGCTGGCGCTGACTTTCAGTAGCGTGCGGGATTCCCACACTATCGAACATTGATTGTGAGACACCAATAGTGAGTAAGCACTGATACTGACTAATGAGGGTTTGAACCAGGACAATCAAGTGCTACACGCCTCGCCCCCACGTTGTGAAAAGGCATAACAACCGGACGCCATAAAGGGTAACCACACACCTTGAGAAGGGCTACGGTTTCGGGAAGGCGGCGCGGAGTACGCTATGTAGTTGTGTGGTGCATGAGTGAACTGACTGTAATGCTCCCTCCATTCGGCCGTGGTTCAATGCCCCCTGGGCGATGGGAGTGGCGGGCGCGGGAGCGGATAGCGGGTAGCGGGTGGCGGGTAGCGGGTAGCGGGTAGCGGGTAGCGGGTAGCGGGTAGCGGGTAGCGGGTAGCGGGTAGCGGGTAAATAGTAAGACAGTACGGGCGGGCTTGTGCACCAAAAGATACATCCCGTACGTCAGGCCAGAATCCATTAGCTTAACCGTTTAAAAAAATGGCTAACCTTAAATATGACTAACACACTGTTAGTCGCCCAGCCGATATTATCTTTTGCTGAGGCTAAAACGGGTATGGGCCAGCCTCACCTGATGACAATAAGGAGAATATCCTGATTATTATCGGCTTTATTGTTATTGCCGAATTCACAGGGATAACAAACAACCAATTACCTAAAAAATATAGATTTAATAATTTTTTACTAGGCGCATTATAGCCAATGAAATATCTACTAACATGCCTGTAAAGAATACTAACCATTCTGCTTTAATACAGGTGAACGTGATTATTATAATTATATTAATAAGCCAATACGCATAGATAAACCCGCCTCTCAATTTATCCCCGCCTGGAAATCATCTCGCATTTAAAAAGTTCTTATACGACAGTGCCCTATAGCTAATATCCGCAGAACGTGGGTGATACAATTTATAGCTTTTACCAGGTTTTGGCCGCGAACTCATTCTGTATTGGTGCAAGATTTGCTCTTCCCCTATCAACTATCAATTGATTATTAATATCAATATTTTTGGCCGGCACTTTTTAAGCCGACCTTTTTTAGTCGATGTTTTTTAGTCGATGTTTTTTAGTCGATGTTTTTAGCAGACACTTTTTAGCCAATGTTTTTTAGCAAACATTTTAGCAGAAATAAGGAGAGTAATAATGGATACAGAATATAACCTAGATCGTCGCCGGGCATTCAAACCTCGCGCACTCACCCTGGCAAGTTTGTTTGCGCTAAGTACAGTATCAGCTTCTGTAATGGCGATTCCCCAGGAAGCGGACAGCGCCAAAGTAGAAGTAGAAAAAGGCAAAACAGATGTCCGGGTGAAACAGCCTGCACCATCGGTAAATGTGGATCAAAAAGACGCTAAGGTCGACGTTAACGTAGGCAAAGCAGAAGTCGATGTAGATTATGAAAAGCCTGACGTTAATATTGAGCAAAAAGAACCGAAGGTTGATATTGAGCAAGCCGAACCAGAGATAGTGGTAAATTCAGCCGAACCTGAAGTCACCGTTAATAAAGCAGAGCCGAATATAAAGTTTCAAAAAAGCGACCCTGAAATTAAAATTGTACGTAAGGACGAAAACGGCAATTTACGCGAAGGCAGTGATATTGCTGCTATTGGGCAACTAACAGTGGGTGAGTTAGAGTCCAAAAAAATCAGGCGTGCTAATGGCGAAGAAGCCGGCGATATTAGCGAAATCGTTATGAATAAAAGTAATCAGGAGCTGAGTTTGGTGCTGGAAGCAGGTGGTTTTTATGGCTTCGGCAGTTCTAAGGTAGTTTTACCTTTAAGCGAAGTGAAATTAGACGGAAACAATCTTGTTTGGGATATTAACCAGGATGCAGAGAAACTGCCTGAATATTCCAAATCTGAATACACTGTTCTTTCCGAAAAAAATAAACAAATAAAAGACATCGTAAAGAGTTAATAGCACTAACCCTTACCTTTTATTAATATTATTTTAACTTTTGGAGAGAATTATGAAAATTACCACATTAGGTCTTGTTATCACTGCAGCATTCACCTCGTATTCGGGCTTTGCCCAAGTGCAAGAAGAGCAACCTATTCCGCTATCTAAGCAAAGCATTCAAGATAATAAACAACCGCAAGATATGAAGAAAATACTGTCTGAGTATGATAAAGACAGTGACGGTAGTTTGAACGAAAGTGAGCTTAAAGAGTATATTCAGGCAAACGAGCTTTCTAGCCAGAGTAGTAGTGAGCAAGCGCGTAAGGGCGATAAGGTGACAGTGACTCAAAAACCTGCGAAAATTACGGTAAATCAAAAGCCTGCTAATATCACGGTAAAACAGCCAAAACCTGAAGTGACGATAACCTCTCAGGATCCAGATATTACGATTGATCAGCGTAAGCCGGAAGTTAATGTTGACCAGTCGGACCCCAAGGTTCGTGTGAGCGCAGGGAAACCGGCAGTAGATGTTGACCGTGAAGACCCGGAAGTGAAAGTAGACCAACCCGAAGCAGATGTGTCGATCGAATCCGAAGATCCCCAAATAAAAGTAAATGAAGAGCGCTAATTCAGCAATTTTACATTTACTCAAATGTTAAGTTAGTAAAAAATATTGAAAAAGGAGCCTTATCTTGATGGCTCCTTTTTTATTGTTCATCATTCTTGTAACCTGGTTCGCTGATACAGCCTCTTACCGGTTAGCGGCTAGACTTTCTCTGATTATCTTCCTAACTAAATTTGACCGTGCGGGTTTTAACTTAGTATTCGTTTGTTCACACACACTTACGGCGTTTACGAAACGGCATACCAAAGCATGGAATAACCAGGTAATTCTCCCTTTCAGCGCTATTTTCCAGCGAATAACCTGAGCAGGCTTTAGTGCATTGCCCTGGAAACGTTGCTCAAGCAACTGCTGACATATCGGTAGGTAAGAAAGTATGTGTTGGCAATTTAGATATTTCTGCCACAGCAATTGAGGGTGACACCTTGCTTATCCAAGTGGTTATATCAGCGCAAAGCAATGGAATATTGTAGAGGCTGGCTGGACAGCCAGCTGCATGGCAATATATCTCAACTCAGCCATTTACAAATAACTTCGCCCCAAAACCCACACGCCGATCTTTATCCGTTATCTGCCCCCTATCCAGTCTCGTAGAAGGCACGTGGAAGGCCCGAGGTACACGCCCGAGGGGCGGAAAGCTAAGACCGCTAGCAAGCAGAGGAAGCGCCACCGGGTCGCTATGCCACGTATTTAGCACAAACCGTGATGCCTGCTCTCTCGCTTTTACGCCCGACACCGTTTTTTGCCTGAGTAACTGCAGACGCTATCGGGTAGAGCTTGGTTATAAACCCGAGGCCCGCGAAGTTGCTAATTTTACATAGGCAGGCTCACTACACTGCGCCGCGGCAGCTTAATGTATCGCGTTGAGTGCTGTAAGGACCACAGAAAATTGTCTCACTTCCATACCGTTTATTACCAGATTACCGGAGGTGAGTAGCTAACCACTGTGTCGTATTTTGAGTCTCAATGGCGTTTTTATAATTAAACGTTTTCTCTATGTCCCACCACATCCCTTCACCCAGTGCAAAGGCAGCGCGATACCGTAACATCTGATCTTCAGGTTTTTTAGCAAGCTGTCTGTGTAGCCAGTCTACCGGCAATAAATTGCGCTTAATACGCATGCTACTTACATTATCAACTATCTTAGCTAATTCGGCATAGCTAATCGTATCGCCTGCTACAAACACGACTTCATTGATAATTCTGGGGGTGGCTAACAAAATTGTTGCCGTTAGTTGGCCGATGTCTTCGGGCGCCGTAACCGTTAGCTTATTTCCCCAGCTGCCAAGAGCATTGATGTAACCCTGTTCAAGGTTCACCACATCAAATGCGGGTTCAAACAGAAAACTGGTAAACATGCCGGTCGAGACAATCACCCATTCGGTAGTTACTTGCTGCCGTAACATTGTTCTGACTTCATATTGCTCATCAAATACCGGTTGGCCACTCCCCTTACCTACTACGTCATAGTCCACGCCAAACTGCCATGGAAAATAACGAGCAACGTTGGCCTCAAGCACCGCTCGCGTGATTTTTATCTGAGTACCAGGGCCGGCCACAAAGCCAGTACAGCTGACCACTGTATTAAACTTAGCAAAGAAGGCCACCAAGCTATTGTGATCGATAGCGGCTAAATCAAGAGCGGTAAATTTCACCCCCTGCTCGGCGAGTATCCTTAATGTAGGGTTAGTTGGCGTCTTATCGGAATTAAGGGACGCTGGCGATACTAAAACCGTGATATCACCGTTTAACGATGCGACATCGGCATGTAACGCGTTAAGCACAGCCAAGCCTAATTGGCCGGCCCCCATAATAAGTATTTTTTTGACATTTACGTTTAAATTTTGACCCATACCCCTTTACTCCTCACTTATTATCTTAAATTGGAGTTTAATAGGGATGTGTACTGACGATAATAATCAAATTTGGGTTCGTCTATTCTCAAATTTGCAACAATGGAGAGCGTAATGGATCGTCTGGAAGGTATGAAAGTGTTTGTGCAGGTGGTAGAGGCGAACCATTTCGGCCGGGCAGCTGAGGCGCTTGGCATGCCGAAATCAAGGGTGTCAAGAATGATAAAAGAAATGGAAGATTATTTAGGTGTAAAATTGATACAACGCACCACTCGCAAGTTAAGGGTAACCCAGGATGGGGAGAACTATGCTGCACAGTGCCGCTATTTACTCGCGGAAATATCCGCCATAGAGTCCCATTTTCCTCATAAAGCAGGTAGACCACGTGGTAGGCTTAAAGTGAGTATGCCGACCTCTTTAGCCCATCACGCTGTATTACCGGAAATAAGCCAGTTCATTCATCAATACCCAGACGTTGAACTGTTACTCTGTACCAGCGATAAAAATGTCGATTTATTCCAGGATGGATATGATTGTGTTATCCGGGCTGGAGAGATTGACGATTCTACCTCCCTCATTGCCCAGAAGCTTACCGTATCAGCTTGGGTGGTGGTCGCCGCGCCCACTTATATTAAGCAGTTTGGAAAACCCCAAAATTTAGACGAGTTAAGTAATCATCGCGCTATCGGCTATCTTAGCCAAAGCTCCGGGCGGGTAGCAGATTGGCATTTTCTGGATAATCAAGCATCGGTTTCGGTTAAAATGCACGAAGTACTTAGGGTCAATGATACAGATACTTATGTAAACTGTGGTTTGCAGGGTTTAGGATTGATTCGGATCGCCCGCTATATCGCTCAGCCCTATATTGCCAATGGCAGCTTGGTTGAAGTGCTTGACCAGTATCCGTCGCCGGTTATGCCGTTATCCCTGGTTTATCCTCAAAGCAAGCATGTAAAGCCATCATTTCGCGTTTTCGAACACTGGATAAAAACTGTTTTGGCTAAGGAATAACAATTAAATTATGCTGATTTCCACTAAACGCTATAAAAGCAGGCCGCTATTTTAGCGGGGCTTAACACTCAGATATTCCTTTATCAGGGCGGGTTTCCATCAAGTATTTTCCTGCCTGCTGTGGTGAAACCAGGCTCTACTAAACAGGCCGCCAGACAGATGCGCCCTTACAAACTATCTAATCAATACAGCGTTAAGAAAGCGGCATTTATTAGCCCGGCCCAGTTGGCGAACGCTGACCGAGCGGCAAAGCCCCAGCCTGACTATAACTATGCCGGAACCAGACCGCCACGCTGCTGAAACTAGGCTGAAAGCTCACGCCTGACGATGTCGGCACCGTCACATAGCGCTTTCATCTTAGCCGCCGCTACTGTTCTGGATAAGGGCGTCATTCCACAATTGGTACTTGGGTAAAGCTTGTCTGCATCTACAAATTGTAATGCATTGCGCAGTGTTTGCGCCACTTCCTGTGGCGTCTCAACGGTACTGGTAGCGACATCAATGGCACCGACCATCACTTTCTTACCTCTAATCAGTTCAATCAATTCCATGGGTACCCGGGAGTTGTGGCACTCCACAGAAACAATATCGATAGCGGAGGCCTGGATTTTAGGAAAGATATCTTCATACTGCCGCCATTCTTCGCCCAGGGTTTGTTTCCAGTCTGTATTGGCTTTAATGCCATATCCATAGCAAATGTGTACCGCGGTTTCACACTTTAGGCCTTCCACAGCCTTTTCCAAGGCAGCTATCCCCCAATCGTTGACTTCGTCAAAAAACACATTAAATGCTGGTTCATCAAACTGGATAATATCGACCCCGGCGGCCTCGAGCTCACGGGCTTCCTGGTTAAGTATTTTAGCAAATTCCCAGGCCAGCTTTTCTCGACTCTTATAATGATCATCATACAGGGTATCAATCATCGTCATTGGCCCAGGTAGCGCCCACTTAATCGGTTGATTTGTTTGCTGTCGCAAAAACGTTGCGTCTTCCACAAATACCGACTTAGGCCGCGCCACCGCGTCGGTCACTACCGGTACACTGGCATCGTAACGGTTGCGTATTTTCACGGTTTTACGCTGCTGAAAATCTACACCATCAAGATGTTCGATAAAAGTGGTAACAAAATGCTGCCGGGTTTGTTCTCCGTCACTAATGATATCCACTCCGGCCTGTTGCTGTGCCTGTAACGCCAGCCGTAACGCATCCTGTTTGCCGGCAATTAACTCATCATCGGCAAGCCGCCAGGGAGACCATAAGGTTTCGGGCTGCGCAAGCCAGGCGGGTTTGGGCAGACTGCCGGCGGTAGAGGTAGGTAACAGTTTTTTCATAATAAGGTCTTTTTTGGTTAAATGTGATGGGCTAGGCGCAGTCGGCAGACCATTGGCGAAGAAGATGCTGATATGGCCTGATAAAGTTTTCTTCAACAAACTTGCCTTGCTCTGCTGCTAACTGGCTACGCTCTGTCCGGTCATAGTTAATCTGCGTAAGAGAGTGATCCTGATGTTTCAGATTTGGCTGATAAAGCTTACCCGCCGGCGCGTTAGCATTATAAATTTCTGGCCGATAAATCTTTTGAAAGGTTTCCATGGTGCTAATTGTACTGATCAGCTCTAGGTTGGTGTAATCATTAAGCAAGTCACCAAAATGGAAAAAAGCGAGGGGCGCCACACTATTAGGGGGCATAAAATAACGCACTTTCAAACCCATTTTGCCAAAGTATTGCTCGGTTAAAGAGGTTTCATTTGGCGTATATTCAACCCCTAAAACAGGGTGCTCATTTTCTGTGCGATGATAGGTTTTTCTATCAGAAACACTTAAACAAATGACCGGTGGTTTAGAAAAATAGGTCTTATAATCGTTTGAATTCACAAAATGCTTGAATAGCTTTCCATGTAGCTCGCCGAAGTCGTCTGGTATGCTAAACCCTGTTTTGTTTTCATTGTGCCGGGATAAAATCACACTGAAATCATAGTCTCTCACATACGAAGAAAAATTATTGCCGACGATCCCTTCAATAAGCTGTCCTGTTTTTTGATCAACAATATTGGTTTTCAGGATTTCAATAGTAGGGAAAGTATTGCCATTGCCTTCAACATCTATATCGACAGAAATAATCTTCAGCTCTACTGAATACCGATCCTGGGTCGCATTGTCCCAATGCGCGAGGGCGTTGAACCGGTTGTTTATCATTTGCAATGTATTGCGCAGGTTCTTCTGCCGATGCGCGCCACGAGCCAAATTCGCGAAATTAGTTGTAATTCGGGTATGGTTTGCAGGCTGGTAGTTTTGATCGAAACTAATGCTGTTAATTTTAAAGGTAAAATCTGTATTCATCGTGAGGTACCAACCTGTTCGTTAAAGTCAATCCTGAATTAATTTTTGGCGTGAAAAACGTTATACGCCAAAGCAATGGTGACTTTATACGCCCCGCAACCTATGAATAAAAGCGACTTATTTTCATAAATAAATGAATTATTGTCATGGCCTGTAGCGAATCAATAGGCCATCATTTATTAAAACCGCCTATCAGGGAAACCCGGAAGCTTCACATGAACAGTGGCCTCACCAAAAAGAAAGCGCGCGGTAACCTTTATACCCCAACTCATGAAACACGCTGGAGCAGTGCCCGCCACACCTATAACCGTTCCCCCTGCTATGCGGGCAATGCATACACTCACTCGCGCTTTTCAGGGCTAGCCGCTATACATTACTTTCTTTTCCTTCTACTAATGTCCGAAGCGCCACCTCCGCCCCGACTATCTGCAATATAGTAAGGGGGTATTTACTTCTCATTAATAGACAAGTTATTGAAAATTATTATTTTCATTCGAACTACTCTAAGACTGTAGATGTTAAAGCCAATACACCTGTTGAAACCTTGCTGCAACTACTGTATAAAATTACACATACTGTATAAACATCGAGTGTTTACATGTTAGTGCATCTGTCTATTAAAAATTTTGCGGTAGTTAAACAATTAGCCGTTAACTTTGAATCTGGAATGACCGCTATTACCGGGGAAACCGGTGCGGGTAAATCAATCGCTATAGACGCATTAAGTTTGTGTTTAGGTGAGCGGGCAGATGCAGGAGCGGTAAGGAAAGAAGCGGCTAAAGCGGAAATTGTGGCGCATTTTGCGATTACTGAAAATACCCCCGCCAGCACTTGGCTTAAAGAACAAGAACTGGATAGTGAAGACGACCCCCACGGATGTTTTATTCGGCGGGTTATTTCCCGGGAAGGTCGTTCTAAAGCCTTTATCAATGGCTCTCCCGTGTCATTGCAGCAATTAAAATCGCTAGGCCAGTTTTTGTTAGCAATACACGGGCAAAATACCCACCTTCAGCTATTAAAAGAAGATGTGCAACGCCAGCTTACCGATAACTTTGCTGGTCATGGTGCCCTGTTAAATAGTGTGGCTTCTGCCTATCGCATATGGCGGGAAAAACAGAACGAGCTTAAGCACTTACAAGATGAAGCAAGTAACCGGGCAGATCGCCAGCAACTGCTGGCTTATCAGGTAGAAGAACTAAACGACTTTGCTTTGGGTGATGGCGAGTTTGTAGAACTTGAAACTGAACATCGGCGTTTGAGTAATGGACAATCGCTATTAGAACAGGCGCAAACCAGTTTTTATAACTTGTATGAAAACGATGAAGTAAACGCCTTATCTATTATTCAAACCAGTATGGACAGACTGAGCGAACTGGAAGAACACGATGCAACATTAGGCCCCATTGTTACATTATTGAATGATGCAGTGATTCAGGTAGAAGAGGCATCACAAGAGTTACGTGCCTATTGCGATGCCCTTGAAATTGACCCGCTGCGATTACAACAGGTTGAAAGCCGCTATAGTAAGGCGCTGGAACTTGCCCGCAAACATGGCGTGTCGCCTGAAGCGCTATATCAGTGTCACCAAGACCTGGTGAATGAATTTGCCTTACTTAACGACCAAGCCACCCGGCTTGATGGATTAGCCGAGGCAGTAGCGCTGTCGAAAGAGGAATATTTACTGGCGGCAAAAGCGTTGTCGGAATCGCGCAATAAGGCAGCGGTGGAATTTGCTACGGCCATTGAAAAGCAAATTCACAAAATGAACATGACCCATGCGAAAGTTGTGGTAGAGGTTATATTTAACGCAGATAAAACACCCGGCGTAAGTGGGCTGGATGATGTTGTAATGAAAGTATCTACCAACCCGGGCCAGGATCCGGACCGATTAGATAAGGTAGTATCTGGCGGCGAATTGTCTCGGATAGGCTTGGCGATTCAGGTTATTGCCAGTGACAATAGCGCCACACCCACTATGATTTTCGATGAAGTCGACGCGGGTATCAGTGGTCCTACAGCGTCAATTGTGGGCGGCTTACTGCGTACGTTGGGTAAACAAAGCCAGGTTATGTGTGTTACCCATTTACCTCAGGTGGCGGCTCAGGCACATAATCAATTATTTGTTACCAAATTAACGGATGGTGAAAGTACAGAAACCCGTATGCTTGCCTTAACAGAACAAGACCGGGTAGACGAGCTGGCGCGCTTGTTAGCAGGCGACAAAGTGACAGATACAGCCCTAGCTAACGCCCGAGAGCTACTGAAAAGTGTTGAATCGAACTAATAAGCGGTTGATTGGTCATACTTGACTGGGGTAGCATGCTTCGCGCGAATAAGTGCATCGGGGCTGCTTACTGAACGTCATCCCTGGTGATAAAAAACCAAAATGTGATTGGATAAAACGCTTACATGAAGTTGTATCAATATTTATTACTGGCTACCGTCCTGTGTACGACGTCTGCCTGCTCGAACTGGATTTATCGAATAGACGTACCGCAAGGTAACTTTCTTGAAAAAAGAGATGTTGAAGAGTTGCGGGTAGGAATGAGTAAAGAGCAGGTGATTTACGTGCTTGGCCACCCTGTAGTTGAAGACTCTTTTAATAAAGATACCTGGTATTATGTTTACGATATGAAACGCGGTATGCGTAAGCGCGGGGAAGACTTTCAGAAACAATTAATATTGTCGTTTAATGACAACAAGCTTGCTAAAGCTGAAGGCGATTTTGAATTGTCGGAAGATTTTGATACCCCGCTAGACCAGTAAACTGCCTATCAACTCGTGGCCCTACCATAGGGCCGCTGTTTAATGATGGGCTATGGGGTAACAATACGCCACAGCGCTGTTCGTCGTGGCGATTGCGCTTAACTACACGCGTAGCCTTCTCGTTAATTGTACCGCGCCCTACCCTATTAATAGGCGTAGTACAATGGTAGCCGGGCTACTGAAGCCGCACCATCGTTTTGCTTGCGGGCAAACTATGTATAGTAGTGCCTAAGCTATTTACCATAGTATGTTCAAGCACCCGCCTGCGGTGCTATTTACCCAGCCCCCTTGTATACAAGCTTAGTCCTCCTTATGACTGATGATATTAGCCCCTGATAGCTAGCGACTTGATGATAAGTTTTGATAGCTAAATATTACGCGCCAGATTTAACGAATAAAAACAACTCAGGCATAAGCGAGACCGGAAAACGTATAGGTATGGATATTGGTGTAGGTGTAGGTGTAGGTGTAAGTATTCGCGGTTAATATTACCCGCTCCCGCTAAGACTAATCATCATTAACACTAAGGTTAAATTATGTCTAAATATCAATCACCTACAGTTAAAATATATGCTTGATAATGGGTGATCCGGCGCGTGTAGGCAGGCGGTAATAGCTGATATAGCAGCGCCGTATGATAATTCGCTTTCCCCGGATATTGGGTCGCTTTCACTGTGTAATCCAAGATACAGCCGCCAATATAATACGACTATATAGGTGAGACATGGATAGAACCCGGTTGGTAAAGAGATGGGAAGGGGATAAGATAGGGTCGGAACATCTTTGTTGCGCTATTACATTACGGTAGTTGCACCAAAAAAGTGCCCCCTGTCGCCAATACGTCTCTCCTTTGCGCTAAGTTATTAGGGCTATCCTATTTGTTTAAAGCGAAATAGCGTTGTGTACCTTTTTGATCCCCGTTTTTTGTATCCCTATTTTTTGTTGTCCTATTTTTTGTTGTCCTATTTTTTGTTGTCCTATTTTTTGTTGTCCTATTTTTTGTTGTCCTATAAAGATAGGCCGTTTTCCATCGCGGTTTGCTATCAATACAGACTAACTTGGCTATCATTGGTATAGACTTATGGCCTTGCAGGTAACAGAGGTTGCCGCTAGCCGGCATATTCGCGCTTTTACATGCGGTGTGCGTAGATGAGCAAAGGAAAGGCAGCGGTGCGGTAGCATAGCGTTATGATTGCCAAAAATCCGACGCTGTTACCGATTTACAATGAAAGTATATTTTGCTCAGTAACATTTACAGTCATTGGTATAGCTGAATCAATGCACATTGATTTGCCCGCGCACCGTAGCTTGGAATATTACTTGTTTTCAGGTTTTCGGCGAGTGCGCTCATCGCGGGTAACCCAATCTTCTAACGCGGCACCGGGATCTTCTTCTCCGGCAATGCTGCTTTGCTCTGGCGCACTGGCTTCTGCGTCTTCATCTTTCATCTTTTCTTTTCGTTCGGTGGTTGGTTTTTTAGACGTTGTCATAAGTACTGCCTCTACTTGCGTTAACTAATGATTAATTTTTGGCATCTATATTGCTTTATTAACAAGGAGTGAGTGTTATCGATTGCGATCACCCTCGATCAGCCTTATCAGTATTGTATATAGTCTGAAAAGATACGTTGTCCGGGAGCGCACAGTTCATTTCGTTGTTAGCGCACCGTTTTCGAAGAGCGTCATGAGTAGTTTCCCCCGCTCTACCACCCGAATATGACAATAATATTACAGTATGATGAAATAAGCTTGATCTCAGACTCAAACCTTAGTAACCTATGTAGGTCAAAAAAGAACAGGAGGATGTATGATTAAATCATTTACCAAGTTCTTTCAGCGTAAACATCCATACACAGTGGCGTTTTATATTGGAAGAAAAAACACACAGAAAATCTTCGATTGCAAAATCAAGAAGAAGTCGGAATTGTTTACTGCCGAGTAACTGGCAACAACATGAATCAAACAGGGTTACCTGTTGATTTAACTTACCGTGAGCACACTGCTCGCAGCCTTAACTTTTAACGGAAAGTAAGTAAGACCTCTACCAACTTGTTGGTCAGGCCCTACCCGATAAAAGCGAAACACCTCATGGTTAAGTGCCCCCAGCGGCAGTATTTGAAGCTATTATAAGCTTTAACTCAGGCATTTTTTGTGTACGTAAATAACCCCGTTGCCTGGCAACGGGGTTAATTTTTGGCATCTATAAACCAGGTAGTTTGCAACGAGCCTGCCTTAGCCGTTTCACATACTATCCCTCTGCACCCTCGTGTTACCCCCTTTAAAAAGTGAAATCCCATTGCACTCTAAAGCGGTTATCAGAAAACTGTTCGGTATTCAAAGCGTGTAAATCAAATCGCGTAAAATCTACCGACAGCTTATTGTTATGCCCTGCAAAGTACCAATTAAGACCAACACTGTGCTCTTCATTTTTGCGATCTTCTTCCGCCTGTTGTGATGTGTAGGTAGCATATCGGCCGACGACCTCCAACGGCTTCGGCCACCACTGCCATACGCTATTCAATAAGTAACCTGCTTGAATATAGTAGCCATCTAACGATAGATCATTCTGGTTTTGTGCACTTACCTCTTTCTCATGGTATTCTGCTTGCGCACTAAAGCCTTTATACATCAACGCCATATCTACATTGTATTGGTTTATTTTGGTCAATGAATGTGGCAGGGGCGTGGCATCGATTGCTTCTTGCACTTCTTTCCAAAGGCCTAACTGGCCACCACCTGATGAGGAAAATCGGCTATATTGACCTTCGTTCCACGCGTGGGCATAGCCAATTGATAATGCAGGGGTAGTATGGGTGGCTAAGTCGGCTGTGGTAAAGTCTACGCCACCGCCTAACGGATTCCATTGCACGCGCGCAAAGTACAACGGCTTGCCGGGACTCGACAAACTGTTACCACGCCCCGTACCAGCACCGATACCTACCCAGTAATTGACATCGGCAAGGGTGTCAGGATTGAGCCGGCCATAAACAGATATTGCATTGTGTCTATCTATCGTAAACATACGATTAATAATGGAACGGTCGATAAGTTGCTGCTCGCCACTACTAACACTGCGCTCTCGTGAATATTCCATCTTCCACTGCCCAATCTTCACGTTCAGCTGTGCATATTTTTCAATCGCCAGGCCATAATCTATAAAGTAGCCATCAGCCAGCTCAAACTGAGAAAAGTAGCGTATCCACGGCTGGTAAATATGCCCTTCTATTTTCAACCGGGCGCGATTGATATTAAGCTTGCTGTCTGACTCGGCCAAAAAGTCGTCAGTTTCACGGGGATCATCAACATACTGGGAAGTATAGCGAATTTGCGCACGTGTATTGATGGTTGCCGACGCTATCGAACTATCATCACCAATACTGAACCCTGTTCCGGTTGGGTTTAATGAATGCGCTTCAGCAGCTTGAGCAAAACGAGTTGTGATGGCGATGGGCGCCGTTATACACGCAATAAAAACGGCGGCTCGCTGACATTGTTGAAGATTTATCAAAACAGATTCCGGAAGTGGTATTGCATCGAGCCGCGCAGTCTAAAGCGAACGTATTTGGTGTCAAGCGGTTTGTCATAAATATGACACAAAAGTGTCATCTATGAACTTTTCGACAAAATTTGTACCAGAATTACTAATGATAAAGTTGGGGTGTTTGACCGGTAAAAAGACTTAGGCCCGCATATATACGGGCCTCAATAAACGACTAGCTCATTTCAATAACCGTTCTGATGCTTCGTCCTTCATGCATCAGATCGAAAGCATCGTTGATTTGCTGTAGTGGCATCCGATGGGTAATAAATTCTTGTAAACCAAATTCGCCATTTAAATATTGTTCTACAATACCGGGCAGCTCGGAGCGACCTTTTACGCCACCAAAAGCCGAGCCGCGCCATACCCGGCCGGTGACCAGCTGAAACGGCCGCGTAGAGATTTCCTGCCCTGCGCCAGCCACCCCAATAATAACCGATTCACCCCAACCTTTATGACAGCATTCTAACGCCTGGCGCATCACGTTAACGTTGCCAATGCATTCAAATGAATAGTCCACCCCGCCATCGGTCATTTCAACAATCACATCCTGAATGGGTTTATCGTGATGTGTAGGGTTCACCACATCGGTAGCGCCCAGCTGGCGTGCCAGCTCAAATTTACTTTCGTTTATATCAATACCGATAATTTTACTGGCGCCAGCCATACGTGCACCAATAATGGCCGATAAACCAATGCCCCCCAGCCCGAAAATAGCAACCGTATCGCCCTGCTCCACCTTGGCCGTATTGAGAACTGCACCCATCCCTGTGGTAACACCACACCCTAACAAACAAACTTCGTCTAGGGGGGCTGCCTTATTAACTTTTGCTAACGATATTTCCGGCAGTACGGTGTATTCAGAAAAAGTGGAACAGCCCATATAGTGATGCACGGGTTGCCCATCTATAGAAAATCGGCTGGTGCCATCAGGCATCAGGCCTTTCCCTTGTGTTTCACGTACAGCTTGGCAAAGGTTGGTTTTGCCAGAGCGACAAAACTTACATTCTCCACATTCTGCGGTGTATAAAGGAATAACATGATCGCCAACCTCTACACTGGTGACCCCTTCACCGACCATCTCAACAATACCGCCACCTTCATGACCTAAGATAACCGGAAAGAGTCCTTCAGGATCTTCCCCCGATAGCGTAAACGCGTCAGTATGACAAACTCCCGTGGCCACAATTTTTACTAATACTTCACCTGCTTTTGGTAACTGGACATCCACTTCTTCCATTTTAAGTGGCTCTCCCGGCCCCCACGCAACGGCTGCTTTTGCTTTGATCGAGGTTTGCCCTTCACTAATAGATAATGGCATTGGTTACTCCTAAGAAGATAGTGACTAATTTTGATACACGTAGTGTACTGGCTTTTGCCAGAAGAAATAATATGTGTAAAATGCAATTCATCATTTCATATATGAAATAATAGTATGTCTCAGTGGATAGGCATCACAGAGTTTGTGCAGGTTGTACAAAGCCAAAGTTTTACCGGCGCCGCCCGGCGCTTGGGCATTAGTGTGGTAAATGTCAGTCGGCGGATTGCCGCACTGGAAGACCGGCTGGGTGTAAAACTGTTAAATCGCACCACCCGCAAGGTATCGGTTACCGAGGCTGGTAGCTTGTTTTACGACCATTGCCAGCAATTGGTAGACGGCTTAGAGGTGGCAGAACAAGCAGTCACCGCCATCCAGCATACATTAAAAGGTAAGCTTCATATTACCGCCCCCGCCACCTATGGCGATGCCTATATTGCGCCCTTAATAAACCAATTTTTGCAAACCTACCCCGAGCTGCAGATTACTCTTACCCTGACTAACCGGCAATTAGATTTGCTGGATGCGGGAATCGATGTGGCTGTACGGCTGGGCCAATTGAAAGATTCCAGCCTGGTCACCCGTCGATTGGCCAGCAGACAAATGCATGTATGCGCCAGCGCCAGCTATTTAAACCAATATGGCATTCCCCAAACGCCGGGCGACCTGGTTAAACATCAGTGTCTGTTGGGGTCCACCGATCAATGGCGGTTTAGTGACAAGCAAAAAAGTTACCGCTTACCCGTTAGCGGTCGCCTGCGCTGCAATTCTGGCCTGGCGCTATTACAAAGTGCTAAGACAGGGCTAGGGCTCGTGCAATTGCCGGATTATTACGTAAAGGCAGACCTACAGGCTGGTCGGTTACAAGAGGTACTGATAAATTATCGCGATGCGCCTGAAGGGATCTGGGCAGTATTTACCGAACATAAAAAGATGAGCCGCAAAGTACGGTTGTTGATTACATTTTTGCATCAGCATTTGCACGCCTCGCACCCGGTATAAGCGGTTCGCTTGAACCACAAAAGTCAGCAGCACGCACTGAAATATGGCACACTAAGAGTTGATTTTGTTTATAAAAGCGTATGTATGGCCAGCCCAATAATATCTCCAAAAAGCCGTGCTTCTGACCGCGAAAACTCGGCTAACCGGCCCGCCAGTGGCGAGGCAGATGCAAGTCGTCAGGACCAACCAGTATGCGCGCGCTGCGCAGAGCCATGTAATACTACCGGCCCCCAATGCGGCGCTTGTGGCGCCATAGCTGATAGTTTTGTTTATCGTAGCCGGGTAGCGGCGGCAGCCCTTGCCTTATTCGGCGGGCTATTTGGTTTGCACCGTTTTTACCTAAAACAATGGCGCGCGTTATTATATCTTGCTTTTTGTTGGACACCACTGCCCTGGTTAGCTGGCATTGTTGAATGCATTGTATTTTTGTCGTCTTCGCAAACCGCCTGGAACGCCAAATACAATCAGGGTATTAGTACCGGCCGCGAAAGCGGGAAAGTATTGGGCTTATTTATGATTTTAGGCTTAGCAATATTCGCCGGCACATTATCATTATTAAGTTGGCTGCCCTTTCAGGCTGCGTCAAACGCCTTTGAGGCGCATCAACAGCAGCGTGCTATTGTGGCCGCTACCGAACAGGTTGCTACGGCGACCCAACAATTTGTTAAAGCGCATGGCAGACATCCGCAAAATCTTAGTCAGCTACGCTTAGATAAACAAATGTTGGATGACTACGGGCAGTCTATTCAGCTCAGCCGAACGGAACTATCTGCAACATTGCCGGGCCCTAATGGCGGTCAAATTATCATGGTGCCGGTGTTGATGAACGGTGAAGTACTGTGGGACTGTTCAGGTTCCACACTGGTCGGCTATGCGCTGCCCAGCCAGTGTCGATAAACCCAAATGAATTATCTGGCACACTTGTTTTTAGCCCAACCTACAGCGGAGTCCTGTTTTGGTAACTTGCTGGGAGACTTCATGCGCGGCGTGCGCCCCCAGGATTTTTCACCGCCGGTACGCCAGGGGCTGGCTAACCATCGGCTTGTAGACCGGGAGACTGACGCCCATACCCAGGTGCTGGCCTGTAAAGCATTATTTAGCCCCACCCGGCGGCGATTTGCCGGGATTATCGTCGATATTGTGTTTGATCATTTTCTAATCCGGCACTGGAGCCAATTTAGCGCTGTGCCGTTTGACGCATTTTGCCAACAGCGCTATACACTATTACAACAGCAGATACCCGCTATGCCTGCGTCTATGCAGCGCACCGTAACCGGCATGGTAGAACATGAATGGCTAAAAGTTTACAGCCAGCTAGATGGTGTGAGCCGGGCGCTGGATAATACCGCGGCGCGGATCCGCTTTCGCCATCAATTTGCCGGTAGCATTGATGAAGTTTTACAGCATTACACTACGTTAGAAAGCGCTTTTCTGGCATTTTTCCCGGACCTGGCCCGTACCGTTGCCCATCAGAATCTCGAAATATCGGGAAGCGCTGGTTAGCTGGCACTGACCACTACGTCAATGACCCACTCCAGCCCAAACAAAATACCGCCAATCAGCCCCCCAACCAGCGTGCCGTTAATCCGCACTTTCTGTAGATCTTTGCCTATATTAAGCTCGATTTGCTCAGCCATTTCCTGGTCATCCCAATTCTCAATAGTGGTTTTAATATGCCGGGTTAAAAAGTCACTGACCTGCGGACCTAAATAGGCAGCACTGTTTTCAATTGCTGTATTGATAGTACGGCTAAGTTCGGGCCGCTGGGCAATAGCCTGACCAAAGTCCTTTAACATAGTTTGGATATGGTGACGGGCACGACTATCTGGCTTGGCTAGATCCTGCTGTAAAAACACGCGCACATCTTTAAGAATATGGCCCATATACTCATGTAACGGTTGATTTTCCAGCATGGCGTGCTGCCACTGAGACAACTTACGCCCGGTATCTTCATCGTGTTCTATTTGGTGAATAAGGCGCTGAATGTAACGGTCAAAAGACTGGCGCAAAGGATGCTGTGGATCGGCGTTAATATCAGCAATAGTACTGACTATCGCCTTGGTAGCTACCTGGGCGCCTTGTTCGCTTATCCATTGAGTTGGCAGGATTTTTTCCAACCGGCGATATTCTGTGCGCAACCACTGATGCAGTTTTTCCGCCATAAATGCCTGACTCGCCGGGCGCTCTAATAGGGTGGCAGCCTGTGCTATCAACTGGTCAAGTATCTGCTGGTGCCGGCCTTCTTTTGTCAGCACTCGTAGCGTTCCGCCCGCAAAGGGTCGCATATCTAACTTGGCCAATAGTTTCTTTGCGCTTGCGGTTAATACGTCCTGCACCGTAGCATCGCTCACCATGTTTAGCGCCCCGGCGCCGGCATCGCTGATAAATTTAGCGCTACGTGCTGCATTTGCAGGCTGTTGAAGCCACTGCGATAAATGCTCTGCCGGATGGCTCTGCTGTACCAGCGCTTTGATCGCGGGCGGGTTGAAAAACTTCTCTTTGACAAAGTCTGCCAGGTTGGCCGCTATACGCTGTTTATTGGCGGCCACAATATTAGTATGCGCAATGGGGTAACGGGCCGGAATAGGCTTAAATAGCGCGGTAACGGCAAACCAATCAGCCAGGCCGCCAACCAGCGCCGCCTCGCTAACCATTTTGAAAAAAGCATTCATGCTGGACCACGAGGCATAAGGAAACACATACTCCAATACCGTGGTGGCAATAAACAATGCTGCCGCTATCAGGAGGCACCATAGCGCCTGTTGTTTAGCCCGAGCCAGTTGTTGTGCTTTCAATACTCTCTCCACCTATAGCAATACATTGCAAACGCTTTACTAAAGTACACTATCACCAATAAAAAAGACCTGCATTAGCAGGTCTTTTTGTTAGCAAATTTGTCCACTTAGAGGTGGCATCTTGCTATCGGAAAACAACATTATGCTGTTTTTAGTCCCACTTCGGGCCGAAGTCGGGGTCGACAATCCGATCGCCATTATCCAGATTATCAATAAGCTCCAAATCTTCTGCGGTTAACTTAACCTTATCGAATTCAAAGTTATCTTTAAGGTGCTCTGCATTGGTTGAAGAAGGTATGGTGTAGTAACCTTTTTCCTTAATCCACGCCAATGTCACCTGTGCTGCTGAAGCACCGTGTTGTTGGGCAATGGTATCGAGCGTTTCACTTTTCATCACTTTGCCTACGGCAAATGGCATATAAGCCGTCACTTTCATGCCAAGCTCTTCTGCGCGTTCTGCTACCTTGCGGTTTTGCATAAACGGGTGCAATTCAATCTGGTTGGTGTAAATTTCACCCTCGCCCAGAATTTCTACCGCTTTTTCCATTTGTTCAATGGTAAAGTTAGAGACCCCGATATGGCGGGTCAGACCATCTGCTTTGGCTTGCGCCAGGCTTTTGAGATACTGCTCCATCGGTACTTTGTCGTCCGGTGAAGGCCAGTGAATAAGTAACAGGTCTACGTGGTCAGTTTTCAGTTTCGCCAGGCTTTCATGCACACTGGGGATGAAGCTGTCATTACCAAAACGTTCGTACCATACTTTGGTGGTTAAAAAGAAATCCTCACGGGCGATACCATTAGTTTGGATAGCATCGCCTACTTGTTCTTCGTTACCATAAATCTGCGCAGTGTCGATGTGTCGAAAGCCAATTTCTAAGGCATCCAACACAGATTGGCGAGCGGTGTCATCTTCAAGTCTAAAGGTACCGATACCTGTTTGTGGCATGTTTTCCATGTTCACTCCTGCATATTGATAAATTGTCGCGCTGCCAGCAATAAAAAATCATAAAGCTTACCCAGCGCGTCGTACCAGTTTCCCTACGCAAGGTAATAACGAACAGATCGATTTCAAGGACCAGCGCCCGGTCAGCGTAGACCAACACCTGCAAGGTGAGCTTATATGCCACTTTTGGCCTTTAGTTAACCTGGCCAAAAAAAACGAAGCCTTATAGGGCTTCGCTTTGAGTTAAACAAGATGGTAATTGCGCTTACCGGCGCTTGGCCGGAGCCCCGGTTTTACGGGTACGATGCTTTTTCACGGACCGTCGCATGCGGCTCAAACGGGCATGATCCAGCTTTGTCTGGCGGTTATCAATCAGACTGGTTTCTTCTGGAGCAAGCTGAACCAGTTTACGTAACTGGTTGACATCTTCCAATGGCAGTTCCACCCAGGCGCCCAGAGGCAAACGCTTTTGCAGTTCAATCGGCCCATAACGTACGCGCAACAAACGGCTCACCTGTACCTCTTGTGACTCCCACAGGCGCCGTACTTCGCGGTTACGGCCTTCCTGTAGCGTTACGTTGTACCACTGGTTCATGCTTTCATCATCGTTGGAACGGGCTTTAATACTGGTGAACTTAGCCACGCCATCGTCTAGTTCTACGCCTTTACGTAATACCGCCAGGGTCTTAGGAGAGACTTCACCAAACACCCGCACCGCATATTCGCGCTCTACTTCACATTTTGGATGCATCAGCCGGTTGGCCAGCTCGCCGTCGTTGGTAAACAACAACAAGCCACTGGTATTGATATCCAGACGCCCCACCGCTATCCAACGCCCCAGCCGTATCGCCGGTAGGCGTTCAAATACCGTTGGCCGGCCTTCCGGGTCTGATCGGCTGCATAACTCGCCTTCAGGCTTGTTGTACATCAATACCCGGCACACTGGCTTTTCAGTCTGGCGAGACAGTAAGTGGCCATCGACCCGAATTTGTCCCACCGGCTCAACCCGATCGCCTAAGGTGGCGATAGTGCCATCTACCGAGACCCGGCCTTGTTCAATCCACCGCTCCATTTCGCGGCGAGAGCCCAGGCCCTGATTGGCCAGTACTTTTTGTAATTTTTCACTCATGGGTGCTAATGCCCTTTGGTTCAGTATTATCGTTCGTACGGTCTGGTTGAACAGACGGTACCTCTTTTTTCTCACCTGACTTGTCAGTTGCCTCGTTGGCCAGCGCCACAAAAGCGTCCGCACTGGGTAACTGCGACAGTGAGGTTAACGAAAAATAGTCAAGAAATGCGCCGGTGGTGGCGTATAACGCCGGCTTGCCAGCCACCTCTTTATAACCGACCACTTTTATCCATTCGCGTTCGGTTAGTGTTTTTATAATGTTACTGCTTACCGCCACGCCCCGAACCTGTTCTATTTCTCCACGGGTAATGGGTTGCCGATATGCAATGAGCGCCAGTGTTTCCAGCATAGCTCGGGAATAGCGTGGTGCCGATTCCTGCCACAATACGCCTAACCACGGGGCCAGGCTATCCAGTGACTGAAACCGATAGCCGGTAGCCACTTTCACCAGTTGCACGCCCCGGGGCTGATAATCCAGTACCAATGCCGCCAGGATGTCATCCAACGCTTTGTCCGAGACGATAAAATCAGCCAATACTGTTGCTTTTAAATGCGCTTTGCTGACGGGTTTATCCGCTACAAACAAGGTAGCTTCAACCAGTTGTTTCAGCTGCTCTGGATTAATCTTTTTCATGCCGCCCCGATTTCACATATATTCTGGCAAACGGCCCAGCCTGCACACAGATTAACAGCTGCTCTTTCACCAGCTCCAGTACCGCCAGAAAACTCACCACACAGCCAGCCCGTCCTTCCGCCTGAGTAAACAGGTTTTCCAGAGGGGTATATTCATGCTCATTAACCAGCGACAAAATCAGGCTCATGCGCTCGCGGGTACTCAGCGCTTCCCTGGCAATAGTATGGTGTTCAAAAGCCGCGGCTCGCTGCATGGCCTGACTAAATGCTGACACCAGCTCTTCCATTGACACCTCTGGCTCCAACCGAACAGGTTCAACCGTATCGCTTACTTTCACATTAACCGTAAATACATCGCGCTCAAGGCGTGGCTGAAGATCTAAATCCGCTGCAGCCTGTTTTACCACTTCATACTCTTTTAATCGCCGGATCAGCTCAGCCCGCGGGTCTTCTTCGTCTTCTTCTGTCGCCGCGGGCCTGGGTAACAAAAGTCGCGATTTAATTTCAGCCAACAGCGCAGCCATAAGCAGATATTCTGCGGCAAGCTCTAATCTGAGCGACTTCATCACTTCAACGTATTCCATATACTGCGCGGTAATCTGGGCCACCGGCAGCGTGGTAATATCAAACTTCTGACGCTTAATTAAATACAGTAGTAAATCGAGTGGCCCTTCAAAACTTTCCAGAATCACTTCTAAGGCTTCTGGCGGTATATACAAATCCTGTGGTTTTTCAAGCAGCGCTTCGCCATGAATAAATGCCAGCGGCAAAGGCTGCTGAACCGGGGGCTGATCTGCTCGGGTGTCAGTCATCGCTGCCCTGCTGCGGTATTATTCAAACGGACTAGGATCGCCGCTACCATGGCGCAGAATATCTACCGGACCATCTGATAAATCGACAATAGTGGTAGGGTGCTCGCCCAGTGTACCGCCATGGATAATCAGGCCTACCCGCTTTTCCAGTTTATCGCGGATATCATCCGGATCAGACTCTGCCATTTGCGCGCCGGGTAAAATAAGCGAGGTCGACATCAAGGGTTCGTTCAGTTCTTCCAGCAGCTTCAATGCAATAATGTTATTGGGCACCCGAATACCGATGGTTTTACGCTTCGGGTTTTGTAAACGCCGGGGGACTTCTCTGGTGGCCTTCAAAATAAACGTGTATGGCCCCGGTGTATTATTTTTTATTTGCCGAAATGCAACGTTATCCACCTTGGCATAAATAGACAACTCTGACATATCGCGGCACATCAGCGTAAAGTTATGGTCTTTGTCGATATTGCGGACCTGACAAAGCTTGTCCAGGGCTCGCTTATCGTCCATTTGACATCCTATGGCGTAGCCAGAGTCGGTTGGATACACCACGACTTCACCCTGGCGAATAAGCTCCACCGCTTGTTTTAACAAACGGGGTTGCGGGTTGTCAGGATGGATATAAAAAAATTGACTCATAAAAACTCCTTAACGATGAGAATGGAGCATTGTCCAGTCGTGCCAGACCGGCGTTAACCCGTCTGCCAACCCAAGATTACGGCCCAACTCGGTCCAGCGAGAGGGAAAATGAAAATCTGACCCTGCTGACGCGGTTAATTGATGATCTTTGACTAATTCGTACACCAGCTCTCGTTTTTGTGCGGCCATCCCCGGGCACGCCGCCTCTATAGCATGGCCTCCGGCCTGGGCAAAATCATCCACCAACCGGCGTAACCATTTTGCTGTCATATCATAATGGGCCGGATGTGCCAGCACTGCCTGGCCGCCCGCCTGAGTAATGACGTCAATGGCTTCACTCATGGCTGGCCATACTGCTTTTACAGCAGCACGCTTGCCTTTACCTAAATACTTTTTAAACGCGCTGTCCATTGAGTTAACCCCATAGTTATTCACTAATACGCGGGCAAAGTGGGCACGGGTTAACTGGCCTGGACCGGCTAAACGAATAGCTCTTTCCAATACGCCCGCAAACCCGCATTTGGTTAACTTCTCGGCGATTTTTTCGGCCCGGTGGCGGCGACGCGCGGCCTGCGCCGCTAAAAAGGCAGTAAAAGCCGGCGCTTCGCAATCTACATTCAGTCCTACCACATGAATATCAAAACCGTGCCATTCCGTCGAAATTTCCACGCCATTGATTATGGTCAACGCGCGCTTCTGGGTTTGCTGGTAATCATGCGCCTCACGCAGGCCGGCGATGGTATCGTGGTCGGTGATGGCCAATACATCTACCTGCATATTATGAGCGCGTTGCACCAGCTCGGTAGGAGACAGTTGGCCGTCTGAAAAGTAAGTATGGCTATGAAGGTCGATTTTCACTGATTTTTGGATTTCCGGTTGACACACGCATGAATTTGTTTTCTTCTATAGGGCATATTATACAGTTTTTACGCTTTGATGCTTATCGAAGTTTTAAACAAATCACGTTAGATTTACTGATACCAAGTAGAGATCAATGCAAACGACCATTTTTCAAACATCGCTGAATAGCGTTATCTGGTGGTGGCACTCCCTGACTTAATGGGCGGTGTGCGCGTTGGTGCGTGTCAAATACACTAAGAAAGGCCCGTTTATACGGGCCTTTTTTTTTAATCGCAGCTGGAGATTTGCGAACATGAGTTTAGCAGAACTGGGAGATATCCCGGGAAAAGTAGAAACAATACAGCAAACAGGCGAGTACCTGGCCGATCCACTCGCCGCGTTTACCCACATCTGTAAAGATAAACCCAACGCGCTGCTGCTGGAATCAGCTGAAATTGACAGCAAAGATGATTTGCAAAGCCTGCTGATGGTAGATGCGGCGCTGCGGTTGGAATGTCGGGGCAATCAGATAACAGTGACGGCGTTAACGGCCAATGGTGAGTCGGTTATGCCGTTGTTTGCCAGCCACTGCCCGCCAGGCATCAGCCATCAACAAGACGGTAAAACAGTCATACTAACCTGTGCCTCACCGGATGAGGGGCTGGATGAAGATGCCCGGTTAAAAGCCGCCAGTGTATTTGATGCGTTGCGGTTGTTACGTCAGCAGATTACGCCGTTAAGGGCGCACCCTAATGCGGTATTTTTGGGCGGTGTTTTTGCCTATGATCTCCTGGCAACCTTTGAACATTTACCGGCGGTGGATGAGGGCCAAAATGACTGTGCCGATTATGTATTTTACCTGGCCGAAACGCTGTTAGCGATTGACCATAAAAGTAAAACGACCGAACTTATCGGCAGTGTCTTTTCTGGCCCCCAGGTAGCCCAAAGCTATTTTGCCGTGGCGCAGCGCCTTGAACAGCTGCAGCAAACCTTGACGCAAGTGCCCACGGCGGCTTCCTCGCCCCGCCAGCGCCCAGCCAGCGACGCCATGGACATTGCGGTGGATAAGTCAGATGAGCAGTTCATGGAGGATGTAAACTACCTGAAAACGCATATCCTTTCTGGGGATATTTTCCAGGTGGTGCCCTCGCGGACCTTTTCACTGCCCTGCCCGTCACCGCTAAATGCCTATGCGCAGCTCAAAAAACAAAATCCCAGCCCGTATATGTTTTACATGCAGGATGCCGACTTTACTATTTTTGGCGCCTCGCCTGAATCAGCCTTGAAATACGAAACCCAGACCAATCAGGTAGAAATTTATCCTATTGCCGGCACCCGTCCACGGGGCAAGCGGCAGGACGGTACTATCGATGCTGACTTGGACAGCCGAATAGAGCTGAATTTACGCGAAGACAATAAAGAAAAATCTGAACATATTATGCTGGTAGACCTGGCGCGTAACGATGTAGCCAAGGTCAGCCGGCCGGGCACCCGCTATGTTAAAGATCTACTAAAGGTCGACCGCTATTCCCATGTTATGCATTTGGTTTCCCGGGTGGTAGGCCAGCTACGCGACGATTTGGACGCCTTACATGCATATCAGGCCTGCATGAATATGGGCACCTTAGTAGGAGCCCCCAAAGTCAGCGCTGCCAACCTGATTCGCAAAGTTGAACAGAAGCGCCGGGGCAGTTATGGCGGTGCGGTAGGCTATATTAATGGCAATGGCGACATGGATACCTGTATCGTCATTCGCTCAGCGTTTGTTAAGAATAATACCGCGTATATTCAGGCGGGTGCCGGGGTGGTGTATGACTCAGATCCGCTTAGCGAGGCAAACGAAACCCGTACCAAAGCCCAGGCGGTAATCAATGCGGTAAAGTCAGCGCTGCCTAATCAGGAGGGGGTATAAATGAAGCAACCTGTAACGGTTTTTTTGCTTGATAACATCGATTCATTCACTTACAACCTGGTAGATGAATTGCGTACAATGAACTTAACCATCATTGTTTACCGTAATACCGTGGCGGCCTCCACGTTACTGAAACGGATGGCCCAGGAAGCTGAGCAGGCCAATGTGCTGCTGATGCTCTCGCCAGGGCCCGGTGCCCCCAAGGATGCCGGTTGTATGCCTGAATTGCTAGAGGCGGTAGCCGGCCGCTACCCGGTATTGGGTATTTGTTTGGGCCATCAGGCCATCGTGGCGCACTATGGTGGCGACGTCGGCCGCGCAGAGCAGGTAATGCATGGAAAGTCATCGCTTATTCACCACAACGGCGCGGCCTTATTCGATGGTTTGCCGCAACCGCTTCAGGTAGCTCGTTACCATTCGCTTATTGCGACCTCGTTACCGGCATGTTTAACCGGCATTGCTGCGTGTGGCGAAACCACCATGGCGGTATACCATGAGACTGACCGGATGTTGGGTTTTCAGTTTCATCCTGAGTCTATTTTGACCGCTCAGGGTAGCCAGCTACTGGCTCAAAGCATAGCCTTTTTAACCGAACAAGGACCTGAACATGTTTGATACTCACAGTGTTTTAGACACACTGTATGCGGGCAACTCGCTGTCGCAAACCCAGGCGTTTGGGCTTTTTAACAGTATTATGCACGGCGAGCAGTCGCCGGCAATCATAGCCGCAGTGCTGACCGCGCTGAAAATTAAACACGAATCGCCACAGGAAATCGCCGGCGCCGCCAGTGCCATGGTATCTAATGCCTTGCCGTTTCCCACCCCTGCCTATCCGTTTGCCGATATTGTTGGCACCGGTGGCGATGGCCACAATACTATTAATATCAGCAGCTCGGCGGGTGTAGTGGCAGCAGCATGTGGAGTTAAGGTAGCCAAACATGGTAACCGTAGCGTATCTTCACGGTCAGGTTCAGCCGATTTGTTTCAACAATTTGGTATTCAGCTGGAAATTAGCGCAGAAACCGCTCGCCATTGTCTGGACGATGCTAATTTTTGCTTCTTATACGCCCCGGTGTATCACGCGGGAATGCGCCACGCGGCGCCGGTACGCGCTGAATTGAAAACCCGAACGTTATTCAATATTTTGGGGCCGCTGGCCAATCCAGCCAGCCCCACCCATGGTGTTTTTGGGGTATATTCCCCCGAGTTGCTCGAGCCCTATGCGCAAACCTTAATGTTACTGGGTCAGCACCGCGCCTTAATTGTTCATGGTAATGGTTTAGATGAACTGGCGTTACATGGTGAGTCCCATATTTTTGACCTTGAACATGGCGATATTCGCCGCTATACCGTAACTCCCGAAGATTTTGGCTTACCGGAGTATCCGCTCAGCGCCATTGAAGGCGGCGCACCCGATGCAAACCGGGCAATGATTGAAGCGGCGCTGGGAGGCCAGGGCGAAGAAGCGCATCGCGCCGCAATTGCAATGAATTGCGGCGCCCTGTTGAAAGTGACCGGCACCGTCGACACATTTAAACAAGGGGCGGAAATGGCCATGGCAAGTATGGCTGCCGGCGAACCGCTTAATGTACTCAACAAAGTGGCTCAGTTGAGTCAGGAGAAACCGCATGACTGATACGCGTCAAAACCACTCGGAAGCCTCTGCGGTACTGGAAACCAGCGCAGTAGAAGCCAGTGCTAGTCAGCCCAATGTGCTGCAAAAAATAGTAACCGATAAAGCGCAGGAACTGGCTGCCAGAAAGCAGGCCCTGCCGCTGGAAAAAATCAAGCAGGCTGTAACACCTTCCCAGAAGAGCTTATTTCAGGCGCTAAATAAGCCCGAAGCAGGTTATATTCTGGAATGTAAAAAAGCCTCGCCCTCCAAAGGGCTTATTCGCGAAAAATTCGATCTGGATGAGATTCTGGCTGCTTATACGCCTTACGCTGCGGCGTTGTCAGTGCTTACAGATGAAAAGTATTTTCAGGGACGCTTTGAATATTTAAGTTATGTCACCGCCCGGGTGTCGCAACCCGTATTGAATAAAGATTTTTTCATTGATGAATACCAGATATATCTGGCCCGATTCCATCAGGCCGATGCGGTACTATTGATGTTGAGTGTGCTAAGTGATGAACAATATCAGGCATTAGCCCAGGTTGCACAGTCGCTAAAACTGGATATTTTAACCGAAGTCAGCAATGAACAGGAAATGCGTCGGGCGATAGCCTTACAGGCGAATATTATTGGCATAAATAACCGCGACTTACGCGATTTAAGCACTGATTTGGCCACGACTGAGCGGTTGGTACCGATGTTAGCGCAAGCTACTCACGAGTACGTGGTTATCTCGGAGTCAGGTATTTATACCCATGCGGATGTACTTAGACTTTCCCCCCTGTGTAATGGTTTTTTGGTGGGCAGTGCACTTATGGCCCAGCAAGATTTACCCAGTGCGGTCAAGGGCTTGGTTCTGGGTGATATTAAAGTATGCGGGATGACCGACGCGGCGATGGCCGCACAAGCCTTTGACGCGGGCGCATCCTATTGCGGGCTGATATTTGCACCTAAGTCTGCGCGAGTCGTAAATAGCGAAGAAGCGCAGGGAATTGTTAGCCAGACACCAGGACGTTATGTAGGGGTATTTGTTGATGCCCCTGTGGAGCAAGTCGCTGCGCTGGCGCACCAGTTGAGTTTGGCGGCGGTACAGCTACATGGCAACGAAGATAGCCCTTACCGGCAAGCATTGCGTGCCCAGTTACCCGCAGGTTGCCAGTTATGGCAAGCGGTGGGCGTGCGCGAAGCGTTGCCCGCTAACCTGGATGCGCTGTTAACAGACAACCAGATAGACAAGGTGCTATTGGATTGCCAGGTAGGCAAACAAACCGGCGGCACCGGGCAGCAGTTCGACTGGTCGTTGCTCGATAACATTACAGATAAATCACAGATTGCGCTTGCCGGAGGGATTACAATAGACACCCTGCTGCAGGCCCAGCGTACCGGAGCAAGTCTGGTTGACGTGAACTCAGGTGTTGAAGAGGCCCCCGGCCAAAAGTCAGCGGCTTTACTTAGCGCGTTATTTGCGCGCGCAAGACAATATTAATTGAACGTACAGGATCACTCATGAATCAGTTAGAAGCAAAATTTGGCGATTTCGGAGGCATGTATGTGCCCGAGTTGCTTATTCCTGCACTTGATCAGCTTGAAGCTGCCTTCATAGATGCTAAAGATGACCCGGCGTTTCAGGAAGAATTTTTATCCTTGTTGAAAGACTACGCAGGGCGTCCTACCGCGATGACCCTTACCCGCAACCTGGTAAGTAATCCTAATGTAAAACTCTATTTGAAGCGGGAAGATTTACTGCACGGCGGGGCGCACAAAACCAATCAGGTACTGGGTCAGGCGTTGCTCACCAAACGCATGGGCAAAACCGAAGTTATTGCCGAAACCGGTGCAGGTCAGCACGGTACGGCAACGGCACTGGCATGTGCATTGTTAGGCCTTAAGGCGCGCATTTACATGGGTGCTAAGGATGTTGAACGGCAGGCGCCCAATGTGTTTAGAATGCGGCTGATGGGGGCTGAAGTTATTCCGGTAAACGCTGGTTCAGGTACGCTGAAAGATGCTGTTAACGAAGCTATGCGTGACTGGTCGGCTAACTACGATAAAGCCCACTATTTATTAGGTACAGCCGCTGGGCCGCATCCTTTCCCCCATATTGTGCGCGAGTTTCACCGTATGATAGGTGAAGAAACCCGCGCTCAAATTATGGAAAAAGAAGGCCGTTTACCGGACTCAGTGGTGGCCTGCGTGGGCGGCGGTTCAAATGCGATTGGTATGTTTGCTGATTTTATTGACGAACCCGATGTGCGGTTAATTGGGGTCGAACCAGCCGGTAAAGGGCTGCATACGAAAGAGCACGGTGCCACTATTTGCACCGGTTCCAAAGGGATATTGCATGGCTCTTATACCTACATAATGCAGGATCAGGAAGGGCAGATTGAAGAAAGCTACTCGGTATCCGCTGGGCTTGATTATCCTGCCGTAGGCCCGCAGCACGCCTATTTGGCGGATATTGGCCGGGCGGAATATGTGTCGGTGACAGATGATGAAGCGTTAAATGCATTTAAGTTGCTGGCCCGCAAAGAAGGCATTATTCCTGCGCTTGAATCAGCGCACGCCTTGGCGCATGCATTGAATATGGCCGATGAAGCAGAAGATGGCACCATTATTGTGGTTAACCTGTCCGGACGGGGTGACAAGGACATTGGTGTAGTAACCAAAATTTTGGGAGAAGAATTTAATGGATAGATATAGTGACATGTTTAGCCGGCTGCAAAATGACAATGCCGGCGCATTCGTGCCGTTTGTCACCGTGGGCGACCCGGACCTGGCAACCTCAGAGCGCATCATTGGTCAGCTAGTTGACAGCGGCGCCGACGCGTTAGAGTTGGGCCTGCCGTATTCTGACCCGATTGCCGATGGTCCAACTATTCAGGCTGCCAGCATTCGTGCCCGCCAGAGTAAGGTTAGTACCGCAGATTGTTTTGCGCTGTTAGCGCGGGTACGGGAAAAATACCCGAACATCCCTATTGGTCTGCTGTTGTACAGTAATCTGGTGATGGCCAGTGGCGTTACCCAATTTTATCAAAAAGCCAGTGACGCTGGCGTGGACTCCATACTAATAGCCGATGTGCCGCTGCGTGAAGCAAAACCTTTTCTGGCTGCCGCCACGGCTTCAGGTATAAAGCAAATTCTGATTGCACCGCCTAATGCTTCTGATGAAACGATGGCGCTGATTGGCGAACATTCTTCCGGCTATACTTATCTGCTGGGTCGAGCCGGGGTGACTGGCGCCGAAACCGCAGCTGAAATTCCGGCCGCAGAGTTGGTGGCTAAACTGAGCCACTATCAATGTGCGCCGCCTTTGTTAGGTTTTGGCATTTCTAAGCCGGAACAGGTTAAATCAGCAATTGAAGCAGGTGCTGCCGGGGCAATAAGTGGTTCTGCTACCGTAAATATTATTGCGCAAAATCTGGGTAACACTGAAGCCATGCTAACCGCGTTAGATAAATTTGTAGGTAGCATGAAAGCCGCTACGGCGCGAGGATAACCCATGCTTTACATGATTTGTGCCACCGACCATGCTAATTCACTGGAAGCCAGATTAGCCGCACGCCCTGACCACTTGGCGCGGCTTGAATCTTTAAAAGATGATGGGCGCTTAATTATGGCCGGACCATTTCCGGCCATCGATTCACCGGATCCAGGCCCGGCAGGGTTTACCGGTTCCTTAGTGGTGGCGAAGTTTGATAGCCTTGCGCAAGCCCAGGAGTGGGCAGATGCAGATCCCTATGTAGGCGCTGGAGTGTATGCTCAGGTAGTAGTAAAGCCTTACAAAAAGGTTTTACCCTAGGGCAAGGTCAAACCACCGACACCTCATTTAGGTAAGCCATACCACCTTATTTATGCGGGACTCAGGTTTGGTTCCCGCACGATAAAAAAAGCCCGCATAGCGCGGGCTTTTCTAATAAAATATTGGCTGGATTATTACAGATTAACCCGGTCGTGATCGCCCATTTCATCAGGCTCAATTGTTTTGCCCGTCATCATTTTGAACATACCCTTGAAGCCTGGGTCGGCTTGCCAAATCTCAGCATCGTCCAATTCTAAACGTAGCATTAGTAATGATGGGTCATCTTTACCCTTGTCATACCAGGCTTCTACTGGGTTAGACCAGTATTTATCAATGATTTCCTGGCGCGTCTCTGTAACCAGGGTACCGCGGATACAGGCAAAAACATCATGTCCTTTACTGGAAAAATGTACCATCGCCTTGCCACCTTCGGCAATACGGTTTGTTTTGGTAGTATAAAACCAGAATTCGCTATTCGCTTCTTTGTCTAATTGCGCCCGCATTGGTTCGGCGTGTTGGTCTTTTCCTACTAAAGAAACCATAACATTTGGGCTGTCGGCCATGGCTTTCCACATTTTTGTACGAATATCTGAAGACATTAATTGCTCCTTCTTTTCCGACAACGGGAACTCGTGACGCTGTCATAAATGATTATTATCAAACAGGTAAATAAAGTAAAAAACGCATTTACCTTGTTAGCCCAGGAAAAATACAGTGACTAACATTGATTACCTGCATAACACGTTGCATGGCTTATGCCACTCGCAGATGACCCAATAAAAGAATATATATCAGTAACTTATGAAAAACTAAAAAACACTAACCCTGGCGACCAGGTAACATCTGCTGTGCCGGCAAGAAAATTATTCAGGCCGGGTTCAGCTATCCGTTGTATGGTAATTAGTAGGTAAAAACAGTAAATTAGGCTTATGTGGTTGGCTGTTACAGGGTCTGAGCGAAAATGAATATGCGGACATTGCAGATGATGGGAATAGTGACGCTGCTAGCGGTCAGCAGTGGTCCGCTAATGGCGCAGCAAAATGAACGTCAGCAAGATACCCTTGACCGCGCACAGGCGGCGGCCCGGGCGCAGCAGCAGGTTAAAGGCCGGGTACTTCGGGTAGATCAGGCCGGTAACAAGTATCGGGTTAAAGTGTTGAAGAAATCGGGACGGGTAGTATCGGTAGATGTCGATAAGCGTTCCGGACAGGTCAGGCAAACGCAAAATAAGGAAAGTGAACGCTGATGCGCATTTTGATTGCCGAAGATGATAGTCGGCTACTTACCCAGCTAGACGGGTTATTGCAGCAACACGGTTACAGTGTAGATTTAGCTGACAATGGTGAAAGCGCCCTGTATTTGATTAATGAACACCCCTATGACCTGGCGCTAATTGACATTGGTCTGCCCCGCCTGGATGGTTTTGAAGTCATTCGCAAAGCACGTCAGCAAGAAGTTCGTTGTCCTATCCTGATCCTCACCGCCCGCGATCGATGGCAGGAAAAAGTGGAAGGACTGGATGCCGGCGCAGATGATTATCTGACTAAACCCTTTCATAATGAGGAATTGCTGGCCCGGGTTAAAGCACTGATACGGCGCGCCTCAGGCCAAGCCAATCCGGTTATTGCGCATGGTCCTATGTCGCTCGATACAGTAACCCAGGAATTACGTATTAACGAACGCCGGCTCGAATTAACGGCGTATGAGTACAAGGTAATGGAATACCTGATGATGAACCCGCAAAAAGTGGTATCCAAAACCGAGTTAACCGAACATATTTACGATCAGGACTTCGATTTAGATAGTAATGTCATAGAGGTATTTATTGGTCGATTACGTAAAAAATTGGACCCACAAGCTCAGCTAAAACCCATCGAAACACTGCGTGGACGTGGTTATCGGCTAAACCGTGACCTATGAAGCGACTGTCGCTTAAACTGCGCAGTGTGCTTGCTGCATTACTGGCGTTAGGCCTGTTTATCCCGGTAACGGTGCTGATTCTGGACAATGCCTATACTCGCAGCCTGGGCCAGGCCAAATTAAATGAACTAAAGCTTATGAACCTGGCGCTGGTTTCGGCATTTGAGCTGGATGATGGCAACGCCGTGATGCCAGAACTGCTTTATGAAGAACAACTTAATTTACCTGATTCAGGGTATATTGGCATTGTGGTGTTTCGCAATAAAGTGGTCTGGCAGTCGGCCTCTGCATTGCATTTTGATATCCAGCACCCCCCTGCCTCGCCCGGTGTGGGAGAAGAACGCTTTATCCAGGATACCCGGCCTCATTTCGATTCTGATGCTCACTATTTCACCTATGGCTTTACGGCTGAATTTGCCGGCCCTCGCCAGTTTGAGCCAGTGCAATTTTACATTTTAAATAACCGCAGTGAGTTCGACCGGGAACGGGAAACTTTTTTAGCCACTGTATGGCGTAATTTACTGGCGCTGGGCGTGGTGTTACTTCTGCTGCTGTTAGGCGGGATAAGTATCATCCTGGCACCGGTTCGAAGCCTGATTGCTGAAATAAAAAAAACCAGTGAAGGCCGTCAGGCTGCGTTAATCCATAGTTATCCGGCAGAATTTGCCGGATTGAAACGCAGTATTAACCGTTTACTGCAAACCGAGGCGCAGCAGCGAAAACGGTATAAGAACAGTTTAGGTGATTTAGCCCACAGTTTGAAAACCCCCTTGGCGGTAGCCCTGGGCACCCCAGCCTTGCCCCCCGAGGCTAGCGATGCGCTGTTGCAAATAGACCAGCTAATTCAACGCCAGTTAAAACGTGCTACGGCAGGGCAAAAGGGCTGGCAGGCGCCGGTGCCGGTTGGCCCGCTGGTGGAACGTATTAGCGGGGCAATGGCGAAAGTTTATCGCGATAAGGCGCTTAACATTAGCCTCGATATAGACCCCACAGCGCAATTTCTTGGGGACGAAACCGATTTATTTGAAATGCTGGGTAATCTGCTTGATAACGCGTGTAAAGCTGCAGCTAAGCAGGTTCGTATCACCTGTGAACATCAGGCTCGGTATCTGGTGATAAAAATTGAAGACGATGGTCCAGGCATCGCCGCCCACTTACGCCAGACATTGCTAGAGCGAGGCGCCCGTTTAGACACCTACACAGAAGGTCAGGGTATAGGTATGGCGGTGGTAAGCGACCTGGTCGATATTTATCAGGGCCAATTGGAAGTGTATGATAGTGAGTTGGGCGGCGCAGGGGTGCAGATTCGCTTTGCCCTGCCCGCAAGCTCTTAAGACTGGGCTTTTTTACCATCTCCACTGGATAGCAAAACAGCCAGCCACTCGCTTTCGGGGCGAGATTCCAGAGCAATTTTAACCACCATCGTTAGCGGTACTGACAGCAACATACCGACGGTTCCTAGTAGCCAACCCCAGAAAATCAAGGATAAAAACACCACCAGCGTAGACAACCCCATGCCCCGCCCCATTAAGCGTGGTTCAATCAGGTTACCCATAATGGTGTTAACCAGCACAAAGGCCAATGCCACCAGTCCGGCAGAAGCAAACCCAAACTGAACGAAGGCGATCAATACGGCCGGTAACGCAGCGATAATAGAGCCTATATTGGGTATGTAATTAAGCATAAAAGCCAAGACCGCCCATAACAAAAAGTGGTCTATTTCCATTACATATAGCCACACCCCGATAATGAGGCCAGTAGCCAGGCTTACTACCGTTTTTATTGCCAGATAACTGTTAACCGAACGAATAAACTTATCAATGTGCTGCATTTTCATATCGGGGTCGGCAAGCGCCACATGCAAGCGAGACGGAATACTGTCTGCTTCAAACAGCATAAAAATAACGGTGAGCAAAATTAAAAACAGATTTGATAACACCCCGCCCATTCCACTGATAAAGTTAGTGGCGAGCGACATGGCCATACCCGGATCAAGATGTGAGGCGATAAGTTCACGGTTAACATGGATATTGAAAATAGCCAGTTGGTCAATAACCCACGCAAATTCGGTGTCTAGCTTGCTTCGATAATCCGGCAGATTTTCCTTAAATTCGGTTAACGATTGGCCCACCAGGCCGGCCAGTAAAAAACCAAATATGACAATAAGGCTGATCACCAGGGAGACCGATAACCATTTAGGTATTTTTCTTCTGGAGGCCCAGTTTATAAGGGGGCTACAGGCTATAGCGATAAAACCTGAGAGAAAAAAGGGCACCATAATCGCCGAGGCCGCTTTAATTCCGGCCAGTACCACTACCAAACAGGCAAGCACAATTAACGCTTTGGCAGTGGGAGATTTAAGTTCCATAATAAACAAATAGTTGAATTAGCAAGTACAAAGGATACCGCTCCGTTAAGATAGCGAATGTGGGTGCCTGTTATTCTACACAATGATAATAAATAAGAGAATTTTCATGACGTTAAATCAGGCAACAATAAAAATTAAAAACCTGCGGTTGCGTACCTATATTGGCATTAATGAAGCTGAGGTAAATAACAAACAGGATGTCGTGGTCAATGTGAAGATCCATTACGATGCGCACCGCGCTACAGATACCGACGACATGGGCGATGCCCTGAATTACAAAACTATCACCAAGGCTATCATCAAACTGGTGGAAGACAACCGATTTTCATTACTGGAGAAACTCACCGCCGATGTACTGGGAATTGCAGCAGAACATCATTGGGTAACCTATGCTGAAGTAGAGGTGGATAAACCACATGCCTTACGTTTTTCCGACTCGGTATCGTTAACATTATCGTGCACTAAACCTTAATCTGGTAAGGAATAGCTTTGAAGATACTCATAACCGGTGGTACGGGCTTTGTAGGCCGTCATCTGATCGAAACCCTGGCAAATAAGCACGACTTTGTGGTCCTGACCCGCGATCCGGAACGGGCGGCCAAGCTGTTACCGGGCGCAGTATCTTTGGTCAAATCGTTAACTGAAGTCGCTCACTTTGATAAATTGGATGCTATTATCAATTTGGCGGGCGAGCCCATTGCAGACAAACGCTGGACCGCTTTACAGCGTAAACGCATTTGCGACAGCCGCTGGGATATTACCCGCGAACTGGTAGCCCGGATACGTCAGTGCGCTACCCCACCAGCGGTTTTTATTTCTGGCTCAGCGATTGGCTATTATGGTCGTCAGGGACAACAGGCAGTGACTGAACAACATCATCAGGTGCACCACGAGTTTACGCATCAGGTGTGTCATAAATGGGAACAAATAGCCTTGGAGGCAAGTGAATATAGTCGCGTTTGTTTGCTGCGAACAGGTGTAGTACTGGCTAAGGGAGAAGGTGCGTTAGCCAAGATGGCATTGCCTTTCAAATTGGGCTTGGGTGGCAAAATGGGCGACGGTGAACAATATTTCTCATGGATTCATATTGACGATATGGTACGCGGAATTATTTTTTTACTTGAAAATGACAACTGCGAAGGCCCCTTTAATATGACTGCGCCTGAACCGGTGACGAATAAAGTTTTCACCGCCACCCTGGCGGCAAGCCTACACCGTCCTGCTTGGTTTACTGTTCCTGCTTTCGTCCTGAAAACCGCGATGGGCGATGCCGCAGATATGTTGCTTACCGGCCAACAAGTATTACCAGCTAAGCTTAGCGAGAACGGTTTTGCATTTAACTTTGCTACCCTGCGTAGCGCCCTGGAGCATGAATTTGCATAGCGCTCCGACGCATAAACTGGCGTGGCGACTTAGCAAACGCGTGGACAGCCGGTGCTTTGCCAGGGGGTTACAGTTACCGCTGGGGGCGATAAAGTCGAATACCGGAAAAAGCATTATTGGCTTTACGTACTGCCGTCTTAGCACGGGCGTAAGAAATACAATCGCAAGTAATAATCCCCCAATAAATACAATATCGCACACAACTGTGGGATTTTTACTTTAATGGCTTTAGTGCCCGCTAGCTGCTCGCCACTCAGCGCTATGGCTGATAAGACAGCCAACTGTACCTCGCCTGCAACCCAAGTGTATTTGCGGACCAACTAAAACACTGGCTGCGGGCGGGCTCTATGGCGGCCGTCCCCCTATTTAATAGGCTATAGGTCTATACGCTCACGTAACGTTAAAACCTGAGCGGCCGGTTTCAGCCGCCAATTGGTGCCATTATAATCGGTATAGTTTAAGCGCCGCGCTTTGCTGTGAAGCTTAACCTTTATCTCGTACTCACTTCATTAGGCTTATACAAGCTTGGACGGAAATAACATGGAAACACAGCGGTATGAAGCAGAATGGTGTTTGCTTCAAAATCAGTTTGAGAGCTATGAAAAGCATTCACTGTATATAAAATTAAGTAGCATTTTGGGGTTATTCTTGGCGCTGTCTTTTGGCTTGGCTGCTATACCCACTTGTTTCATTTTAGGAGTATTGTGGATACAGGATGCGATTTTAAAAACGTTTCAATCTCGAATAGAGCCCCGACTATTACGTATTGAGAAAAGTATTCAGGAAAAAGCGCAATCCTGCCCGTTTCAATTTAATACCGACTACCTATTAGCAGAAACCAAAGGCCTGTCAAAAATTCAGGAATATGCTAAACAGGCGGTCCGCCCTACAGTCGCCTTTCCACATGTCGTGCTCATTGCCATTATGCTAGCGACCGCTATTTTCTCCTGACGGGGGCAGTAGTTGAAAATGGGTTATTAGCAAAACGGATAATACACCCCGGCTGGTAACTACAGCCCGGGGCAGGTGAAAGTGCAGGTGCAGGCGACCAGCATAGCGCTTAAATCCTTTGCTGCGGACGACGGGATATTCGCAATTGGCAGTAAGCTACCCTTACTGCTGAGCAGTATTTTCGATAGCAGGGCCCCTTTCATTCTAGCGAGGCCCAGCAACACAATCGAAGGGTAAGTTGTGTTTTCGCTACGCTGTATTCCTGCCAACACTCGCGTAAGGTGGCCGGGTCATCCGGTCCCCACCCTATAAACCTATCCCCTGATGTCGCACACCCCCCATGGCTTAGTTAACCGCCAACATCGCCAGCCCAGCGTCGCTTAGCTAAACGGGTGAGGAAGCACCTATGGGCCCGCCCCATAGCAGGCGTGGGCAACCTGTTATAGATGCTGCTGAATTTCAACTTCTACGTAACCGCTGGCTTCAGCCCCTTCAATGGTTAACCAAAACTGACCATCTTGAATAGTAACCTGAAGCTGCATGGAGCGCTCTACCGCGTTAGCAAGCGCGGTAGCAAGCGCTTCGGGCAAGGTGAACACCGATAAATTTTTCTTGGTTTTTAATTTATTCTGTTCTTTTTTCCACCAACTATCAAAGCTGTTATCTGCATAGGCATAAATTTTCATATGCTGACTTTGGTTGCAGCCTTTTTTGATACGCTGCTCGGAAGGCTGCCCTAACTCAATCCACAGCGCAATTTCGTCACTAAAGCTTTTTTGCCACAGATCTGGTACTTCATCATCTGACAAACCTTTTGTGAACTGCAACTGTTCATGAGCATTCACGATAAAAGCCACAACCCTAAGCATCATGCGTTCGTTATTTTCAGAAGGGTGGCGGGCAATAGTTAAATTGTGCTCGTTATAATAATTACGATCCATATCGGTTATCGATATATCCGCTTTAAATATGGTTGCTTTAAGTGCCATATGGTTCCTGAATGTGTATGCCAGAATCAACGATAATACGAGGGGTACTGGCATTGACCGGGAGCAATGAAAGACATTGCTGTTTTGCGCGGTATGGTAACAGTTAAACGTGCATTGCGCCTTCAAACCTCCCCCTGTGTAGCGCGGTCAGCAGTATTGTGCCCCGATTCATCTTTGCCAGGCTCCCCTCTTGCAAAATCTCTTTATGAAAGCGCCGTTACGCAACCGTTAACAATCTGGTTAGCCAGTAAGTGAAGGCTGATTAAGTAGCAAACCGGCTTGGCGGTATTCCTTTAGCCCACCCTTTTATATTCGGGCTCGCGGCATTTATGCCCGCCACCATAACGCATATTCAGTTAGCTATGTTGGAGATGTGCGTTGGCGGACAACGGCGCTGGCTACGGACAAGTGATTAGACAAAACATCCACAATGCTACATTATATAGCAATACGTATATTAGTAGGAAACACGATGGGCATCGTTAAAATATCTGACCAACTTCATGAAGAAGTCCGCAAAACAAGCACGGTAATGGAGCGCTCGATCAACGCGCAAGCCGAGTTTTGGTTAAAGATTGGCCGCCTGGCAGAGCAAAACCCCACATTAACCTATGAACAAATTATAGAGCGGGAAATGCGCTCACAGAATGTCTTTACAGTAAGGTTAGCCAGTGAATAGCCTGATTAAAACACCGAACGAAATTGCTTTGATGCGCGAATCCGGTAGGTTATTGGCAAGCGTATTTGGCGAGCTGGACGACTATATTGAGGCAGGCGTGACGACGTTGGAGATAAATGACTTTGTAGAAGGTTACATCGTTGATGTTCTTAATGCCAGGCCCGCCAGCAAAGGCCAATATGGCTATCAGTTTGTTTTGAATAGCTCGATAAATGAAGTGGTATGCCATGGCGTACCAAACAGTGCCAAAAGGCTTAAAAATGGCGATATCATTAATATCGACATTACCCTGGAAAAAAACGGGTATATCGCCGATAGCAGCAAGATGTATGGTATCGGTACTGTTCCCCCTCTGGCGAAAAAACTTGTCGATGTCACTTATGAGGCCATGTGGAAAGGAATTAACTCGGTAAAGCAAGGCTCCACCCTTGGCGATATCGGCTTCGCTATTGAACAGCATGCGAAAAAACATGGATACAGTGTGGTGCGCGAATACTGTGGGCATGGCATAGGCCAGGAGATGCACGAAGATCCGCAAATCCTGCACTTCGGCAATGCGGGGAGCGGGCTTGTATTGCAAGAGGGAATGACCTTCACTATTGAACCCATGATTAATCAGGGAACCTATAAAACAAAATTAAAAAAAGACGGCTGGACCGTGGTTACCCGAGATAAAAAACTATCCGCGCAATGGGAGCACACCGTGTTGGTCACCGCTTCAGGTGTGGATGTGCTAACGCTAAGGCCGGAAGAGACCAGATAAACCGGACGGGCCGCCCTTGTTGTGCAGTGTTGTGACGCTACTACCTAGCCTGCTTTGTCTTGCTAAAGGGAGGGCGCTGAGCAGGCGGGGATACGGGAAAACCAGGTCCGCTACCGTACAGTACTGTTACTCGTTTAGGCGCAGTAGAAACTGTTTGCACACACTGAGGGGCAACCCGCTGGCCTGATAAAGTGCACAGGCCTTTTGGGGCAGCGTCTACCCACGCCCTCGCTTAGCAGGTCTGGCGCGGTCAAGCTATTTACATATAACCTTGCGGGGCGGCTGGCCCCGCAAGGTTACCAACATGCCCGCTGCGCAGACTGTCAGTATGGCCCCGCCCGTATCAATGATTTTTCAGCGCGGCTTTCAGACCAGTGCTACACAAACTTACACATACCCAGCCCAAGCTGCTGACCATCGCGCGGGGCAAACCCATATTGTTGATAAAATGCTTCTTTACCGTGGGCAGCCAGCAGACCTACGGTTGCACCTATAGGGCAGTTAAGCGTGATGTATTGGTTTATGGAATGCATGATTTGTGAACCTAAACCTCGATTTTGATAAAGCGGGTGCACCAGCACATCCTGAATATAAAAGTACATAGCACCATCCCCGATTACCCGCCCGCATCCCACCAGCTCGCTTTTGTCATAGGCTGAAACCCAGAATAAAGATGAATCAATACTGTTTTGCAAAACGTCTAATTCGGGATTGGACCAACCCACCGTATTTCTGATGGAGGCAAAAGCCACCACATCAGGGGGCACTTCTTTTAATATGAACGGGGGTACGGGCATGGCGATGTTCTCTGAGTTTATCGAATAATAGCGAGGCATATTACCGTGTGCCCACAGCTAAGAAGCTAAACATTGTGGTGGGGGACGCGCGGCGAATAAATAAACCGAAGTATTTTTTCGCTTTGGTGGTTTTCGTTATTTTGGTCTTCAACGTTTAGCGTTGAAGCCAGTTTAGCCCCGACCGATAATATCAACGACGCACAAACTTTGTTACTTTCATAACAGTGTATGTGAACCTCGGTAATACCCATTAATGTGGCTTTTTCCAAGGTTAAGTTAAGGAGTTGAGCGCCATAGTCCAGGCCCCGCCTGGATGGTCGAATGCCCAAGCCAATATGTCCTCCGGCTGTTCTTAAAGCGTCATTAAGCCTATGCCTAAGGTGGGAACACCCCACGATGTCGTCACCTTCAACAAGCCAGAAGGTGGTGTTTGGTACCAGATGATCGGGTAAATTCACGCCGTGAGCATACCCGTTTAGCTTTTCAACCAAACGGGGAAAATCGCGATGGTCCAGATCAAGCGGGTATGGATAACGTGTTTCCGAGCCCAATTCCTTAATGTACTCATGGTAACTGTCTTCATAGCGTATCGTTGGGGCAATTAGCATAAATATTCCTAAAGCATTAGCGCTCTTCTGCCTTTTTGGCGGCGGTAAAACCTCCCCCCTGTATTGCCGTAGCAGGATAAGCGTATAGTGTTAATAACGGCTCAGCCCACCTTCGATATATTCCGATACGCCATCAATTTAACCCACTCCAAAGGATAACTATAATAAAAACGAGGCTAAAAAACCCGATTAGCGCAAGCCAGAAACCGGCCTTTTTTGGTGGGTTCTGATGAGCTTGGTGGCGTTTGTCTGGATACCGGCCAAACGTAATAACTTTACAGATAAACCATCCCAGCCAGTAACAAATAGTCCAGAATAAAATATCCGCTAACCAATAAGCCAGGCCCCTGAGCAAAAACTTCCCCATTTCTGCAATAATATGGTTCATTGTCCCCTACTTCCTTTTTTATCGCCGCGCCACACCTATCAGCACAGTAAGTCGTTATTATTTCAAGCCTCATTTGCACGCAGCTATGGCAACCCATATTCAAATTTTACCAAACGTGAGAGGCGTTGCGGTAGGGTGACCTGCATGGCTGCCTCTGCTCACAGGGCAGTATAAAACATAGCACTGACAATAACCGCGGCGCTATAGGATATTGCTAACATAGGCCTGTATTGCCTGGTGATGTTGCTGAAGATTAAAACCACTGGGGCAGCTACAATATAGGGTTGGCGTGAACGGTAAGCCAAGATAGGCGCAAATTAATTCAAACTGCTGGGTAAAACTTGCGGGCAGCGCGGATTGCGAGCCAGTAGCGATAACCGATACCGAGGTGCCCTGTAGTTTGCGACCGAGCGTTTGATTGATGGTTAGCACATCGGTAAGCCTGTCAAAAAATGTTTTAAGTTGCGCTGACATCGAATACCAATAAACGGGCGTGGCGAAAATAATGCAGTCAAATGATGTTAGCCTGTCGATTAAAGGTAGAAAATCATCCCCTGCATTGTGATGTTCATAATCAAAATACGCGATAGAAAACCTACTCAAATCGATAATTTCAGCTTGAAGCCTACCTGCTACCGCTTGAGCCAGATTACCCGTATTACCGTTTGTTCGGGAGCTGGCTAAAACCACGATAAAGTTCATATTTATATTCTTCACCTGTTGTCCGCAGAAACGCCCCCTGGCATCAAAAGCAAGGCGATAAGGCATGATCAGCCACGTTTTTGCGCAATCACATAAAGGTGCTTATTGGGCCAGTCATCATTTTCTAAGTGTCTACTTACACAGTGGTGTTTTTCCAGTAACGATAGTATCGCAGGTATGCCAAGCGCCGCGTGATACAGCTGCTGTCCCAGAAATAGGTTACTCCCTTCACCTTTCTCGTCCACCGCGCCACTTGTAAAAATTATCACACCATTATTTTCTAAGTGAGCAAGCAGATTACTAATTACGCCGGCCTGACGCGCTAAGGGAACGTGCCAAATACTATCCCACGCTGATATGAAGGCATATCTTACGGGCGACACCCACTGGTCAATGTCAACATGATGGAAAGTTACATTTGGATGTCTTATCCGGGCCAGTTTTAGCATTTCGGAAGATAAATCGAGGCCTTCAACCTGGTACCCGTGCTTAAGTAATAATTCGATTATACGGCCGCTACTGCCACAGCCTATATCAATAGCGTTGCCGCCTTCAGGGGCGTAGTTCAATGCTCTTTTATGTTGGGAAATACCATTTTCCCGATTAAACCGGTTACTGTTCCAATGCGCTGCAATTTTGTCGTAATTCGCTGCTTGTTCTGTAGGCTTCATGTGAATGCTTTCCCCCTGCTCGAACAATTACTCATTCGTTATTAAACACCGCTCAGCGCTTACTTACGCACCATGTAAAGACTCACTCCTGCTTGCGCACAGGTTATGCTAAGGCCTGCATTTTTTAACTTAAAGCAGGTAAAAAATGTTAGGTAATAGAAAGTCATACGGCGAAACCCTTTTCGTATTGGCTACCTAACCGGTCGTGAGTACCCGCCTTTTTTTGCTATGTGGGGTTACACCAATACACTATTCATCATCAAACCTGGCATAAAAAAACTGAACGCAAAGACAGTGGAACCGGTTAGCGCAACCGCAAGCAAACAGAACGAGGCCTGTAATGTGAATACGGCTGGCTTGGCAGATGCGCTGTGCCGCAGCAAAATAACAGCAAGTGAAATAGCCTTCTTTAGCGTGCCAAAGGAATGCTGCCACCAAGTGAATATAGGCTTTAAGGTAAATAAGAGAAAAGCAAAAGCGACTTCCATACCGCCGAACTGCAGCAATAACGCAATTTCAGGGGCCAATCCGACCATAGCAAGTAGAGTCAGGCCAACGAATATCTTTTGCACAAACGATAGATTTTCCCAATTTTTCATGTAAATCCTTTTACGTAAAACGGTGTTAATTAACGCGGACTGATAGCCAGTAGTACTAGTATAGTAACAAGTGTTTTTCGCTAACTTTAGTTAACAACGTTATAGTGCCCCGAACCGAATGCCCTTCAGACGCATATGCTTTACCGCATTATGCTTTTGCCGCCGGTGCTTTTGCCGCCGGTGCTTTTGCCGCCGGTGCTTTTTAAGGTACGCCAGCGCTGATAAGATAGACTGCAGAAAATATAATTGCTACGTAAGCCTCCACCCCTAACAGACATTAATCTATTGCAGGGTACATTTTTAAATTAACACAACTTTACGCTGGGCGGGTAAATTCCTGATCCATAGCAAAATAGCCTTAGCCTGAATGGTTTCCACAATGGAGATACACAAGGCCGGTGTGCTAGCGCATGGACGCGCCTTCCAAGCATTTTCTATTGCCACAATCCTTGCCCGGTTAAAAGCTATTTCGATATCGAACACTCTAGGGAAACATAGCCGATTATTGCTACCCGCCCGTGCAGCAACATCTTATGCAATACGTTACGATTCATAATGCTGAACCGCCACCAGTAAACACTCATCTGTGCACTTTATGACTATAACTGCATTTATGACTGTAACTGCACTTATCAGCGGTAACAGCTCATTGCGCAGAGTAAGCTCTGCAGATGTACTTTAGGCAGCTCTACCATAGCGGCCAATCTTCTCGGGCGATGATCTCAGACTCGCTTTTGGCAATGTTACCGGTGTTTAAAAACCCTTTTAGCCCTGGTTGCAGCGCTTTCTCCGGGCAACGTCAATCAGCCCATACAATTAACCTGTTGAAAACTCTCTTCTCATTATTTTCAATGCCTTGTTTATGCCTAGTTGCCGGGTAATCGTAGGAGGTCGATATTTCACAGGGGGCCAGCAGGCTTAACTAGGCTGAAGCGCATCGTGGCGGCAGTAAACAGCATGGTTAGTGGCTAAATAGTGTAGCCATCACATATTATAAGGGGCTCCATATAGCCTATTTATCGGTTCCCGCCTGCGCCAACGTTCCTTATAGTGACTCCCTATAAGGCCATACCAAACCGGCACAGACAAGGTCATCTTCTTCAAAACGTGCGGTTTAGCGCGCAATTTGTAGCGTGTGTATCCTTATATACTCCCACACACACTTCGCTGCACGCATACTTTTAAATGTATAAACCATTGATTTTTATTGTTTTTAATATTCTGTTTTCAAAGATTACATGCCCTCCCCACCCTTGCTGAATATTCTCACCGGCTTAGACTTTAGTACATGCCTCCCGTTTGAGGTATAGCCACCTACAGGAAGTGTTATGAAGTCACTTTTACATCGTTTATCCACCGCTGTTTTTCTGTTTATTGCTACCGGGCTGCTCGCCTGTAGTGCTGAAAGTGAAGAACCCGATAACCTTATTATTACTCCACTGATTGAATCCGTGGGTATTGTTATAAGCCAGCAACAAGCCAACCAAACCAATACAATTCGCTTTCGAGAAGCTGGTAGCAGCCAATGGCAAGCTGGTAACGCCTTATACTTTGACCCTACTACTGATTCTCTGGCGGGGGTGCTGGTGTATTTAACACCGGCTACCACCTATGAGGTTAACGTGAGTGTGGATACTGTTTCAGTTGGGCTCCAAACCTATACCGCCACTTTCACCACCCGGCCAGATACGCCACCAATCGATCCGCAAAAGGTGTATCAATTGGCCGATATTTATACCGGCGGCACACTGGATCTGGAAGCCCTGAACATTGCTGGAAAACCCGGTGCGTGGGCAAAAATTGTAGGTAGCCCCGATACCCCGATTGTGGCCGAAGAGGGAGCAGGTTCAGCGGTATGGATTGGCGCGCAAAGCTATATTTATTTTGAAAACATTGTGATTGAAAAAGGCGGTGTGCAGGGTTTCCACTCCAGTCAGGCCCATCACATCTGGGTTAATGGATGCGATGTAGCGAACTGGGGGCGCTCGCCTGCCTACATCGAAGAGGGTATTGCTTATGATACTGACGATACCCCCATCAACTATGATTCAGCGTTTTTTCTGCAGCAAACCGGTGTTGTTACCATTGAAAACTGCTTGGTGCACGACCCCGTTCTGTCGGCTAACCACTGGGGGTCTGGGCACCCCCAGGGCCCGAACGCCTTCTTCGCTTATGCTAATCATTCGGACCCTGCTTTCGAGGGCCAGATAATATTGCGTAACAATACTTTCACCGGTTCGCCGCAGGTCCGTTTTAACGATGTAGTGGAAAGCCGTTTTAACGGAGAAACCTACGGCGGGTTTATCCGTGATTCGGCTATTTACAACAACACATTTGCCTATGCCAATGACGACTTAATAGAGCTAGACGGCGGGCAGCAAAATGTACTGGTTTACAACAATGATTTTTCTCATGGTTATGCCGGTATCAGCGTAGCACCCAACATGCGCGGCCCCAGCTACCTATTTAATAACACTATTCACGATATGGGCGATGAACGTGGCAAGATGTGGGCATCTATAAAACTTGGTGGTTTGTATTCACGCCCAGCCGGCCAGGTAAACATTTTTTACAACTACATCGATGTGTACCGCAACGGCATCACGGCGGCCAATGTAGATGGCGACAATGCGTTTTGGGCTAACGCTATCAACAATGTGATGATCACCGAACAAGCGAATTCGTCAGTAGGTTATGGAATTTACGATTTGCAGAAAGCGCCGCAAAGCGAATATATCAATAATTATTCATTTAATTTTAAATCCGCACAGCCGCGTAACGAAGCCAATATCAGTGAACCTTTTGCCCAGCCGGATATGCTTAATACTAAAACAGCCCGAGCAATCCAGAATCAACCGACGCCCAAAACTCTGGCCATTGATGCGCATTACCGTATTGCCAATTTCACCCGTATGCAGGAACAAGATGTGGTGGTGGGGATGACCACAACGCAGGTGGGTGTGGCCCATTGGCTGGAAGATGCCCAACCTTTAGCGATGGCATTAGACGGCAATAATGTACAGCGTTATACGTCCCAGGATAAAGATCACCTATTTTCCTCCCGCGCCCCCCACAGCCTGACGCTACAAGGGAATACCTGGGCTTACGCAAAAGGCGCGTTTGAAGTTACCCCCAATACCGTATTGGATTTTACCGTCTTCGGTAAGCACAGCGCAGAAATTGCCGGGCTAGGGCTGGATAATAACAATCGCGCTGCACAGCAGGATGTATTGTTTTTATATGGCTCGCAAAATTATGGTAGCGCCATCGGCCAATACCGCCCGGGCAACCATCAAACAAGGTTTAGCCTGAATCTGGCGGACTATTTTAGTACTGGCAGCTACTCGCAATTTTTGTTCATACTGGATAACGATAAGCCAACAGCCGGTATTCAACCGCAGCTTACATTCAGTAATGTAATGATGTACGACGCTTTAGATTTCACACAATACGCGCTGCAAAGCTATGATGAAGGACAGGACGACATTGCAGTTAGCCAAGCGTATACCAGCGCCGATGGCCGAAGCCTGACCCTGGAAGGAAATGCCTGGAAGCGTATTACCGGTAACTTTACCCTGACCGAAAATACCTACCTGGTGGCCCATGTCAAAATTGAGGGGAACCCGGAAGTCGCCGCTATTGGCTTTGACCAGGACAATTTTGTCAGCAGTACCGAAGTTGTATCATTCGGTGGCCTGCAAACGTACGGTATGGTGCACGCCCAGTTTGGAGCGCAGGACGGATGGCAGCGCATTGTCGTACCCGTTGGTCAGTTATTTGAGCCTGGCGATTACCCATACCTTACTTTTGCAGCTGATAACGATGCCGCGCCAGATCAGGGAAAGGTAATATTTAAAAATGTCGCATTGGTAGAACGACCATAAGATAAGGGCGCAGTAATGGCCCCTTGTCTGGACTGTGCTTGCACGGCCGATAAGCGTGTGGCCTAGCGACCCCAGCCATAAACCAAAGGCCTGCTAAAGTTAGCAGGCCTTTTGATATTGTACGAGATGACTGGTTAACCGCCGTCTTATGTTACTACCACGCGCGCCGGCTTGCCCTGCCCTATCGCGCTTTATCGGCGTATCGTACATTATAGGCGTATTACCCTTTAGCGACTTATCGCTACATTATTTTTCGCAGTAAATCACTGGTGTTCAGGGTGAGCAACCGCCAACAGCCAATAGCACCTAATGCTCCTACCACAAGCGCACCGGTTACCGGGGCAATAAGCCAATATTCAGGGTGTACGGAAGGCGTCATATTGAATAGCTGAGTTTGCAGCAAATACAAGCTCAGCTCATTCGCGAGTGCCGCCATAAACCCGGCAACCACGCCGATAATGACAAACTCATAAATGACGCTGGCGCGAATGAGTCGCCCTTTAGCCCCTAAGGTACGTAATATAGCCAGTTCTTGTTGGCGCTCATCCATACTGGCCTGCACCTGCGCAATTAATACCAGTGAACCAGCAATAAGCACCAGCACCAGAATAAACTCTACTGCCAACGATACCTGTTCAACAATTCCCCTGAGCTGATTAATACGGGCATCCACATCGAATAAAGTTATCGATGGGAACGGCTTGAGCAATTCAGTCAACCCGGCTTTACGCTCTGTAGGTAAATAGAAGCTGGTGATGTAGGTAGGGGTGTAATCACGCATGGCTGCTGGTGACAGCACAAAGAAAAAGTTAGGTTGCATGGTTTGCCAGTTAACTTCACGAAAGCTGGTTACCCTGGCTTTCACCACTTCTGATCCCACATTAAAGGTAAGTGTATCGCCTAACGCTATTTCCAGCCGATCAGCAACATCACTTTCTACGGACACCGCATAACCGTCCTGACTGGCAGTAGCGTCACCATGCCAGCTACCGGCAACAATTTTATTTTCATGCTGCAGGGTATTGCTCCAGGTAAGATTCGCTTCACGGCCTAAACCATCGCGGCCATTGTCATCTTGCGGATCATCCTCTTTGGTAACCTCGGTACTAACCCTTTGCTCATTTACGGCCACAAAGCGGCCGCGTACCACAGGATAAAATTGCTCAATACGTACGTCATTTTCGGCGAAATGGGCGTTAAGGTCAGGCTTTTGTTCTTCTGTAATATTAATCAGGAAGTAATTTGGCGTGCCGGTAGGTAATTGAGCTTGCCATTGCGCCACCATGTCGTTGCGCATCACCAATACAATCAGTAACAGCATAATGGTGATGGAAAAACTGATCAGCTGAACACTATTATCCATTGCCCGCCGGTGAATTCTGGCCCAGGCCAGCTGCCAGGGGCCCATTTTTGACGAGCCAAGTTTACGTCCGATAAAAATCAGCCCGTAGGTGACCGCGATTAGCCCCGCCACCAGTACCACCCCAGAGGCGAATAAAATGGCGCTGATTTTCAGGTTTTGACTATACGCCCACATCAACAGGAATACTGCCAGGCCCGAGACGGCAAACTGCAATGTTTTTGAGCTTAATGTTGCGTCCATATCGCGGCGTAATACCCGCAGCGGAGGGATGGAAAATAACCTGAGTAGCGGGTACATGGAAAACAGTACGGCGCAGATGACCCCCGTAAACACCGCTATAATTACCGGCCGCCAATGCCAGACCGCAAGGCTTACCTCAACTTTATCGGCCAAGGCACTCACTACGGCTTGTTGAATAGCCACCCCAGCTGCAATACCAATTATAATTCCCAAGGCGGAGATGAAGAAAATTTGTAGCGTATAGACTTGGCGTATCATGCTTTGGGTGGCGCCTAACGTCTTCATAATGGCCACAGGATCAAAATGGCGCTGAGAGTAACGCTGCGCTGCCACGGCAATCGAGACGGCGGCCAGCACAATAGCCAGCAAACTAGCCAGTAAGAAATACTGCCCCGCCCGGGCAACCGATTTGCCGATGGCCGAGGTATCGTCTTCAACCGATTGCCAGCGATGAATTTCATCATCTAACTGCGGCCTTAACCATTCGTAATATTGTTCAAGGCTGGTGTTATCCCCGGCAAAATAAGCCTTGTAAGTTACCCTGCTACCAGGCCCGGTGATGTTTGCTTTGGCTAGGTCAGTTTGCCGTATAAGAACTAACGGGTCGGTGCTAAATAACGAAAATCCGGCATCAGGTATTTGTCCAAGCACCCGGCTGACAGTAAATGAAGCATCGCCAATTTCGATGCTGTCACCTAGCTTAATATCCAGTAACTGAAACAGCCGCGAATCGATCCATGCCTGGCCGGGCTCCGGGACCTCCGTGATCGGCGCTGCTGTGCCAAAAGGTTTGTCGGCTACCGTGATAGCGCCTTTCAACGGATAGTCGCCATTGATGGCACGCAGGTCGGTAAGTGACATCTTACCTTTGCTAAATACCATGGAGCGAGTTTGAACCTGCGCTGCGGTAGCCAAAGATTGCGAGCGCGCTGCCGCCATCCAGTTATCATCCAGAGGCTGACGAGCCTGAAGCTGGCGGTCTGCGGCTAAAAAAGAAGCCGAACGCTCGGTTAACGCCCCCTGCAACCGTTCACTGAACAGCGACAATGAGAGCACCGCCGCCACCGATAAGATAATAGCGGCAAGAATAATGGTTAATTCGCCGCGGCGCGCTTCATGTCGGAACAGCCGCCATGCCAGGCTGAACACTTTACCCATGACGAACCGCCGCCGTGGTGGAAGCGTGAGGTGTTGAATCAGGCTGGACTGTGGTGGCCTCGGTCAACTGCCCGGCCTGCATCATAAGCTGCCGGTCGCAGCGGCTGGCCAGTTCTTCATCATGGGTAACCAAAATAAGTGTGGTACCCAGCTCGCGGTTCAACGTAAAGAGTAGTTTTTCAATTTTTTCGCTATTCGCCGCATCCAGATTTCCGGTAGGTTCATCGGCAAAAAGAATTTTTGGTTGGCCAATAAACGCGCGAGCGATTGCTACCCGTTGCTGTTCCCCCCCGGAAAGCTGATTCGGATAGTGTGAAGCGCGGTGGCCAAGGCCAACCTGCTCTAATATCGTCAGTGCCTGACGCCGGGCATCGTCCATACCAGCAATTTGGGCAGGCAGCATTACATTTTCCAATGCGCTTAAACTTTGAACCAACATGAAACTTTGGAAGATAAAGCCTACTTTAGCGCCGCGCAGCTGTGCCCGCTGTTCTTCATCCATTTTATGCAGGGGTTCATCATCTAGAAATATTTCACCTTCAGAAACCTCATCAAGGCCGGCTAATAAGCCTAATAACGTGGATTTACCGGAACCTGACGCACCGACAATAGCAACAGACTCCCCTGACTTGACTTCAAAAGAGATGGGTTTGAGAATCTCCAGCAGACCTTCGTTCGTAGTAACCTTTTTGGTTATATTGCTGGTTTTAATCATAAGGAGTCACCGCAGTCGTGTTCATTAAATTATCTCGTTATTGTCGGCAAACATTCGCCGTTGTTGTATTTTTACCCTTGATACTGTTTGCAGATCAATCTATTGCCGAGGAATCCTCTTCAGCTGGCCAAGCAAAAACGCTGCTAATAGTAGGCGATAGTTTAAGCGCTGGTTATGGTTTGCAACAGCATGAAGGTTGGGTCAGTTTGTTACAAAACTTGTGGGCCGACGAGGTACATCGGATTGACGTGATAAATGCTGCGATAAGTGGCGAGACCTCAGATGGTGGTTTAGCCCGCTTACCGCGCTTGCTTAAGCAACATTCTCCAACCCACGTATTTATTGAGTTGGGTGGTAATGATGGCCTTCAGGGCCATCCGGTAAATAAACTTAAAAACAACCTGGACGAAATGGTAAAACTGGCCCAGCAATCAGGCGCTACTGTAATCTTACAAGACATGGAAATTCCGCCTAATTACGGCCAGCGTTACACTAAAATGTTTGCCAATACCTTCGATGAAGTTGCTAAACAGAACGATATCCCCCTCGTTCCGTTTTTCCTGGAATCCATCGCACTTAACAAAGATTTAATGCAAAAGGACGGCATCCATCCCAACAAAGAAGCGCAAACTATGATTGCAGAATACATGGATACGAAGCTCAGCCCATTGATAAAGAATTCTCCGCACTAAACTGGCTGGACGAACACGCTTATCAATAAAAAAGCCTGTATCACTACAGGCTTTTTTTGACGATAACTACGTTAGCTTACGGCTTGATATATTGAACCGGTGTAGCACCATCTGACTGGTGTAGCTTCATGTAGCGGTCTCGAAGCTGGGTTTGTCGGCTGGTCATATCGATAGCTTCACCCGCCATAAAGACTTGTTCAGCATATTCGGTCACTTCAAGCGGGTCACCGCTCCATACCACCACATCAGCCTGAGCCCCCACGGTGAGACTGCCCACCCGGTCTGAAACACCAAACATCGCCGCCGGATTGCTGGTTAAGCTGGCGATGGCACTGGTGTGTGGTAAACCATTGGCCACGGCATTACCAGCGTGCTGGGTAGCCAGGCGGATATTGTGGGTTTCCATACCAATTGCCACCATTACGCCCGCGGCGTCTAAAATAGCCGCATTTTGCATGGTTGCTCCGATGGCATCAAAGCTTTCGGGCAGGTTCATTTGCGGATTTACAATCACTGGTACATTAGCTTGGGCGAGTTTGTCAGCAACACGCCAAGCCTGGTCGGCCCCCATCAAAATCACGTTAATGTCTGGATAGCGCTGTTTAAATGCCAGGACCTGAAGAATATCTGACTTACGACTGGCATGCATAACCAAGGGCATATCGCCTGCCAGAATCTTTTTCAGCACGGGTAAGTCAGCGCGGCTGTTAAGCCCGTGCCAAGGTTTATCTGCCGTTGGCACACTGCTTAACACACTGGCTTCGTTAAACAATTGTTCCAGGGTTACCCATAAAGCTGCCCGCGAACCGCCAGACGCTTCAGCCGCACTGGCACTGACATCCAGGACAATGAACGCCCGCGGTTTTACTAAGGGCTCGTCCGCCCCAACCGAAATGATACTGCCTTGCCCGTGAAATAAATAATCGGTATAGGAGATTGTCGTGGCCGCAGTGGTTACCCCTTCAATACGTGATACATCCATCAATGTGGAATCAGGGTTTAGTGCATAACTGACATCAAAAGCCGCACCGGTTTTTGAAATACGAGCATTGTCGACCGAGGCATCCACCGTACCGGCCCAGGACTCAACCTCTACCAGACCTAAAGAGGTCATGGCACCAAACAACCCTGGCGTGACCACCTTGCCTTTAGCATCAAACTGTTCGTAACCACCAGGAACCTGCGTGCCAGTGATTATTTTTTCAATTTTGCCGTCGTTAATTAATACCGTAGCATTGTCGATTACGCCCTGGTCCGTCTGGGTGTAGACCTGACCACCGACAATGGCTAGTTTTTGCGCTAAGGCAGGTGTGCTTAATGTGACAGAAGCGAGCGCTGCAATAAGTACCTGTTTCATTGTGCCTCTCCTGTGGCTTGCTGGCCTACTTCAAAGTCGCTCACTGGTTGGTGCTGCGCATTACTCAGATCAAACGCCAGGCCCCCGTCTATATAGACTTTCTCAGCCTGGGTATAGGTTGAAAATGGGTTACCGCTCCATAGTACAACGTCGGCATTTTTACCTTCTTCAAGTGAGCCGGTTTTATCGTAGATACCTAACGACTTCGCCGGGTTAGCCGACAACCAGGTCCAGGCGTGGGCCATAGAAGAGTCGATACCAGCGCGTTTACCATCGGACCAGGCTTTAGCGGCCTCCTGGTTGAGCCGTTGGATTCCCAATTCACTATCAGAATGTACTATTGCGCATGCGCCCGCAGCATCTACCATAGGTATATTTTCACGAATACCATCGTAGGCTTCCATTTTAAAGCCCCACCAGTCTGCCCACATTGCAGAGCAAACATTGTTTTGCTTAAGTTTATCGGCAATTTTATAAGACTCTACCGCATGGTGAAATGAGCTGATTTGGTAATCAAACTCTTTCATCATATCCATCATGGTGACCATTTCATCAGCCCGGTAGCAATGCATATGCACCATAATGTCACCGTCAAGTACACCGGCCAGGGTTTCTAAATCCAGGTCACGCTTAGGCGCAGTGGGGTTTTTACCAGCGTCAAAATCGTCGCTGTATTTTTGCCACTTGGCTTGATATTCCTGCGCATCGGAAAAAGCCTGACGGTAGCCACGAACGTTCCCCATACGTGTCATTGGGCCACCTTTCTGGCCGTACACCCGTTTCGGGTTTTCGCCACACGCCATCTTCATACCATACGGGGCGTCGGGAAATTTCATATCCTGCATAGAGCGGTTAGGTACGTTTTTCAATACAATGGAGCGCCCGCCAACCAGGTTGCCTGAGCCGGGCAGAATCTGCAACGTCGTCACGCCACCCGCCAACGCGCGGCCAAAACCGGCATCCTGCGGCCAGACTGAATGTTCCGCCCACACGCCGGGAGTCACCGGTTTGACCATTTCGTTGCCGTCTGACAGTGACCCTATGGAGGGTGATGGATACACCCCAAGGTGACTATGATTATCAATAATACCAGGGGTTACCCATTTGCCCTGGCCATCGATGACAGTGGCATTTGTCGGGTAATCAATGTTCTGGCCGACGGCCTGAATTTTACCTTCTGCGAAATACACCATGCCGTTTTCAATGCGTTTACCTGCTCCATCTAAAATGGTCACATTGGTGATAACGGTGGGCGTGCCTGCAATGGCCTGATAAGTACTGGGATAGGGGTTGGGGTTAATACTGACCTTGCCTGACTTGCTGTCTTTCGAGGTGGTATTCTGGGTTGTCTGACAACCAGATACCACTAGCGGAAGCAAACAAGCCAGCGCCAGGCTGACGCGTGAACGAGTGAGTGCCATAGGTTTTCCGTAGCCTTAATGTTGTGAATAACGATTTATTCGTATTGTTATTGTGCGGTGTACAACGCATACGTTTACACAAGATTAACGCTACTTTAAGCATTTCACAAAATGAAGCTAACTTGAGACTAAGCTACGTACTCCTGCGAGGACTGGCGGCGCAGTACCTTCACAATGTCATCAGCGTGGTTTAATCGTCTGATATCGTTAAATAACAACTCGGCCTGTGGGTACTGCCGCTTTAAATAGCCACACCATTGTTTTATACGATTGGGATAATAACGGCCTTTATCGCCGTAAATTTCATAGCCAGAATATTTGATCAGCAAACGGGCTAATTCTGGCCACGCCATAGGCGCTTGGTGGTGTTTAATACACAACGCCAGGTTTGGCAATGCCAATGCCCCGCGCCCCAACATCAGGTCTTCACAGGCAGATTCCTGTCGACAGCGTTGCGCATCCTGCGCACTCCAAATTTCGCCATTCGCAATAACCGGAATGTCGATATGCTGTTTGATTCGAGCAATCCAGTCCCAGTACGCGGGCGGCCGGTAGCCTTCTGTTTTGGTTCTGGCATGGACTACCAGATGGCTGGCTCCTGCGTTGGCAATGGCTACAGCATTATCTATCGCCAGGCTTTTGTCTTCAAAGCCCAACCTTATTTTTGCCGTGACCGGAAGATGGTCTGGCACCGCCTGGCGCACCGCATGGACTATATCGTAAAGTGCCTGGGTTTCTTTAAGCAGTACTGCCCCACCCTTGCTTTTATTGACGGTTTTGGCCGGGCACCCAAAATTGAGATCGACCCCGGGCGAGCCGAGTTCTACGGCAGTTAGTGCATTTTCAGCCAGCCATTGAGGGTGTTGCCCCAATAACTGCACCCGCACCGGCACCCCCGCTTTGGTTTTACCATCTTGCAGCAATTCAGGACATAGCTTATAGAATGTTTTTGCTGGCAGCTTTTGGTCTACCACGCGCACAAATTCTGTTACGCACAAATCAAAGCCGCCCACTTCGGTCAGCATTTCGCGCATTAAATGATCAACCACCCCTTCCATCGGGGCCAGCATTACTGTCATAACGATTTTAAACGCTCAGGTAAAAACGGGCGCGCAGTGTACCAAATAGCCTAGCGCGACTCCATTGTACGGGGGTAATTTAACACTTAGTTGCCTGAGAGCGACGTTGATCACACAGCGCAATAACCTGGCGCTGCTCCCTGGCGGTTAGCTGGGTCCAGGTGGTAATCTGGCTAAGATCGCGAAAACAGCCGGTACAGCGAGCGGCAGCATCTAATTGACACTGTCCAATACAGGGCGAGAGTACCGGCAGACTCCTAGATGAACAGTACTGAGACATACAGGCTATTCGTTGCAGTGAGGTAAAACAGAAGGCTCGAGGGGGCTGGCACAAGGTGTCCCTTCACTACACCACAGGCACACATAAATACCAAACCGGGCAACCAGTTGTTGTTCAAAGTCATATTTAGCGACCGCAGTGCCGTGCACAAGCGCCTGACCGGTGCCAGTATAAATTAATGCGGAGTAATGAAACATCAAGGAGCCCCTAAACCATACGAGGCCCCAATATACATCTAGACGTCTAAACATTCAAACGTCTATTCGAATGTTTAGATATTAGCAGCTAAGACAAAGTCTAATGCGCCACATATCGCCGCCACCTGGGCCTGATTACATATTTGCGCCGTGGCGTTCGGGCTGTCAGGGTAAACCTCGGTAGTGGTAACGTACGTTGCTTCAGTCATACCGCCACACAGATGTAAGGCTTTTTTGTCATAGCAAATTATCCCTTCGCTTTGCACCGGCTCACCGATTAAACGCCCGTCGTCATCAGCTGGGGCAATATGGGTAACCTGACTTACCGCCTGTACCACCGCTTTTTGAAACTCCAGCTGAGGACGTGTGGTATCAGCCACCGTGTAAAAGCCGTCAGGAATATTCCAATTGTGGTTTACGGTTCCTTCACGCGCAGCCAGCGCGGGCCTGAATTCACTGTTGTCGGTATCAGTGGTTTCGTGCAAATCCACATGAACCAGCACGGGCGTATTAAGCGATGCCACAAAGGCCATAATTTGGGCGGCTTCCGGCGCTGGGCTATTGGCATAAAAAGAACGGTTAGGATCTATCGCCATCGGATCCCACCGGTTGATGGTTTCATAACCCCAGGGGCTAATGCAGGGCACCACAATAAAGTTGTAGCGCGCTGCATACAGGGCCATCTCGTTATTAATAAACTGTAGCGCGCCCTGCACTCCACTGGTTTCATAGCCATGAACACCACCGGTAATCAGTACCGTTGGTTTGCTTAGGGAAATTTTTTCGCTGACCACCGCATACAACGGATAGCGATTTTCGTCATAGGGTAACGCGCCATACTGGATAACCGAAAACCCTTTAAGGTTATTCGGCAGCTTAGCTAACACTTCGTCAGCATAACTACGCTCAATAGACTGCGCATCGCGCCATTGCTGTTTATGTTCATCGTTCCAGGCTTGGCCCGGCGTGCCGATGGAATATGACTGCATAAGTCGTCTCTTTAGTACTGAAAGGCGGTCATACTAACATAGCTGTAAAGTTGCATCGAAGTGGCAGGGCAGATTGCATTACGGAGGGTGGAAACTTACCCGAAGGTTTAGGCAGTATTACTTGCTGGGTCGATCTGGTGTTCCGGCCTACTACTTTATGCCCCATTCCTGAATACGCTGGTTAGCGCAATTCAACATCGCGCATAGTAGCTTGCACTTTCAAGAATAACGGATAAGCAACGAGCGGACTGAGAGAACACCAGCTTTACTGCGCTACCGGGCATCACTCATGGGAACAAGGAAGCAACGAAAATGCGAATTGACTAATAAGGCAGTATTTACCAAAGCGGTTATCGATGAGAGACGTTACCCAGCAGCAATATGACGCCGTTAAGTGGCGGCTGAACAGTCGCCCCCCAACCGGTATAGATTTAAAATGCGTTAGGAGATGAAGAATGATTATGCGAGGTCAATGTTGCACTTGGGAGTCGATACTAAGTTTTTACGCCAAAGCCATTCGATAATCAGACCGAGCGGCTTAGGTAATTTCAGGCTTAGGGAATTACATCGACCCGGCTTAAACAGCAAAGCGCCGACGCTGAAGATAGTCGAACGCTACTTCCATCTCGTGTAAGACTCTGGTCGAATCAAGGTTAAGACTATCACGCATTAATTTGCGCTGCGCTTCGTATTCCGGGGACATATTGATTGAGGCTGCTTGGCGATAAGTGGCTTCATCAGGCCATTGCGCGTAAGCGATAAACGCCCCGTTGCTATCGCGGTGTAAACGCGAGCCCAGACTGCCCTTAAATAAGTAAATACCTTGGGTGGTTTTAGGCCAGCTAGCCAGAAACTGTTCTTCAAAGCCTGTTTTGACAACAAATTCGAACATAACAATAAACATATAATTCGCTTCCCTTTGATATTCGCTATACCCATGTAACCGCCGCCACTTGCAGGGCTACCCTCCATGCAGCAGGCTTTATTGTACCCATCATTACCTTATTGGTTTAGTGCTGAACGGCGGTATTAAGTGCAAATAGCCAGCGATTAAATGAGTAACTTAGCCGTATTACACAAGCAATACCAGAGGTTCGCAAAATGGGCGTGAAATGTTGGGTGTTTAATTAAATAAAAAGTTTATTCAGCCAATATGACGGGGGCGCCGGGCACCATAAATATAGGGTGTTTAGGCAGTGGTGGGCGGGCACAATAAGCCCTGTACCGAGAAGATAAAACGTTATTTTTTGGCTGTCTATCAGTCAGTCCGCCTGTGTAATTCACTGGTCATGAGCTATAGCCACTATGTAGCCTAGCCCTGCTTAATGAATGCAGTATTAATATACGTTCATCACCGCTACCCTGTTATTTCAAACATTCCTCACGTTCTTCGCGGCACTCATACGAGCCCATTTCAAATTCCCGACAAATCCAGGGCCGGTTTTCGTAAATAGTGCACATGTAAGTTTCACGGTCCAGCGCTGAACACCAGCCGTCGTCTAGTCTTCGCATTGTTTCACTTCCCCAACTATCGCGTTGAATGTGTTTTTCTGGCACGCCGGTATCATCGATTATCATTACTTCCAGGCGGCAACAACACGCTTTGCAGTTAGCACAAGAAATGGCGGAAGCGGGTTCGGTGGTTACCGGAATTTGGGTAGATGAAGGCATAGGGACGGGTTACTTTTAAACGATTAACTCAGGTGAACATCATACCCAAATGATAAGTAAATAGCTTAAACATTCCGCATTGAATTTTTAACGTACGGGCCGGTTATTCAGATAACGCAGCGTGAATAACAACCGCGCGCGAAATAATACTATGACATCTGGCTTCTTTTGCACCTTCATCTTTTCGCGTACTTTTCGTATCGCCAGCAAACAACTTTATATGGACTCTGCACTGAACAAAAATAGTACCTTGTTTCCAGACTACGCCTATGTCCGCGTCTTTATGGTTCCAGTAGACCCGTCATTTATCAATAATACTTAATTAAGCGTAATCGCAACTTTACGCAGTACCGAGGTCTAATCTCATTCTACGCGCCTTTGACCCAGCTAAACGACGAAATTAGAGACGAAAATGAACGTCGCTTACTTTACATTTGCTACTAGCCGCCATCAACCCAGCAGGTGTACCCGGGTTGTAAATTAGCGCACCAAATATTATCCTGAGGATGAATGGATAAGCACTTGTGGACTAGCACTTGTGAATAAGCACTGACATAAAAAAGGATTTTCATTATGTACAGCATCTTTGGGCCATCGCGCATTTTGCCACTGGTTACCGTTTTATCATTAACGATAAATTCCCACGCGCACGCAGATACATTTTCCGATGTTTACGAAGCATTCCAGCATGCTTATGAGCAAAATGATATTGCCGCCAGTGTGACGTTGAGCCAAAAAGCCTGGCAACTTGCTGGGAAACAATTTGGCAGTACCAGTGAGAACACGCTTAAATTACATTACTCGTATGCAAACATGCTGGTTTTAGCGCAGCAGTATGATAACGCGGCGCGCGAATATAGGTCTGTAATAGAGCAATATAAAGCAGTGTACGGCGACACTCATATCGATACGCTATTAACCTATACTGGTATACTAAAAAATCTGAATACCCTGTCGTATGAGATTGTGCATAAGAGTGAGGTTAAGACACTCAAACCTGCACTAGCTAAGTATCTTTTAAGAAATATAGAGGAGGTGCAGGATGCCAGCGAGCAGGAACACGCATACCTCTACTCGCAAGTGGCAAAAGAAGTTATTCAGATAACCTATATGCCAGTGCAGTTAAGTGAATTAATCCGCTTTTTAAATACAGCAGTAGGCAAAGCCGAAAAACAATGGGGTCCCAATAATCAGCAAACGCTGGAAACCCGTTATTTTCTGGCAAGAGGGTTAGAAGCCAAAGGCCATCGTACCGATGCTATTGATAATTATCTATCTGTAGCTACAGGGTTTGATAATAATAACTCGTTTTCTCATCCTTATTCTCTAGCATCTCATGCCCGTTTAGTAACGTTATACGAAGAGGGTGGCGAGTCTGAGCAGGCAACATACCATTGTCAGGCAATTGGCCAAATGACCCCTTGGGATACCAACCAGGATCCCCAGCCGCTGTATCGCGTAAACCCAGACTACCCAAGATCTCAAGCTAGAAGAAACCAGGAAGGATCGGTTCAACTGGCCTTTCGGGTTGATACCCAAGGTTTGGTTAAAAATATTAAAGTGGTGAGTACACAGGGCAATGAGAGCTTCGCTGATGCCGCAATCAAAGCACTTTCTCAGTGGCGATATGCGCCACAATTTAAAGATGGGAAGCCAATAGATTCAACAGAACTAAAAGTAATACTCGACTTTACATTAGGCATTTAGCCTATGTCACCCCCTGAATGCCGCAGGCTAGCAATGTTTCAGACAACCTTTTTGAAAAAAACGCTGCTGATGCTTTGTAAACCATCGTCACACATTTTGCTGGCAATTGGTTTTAGATAATCCGCCTGAGGCATTTTCGCAATACCTGCCTTACACGTGGCTATATACATGCTGATCGCTTGGTGTGAAAGGTTGTGTTGTTGAGGCATAGGTACTAAAGCTATTCTGCGATACAGTGTAATTAGCTTAATTGCGGCAAGCTTATTTTCGAAGATAAGACAGTATAAATACCCTAACCTGTCGCAATACACGGATGTGAGCTCTATGATCTGGGCTCTGTGGTATGAGTTCTATGATAAGAGCTCCGTGATAAGAGCTCTGTAATAAGAGTTCAGTGGAGAAAACCTTTGAGAGAAGGCGCCTAAGTGAAAGTAGCTGGGTGAATGAAGAGCCAAGCAATAGCATCCCACGTAATCAATAAAATACAAAGCCCGTAAGCAAAAAGGTCGCGGTGGTAATGATATACGGCCACCGTTTTGCCAGGTTGCAATGGTCATACATTTTGGCATCATCATGACGTAGGTAAAATCCAGTATGTAACACGGAATTGCCAGACACTGATAGCTTTGCCTGGGTTTTGCTTTCTTTTAGGAAAGGAGGATGCAAAGCATTTTGACGTATATCAGCACGATAGAATGTTTATAATGGAGCCAGTTATTAATTACTTAACCACCCTACGGGACCCTACGTCAGGTATTTTTCTATCGAGGTACAGGGCCTTTGTATTTGATAACGGTAACGCGGTTATACTGCCCGGGCCCCCGAATATACCCCAGGTTATGTAACTGGCAAGCGGTGCTGGTAATTGGTTAGTACACCGCTACCAATCGCTCAATAGTACCCCTATCTATGCAGTAACGGAGACACCATGCCAGCAGGAAGAAAACGAGCATTTGATGAACAGGCCGCATTGGATGCAGCAATGAATGTGTTTTGGACCAAAGGCTATGCAGGCGCATCTCTTGCTTATCTTACTCAGGCCATGGGCGTTAACAAACCCAGTTTATACAGTGCATTTGGGAATAAAGAAGCGCTATTTATCCGAACTACGGAACACTATATTCAGCAAAATATGCAACACCATCTGGCGGAATTAGAAGACTACAGTTGCGCCCTTGGGGAAAGGCTACGACGTTATATGAAAAGCATTGTTAATATGCAGTGCGAACAGTCTTCAGGGCGTGGTTGCTATTTGGTGTTATGTCAAAATGAAATTGCTGGTAGCCATATCCCTCACGAGGCCAAAGCCTTACTTGAAGATATAGATGCGCAGGCCTACACCCGCCTTGTACGTCTTTTTAAGGAGGATGCTCATGCGCGGGCGCTTGGCTTAGCCAATCGGGCCGATGAGCATGCTTTGACGCTTTACACCGTCCTTAAAGGCACGGCAAGTATGGCACGCACTGGCAAAAAGGCTGCGCAGTTATATGGGGTTATCGACACTACGCTAAGTGGTATGGGTTTATAAACTAAAGGTTCGGTTTAACTAAATCCTCCTTCCTTTTTATTGAGGTTTTTTTACATTGCAAATCAGCCGTCTAGGGTATTCCTTCCCGACCACCTGAACTTCTGTGCTCAATTCTCTTATAAAACATACCGATTGGTAAATAATTAAAATGGAGAACCTATGAGCGTATCTGTTGAAGGTAAAACAGCGTTGGTGACCGGCGCTAACCGGGGTATTGGCAGAGCTATTGTTGAGGCATTCTTTGAACATGGCGTGGAGAAGGTGTATTTGGCAGTTCGAGATACTTCATCCACCGAAGCACTTACAAAGCAATTTGGCGATAAAGTGGAAACTTTACCCGTTGATGTAACGGATATTGCGTCTATCCAGGCGCTTGCCAAAAAAGCAGACGATGTAGACATTCTGGTGAATAATGCGGGTGTAATGAACCTTTACTCACCACTGGCAAGCGAAGCCGAAGATGCTTTAAAGCAAGAATTTGAAATTAACGTATTCGGATTAATCAGAGTCGCACAGGCGTTTGCCCCGGTTCTTGAGAAAACAAAAGGTACACTGGTACAACTAAACTCTATCGCTTCGATAAAAACATTTGGCGACATGTCGACCTATTGTGCGTCTAAAGCAGCTGCTTATTCAATTACTCAGGGACTTAAAGAGAAGCTGGGTGAAAAAGGCGTAAGCGTGTTGAGTGTGCATCCAGGCCCTATTGCCACCGATATGGGTAAAGGTGCAGGTTTTGATGATGCCCCAGGGCCTGACACGGTTGCTGCAGGTATTATTGAAGCCCTTGAGTCGGGCGACTTTCATCTGTTCCCCGATCCTATGGCTAAGCAATTGGGAGAAGCTTATCAGAGCTACGCAGATAACATTATCTTGGGCGACTTTTCGGTGTGATAGCCAATAGACCGTATACCGCTGTTGGTGCTATGGATACCGTCAGAGTCGGTATAGACAATCCCTACTTCAAGTGAAAAACCTTTGAAGTTGCACCAAGCTTATAGCAATGATGATGATTGGAGCTTGGTGTTTTAACTACCGTTAATATGAAAAGTAAAAGCTACAGATACAAAAAAGCCAGCTAATTAGCTGGCTTTTTTGGGTTTATGGCGTCCCCTAGGGGATTCGAACCCCTGTTACCGCCGTGAAAGGGCGGTGTCCTAGGCCTCTAGACGAAGGGGACAAAAAATCTTCTTCTGAAAGCATTGCTTTCAGGATTTTTTGTAAGGCGATATTTCTGTTAAGAAATAGAGCGACCTTATCCTAAGAACATTTCGTAGTTGCGGACTACGACACCGTAAAAATGGCGTCCCCTAGGGGATTCGAACCCCTGTTACCGCCGTGAAAGGGCGGTGTCCTAGGCCTCTAGACGAAGGGGACTGAAAATCTTTATCACGAAGCTTAGCTTCGTGGATTTTCAGTAAGGCGAGGTGAGCCAGCGAACCGAGCGACCTTTATCTTACCGAAAGTGATTTTGAGCCCTGAGGAATACTACTACCTCTGGCCTATCTGCTATTGCAGATTTTTTGTAAGGCGATATTTCTGTAAAGAAATAGAGCGACCTTATCCTAAGAACATGTCGTAGTTGCGGACTACGACACCGTATAAATGGCGTCCCCTAGGGGATTCGAACCCCTGTTACCGCCGTGAAAGGGCGGTGTCCTAGGCCTCTAGACGAAGGGGACTGAAAATCTTTATCACGAAGCTTAGCTTCGTGGATTTTCAGTAAGGCGAGGTGAGCCAGCGAACCGAGCGACCTTTATCTTACCGAAAGTGATTTTTAGTCCTGAGGAATGCTTCCTCTGGCCTACCTGTTTCAAGGTGTATTCTGCCACACATCATTATTAAACCTGATATATTCGCAAAATAACGCAAACAGCTTGGTCACATTTAACAAGTAACCTGCGGGTATTAAACAATGCTTAACACCGAAATTTGGTGGAGCCAGGCGGGATCGAACCGCCGACCTCTTGCATGCCATGCAAGCGCTCTCCCAGCTGAGCTATGGCCCCGTCTATCACTACACACACCACCCTTGGGTATTGCGTGCCTGTTCTGTGACAGCGGGGCGCATTCTAGGCATACCCCACTGCCCTGTCAACGGTTTTTTAAAGAAAATCTATGAATTTTCTCTGTTTGCTATAAAACTAACCGCCTTGTCTATTCTTTGCTCTACTTTCTGCTTTGAGAGGAGGTTTAGGGTTACATCTAACGAAGGCGAATTACCGCTACCCGTTACCGCCACACGTAACGGCATGCCTATTTTTCCCATACCTACACCCAATGCTTCAGCTGTAGCATTAATCGCTTCACCGATAGTTTCTGGGGTCCAGGTCTCTAATGCCAATAGCTTATCTTTAACCACTAACAATGGCTCTTTGGCTACCGGGCGCAAATGTTTTTTCGCCGCTTTTTCATCAAACTCATCGAAGTCTTCGAAGAAGTAACGGCTTATCTGGGCCATCTCTTTAAGTGTTTTAACCCGATCGGCCTGTATCGCAATAACATTTTCCAGCGTGGGGCCATTTGCCGTATCAATACCCTGCTCAGCAAAATGCCATTTTGCAAATACCGCTACTTCACTGGCTGGCATTGTTTTCATATAGTGCTGATTTAGCCAGATTAGCTTTTCAGTATTAAACGCTGAAGCAGACTGCCCGATGGCATCAAGGCTGAAATGCTCAATCATTTCGCTAAGTGAAAATATCTCCTGATCGCCATGCGCCCAACCTAACCGCACCAGATAGTTGAGCAATGCCTGGGGTAAAAAACCGTCATCACGATACTGCATCACACTCACAGCATTATGGCGTTTAGATAACTTTTTACCGTCATCACCCAAAATCATTGATACATGCGCATATTCGGGTACAGGTGCACCCAGCGCCTGCAGGATATTGATTTGGCGAGGTGTATTGTTAATATGATCTTCACCGCGTACTACATGGGTAATGCCCATATCCCAATCATCAACTACCACACAGAAATTATAGGTAGGGGTGCCATCACTTCGCTGTATAACAAGATCGTCGAGTTCACTATTGCTTATTTCAATAGTGCCGCGGATGTGGTCGTTAATAACGACTTTGCCATCGAGAGGATTTTTAAAACGAACAGCATAACTTTCGCCTTCAGGGTGGTCGGTGCGATCGCGCCACGTACCTGGGTAACGCGGCTTTTCACCACGGGCCTTTTGTTGCTCGCGAATTTCATCTAATTCCTGCGAACTCATGAAGCACTTATAAGCTTTGCCTTCTTCAAGTAGACGCTCAATTAATTCTTTATAGCGGTCGAAGCGTTCGGTCTGTAAATACGGCCCTTTGTCCCAGGATAACCCCAGCCATTGCATGCCATCTAAAATAGCTTGTTTAGCTTCTTCAGTAGAACGCTCTATATCTGTATCTTCAATACGAAGTACAAATTCCCCACCCTGGCTTTTCGCGTATAGCCATGAATATAAGGCGGTTCTGGCTCCACCAACGTGTAAATATCCGGTAGGGCTTGGGGCGAATCTGGTTACGACCGACATAGCAAACTCTCTGTTAATACTGTAATAATGATTGCTGCGCATTCTACCAGTGTTCTGGCAACGGCAAAACACTGGTAGAAGTCAAAGCGGAAAAACCGTCAATAAAAGGCTATTTTTGCTTTATTATTAAACAAAATAGAGGATAACGAACACTTTTCAGCCAAACGGAACTTTTTATTCAACTTTGTTGTTGACTCTGTGAAAAGCAACTCTATAATACCGCCCCACTTGCCCACTACGGCAAAGACAAATCAAAGGACGCTTAGCTCAGTTGGGAGAGCATCGCCCTTACAAGGCGAGGGTCACTGGTTCAAGTCCAGTAGCGTCCACCACTTTGATTTGTTGAATATTTTGATTGCGGACGCTTAGCTCAGTTGGGAGAGCATCGCCCTTACAAGGCGAGGGTCACTGGTTCAAGTCCAGTAGCGTCCACCATTTTCCACGGGCAATCAAATACTATACGGACGCTTAGCTCAGTTGGGAGAGCATCGCCCTTACAAGGCGAGGGTCACTGGTTCAAGTCCAGTAGCGTCCACCATCTCTTTTTATTCTTATATTTCTCAAGCGGTTCCCAGCGAGTCACAGCAGCGTTCACCATCTCTTGTTATTTTTATATATCTTAACTACTTCCAACTTTATCTATAGTACCGTAACCGCAAATAGCCTCTGAAGTTTGACCTTCGCGGCGCTATAATTGCGAAGCGGCACCATGTTTGCCTCCCAGCGACCGAAGGGAATGACAACAGTGTTTTGTTATGCATTGGTACACCGCATAAGCTTGATACCACCTACCCGTGTTGTAAAGCCGAAGTCTTCATAAAAAGCTTCCATTTCTGGCAAGCAATATAATTCAAAGTGCCTAATACCCGCGGATTCAACCCCGAAGTGCACCACTCGTTAAATTAAGCTGCGTCTCTTAACTGTTTGAATACTAGAGCAGGCTGCTTAAATCCGAGACATTTTCTGGGTCTCGCATTCAACGCACGCTCAACAT
>PYVY01000017.1 GCA_003056425.1 Alteromonas indica
ACTTCCAGTCAACTCATGCCTTAAAAGAAATATTCACAGATTTATTGAAGTGGATAATACCAACTGTTACTTTAGTTCCGACAAAGTCGCTCGGTAATTAGACCGACATAATCCCTTGGTAATCACACGAATCCATATGAAAGCTCTCTACTGGTCTAACTGCGAGTGCGGCTTCTCGCTTCATTGGGTTGGATTTAAGTCACATCAGTTTGCGGAAGCTAAGACGTGAAAATTGACGGTTGACCTAACCTTTAAGTTATTCTTTGATATGTTTTTTTATTGCCTCTATGCAGTCTGTAGAGTACTCCGGAGCCAACGGTTCAATTTTATCTAGCGTGGACATCTCAATTTTCTCGTGAGTTTTAAAGTCCTCCATGCCATCGAAAAATGACGGCTGGGTTCTTTGCTTGGTCTGAGTGTTGTCAGGTTTTTCTCGTTCATCTGAGTCAGCCATAGTTTGAACTCTCCAATAACCTTTGTCACAGTACCTTAAATCTAACGTTACTATAGCACATAGTTTAAAGAAGCTAATTTTTAACCAGTTTTCTTGCGACTACATTACTCTTATTAGTTTTCTAGTATTGCTTTGATTTATTCTTTCATTAATATTGGCCCAGTCGTGATTACCGCTGGCCTTGAGCAACAGTGATGCGGCGACAGATCTATCTACCACCGTAGGTGGTTTTGAAAAAGCAGTAATGCTTTTGGTCTTCGGACTATTCACCACCGCAGAGGTGGTTTTGAAAAGCAGCAATGCTTCTGGTCTTCGGACTATTCACCACCGCAGAGGTGGTTTTGAAAAAGCAGTAATGCTTTTGGTCTTCGGACTATTCACCACCGCAGAGGTGGTTTTGAAAAGCAGTAATGCTTATGGTCTTCGGACTATTCACCACCGCAGAGGTGGCTCTGAATGCTGACTTGCATTCAATCAATAGCTGGAACAGGTATGGTAGCAAGGACGCTATATATCCAGCTTTTTCTTCGAAGTACGCTTAAACTTCAATTGATAAGTTAGTTAGCAACTTAACGATGAAAAGTTTTGTGATCCCCAATGTGATGCCTTTCAATTTCCCACTTTATAAGACGATTTTTATGCCATTGGGCATTAGCAGATATGAAATGTCGTCATTATTGCTGTGCTTAGATAACCAATTAATTGCGCGATTATTTTCATGTACTTCAGCTTCAGTAAGCAGCGAGACCATCGCGTAAACAGGCTGGCCGATAAGCTGTACTTCACCATTTTCGTAATCCGCTTTCAGTTCATCTGGCACGATATAATCTAGATCATGATTAGCTGCTTTTTGGAATTGTGCGAAGCCATATCCTTTATGTACATAATCATTTAACCAACTTTCACTCATGAAGGGATGCCAAAATGTATTATAGGCAGCAGAATATGCGGGTTTTATTTTATTGCTGGCTGAAAAGTCCAACACTCTCTCTGAGTGTAAATACGCTAGCACATTGTCTATATCACGCGTGTTGTGCCGTATCGCCATCAAAATCAAAGGCGCTTCTACCATATTCCGCGCTATATATATATCGCCTAAGTTTTCTCCATTAGCCTTAAACCGTTTCAGCTTGCCAACATCACCGCGGAGCAGTGCATCATACAACGCATCTAAACTAAACGATAAGGTCTTGGATAATTCCTGCGAATCCTCGCGTATACCGATATGCTGATCAAGCGACTGTTTCTGGACGGTTAGATTTTGCTTTTGGACTATCAGACTTTCCTTGAGAGTCCTATCGATTTCTTCTAGCAAACCAACTTGTTTTTGGAAGTCACTCACTACTGAAACTTTACTTGCGATTTGCCCTTGATTATTTCCGTTTGTCTTATTGAACTGGTATAGCGACGCAATAACACCGCCAGATATAAATAACGACACTGCTAATGGGACGTACCAAAGATCTCTTAACGCATTATCAGCATTTTCGAATGCTTTTGGTTTCAAAGACCCAATTAGCATGACGGTCAAACCCAGTCCAATCATGACCATTGCTGCCCATACGCCTAGAGAGCTTAAAGGGGTCAGCACATCAGTTATGATTCCCGCGCAAGTTGCAAGGACTCCCCCGAAGCCGAATATGTGTTTACTTTTAGTTATTAATTCTGCTTTTGTCATAACCTAAAAATCTGAAAAAAATTAACAAGTTTTGGCCCTGTAGGCTGGCAGTTTTCTGCTAATGCTTGTTTTGAAGAGGAATGCTATAGCGTTCATGATACATCAGAATCAGTATTATTAAGACGGCTTGCTGCTTTGATGTCTCTTATCAGCAAAAAGTGTAACCAGCTTGAGTTTCTTCCCAGACAGCTACTGTTTGTTTGTTTGTTTGTTTGTTTGTTTGTTTGTTTGTTTGTAGAGATTAAACATAACAAATTTACTGCAAAAAGTTTCTTCTAAATTTATCAACGAAATACACTTAAACCAATATTTATATTAGCTTTCTAGTGTTGTCGCACCGCTCTCAGTCAGTATCATCCAAATGAATGGAGCATGCTCTTACTGAGCGGCTCAATTAATTAACTTACAAATAGAAGATTGAAATGCGTAAACCAACTTACGAGAAAAGCGAAATAATTGAAGCGGCGCAGGAGCTTCAAAGGTCCAATAAAAGCGTTACAGGCTATGCTATCTGCAAGAGTCTTGGTGGCGGTAGGCCCCAGCGTCTGGAAGAGGTTTGGAAAACATATTTACTTGAACAGCAGTTGAAAGATGAGTCTGTTGCAGATGAGCACTTATCGAGCGACATGGAGCAGAGCCTTGAAAGTTTGTCTAATGAGCTGACGACAAAACTAAGAAGAAGTCTATTAGGATTCGAGCGAAAGCTGAATGACCAAGCTTCTTCAAGAATTGAGAAACAGCATAAACAGAACATGGAACACCTAGCGGCGCTTCAAGAGAAGCTGGATGACGCGAATAGTATAATTAATCATCAAGAAAATTCGCTCGAACAATTGTTATCAGAGAAGCAAAGCTATATTGAACGTGAACATACGATCCACAATTTGGAAAAAAAACTTATCAAAGTCACAAGCGAGCGTGATAGCTATGTCTGTAGACTAGAAGATAAAGACGCTATCATCAATGAGCAAGCTGCTCGCATCAACGCGTTACTTAACAATGCTCCACAGCCGAATCACAAAGAACTATTAGTCGATAGTTGACCGTCCACAGCACGAGTCCCCCTAATAAAATCTTAAAATGTTCATGTGCAAATGTGTAAAAAACACACAGGTAATTAGTCTTTTTCTATCAATCTCTTAAGTATTTATTCTAGCTAATTTGGTTTTGCGTATCTCTGTGGTTTCATACTAAATGAATTTCATAGAGGGCAATAACAGCATGGCAAAACGAAAAAAAACCTACAGTCAGTCTCAGCTGATCAAGTTGGTTGAGAGAGGGCGGAAAGGCAAATATTACGCAGGACAGAATCTATATCTTAAGGTTAAAGACAAATTCTCTGCATCATGGTTTTTTCGACGACAGCTAAATACAAAACGCATCGAAAGAAGACTCGGCGCATTCGGCCAAGACAATGTCTACTATCTTGACTATACCCGCGCTGTTGAACTAGCAACAAAGTATCAACAAGCTTTTGAAATGGGGCAGAATCCTTTTGAGCGTGACCATGCACTTGTACAGACACTTAATGATCTTGTCCGATGTTTCTTAGAGAGCCAATCATGTAGATATAAAGCTGAACTAGACATCTTTCATCGTGAACTTTCTCAGGAGCTGGGTGAAAAGCGCTTGGTTGACATCACCCGGCACGATCTTGAAATGGTGTTGAAGAAAATGGTCAATAGCGACAGAAAGTCCATTGCCCTGCGCACTATGTATTTCTTCAAGGCTCTTTTTAACTATGCAAGCCTCCATCATTTAATAATTGAGAATGTAGCGTCCCATCTTCACCCTAACAAGCATGCAGCTAACGATGGCAGCTACAGACAAGTAACACTATCTGAATGGGAGATTGAGACGGTATTTTCTATTTTTCAGGAGTACCCGCAGCAAGCGCCGCTTCGAAGTCAGATAGCTATTAGTCTTTACCTAATTTTCGGATGCCGCAAAACTGAACTATTAGAGGCTCGATGGTGCGACTTTGACTTTGAACGCCAAGAGCTGCTTCTTAGGCCCACGAAGATGGGCAAAGATGAGCTTTTGCTGTCTATTCCCAGTGTTGTTATGCCATTGTTTAAAGCGCTGAAAGCGCTGTCCAATGGGTCCTCATTTCTTTTTCCTACCGCTAAAAACTCGATGTCAGGTCACTTAAGTGAGAGCACGCTGAATGCAATGTTACTTAAGTTTTTTACCCGATACGAAACCCGTAGCATATTACTAGACAATCCTATGGGCAGAGCGGGTGTCAAACACTTTTGGATCCACGATCTTCGTCGTACATTTTCTACGTTGGCCAATGAAAATGGCGCGACCGGGGATGTGACTGATAGCTGTCTTAATCACAAAAAGCGAGGACAGAGAAGGCGCTATGACTTATCGGTACGCAAGTATCAACGTAAGTCCGTTTATGAAACGACGGCAGAAATCATCTATCCACTAACCAACCTTGATTTTCTAGTAGGCGATCTTGTGAACCAGTTCGACCTTAACAATTCATCTCAGGCAGCATAGATTATCGCTCCAATATGACGATGATAAGAGGCCGCTTTTTAGCGATCCAAAGGCAATGCCTCAACAGATTAGAAATGTAGACATGAATAAAAAGCACAATAACGCTCTACATCTCTAGTTCAGATAGTCCCTTACTCCTTTCAGCTTCAAATCATATTAAACAATAACGTCCCTAGTACGTACCAGCTTCGCAAGTTTCAGCCCTCACCGACCAATATTTTTGTAATACGATTACTGACATCCGCCCTCATTTCGGCTAATGTAAGTGTTGAATAAATCGAGGGAATACATCGCGCTCGACTGCGAGGTGGTGATCAATGTGGTGACTTCAACCGCTCCTGATACTCGTAACTTATTAAATAATATAGAGATTTACCTCCAAGTCTCTTGGTAGATCCAGAATATTGAGTAACTGACTTTCTCTGTGCTTTACCAGCCTCGCCTTTGCGAGGCTTTTTTATGACTTATAAATAAATGTTTTAGTGTAAACATTTTCCTTCGCTACCTATATGCTCTACCGTGCGTACCTAGGATACAGTAGATAACCAGCCAAGATATAATGAACCAGATTACTCTTCTAGATGGCGGCATGGGTCGCGAATTAAAGCGCTCTGGCGCACCGTTTGATCATCCTTACTGGAGCGCTCAAGCGTTATGGGATGCACCGGAGGCGGTGGAGCAGGCGCATTGCAGGTTTATCGAAGCCGGCGCGCAGATTATTACCGTTAACAGTTATGCCTGTGTGCCCTTTCATTTGGGTCAGGCTATGTATGCAGAGCGCGGCGTCCAGCTAGCCACTGAAGCAGCCAAAATAGCCCAGGCCGCGGTTGCAAAGTATCCTACCTCGCCGGTTAAAATAGCCGGCTGTTTACCGCCGCCAATGGGCAGTTACCGACCGGATTTGTTTGATGCCCCTGCCGCGCTTACTATCTATCAGGAGCTGCTTGCCGCCCAAGACCCATGGTGTGATCTATTCATCGTAGAAACCCTGGCCAGTCTGGAAGAATTAAAAGTGGTACAGACAGCAGCGCGCGCTACAGATAAGCCGGTACACTATGCTTTTTCGCTGGATGATAACCTGAGTGATGGAGCCCGTTTACGGTCCGGGCAGTCAGTCGCGTCGGCCGTAGCATTAGTTTGTGCAGATAGGCATGCTGCCGGCATCGCCTTCAACTGTTCTATTCCCGAAGTTATGGCACATGCTTTACAAGAAGCGTATTCAATACTTACCCGTGAACAACGTAAACTGACGTTGGGGGTATATGCGAATAATTTCCGGCCCATTCCCAACGACTATGCGGCCAACTCACAGTCGCAACCCATGCGTGAGCTCTCGCCTGAGGATTATCTGGAGTTTGTGAAGCAATGGGTAGCAACAGGGGCTTCGCTGGTGGGTGGTTGCTGCGGGATAGGGCCTGAACACATTCAGGCGCTGTCTCAATGGCAAGCTACAGCGTAGCCTGCGTGCTTATTGCCCCGGATAAATATATGTGTGGGTTTCGGGGCAATAAGTTGGGTCAGGATTTCGGCTTCAGGGTTAGCCGGTCTGGCTGGATGCTTAGCTCCAACGGAACATTAGATAGCATACTGATGGCGGCGTTGGTGGTATCGAGCTCATACACCGGATGCGTCGTCAGATAGCCATTGAGCAGGGACATAAACTCGCCACTTACCGGCGCAAGGTTGCCCCGATAACCCCCAGCATCCACAGTACTGTCCAGTAGTTTCAAAGAACGCAGAAATACCGCTTTTTTCTCGCTGTCATAATAAGGTACGCCTTCGAGTTGCAAGTTCACCTTGGCGGGGTATTCAAAACCAAATGCGCTTACTGTTGCGGTCGCGGCTGCCCCTAGCTGGATAATTTCGCGGCCTTCAGGACCTATATCAACGCTCATATCGTCGATGGATAACAGCAAAGGGATGCCCGCCACGGTGGCTTTATCCTGCAATTTAGTAAGCTGTTCATCCAACAGTGATTCCAACTCACTTTGCGACACGGAATAGGCCGACAGTTGCGACAATGTCGCACAGCCGCTCAGTAACAACGCATACAGCGCAAAAAACCAATATTTCATTGATGACCCTAATTAACTGATGTGACCCGCCCAGTGTACTCTGCGCCCCCATAGAATGCGACTTTATAATACCCGTCAACGGCTATCGAAAAACAGCCCCCGCTTGACTCTGTTACCAGAGCGCCTATCAATCGATAAGGCGTTCACTGCACTACAGCTGTACTTTTCCGCTACCCCCGGTAGCTTACGCTGCATCAACCCTATCGTTTTACCACCAAAAACAGCCCCGTAGGGCTGTAATTTGTACATCTGCAAACGGGCAGTGGTTATCAGGTATTGTCTTTCGTAAGCGGCTGAATTTCCAGCTCTACCCGGCGGTTCATCTGGCGGTTCTGCGCGCTGGTATTGGGCACCTTAGGCTGGTACTCCCCCATCCCCACTGTAGAGATACGCTTAGTGTTAACATTAAATGTGGTCAGCAAATTTTTAACCGACTGGGCACGACGTTCTGATAAGGTCTGATTGTATTGCTCAGATCCTGTATCGTCGGTATGGCCTTTAATCAGCAAGACGGTCTTTTCGTATTCATTCACCACCGTGGCTACATCGTTCAGGATGGGGTTAAAGTCAGAACTGATAGATGCGCTATCGGTAGCAAAAGTAATATCGCCGGGCATGATTAATTTCAGGTTATCACCTTCACGCACCACCTGAATGCCGGTATCCGCCAGTTCTTTGCGTAATGCTTCTTCCTGGCGATCCATATAGTTACCTATCGCGCCACCAGCGATAGCACCTACTGCCGCGCCCCAGGCATAACGACTTTTGTCGTTATCGCCAGTGGCTTTACCCAGCAATGCACCTACCACTGCACCAATAGCCGCGCCTTTTTGCGTATTAGACGGATCATTAGCACAACCAGCAACCGAAACAGCCATGGCAACAACGCCGGCGATAAGAGTCTTTTTCATAACATCCTCAATATTGTCAAATAATACAATGGGCCAAGATCAAAGGGTATTCACTCCCCGGGCCCACTCGAAACGTAAAGTGAAAAGTCTGCAAAAGCTATTCCACCCATCTGGGCGATACAGTAACAGAGTACCCAACCTAACCTGAACCCAGCCTAAACACCTCGCTTGAATGCAATTTGTTGCGGTCTTGCAACACTTACAAAGCAATTGAGCGCTCAAAGAAACTATTAAAATCAATTTTATATTCACTGGCTAAGACAGACGATTCTATGGTTATACGTTTATCGCAGGCTAGATCGATATCTTTGGGCTCCAAGAAATGCCCACCTTTTACTGAATAAAAGACTTTTACTACCGGGGTAAGGGGAGAGTCGTTCTGTTGCAGTACCATAGCTAGTTTATCGGTGGACAGTCTGACAAGGCTACCTACCGGATAAACCCCCATGCACTTTATAAATTGCTGTACTAACCCGCTGTCTAAACGCTCAGGGGCATCCTGTAGCAGGATTTTCATGGCTTTTTGGCTGGGCATACCCGCTTTATAGCAACGGTCTGCCGTGAGCGCATCGTATATATCAGCAATAGCCAGCATTCGCCCTTCTTGTGAGATATCCTGCCCGCCGATACCTGCCGGGTAGCCTTTGCCATCCAGCCGTTCGTGGTGCTCACTGACGACGCGAATTAACGCACTGTCGATACGGGCCGCATGCAATGCATCCACGCCAAACTCAACGTGGCGTTTCATCACAGCCATTTCCGGGTCGGTAAGCCGTCCCGGCTTGTGGAGAATATTGTCCGGGATGCGTATTTTACCCATATCGTGTAAAAAGCCGGCATACGCCAGATCACTTACCTGCTGCTCATCCATTCCTACAAACTGACCAAAGTTGGCCAATAAAATAGCGACGTTTAATGAATGCTCTAGTAGGTAATCATCCTTTTCACGAATTTTTGTCAGGCACAACAAGGCATCTGGGTTGCGATCGATAGACTCCACCAGTTTATGCGAGAACGCCCGCGGGATTTTGTCGTCAAACGGCAAGCCCTTTTGAACGGACTCCAGTAACGACTTCTGAATTTCTTTACCCTGAGCATGTAATTGTTCAGCGCGTTGTATTTCACGAAAAAAAGGAACCTTGGCTTTTTTTTCAGCCCTGGCTTCTTCCGGGTCTTCAGCGTTCGGCGTATCAGGTGGGGCTACAGTAAACGCCCGGTTAGGATCGATAACCAGTTTTTTAACCCCGCGCGCGCGTAGCACATCAACTACTTTTTGCGAGGTAACCTTACCTTCTGACTTAATTTTTACCCCGCCGGATTGTCCCACAATCTGGCTAACAAACATCCCTGGAACCAGCTGGTCTATAGTAATGGTTTTAAGTGAATTTCCGTTCATAACACCCTACGACTTAACATTAATCAGTGAAAAGGTTGATGGCTTTTCACGGTAAACAACGGTTTTACGATGACAGCTCGTGTAGCAACGTGTGCAATTCAGGCCGCCAGCCATATTGTTTAATACGTACCCGGTTACCGGTTATCTCTACCCCTTCCAATAGCAGTTTTTCGCGCTGTTCACAGGCTTTTTGTGAACCCGGCGGAAAAGCTATTTGGCCATTTGCCCGCACAATTCGGTGCCATGGAATAACCGATCCTGCTGGCGGATAACCCAGCGCTTTGCCCACTAGCCTGGCACGACCTGGCAATCCGGCCAGGTCGGCTATCTGTCCATAAGCGGCTACTTTGCCAGAGGGCACCAGCCTGACTACCGCAAAAATTTGATGGTAGCGGTTACAATTGGGCATAATGTTTATCTGCCAAGTATAGCGAAAGAATCAATGCGTAGTTATTGTAGCCAATGCGGCTTTCCTCAAGCCACCTGCCTGTGCCAGCATCTCAGCTCGATTATCAGCCCGGTAGAGCTGGTGATACTTCAACATAGTAAAGAGGCTACGCATGCTAAAAATACGGCTCGGTTAGTTAGCTTATGTGTTGAGAAAACCACTGTCTATAGCGGTATTCATACCTATGACTTTAATACGGCACAAACCCATATCGAACAGTCGGCGGCGGGTTTGGTGTACCCAGGGGAAAACAGCCAGCCAATAGAAAGTACTGCTTTTAGCGACCACCCGCCCCCGTTATTGATTTTGCTGGACGGTTCCTGGTCGCAGGCCTACGGCTTGTACCAGCGACTAAGCTGGCTACATCACCTTCCGCAATGGCACTTCAACCATGCCCCGCCGTCTGCTTACCGTATCAGACATACCGCCAGGGGATACAGCCTCTCCACGCTTGAGGCTGCCGCCTATGCCTTGCAGGTTGGCTACGGCGTCGATAGCCGGCCCTTGCATCAACTGCAACAAGCTATGCAAGAGCAGTGGCGCGGGCCAGTGGCGCACCAACGGGGTAAATAAGCATATTGGCTTGGCAAAGCCCGGTTAGGTGAGGTTTACCGGCCCAGACTGTTAATGACTGCTCAGCAGCCACAGTAACGGTAAAACCGTACACCAGATTAATAATAGAGCAATAAGTCGGGAAGATACAGGATTGGCCTGAAAGCTTGCAATGAGCACCTTTTCGTTCTGTAACCGGGTAATAGCATGTTCCAATGCATCTTTTCGATATTTGGACTGGCGTCCCAGGAAATACAGTTTTTTATCTATACGCTCAATCGCCTGGAGCTGAAATGTTCGGGCTTTCTGCGCGGCGCCCCACAGCACATTCAACGCAAATAGCACCATCAACCCTAAGCTAATGCTAACTGCCACGCCTATCCATTCATGCTCAGCGCCAACCAGCCCGGTAACCGGTAGCAATAACAAAATAGCTAAAGCAGTAAACAGAACGTAGCGTACTACACCGGTCACTTTTTGTTGGCGCTTAATAGCCTCTATAGAATCGGGCAGACGGGTAAGAAAATGGCGGCGAAGAAAACGCGGCAAGCTTACCCCCTGAATAAAATACAGCCAGCCAAAAAACCAAAATGTGGTGGTAATAATCAATTGATACCACTGAGCCAGTGAGTTGGGCGCATGAGCCTCGCGCAGCCAGAGCACACAGGCTACCGCCAGCGTCACCGAAAGCACAGCCTGATTACGCAGCCTTACGCGTGCTCGTTTACGATAAAATGCGAAATGGCTTAAACTATTTTCATCCAGTAAATAGGCAAGCATCGCACTATTGGCGCGCCGATGCATCAACCTCAGGGCGGCCCAAAAGCAGGCGCTGAAAACGGTTAAAATACTGGTGATATTCACCACGGCCGTAAACTGCTGATGCAGCAACACAGAGACGTCAAAGGCTGCCAGCAATAAAAATTGCAGCACCAGCGCGCCAGCAGCGTAGCATATAGGTGTTATCCACACCTGCGAACGAGCAGCGGTAGTTGATTGTAAGCTGATGGTCATAGGGCCTTTTCCATATTATTGGTCAAAGTCCTTTAACACTGTTGTGATGGCTGCGCTTAGGCAGTTATTATAATTTATCTGGCCCTCGGGGGAGCCTTTTCGCGATAGTGTACTTATTCAGCACTCAGGTGCAATAGATTTTAGCTATCTTTTTAGCTATAGCCTGCTATAGGTCTAACAGACGGGAATCAGGGCACCGCGTGAGCTACCAGCGGCTTTATTGCAGGCATAAAAAAACCCGGTAATGACCGGGTTTTTACCATCTATTGTGCTGCCTTACTTACGCAGTTTTTGAATTAATCGCAATTGAGCGATTGCTTCTGCCAGCTCCTGAGCGGCTTCTGCATAGTCAAAGTCAGCGCCTGGATTGGCGATGTGCTCTTCGGCACGACGTTTTGCCTCTTCAGCGGCCTGTTCGTCCAAATCTTCTGCACGAACGGCGGTGTCAGCCAGAACGGTAACATTGCCAGGCTGTACTTCAAGCACGCCGCCCGCAACATATATCATTTCTTCTTCACCGTGCTGTTTAACTAAACGCACCATACCAGGTTTAATCGCAGTAATCAGTGGCGCGTGTCCTGGGTGGATACCCAGTTCACCTTCGCTGCCGGTCACCTGTAGTGTTTCAACACGGCCAGAAAAAATCTTTTGTTCCGCGCTTACTACATCCAGATGAACTGTCATAGCTGCCATATAAACCTCCTAAAGTAGGTAGTCAACGTACTATTGGGCAACCTGTTACCAGGTTGCCTATACGCTTACGCTTTCTTGGCTTTCTCTACGGCTTCTTCAATAGAACCAACCATATAGAAGGCTTGTTCAGGAAGATCGTCATATTCGCCATCCAGAATCGCTTTAAAGCCACCAATGGTGTCTTTTAACGAAACGTATTTGCCCGGCGCGCCGGTAAATACTTCTGCTACGAAGAAAGGCTGAGACAGGAAGCGTTGAATTTTACGTGCACGGGTAACTACCAGCTTGTCTTCTTCAGACAGCTCGTCCATACCCAGAATCGCGATGATATCTTTTAGCTCTTTATAACGCTGTAACACGGTTTGAACACCACGTGCTACGTCATAATGTTGCTGACCAATAACCAACGGATCCAGCTGACGAGATGTTGAGTCCAAAGGATCTACCGCAGGGTAAATACCTAAAGAGGCAATATCACGCGACAATACAACCGTTGCATCCAAGTGAGCAAAGGTGGTGGCCGGTGACGGGTCAGTCAAGTCATCTGCCGGTACATATACCGCCTGGATAGAGGTGATTGAACCCGTTTTGGTTGAAGCGATACGTTCTTGCAGAACACCCATTTCTTCAGCCAGTGTAGGCTGGTAACCTACCGCTGAAGGCATACGACCCAACAGAGCCGATACTTCGGTTCCGGCAAGCGTATAACGGTAGATGTTATCTACAAAGAACAGTACATCACGGCCTTCGTCACGGAATTTCTCGGCCATAGTAAGACCGGTCAATGCAACACGCAAACGGTTACCCGGTGGCTCGTTCATCTGACCGTATACCAGCGATACTTTATCCAGTACGTTTGATTCGTTCATCTCATGATAGAAGTCGTTACCTTCACGGGTACGCTCACCTACACCAGCGAATACAGAGAAACCACTGTGCTCGATAGCGATGTTACGGATAAGCTCCATCATGTTTACAGTTTTACCTACACCGGCACCACCGAACAAACCAACTTTACCACCTTTGGCAAACGGGCATACCAGGTCGATTACCTTGATACCTGTTTCCAACAGTTCTATCGAGGTAGACTGTTCTTCGTAGCTTGGCGCTGCGCGGTGAATAGACATACGCTCTTCTTCACCAATAGGGCCAGCTTCATCAATAGGGTTACCTAATACGTCCATGATACGGCCCAAAGTGGCAGTACCAACAGGAACAGAAATAGGATGACCGGTGTTATCCACTGCCAGTCCACGTTGCAGACCATCGGTAGAACCCAGAGCGATGGTACGTACAATACCGCCGCCTAGCTGCTGTTGCACTTCCAGCGTTAGGCCAGATAAGTCACCTTGGGTGACTCGTAGTGCGTCGTATACACTTGGTACCGCATCTTGTGGAAATTCAATATCCACAACGGCGCCAATGATTTGGACGACCTTACCTTGACTCATAATTTGTCCTCGTTATCTTTTCTAAACCTTTGCCTACACCGCAGAGGCGCCGCTAACAATCTCACTGATTTCTTGTGTGATTGCTGCCTGACGTGCCTTGTTGTATACCAGTTGCAGATCATCAATAAGATCGCCTGCGTTGTCGGTAGCTGCTTTCATGGCTACCATTCGGGCAGCCTGCTCAGAAGCAGCATTTTCTACCACGCCCTGATATACCTGAGACTCAATGTAACGAACCATCAACGACTCCAGAATTTCTTTTGGGTCTGGTTCATATATGTAGTCCCAGCGATGCTGATACTGTTCGTCTTCTGACTTTGGCAAAGGCAGTAATTGATTGATCACTGGCTTTTGCGTCATGGTATTAACAAAGTCATTGTAAACTAGGAAAACCCGGTCCAATTTACCTTCGTCGTACGCTTTTAACATTACACGTACTACCCCAACCACATCGCTGACAGTAGGCTTATCGCCCATGCCTGACTCTGCCGCCAGTACATTGCCACCGAAGCGATTGAAAAAAGCACATGCCTTTGCACCAAACGCTGCAAAGTCTACTTCTACGTCTTTTTCGCGCCAGGCTTTCACTTCCTGAGCGACGAGCTTAAATTCGTTGGTGTTCAAGCCACCACATAGCCCGCGATCGGTAGAAATAACAATGTAGCCAACCCGTTTCACGTCACGCTCTTCAAGGTAAGGGTGACGGTATTCCAGATTACCGTTAGCGATGTGACCAATCACTTTAAGCATATTCTGTGCATATGGACGACCAGTAGTCATTCGTTCCTGCGCCTTTTTCATTTTAGACGCGGCAACCATTTCCATAGCACTGGTAATTTTTTGAGTATTCTTAATACTCCCAATCTTACCTTTAATCTCTTTACCGCTGGCCATGACTATCTCCCGTTAACCTAACGTTGTGCTGACCTTTCGGTCAGCACCACTGATTACCACGTTTGTGTCGCTTTGAACTTTTTCAAAGCTTCATCAAGTTGCGCAGCAATGTCGTCGTTGTAGTTACCAGACTCATCGATAGTCTTCATCAGCTCTGCATGGTCGCTGTTCATGTACGAGTGCAAGGCTGATTCAAAATCCAGAATCTTGTCTAGTGCGACGTCTTTCAGGAAACCCTTCTCTACGGCGAACAAAGACACACCCATGTCAGCAATAGACAGTGGTGAATATTGTTTTTGTTTCATCAGCTCAGTAACGCGCTCACCGTGTTCAAGTTGTTCACGGGTAGCATCATCAAGGTCAGATGCGAACTGCGAGAATGCCGCAAGCTCACGATACTGGGCCAGGGCCAGACGAATACCACCGCCCAGCTTTTTGATGATTTTTGTTTGCGCTGCACCACCAACCCGCGATACCGAAATACCAGCATTAACCGCTGGACGGATACCGGCGTTAAATAAGTCAGTTTCCAGGAAGATCTGACCGTCAGTAATCGAAATTACGTTGGTAGGTACGAATGCTGATACATCACCCGCTTGCGTTTCGATGATAGGCAACGCAGTCAGTGAGCCCGTTTTGCCTTTAACTTCACCATTGGTGAAGCGCTCAACAAAATGCTCATTAACCCGAGCTGCACGTTCCAACAAACGCGAGTGAAGATAGAAAACGTCACCAGGGTAAGCTTCACGACCAGGCGGACGCTTCAACAGCAACGAAATTTGACGATAGGCCACAGCCTGCTTCGACAAATCATCATATACAATTAGTGCATCTTCACCGCGGTCACGGAAGAATTCACCCATGGTACAACCAGAATATGGTGCCAGGTATTGCAACGCTGCAGACTCAGAAGCAGAAGCAGCAACAACAATGGTATGAGCCATTGCGCCATGCTCTTCCAGCTTACGAACTACGTTAGCAATAGTGGATGACTTTTGACCAATCGCAACGTACACACACTTAATGCCTGTACCTTTTTGATTGATAATGGCATCAACGGCCATTGCGGTTTTACCTGTTTGACGGTCACCGATAATCAGCTCACGCTGACCACGACCTACCGGAATCATCGCATCAACAGACTTGTAACCAGTTTGTACTGGTTGGTCTACCGATTGACGCTCGATTACGCCAGGGGCAATCTTTTCTACCGGCTCAAAACCAGCTGCGTCGATTGAACCTTTACCATCAATTGGCTCACCCAGGGTATTCACTACTCGGCCCAGCAGCGCACGGCCTACCGGAACTTCCAGGATACGCCCGGTGGATTGTACTTTTGTGCCTTCTGTCAGGTCCGCATAGGGACCCATTACAACCGCACCTACTGAGTCTCGCTCAAGGTTTAGTGCAATTGCATAACGTCCGCCAGGAAGCTCGATCATCTCGCCTTGTTTAACATCGGCAAGGCCATGAATACGGATAATACCGTCGGTAACTGCAACGATTGAACCTTCGTTGCGTGCTTCACTGGTTACGTTGAACTGTTCAATTCTCTTTTTGATCAGTTCTGCAATTTCAGTGGAATTAAGTTGCATGCTCTTATCCCCGTTATGCTTGCAACGTATCTGCCAGACGAGCCAGTTTTGTTTTTACTGAACCGTCTATTACTGTGTCACCGGCTTTTACTACAAAGCCAGCTACCAGCGCAGGATCTACGTTACAATTAAGCTTCACTTTACGTGCCAAACGTTCTTCTAATGTTGCCGAAATCTGTGCTTGCTGCTGGGCAGACAAAATAGAAGCAGAAGTAAGTTCTACTTCAATCTCTTTGTCGTACTCAGCTTTGAACATATCAAACATTTCACTGATTTTAGGCAACGCAACCAAACGCTCATTTTCTGCCAAAACCTTGATCAGGTTCTGACCGTGTAGGTCGAGTTGTTCACCACACACATTGACAAAAATCTCTGCCAGCGTATCCGCGGCGACCGCACCAGTTAATAACTGGTGCATATCGTCGTTAGCAGCAACCTGACTGGCAAATGCCAGCATGTCCTGCCACTGGGCAATGGTGTTGTGCTCGACTGCGAAATCGAAAGCTGCTTTAGCGTAAGGACGAGCAACGGTTGTCAATTCAGACATGGCTCATCTCCTTCTTAAAGCTCAGCGACAAGTTTTGCAACAATGTCGTTATGGGCTTGTGCATCAATTTCGCGCTGCAGGATTTGCTGCGCGCCAGCAACTGCCAGAGCAGCCACATGCTTACGCAATTCCTCTTTGGCACGATTGCGTTCAGCTTCAATCTCGGCATAACCAGATGCGATAATTTTTTCGCGTTCGGCATGGCCTTTCTGCGTTTCTTCATCAACAAGTTGATTCGCACGCTTCTTGGCCTGTTCGATAATTTCAGCTGCTTGCGCTTTAGCCTCTTTTAGTTGCTCCGTCGCTTTTTGCTGAGCAAGCTCTAAGTCTTTTTCAGCACGCTCTGAAGCTTCAAGGCCATCGGCAATCTTCTTTTGACGCTCTTCAATCGCGGCCAATAGTGGCGGCCATACGTACTTCATGCAGAACCACACGAAGACCATAAACGCGATTAATTGACCTATTAGAGTGGCGTTAATATTCACGACCGCTCCTCCTCATAATGTTCGCTAATAGACGTTAGTTTTATAAAATTAAGCACCAACAGCGAACAGAAGGTATAGAGCGATACCAACACCAATCATCGCGATAGCGTCGATAAGACCCGCTACGATGAACATCTTAACTTGCAGTTGTGGGGCCAGTTCAGGTTGACGAGCAGCAGATTCCAGGAATTTACCACCTAACAGACCAAAACCAATAGCAGTACCCAAGGCACCCAGACCGATTAATAGTGCAACAGCGATGTATAACATTTACGTCTCCGATTTAAGTTAAAAATTAAAGTTAAAAGTTAAAATTGAATAGTGTTGGCAGCCGATTCCAGGTCGACGTGCCAACGCCGGTACTTCTTTAATGGTCTTCGTGAGCAAGGCTCAGGTATACCACAGTAAGCATCATGAAAATGAACGCCTGCAGCACGATAACCAAAATGTGGAACACAGCCCATGGGAAGTGCAGCGGCAATTGCCAGAGGCCCAGGGTTGCGATAAGAATAAAGATAAGCTCACCGGCATACAGGTTACCGAATAACCGCAGTGCCAATGAGAACGGGCGCGCCAGTAAGGTAACGGTTTCCAGAATGAAATTCACCGGAATCATCGACCAATGGTTAAACGGCTGCATTGTCAGTTCTTTGATAAAACCGCCTACACCCTTCACTTTGATAGAGTAAAACAGAATCAAGAAGAACACGCCTAGCGCCAGAGCCAAAGTCAGGTTCAAATCAGTGGTAGGTACCACTTTCATATACACATTATGCGGGTCCACACCGGTAGCAGCGTTAGCTATTTGGCCGGCGGCCCAAGGTAGTAGGTCTACCGGTACAAGGTCCATCAGGTTCATCAGGAAAACCCATACAAAGATGGTCAGACCTAATGGAGCAATCAGGTTGTTTCGGCCATGAAATGTATCGCGTACGTTTGTATTAACAAACTCAACAACAATTTCGATGAATGCCTGTGTTTTACCTGGAACGCCGGTTGTCGCGCTTTTTGCGACGCGGCGGAATAACCATAAAAACAATACGCCCAATGCAATAGACCAGCCCATGGTGTCGATATTCCAGACCCAAAAGCCAGCTTCCTGACATACCGTTGAAGCATGTTCCAATTCCTTACCATGACTAAATTTCAGACCATCGTCTGTCATACACATGGTGGCATTGGTCAAGTGGTGGAGAATATACTCTTGTGTAGTTTGCTCAGCTGCCATGTTTAAACCCAAAGTTGAAAGTGTAAAAATCGGTCCTGTGCTTCAATTTGCGCTATCTGCGCCGCTTTTTTATCGTTGTTGGTGCTGTTGAAGCAAGGCCAGCCAGTAGCTGACCGTAGCTATCGCATACCCCAAAAAAAGGGCCAGGGGGATAACATTCAGCCCCTTAAATGCAATAACAAATAAAATAATACTCAATGCCAGTTTGACTTTCGCGCCCTGGCTAAAACTTCGGGCCACCTGCTGATTTTGCCGGGCCCCGGCATACCTAAAGGCAAATACCGCAAAAACACTATTGGGCAGTATGCTGATTAACGCGCCGGTAAATACAGATAACCCCGGCAAAAACCCCATGCTCAGCATAAAAATTGCGCTTAATATCGTACTGACCAGGGCCTGCGTTGCGATAGCCCGTTTCGCTATCTTTTTACCATTTGCTGCTAAGTCAGGTCGCACTATGCTTATCAACTTGTTTCTGCCCAACTAAAAAGCGTCAGAAGTATACTGTTTTACCGATAATTTTCAACAGCGCATCGTATATTGAAAGTCATTCTGAAAATATTCTGTGGTGATAACGTTACAGGCGCCATTCTAGGCACAAACCCGTTCACATTTCGACCAAATATTTAACAAAAATAAAGCAAATATCAGTGAATCTTTGACAAAATACCGTCCAGCTGCTCCAAATCACTGAAGTTGATAGTGATTTTTCCCTTTCCCTTGGCATTGTGATCAATTGACACCGGGGTGCCTAAATTATCTGATAACCGGTTCATTAACCCTTTTACGTCCGGGTCGATAACTTTTTCTGGTTTTGGCTTGGAAGGTTCGAGATATTTACGCACTAATTTTTCGGTATCGCGTACGGTCAGCCCTTTGCCCGAGACAATTTGCGCCGCTTCGGTCTGTTGCTCACCGTTTAACGCCAATAAAGCACGGGCATGGCCCATTTCGATATCACCATGTTCCAGCAGTATTTTAACATCGTCGTTGAGGTTATTTAGCCGTAACAGATTAGTTACCGACGTGCGCGACTTACCCACCGCTTGCGCTACTTCGGCGTGCGTAAGTTCAAATTCTTTCATTAGTCGGTCAAGTGCCATCGCTTCTTCCATCGCGTTGAGATCTTCGCGTTGGATATTTTCGATTAAGGCTATGGCGACAGCAGCTTCATCAGGAACGTTTTTTATCAGACACGGTACCACATCAAGCTCAGCAAGCTGGGCGGCACGCCAGCGGCGCTCACCGGCGATAATCTCGTAGCGTTCGGTGTCCATTTGACGGACTACAATGGGCTGAATCACTCCTTGCGAACGAATTGACGACGCCAGCTCTTCAAGCGCATCAGGCGACATATCTTTGCGCGGCTGGTATTTACCAGGCTGCAGAAATTCGATCGGTAGCTTGCTTAATTCAGACTGGCTGGCCGCTGCTGCGGTCTCGTCGCGATCTCGCTGTGCTGAAGACTGACTGGTCGCTAGCAGAGCATCCAGACCTCGCCCTAGTCCTCTTTTTTTCGCTGTCATAGTTTCCTCAATGACTCACTGGGTGTCGGCGCCACACCGACGACTACTGTCTATAAATGGCAAATTCAACCACCCCGCTCAATAAACGAAGCGGTGAGCAGGCGATTAACTGGCTTTGGCTGCGGGCATTCCGGCTTTATCGCGCCGCCGAAGTATTTCGCCGGCCAGCGCCAGATAGGCTTTTGCGCCGGTAGATGACTTATCGTAATACATAGCCGGTGTACCAAAGCTTGGCGCTTCAGCCAACCTGACATTACGCGGTATAACAGTTCGATAAACCTGTTCACCAAAATGCCGCTTAAGCTGCTCAGAGACATCATTGGCCAAGCGGTTGCGCGGATCGTACATGGTGCGCAGCACCCCTTCAATTTTTAGCTCGGGGTTTACCACCGAAGCTAATTTGCCAATTGTATCCATTAATGCGGTCAGGCCTTCTAATGCGTAGTATTCACATTGCATAGGTACTAACACAGAGTCAGCTGCAGCTAAGGCGTTAACGGTCAGCTGATTTAACGACGGCGGACAATCAATGAAAATATAATCATAATAATCCAGCACCGGTTTAAGCGCATTTCGTAAACGCACTTCCCGGGCAAACATTTCCATCAGCTTTATTTCCGCTGCGGTTACATCACCATTGGCCGGGATAATATCATATTTTCCCGATGACCCTTTGATAACCACCTCATCGATAGGTTGTTCTTCAATAAGGAGTTCAAAACAGGTCGCTGGCACGTCATATTTATCAACGCCGCTGCCCATGGTAGCGTTACCCTGTGGATCCAGGTCTATTAGCAAAACCTTGCGTTTTGTCGCCGCCATTGAGGCCGCCACGTTAACCGCGGTAGTCGTTTTGCCAACGCCGCCTTTTTGATTCGCAATTGCGATAACCTTTGCCACAATCAATCCTGTTATACTTTTCGAATTGTCACCAGGTGACGTTCACCGACAAGATCAGGCACTTCAAGTGCAGTAATTGTATCCACCCGAAAGTGACTGCTTACTTCGTCTATTTCGCTTTGCGGAAACTGCCCTTTTAGCGCAAGGAATTTTCCATCTGAATCTACCAGATGCTCACACCAGTGCAACATATCTTTTAATGAAGCAAAGGCGCGGCTTAACACTATATCATAGGGCTCTGATTTTTGATGTGCTTCAACCCGACTGTGTAAGCAAGTGACGTTGGTTAAACCTAATTCATGCACACACTGTTTCATAAATCGTACGCGCTTGCCCAGGCTATCAAGCAAGGTAAATTGAACGTGTGGATGAACGATAGCCAGGGGCATACCTGGGAGCCCCGGGCCGGTGCCAACATCGATTACTTGTTTACCGTCAATAAACGGGGCCACGCTTAGTGAATCAAGTAGATGCTTGATGACCATTTGTTCTGGTTCGCGAACTGAAGTTAAATTATACGCCTTGTTCCATTTATGCATCAGGCTTATAAAGTTAATTAACTGTTCCTGCTGCTCAGCCGTCACCGACACTGCCATTTTGTCGATACCTGTTGCCAGTATCTCCGCCAGCTTTATTTCATCTACTGCATTGTTCACGCGCTGATACGCTCCTGTTTACGTAACAGACCCTGCTTTTTCAAAAATACCAGTAACAGCGAAATCGCTGCAGGTGTAATACCGGAGATACGAGAGGCTTTACCTATGGTCTCTGGACGGGCTTCAGTTAGTTTTGCCACCACCTCATTCGACAACCCGGATATTTTGCTGTAATCAAAATCCACCGGCAATAAGGTATTTTCATGGCGTTGGGCTTTGGCGATCTCTTCCAGTTGCCGCGAAATATAGCCAGCGTATTTAATCTGGATTTCCACCTGCTCGGCGGCAATAGGATCGTCCAGGCCAGGGCCCAGATGACTAACGTTCATAAGTTTTTTATACGTCATTTCTGGGCGGCGCACGAGCTCTTCTAACGTATGCTCCCGGCTGATCGGGTTTTTCAGCATTGGGTTAAGCTCATCAACTGCGCTATGACCAGGATGTACCCACTGGCCTCGTAGACGCTGTTGCTCACGTTCTACCGCCTCAACTTTCTGGTTAAACGCCGCCCAGCGTGCATCGTCTACCAAGCCAATATCGCGACCCAGGGCCGTTAAGCGCATATCGGCATTGTCTTCGCGCAACAGTAAGCGGTATTCGGCGCGGCTGGTAAACATCCGGTAAGGTTCTTTCGTCCCCATGGTTGCCAGGTCATCAATTAGTACGCCCATATAGGCTTGATCCCGACGTAGTATCATGGGATCTTTTTGCTGCACCTGTAATGCCGCATTGGCACCAGCTACCAGCCCTTGGGCGCCGGCTTCTTCATAGCCAGTGGTACCGTTAATTTGACCTGCAAAAAACAGCCCGTTTATAAATTTGGTTTCCAGCGTTTGCTTTAAATCACGCGGGTCAAAAAAGTCATATTCAATAGCATAACCAGGGCGCACAATATGGGCGTTTTCAAAACCCCTGATAGAGCGTACCAACGCCATTTGCACGTCAAACGGCAAGCTTGTTGAAATTCCATTAGGGTACACTTCCATGCTGTTTAGCCCTTCTGGCTCAACAAAAATCTGATGTGAGTTTTTGTCAGCAAAGCGTGTAATTTTATCTTCAATACTGGGGCAATAACGAGGACCAACACCTTCGATAATACCGGTATACATGGGCGATCTATCCATACCGCCCCTAATTATTTCATGGGTGCGTTCATTGGTATGCGTAATGTAACAAGGGATTTGACGAGGATGCATGTCCCGGTTACCCATGAATGAAACAACCGGTACCGGATCGTCACCTGGCTGTTCCTGCATTACGCTAAAGTCCAGGCTTCGGGCATCCAGCCGCGCAGGTGTCCCGGTTTTTAACCGATCGACTCGAAAGGGTAATGCGCGTAAACGTTCAGCCAGCGCAATGGAAGGTGGGTCGCCTGCCCGGCCACCCCGATAGTTTTCCAGCCCAATATGAATCGTTCCGCCCAAAAAGGTTCCGACGGTTAGGACCACGCTCTTGGCTTTGAATTTAAGCCCCATTTGAGTGACTACACCACACACCTGATCGTTTTCGACGATCAGATCGTCACAACTTTGCTGAAACAAAGTGAGATTCTCTTGCTGCTCAACAATAGTTCTGATCGCTTGCCGATATAAGGTTCGATCAGCCTGAGCGCGGGTAGCCCGAACCGCGGGACCTTTGCTTGAATTCAAGGTTCTGAACTGAATACCACCGCGATCTGTGGCCAGTGCCATTGCACCGCCTAATGCATCGATCTCTTTTACCAAGTGGCCCTTACCGATCCCGCCAATGGCAGGGTTGCAAGACATTTGCCCAATAGTTTCAATATTGTGGGTCAACAACAGGGTACTAGCGCCCATGCGTGCAGAGGCCAGTGCTGCTTCAGTACCGGCATGACCGCCTCCCACTACAATGACGTCGAATTCTTGTTGATAAAACATGGTAAACCTCACAATGCAAAGGTGTATAAAAGATCAGGTCCCTTCAGTCAAAAGGGCGCGTATTTTAGCTGACTTATTGCCTAATGAAAATGGTTAAATATTCTCCAGAGCAAGGTAAGTTAAGCGATAGCGTGGGGCTTATATATAATATGATCTCTTAAGATCTCTTTATTTTTATTATTATTAGGATCGACCAGATCTGTTGATAAGCGATCATTTCCTTTTCGCTACAGGATCTTACGCGATTAACAACCCTTGCTTTAGATCGATCATAACCCCCCTGTGATCCTGTGCATAAGGGGCCTATTTATCCACAGCTGCAATTTCGCTCAATTTTATACGTCTACTGATCAGAGCTTATACACAGTGGTCTGGGGGATCATATCCACAAGGGTGATCAAGCTGTGATCGTAGTGGGGATAACTTGTCGAGAAGATCAAATATTTTAGGTGATGATCTGACTTCTAAAGGCGTGCAGGCCGATCATTACACACAGGCGATCTTGTCCACATTGATCGAAAAAATCGATGATTACCGATCCGAATTTATTTTGCTGTTTTCAAAAAGATCGTTTTATTTTTGGCAACTAAAGCAATTTCTGCGATCTCTCGGTCGGTTAATCGTCACTGATTGTTTAATTATACCGCAGTCGCCTACATCTGAGTGACAATAAATACAGATCAATACATAAAGATCCCATTGGGGTTTTGGCTAATTGAACGAAACCACGGGAATTTAGGCGGTTAACCACCCCTGATCAGTAACGCATTGGCAATTTATAGCGTCTTTTTTAGCCACTATGGCTACTTATTTTAGGGCAGAGTTACACACAAAACGGAGATGGTGGGTAGTGGTTGTTCGCTGAAGCGGGCGGTTATGTTACTGCCACTTTGCTATGAAATAACGACACATGATCAGGGTAGGGGTGTGTGGTTTGGCAAGCTATCTGGGCGGTCGGAGAATACCAGCATTATAATGGGTAGCATTAGATAGCCCAGAATTTATCAGCGTATGGCACGAATTATTAGCCGTCTGATAATAGCGTTAGGCTGGCGAGACGGCGTTTATAATAAAGTTGCTAGGCAAAGGGGCAGGCTAGGCAAGCCATAGACTGCCGGCAGGAAGCTGTTCTAGCGCACCTGGTTGGGTTGGTAGCGCGGGGTAGTACTGCTAGGCTCTGCTTCGGCTGCGGTTATTCCGCTGCGCCGGCTGGGGCCGGAAAAACGGACCCGATAGGTATCGTATTCTTTGATGCTTTCAAAGCAGTATCTACCTATTGCGTGTTCCAGCTCTGCCAAATTGTGGTTGGTAATAAGTATACAATTTTTCTTGTTCACCAGCCGTTGGCGTAACAGGTTGCCTAACCAGCTTTGGGTATTTTTCTTTAATACGGTTTCATTTACACAGACTTCATCCAGTACCAGTAAATCAACCTCCAGTAACTCCTGATGCACAGCCCGAAACTTTTGTCCGATATTATCCTGGGCGCTAAAGTCGTAGGAAAAGTAACGCATTTCCTGAAGTGTGGATAGCTGTCGGTAAAGTACACTAATTTCATACTGATCAATAAGTTGGTGAGCAATAGCGCCTGCAATATGCGATTTACCCCGGCCGTAATCTCCATAAAATAGCATCATGTGAGACCCTGCATCCCGCCACGAAGAATCCTCATGTGCGGCAATAAAGGATTGCGCAATGCTTACAGCTTCAATCACATCCTCACTGTCTTCCACCAGGTTTGCGAAGGTCCATTTCGGGTTGAGGTCAGAGCGGCCATGGATAGCGCTGATACGCTCTTTTTTACTTCGGCTTTGCAACTGACGTACTTCTTCGTTTGCCTGTTGCTCATACTGCTGGCGTAGCGTTTTATAATCAATGTACTCATCTTCAGACAGAGTAGATTTGCCCATGGCGCGGGCTAAATTGTTAATACGATCTTTAATAGAATGCATAATCAGGTTTTCTTCTGCGATGAGTACTTTTCAACAAGCTTACGCGCATTATCATCTGCTTCCAAGCCAGGCGCAACAGGAACACTTTGGCTACCCACTTTCTGGGTAGGGGAGCTGCCCCCAGCTAGACGCTTATAGCGCATTGCGTAAGCAAACTTCTGGGTCCATTGGAAATGGCTGAATACGGCAGCCGGGCGACCCAGCCAATAGGCGATAAACTCCCCGACATCGTTTTCGTCAAACACCTGGTCTATCAGCCCGAGTAATCCTGCCATTTGTTTATACAGGGCAGTATCGGGTTGCCACGAAGGTTTCATAGGCTGATGTTGACGATGCAAATGGGCAAAATCATCCTGCGCCTGTGCGCAAAGGGGAAGTAAAATGGCTTTTCCGTTTAACGACAATTCAAAGCTCAAATCCTGGGGCAGGGCGACTAACCCGGCTTGTTCCAAGAGTTTCAATAAGCTGTTGATTTGGCGGCCTCGGGAATAGGGAGCTTGTTGTTGCTGATCGCCATTTAGCAAAGACAACATGAATTTGTAATTTAACGGTTCACTGGCGGTAGTTGTGATGTTAGCAGTGGGCCGCAAGCCCAGACAATACAAGACTCTGGCGTCATTACTAAGCCCGCTGCATAGTGCGTGATATTCGGCCTGGGTGAACAGTGACATACTAATCTGGCTGCAGTTTTTCGGTAAACCACTCAACGGCTATTTCTTCAGGGATAGGGTGGTTTAATACATCGATATGTAATGGCTCAGCCAGTAGCGTGGCATTACCTTGTGCCAATTTTTCCTGCATAGTCATAGCGGCAAAGCAGTAGGTATCATAACTACTGTCGCCCAGGCCTACTATATAAGCTTTAACTGAACTGAGGTCCCGTTCCGCTAACTGCGCAGCGAACGGTTGAATATTATCAGGTAGATCGCCCGCACCGTGGGTAGAGGTGCAAATAACCCAGGTTGACTGCGTTGGAATAGTTTCAAAATCCGGCGCTAGTTGAATATCAGTTTGATAGCCCGCTTGCTGGGCCACTTCGGCTAACGCATCAGCTACATATTCTGCAGCGCCCAGGACTGACCCGACTAATATCGTAATGTGTTGAGACATAGTTTTTACTTCCGGTTATCGCGAATTAGCCGTAGCTATTGTATCTGCATAGCGCCCCAAATACCTAATGCGGTTGCGGGTAGATATGGCTATTTAGTTTCTTACTTAGTGCACCAGCAGTGCCTATTTTTACCGCAATGTTTCACGGGGAACATCTGGGTTTACCACTTCGGGCGGTATTTTCCCATAATATGAAGATAGCTGCGACCGGTAACCTTTAGAATGGCAATCATCGCATGGTGCGCCTTTTCTCTTCCGATTAAATGCTTTTTGGGGAGGTATTATTCCTGCGTCGTTCTAAATGGGCAGGGTAAAGGCGATATATCAGCCGCTCTTTGCTAATTATGTATGTTCTACATCTATTAGCTCTTACTCGTTAAATCCTACCGCTGCACCGAAAAAATAGCCAAGTCAGATAACCGGCGTCAGCCGGTGTATTGCTTCACCATAATGGTCAGGAAAGTTTTCATAAGTTACCTACGCCTGTTTACTCTTTTTATTATTAAAGTAGAAACCTAAAAAGCTAAATGCAGGCATGCAACCGCTGTTTACGGGGTATCAATGTGTCGAAAGAGGACAAAGCGGCACATTCTGCCAGTGCGTCCATGATTGGTAAAACGGTAACGTCTCCTATCAGCTACGGCGTGGAACCTAGGTGCAGGGTATAACGCTATCCGTTCGATAAGCCGGGTAGAGGCTAATGGCAACTGCAAGATTTCACAGGTCCGAAATCACGAAAAAATGAAAGCAGGAAATCTGGTATGTAAGAATAGCGAGAAATGAGAAATGAGAATAGAGAATAGAGCAAAGGAATGATGCGTACGTGTTAGCACCATGGCACTGTCTATTTTGCGCTGTATTGAGTAAGTGGCGTCAACAAAATTATAAAGCAGCAGCCTCTCTTACCATGGCTACGCAGCTTTGTAATGGAAGCGATACAAACCCAATACAATTAGCCCGTGGCAGAACAAGCGGGCCGGGTATTTCCGATATTACAACCCGTTACCGATATAGCAAAAACGGCGCTCGCGTCATGTTCACGGTCTATTGATGGCACAGTTAATGTTGCAGCGTTGGAGAGTATGTCAGGCAGGAAGTCTGCATATCAGCGGTATACCGAGGTAACAAAACCAAAGGGGGTGGGCGATACTGGTAATATGTTTAGCGGAGCGTCCAGGCAGGGCTGACAAAGCTGCCAGACCTGCCTATCGCAACGTAGGCGAGTTACATTACTTCCCAATACAGAATGTGAAATATAGTTATAAAACAAAAGTTTACGATGCTTGGGGAGTAAATGTGGATCAAGTCTATTAAGATCCAGGACTCACAGTACCCAGCCTTAAGCACCAGTGAACGTGAGCGCTTTAACATCTTTAAATAGCGCAATTAGATGGTCCATGGCTAAATCAATTAGGGGCTCGTACATGAACGAATTAAGGTGAATATTTTCAGGTGTCATTAATGTAACCTGAGATAGCACCCTCTCTAATTGCTCAAAATCACTGTTGCCTGACTGCTCGTTCACAATTCTATTGAACAGCCGCCCGGTTTGTGAACCCTTGATGGGAGTTTTATCGTTCACATGATCCCACATAAACTCCTCCGCTTTTAGGCGTATAGCTATGGAAAGCGCTATTTTTCGCTCTAAAGCTATTGTGTCTGTAGGAACTTGAGCATTTGCTAAATCATCAGCAGTTCTATAAATGAGATCTAGGACCGGCTCATCTTTATCGAAGTTTTGGCTAACATCCCTTCTTTGTACGACCTTGGCAATAATATTTTCTAAATCCTCTACTTTTAATGATCTTGTTTTATAATCAGGCTCATCATCATTGTCTTTGATATGAAGCATTGATGTTAGCTTTTTGTAATCTGGCGAAAACCCATCTCGGTACTCGATAAGATTTCTTACAAAGGGTATCATTGAAATTAACATTTCAGCATTTGAATCGTAACTCTTTTTCCAGAGATCAAATGGGCTGGATACATCTTTACTTCCCCCTTTAAGAAGTAAAATCTTGCCCTCGCTCTTTTGAGCTATGAAAGAGTTGTCCCATTGAGCCGTATCGAGGACCCGTCCTTGAACTGTCCTGTAAAAATCAAAGTTATGCGTCAGTATAATTAATCTAAACAGGTCCTCTCCGGCCATCTCCCTCAGATACTCGACAATCGCATACTTATTTTTATAATCAAACGAATCTGCAATATCATCAATAATGATTACTGACCTTTGACCTGATTTTAATCTTGCTTTGAACTCGAAAATCACATAAAGCAAGTACATAGCTCTCCGCTCACCTAGTGAGAGACAATCAAGAGAATCTAGTTGACCTCTGTCGAATCTCACCGGTTCACCATTTTCCCTTGGAAAGGTGAAAACCATGTTTGGTGCTGATGTTCCTAGAATTACATTTTTATGATCTTCAATATCGACTCCAAAGGGAACGTAAAAGCGCCTTTTAAAAACTTCTTTTGATTCGTGCCACAATGTGTTTTCTAAGCTTGCCTGCCTTTCTATTTCTGCAAGCTCTGATTTTTTGCTTTGGAATAAGCTAAGTAAGCTGTCAAATCCTGACTTGTCAGTCGCATAATAAGACGACCAGAGCAATTTCTTAAGGTGCGCTAGGTCTCCTAAATACGCGGTTACTGATGGGCTACTCTCAATGATCTCTTGAAATGCTTTAACTGGTGCGACGCCAGAAATTATTTTATTTGATATGGTTTGTAGTTGACCGTCGCCAAGAATAGACTCACTTTCTTTTTTTAGCAGCTCATCGAGACTCTTTTGATCACATATAGGTTCATCATTCCCCTTCATCAAAAGTTTATGCTCGGCATTAAAGAACTTCTCTTTCTTAAGAGACTTCGAAACTGACGCGGCATTTATTGGGTTGAATTTACCCCTAGAAAATAAAGGAGATTTATCGACAAGTTCATTATAGCGAGTGCTGTATTCATCTATATTATCGCGAATAGATTCATCATTTAGCAACTCAATAACTTTCGGGTCGAATATCTTTGAATATGGAATTTTTGAAAGTTCTGAATTTCCTTGATCAAAATTTTGGACGGCTTCAATCGCTTCAAAAATATTATCAACTTCGAAATCGTCAATTAATTGCTGTTCGACTTTGTCCTGGGAGACTTTTGATAGCTTATTCAACCCTTTTGAGAGTTGATTTCGTGCGCTTAATATTTCTTTATAAATAGAATCATAAGTGGCTTTTTGCTCGCTATTAACAAGCAATGTAGATAAATTATCTGAGTCAAACTCTGCATCAAAGGGCTTAACTACCAATATCTCATCTGGCAGTATTTCTTGGTCATCAATCTTAATGCTCCATTCAGGCTCAAGATTATAGAGAACTTCCTTTGGCTTTCCGCCGTCCACACGAAGGCAATCAAATGTTTTAGCTAAAGAAGTTTTCATGACCCCATTAGGAGCATATATTAAGTGTGCGTTCGATTTTTCAAAGCTGAACGTCTCATTAAAATCCGATATACCAAAGCAATTTTTCAACTCAATAGATAGCTTTTCCATAACCCGTTCCCCTGAACCTACAATTCGCTTTGGCGAATCCTCTTTCAATGTAATGAGCTGAGAGGATTACCTTAAATTTTTACTAAATTTAATAACTTAGTCTGCCTTAGCTAGGAGCTTGCAGCAAGTACAGGAGAGTCTGCTTTCTTGCGACCAGCTCGATATGCAATATCTATGAATACGAACTTATCAATTAATATTGTCTACGTCCATAAAACTACCGTTTAGTGAACACCTTCAGGAGGTGCCATTTCGCATGGATTCTTGGTGTGCAATCTGTTAAAATACTCGTATATTTTTCTATGTAAATTAATTGTACATGAATCAACGTATTGGCTATGCCCGCGTTTCAACGGATGATCAAAACCTGCACCTCCAAAGGGATGCTTTGGAGAAAGCGGGCTGCCAGGTCATCTATGAAGATAAAGCCAGTGGGAAGAACACTGAAAGGCCGGAGCTTGAGGCTTGCCTGAAAGCTCTGCGTTCAGGCGACACGTTGGTGGTTTGGAGACTCGACCGTCTGGGGCGAAGCTTGGGCGATTTGGTCAAACTCGTGACGACCCTGGAAGAACAGGAAATCGGATTTGAGAGTCTTCAAGAAAAGATCGAAACGACAAGTGCTTCTGGAAAGTTGGTTTTTCACGTATTTGCTGCACTTGCTGAATTTGAGAGAAACCTAATCAGCGAGAGAACACGAGCTGGATTGAAGGCCGCGCGGGCGCGTGGCCGACTTGGTGGACGTAAACCAAAGCTGAAACAGAAAGACATTCGCGAGATTAAAGCTCTACTCAAGGATCCAAATATACCCGTCTCTGATATTGCCAAGCGATTTGGAGTCTCAAGAACAACTATTTACAACAGGGTCGGGGTAGTTAAACCTGACCGCGAGGGTACGAAGGCATGAATGCGTATCACTTTCAGGATATTTTAAGCGAATCGGAAGAGCCCCTTGTCAGATATGACGCATGTAAAAGCATGGCACGGGGGTATGCCAGCTCTATCTCAGATGATGAGCATCGTCTGGCTGTAGCTCGATCATATTGTGCCGTTCTGGTGACTTCATATTGGAATGAGGTGAATTCGCGCCACGGCTCTAAGCTTAAAATTTTCCAGGTTCCCCGTGATACATTTCTCGCTGATGTTGCGTCAGACGCTGAAGACGTTGCAAAAAGTACAGGGCGAGTAATCGCTCAGTTTCCCGATATAGATGCGGGATTTTTGATTGGCTCAATCTATACAGCGATGTTACCCGTGGCTTTCCGCTCAAAGCTGGGAGCTTACTATACGCCGCCTCCTTTAGTTTCCCGTCTACTTGATTTATCCGAAGATGCTGGGGTTGATTTCAGTAAAGCTTCCATAATAGATCCGGCCTGTGGTGGAGGAGCATTCTTAGCACCTGTAGCAACACGAATGCTTGAAAAGTCGAAAAACACATCAGCAGAATGGAAGATTCGGCAGATAGGTAAGCGATTGAAGGGGGTGGAGATAGACCCCTTTGCCGCCTGGATGACGCATGTTCTTCTTGAATCGGTACTCATTGATTTGTGCATTAAGGCGCGTAAGAGGTTACCAAAAGACGTAATAACTGTTGGTGATGCACTTGCATATGAGTCATCGACCAAATTTGATTTGGTGATTGGCAATCCCCCATATGGGAAAGTTACGCTTGATGCAGGTTTAAGAGATAAGTACGCACGTTCATTGTTCGGTCACGCCAATCTATATGGTTTGTTTACTGACCTTGCATTGAGAACCGCCAAGGAAGATGGAGTCATCGCCTACCTCACGCCAACATCATTTCTGGGCGGTCAGTATTTCAAGGCGCTACGAGAATTGCTACTTACTGAAGCAGCCCCACGAGCTTTCGACTTCATCTCTAACCGAGAAGGAGTGTTTGATGATGTGCTTCAGGAAACATTGCTGACGACCTTTAAGAAGGGAGCGCGACGTAGCCCCTCTAAAGTATCACTTCTCGTCCCGCAAGGGCTTAATGAAGCCAAAGTAGAGCACATCGGTAAAGTAGGTATTGTTAAGGGCGATGGGCCTTGGCTAATCCCTAGGGTGTCAAAAGACGCAGCTTTACTTAACCGTATTAAAAAGATGCAAACACGGCTTCCTGACCTTGGATATGTTGTATCTACTGGAAAGTTGGTTTGGAACCGGCATAAAACTCAGCTCAAATCAGAAAAGACGAAAGATTCGTTACCGCTGATATGGGCCGAGTCAGTCACAGCTCAAGGATTTAAATTCTCAGCAGTGAAACGGAATCATGTTCCCTATATCGAGGTGAAAAACAACCAACAACACCTTATTACACGGGAGTCATGTGTTTTAGTCCAGAGGACTACATCAAAAGAACAGAGTCGTCGGGTTTTGGGCGCAGTTATCCCCCAAGACTTTATCGACCGAAACAACGGCGTTGTAGTTGAGAATCATTTGAATATTGTTTACTCCGACGGTCTGATCAGAGAGGTGACTGTCGAAACGATTAACGCTCTCCTCAACTCAGAGGTCTTTGACCGTATATATCGCTGTATAAGCGGTAGTGTTGCGGTCTCTGCCTATGAGCTGATGTCGGTTCCTCTACCTACGATTGAAGGCTTGACAAAGCTGCAGAAGATCATTTTGGCCGGTTCTGATAGACTCGCGATTGAGAAATGTGTAGCCAAACTGTATGGAGAGAACAAAGTTGAGCTGGCCGAAAGTACCAAAACTGGAGGTAATCGCTGAGCGATTGCCACAGATCTTCCCGGATGGGACAGAAAATCGCAACTACGTTACCCGCGAAATGGCGGCCCGCACGCTTTATGTAATGTTCTATGCAGGAGCGATTGACGGCCAGGAGCGCTGGATTCGTCCGAGCCAAGTTACTGACATGTCGGATGAGCAGGCGGTGCTACTGTCGGATGAAGAGCGCAACGCTTGGGTCGAACAGGCCCTCTCCAGCAAGAAGGAGCGGCCAGCTAACACTTGGTACGCTCCGAACTCACGAGAACCCGTCAGAGATGAGACTATACGGTATGGGTTCATCGCTTTGGGGGCGGTTTTGGAGAGAGCTGGTTTGCCAGTCACTACGCCGCTACCAAAATATGCGATGACTCAAAAATTTGCGGCTCTTTTTGATGAGAGCTTAGTCGGCCAGCAGTTGGAGGATGCGATTCTTGCCTGGCAGAAAGCACACCTCAATCCGGCGGCACTCAGCCGGATAAGATTGTTGGGAGCGAACGCGGCTGCGGCCAACTCCGATACCATCACAGCCACGTTACCCAACGCTGGTGTGGTAACCCTTGAGTCAGGGCCTTCTGGTGTTATTGGAAAGTGCGTTATCGAGGATTTTGCGCCTAAGTTTCTCAAGAATCCCGCTGTCTTGTGGTTATCACAATCCGGTGAAAAAGTCGGAATTGATCTCGCCAGTAGGTTGAAACTGAAGATCGACCCATCAAAGACACTACCGGATGTCATATTGGTTGATTTGGGGACCAAGACAGATGGCAGCGATATGCTTTTCGTATTCATTGAGATCGTAGCCTCTGATGGCCCAGTAAACTCTGTTCGTAAAAAGAAATTAACTGAGATTGCGGTGGAAGCGGGGTTTAGCCCTGAGCATTTAGCATTTGTTACTGCCTTCCAAGATCGCTCCGCACCAGCATTCAAAAAAGCGATGTCAGAGCTGGCATGGGGAACATATGCTTGGTTTTGTTCAGAGCCAGATAATATTATTAGTCTGAAAGACGGAAAGTCCCTTAGTCTATCTGAGATAGTCTAGTCCGTAGGAAAATAAGTTTAAAAGAAACTTCTCTTCCATACGCGCTCTAGCAATTATCCTCAAAGATACCTCTTTGCGCCCAAAACGGGCAAGAACACACCCTCCGATTTGACTGGTTCCAGGAGAGAATATCCTGGAATCGTTCAGCTATGGAGGTGTGTATGAATGTAAAAAGTCGATCCATTGGGATGCTCATTGGCATCGTTGGCCTAGCGGTCGGCAATCAAGCCGTCGCTCAGCAAAGCGCAAGTGTGAGCGAGAAATCCGCCCGGGAAAACCGCTCTCAGCTCGAAAAATCCATCAACGAAGAAAACTCTAAAGAGATTCAGCGACAGAACGGCCAAGAAGAGCGTACCGGTCAGGAATCTCGAACGACAGAAACGGATTCCCAAAGGGATGCCACGGAACTATCGAATCGCAAGCAGGCGCAAGATACTGACCGGTTGTCGGTAAAGACAGCGCCGCTCGCACTTATGAATGAGCTATTTGCCTATGTTGAGCAGGGCCGCTCAACGCATGGACCCACCGCGTCTGCCATTAAGAGTTGTTCTCTTGTGACAAATCCCCGCGCGCCTCAGTTTCCCCGTAGGGAGCCGAAACCGGTTTTAACCAGTGCTCAAGCTTGTATGGCCTGGAACAAAGAAAAAACGCTTGGTCAGTGTCAGCTTGAGGTAGAACAAGCTGCCTACAACTGGGCAACTACCGGCATGCCCTCGACGATGCGTATCCCAGCACAGTACCTCCTCGATGATGGGGCTTGCTGGGCATTATATGGCTTGGTCGCTGAGGCAACTATGGATGACCTCGCCTCGGGGCAGTCCATTCCTATAGGACAGAGCGTGAAAGTTGGACTTGCGCAGGCTATGAGCCATCAACTAGGTCGCGAGGACCTCCCTGAAGCAGCTCGAAAGATAGCCAAGAGGCAGTTTGGAGAGAATTGTGTTGTCCCTACCAGCAGGGGCTATCGCTACGAGGGAAAGTATGACTGGAGCTGTGGAGCGTTCAGTGTGGACCCTAAGAGCTTAACCGCTTCGGTTGGCGAATTAACGGTTTACGGTCGGAGCAATTCTATTTTCGGTCAAACCTGGGATCTAGAAACATCACGGTCACAAGATGTGCTTTATTCGCGATCCCGCTCGATTACTGATAGCTCTGAGCAGTCCGCGTCCGACGCACAGTACGCAAGCCTAGATAACCGGCAGAGTCAGTCTAAGAACCTTTCTATGCGCATTTCTGAGCGCCTTCAGACTGAACGTGCGGCCAATGTAACGAATTCGGCTGAAACCGGATTCTCGGTTTCTCAACCAGGTATTAAAAATAACTAAGGGGACTACTATGAAATCTATACTCTACGGCATCGCTATTTCTATGCCACTTACCGCAATAATTGTGTATTTTGCTTTATCTGGACGGCAAGAGGTCGTGGTTCAACAGAAAGCCCACGAGGTGCAGCAGCAGATCCAGTCTGAAGAATTCAGACGCGATTTCGCGCAAGCGTGGCATGATTTCGACAATCCGCCAACCGCTGAAGAGCAAGCAGCGCAAGAGAAGACCTTTGCTGCTCGGCAAGCTGAACGAGAAGCTAGAATTTCGCGCTTGGAACAGCAGCGAGAAGCACTTTCTGGTGATATGGATTTGATGTTTGAGCAGCTCGATAGCGACATGGAGGACATGCGAGCCGCCTTGCGTGAGGCTGAAGTCAATCCTCCTAAATCCAACTAATCATAAAAATGCCCCGGATGTACCGGGGCTCTCTGATACCAGACTGACTGCTACAAGCTCAACCCTTTGTCCCGGTCACGTTCTTTCTGGTGACCAATAGTCGCATCTTGGGCTTTTTCTGCGAGTTTTGCTCGCTCCTTCTCCCGACCCTCGGCCTGCGATACTACCTTCCGATGCTCTGGGCTTGGTTCGTAGTGTATGAACTGCTTTCGGGCACTTTGAGTTAGCTTGTTATGGGTTTGAACAATGAGCTTGTCTGCTTTTTGCTCCTGCCCGCTTTTCCAAAGTTCACGAGCCTGAGATATTGCATGGGACATAACCTGATTCCGCTCCGCTGCCGCATCCCTGATATGACTATGAGCAAGCTGCTTCTCTGCGGCTTTGCTAATTTTCGTGAGCTCACCTTTGATTTCGGAGACTAGTTCGCTCTTCAGGTCAGTTTTTTGCTCCTTGCCAGGGCTTATAAAAGCTTTCTCGACTAGCTTCGCGGCCATCCAAACGAGACCTACAGCAGCCTCTGTGAAAATGTCATTCTGTAGATATCCTCGTTGATGGTTGTTCAGCATTTCGCTGACCCAGTTTTCCTTTTCTGGTCGTTGAAATCCAGCCGATTCGAGCCGGTGAACCAGTTCCGCAGTTTTCTCAATGGCCTCTATTTGCTCTCTCGGTAGAGCGGACTCCTCTCTGAGCTTGCTAATATCTAGAGAAGATTGCTTCAGCGTTGGTTCGGGCTGACTATTCGTAAATTGCTTTATATTGGCTTGATCTAAAGAAGATTCTGCCGCCTTGTTCATCTCAGACAAAAACTTATGCGGGTCGGACTGATCTGACCTAGATAATGAGTCCAAGATACTGACTACTCTCGCTTTATCTTTAGTATCCATAGTTTACTCCTTATCAATATCGGTGGGTTACTGTCAGGATGCCGTTCTCTAAGTTTGCGCTGACATAGTTATCCGGATGAAGAATATGTTCGAGATGCGCTAGCGTTTCCCGCATATTTTTTTCATGCTGATCAATAGTTTTCCGAGCGGACGCTAGCTGTTTTTTTAGCATCCGGTCGGCGTTTTCCGCATCGGTGTTAATAGAGTGGCGAGGAAGTAAACGTTTTAAGATTCCCATGGTGATACCCCTTGATTAGTTTCTTTGGTACACAATACTGCTTTGGTACTGAGGGCTGACGATTGATCGAAGACTGTTCGCCTCATTCCAATCGGAAAGCTCGGTCCTGGTGAGAAAGTGGCTCGCAGATTGAGCTGAAACAACTTTTGCTCGGCAAACTGTCCTATCCTCAAGCTCCTGGCATCCGACTCGAAACCTTACTTTTCTGTATGATTCGCTGTGCTTATTCGATAAATCGGTTTCGAGATAGACCGACTCTTTAAGGACTATTTCCGATAATCCCTGATGATGGATTGACGCAGCCTGTACTTTGTCGTTTTCTCCCTTTCTTCCAAAGTGTTCAACCTCATTGTATCCGTCGTGCAAAAAGACTTGGCTGAGCGCCTGAGACGGGTCAAGTGGCTTCCCAGTGGATACGGTAATCTCGTATCCTTGGACGTCCAAAGGCACTGCTTCTGACGGCCCTAAAAGCGATTGACAGCCAGAAACCGATGCGACCGAAATAATCGAAAATAAAAGTACTGATTTGTTCATGAGTCATCTCCTGTATAAATATGTTCATGCAGGAGACATTATTTCGCGTTTTCTACTTGAACCAGCGGTCGCTATTTGCCCGTTTGGGGCGCACAGTTAAAAAAGGGGCCAATAGGCCCCGAGGTAAACTATAAGGAATTGACTTTATGTATTCCGCTCTCCATCGACGAACGGGGGAACACTGAAGGACACTTTGATACATCTGGTGAGTATGAGCTGGCTGTGAGATCGCGGGAGCATGTGAAAGCGTCCGCTCGTCCTGCGGATCGCATCAGCTCAGCCCTGTTGTCGAAGGCATTTGCTAGGTCTTCGAGGGTACTGCAAGCCGGATACAACCAGGTCATGAGGTTGGAGTTCTTCGCTGCATAAGTGTTACAGGTCTCGCGTTCGTGAACGGTTGACTGTGAACTCATGCCGCTGTCCCGCTTCAGATCCCGACGACGCGTATAGAATTTCTGATCTGTCTGATTCGGCCCAGGATAAGCCCAGCTCGGAACGGAGTACCCGTTTGAAATGGCCGAATACTCGATCATGTATTCCCTGAGCAGCTTCGACTCACTCGCGACCAATTCAGCTACCTGTTGCCAGTTAAAGTCGGACCACGTGAGGCAATGCCAGCCTCCGTCTGTTGGGCGAGGCTCAAAGCCGAGGGCTACCGCGATTTCATCGACTGGCACAGGTTCATTGTTCCGAGACCTGGAGCCGAAAGGTGAGCACATGCCGCCCAAGTGCTCTGGCAGGATTCCCTCAGAACGACCAACAAAGGCTGGTAAAGGCGCAGTGGGAGTGCGCCACTCACCTTCATCTGATAGTTTCCAAAGTGCTTTGGTGACCTCATTCATAGAGCCAACCTGCTGTTGCATGGCTTTAGTGGTCATTTCCAGCGCTCTATGCGCACCTACACGGTCAATAGCCGCCGCGAATAAGGAACCCTTTACATCGGCGAAATGTACGTTTAGAACATAGTGAGCATGGTGTGTTGGTGTCCCGATGGTGCATTTACTACCATATTCTCGAAGTGCTCTCTGACGATGCTGTTCGAGAACTTCGTCATTTTCTCGCGCAACCTGCCACTCCACAAAGTCATCGAGGTCCATCTTCTTGCCCGCTTCCAGTTCGGCTCTCTGCCATTCCCCTTTCTGTAGATCCGGGGTACTGGCATAGGTAACCCGGCGCTTAACCTCTTCATCAGCGTACTGGGAGTAGGTCAGGAGGTTTCCAGATTCTCCAAAGCATTCTGAGAAACTGATTTTTCCTTTGAGTTCGGCCTGGCGCTCGAAAAACTCTTCTGTCCATGCATTGAATGCCTGCCATTCCTCACCTAGGGCTGACAGCATGACTGCGGCAGAGCGCATCGCTGCTGGTGAACCAAAATCACTTTCCACGAAGCCGACTGATTGCAGGGTAGTTAGCGCTCCTCCAGTGTCTATTGCAGTGGCTTGTGCTTCAGGGTGAGGGGCTTCACCGGTTAGGCTAGAGACAGGGTTGGACAGAGACGCGCAACCGCCTAGAAGGGCGACGCACACAGCCGTCGTAAATGGTTTGAGTATTTTCATGGGTTATCCTCCGTTTTGATATAACAGAGGTATTGTCCCGTAGACAGAGCAGAAACCTCGCCTGCGCTTTTGCCCGTTTGGGGCGCGTAGTTGAATTGACGGTGAAAACTTTCACATGTGAAAGAAATGGTATTTCCGATTACCGTAATTATGATAATTACAGTTATGAGTTATACCGCCGTCCGTGGCAGTTATCGTTGTCAGCGAGACAGTTCTATCCCTTCACGGTCGCGCCCTTGATTGTGCTGGGGAGATTCCTGCCGCTTTTGCTGTTCTCTCTGAGTCATAACAGGATCCCAGAGTTTATCCATCAGATGATCTAGCGGGGCAAGGTCCCTGAACCGGCTTTCTTTGGCCGCCTGCTTCTGGCCTGTGCGTTGCTCTACGGCCTTGATAAGACCCTCTCGGGAATCCGTATAGAGGTAAACTCCATGCTTTGCCCGTGAAATCTGGACATAGAACTGTTCGGTATTCAGCAGTGCCTTTCTGTCGGTCTCCGCGTGCACAAAGACGTTCTGAGCTGTTTTACCCTGGGCGGCATGTACGGTCATGGCATACCCATGATCCCAGTGGGAGTTTCCCAGCTTCGACATGTCGAACTCGGCAGTTTTTCCATTGGCAAGACGGAAGGTAGCGGTCGTCCCCTCAATTTTCTCTACAGTAGCCCAGTCGTTGTTCAGCCTGCCAGAAGGCTTATCATTGTCGCGCCAGACAATCTTTTCACCAACTGCCAGGCCGCTTTCGGCCAGGCTGAAGATCTGGACATTCTTGGCAGAATAACGCTCTGGAGAGAAACGTATTAAATCTGCCTGCTCAACCGAACCGTGCAGCTTTAGCAGGACATCCTGACCCTCACGCCCAACAACCTCGTAGTATGCTCCCTGCTTGATGCCTTCTCTCTTGAAGCTGCGGGCAAATCGGACGATCCGGCCATCTTGATATGTCCCAGTCAGTCGCCGCTCGGCTTCAGTCGAATCGACGGAAGACAACCGCTGAACCCGAATTTCGTAGCCAAGGGTGCCTTCTTCCTTCAAAGCACTGCGAATAAGATCATTGGTACGGCTCCTACCTTCCCGGCTGGGCTCTAGAATGATGCTTTTGGCTCGCTCGTCTGGCGCGAGAGCCATGTAGTCCTTCACAAGCTCTTCCCTACGCAATTCACCGCTTTTTTCATGGTCGATTTTTCCATTCCCTTTCTGGGCGACCATCTCCTTGATCACACTACCGCTTTCTTGGATTCGGTCGAGTGCCTGTTTCGCCTTCTTCATCAAAGAGAGATAAACCGCATCCCTAGTTCCTCGGTTAGTCTGCCTAACGATTTCTTCTAGATGGTAGGTTTCCATCCCGTGATTCTGGAGCTGTCTGAAGCCAGCTCCAGCCTCTACAGAAGCTAGCTGGCGAACATCACCAGTCAGCACAACACGAGCCCCCGATTGGCCCGCACGTTGCAGGAGGTCTCGCATTAGTTTGGTGCCGACCATGCTGGACTCATCCACAACCCAAAGTTGAGGCGTTTTCTCCAATATTTTTCCAAGCTCTTTACGTTCTGCCTGTAGTTCAGCTTTTTCATATCGGAATTCATCGAGCCGTTTCTGGTAGAGGGGGGAGTTATCAGGAATCCGAACCCCCGTTTTTTCGTCCGTGCCAGGATTGGCGAGAGCTTTTTCGAGTTGGTCCAGTCGATTGTCGATTTTGTCGATCTGGGAACGGGTTTTTCGCTCTTGAACCCACTCGTTCCGGCTCTGTGCTAGAAAGGATTGAATGGTTCCAGACTGAATTCCAGCGCCATCAGTCAAGCTCTGCCCAGCAGAGTTCGTGGGAGTAAGCCCCCTCACCTCATATCCCATCTCCCTTGCTGTCTCAGCTACCGTTCGTAGGACCGAGGTGGTTTTAGCAGTACCGGCGAAGCCCTGGACACCAATAATCCGGTTTTTCGAGGTGAGAATTCCCTCGGTAGCACGCTTCTGGTCAGAGTTCCACTCGTAACCGGCGGCATTGGCCTTCTCCTCTGCCTTGGCGATGGCCTCTGTCGCTCTCTCCTTACTGCAAAGAGACCCGGCGCGATTTCTACCGATGTACTCCTCCTTCAGCATCTCGTCTTCCATTACGATGGCCGCTTTCGAGGTGTAACCTCGAACATCTACCTCCTGCTGACTCACCTTGTCGTAGATGCGGACGGACTTTTCTTGAAGCAATCCATCACTCGCCGCTGCGTCGATGGCGTTCTGGACATCAGTAAGAACAACCCGAGAACCAGCGTAACGGCTGGCCTCTTTGAGAAGCTTATGGCGAGACCAAGAGGTGTCACGTTCACCAAGGTGTTCGGCAGCCCACATTACTGCCTCATTCGCTAGCTGAACCCGCTCCAAAAGAGCTTCTGTCTTCTTTTCAACCGTCGGTTGATTTGCCTTCGATTGAGCAATGACTTCCTTCAGTTCATTAAGTTTGTCTCCTCCGATTTCGTTATGCCATCGTTCAAGAAGCTCGCCGCGCTCAGCGTGGACCTTCCTATCCCGTGTATCGAGGGTGGCTGTTTCTTTCTCGGCGGCAGTCGCTGTGTCTCTAGTTTTTCCAAGCCCCTCTAAGGCACCCTCAATTGCTTGGCTTCGTTTAGAGTATTGATCGATAAGCTCTTCAGGAACTCCCCGAATTTCCCAACTCCCATCTTTACCATGCTCAATTTCATAGCCCAGAGGACTCGTCCTTACAGCCAAGTTTTGCCGATAAACGAGACCCAGAAGCTTCTGGTCGATGAAAAGTGGCTTGTTCTCGATAGATCTCCATTGTCCGTCTGCTCGTTGGGTCGCATTCATAACCACAGAGTGGGTGTGCAGAAACGGATCAAGAGCGCGGCTAGTTGTATGCTTGAAAGTGGCAGCTACCATCGAAGCAGTTTTCTCGTAATCAACTGTGTTCTCAGCTCGGTTACGGTTCCTGGTTACAATGTACTCTTGCTCTATATAACGAAGCGTAGCCTTCACCGCCTCATCGTGGGCTTCCAGTAACCGCTGGTCACCTGCGACCTCGGCCAGAATTGAAACGCTCTTTGGTGCTGAGAAAGTTAAGTCAATTCCTGGTTGGTGCTTCCATTCGCCGTCTCTGACAGTTCCAAGTCTCTGCCCGTCCGGGAGCTGGCCTTCCAGGAGAGCTTTGAAGGTTTCTCGGTCCACGTCTCCTGACAAACCTAGCGCTGCTGCGCCCGAGCCGACCCACCCAGACGGCGACAAACCGTCTACATAGTAATCGTCGTGTTCAAAGTAGTGACCCGCTTGGGCCGCACTTTTTATAGCTTTTGGTGACATCATGATTTTTTATCTCCCAAAAGATCCGAAAACAGGAAATCGTTATCCATGCCCATTGAGTCAAGAATTTCCTGCACTTCTCGTTGAGTATTGCCAGACGGCTTTTCCTGAGATTCTTCACGAGGCTCTAAATCTTCGGTTTCTATGGTTTGTTCGTTAAGTACAGACTCAGTTACCGACGTGCCCTTCGAGGCGCGAGCCGAATTAAGGAGGCGCATACCTACTGTTTCGTTCTCATCACCCTGGATAAAACTTTCAGAAATCGACGGTAACGGCAGGAATGGCACGTCGAGACGAGCTTTACCTTCTACCCCCCAAATCTTGGCGTAGCAGGACAGATCCGGAAGGCCCGTAATCTCGCTGTCCAGCACGATCTTTCTGCTTTGGCGTTTGGATGAAACTCTCACGCCATCGCGGATGTCGTCAGCGGAGTAATTAAGATCTTCGTCTATCTCCTCTCTCTCGGCGTCACCAAGCACCTTGGAAACCCATTCGGCAGTATCTGAGTTGTTTAGACGGAAGTGGAGCTGGGTAGAGCACAGGCCAAGGATTGTTTTGGAAGTGTTCTTGCCGAATTCCTCTTCAAGCTGATTAATTTCCTGAATACCCAGAACAACAGCGGCGCCAAAGCCTCTTCCCTCCGCCATTAGCATTGAGAGGGCTGGTATCTTTTTGAGGCTAGGGAGTTCATCAACGATCAGCCACAAAGTCCTATCATTGTCCACGCCGCGCGCCATGAGGCCCTTGGCAGTAGACTGAATCCATGTAGATATCAAAGGCTTCTGGATCTCGATGTCGGACTCCCGAACCGGCAGAAACAGCCATGAGTCATCTGCGTTTTGGCCGTCACCCTCGGCAATCCAATTGCGGATCGAGAAGAAGCCTTGGGATTCTTTCTCTTTGAGCAACCGCAAAGGTCGGACTCCATCAACGATGGTTGAACGGATGCTTTCAAGCGTTTTCTCGTTATCCTCGTTGAAGTAGGCAGATGCAGGGGTTCCGGCTACAAGCTCTTGGAGCAGTTCTGCGTCGTTCCACGCCGTGGCTTGAAGAAGCGTTAGCACAGACCTAGGTCCATCGAGATACAAGGTTTGAAGCGCTGACGAGACTACGTTGCGAGCAGCGTTGGTGAAAAACTTATCGTTGCCACCCCCGTTGCTGCTATTTTGTGGGAATAAGGTTTCTGCGATCCAGTCAGCATCAAATGGAGAAGCCATTTCCTCCCAGGGCGTCCATTGGTGAGACCGGCTGTCTGACGGATTGAGGATGTGGTCAACTCCGTCCCGGTAGAACTTTTCAACAAACTCTCCCTTTTTGTCGTAAACCACAGCTCTATCGCCACGTGCGCGAATCGCCTTCAGCAGATGGGTTAAAGCCGTCGATTTACCCGCACCGGTAGTACCACTGATAAGAGTGTGTTTTTTGGAAAAGGCTGAAGGTAGCGGGAACTCCTCCGCCAAAGATGCTATGAACTCAGATCTGCGACGATTCGCATACTCATCGAGACCACAAAGAAGACGTATAAAGCGATTATCAGAGTTAGCGTCATCAGGGTTATGACCAGCCTTTTTCAGGGCTGTCTGCAAAGCGGTGTCGGTCGGCATACAGTTACGATTCTCGACACTGAGATTATTGATGACCCTGACAGCAAATTTATGGTCAAAGCCAGCGGACCCCAGAATAGAACTCCATGCAACCGCAGAGGGCATTGGAACCCTGTAACTATCGATCATGGGCCTGCACCGGGCAGGGATGTACTGAAGTGACAGTTCAGAAGCCCCATGTTTACTGATTACTTCGCGCTTAAGTTCGTCATCGGATACCAGCTTTGCTCCACGAATAAATTTGTCTTCCTTAATTTCCTTTCCCCGCCTTGCTGCCTTTATCGCGAGAAAAACGCCCATGGGAATATAGAGTACAAGAACGACAATAAAAGACATGCCAAATTGACCAATTACATTGCTTGCCGCTGATTTGAAAAATTGCTCTTCCGTGACAAGTTTCAAAGGTAGAGTGCCATTTCCCTCTATGGGAACACACTCGCTAATCGATACTGATGAAAATGGGTGTATCATTCCTTTTAAGTGCGCCCAGTAGTACGTAACAGAATTACTCAGAGCACACTTATCCACCGACACCCACACGTATATAAATGAAACTACAGCAGCTAGTATAAGTCCCAATAGGATCAGCCAAGCGAAGCTGAATAAAAACATTTGTTGACCATGGAGCCATGTATCGGCTCCACGAATGAAATCGCCTACTCTTCCTTTTCTAATTTCCGGCATTGTCATCCCCCCCGGCAAAATGCTGACGAAGCGTGTTAGTCATATTCGAAATAGCTTGTTTGGCTTCTACCAACTCATCATGTGAGCATGTCTTTTTCAGCAAATAATCGCCTGTTGCCACATTAATTGAAATCAAGTTAACCAATTGCTCATAGATGCTTTTCTGGTCCCCTTTAATAAGACGGACTTCATTCAAAACCGAGTCGTCGTTTATGGCCTGCTCGATTAGGGAAACTGCAGTTTTGCTGATGGTCTGGCCCGACTCTTGGGCCAGCTCCTTCAGTAAAAGGTGAACAGCTCGGCTGGGATAGATTTGGATCCGATACGCCTTAGAAACTCCCATTAGTGTCCCTCCTGCACCCGGTTTCTACGTTCCTGACTCCCTTGTAACTCCGAATGCTCGGCGGTGCAGGGAGTCCCCTCAGACGGCGCAACAGCGCCGGATGAGACAGCCCACTCGCGGTGAGTGGGGTGTGGAGAAAAATCAGGACGAAGACCTGATTTTACGACCCCGTTCTGGGGTCCCCGAGCCGCTAGGCTTGGGGTGGTGTTTGGAGGGAAGTCTGCAAGTCTCTGGAACTGCTCCGCCAGCTTTTTTATGGCATATTCGCGTCGCTTTTCGCCCAGGATCGAGAGACGAAATACAACAGTTTGGATTGCCTCCTCGGCGGTTAAAGTATCTGCTGCCTCCTCCAGAATTCGCAGATATGTACTGCCGCAGCAATGGAAGCAAGTATGGGGGCTACTGAGTGTGAAAATATTATTCTTTTTCATTAGATACCCTCCCGTCATCCACGTTTGCTGTGAATTTTATGAAGGTGCACTCGTCTAGCTGGCGACTGTAATGTCGGCGTAACTGCTTTCCGGTTCTCTCTTTGTTATCGGAATTGAACTTGGCTGGGTCATATCTCAGGTGGCAAAGCGACTCACCATTTTTGCTCTCTACATGTACTTGAACTCCATCTATCTTGTTTGGGTTGTATGCGCACCCCGAGAGTCCAATTAACAGCGCGGTAACCGCGCCACAAAACGTTTTATTCAGCGTCATTTGAAATCTCCTCTTCTTGATGACAGAGGTAGACTTACACGGGACTCCCAAAAGCAACGGACGTGTTCTTGCCCGTTTTGGGTGCATAAGAAAAAAAGCAGTAAAAAATCTATCCTTAGTATTGAATATAGGCATAATATGCCTATAATAAAGATAAGGGCCGGGCATTCTGCCAAGGCCAAAACCAGAGGAAATCTGATGATGAATACAGTGTCTAACTTAAACACCGATAGCTTTGTTTTCGCGATGATTTGCGACGTTCTTGCCGACCTGAAGGTAGCTGACCCGCTATCTACCGCTATGGATTGGGAGGAGTATCAGACCAGAGAGGGAGACACCTACCTTGCTCCCGAGGGGTTCGCTCCTGTCATGGTTTACCGCACTTCCGAGCACCACTGGGAGATCGCACGGGGCGACCAGCTCGGTCTTGAGGTCACCAAGGAGGCTGTTCGAAGAGCAATTCATGGCTTCGGTCTAAGCGAACTAAAACCATTACTGAAACGGCTCCACCAGGCTTAACGCATACATTAGCCCCGGTCTACCGGGGCTTTCGCGTTTGAGGCGCAATTGCTCCTGAAGGGCTCTCAGAAGACCTCGAAGTAATGCTCGCCTCTGTCCTAGAAGGTCTGGAGTCCCCAAGAGCCTTTAAAAAATCCCAAAATTAAGGAGAGTAAATGTCACAAACAGACAATGTATCCGTACGTCCTGTGACGCTGCGTCCGTTTCCTGAATGGGAGCCACCTACGCCAGATGAAATACGACAAGTTTTCGTCCTGGCAGGTGAGCGACGTGGTTTAAAGAAACTAACTGGAGCACAGGTAGCGGATCTGGTTGGCGCTTCATCTACCGGTGCTGGGGTCGGCAAAGGCTCTCGCACTGTTAGGAAGTGGGTCGGTGGTGAGTCTCGGATTCCCTACGGTGCGTGGGCAATTTTGTGCCACGAAGCAGGCTTTGGATTGATTTGGCGCTCAGAGGGTCTCGAAAAAGACCCGAGCGGTTCAGGTTCTGGTAATCCGGAGATATAGGGTCTCATAAAAGTCTTTTGTGAGGCCTGATTCTTTACTCCTGATTATATCTGACCCTACCCAAGTGGGTTTGAGTCCCGAAAAAGTCCTTTGCGAGACCTTCAATGGAACGCCGAAAGGAAGACGCGAGTAGTTCGGGTCTCGCAAGAGAACTTTGAGAAGCCCTGTTCGGCGTGAAACGATTATTTTTACTATGCACCCCAAATGGGCAATTAGCGACCCGTGCTTAGGAAGAGAAATACGGCAAAATGGGTTCAATAATATTGCTAAATAGGCAATAAGTGCCTATAATGAAAATGAGAGCAACAGGAGAGTTAGATATGACCGAGCAATTTGAAATGAAGATCATCGGTGTATTTGCAGGACTGGCGATTCTGGAGGCGGTCGGTATCGATCTGCTGGGATTTGCACACAAAATACTTGGTGCGCTGATTGTTTCAGGTTTCGCTGGCTAACAAGTCAGGCACAACGAATAAGTGGGTAGCTGGCCCCTGAAAAGAAGCAGCAAGTAAAAGCAACCTCGGGTTCACTAACTTGCAAGGTGACTGGGCCGGAGGCAACTCCTTGGGGAGAATTTTTGGAAAGCGGAGCATTGTCCACCGCGAGTCTGCACATCTCATAAAGTGCAGGCGGCCTTTCGGGTCTTTATCTGGCCTGTCTGGTTAATGCGTCTCGCCATTAACCCTCGCTTTCTGGCACGAGCGGGGCCGAGTGCTGTCACCAGCCGCGAGCGCAGTGCCTCAACAATGTCAATAGTTGAGGTTTTTCATGAAAATACAAAGCAACCCCCACTCTCTTCGTGTCCGGCAGTTTGTGTCGTCGGAACTTTTCTCTCTCATGCTAGATGTTACAGCGGCATACGATAGCCCAGGTTACCGGTCGTACTGTGTCCTCGCACTAGCTCGCCATGCTCGACTTTCCACATGTCAGGCGCTACTCATCGTAGATCGCGAAATCCAACGCCGTAAGTCAGCGTCTGCTCGCTCATGGACAGTTTCCTTAGCGTCTGTAGGTGGTGCGGCATGATCGACATTCGTTCAGTTTTTGAATGTGAACCTGCACCTATCGACTATGTATTGCCTGGTATGGTGGCAGGAAGCGTGGGAGCTATCGTTAGCCCAGGTGGAGCTGGAAAGTCGATGGCCGCTCTACAAATAGGTGCAACGTTGGCCGGTGGTCCCGATTTGCTTAACTTGAGCGACATGCGTTTGGGGCGAGTGCTATACCTGCCAGCGGAAGATCCCATTTGTACTATTGAGCACAGGCTGCACTACTTGGGCAAACATCTTGCTCCCAATGAACGGGAGTTGGTTGCTCAGAATCTTCTAATCGAGCCGCTTGTTGGCCGCGAACCGAATGTGATGGATGGCCGTTGGTCAGATGCGCTGGTTCGAGCTGCTGACGGCACGAGACTATTAATCCTAGATACACTTCGTCGATTTCACTCATACGACGAAAATGATTCTGGCGCAATGGCGGCAGTGGTCGGTCGTTTAGAGAGTATTGCCCAAGCGACCGGATGTAGCATCCTGTTTCTTCACCATACCAACAAAGGAGCCGCATTTCTTGGGGCTGGTGACATGCAACAGGCTAGTCGCGGATCCTCAGTTCTGACAGATAACATCCGGTGGCAGGCATACCTATCATCTATGACTCCCAATGAGGCTGAAAAATGGGGCGTAGATGAGGCAATGCGGAGCCACTTTGTGCGACTGGGTGTATCAAAAGTCAATTATGGACCTCCTCTCCCTGAAAGATGGCTGCGACGCCATGAAGGAGGGGTTCTCAGTCCCGCAGTCTTAGAAAAGCAGGAACCAAAGCGCAAACAGTATGTAAAGCAAGCAGCTAAAGCGAAAGCAGCAATAGGGGGTGACGATGAAAACTGGTAATAAAGTCACTCCTACCAGCACAGCTTTACAAGCTAGAGTTGTATTGTATCAGCCGACTCAGCGGCCCCGCGAGAGACAAGGCGACTGGGTGGAAACCAAATTCGGTCGTTGCCGTGTAGCAGGCAGGCTAGGGCAGCGACACGCAGACGTTGTTGAGGCTCTCATGTATGTTTCCGAACGCAAGCGCGAAGTATCGGATGGAGGTATTGAGCTGTTGGTTGATCCCGCTAAGGTGCGGCGGACTCTATCTGATCACAATTACAGCCTGAGCCGCATTCAGGCCCTACTTCGGGATCTGAGAAGCGCAACCGTTGAAATAATTACGCCGGAGCTGGAGGGGTCTGGCGACCGGATTATTGGCGGGTTGATTGATCATGTGATCCCGTCTCCTAAGACTCGGCATAACCCGCTCACAGGGGGCCAACGTAACCTATGGCGGGTGAGGCTAGGAATAGCTCTGGTAATGTTGCTGGAACGCGATCTCAACCTTTACTACTCACCAGAACCGATTGCCCGGCTTCAGCATGGCGTGAGCCAGGCAGTGGCCCGGCATGTACTTACCCATCAGCACGATCCTAGTGGTGGTTGGCACACCGACACCCTGCTTCGTGCCGTGTATGGTCAGGACATTACCAGCATGGCGCTTCGCAATGGGCGACGGAGACTGAAGGAGGATGCCGAAGGTCTAATGAAGGTAGGAATTGAGCTATGCGAAACGGCAAAGCGAGTAATACGTGCCACAGCGGCCTGATTGGATTTGTAGTGTCGGGAAAAACGTGCCACACCGGCCTGATAGCGTGCCACAACGGCCCGACAGTGTGCCACAGTGGCCCGAATGTGTGCTACATCGGCTCGGGTTTAGCAAGTTATTCAGTATATTCAGGATGTTCAGGGCGGCACAGCCGCCCGCCTTTAGAGCGTGCGGCTAACCGCCAAATTCTCCGGCCCTTCGGGCCTGTGCGGGCTTCGCCCTTACCATACTGGCCAGTGAAAGGAGGCCGTTAGGCCGACTTCTCCTGCATGGTAGAAGCAGTGTCCAAGTGGGCGAAACTTTCACATGTGAAAGTCTTTACTCACTGTCCATGATGTCAGCCAACCATTCAAACTCGCGGCAACACACTGTTCGAATATTTCCAGCAATAGCGTCGTCGCCGTGCTTGTGGCTAGAGATGCACAGGTAATAATTTTGATCACGGTGCTTGGCGTATACGATCCACTCTCCAGTTAGCCGCCCCTCATCACTGCGTTTCTGGAAAGGCTTTTCTACTATTGCACTTACCAAGTCGCTGATCATTTCCGGGGTAACCCTGTCTCCTTTACTGGGATGGAATGCCGTCTCAACAGCCTGACGAACACCACGTCGTCCAAGTTCATTAGACAGATTATGTGCTAAGGTTGAAGGAAGAGATGCAAAGAAGTGTTTGTGCCACAAGCCCCTGAGTGGTTTACGTTTATACGGAGTCTCCGGTTTCATGTACGATTGGCTGCCTTGCTCCAGGGATTTAATCTCTTGGGTCACCAGATCAGGAGGAATTCCTTGGTGCTTCTCCATCGAGTAAAGGTTGAGGAGAAATAGATGGCTATAGCGCCCAGGTATCAACCGGTCAATACCGTATAACTCTGCGAAGCCGTTTAATTGGTCTGCTGTTACGGTCTCAGTATGGTTCCCGAGATGAACTTGGAATTCAGTTTTTGGATAGTTACCGGCCACTAGTAAAGCTCTCCCTCTGAGTTATATACAGAACGTTAGCATGTGATTGAGGGGCTATAAACTTTCACATGTGAAAGATTTTGTTGCCACGTCACAACAATAGGTTACCCGTCTCGGTCACCATTTTGGGGTACGCGTTAAAATATATTGCTGTTGCGCCCTAAATGGGAAATTTCACACCCGTCATTTTCATTCATGCTGTTGGACAATTCACCTGTACTAACTACAGGAGAAACTTATGTCCTCAATGTTCGACAAATTCCCACTGGACCAAGAAATCCCCGGATTCTTTAATGGCTTCGACTCTCGTCGTGAGATGGAAGAGGCGAATCGTGAAGCTACAGATCGACTTTTAGAAGAGATGTCCCGACAGGACAAAGCAAGAAAGCAGCGTGTGCAAGCTGGGCTACCAGCTCTCCAGCGACTTTTGGAGGTCGCACCCGGACACCACGGACAGGCCAAGCATATCAGGCGTTTTCTTTTATCTCTCTACAATGGTTTCGAGTGGCCGCTCGACATGCGTCGTTTGCGTGGTCTGGACACTGATTTACAACAAGCGGTTTTAGCTGTCATTGAGTTAGATTGGTGTGGCAGAGAAATTCACTCATATATTGATGATGGGGATGAGCTATTTCAGAGATTCTGGGAGTTGGAATCACCCATCATGGAAGACCAAGACAACTAATCGCAAATTATAGCTACAGCTAATAACGGGGGCGCTGCCCCCTTTTTTATTGCCTGAAATTTAGAACTCGAATCCGAATTACCGTAATTACGATAATTATCATAATCAATACATAAAGGTCGCTTTCCGACTTTCACATGTGAAACTTTTCATTTCCTCTTTTAAAAGAAAATCGCTTGTACGCCCAAAATGGACAAATAGCGACCCGTGCCTCTGACACTATCTACGAAATAATTGCTCCTGCGTTAAACACCGTAATTAACAGGAGAAAATTACATGAAAACCAAAACTATTCCTTTTGCTATGGCCTCTGTTATTGCTCTGGTCGGAACGTCCGAGGCGGTTATGGCTGAAACTGGGTCTGCTACCGCAGAAGTAACCGCCATGCCTCCGGCTTTGAGTATCCAAGAAATTCAGCCTTATCAAATGCAGATTGAGCGTGCTCCAGGTGCGACCATGCCCACCGGCTCCATCAACCTCAAACAATGGTCCTCGAATGGCATTCTCAAAGATCCCGCAGAGAGTGTGATTCCTGGCTGTCTGCAGGTTGCTGGTGATGTAGACAAAGCAGTCTCAATCACAATGACGGGGTTCAGTGTTCTGACTGCACCAGGTGGAGCAGAAATTACCTTTATGGGAGGTGCAAGCGAGCCGAAATTTGAGGTCGCAACATCGACGGTTGACTGCTCTGATGCTGTGGCTGGTTCGTTTACTCCGACGACTCTCGCTGGTACGCCTATCGCCAGTTCAACGAGTGCAACAGGCGAACTGTATCTGGCGTGGCGCTATCAGGAACCGACGAAGGCTACCGCTGGTTATATGAGTATGAGCGCGTGGGAGGAAGGCGCATTCACTGGGACCGTCGATATCACTGTTGATTATCAGTGATTACGACAGATAAGGGCTGGCCGAAGCCAGCCCTATTTGTTGTTTGGAGGTTCCTTATGAATATTCTCATATCATTTTTTGTTGCCCTGACACTGGCAGCTTCCGCTCACGCAGTTCAGTTGCGACAGCACGAGATTCTGATTTCGTCCAGCTCTACGGTCGAGATCCCCCTTACCAACAACCAAGACAATCCAATACTGGTCCGTGTCACGCCGCCTGACGGAGTTCAGGCTTTCCCACGACGTATTCGACTTCTTCCCGGCGAACGCCAGGTCATCAAAGCCCGGATGATAGGAGACTTATCGGAAAACAGCAGGATGGCATTTAGCTACGCGGTCGAACGCCATCAAGAGCTCGGCTCCCATGCTCGGATTACGCTGAGGATTCCGATTAGGGAGGTGCGATAGTGATTCACTTCCGACGACTTTCACATGTGAAAGTTTTAGCGCTTGCCGGGGCATTGGTTACTTCTTCTCCTGCCGCAGTAGCGGACGATTATTTGATGGATTTCATAGTGAACGGCCAATTGAAAGGGGAGTTTCTGGTTTCACGTGATGGTGACGTAGCGACTGCTGAAGTGGCTTTGTGGCGGGCGGTAGGTGTGAATGCCGAGGCGGCACTACCACTTGAGCGATTGAACGGATTGGGGAGGGTCAAAACTGTTTGGTCTACACAAAAGATATACCTCTACCCACACCGATTATCAAACAAGCTTGAACGCCTGGAACCGGAGGCGTTCATTGAGCCAGAGGTTTCATCACTCGATGTGAAATCCGTCGATTATAACCTTACGCATCATAGCCAGGCTGAGCAATCACTAGCCGGTTCAGTCATTGGAACGGGCCGCGTTGGAGATTTCGACCTAGACGTACGTGCCGGGCTCGGAGGGCATGAGTCGTATTTTTCATCTCAGTGGCATAATGAAGACAGCCCCTATGTCAAAGATGTTGAGCTGGGACGCGTACAGCGGCACGGCTTCGATGGTATCTCCCTTACCAACGAGACCTACCTGGCTTCTGGCTCTTTTGCTACTGACCAGATAGAGCTGTACTGGCCCAGAGGCACCCGCGTTGATGTTTATCGTGACGGGGCGTATATCGAATCACTGGTTCTGGAGAGCGATCCGTTTCCGTATGAAATCGAGTTGGACTATAGCAACAACCGGTACGAATTCCGCGCTGTGTTGCCGGATGGTCGTACCGATACCCGAACGGTAGAGAGAGCTATTTCCGGTCGGCTGGCTCCTGTGGGGCAGTTAAACTATCGGTTAGCTGCTGGTAGGTCGCCGGAGTCCGGAGAGTCTCTGGCAACGGGTTATTTATCTTATGGCCTGACGAACGAGCTTTCCCTATTCGCTGGTCAGGACCACCAGGAGCGCGGCTACCTCTCGGCTCTGTATGTACGAGACAGTTTCTCTTTTGAACCAAGCTGGTTCGGAGGCAGCGGCTATACCGTCAACGGTTCTTGGCAGAGCGATGATTTTTCAGTGTTTGGCCGCGTTAGTGACCTGGATGACTACAATCAACAATCTGTGAGTCTTTCATACCGTTCTCTTTTCCGGCCTTCGCTTCAGTATTCCTCTCGCTCGCACGATGGTTATGAAGTTCAAGAAATATCGCTACGCACCTACCACAGTGCTTACCTGCGACAGCTTCGTTCATCAGTGTCGTTCTCACCGTACCTCTCCATGCGCGAACGTAACGGCGTTGATACCGAAGTTGTCGGAGGTCGGCTACTGGCGAATATGCCCCATGGATGGCAGGCTGTGGCGTCCTATGAGAGCGAGAGTTACGTTTCCACGCTGGATAGCATGCAGCGCTTTCAAGGGGAAATATCCAAGCGGTTTGGTCTGGGAAGGCTGACCTACCGTCATACTGCCATAGACTATGGCCGAGGCTGGGCGACGCAGCAACAAAGTATTCGAGCAGATATATGGAATTGGAAGTTCGCCGCTCTGTCTGCTGCTATAAATCGCTCGTCTACTGGCGAGAAGAGCTTTGCGTTTTCGATCAGCGGATCTTTTGGACGCTCTGGATTTACTCGAATTCCCCAGCGGAATCAGGCCACACTAGAGTTGACTACTTGTCGTGATGAGAACGCAGATGGTATTTGCCAATCTGATGAGCCAGAGGTTACTGGTATCACAGCTCGGGTAGGCGAACGAAGTGTAGTCACACCTGCAATTGTGGATTCACTAACACCCTATCGTCGATACGATGTCGAGGTTTCCGGCGATTTTGGGCTGTCTCCTCGGTATAGGGCGGTTGAGTCTGGTCGATTAGTTCGGGGGGGTGTCAACCGCCTGCGACTTCCGTTGTCCGAAATTCGTGAAGTGGAAGGCCAATTAGAGAATGATGGTATTCGCGTCGCTTTGATAGACAAATCCACTGGAAATGTTCTGAGCGAACAAACTACCAACTTTGGTGGCTGGTATCTGTTCTACGCGCCTGAACACAAAGAGGTTGAGGTTGTCCGAGCTGATGATATAAATCTTTCACATGTGAAAGAAAATGAATCTGGAGCAAAGTCATGATAGCTGCACTTACTGGATACAGCCTGTTCATTATAGGTGTACTGGCAATTTGTGGTGCCGCGTATTTTTGGTCAGAGCCTCTTGAGAAGTGGTTCCGCAAAACGTTTAAATAGTTGAGATGAATTATGAACGAAAAACAATCGCCAGTATGCCCTAACTGCAAGTCTGACAACCTTTCATTTGAAACGAAACATGTCCAGTACAAGGGGATAGAAGTTCAATGCGTGAAAGGGTGGCACTGCCTCTGCGGAAATGTAGTGCTGGATGCCGATGAAGCAGCCCGGATAAAAAATGAGTACCAGGATTGCCAAGCATTCTGGAACGCTGTTGATCGGATTTCTACAGGAAGATAAATATGTTGGTCACAGTGCCCAATCCCGACGACTTGCTCGATCTACAGCTCTTTTCTCTGGAAAGTCTCCGTGCGGAGCACGGCAAAGAGGTTGTGATGCACCTCCGAAGGCTGGCGATACGCAAGATCTTCAAAGGACTCAGGCCAGAGGAGGAGGGCTTTCGGTCGGTCCAAGGCCCCATGGTCAAGCCTGGTGCTGAGATAGAACTTCCCGCTAATGGAATCATTGTTGGACTCGACTATCTCCGTGCCAACTATGATCAGCGAGCTGCTCCAGCGATGAAAGTTCCGTCATTCCAAGTTGAGCTTACTGCTTGGACTATCGTGAGGGGGCTACTGCTTCCCGCCTACAAGTCCGCAAGTATTGAACAGATGAGGAGCTGGCTTCAGGCATCGTCCTGATCCTCATCATGTTTCTCGGCGCACGCTATCTCTTTGAGCATCCTTTCAGCTTTGACCTGCGCAGCCTCAACGATTTCGGGCTTTTCAGTTTCCAGAATTTCTTCTAATGTCCTCGCCATTTCATTACTCCCAATATATCTGCGAATGCTACACAAAATTATTGTAGCATCTGGCTCTTTGCGCCCAAAACGGACAGAAACGCATGGGGGCTATCCAGGTCTGATACTGCATCATAAACCCATCAGAACGAAATCAACGCAGTGTGGGTAGAACGATGTCCGAAGCAGAACAACTTTCCTTCGTCATGAGCGAACTGGCTGAGATAAAGCAGTTGCTGGCTCAGTTCGTTGATAATGCAGTCAATGAAAACGAGAGGCCAGCTTTACCGTTGCCCGATAAAGAGTATCTGACAGTTGATGAAGCCGCAGCTTTAATTGGTGCAAAACGAAGTTACATTTATCGTCTTACCCATGAAAAACGCATTTCGTTCACAAAGCCTGGTGGAAACCGCGTGTTGATCAAGCGCTCAGACCTTCTCGCTTGGGTAGAAGGTAACCGTGTGAAGTCCCAGGGGGAGATCAACGATGAAATATCAAACTTTATGACAAACTCCCGGCGTCGTGGCCGCCAAACCACTAGACGGTAGTTCCGATGGTCGATTGCCCGCACCGAGGGCAAACGTCACCGTCATGTTCGCGTTCCGAGAAGATGTCTGGAAAGCTCCTCATGGCAATCACTCGGCGGCTTTCGAGAATGTCTGCATAAATTTCGGTAGTTCTGAGTTCGCTATGGCCTAGTAGCCTGGACAGTGAATATATGTCCACCCCTCGATTGAGTTGTGCTACGGCAAATGTATGTCTCCCAGCGTGGAAAGTAACGTGTTTTGTTATCCCAGCTCTCATTGCCCATTGCAGCAGCGCCACGTTGAAGTAGCTATTGTATTTGAGGCCGGTAAACACTCGATCTTCCGGTTTCTCCCTCTTCTCTACATCCAATAACCTAACGGCTGAGTCCGGGAGGTCCAGATACACCAGGGAATTCCCTCCATTTTTGAGCTTCTGTTGGTCAAAAATAACTCGATAGTGCCCAGGCTCAAACTCCTCGATTTCGCTCCACGTAAGTTTGTTGATGTCGCTCCATCGGAGGCCGGTAGTACAACTGAACAAAAAGGCACGTTTAAGAACATCATAACGACATTCTGCCTTTGTCATGGCACGAACCTCATCCAACGTTAGGTAGGTTCGCTTGGTGTTCTCAGCTTTGACGCTTTTTACCCGTTGAACCGGGTTGTCCCTGATCATTCCCTCTCGAAATGCTTCATTCAGAGCAGCCCGGATCTTATTGAAGTAGCTCGATGCAGTATTCTTTGCGAGCCGGGATTTCGATTTGGTGAGCTTTTCCTCCAGTAAGTACTTCCGGAACCCTTCTAGGAACGGCTTATCAATCTCCTCAAAGGTGAGTTCGGCTCTGCCGTGGTAGTTTCTGAGGTGCTTACCTGCCGAGATCCAGATTGAATAATTAGATGCGCTTCCGGACTCTTTGGTCGAGGTTAATTGGTCATAGTAGTCAAAGAAGCTTGAGGCCAGCTTCACGCGGTCTTCAAGCTGGAATTTGTTGGAATGCGATTCAACGAGGCGTGCAGATTTTGCAGCTTCGGCCTGGCGCATCATTTCCTTGTTGTGTTGCCTCTCAGCCTGCGTCTTAGGGTTGTGATACACGTACAGCCTAAGAGGCTCATAATCCCGCTTAGGTCTCTTCTTGCCATCCTTACCTTCGACCACACCGTAGTAGTAGACCAGCCGAAGCTCCTGAAGCCCCTTCGAGTTGGGGTTTCGCTTGTTAACAGATATTTTCATTTTTTGCTCTAACTTTGATCCCGTTGCTCCAGAATTCTAACCCTGGAGCAAATAGGGATCAATTTATAGTGAAACAGAGCTAACTAGTTCAAAACCCCGAAAAGGTATTTTTAGAAGAGCAGAGAATTAAATCCTTATAAAACAATATGTTAGTTTGATATGGTTTGATAGGTTTTACGGGGCTTTGCCGCTTCAGAATGAGGTTCACTTCCCAATACAAAAAGAAGAGAAGATTTGCCCCAGTAGGTCATCTGAGGTGAATTCGCCGGTAATCTCTGTAAGTGCCTGGTGCGCGAGCCGTAACTCTTCAGCTAACAGTTCACCAGCCTGGTTTTGCTCTAGCTGCTGCTGGCCATTGTTAATATGTTCACTGGCCTTAGCCAAGGCGTCCAAATGGCGTCGACGGGCAATAAACTGTCCTTCCGTCGTCGTATCCAGGCCCATAGTTGAGGCCAGGTGATCCCGCAGTTCAGCCACGCCTGCACCGGTTTGCGCTGACAAACCAATTACCGTGACATCGCCATGGGCGGTATTCAGTACTTGCTGGGCCACTGCTTCACCTGATAGATCAGCTTTATTGCGCACCACTGTAGTCGGTATATTGGCCGGTAATCTAGCCATAAACTCAGGCCAGATTTCATAAGGGTCAATAACCGATGTTTGAGTACTGTCAACCACAAATAGTACGCGGTCAGCGTCGGCTATAGCCTGCCATGCGCGCTCAATACCTATTTTTTCTACCTGATCAGGGCTATCGCGCAGCCCGGCGGTATCAATAATGTGTACTGGCATACCGTTGATATGGATATGCTCTTTGAGTACATCCCGGGTAGTACCGGCTATGTCCGTAACAATAGCACTGTCCCGGCCGGCCAGGGCGTTAAGCAAACTGGATTTACCCGCATTAGGACGTCCGGCGATAACAATCTGCATTCCTTCGCGCAGCAACGTACCTTGTTTAGCCTGGCTTTGCACGGTGGCCAGCGAAGCAATAATTGTGGTCAGATCGCCGCTTACTTTACCATCTGATAAAAAGTCGATTTCTTCGTCTGGGAAATCTATAGCGGCTTCTACGTACATCCGCAGGTGCACAATCTGATCTGACAAGGTACTAATAGCTTTAGAAAATTCGCCTTGTAATGAACGCAGCGCGCTTCGCGCCGCTTGCTGTGAACTGGCATCAATTAAATCGGCAATGGCTTCTGCTTGGGCCAAATCAAGCTTATCGTTCATAAACGCCTGCTCGCTAAACTCGCCGGGGCGAGCTAACCGGGTGCCGGGTGTTTTAAGCACCGCATCAATTAGCATGTCCATGACAATTTGTCCGCCATGGCCCTGTAACTCAAGTACATCCTCACCGGTAAATGAATTAGGGCCTTTAAAGAACAGGGCGATACCCTGGTCGATTATCGTGCCCGTTTCATCAAAAAACGGCGTATACGTGGCAACGCGGGGCGTTAACGCTGCCGTGATAACAGTCTCGGCCACCATAGCCGCCTTGGGCCCTGATACGCGCACAATGCCCACACCACCGCGTCCTGGTGCGGTGGCCTGCGCGACTATAGTTTCGCTAAAAGATGACTGCACTGACATAACATTAATCGCGGAAATTATTAAACTGGAAAGGTTGCCCGAAGTCCTGCGCTTTTATGGAGGCGATAGCTTCTTGCAAGTCATCACGCTTCTTGCCGGTAACCCGTAATTGTTCACCTTGAATTGAAGCCTGAACTTTGATTTTGGCTTCTTTAAGGTGCTTAACAATCTTTTTAGCGACAGGTTGCTCAATACCCTGTTTAAACACAATGGTTTGGCGACAGGTTCTGCCGTGTTGGTCCATCGGCTTCAGCTCTAAAGCAGAGGTGTCCAGGTTACGCTTAGCACAGGCGCCGCGAAATAACGATTCCATTTGCTGTAGCTGAAATTCCGCCTGAGCGGTCATTAGTACCGTTTTATCTTTATATTCAAAGCTGGCGTCTACATCGCGAAAATCAAAGCGCGTGGCTAGTTCTTTGTTTGCATTACTGGTGGCGTTACGAACTTCTTCCATATTGATTTCGGATACAATATCAAATGAAGGCATAGGGTTAGCTCCTAATGACAAATCAGCCCGCGTGGCGCGGGCTGATGTTATTGATTACTTAGTTTTAAGACCGCGCTTTTCCATCGAGGCATAAATGAGTTTAGCCTGAATCAGCGTAATAATGTTACTTACCAGCCAGTACAACACCAAGCCTGCAGGGAACCACAGGAAGAACACACTCATGGCCACCGGCATAAACTGCATAATCTTCTGTTGCATCGGGTCGGTAACCGTAGTGGGTTGCAGCTTTTGCAGTAACCACATGCTGGCACCGGTAAGCACAGGCAATACAAAGAACGGATCTTTTACCGACAAATCGGTAATCCACAGGGCGAAGTCAGCATGACGCAGTTCCACACTTTCCAGCAATACCCAGTACAGTGCCAGGAATATGGGCATTTGCAGTATCAAAGGTAAACAGCCACCCATGGGGTTAACTTTTTCCTTCTTATACAACTCCATCATCGCCTGCGACATCTTTTGACGATCATCACCAAAACGCTCTTTTAATTGCTGCATCTTCGGTGCAAGGTTACGTAGCCGGGCCATCGATTCGTATTGCTTCTTGGTCAGCGGGTACATTACGCCTTTTACCAATACGGTGATAAGAATAATCGCTACGCCCCAGTTGCCCACCACACTATGCAGGAATTTCAGTAGACTGAATAATGACTGGGATATCCACCACAAGATGCCGTAGTCTACGGTTAAATCCAGTCCACGGGCCAGATTAGCCAATGTTTCCTGGTCTTTCGGCCCTACATACAAATCTGCACTGATAGTGGTACTGTCGCCCGCATTAACGGTTACCGGCTCGCCTTTGAAACCTATAATAGCGTACTGATTTGCTGATAATTTAGAATAAAGCTCGTTTGTTTTTTGCGTTGGCGGTACCCACGCCGAGACAAAGTAATGCTCTAACATACCCACCCAGCCAGCTGGCGTGGTTTTCTTCAGGTTTTTATCTTCAATGTCATCAAACGTGTACTTGGTGTATTGGTCATCTTCGGTACCATAAGCCGCGCCGCGATAGGTTGGCATAAACATGTTGCCGCCATCAGGTACTTCAGTGGTCTGTTTGAATTGCCCGAATTGCTGGAAGCTTATGGCATTACCGGTATTGTTGGTTACCGAATAATTTACTTTTACGGTGTGCGAGCCTTTTTCAAATACAAAGGTTTTTACTACCCGGATACCTTCTTTTGACTGCCAGACTAAAGGGACTTCTAAAGTGCCCCCTTCCAGTACGTACTCGTTTTGTTCTGTAGCATAGCGTGGACGGCCCTGGCTGTTGCTATCCGGGCCGTTACGGCCTATCAGGCCACTTTGGGCGATATACAATCCGCCTTGTTGGCGCAACATGCTGTACGTTTCCTCAGAACCCTGCGTAACCGGAAAGTCCTGCAGATTAGCTGATACAACATCACCGCCGCGCAAATCAATTTGAATATTTAATGCGTCAGTTTGAACATGAACCATACGGTTCTGATTTTTCTGTACAACCGGTTCCATACCAGGGATATCGCCACTATTGTTTGGCATATCTTGTACATCGGCACCAACATCTGCTGAAGGTACGCCATCGTCCTGCATTTGGGCAGACTGTTCAGACTGAACTTGCTTAACAGGCTGCGGGCCATAATCTTTCTGCCACTGTTGCCACAGCAGAAAGCTGACCAATGCCAGGCCGATTAACAAAAAACTACGTTGCGATTCCATAGAGGTCTCTTTATTTTGAGTGTTTAGTGTTGTGTTTTTCAGGTACCGGATCATAACCACCCGGGTGGAAAGGGTGGCATTTTATAATGCGTTTACACGATAACCAACCGCCAATTAACAAACCATGCGTTTTTAAGGCATCTATTGCATAAAATGAGCAAGTAGGATGAAAGCGACATCGTTGCCCCAGCATAGGTGAAATACACCACTGGTAAAACCGGATAAACAGTAACGGCACAAAAATAGTTATTTTGCGCAGCGTTTGGCTAATCTTTTCCATTGCTTATCCAGAATGGCAAATACTTCCTCATTAGAAAGCTTATCAGCACCGGTTTTGCCTACGACAATAATATCTACATTGGGTAATTGTGCCGCGCGATGACGAAAGCTTTCGCGAACAAGTCGTTTCAGGCGATTTCGGTCATGGGCTTTACGTACCCGTTTTTTAGACAGTGTTATGCCAAGTCGGGGATTATCGAGCTGATTATGTCTGGCTAGAAGGGTAAAGGAAGGTGATACCGCAGGTGTTGCGTTGTCAAACACAAAAGTAAAGTGGGTTGGAGTCAACAGACGTAACTCCCTGGAAAATGTATTCTCACCCACTTTAGAATTTCTCTTTAATTAAGCAGAAAGGCGAGCGCGACCTTTTGCACGGCGAGCCGCTAGTACTTTACGACCATTTTTGGTCGCCATACGAGCACGAAAACCGTGTGAACGCTTGCGCTTTAAGTTGCTCGGTTGAAATGTTCTTTTCATGACCAAAGTCTCACTTATTTAGTTAAACACAGGCGGTATTGAAATAACGATGACATCAGACATTACATCTTTACGTCGTTAGGTAACTAACACAGCCCATCCAAAAAGGATGCCGAATTCTAGAGATCTCGTGGCCTGCTGTCAATGCGTAATGCTTATATACGCGTCTTTTTTTGGTTATTTTTTCGCTAACTTGGAAAATCAGGGAATTAAGTTAGACGAATTGTCACTATGCACTGTGAATAAAATTATTAAATAATCCCTTTTATCCACAAACGGGCCCCGTTAAATGCTGATCTGACAAGGGTAAATGGATCCTGATCGTAAGAACAGGGGTCTGGTTTATACCGATCCATATGATCATAAATGATTAAAATAATACTGATCTACCAAATAGATAGCGTCAGGATCTTCAAGATCCGTAAAGATCGCCATTTACATTTTGTTAGTAAAATAAGATAATCCACAGCGATAAGATCAAAAACTAAATTCACCGCTAGTACCCAAACAAATGCATATCTCAGACAGGCTTCCTTAGCGATTCTTCATTTCGCTATCTTTTCCTGCATTTTTTGGTTCTCGTGCGTCATTCGGAGCCCTAAGTTACATGTCTTTATGGAATCATTGTCTTGACCGTTTGCGTCAGGAACTGCCGACTCAGCAGTTTAGTATGTGGATAAGACCACTTACCGCCGACGAAGACAGCGGCTGCATTACACTGTTCGCACCTAACCGGTTTGTACTTGACTGGGTAAGAGATAAATATCGCGATAAAATTACCGCGTTGTTCGCTGAATTTTGTGGCGCCGATGCGCCGCAATTACGTTTAGAGGTGGTATCGCGTACCAGCACTTTACAGCAATCGCCCTCCAGCGCCCCCAGGCCTGCTATGACATCATCTAATAATGTTGGCTATCAGCCTAACACTGGACATCCACCTGCCGCCTCTGCGTACCAGCCCGGCGCGCAAGATAACGGTGGCCGTCAGGCTTACCAAGGGCAGGGCGGCTATAGCAGCGATAACGGTTCGGCCGCGGCCCGCGGCAATCAGGCCCCACCTGTTTCACGCTCGCCTAACGTTATTCCTATCCCTGAAGGAATGAAGCATAAAAGTAATATCAATCCTAACTATCAGTTCGACAACTTTGTGGAAGGTAAGTCGAACCAGTTAGCCAGAGCAGCAGCGACGCAAGTGGCGAACAACCCTGGCGGTTCTTACAATCCACTGTTTATATATGGCGGCACGGGATTGGGTAAAACCCACTTGCTGCATGCAGTGGGCAACGGCATTGTAGCAAATCGCAAAGACGCTAAAATTGTGTATATGCACTCAGAGCGTTTTGTTCAGGACATGGTTAAAGCTTTGCAAAACAATGCGATAGAAGATTTTAAAAAGTTTTATCGCTCGGTAGATGCATTGCTTATTGATGATATTCAATTTTTTGCCAACAAGGAGCGCTCGCAGGAAGAGTTCTTTCATACGTTCAATGCGCTGCTTGAAGGAAATCAGCAAATAATCCTTACATCTGATCGTTACCCGAAAGAAATTGAAGGGGTAGAGGACCGGCTAAAATCGAGATTTGGTTGGGGTCTGACGATTGCTATCGAGCCACCGGAATTAGAAACCAGAGTTGCCATTTTGATGCGCAAGGCGGCTGAAAACAGAATGCAGTTACCTAATGAAGTTGCCTTCTTTATCGCAAAAAGATTGCGTTCCAATGTACGCGAATTAGAAGGTGCATTAAATCGGGTAATAGCCAATGCTAATTTTACCGGTAGGCCTATCACCATTGATTTTGTCCGCGAAGCGCTGCGGGATTTATTGGCGCTGCAGGAAAAACTGGTCACTGTAGATAATATCCAAAAAACGGTAGCCGACTATTATAAGATAAAAGTATCCGATATTTTATCGAAGCGACGCAGTAGAAGTGTTGCTCGCCCCCGGCAGGTTGCCATGGCGTTGGCGAAAGAATTAACCAACCATAGCTTGCCGGAATTAGGTAATGCCTTTGGTGGTCGTGACCATACTACTGTGCTGCATGCCTGTCGAAAAATAGAGCAGCTTAGAGAAGAAAGTCATGATATAAAGGAAGACTACAAGAACCTGATACGGACGTTGTCTTCTTAACAGAATCAAGCACGACGCGAGATAAAAAGCCGATGAAATTTACAATCAGCAGAGAAAAATTTTTACAGCCGTTGCAAATGGTTTCGGGAGCCGTAGAGCGTCGACATACGCTTCCCATTCTGTCTAATGTGTTAATTAAAGTGAGCGATGGCGCACTTTGGTTAACCGGTACTGACCTTGAAGTTGAGCTGGTATCCAGCATCGCTTTAGATGCAGAATCGACAGAAGGCGAAATTACGGTTCCTGCGAAAAAGCTATTTGATATTATCCGGGGGCTGTCTGAGGGTACCCCTATCCACTTTAGCCTTGATGAGAATAAAGCGTTATTACGGGCAGGAAGAGGGCGCTATACCTTATCGACTCTATCGGCCAACGATTATCCGAATCTGGAAGACTGGGCGAGTGAAGTTGAATTTGAACTTAGTTGTAGCGAGCTTAAAAAGTTAATTGATAGCACACACTTTTCCATGGCCCAGCAGGATGTTCGCTATTACCTGAATGGATTATCGCTGGAAACAGAAGAAAATTTAGTTCGTTCAGTCGCAACGGATGGTCACCGTCTTGCGCTTTGTCGTTTAGCCTATAATCAGGCCACCCTGCCAGCGCGCCAGGTTATCATTCCCAGAAAAGGGGTATTAGAAATATCTCGTTTGATTGGCGATGACGACCAAATTATTCGTGCGCAAATTGGTGCTAATCATATTCGGTTACATGGCAGCGCATTTATTTTTACTAGTAAGTTGGTGGACGGACGTTTTCCTGATTACCGTCGGGTATTACCCAAAGACGGTGACAAGACCATCCTTGCCAGTAAAGCGGTATTAAAAGACGCCTTTTCGCGAGCCGCGATTTTATCGAATGAAAAATTCCGTGGGGTAAGGTTGAACCTGTCTTCAGGGGAATTAAAAATTACTGCTAATAACCCAGAGCAGGAAGAAGCAGAAGAAATCGTGGATGTAGATTATCAAGGCGCGGATTTAGAGATTGGGTTTAATGTCGCTTATTTGATTGATGTACTTAATTCGTTGGCGACAGATAAAGTTAAGTTAACCTTATCTGATTCTAATTCCAGTGCGTTGATAGAAGATGCTGAAGATGATTCAGCTTTGTATGTCATCATGCCGATGCGCCTTTAGTTTTTGGTAGCCCAACGGATGTGTGGTTTATATTGCATCTGTTGGGCGGCCAAAAAATGTGTATAGTTTTCTGATTGCTAGTTTTTATGTCAGCTTATTTAAGTAGTTTTATATGAAACTGGACCGCGTCCAGCTTACTCACTTCCGCAATATTTCTTCAGCCGTCCTATCTCCTTCAAGAAGTCTTACGGTTATATCAGGTAAAAATGGCAGCGGTAAATCTTCGTTACTTGAAGCGATTTTCTACCTTGGTTTTGGCCGCTCTTTTCGCACCAATAAGCATAAATCAGTTATTCAGAATGAGCAGGATGCCTTTAGTATTTTTGCCAGTGGAATAGATGATGATGAGCGGACATTTAAAGTGGGGCTTGAAAGGCGTACTACTGAACAATTTACTTGTTCGGTTAATGGTGAGCATTCCCACCGTTTAGCTGATTTGGTGAGCTTGATACCGGTTCAACTGTTTACCCCCCAAAGCACTGACCTGGTGATAGGTTCACCATCAGAGCGCAGGAAGTTCGTAGATTGGGGATTGTTCCACGTGGAACAATCTTTCCATTCATTGTTTTTAACCTACAGTAAATTGCTTAAACAGAGAAATGCACTCCTGAAACAACAGGCATCACTCACAGCCCCACAGCACGGTTATTGGCAAGAACAGCTAGTGGCTACAGGGGAAAAGCTTAATTTACTGCGTCAGGGCTATATAGAAGCATTAAAACCGATATTTAATGCTATTTCTAGTGAATTTCTACCTGAGTTTTCGGTGGAAATTTCGTATTATAAGGGGTGGGAAAAAGACGCCTCATTAAGTGAAGCATTAGCCAGAAAACAAGATTACGATTTGCGAGTGGGGCATACTTCAGTAGGGCCCCATAAGTCGGATGTACGATTTAGAGTAAATGGAATAAACGCTCAGGAGATTCTTTCCCGTGGACAGTTGCGAATGGCGGTAGCTGCATTGCAACTTTCTCAGACAGCATTGTTTTCCAAACAAACCAACCGCAAGAGTATTTTCTTGCTGGATGATGTAGGTGCTGAACTGGATCTTGATAAAAGAGAGCGCTTTATTGATGGGCTGCTGAATATGGATACGCAGATTTTTGTCACTGCGATAGAAACCCAGCAACTCGAATTTGTAGACAAATACAATGATAAAAAGATGTTTCACGTGGAACATGGGCACGTGGCAGAGGAGTAAAAGCTAATTATGTCAGAGCAGAATAACTACGACTCGTCCAGCATTAAGGTGCTAAAGGGCCTGGATGCCGTAAGAAAGCGTCCGGGAATGTACATCGGCGATACCGATGATGGCACTGGGTTACACCATATGGTTTTTGAAGTTGTGGATAATTCCATAGATGAGGCCTTAGCCGGCTACTGTTCAGAAATTGTAGTTCAGATACATACCGACGGTTCTGTATCTGTATATGATAATGGACGTGGTATCCCTACTGAAATTCATTCTGAAGAAGGTGTGTCCGCAGCAGAAGTTATCATGACAGTACTGCATGCGGGCGGTAAGTTTGATGATAACTCTTACAAAGTATCTGGCGGCCTGCACGGGGTGGGTATATCGGTAGTAAACGCCTTGTCGAGTAAGCTCAAGCTTCGTATTCGCCGTGGCGGTAAATCGCACGAACAGGAATATCATAATGGTGTACCCCAGTCACCTTTAGCGGTGATAGGCGAAACAGACAAGTCAGGAACTGAGGTGCGCTTTTGGCCTAGCCACGATACGTTTACCAATACTGAGTTCCACTACGAGATTTTAGCAAAGCGGCTTCGCGAGCTATCATTCTTAAACTCTGGCGTGGCGATTCGTCTTAAAGATGAACGTGACGGGAAAGAAGATCTGTTTAAATATGAAGGTGGTATTCGTGCTTTCGTAGAATACCTGAACCAGAAGAAAACACCTATCCACGATAAAGTTTTTCATTTTACGATGGAGCGGGAAGAAGACGGTATTGCAGTTGAAGTCGCAATGCAATGGAACGATAGCTTCCAGGAAAACGTTTTTTGTTTTACCAACAATATTCCACAGCGTGACGGTGGTTCACATTTAGCGGGCTTCCGTGGGGCGCTTACCCGGACGTTAAATAATTACATGGAGCAGGAAGGCTTAAATAAAAAAGCCAAAACCAGCGCCACCGGTGATGATGCTCGTGAAGGATTAACAGCGGTAGTCTCGGTGAAAGTACCTGACCCGAAATTTTCCTCACAAACAAAAGATAAGCTGGTTTCATCAGAGGTTCGGCCTGCAGTTGAATCTACCATGAACGAGAAGCTATCTGAGTTTTTGTTGGAAAACCCTTCTATTGGTAAGATTATTTCGACTAAGATTATTGATGCAGCGCGAGCACGAGAAGCTGCTCGTAAAGCGCGGGATATGACCAGACGTAAAGGTGCATTAGATTTGGCTGGGCTTCCAGGTAAGCTTGCTGACTGCCAGGAAAAAGACCCCGCCTTATCCGAACTCTATATAGTGGAGGGCGACTCTGCTGGCGGTTCAGCTAAGCAGGGGCGTAACCGGAAAAACCAGGCTATATTGCCGCTTAAAGGTAAAATCCTGAACGTTGAAAAGGCCCGCTTCGATAAGATGTTGTCTTCTCAGGAAGTCGCCACGCTTATTACTGCATTAGGTTGTGGCATCGGCAGAGACGAATACAATCCAGATAAACTACGGTATCACAGCATTATCATCATGACAGATGCTGACGTGGATGGGTCGCATATTCGTACTTTGCTATTGACCTTCTTCTACCGTCAAATGCCTGAAATTATAGAGCGTGGCTATGTGTATATCGCCCAGCCGCCGCTATATAAGGTTAAGAAAGGTAAGCAAGAGCAATACCTTAAAGATGACGATGCGTTAACCAGTTATCTTACTAACATCGCTTTGGATGGGACGTCATTGCACACCAGCGAAGATGAACCAGGTATCTCGGGCGTTGGGTTAGAAAATCTAGTTAAACAATACCAAAACGTAGAGAAAATGATCGAACGGTTGCATCGAATCATGCCTCCTGCCATCTTGTATCGAATGATTTATTCTCCTACGTTAAACCTGGCTGATCTTAAAGATGAAAGCACATTAGATAGCGTAGCAGATAAGTTCATCAAGTCGCTTAACGATAAAGAGAATGATGGCGCCACGTATCGGTATGAAATTAAGCGCGATGAAGAGTTGAGCGAGTACTTTATTCTTATCGTTATGCGCATGCACGGCATAGATTACGAATACAAAATTGGACACGACTTTATAGAGTCTACAGAATACACCCGTATTCGAGATTTAAATGAAGTGATCAATGGAATGATGGGCGATACCGCCTACGTGCAACGGGGCGAGCGCCGCCAGCCTATTGACTCCTTTAAGTCGGCTATTGAGTGGTTGATGAACGAGGCTAAAAAAGGCCAATATATTCAGCGCTACAAAGGGCTAGGGGAGATGAACCCAGAGCAGCTATGGGAAACTACGATGGACCCGGCTGGGCGCCGTATGCTGCAGGTGACTATCGAAGACGCTATCGGATGTGACCAGTTATTCACAACACTGATGGGCGACCAGGTTGAACCAAGACGTGAGTTTATCGAAGCCAATGCACTGAAGGTAGAAAACCTCGACGTGTAGCGTATTTGTGGGTTCTCATAATCCATAGAAGTAATTCTCATATGCGTGAAAAGCGTTATCAGAATTGATGAAATAGAAAGCCATACCGAAAGGTGTGGCTTTTTTATTTAATCAAATAGGCTAGTCAAATATAGATATTTCTTATTTCTGTATTAATTTGCACACGATATTAGATTAAATGGTGAAAGCCCATTCACCTTGAGAGCAATCATATAAATCAAAACCGATTTTTCTAAGATAACCTAATAGAAAGATTTACTGCCAAATGCAGCTCCATCAACAACGTTCATCTCCCTTCTAGCTGCAACGGTTTTTCATTTCTATCTGCTTGAGTGTATGTCATCGAAGTCAACTGAACCTAGGACGTTAGTGTGACTTATGCTGCTTTTCGCGTAGTCCGTAAATAGAGAGTTGGTTTCATGTTGTGGCAGAATATTAAGGGTGTTCACACTGAAGAGTGACCTAGTTCTTACCGTTGAAAATCAAGCGCTCATTGTAATAAACGAAAATTGGCAGTGGAGTGCTAAGTAAACGATTCTGTAAAGCATGAGTGGAAATAGTGCTGTTCCTAGAAAAGTCGTGTGCAAATATACTTTTGGCCCTTTTTAAGTATTAAAATTGGCACTAAAAATTCAAAAATCTTCAACATCAGATGAAAAAAGAGAAGTTATATACCCCGGCACATCTGAATACAGGCCGGGGTAAACATTATTATTTAAGAAAAACCTCGCCGGTCAGAAAGTCCACTTCAATCGGAAACTTAATCGTACGGTCAACATCAGGAAAATCAGCCGGGCTGAACAGCCTTAAATTCATCTTCTGCCGGCGCTTCGTTAGCTTATCTCTTACGTCCATACCGCGTTGTTGTGCAGCATCGCATAACAAGATAGCCATCCCACAAATCAGCGCACTAGCTACGCGGCAGATATAAGAACGTAGATTACCTGCGCGTTTAGCATGAATAACAAGTAACTCATCCAAATTACGGATAAGCCGTTGCTCGTCCCCCTCTATTATTGCTTGTACTGCCTCAACGCTTCCCAAAGGCACCAGGTCGGACTTGTGCTTTTCTTCATTGGCAAGCTTCGGTAAAAAATCTTTTACAGACTGATCGACAGTAAGAAGCGCCGCTACAACATCCATTACGGTCATTAATTCTTTCTGATTATTGTCATACGCCATAATCGCAATGTGCTTCGCGAGCTCCTTACGGTTATCATCACCGCGCAAGACTGCATTAAAGTAAAGTTGCGTCAGGTGGTACAGCTGACCGGGCGGATGGATATCATAGGCTTTTTGGAAGTATTCATCGGCACGGTGTGAATACACCAGTGCATTGTCATCGTTCAAGGCCTTCGCATACACAAACGCAGCAAACCAGGCGTTGGCGGTTATCTGATGACAGCTAGCTGTATGCGATGTACTGATATCCGCTATTTTATTGTTTATCCCACCGGTTCTTATTGTGGATCTTAAACGAAATTGTAATTCATCAATTGCTTTCATTTAGCGTTCACCTAATTAATCTCCAATCTCTATAATAACGCTATGAAATTGGCACTAAAAATTCAAAAATCTTCAATATTAGATGAAAAAAGAGAGGTTATATACCCCGGCTCATCTGAAGACAGGTCGGGGTAAACATAATTATTTAAGAAACACTTCGCCAGTCAGAAAATCCACTTCAATCGGAAACTTAATCGTACGATCGACATCTGGAAAATCAGCTGGGCTACTCAGCCTCAAATTCATTTTCTGTCGGCGTTTGCTTAACGTCTCTCTTACATCCATACCGCGTTGCTGGGCAGCATCACACAACAAAATAGCCATCCGGCATATCAGCGCGCTAGCTCCGCGACAGATATAAGAACGCAGGTTACCTGCTCGTTTAGCATGAATGGTTAATAACCCGTCTAAACTACGGATAAGCCGTTGCTCATCCCCCTCTATTATCGCTTCTACTGCATCCACGCTACCAAAAGGCACCAAATCGGACTTGTGCTTCTCTTCAATGGCCAGTTTTGGTAAAAAGTCTTTCACAGACTGGTCGACGGCAAGCAGCGCACCAACGACATTCATTACACTCATTAATTCTTTCTGGTTATTGTCATACGCCATTATTGCAACGTGTTTCGCGAGCTCCTGACGGTTATCATCACCGCGCAAAATCGCATTGACATAAAGTTGTGTCAGATTATAAAGCTGACCGGGCGGATGGATATCATAGGCTTTTTGGAAGTATTCATCGGCACGGTGTGAATACATCAGTGCATTGTCATCGTTCAAGGCCTTCGCATACACAAACGCAGTAAACCAGGCGTTGGCGGTTATCTGATGACAGCTAGCTGTATGCGATGTACTAATATCAGCTATTTTGTTGTTTATCCCACCAGTATTTATTGCAGATCTTAATCGAAAATGTAATTCATCAATCGCTTTCATTTAGCGTTCACCTAATTAATCTCCAATCTTTATAATAACGCTATGAAATTGGCACTAAAAATTCAAAAATCTTCAACAACAGATGAAAAACAGAGAGGTTATATACCCCGGCACATCTGAAGACAGGTCAGGGTAAACATGATTATTTAAGAAAAGCGTCGCCGGTCAGAAAGTCTACCTTTAGTGGTAATTTGATATTTTTGTCAACGTCAGGAAATTTCGTGGGATAACTCAATCTTAAATTCATCTTCTGCCTGCGTTTAGTTAGCTTATCTTTTACATCCATACCGCGTTGCTGGGCAGCGTCACAGAGCAACAAGGCCATACGACAGATAACTGTATTAGACCCTGAACAGATAGAGGAACGTAGGTTTCCTGCTCGTTTAGCGTGAATGGTTAATAACCCATCTAAATTATTGACAAACCATTGCTCATCCCCATTTAATACCGCTTTTACTGCATCTACACTGCCTAAAGGCACCAAGTCTGACTTGTGCTTTTCTTCATTAGCCAGTTCCGGCAGAAAATTCTCTACCGATTGCTCTACCGCAAGTAATGCAGCCACCACAGTGAAAACACTATGCAATTCGTCTTGCGTTTTATCGTAGGCCATCATAGCAATGTGCTTAGCCAAATTTTGGCGGTTATCATCACCCCGCAAAACCGCATTGACGTATAGTTGTGTCAGATTATAAAGCTGACCCGGCGGATGAACATCATAGGCTTTTTGATAATATTCATCGGCGCGGTGCGAGTACTGGAGTGCATTGTCATCGTTCAAGGCCTTCGCATACACAAACGCAGCAAACCAGGCGTTGGCGGTTATCTGATGACAGCTTGATGTATGCGATGTACTGATATCCGCTATTTTACTGTCGCGATTCGCATAAAGTAATTCTGCTTGCAACCGGCAAGTTAATTCATCTATCACTTTCATTTAGCGTTCACCTAATTAATCTCCAATCTCTATAACAACGCTATGAAATTGGCACTAAAAATTCAAAAATCTTCAACATCAGATGAAAAAAAGAGAGGTTATATACCCCGGCACATCTGAAGGCAGATCGGGGTAAACATGATTATTTAAGAAAAACCTCGCCGGTCAGAAAGTCTACCTCTAAAGGTAATTTGATATTTTTGTCAACGTCCGGAAACTCCATTGGATAACTCAATCTTAAATTCATCTTCTGCCGGCGCTTGGTTAGCTTATCTCTTACATCCATACCGCGTTGCTGGGCAGCATCGCATAATAAGATAGCCATCCGGCATATCAGCGAGCTAGCTCCACGGCAGATATAAGAGCGTAGATTACCTGCTCGTTTAGCATGGATGGTTAATAACCCATCTAAATTGCGTATAAGCCGTTGTTCATCCCTCTCTACTATCGCTTGTACTGCCTCCACACTGCCTAAAGGCACCAGGTCGAATTTGTGTTTTTCTTCATTGGCGAGCTTAGGTAAAAAATCTTTTACAGATTGTTCGGCAGTAAGAAGCGCACCAACCACATTCATTACGCTCATTAACTCTTTCTGGCTATTGTCATACGCCATAATCGCAATGTGCTTCGCGAGTTCCTGACGGTTATCATCACCGCGCAAGACTGCATTAAAGTAAAGTTGCGTCAGATGGTACAGCTGACCCGGCGGATGAACATCATAGGCTTTTTTGAAATATTCATCGGCACGGTGCGAGTATTTCAGTGCGTTGTCATCGTTCAAGGCTTTCGCATACACAAACGCAGCAAACCAAGCGTTGGCGGTTATCTGATGACAACTTGCTGTATGCTCTGTACTAATATCCGCTATTTTACTGTCGCGATTCGCATAAAGTAACTCTGCTTGCAAACGGCACATTAATTCATCTATCACTTTCATTTAGCGTTCACCTAATTAATTTTCCATTTCTATATAACGCTATGAAATTGGCACTAAAAATTCAAAAATCTTCAATATTAGATGAAAAAAGAGAGGTTATATACCCCGGCTCATCTGAAGACAGGTCGGGGTAAACATGATTATTTAAGAAAAACCTCGCCGGTCAAAAAGTCTACCTCAATCGGAAACTTAATCGTACGATCGACATCTGGAAAATCAGCTGGGCTGCACAGCCTTAAATTCATCTTCTGCCGGCGCTTGCTTAGCTTTTCTGTTACATTCATGCCGCTCTGCTGGGCAGCGTCACAGAGCAGTAAAGCCATACGACAGATAACTGTATTAGACCCTGAACAGATAGAGGAACGTAAGTTTCCTGCTCGCTTAGCATGAATGGTTAATAACCCATCTAAATTGTTGATAAGCCGTTGCTCATCCCCATTTAATACCGCTTTTACTGCCTCTACACTGCCTATAGGCACCAAGTCGGATTTATGCTTTTCTTCATTAGCCAGTTCCGGCAGAAAATTCTCAATCGATTGCTCTACCGCAAGTAACGCAGCCACCACAGTGAAAACACTATGCAATTCGTCTTGCGTTTTATCGTAGGCCATAATAGCAATGTGCTTAGCCAAATTTTGGCGGTTATCATCACCCCGCAAAACCGCATTGACGTATAGTTGTGTTAGATTATAAAGCTGGCCCGGCGGATGAACATCATAGGCTTTTTGGAAGTATTCATCGGCACGGTGGGAATACATCAGTGCATTGTCATCATTCAAGGCTTTTGCATACACAAACGCAGTAAACCAGTAATTAGCCCTAATTTGGTAACAGCTGGCAGTATGCTCTGCACTAATATCAGCTATATTCAGCGGTCTATCAGATGAGCGTACCGATGAGCTGAGTCGAAAATGTAATTCATCTATCGCTTTCATTTAGCGTTCACCTAATTAATCTCCAATCTCTATAATAACAATAACTTTTGCGCGACTGACACACGCATTAAGAAGCGTAGTGCTAAACAACAGGTAAAGTAGCTTACAGCGATAACAGCTTTAAATAGAAAACCGCCTTTCGGCGGTTTTCTAAGCTAAGTATTTTCGTATTCTATGGCGATAGAAAAACATACCGGTTAGCGCGGGCAGTTGCTAAAGATTAATCCGGCGTGCGAGTTATGGTTAATCGAATTTCATTGCCGCTTGCGCTGGCAAATGTAAAGCGATAGGTGTCTGTAGTAGTTGGAGTGAATTGAAGATTCTGGGCATCACTGCCACAAACTAAAAATACAGTGTCTAATGCCACTACATGCTGCCCCTGATATTTAGCACCACAGGTCTGGGCTGGCGTCCATACTTTGTCCGATACTTTAAAGTCGTAAGGTTGCCCATCAGCGATAAGTTCGATATCAGTATACCAGCCTTCATCTCCTTCATTTAACCGATAGGGCGCACTGGCTTCCCACCAGTTAAATACACCACGTAGATAGAGTTTACTGAATTCTATGGAAGGAGACGAATTCATGCCGGGCAATTGATTGACCACACTGCTGGACGAGCAGCCAGCCATTAATACGGCAAAACATAGCGGAAGTAATTTTTTCAACACAGTAACCTCATAAAAAAATGCCCGGCGTCATTACGCCGGGCACTAGCCAGATTATTACGTTATCAAGCTAAATCAGGATTTAGCTAATAATGAAATATCCGCTGTTTTCAAAAACAGACTGCGTAATAGCAGTAACAGTGCCAGACGATTTTGTCTGATTTTATCATCTTCGGCCATTACCATAACATTATCAAAAAAGTCGTCTACCGGCGCTCTCAAAGATGCCAGTGAGCGTAATACCTCGTTATAGTTATGTTGTGCTGCTGCGGTCTCTACGGTGCCTTTAACCTGCATTAACGCGTTATACAAGGTTTGTTCTGCTGGCTCGCTACACAAGGTGCCATCAATCGCCAATTCGCCGTCTATGCCTTGTTTGGCCAATATGTTCGCTACACGCTTATTTGCTGCTGCAAGAGCTTCTGCTTCATCAAGCTGCTTAAATTCAGCGACGGCTGCTATACGGGCTGTATAATCAGCAGGACGGGTAGGGCGTCGGGCAGAAACTGCCTGTATCACATCAGTACTTATGCCTTGATCTTGTAGCAAAGAAACAAAACGGCCCAACACAAAATCTATTACCTGATCTTTCGTCTGCGAGTTGGTTAGCTTCCCACCATAAACCTCAATGGCTTTATCAACTAGCACATTTAAGTCTAAAGGTAATTGTTGCTCGCTGATAATACGTAACACGCCAATAGCTGCACGGCGCAAGGCAAAGGGGTCTTTATCGCCTTTAGGTAATTGGTTGATACCAAAAATACCCACTAACGTATCCAGCTTGTCGGCCAATGATACTGCTGCACTTACCGGATGTGAAGGTAGTGTGTCACCCGCAAAACGTGGTAAGTATTGCTCATACAATGCGTGGGCGATAGCTTCAGGCTCGTTATCGTTCAAGGCATAATATTTACCCATCACCCCCTGAACTTCTGGAAATTCCATGACCATCTCGGTCATTAAATCTGCTTTAGACAATAACCCCGCACGCGACGCTTGTGTTTCATCAGCATTAATTTGCCCGGCAATGAAACCGGCTAATGAAGCTATGCGAGCCGACTTTTCTTTAAGCGTACCCAGCTGTTTTTGAAATAACACAGAACTCAGGCTTTCTACCCGGCTCTCGAGTGATTTTTTCTTGTCGGTATTAAAGAAAAACTCAGCATCAGCCAGGCGGGGCCGAATGACCTTTTCATTACCACTGATAATCAGTGATGGGTCGTGGCTTTCGATATTGCTTACAAATAAGAAAGTGCTCGCTAATGACCCATCCTGGTTAAGCAAGGGCACATACTTCTGATCATCTTTCATTGTATAAATAAGTGCTTCTTTAGGCACCGCCAAAAATGACTCGTCAAACGAAGCTTGTAAGACTACCGGCCATTCAACCAATGCGGCTATTTCTTCCAATAGGGCAGTGTTGTAATCAGGGACTAGTCCCAGTTGGCTGGCTTTGTCTTCGAGCTCATTTTTGATGGCCTGGGCCCGCTCGTCAAAATCAGCAATAACGTACTGGGCTTTTAACGCCTGAGCATAGTTGTCAGCATGTACCAGTTCGAATTTGCCCTCACCATGGAAACGGTGACCTAGTACAGTTCGACCGCTGTTTAAGCCTAATGCTGTTAGCGGAACGACTTCAGCGCCGTATAAAGCGGTAAGCGTATGTACCGGCCGAATAAACTGGGTGTCATATGAGCCCCAACGCATTGGCTTAGCAATGGGCAGACGAGATATCGCCTGGTTTAATAAGCTTTCCAGCAGCGTAATAACCGGCTGGCCGGGAACATTGGCTCTATACAGCAGCCACTCACCTTTATCAGTCACCATACGCTCAGCATCGCTCACTTCAATGCCATTGCCACGGGCCCATCCCAGGGCCGCTTTGGTGGGTTCCCCATCAGCGTCGAACGCGGCACTGACTGCCGGCCCGCGTTTTTCAACAACGCTGTCCTCTTGCGATTGGGCCAGTGCGGAAACCGTAATAGCAAGACGCCGTGGCGCAGCGAACCAGCTTACCGCATCAAAAGATAACTGTGCATCTTCCAATGCTTGCCGGAAATTATCAGCAAAGCTCTGGCCTAACTGCTTAAGTGATTTAGGCGGCAGCTCTTCGGTGCCCAGCTCAATGAGTAAATTTTCTGTATGCACCTTTACTGCTCCTTCTGACAAAGCGGGAAGCCAAGCTCCTCACGAGCATGGTAATAACTTTCAGCGACCGCCTTAGCCAGCGTTCGTACCCGTAATATATAGCGCTGACGTTCGGTCACCGAAATAGCATGGCGCGCATCAAGTAAATTAAACGCGTGCGATGCTTTCATTACCTGCTCATAGGCAGGCAGGGGGAGGTTAGCGTCTATTAAACGCTTACTGGTCGCTTCGCATTCATCGAAAGTAGCGAACAGAAAGTCTACATTGGCATAGTCGAAGTTGTAGGTAGACTGTTCTACTTCATTTTGATGAAACACGTCGCCGTAGGTAACTTTACCCATCGGACCATCAGTCCAGACCAAATCGTAAATGCTGTCTACACCCTGTATATACATTGCAAGGCGCTCTAAACCATAGGTAATCTCACCAGTGACCGGCTTGCATTCAATACCACCAACTTGTTGGAAATAGGTGAACTGAGTCACTTCCATGCCGTTTAGCCACACTTCCCAGCCCAGGCCCCAGGCGCCCAGCGTAGGTGACTCCCAGTTGTCTTCTACAAAGCGAATGTCATGAACTAACGGATCAAATCCCAGCTCTTTAAGCGAGCCCAGATATAATTCCTGAATATTGTCCGGTGAAGGTTTCATCATCACCTGAAACTGATAATACTGTTGTAGCCGATTTGGGTTTTCGCCGTAGCGGCCATCAGTAGGGCGACGACAAGGTTGTACATACGCACTGCTAATAGGTTCCGGGCCCAGTGAACGCAGAAACGTCATCGGATGGAATGTGCCTGCGCCAACTTCCATATCCAGTGGCTGGATAATGACGCAGCCTTGTCGGGCCCAGTAATCCTGTAATGCCAGGATAAACCCCTGAAAGGTCTTAATATCGTATTTTTGCATACAATTTCTGCTTCGTTTCTCACTATTCAAAGGTGGCATAGTATACAATTTGTCTGGCACTGTATGTAGGGTTTAGGCCTTAAAAACCCAGAAAATCAACGTGAATAACGCTGTGGAGACGACATGACCAACCAAATTCGACGCTGCGCATGGGTGAATGACGATCCGGTTTATCAACAATACCATGATAACGAGTGGGGGCGGCCTGTTACTCACAGTCAGGCTTTGTTTGAAAAACTTTGTCTGGATGGTCAGCAAGCGGGCTTGTCGTGGATAACTATTTTAAAAAAGCAGGCAAATTACGAGGCCGCGTTTCACGGTTTTGATCCGCATAAAATAGTACGAATGTCGCCAGATGAGCTCGACGGCTTAATGCAAAATGCAGGCATTATCCGTAATCGATTGAAGATACAAAGCATTGTTAAAAATGCGAAAGGGTATCTGGCAATTGAAGAAAGCCAGCCTTTTACAGATTTTATCTGGCAGTTTACCGACGGCAAAACAATCATCAATCAGTGGCAGGAACACGCTCAGATACCGGTTAGTTCACCTGCCTCGAAGGCTATGGCAAAAGCCCTGAAAAAGTATAACTTTACCTTTGTTGGGGAGACTATCTGTTATGCCTTTATGCAGGCGGTAGGAATGATTAATGACCACGAAACAGACTGCCATTGCTATGCCGCAGCCTGTCGTGATGCCATTAAGTAGCTAGCGAAGGCTTTCGCAGTAAGCCTTTATATCCGGTAATTCTGCGAGTACCCGGTTTTCATGTTCAGATTCAATCTGCTCGCGCGCCATATCCTGGCGCCGCTTTTCTTCTTTGGGAAGTTTATTACGCTCTTCGAGCATCGCAAACCCGTTAACCTGGGCGAATAATGTATGTATGTTAGGAAACATTTTGGCAAAGTTAGGCGGCGACTGCAGAGGAAGAGCATTTAACAAATGACAAATTCTGATAGTCCCTTCTGACAAGTCACACTGATGTTGTTCCATGGCTTTTGCAATAACCAGAATACTCTCTGTAATGCTTTGCGTGCGTTTGTTCCGGGCCGCTGAATGTCGGGTATTTTGCTGTTTTAGCATAAACAGCAAGCGTCCGGCATACAGGCCAAGAGCAAGAATAATAACCACACCTATAATGGCTGTAATGGTCCATATCATACAAAACGCCTTTTACTTCTTGAACTCGTCCATATTGATGGCATCAAGTTTATCTAGTGGATCTTCTTCGTCATCGTCTTCTTCAATATCTTCTTCCGGCTCAATGCCTAAAAGCTCACATAGCATACGGTGACGTTCAAGCTTATCATCAACATAGCGTTGCTCGGCTTTGCTGACAGGTTTTTCTTCATCTATTTTATCCAACAGTTGCATAAGCTTGGCGTCGGCTTCTAAAGCGGCCAGCTCTTCTGCCGGATTAGCGAATTTACGCGTTTCTGTTTGCACCAACTGGATGGGCTTTTTGCTTCCATGGCGCGGATCGGTATTGAGCTTACCAGACGTACCACCGCCGGTTTGCTGTTCTTGCGTATTACGCGTACCGGAAGGTTTTCCTTTACCTTTTTTCTTACTTTGCTGGATGGCGGTACGGGGTTTTCTATCCGGGTCTTTTCTTACCCCGATAAGTCCAACCTTTCTGGTTTTTTTGCTGCGACTTGGCATATGATCTCTTAAATACTAAACGTTAGAACTGTCTATTATAACTTTGCTTGTGCATTAATACGACATCAGCGCTAATAAGATGCACGGTATATCCATAATTACGGCCGATATAGTAGAAAGTTTCATCACTAAAGAAACTCACATGAGTCATATCGTTTTTGTAATGCCATTGCGCAAACCGCGCCTGGCTAAGCACCCGTTTGGTCATGACACACAACCAGCCACCTTTCTTTAAGCAGCTATCCAGTATCGCCAGTTCTTTAGCCGGTGAATGGAAGTGCTCTATGGCTTCGGTACAAGTGATAAAGTCATACTGCTGCTGGAGTGGCGTTTTGTCAGGATGAAAATAGGGATCGTAAACCTGCATCTGATGGCCTTTGGCGGTTAGCATCTTAGCCAGCACTGGCGTGGGACCACAGCCATAATCAAGGCCTGCAGCGGGGGGGGCAATATGCTGGCAAAGAGGATCTGCAGCTTTTGCTAAAAACTGTCGATAACCGCGGTCTTCGTACGAATTTTCATGCAATAGGTATTCGTTTTTTTCGGTATGCACGTCAGGTAAATAGGCGGGGGGGACGAAGACCAGGTGGCACTGTGCACATTGTACATATTCACGACGTTTGTCTGAATGATAAAACGCTGGGGTGGGGGCAGAACAAAGAGGGCATTGCAAATCAGACATATACATTTATTTTTGCAGGATATAAAAGAAAAAAGGTGATGGCTTGCGCCATCACCTTGATGTTTCAGTGTCGTATGACACTTCTCCCGTTTTGCACTCCGTGTGCTACATTGGCTTCCAATGCCAGAGGTGCTCCCCTTTTTATTGCTTTTTACAGAGCTCGCATTTTCGTTTAAGGTCTTCCTGACACTTTATCCGATCATCCATGTGCTTATTATTATTGTTGTATGTGTTGGACCGTTACAAGCACGGCGCCAAAACTAGGGAAGAAGCTTACACGAAATAAATGAAAACACAACACCCATTTTAACAGGATTTTAACAATAGGCTGTTATGCATCAGTTTTTAGTGTAAACCTGCCAGGTAATCCGCCAACACCTGCATCTCTTCGTCACTTAGTTTCATCGCCACGTCACGCATCATCGCATTCATATCGTTATGTCGCTCGCCGTTTTGAAACGCTTTTAATTGGGCCACTATATATTCTGGATGCTGGCCGCTGATATCCGGAAAGCCGGCTAACTGCATACCATTACCACGAGGGCCATGGCAGGCAATACACGCGGTTACCCCACGTTCTAAATTACCTCCTCGGTATAATGCCGCGCCAGCCTCTACTGCAGATTCTGGGGTAGTGCCGTCTTTAGGTTGCTGGCTCGCAAAGTACGCGGCCAAATCCTGCATATCTTGTTCTGAGAGGGGCATGGCCATACCGTTCATCACCGGATTATTACGCCCCTCTTCACCACCTGATTGTCCAGCAAGCTTAAATTCTTTTAATTGTTTAACCAGATAGTTTTCATGTTGTCCGGCAATTTTCGGGTTCATTGGTATTGCACTGTTACCATCAGGCCCGTGGCAGGCAGCACACACGGCAGACTTTTGTTTTCCTGCGTCTGCATCGCCCTTAGCGAGCGCTGTGCCTGACAGACCAACAGATAAACAAACTATTACACAGAGTTTTTTCATAGTTTAACTTCCGTAAAGGAGCCAGCGGTATGGCTGGTATACGTGGTATTATTGTTATTTAGTACATTTAATGTATTTGAAAAACCAAATCCATAGTAAAACGATGCTGTAAAAATGTACAATTATGTCAGCGAATTTTTTTATTATAATCAAGCAGTATAGACGGATATCCCGATGACGTATTACACCAAAGCCAAGTTTTCCACCAGCGCACCCGACATCCGCCACCTAAAAGATGACTCCGGGATTGAAGTCGCGTTTGCTGGCCGGTCAAACGCCGGTAAGTCGAGTGCCTTAAATACACTGGCGCGCCAACGCAATCTGGCGCGTACCAGTAAAACGCCTGGGCGTACGCAACTGATTAATGTATTCGAGCTGGACGAAGGGCGCCGCCTGATTGATTTACCGGGATACGGGTTTGCCCAGGTGCCAATTGCTATGAAGAAAAAGTGGCAGGCCGCGCTGGGGGAGTATCTGCAAAAGCGTAAAAGCCTGAAAGGGCTGGTCGTACTGATGGATATCAGACACCCTTTTAAAGATTTAGACCAGGATTTAATTTACTGGGCGGTAGAGGCAAAAATACCTGTGCTGGCTGTGCTGACTAAGTCTGACAAACTGAAATCGGGTAAACGCAAAGCGCAATTGCTCATGGCACAAGAAGCCGCTCTGGCTTTTATGGGCGATGTTACAGTACAAACATTTTCCTCGTTAAATAGACAAGGCTTACCAGAGTTAGAAAAGGTCTTAGATGGCTGGTTTGGTCGCACGGTAGAACAACAGGAATAGAAGGCTAGAAAGAAAAATCCCCATCACAGGGATGGGGAAAAAGGACTGAGAGAAAACACATAAAAACCGTAGATATAGAGTCAGCAAACGCGCGGTTAGTTCAACAAAAACAGAATAAATTTAGAATTTGTTTTAAAGTATTTATATATCAATGATTTATATTTTAAATTGAATGTGCTTTCTAAAAAGCAGGCATAAAAAAACCCCAGCATAAACATGCTGGGGTTAAAGCAAAGGTTTGAAAACAGCTTTCTCACCTCTGTACCCTACATGGATTAGACTACAATAATGTGCGAGAAAAGCAAGCAATTTGTGTAATTTAATTACCAAATGAGCCGCAAATACCCGCTCATTTTATAAAATACTGTAATATTGTTACTTTTTTAGTGTGCTTCGTCCCAGTTTTTTCCCTGGCCAGCTTCAACCTCCAGCGGCACTGACAATACCGCCGCTTGTTCCATTAGCGCTACTATCTTGGTGGTGGCGGCTTCAACTGACGCTTCGCGTATTTCGAAAACCAGTTCATCGTGCACCTGCATCATCATGTAGATATCGTCGTTATCATTCTTGGTGATCCAGTCATCTACCTGAATCATCGCCATTTTAATGATATCTGCTGCGGTACCTTGCATAGGGGCATTGATTGCGGCGCGTTCCGCACCTTTACGGCGGGCCCCATTACTGGCTTTAATATCGGGTAAATATAAACGTCGGCCAAATACGGTTTCTACATACCCTTTATCTTTTGCCAGAGTACGGGTTTCGTCCATATAACGTAATACGCCAGGGTAGCGTTCAAAATACAAATCCATGTACTGCTGTGCTTCGTGCCGCGGTATATTAAGCTGACGGGCCAGTCCGAACGCCGACATGCCATAAATAAGCCCGAAATTAATGGCTTTTGCACTTCTGCGCTGTTCGGTAGTAACCTCGTCTAACGGGGTATCAAAAACTTCGGCTGCAGTAGCCCGGTGAATATCCTTACCTTGCGAAAATGCACTCAACAGCCCTTCATCCTGCGATAGGTGGGCCATAATACGTAGCTCTATTTGTGAATAGTCGGCCGCGACAATCTGATAACCGCTGCGAGGTACAAAAGCCTGGCGAACCCGGCGGCCTTCTTCATTTCGAATCGGGATATTCTGCAGGTTTGGGTCGGTGGATGATAACCGGCCAGTAGCCGTTACGGCTTGGTGATAGGAGGTATGTACCCGGCCAGTACGATGATTGATCATTTTGGGCAGTTTGTCGGTGTAGGTACTTTTTAATTTACTCAGGCCACGGTATTCCATGATCATTTTAGGAATAGGGTAGTCCAGTGCAAGCTCTTGTAAGACTTCTTCGGAAGTCGAGGGCGCGCCCTTAGGGGTTTTTTTAATTACCGGCAGACTAAACTTATCGAACAAAATATGTTGCAGTTGCTTGGTTGAGCCGAGATTGAACGTTTCGCCAGCCTCTTCATGTACGGTTTTTTCAAGCTCATCAATACGCTTGGCGAGATCCTGGCTATGTTGTGCCAGTCGCTGACTATCAATGAATACCCCAAGCTGTTCCATACGAGACAATACACTGGCGAGCGGGACCTCAATGTCCAGCAGTATTGACTTTAACTTGTCATCATCTTTTAGCTTTTGCCACAATACTTCATGTAAGCGAAAGGTTATATCAGCATCTTCAGCGGCATAGGGGGCTGCTTCTTCTAACGCTATCTGGTTGAAGGTAAGCTGCTTAGCGCCTTTACCGGCAATATCTTCATAGCTAATCGTTTTATGATTAAGATAGGCCAGCGCCAAGGAGTCCATATCGTGACGGGTTGCGGTACTGTTGAGCACATATGACTCCAGCATAGTGTCAAAGGCGATCCCGCGCAGTGTAATGGCATAATTAGCTAGCACATTTTTGTCGTACTTAAGATGTTGTCCGACCTTTTTGATGGCTTCATCTTCCAGCAGAGGCTTTAACTGTTCAAGTACCCAATCTCTGTCGAGTTGTTCCGGCGCATCGGGATAGTCGTGGGCTACCGGTACATAAGCGGCTTCGCCGGGGGCAATGCAAAATGATAAACCAACCAGTTCGGCTTCCATGTATTTCAGGCTGGTGGTCTCTGTATCAAAAGCAATTAACGGCGCCGTAGAAATCTTGTCCAGCCATTGTGTAAAGGTGTCTTTGTCGTAAATAGTGACATAGCCGCTACGGTCAATTTGTGCAGTCGCTACGGACGCTGTGTCGTTGTCTTCGGTGGCTAACTGTTGTTCGCTTTGCTGGGCAGCCGACTCGGAAGACACTTCGCTGTGCCAGCGTTTAAACTCATACTCAGCAAACAAGGTTTGCAGGGCGGCGTTATCTGGCTCATTGGGGGTTAGGGTTTCGGGGCAAAGCTCCAGCTCGATATCGGTTTTGATGGTGGCCAGCTCATAAGATAGCCGTGCTTGTGCTTCAAATTCTGCCATTTTCTTGGCCAGAGTTTTACTGCCACGAAAGCCCAGATCGGCGATTTTATCGAGCTGTTCATAGATAGTATTGATGCCCCCGAGGCCGTTTAACAGGGCTTGGGCGCTTTTATCGCCCACTCCAGGCACCCCGGGGATATTGTCCACTTTGTCACCTTTAAGGGCTAAGAAGTCAATAACCAGGGAAGGGGGGATACCAAACTTTTCAATAACCCCGTCCACGTCCATGAGCTGGTTAGTCATGGTATTAATCAGCGTTACATGTTGATTCACCAGCTGGGCCATATCCTTGTCGCCAGTACTAATCAGACAATCGATACCTTTTTCCGTAGCCTGACGAGCCAGCGTCCCGATAACATCGTCGGCTTCTACACCGTCTTCAACAATAATCGGTAAGCCCATGGCACGAATGATCTCGTGTAAGGGTTTAATCTGGCTTCCTAGCTCTTGCGGCATAGGAGGACGGTTAGCTTTGTACTCTTTGTATATTTCATCCCGAAATGTTTTACCTTTGGCGTCAAAGATAACCGCTATATGCGTAGGGTGGTACTGACGAATCAGACTACGCAGCATGTTGATCACTCCGTAGATCGCGCCCGTATCCTGTCCTTTGGAATTAGTAAGTGGCGGTAAGCCATGAAAGGCCCTGAATAAATAGGAAGATCCATCTACCAGGATGAAAGGGGGCTGTTTAGGATTAGACATAGACCTGCATTTTAATCGGCGATAATTATCGCCAAGGATGCCACAGGCTACGGGTGATCGCCACATGGCAATAATATTGTAATGCTACTGATCGTCTGTGGATAACTTTGTGATCATTGTCAATAGACGATCAAATAAAAAGATCTTGCTTGACTTTGGATCAATCTTTCAGGGCTAGAAAAAATGTGGGGTTCAGGAGGTTCCTGGCGTCGCTGCCTTGGATGATTTTAAGTCCGTGTAAATGTGGATAAGTTAGTGGTTATGTTTATTCTTAGTTTCAGCTTTCGCCAAAACGGTAGAGTAATGTAGCATACAGAAATTATGTTTCTAAAGTGTTATTTCAGAACTTTTTTTAATCGCTTTGCTCGTTTTTTAAACTAAATGGGTATAAGCAGTAAAGGTAAGGGTTTGGAGAGAACTATGAAGAAAGTCGCCGTTATTTTAAGTGGTTGTGGTGTATTTGATGGTAGTGAAATTTATGAGTCGGTCATTACGCTGTTAGCAATTCGGCAGCAAGGAGCGCAATACCAGTGTTTTGCGCCGGATAAAAATCAGCTGCAAGTGGTTAACCATTTAACCGGAGAAGTTGATGATACCCAGCAGCGTAATGTGTTGGTGGAGGCGGCGCGTATCGCCCGGGGTGAGATCAAACCGGTCACTGAATGTAACGCCGAAGACTTCGATGCGTTAATCCTGCCTGGCGGCTTTGGCGCCGCGAAAAACTTGTGCACATTTGCAGTCGATGGGGCGCAAAGCCAGCCTGATGAAAGCGTATTACGGGTATGTAAAGCTTTTGCTGATGCTGGTAAGCCAGCAGGTTATGCCTGTATTGCCCCAGCGCTGGCAGCGTCAGTGTATGGCAACAGCACAAAGTTAACTATTGGGAACGATGCCGATACAGCTCAGGGCATTAATGCGCTTGGCGCAGAACATGTGGAATGTGCTGTAGAAGACATTGTGGTAGACAGCCAGGCGCGGCTGGTTACTACCCCGGCCTATATGTTGGCTACCGATATTCTGCAAGCCCAGGCTGGACTGAACAAGATGGTGGAAACGGTCCTGGCAATGGACTAATTGGCTAAACCGACGAAAGAACCTTTTCCTTTCGTCTGGTTCCTCGCATAATAAACGGTACAATCAGCTAGTCACCCTGGCAAGTGGTGAACATCTACTAATAAAAACAAGGCTTAATGGAACATGCACTACCGTGCGATTGTACGTATTTTGGGACTACTGGTAGCACTATTTAGCGTTACTATGGCGCCCCCGGCGCTAGTGTCTCTGGTTTACCAGGACGGTAGCGGCCTGCCCTTTGTTTTGGCTTTTATACTGTGTGTACTCACGGGTACCGCAATGTGGTACCCCAACCGCGAACATCGACAGGAACTGCGCGCCAAGGAAGGTTTCTTAATTGTTGCGTTGTTTTGGGCGGTACTGGCCAGTTTCGGGGCTATTCCTTTCATGTTACTCGAACAGCCCAGCATGACCGTGACGGATTCATTTTTCGAGTCATTTTCAGGCCTTACCACTACGGGCGCTACTGTTATTGAGGGGATAGAATTCCTGCCGCACTCGATCCAGTTTTACCGCCAGCAGTTGCAGTGGTTGGGCGGCATGGGAATCATTGTACTGGCGGTAGCTATTTTACCTGTGCTTGGGGTAGGGGGAATGCAGTTATACCGCGCCGAAATGCCGGGGCCGGTAAAAGACTCCAAAATGACCCCACGTATCGCCGATACGGCTAAACATCTGTGGTACATTTATTTATCGCTGACTATTGCATGCATGGTGGCCTACTGGCTAGCGGGCATGAACTGGTTTGACGCTATTTGCCATTCTTTTTCGACCATTGCTATTGGGGGGTTCTCTACCCATGATGCAAGCCTGGGTTATTTTAATAGCCCGATGATTAATGTCATCTGTTCGGTATTTTTACTAATTGCAGCACTCAACTTTTCTTTGCATTACGCTGCCGCCAGCTCGCGTACAGTGCGTAATTATCTTCATGACCCCGAATTTAAAGCGTTCTTCACTATTCAGGCATCTTTAATATTACTGTGTTTTTTAGTGTTGGTATTATCGGGCTACTACAGTACGGCAGAAGAAGCACTGGATCAGGCGATGATACAGGCTGTATCAATTAGCACCACGGCAGGATTTGCCACCACGGACTTTGCCGCCTGGCCGACCTTTTTGCCAATCATTCTTATCTTTTCAAGCTTTATCGGAGGGTGCGCCGGTTCCACAGGCGGCGGCTTAAAGGTGATTCGGGTATTTTTGTTATTTCTGCAAGGCCGCCGGGAGATTGACCGCCTGATACATCCAAAAGCTGTGTATGCAGTTAAGCTAGGCGAACGAGCAATGCCTGACCGGGTAGTTGAAGCGGTATGGGGGTTTTTCTCGGCCTACGCCATGATTTTCGTCATTATCATGTTGGGGATGATAGCCACCGGGCTGGATAATATATCTGCGTTTACCGCTACCGCAGCAACCCTGAACAATCTCGGTCCAGGGTTAGGTAGCGTAGCAGGAACCTATTCAGAGGTAAGCGACCCAGGCAAATGGTTACTGGTTATTGCCATGGTATTTGGTCGGCTGGAAGTATTCTCGCTATTGGTGCTGTTTTCACCTACCTTCTGGCGCAGCTAAGCTATATTCCTTCAGGAAACAGCGACGACTTCGTTACCAGCTGTATAGCGCTTAACTGTGAACGTATCGAGTCGGGTAAATCCTGCCGCTCCAGGGCAATTGCCCGGTTCCGTTCAAATAGCTGAGTATGCTGCTCAATACGCGGACCCATTTTCGCCCACGCCTGACGTCGGGCTTCTAACGGCCATGCCTGCAATTCAATCCGGTGAGTATCTATCTGGCTCATCAGAATAGCTAACATACCGTCCCAATTCATTGATGACCCGTTGGGCAGACTGGGGGGATTGTCTTTATCAAATGATGATAAGGCAGTGAATACCGGAACGGCGTTTTTCAGCATAGTGTAATAGTTATTAAAGGCGCGTTCGTCGTATTCATCTACGGCAAAATCATAAGAGCGTTTACTCGATACCGTCACCGATGAGGGCTGCGGGTCGACATACACGGCGGTAGTCGTGGTGGAGGTGGTCACCATAGGGGACGCATCGGTAGCCTGCGGCGTGGGGTCATCAGGCCCGCCTACAGTGAGCCGGCCACCTTTACCCAGGCCGCCTTCTACCTCCTGCGCTTTGTAAACTTTCAGCGCCTGCACCATTTGGTTAAACGAATCGGCGAAGGCGGTAACCAGCATTTTCCCTTCGGGGGTATTGGCAAAGCCCCCACCACCTCCTGCTGCGCCGCCGGCCAGCATCCCGCCAAACAAGCTAAAGTCATGATTAGCGGCGCTACCCGTAGAGGAAGAAACCTGAACCCCCGAACGGTTGTCTACCAACAGCAGTGATGTCGATGCTTCGTTTTTGCTAAAGCCGCCCCCTACAATAGAACCCAGCGTTCCAAACAGCGCACCCGCAATGGCCTTACCGCCTTGGGTTTTCTCGGCAAACAGCACCGAAGGGCTAAGGGTATAGTCTGCCGCCACCATCTGGCCTCCACCAATATTGCTGCCTCCCTGTAACTGGCCCGCTTGCATCAGCTGACGCTCAGTATTCATAGCCGACATAGCACGCCCCCGTTCCACCACTACAAAGCAATTAGACTGTTGAATCATCAGCCGAACCACCGGTAACGTGCTTCCCAGTTTTGGATAATTTCGGCGATAATCCTGCCACCAGGGCAGGCTGGTATCTTCAAATACACTAAGTGTGCCCAGCGTTTCGTCACAGGTTTCCAGCTGACTATTATTATTGGCGGCGGTGGCCCCACCGGCAGCGCCACTTACCGCGCCACTATCCGACCCCCCCATCGTCGGGCTGGTAGACATACAGGCTGATAGTAGTAACAACGTGCTGATACAAGTTAATGAGGTAATAAGAGCAGGCCTGGCAGACCTTGAACAGGTGTTAATTTTCACGGTGTTTTCCTTTTTGTAAGTATGAGGAATAAACCGGGATAAGGAAAACAGCAGAGCATCAGTAACAATACCTTAAACCGGTATTGAACAAATGAAGGCGGTAAAGAATTGCGAGCGCTTATTCCTGTACAAAGGCGGAAATACACAATACCCATTTGACGTCTCAATGGTAATAAAGGGTACTCATGCACAGCCGCAATGACAAGTTGATTGTGCGTTTTTTAGCCAAAAAAGAAAGCGCTGGGCTGGAATATTTTTTCTACATCATTGATGTATTTTTTGTCGACTAAAAACAGAATTACATGATCGTTCGCTTCTATCACCGTATCGCTATGCGCAATAATCACCTGATCGTCGCGTACGATCGCACCGATAGTGGTACCAGGCGGCAGTTTAATACTACCTATTTCACGGCCCACGACCCGCGACGTATTTTCATCGCCATGGGCAATGGCTTCTATAGCCTCTGCGGCGCCTCGGCGAAGTGAGTACACATTCACAATATCGCCGCGCCGAATATGGGTAAGAAGGGCAGAAATTGTTGCCTGCTGGGGCGAAAAAGCGATATCAATTTCTCCCCCTTGGACCAAATCTACATATGCGCTGCGCTGGATAAGTACCATTGCTTTTTGCGCGCCCATACGCTTGGCTAACATAGCCGACATGATATTGGCTTCATCATCGTTGGTCACTGCAATAAAGGCATCAACCTGATCGATACTTTCTTCAGACAATAATTCCGGATCCGAAGCATCACCACAAAATACGATGGTTTTGTCCAGGTGCGCCGATAAATAGTTAGCGCGTTCGCGATGATATTCAATAAGCTTTACGTTGTGGTTGTGCTCAAGACGCTTGGCTAAACCCGCCCCGATCAGCCCGCCGCCGGCTATCATAATACGCTTGTAGCTAGACTCCAGCTTTTGTAGCTCGCTCATGACGGCACGGATATGTTTGGTTGCCGCAATAAAAAAGACTTCATCATCGGCTTCGATAACGGTTGTGCCTAAGGGGCGGATAGGGCGCCCCCGCCGATAAATTGCCGCCACCCGGGTCTCTACATTTGGCATGTGTTCTTTTAGCGCAGATAAGGCATGGCCAACCAATAAACCACCATAGTAGGCTTTTACTGCTACCAGGCTGGCTTTGCCTTCAGCAAACTCGACCACTTGTAACGCGCCGGGGTAGTCAATTAGTCGCTTAATTGCCTTGGTAACTAATTGCTCGGGGGCAATAATATGGTCTACCGGAATGTCTTGTTGTTTATACAACTGTTCCTGGTAAATAATATACTGCTCAGACCGCACCCGCGCGATTTTAGTGGGGGTTTTAAACAAGCTGTAAGCCACCTGGCAGGCCAGCATGTTACTTTCATCGCTGTTAGTTACCGCTATCAGCATGTCCGCATCTTCAGCGCCGGCTTTTTTAAGCACATCAGGGTGCGAGCCCACCCCAACCACTACCTGTAAGTCCAGCCGGTCCTGCAAAGCACGCAAGCGGGTGGGATCGGAATCAATCACGGTGATTTCGTTTTTTTCACCCACCAAGTTTTCTGCCAGCGTGCCGCCAACCTGGCCTGCACCAAGGATAATAATTTTCATGAGCTTTGAAGTATCGCCTTTAAGCTGTTGATTGCGCTATGAAGACTTTAACAGTCTGCAATAGTAGAAACCATCCATTTGTTGTTCGCCAGGCAATATTTGGCGGCCCGGCATCTCAACAGTTTCTGTTTTGGTTAGCGGGCTTACCTGCGCATCAGCGTGACGCTGAACAAAGGCTTTCATTTGCTGGCTGTTTTCTGCCGCAAGAATTGAGCAGGTGGCATACAACAAGGTGCCGCCAGGTTTCAGGGTGGGCCATAAAGCATCAAGAATAGTCGCCTGTAGTGACACCAACTGGTTTATATCATCTTTGTTACGCAACCAGCGAATATCTGGATGACGACGAATTACGCCGGTTGCCGAGCAGGGCGCATCAAGTAAAATACGGTCATACAGGTTACCGTCCCACCAATCTTGCGGTTGGCTTGCATCGCCTTGACGAAGGGTGGCCGTGTGCTGCAGACGTTGTATATTTTCAGCCACCCGGTCCAATCGGGAGGCATCGCTATCCAAAGCCAGTAATGACGCCACCGCAGGCTGCAGTTCCAGAATATGCCCGGTTTTACCGCCGGGGGCGGCGCAACAGTCTAATATGGTCTCGCCGGGGGCCGGGCCCAGGTAGCCTGCGGCTAACTGGGCTGCGCCATCCTGCACCGCAAACCAGCCAGCAGAAAACCCCGGCAAGCCGGGGATATCTGTGCGGGTAACCAGAATCAGTGCATCGTTATGGTTTGGGGGGATGGTGTAATCAATCCCCGCTTCTGTTAACGCGGCAGCGTATTCATCCCGGCTAATTTTTTGCCGGTTTACCCGTAGCCATATGGGCGCAACCGCATTCATTGCCTGGGTAATATCGTTAAACTCGGCAGGGTAATTTTCACGCAGTGACTTATATAGCCATTTGGGCAGCCCCGCCTTTACCCGCGGGTCGTCTGAAACCTGAAGATGACGCTCCTGACGCTGGAAATTTCGTAAAATAGCGTTTACCAGCCCTTTTAACCCCACCGCGCCTAACGACTGGGTAGCATTTACCGTTTCGCCCACAGCAGCATGGGGCGACACCCGGCTGTACGCTAACTGGTAAAACCCGAGCATCATTAAATGCTCAACAATTTTCTTATTGCCTTTAAGCGGTTTATCAAGCAGTTCGCGTAGCCATAATTGTAGCTGAGGTAATTGCCGTAGCACGCCCATCGACATTTCCTGTAACCAGGCTTTGTCTTGTTGAGTATGACGCTGTTGCACTTGGTTCAGGCAGTCTCTAGAGGACTTACCATTTTCAATTATCTGATAGATAACCCAGGCTGCATCAGCCCGTAAATTCTTTGGTTTGGGTAAGGGAAGGTTCATTCGGCAGACGTCCCACCCAAAATTTCGCCCGGGACAAACCAGGCTTGACGGGCATTGATGACATCTGCTGCTTTGGCAGGCTTCTTACCCGGAATTTGCAACTGTTCTATACATAGCTGGCCCTCGCCGGTAGCCACTACAATACCATGCTTGTCTGCACGTATAACTGTGCCGGGTGGGGCTGAGGTAGGGCTATCGATAACGTTAGCCTGTAACAGCTTGACCTTTTCACCTGCAATCTGCGTCCAGGCTACAGGCCAGGGGTAAAACGCGCGTATGTTACGTTCCAATTGGGCCGCAGAAAGCTGCCAGTTCGCTTCGGCCTCTTCTTTTGATAGCTTTTTAGCGTAACTGGCCTGGTCTTCGTCTTGCTGCTCGCCTGTCAACTGCTCAATATTATCCAACACCTTAATTAGCGCCGGCGGGCCTAAATCGGCCAGTTTTGCATACAATGAGGCGCTGGTATCCTGCTCGTTAATGGGCAGCCGTTCAATACTGAGCATATCGCCTGTATCTAAACCAACATCCATTTGCATAATTGTCACACCGGTATAGCTGTCGCCCGCCCATATTGCTCGTTGAATAGGCGCTGCGCCGCGCCATTTCGGCAAAATAGACCCATGCACGTTAATACAGCCTAGCCGGGGCGTATCTAAAACCGCCTTAGGTAACAGTAGTCCATAAGCCACTACTACCATTATGTCGGCATCAATTGCGGCCAATGCGTGTTGCGCGTCTTCATCTCTCAATGAAGCCGGCTGATAGACCGGGATGTTGTGCGCCTGGGCAAGCTGCTTTACCGGACTGGCAGTAAGCTTTTTACCTCGGCCAGCGGGTCGGTCAGGCTGGGTGTATACGGCTACAACCTCATGCTCGGTACCCAGTAGGGCCTGCAAATGATTAGCGGCAAAATCCGGCGTACCGGCAAAAATAACACGAAGAGAATTAGCCACAATACGCCTTATGCTTTAGCTGCCAAACGGGCTTCTTTTTCCAACTTCTTGCGAATACGCTGGCGCTTTAATGGCGACAGGTAATCCACAAATAATTTGCCTTTAAGGTGGTCCAGCTCGTGTTGCACACAAATAGCCAGCAAGCCTTCGGCTTCAAGTTCAAAAGGCTTACCCTCAGCATCCAGCGCGGTAACTTTTATCTGTTCAGCGCGTTCAACCTTGGCGTAGTTATTGGGTACAGAAAGACAGCCCTCTTCACTGATGGTGGACCCATCACGTTCGGTGATGGTGGGGTTAATAAATACCCGGGGCTCGTTCTGCTCTTCAGACACATCCATCACTACGACTTGTACATGACGATCTACCTGAGTTGCGGCCAGGCCGATACCCTTTTCGTCGCGCATAGTGTCGAACATATCACTGATCAATTGCTTAATTTCGTCGTTAACCTCAGCGACCGGCTTAGCCACTGTGCGTAGCCGTTCGTCAGGGAAACGTAATACGTCTAATATCGCCATCTGTCGTTATTACACTCTCGCTTGTATGAATTAATATACGATCCAACTGCCAGCATCATTTACACTGGAAGAATGCATACTATTCTACCGTATAACCACTGTACGTGCAGTTTTTTATCCTGCAGCTGGATTTCTTCCGATAACAGTCGATATAGAGGCAGCGCGTGAAATTTCAACAATAATGAAGGTAAACAAGCATGATCCATCGCAGGGCTGAGAAGGCGATGAAACGAAAGTTACAGCAGTGGCTGTTAGCTATCTTTCTACTGCCTGTTTCGCTGGTACACGCTGCTGTCACCTTAAAAGACACAGCACCGCAAACCTATACAGTGAAGAAAGACGATACCCTGTGGGATATCGCAAATTTATTTTTAGAACAGCCGTGGTTATGGCCGCAGCTGTGGCGCACGAATACACAAATTGTGAACCCACATCTTATATATCCGGGCGATGTGTTACGCATTAAAATGGTAAATGGCCAGCCGGTACTGGAACTGGCCCAGGAAAAGAAGCGCTTAACCCTGGGCCCTACTACGGTTAAGCAAACTAAAGCTGCGCCGATCAATACGTTGCCCTGGACCGCGATAGCTCCTTATATCAATTATAACGAAATCATCGACGAAGAAAATTACGAGATTTTGCCGCACCTGTTAGGTAATCAAAACGGGGATATTCGGTTTATCAGTGAAGATCTGGTGTTAAGCCGTAGCTACGGTCGTCCTTCGGATCAGTTTCGGGTAGTACGCAAACAATCTACCATAACCAATCTTGACGGCGAGATACTGGGTATCCAAATTCATCATATCGCTAATGCCCGGATGGTCGAAAGTAGTATCCCTACGCAGTGGTTGGTCAGGGTGGATAATTCAAACCTCGAAGCTCGTCGGGGCGACCGCCTGTACGCCGGCGACTTCAGCGCAGCGCAGGATATGGTATTACAACCCGCTACCGAGCAGCGTGGCCGCGTGGTAGGTAACCTGCATCAACACCAGTTATTGGGTAAAAACGATGTGGTGGTGTTAGATATTGGTAGTCAGGATATTTCGCCGGGTACGGTAATGGGTTTGTACTCTCAGGGGCCGGATATTATTGATGGCACCGAACCTGCCTATGCCAGCGAAGCCAACGCTATACGCAGTGCATTTCAGGATGGCTCTACAGTCACGCAACCGGCACTTAAAATTGGCGAGCTAGTCATTTTTAAAACCTTTGAAAAAGCAAGTTACGGCATTATTACTCGCGCCAGAGGGTTAGTGAAAAACGGCGATATCGTCGCTAACCCTTAAGGCGGTGAGTGAATACTGCCAACGTAATTATTACTGGCGGTAGTATGAATTCACCCCTTGAAACAGCTTATACAGATTGCCTTACTCTGGCGTGTGTCCCGGGTATCAGCTTGGCTCAGTGGCATACCTTGGCCGAACAGTACAATGCCAGTTTTGCGGCTTTAGCTGCCGGCAAGATAGCCGCCAGCCAAGCGGTAACTGACAAACTGTGCAGCGCCTTGGCAAAGATCAATACAACGCGCTATATGCAGTGTGTCGAGTGGCATAACCAAAGTGACCTGCACCATTTGGTGCCGTTCACCAGCGAGGCCTATCCAGCGCTGCTTAAACAGTTGCCTGATGCGCCGCTGATTTTGTTTGTTACCGGCAACCTGACCCGTCTGCATGATTGTCAGGTTGCCATGGTTGGCAGCCGGCACGCTTCCCATGGCGGTTTAGATACCGCCCAAAGGCTGGCCTATGAGTTAGCCCAGGCCGGACTGACAATTACCAGTGGACTGGCAACGGGGATCGACGGTTCTGCCCACAAGGGCAGCGTAAGCGTAGGCGGGCGAACTATTGCGGTAACTGGCACCGGGCCGGATATTGTGTATCCCAAACGGCATAGTAAGCTGGCACAATGTATTGTTGAGCAAGGGGGCGCCATGGTAACCGAACTGTGGCCAGGGAACGGACCCAAAGCGGGGCACTTTCCCCGGCGTAACCGCTTGATTGCGGCGATGACGCTGGCCACGGTAGTGGTTGAAGCAAAAATACGCAGTGGCACCTTGATTACTGCTAATTTGGCCGCAAATATGGGGCGTGATGTGTTTGCTGTACCCGGTAGTATTAACAACCCCATGACGGAGGGATGTCATCATCTTATCCGGCAAGGCGCCGCCTTAATAACCTGCACTTCTGATATTCTGGAAGAACTGTCAATATACCCATGTAATGAAGCAGCACAAGTTGTTCATAACAGCGAAAAAAGTCGTGGAGAAAGCTTGGCAACCGATAAATTATTAGCTAGTGTGAATTATGATGTTACCAGTGTGGACATCATTACCGAGCGCAGCAAGCTGCCAGTTTCAGAAGTTCTGGCGTCATTATTACAATATGAGTTGCGTGGTCTGGTGGCCGCTGTTCCTGGTGGCTACATCAAATTGAGGGGGAAATAACATGTTCGACATCCTCATGTATCTGTTTGAAAACTTCATTCATAGCGAAACGGAAATTCGAGTCGATCAGGATGAATTGACCGAAGAGCTTGTGCGTGCCGGCTTTCATCACGATGAAATATACAAAGCACTGGCGTGGTTAGAGAAACTTGCGGCGTTACAGGAAACTGATATTAAGCCCTATTTTTGTCGGGGTATTACATCGAGTTTAAGCCGCATTTATACCCACGAAGAGCAAATGCGCCTGGATGTAGAGTGTCGGGGGTTTTTATTGTTCCTTGAACAGGTGGCAGTACTAGACGCGACCACCCGGGAAATGGTGATAGATCGTGTCATGGAAATTGATTCCAGCGAGTTCTGCTTGGAAGACCTGAAGTGGGTTGTACTGATGGTATTGTTTAACGTACCAGGTAAGGAAAATGCGTACGCGCAGATGGAAGACTTATTATTCGATGAGTCTGACGGTATATTGCACTAAGCCAGAGGATACCCCTTATTTAGATGTCAAAAATTGACTCGTCACTTTTTAGCGCCCCGGACCAGGCGTTTGGTGCGTGTCCGCAGTGTGGTAATGCGCTGCGGATACGTAACAGCAAAACCGGCCCGTTCATTGGCTGCTCAGCCTATCCAGAATGTACCTACAGTAAACCGCTACAAGATAATCAAACCACTGTCTTAAAGGAAATTGAAGGAACCCAGTGTCCGTTATGCCAACATGCTATGGCTATAAAAAAGGGCCGCTTTGGTATGTTCATTGGTTGTACTAATTTTCCTGACTGTCAGCACATTGAGCCGATTAAAACTCAGGAAGATACCCATTTGGCCTGCCCCAAATGTCAAACGGGCAGTATCATTGAGCGCACTAATAAATTCGGCAAACGTTTTTTCGCCTGCGATAATTATCCTACCTGTCGATATGTGGTAAATTTCCAGCCTGTGGCGGGCCAGTGCCCCCAATGCGGCTGGCAGTTGCTTATCAATAAAAAAGGTAAGGTAGGCTGTCCTCAGCCATTATGTGACTTTGTTCAAGAATCAGCAGACTGAGAACCTCCATGCAAGATACATCCTGTGGTGACGATCCTATTGTAACGGCGTTTAGGCAAGGCCGCTTGTTGGTTTATCCCACCGAAGCGGTAATGGGGATAGGTTGTGATCCTGACAACGAATCCGCTGTCCAACAATTATTAAAGCTTAAACAACGGCCTCAGGAAAAGGGCGTTATATTAATTGCTGACAATTATTCCCGATTGCTACCTTACGTTGATGATAATGCGATTGCCCAGGACCGACGCTATGCAATATTTTCCAGCTGGCCGGGTGCAATTACGTGGCTATTGCCTAAGTCAGCAACCGCGCCTGACTGGATAACCGGCGGACAGCCCAATATCGCCGTGCGTGTAACTGCGCACCCGGTGGTAAAAGACTTATGTGAAAGAATAGGCAAACCTTTGGTGTCGACCAGTGCTAACCCCAGCGGGCAATCACCGGCTAGAAATACCCAACAGGCCCAGCATTATTTTGCCGATGCGGTAGACTATGTCGCCGGGGAAGTAGGTGGCTTATCCCGTCCCAGTTCAATACGTGACGGTAACAGCGGTAAAATAATTCGGGAATAAAATGAACAAAACAACAGATAGCCAGATGGTAAAGCAGGTTAAGTCTTACTTATTGGGACTGCAAGAAAGTATCTGTCAAACACTGGAGCTGGTGGATGGCAAAGGCCACTTTGAGCAAGATGAGTGGGTACGGGAGCAGGGCGGGGGTGGCCGCTCCCGCGTATTAAAGCAGGGTGCGGTGATTGAGCAGGGCGGGGTGAATTTTTCGCATGTTCATGGCGCAGCCATGCCTGCTTCTGCTACCGCTTCGCGGCCCGAGTTGGCTGGCCGTAGCTTTCAGGCGATGGGGGTGTCACTCGTTATTCATCCACACAACCCATATGTACCTACTTCTCATGCGAATGTGCGTTTTTTTGTAGCTGAAAAACCTGGCGCTGATCCCATCTGGTGGTTTGGCGGGGGGTTTGACCTAACGCCGTTTTATCCTTTTAAAGAAGATGTCCAACACTGGCATAACGTCGCTAAAAAACTTTGTTTGCCGTTTGGCGAAAATGTGTATCCAGAGTATAAAAAATGGTGTGACGAATACTTCTATCTAAAACACCGTGATGAAACGCGTGGGGTAGGTGGGCTATTTTTTGATGACTTAAACGATTGGGGATTTGAGCGCAGCTTTGAATTTATGCAAGCGGTAGGCAACGGATTTTTAGATGCGTATGTACCCATCATGGAGCGCCGTAAACAAACTGTTTATGGTGAGCGAGAGCGTGATTTTCAGCTATACCGACGTGGCCGGTATGTCGAATTTAACCTGGTATGGGACCGCGGCACATTGTTTGGTTTACAAACAGGGGGCAGAACTGAGTCTATCTTAATGTCTATGCCGCCGCTGGCCCGATGGGAATATGGCTTTGAGCCTGTTGCCGGCAGCCCTGAAGCAAAGCTTAGCCAATGGCTAAAGCCTGCGCAATGGTAGAAACCTAAACCCATTTCAGAATGGCTGCCCAGCTATAGGGCAGTCATTAATATCACCTAATCAGCTTCTGGTTGATTTATCATATGCGTGGCCAGGTCATCTAATGCGCTGAGTAAGCGGGTGGCAAGGGTAAAATCAGACACGTGCAGAAATATCGCCTTATTCATACAGTACATCCATTGAGCTTTTAAGGCGGGCGTAACCGTATAAGGCAGATGTCTGGCCCTTAAACGGGGGTGGCCAAACTGGGTTTGGTAATCATCAGGTCCGCCAGTCCACATCATTAAATACAAAAAAAAGACATGACGGATACGGTCTAAGGGTTGTGGATGCAATGCATACAACTCTTTGGCCATAGGATCGCTGGCCATAATGTCATAAAAACTATTGGCAATAGCCTTGACAGCTGGCTCCCCTCCGATAGCCTCGTAAGGCGTCGCGGCAGGGGATGTCGTTTTATTTTTGTTTCGCCGGAATAAGTTAAAAAAGCTCATGAATAAATTTGCAGTATTTGGTAATCCTATAGCACATAGTTTATCACCGACTATCCATCAGATGTTTGCCGAACAGTGCCAACTGGCTATTCAGTACGACAAGATTAGTGCTCCGGAAAAAGGTTTTAGCGAGGCTGCCCAAGCATTTTTTGCTAACCCCGAAGCTATCGGCTGTAATGTCACTTCACCATTCAAAGGCGCTGCGGCCGCTTTAGCCAGCCATTTAAATAATGCAGCCAGTTTAGCGCAGTCGGTAAATACATTGCATCGTGTGGATGACCAAACCCTGAATGGATACAATACAGATGGGATTGGGCTGGTTGCTGACTTGCAAAACCAAGGGGTTGCGCTAAGCGATAAGACACTCTTAATTATTGGCGCGGGTGGGGCCGCTCGGGGGGTAGTGCATCCGCTATTAGATGCTGGCATAAAAACGCTGGCAATTACCAATCGCACGATTGCCAAAGCTCATCATATTGCCTCCCAGGTAGAAGACAGCCGGGTCTTGGCGTTGGATAAACCCGGTTTAATGTCATTTAACGCTGACATTATTATCAACTCTACTTCTGCCAGCCTGCATAATACATTGCCGGATCTTGAACATATCTCATTTGCTGATTGTGAGCTGGCCTATGATATGGCATATGCCAGTAAGCCAACATTGTTTATGCAGCATGCCAGCGACGCCGGCGCTAAAAAAGTAGCGGACGGCCTGGGTATGCTGGTGGAACAGGCCGCCGCCGCATTTACCATTTGGACGAGTGAAGTGCCCCAAAGTAAGCCTGTCATCAATAGCCTTCGCCAACAATTGAGCTTATAAAGTATTACTGTGGTTTACATAGTCCTCTTTAAGCTCAACGTAGTTTTTAGCAGATTGACTTAGAAACTCTACTTCGCTTTGTTTAAGCGGGCGTTTTTTTACCATGGGATTACCTACGTAAAGATAGCCGCTTTCTAAACGTTTATTCGGGGGCACCAATGTACCTGCCCCGATAAACACATCATCTTCTACGATGACGCCATCCATCACAATGGCACCCATTCCTACCAGAATACGATTACCTAACTGGCAACCGTGCAACATGCACTTATGCCCCACGGTAACATCGTCACCAATAACTAAAGGATGGCCTTCTATATTAGTCTGTGTTTTACGGCTGACATGAAGTACCGTTCCATCCTGAATATTACTGCGTTTACCAATACGTATTGTGTTTACATCACCACGTGCCGCCACCAGGGGCCAGATACTACTATGTTCGCCTACGCTCACATCGCCGGTTAGCACAGCAGATTCATCTACATAAGCAGTAGGGTCCAGAGTAGGGCCCATACCTTTAAACAATCGGGTAGCCAATGTGTATATCCTTTTTAACCAGGTAAAAAGCCATAATAAAGCAGTTATCGCTGCATAAATAGCCGTTGGCGTATGTTTCATAAGCAAACAAAACAAATGTGACACTTTTTTTAAAATAGGTGTTGACGCCAGCTGAGAAATCTCTAGAATGCGCTCCACTTCGACGGGACAGGCCAACGGCCAGCACTGAAGAAGGGTTGTCAGCAAAGGCTTCAGAGCAAGTCTGATAACGGTTTTTAGCTTCAAACGCTTTTAGAAAAAACTTTCAAAAAAGTGTTGACGCAGAAAACGAAACGCGTAGAATGCGCATCCCGCTTCGGGGAGAAACGAAGCAGCGAAGGGTAACACCTCGCACTGTTCTTTAACAATTTAAACAAGACAATCTGTGTGGGCACTCGTTAAGAGTGTCAACCGAAGATTCATAAAAAAGTTTTCGATATATTTAATTGAAGAGTTTGATCATGGCTCAGATTGAACGCTGGCGGCAGGCCTAACACATGCAAGTCGAACGGTAACATTTCTAGCTTGCTAGAAGATGACGAGTGGCGG
>PYVY01000018.1 GCA_003056425.1 Alteromonas indica
TCATGCTGCTTGATGGCCTTGATGATTTGTTCTTCGCTGTAGCGTTTTTTCATTTTGAGATCTCCATTGTTGCCAGTTTATTGGAAATCTCATCAATGTCATGGTGTTATTTTTGGGGGAGAGGTCACGTACAGCACGACCAATTTTGATAAACGGTGGTGCCGGCGTACGGTTTTCCCGATTACCGTCCATCCGCGCCTGGCGCAGAAAAGAACGGCTCATACAGATATATTGTGATGCCTCTTTTTCAGATAAAAGGCGGGGTTGAATAGGTTGGTGCATGTTTGCTCTCCGGTGTTTATTAACAGTTCGGAGGCAAAACTATCCGTCCCGTTTGTCCCGGGACGTAAGGCGGGACAATCAGGACAAATTTACTTTATTTGTACTCAGAGACCTTGTTGCGAAAGGTTTTATACGCCAGGCGTTTTTCCTGGCCTCGGTTGTCTGTCCAATACAGTTCGGTATCGCCTACCTCATCGAGTATTGAACCTGGGTCAATCTCATCATTATCTTCAAAGTTTTCCTGAAGAATCTTCCATAACGCCGCCGCTGATTTTGTCGGGTACAAGCCTATTAGGTTTTTAATCAGGTCGTTTATCTGGTTGGTAGACCTATTAGGCTTAGATGAATTACCTTCAGTTTGCGTGCTAAGCCGTGTAGCCTGCGGCTTAGAAGCGGTATCGGAGCCTATTAGGTTTAAGCGTGCTAAATCTTCGCGGAGCAAGCAGGCATCAGACAGTAAAAACTCAAATGGCTTATAGTCAAAGGCGAGTGCGCCCTGCTTATTAACGACTTTAGAGAATGGGTTAGTCACGTCCTTTTTGTGATCTCCCATAGAAATAAGCATATCCATGGTATCCGCTAACTGTGCATATCCCGATGCCACTTCTTTAGGGTAGGGTTTGGCAGTAAGAAGTTGTTGCTGAGCAAAGTCTAAGTCTTGTGCGTTCCAGTCACGCATAAGCTTATTAGGCTTGGGCATGGTAAACGGATAGTCAGTTTGCCAGCGCGTAATATTGGTAGCCTGTCGAAGGAACACAGCATCACACTTCACGGTTTCTTTTTGAAACAAGGATAACGAGATAGCAGGGCTGACAGTTATCAGTCCTTCATAGTAGCCAGAACCATAACCAACAAAGCCTTTAGGTGTGGTTTTACCAATCAAAACATGCGAAGACGGCAACAAAAAAGAAAAGTGGAGTTTCTTCGCTTCAACATGATAGCGAATCTCATCAGGCAGGATGCCGAATTGTTTTTCCAGCTCGTTTAATCGAAAGTAGCGTTTGGAATGCTCAACCACTAAAACCTCTTACTTCCCGAAGATTTTCATAGGCTGTGAGAATATCCCGAACGCTAAATAACTTAAAGGGCAGTGCTTTTACTCTACGGAAAAACCCGCATGGCGGCATGAAAAACGCTTGTGCTTAAGCTCTCGCAGTTCCTCTTTAAGACGCTCACCTTCCCTTATGGTATAGCCTGAACGCAGTCTGTCGTTTACGTTTTTGATTTTCTTATCAATGTTGGTGCAAGCATATTTCGTAGGGGTAAAATCATGTTCGGCAGAGTGAGCAGTAAGAGTAATAAATAAAATAGAACTTACTAATAATCTATTCATTGATACGTCCTTGTTTAAATGAGTAGAAAATACTATCTCCGAAGAGGGAACAAGAAAATATGAGATAAGCATTAAAGGTATCAATTCAAATAGCTACAAATTTATCATTGTATAAGTGATCCTTGATAGTTTATTGGGTATGATGACACCTGAACTAAAGGACAGTTTTTCAAGCCAAAAGGATTACTAATGAAATTTTCCCTAGCACTAGGCGCTGCTTTCGGTATCGCTCTCACTTTCACCTCTCCCTCAGCCAATTCTCATAGTGGCGGCACGAATGCAAATGGATGCCATACGAATAGCAGAACTGGTGATTATCACTGTCATACTCCTAAATCTAACAGTAGCTACGAAACTTATTGTCATGTCCTGGACGGTGAACGCCGATGTGGCTACGCGATAAGTAGTTGTCGCTCACTCGTGCGGCAACATGGAGGTTATTGTAGTCAATAAGCTGCTCACTTTCTTTAAAGGGTTATTCGCGAACCTTCATCTGAAAAAGAATAGTAGGAGCCCTAACGAAGCATTATGGAGGGGTTCTGATAGATACGTATTTTCAAGCCTCCCGTAAATATTTTGGTGAAATTTAAATGTTAATAAAAATTATTTTTAAGGGTTTCAGATTAATCGCAGCACTAATAGTGTTTACTGTGATTTTTTTATCAGGTTGTGCTTCTCCAACGTATAATTATAGAGCGCTCGCAAAAGATATAAGTGAGCCACCATTAGAAAAAATAGTAAGAGTCAATGTTGGTGAAAAAATGTTAGTTCAGGGGCGTTTCACAGAGCACGATGCTATATATGTAAGTGAACCTGGCTCATTTGGAATAATTGGTGCCTACACAGTTAGCCAGGGTTATTTTTTCAAACAAGGTGAGGATAAGAATTTTATATTCTATACCCCTTTAACCAGTGAGCGTGACTCAGGAACGGTCCAAGTAGCTGCTCTTGCAGACCCTTTCGAAGCTTTGGCTGTAGATAAAAAAGATGAAGAGCTATGTGGCGTATCAATATTTGGAGGCTACATGTGTAATGAGGATATAGGCTTCAACTACGTGAAAAAGCCTATTTTGAGTGAAAATGCTTTTCAACAAACACTTATCTATAGTGGAAAGTCTGGATCCGTGATTTCAGTCGGATACAGAGAGTTTTCGAACAATATAGCTAGACCAGCGTTTAATAATGATGTTTCTTACGACCTTAGCGAGTCTAAGAATATTGGTTATAAAGGCGCGAAGTTAGAAATCATTGAAGCTACTAACCAGTATATAGAATATAAAGTCGTTTCTAATTTTAATTAAGCTTTCCATTATCTTAGCTATGTTGTTGTAAATTAGGCTTGAGTGTTACAAAAGATTAACTGCTCTAGCTTTATGCTCAGGTGCCAGATGTGCGTACCTGAGCGTCATATCTAACGAACCATGACCTAGTAGCTCACGGGTGGTATTTAAATCTACACCAGCCATCACCAGTTTACTGGCAAAGTGGTGTCGGAAGTCATGAAATCGAAAGTCGATAATCTTGGCGCTTTCCAGCAAGGCTACCCAGGCTTTCTTGAAGTCTTTAATTGGCTGGCCATTTTCACCTTCAAAAACCCAGTGCAGGGATCCGCAGTCCAGTTTCCAGTTTAGCAGCGCCGACTTGGCTTTCTGATTAAGCGGAATGTGACGAGCTTTTCCGCTTTTGGCATTGGCCGCTTTCACGGTTACAAATTCCCGCTCAAAGTTAACATCAGCCCAGGTAAGGCTAAGTAGCTCACCTTTTCGCATTCCGGTATTCATGGCTACTATCACCAGAGGCGCTATATGATCCGCAAACGTGCGATTGCTTAACTCTGGTAGTAACGGGTAGCCGCGCTCTGTTCTGTGTTTGTTGCCGTTCTCACGGTCTTTTTTAATGCGATAGTCTTGGGCAGCTAGAGCGCGTTTTAATGCTTCTTCTTCCTCAAAGCTTAAATAGCGAATATGGGTGTTGTCTTCGCGCAGCATTTTAACCTTTTTCAGGTCGTGCTTTTCTATCACTTCCCACTCGACTGCTCTGCTCATGACTGATTTAAGCGTAGTGAAGCGCCGGTTAATAGTGGCGTTGCTTCGTTTAACTTTCATCATTTCTGTACGGCGGCGCTCGACTACTGCGGCAGTAATATCTTTTAGCTGCATAGGTAGCAGGCTAGGGAAGTTCTTTTTAAGGTTTTTTATTTCCTGCGCCCCGGATTTTGGATACTGGGCGCTGTACCAGGGCGCAAACTGTAAATCTAAAAATGCTTCCAGCGTGGTTAACCTGGATTTTCTTTCCTGGGCTTTTAGCTCTTTTTTGTGTTCATGAGGATCAACACCCTGAACCACAGAAGCACCTGCTGCTTTTGCTGCGTCTCTGGCTTGCGCCGGAGTTATTTCAGGATGAGTGCCTAGCTTCACATTTTGCTGTTTGCCATTGTGCCGATAATACAAAAAATAGGTAATTCTGCCCTTCGGGCTTATTCGCGCATGAAAGCCAGATATCTCTGTATCATTTAGCCGCTTATCATCAATTTTGAGGCTCGAAATCGTCGAGTTTGAGATCTTCTTTTTGATAGTCATTTCAAAATATGTAGCAAATATGTAGCAGATAGAGTGATTTTGGGTGAGTTTACATGAACAAGGGTGAACAAACTATGAATTTTACTACTGCAATAAAAACAATGTCTTATGGTGTATTTTTTGTTTTTTACTGTTCACTGAGCATCACTGAAAAACACTATATTTCCTGGCTCCGGAGGCAAAGGTCATAGGTTCGAATCCTATCGGGTGCGTCAGATATAAAAAAGCCGACTTTCGAGTCGGTTTTTTTGTATCTACCGTTAGCTGTGAATGAGTGCCGAGGTTCGACCAAAAAGGCGTCTGGGCCAACACTGGTTGTTTAGAGGCAGCAGGCCCGCCGCGAAGCGATGAGTATCGTGATGATAAGAGCAATCCTTTGCGAAGAAAAAAGACTTCCCTCAATATTCCCACTGTGTGGGTGTACAACGGTAGCGTGAGTGAGGTTCGGCGTTGCGTTCGCCGCCTTGTTGCTCTACGACTTCACACACCTGAGTGGTTTGTAAATTATCCCGCGCGGTGGTTCTTCCCCATACTGAAACCAGGCCGGAGGTGGTGTCGCCACAGCTTTTCGCTGCTTCAAATGCATGAATTGTATTGCGCTCAAAGTATGTGAAGTTATTGCCGTTGGGTGATTTCTGGATAAACCAGGCAGGTAGGTCGGTGTCTTTTTCGGCATCAATAATAAAAGAATCATCGTTGCTGCTATGCTCAAACAGGGCGCTGTCTGCATGGGCGGCGAAAAAGCGGTTTTCCACTCCGCACGAGGGGGCGGTCAGCGGCAGGTAAAACTCTTGAGGATGGTGGAAGTGATAAGGGTAAAACGTATCCTGTAGCTGAATTGTCATGCCTATTTCGGCGCCCACGCTTTCGCCATCGATAGTGTTGATGCGTAGCATTCCCCATGGGCCCATAACCTCGGCGTAGGCGTAGCCACCCCGAAACCGGTCATTATGGGCTTTTTCGGCATCCGCATAAAACGGCAACCAACCTACCGCGGCCCATAATTCCGGCAACGCGTTAGCGGTAATGTCAGTACTCAAATAGTCGGGCATATGGCTTTGGCTAACAATAGGCCAGAACTCATTCGCCAGGGTTAAGCCCGCTTCTTTTATACCGCCACTTTTCTTATTGTAAAAGTCCGTCAGGGTAGGGCGGTCCAGTCACTTTGCGACTTCATAGGTTGTTTTTAGCTGCTCGTTAGCAGTGTACAAGGGAAATTCTTCATAATTTTTCTGTGTATCAAAGCAGGCTTTCGCATCCTCAGGGTTGTTCAGCACGGCATCAACATGCTTAATGACTTTTTGCACGTCCTGATAACCGGCGGTGCAGTCTCGGGCAATATCGCCGCTACCATCGTTGGTTTCCGTTACAGCCAGCGGGCCAACTTCGCAGCCCTGGTTTTTGGTCAGTATCTCTTTTACACCTTCCAAATAGGTAAGCGTTTGCTGCCAAAGGCGCTGCGTGCGTTCGGCGTTTTGCGTGGAGGTATCGATATTTTCATCGCAAACAAAGTCTGCGGCCACGGATAACGATGAAAACATCATCAAATGGACGCCTGCCATATAGCGTATAGCTCGTTTTTTCATGCTACTTCTCGTAAGTTAATAAAATATGCGAATGCTAGCATGTACATACGACAGAAGTGTCAGACCAGGCTCATAGCTATAGGGTTGAAGAGCATAACTTCCGCCTTCGTTACCGACGCCTTGGCCTCTTCTTAAACAAATTTTTAGTTATGAACCCGTAATTTAAAGATCGGATGCACATAAGTTCATCAAATATTAATTTTTTATTAAGTTTTGCTTGATGGCGGTCTATTTTCAGGATGTAGTTTCTTCAGTATTGCGCTACCCCCAAGATCGGGGCGGATCATTGAACAACAAATAGATTGGCTGCGGAATAAATCTTCTGCACCAAAACTGCTCCTATTGCCTGTTTTTGGTGCACTGCGCCTGTCGTAACCCCTCTACAGCCCGCATTCTTTCGCTGGCATGGCTTATGCAAAATCATTCATACGTTCGTACCCTTGGAAAGTCGGGCGCTACAATTTGGTAAAATAGAAGGCTAGGGTTCCGGCATTATTATGATGTGACTGGTCCAAGAGCTTTCGACCTTGATGCTTCAAGGTTACACGGCGGGATAAAAGCCCGGGAGACCACATGGCGATATGGCCAAGGGTACTCCATGTGTGACTAAACAAGCTGAAAAGGTAACCTCATGAACATTACCCACAAAAAAGTTTCTGCTGTACTGTGCGCTCTTCTTTTTTCTACTCAAACCCTAGCCCAAGATGCCTTTAAAGTTTGCTGGTCGGTATATGCCGGGTGGATGCCGTGGGCGTACGCCAGCGACTCCGGCATTATTGATAAATGGGCCGACAAATACGGTATCGATATTGAGGTAGTGCAGGTAAATGACTATGTCGAGTCGATCAATCAGTACACCGCCGGCGAGTTTGATGCCTGCGCAATGACCAATATGGATGCCCTGACAATTCCGGCAGTGGGCGGTCTGGACAGCACCATGTTTATCGTCGGCGACTACTCGAATGGCAACGATGCGGTCATTTTGAAAAACCAGTCTGAGTTAAGTGCAATAAAAGGCCAGCGGGTTAACTTTGTTGAATTTAGTGTGTCGCACTATTTACTGGCCCGGGCCCTGGATTCAGCCGGTTTATCTGAGCGGGACATTAGCAGCGTGAATACCGCGGATGCAGATATTACCTCGGTATTTACCACTGACTCGGTCAATGCAGTGGTCACCTGGAACCCCATGACCAACCATATCTTGTCTATGGACAAAGCCTACAACGTGTTTGATTCGTCGATGATCCCCGGCGAAATTATTGACGGCATGGTGGCCAATACAGAAGTACTGCACTCCAACCCTGAATTTGCCAAAGCCCTGACCGGCGCCTGGTTCGAAACGCTGCAAAAAATGCAAGGGGACTCTGCCAAAGCCAAAGCGGTGCGCGAGCACATGGCAGAAGCGGCGCAAACCGACCTGGCAAACTATGATGGCCAGCTCGACAAAACCCTCATGTTCTATTCTCCCCAGGATGCGGCGGCATTCACCACAGATAAAAAGCTTATCGATACCATGCAGCATGTCGCAGAATTTTCTTTTGACCATGGCCTGCTGGGTGAAGGTGCGCCTAGCGCAGATATTGTAGGTATCGAAACGCCTGCCGGGGTTTACGGCAACGCGGGTTACATCAAACTGCGTTTTGATGATACCTACATGCAAATGGCCGCCAAAGGCGAGCTATAAATACCTGAAAGGCGGTGTATGCCGCTTTTTATATGCCTGTTTAGCGCTACCTAAGATAAGACCCAGTATGAAAAAATTGATTAACTATACACCGTCTACGGCCACCAGACTGTTTTTAGGGTTGCTACCTTTTGCGCTGCTGTTGCTGGTATACATGGGTGCCTCTGAAGCCCGCCTGGCTGAAAATCCCAATGACCGTTTACTCCCCTCACTTACCCAGATGGGAGACGCTATTGAAAGGCTGGCCATGGAGCCCAGCAAACGCACCGGCGAACTGACGTTCTGGCAGGATACCCAAAGCAGCCTTATTCGTTTGTTATCCGGGGTGGCTATTGCCGCGCTGTTTGGCCTGGTGTTAGGGCTATTAACCGGCGCATTGCCGGTGTTAAATGCTTGGCTGGCCCCCTTACTAACCGTTATATCGCTGATTCCGCCTTTGGCTGTGCTGCCCATTCTGTTTATTGCAATCGGCCTGGGCGAGGCATCAAAAATTACCTTAATTACGATTGGTATTGCGCCGTTTATTGCCCGGGATATACAGCGTAGCACCCAGCAGATCCCCACCGAGCAACTGGTTAAAGCCCAGACCTTGGGCGCCAGTACATTACAGATTCTAATGCGGGTGTTACTGCCCCAGATTATGCCCAGACTGATTGATGCAGTGCGCCTGTCGCTGGGGGCCGGCTGGCTGTTTCTAATCGCGGCGGAGGCCATTTCTTCTACAGACGGGCTGGGGTATCGCATCTTTTTGGTGCGCCGCTATATGTCGATGGACATTATTTTGCCTTACGTTATGTGGATCACGCTATTGGCCTTTCTATTTGACTATCTGCTGGGCTTACTCAACCGGCGTTTACACCCATGGAGTGAAGGAACTAACGCATGAGCGAACCGTTAATTCAGGCCACCAATGTTGGCAAAACCTACGGCCAGGATGTGATTTTAGAGCGGGTGAATGTTGATGTGCATGAAGGCGAATTCATCACGTTAGTGGGCGCATCCGGCTGTGGTAAAAGCACTTTTTTAAAAATGATTCTGGGTACCGAACAGTCCAGCACCGGCAGCTTGCTGTTAAACGGCAAGCCCATGCCCAATGAACCGGGGCCCGACCGGGGCATTGTGTTCCAGCAATATTCGGTTTTCCCGCATATGACCGTGCTAGATAACGTAGTGGCGGCCCGCGGCTTTCAAAAAGCCTCTCTTACCGGTTTGTTGTTTGGTCGGCAAAAACGGCAGGCTCGTGATGATGCTGCTGCCATCCTAGAACAGGTTGGGCTGGGCCATGCGCTTAAGCGTTACCCTCATGAACTATCCGGTGGCATGAAGCAGCGCCTGGCCATTGCGCAGGCGGTTATCTGCAAACCCAAAATTCTGTTGCTCGATGAGCCGTTCGGGGCGTTGGACCCGGGGATCCGGGCCGACATGCACGCCCTGATTCTGGATTTATGGAAAACCCACAAACTCACTATTTTTATGGTTACACATGATCTTAAAGAAGGCTTTTATCTGGGTACCCGGCTGTGGGTCTTCGACAAACTGCGCCACGACCCGCAGGCTCCTAATGCCTATGGCGCATCGATAACCTACGACCTGCCCGTATCTCAGGAGGGCCGCGACACACTGGATGAGATTACGCGACAACTCGGCGCCTCTCGCCCCACCATACCGTATAAGGAAACCGCATAATGACCTGTTATGAAACCATCATTCCTGCCGCCAGCCATTGGTCGTTGCGGGTGCGCCGAGGGGTACAGCTTACCCTGACCGACATCGAAGGCGACGCCAACGTGGGCATGATGTTTTACAACCCGGAAAACCTGTTGGAGCGCTATAACGCACCCGATACGTTAAAGTGCCAACATACCTTTAAACTTACTCGCGGGCATTGCCTGTATTCTGATATGGGGCGTATTTTTGCCTCAATCACGCATGACACTTTGGATTGGCATGAAACCATGGCCGGTAACTGCCACGCCAGCCATGTACAGCAAAAATGGGGCAAACGCGATTATCAGCAAGATCGCAACCAGTGGCTGCAAAACGGTCACGACGCCATGCTGGTGGAAATGGCTAAGTATGGTCTGACCCAAGCCGACATGGCGGCCAATCTTAATTTGTTTAGCAAAGTTCATACGGATACCGGCGGCAACATGGCGCTGGCCCCCGGGCACAGTAAACCAGGCAGCAACGTTACGCTGCGCTTCGAGATGGATACGCTGGTTATCTTGCACACCTGCCCTCATCCGCTTAGCCAGGCGGATACCTACCCACGCAGGCCCGTATCGTTACTGATGGAGCGTGCTGCCCCCGTACAGGACGATGACTATTGTAAAAATCTGCGTCCTGAAAACCAGCGCGGGTTTGCAAATAATGCCCTTTATCACTTTGGTCTGGAGGCTTAACCCATGATTCAGGAAAGTACCCGAGAGGCGGTGAACGCCACTCAACAATATACTATTGGTTCGGGCGATTATTTCATCCATCGCATTGCGGCCGGTGCGACCTTTCGGTTTGTCGACTCACAAGGAAACCAGGCTGCCGATACCTTGTTTTATAACGCCCAAAATCCGGCAGAGCGCTACAGCGCCACCGACACTATGCGCGAGCAGGGCAATATCTATTTAACAGCCGGTTCGGTATTACGCTCAAACCTGAATAATCCCATGCTGGAAATTGTGGCAGATACGTGTGGCCGGCATGACACGCTGGGCGGCGCCTGCGCCAGTGAAAGTAACACCGTGCGCTACGATTTGGAAAAGCGCTGCATGCATGCCTGCCGTGACAGCTGGATGCTGGCTATTGCGGAACATCCGGAGTACGGACTGCACAAACGGGACATTGCCCACAATGTGAATTTCTTTATGAATGTACCGGTAACCGACGCCGGCGGGCTTACTTTTGAAGACGGCATTTCAGCGCCCGGTAAATATGTGGAAATGCGTGCAGCAATGGATTTGATTGTACTGATTTCCAATTGCCCGCAATTGAATAACCCGTGTAACGGATATAACCCAACGCCGGTAGATGTACTGGTATGGGACGCCTGATTTCTGTTTAACTGCTTACTCTTTCAGTGGACGACCGCTGTCATATCTTTTTACCGGGACGACCCGGCCAAGGTTTTGTCATGTTTCATACCGTACTGATTGCCAACCGTGGCGCCATTGCTGTCCGTATTATCCGCACTTTGCAAAAAATGAACATTAAAGCAGTGGCTGTGTATGCTGCCTCTGATGCAAACAGCCGCCATGTAAAACTGGCTGACGAGGCTTACTCACTGGGCGAGGGCAATGCCTCTCAAACTTATCTGGATGTCGATAAAATTCTGTCCATTGCCCGGCAAGCTGGGGCTCAGGCTATTCATCCAGGCTATGGCTTTTTAAGCGAAAATGCCGACTTTGTGCGCCGTTGTGAAGCCCAGCACATCGCATTTATTGGCCCCACTGACGAACACATGCAGGCATTTGGCCTGAAACACCGTGCCAGAGCGTTAGCCGAGCAGGCCGGCGTGCCTCTGCTACCAGGCTCAGAACTACTTACTGATATCGACAGCGCCTGCGAGCACGCAACGACCGTGAGTTATCCGGTAATGCTAAAAAGTACCGCCGGTGGCGGTGGCATTGGTATGCATCTGTGTCACGACGAAGCAGAGTTGCGCCAGCACTTTGACTCAGTAAAACGGTTAGGTGCCAGTAACTTTGCCGACGACGGTGTGTTTCTGGAAAAGTTTATTGCCCGGGCTAGACATATCGAAGTGCAGATATTCGGTGATGGTAAAGGTACTGCAATTGCCCTGGGTGAGCGGGATTGCTCCAGTCAGCGGCGCAACCAGAAAGTAGTGGAAGAGTGCCCGGCCCCTAACTTAACCGAAACCGTACGTACCCAGCTACACGAGACTGCTGAGTCGTTACTGGCGTCGGTTAACTACCGTAACGCCGGTACAGTGGAGTTTATTTATGACATGGACACCGACCTGTTCTATTTTCTGGAAGTTAATACGCGCTTGCAGGTAGAACACGGTGTAACCGAAGAAGTGTATCAGGTTGACCTGGTCGGATGGATGGTAAAACTGGCTGCAGGCGAGCCTATGGAGCTTAATAACCTGCGTAGCACGCTGCGCCCCGTTGGCCATGCCATTCAGGTGCGGGTGTATGCCGAAGATCCTTTCAACAACTTTCGCCCCAGCCCTGGGTTACTCAGCCATGTGAGCTTACCGGCAAGCGATACTACGCAGGACAGTGCGCGGATACGCATTGACCACTGGGTAGAAACCGGCATTGAGGTTTCACCGTATTTTGACCCCATGCTGGCCAAGGTTATCGTCCATGAGGCTGACCGTGAAGCCGCTCTTAATCTGTTGCAACATACCTTAAGCGAATGTGTATTGTATGGCACCCAAACTAACCTGGATTATCTACAACAACTGCTGGATGATCCTACGTTGCAACAAGGCCAGGTAAGTACCCGGTATCTGAACAGCTTTCATTATCAGCCCCAACGTATTGATGTGCTAAGTGGTGGTACTCAAACCACGTTACAAGATTTCCCCGGTCGACAGCATCACTGGAATGTGGGTGTGCCGCCCTCAGGGCCGTTTGACAATTACGCCAGCCGCCTGGCGAACCGGGTACTGAACAACCCCACCGACGCGGCGGTAATAGAAATTACCCTGCAGGGGCCGGTGCTGCAGTTCAGCTTTGATACCTGTATAGCCCTTTGTGGGGCCTATGCCGAGGTGAAACTGGACGACACATCAGTGCCGTATAACCAGGTTGTGGCAGTAAAACAGGGTCAGGTACTGTCGGTTGGCCGTATCCGCCAAACCGGTGCGCGGGCTTACTTAGCCGTCGCGGGCGGATTTGACTGCCCAGCGTATCTGGGTTCCCGCTCGACATTTACGCTGGGCAATTTTGGTGGCCATAATGGCCGCGCCTTGGCCACCGGCGATGTGCTGAGTACCTTTGGTAGCACCCAGGCTATTGAAGGCACCACGGCGCCAGCCTCGCTGGTACCAGCGCTTTCCCACGAACATGAGCTCAGGGTGATTTATGGCCCTCATGGCTGTCCGGACTTTTTTACCGCAGATGATATTACCGAATTTTTTGCGACGAGCTGGGAGATTCACTACAACTCCAGCCGTACCGGTGTGCGTCTGATTGGCCCGAAACCTCAGTGGGCCAGAAACAACGGTGGGGAAGCAGGGCTGCACCCATCTAACATTCATGACAATGCCTATGCGTTTGGCAGTGTGGATTTTACCGGCGATATGCCGGTAATTTTGGGCCCGGACGGCCCGTCGCTGGGCGGGTTTGTATGCCCGGCCACGGTGATCACCGCTGATTTGTGGAAGCTCGGCCAGTTACGGGCCGGTGATAAGGTGCGGTTTGTGCCGGTTAGCCTGGATGGTGCGGTAAAACTGGAAGCCGAACAGCATGCTCAGCTAGAGAGCCTAAGCGGCACACCGCAGCAGGTAGAATGTGTGGGGATCACCACACCCATTCTTAAAACTCTGCCGGCCAGTGAGTATGGTGATGACATTGTGTATCGCGCCGCTGGTGACCATTTTCTGCTGGTGGAATACGGCGAACAGGTATTGGATATTAGGCTGCGTTTTCGGGCCCATGCACTGATGCAGTGGCTGGAAGCACAGCCCTTTACCGGTATGCGAGAGCTCACGCCGGGTATTCGGTCACTGCAAATCCACTACAACAGTCAGCAAATAAGCCATACCCGTTTACTTACAATTTTAGAACAGGCAGAACGCGAGCTTGGGCAGCGTTTAGATGAGCTGACAGTCCCATCGCGAACGGTTTATTTACCGCTTTCCTGGGATGATAAAGCCTGTCAGGAAGCCATCGATAAATACGCGCAGTCAGTGCGTTCCAATGCGCCCTGGTGCCCCAGTAACCTGGAATTTATTCGTCGCATAAACGGCCTTAACAGTATTGATGAAGTTAAAGATATTTTGTTTAGCGCCAGCTATCTGGTGATGGGGCTGGGGGATGTGTATTTGGGCGCCCCGGTGGCCACGCCGGTTGACCCACGTCACCGTCTGGTCACCACTAAATATAACCCGGCACGAACCTGGACAGCAGAAAACTCGGTGGGTATTGGGGGGTCTTACCTGTGTGTGTATGGTATGGAAGGCCCCGGTGGTTATCAGTTTGTTGGACGCACCCTGCAAATGTGGAATCGTTATCGCCAGACCAGTGTCTTCGAGAAGCCCTGGTTATTGCGCTTTTTTGACCAAATTCGTTTTTACGAAGTCAGCCATGATGAGTTACAACAAATTCGGGCAGATTTCCCTCACGACAACTACCCCATAAAAATAGAGCAAAGCAGCTTTTCATTAGCTGAATACGAAGCCTTCGTGACAGACCACCAAAGTGACATTGACGGCTTTGTGAACCGCCGTAATCAAGCCTTTAATGAAGAGCTGGCGCGCTGGCATGCCAACGGTCAGTTCCATTTTGACCAGGACGAAGCGCATAGCGATGAGCAGGAAGTCACCTGGGCTGATGATGCCATTGTAGTCGACAGCCCGGTGTCGGGGAGCGTGTGGCAAACCCAGGTGAAAATTGGTGAGTCAGTAAAAGCCGGCCAACTGCTGGTGGTACTGGAATCAATGAAAATGGAAATACCCTTACATGCTACCTGTGATGGTGTGGTGTCGCAGGTATTATTAAACAATGGCAGCCGCGTTAACGCCGGCCAGGCTGTGGTAGTGATGGAGGAGCAGGCATGAGTTTAAATGCAGCGGTAAACACAACCCGGGATATGGGTTTCGATGCCCTTAAAAGCGCCTACCTGAATGGCAGTACTACGCCTGCTGAAGTTATGCAGGACATTCGTCAACGGGCGGGCCAGTACCGTGAACACAATATCTGGATTCATTTGTTAAGCGAGCAGGAACAAGCGCCTTTTTTAACGTCGCTAGCGCACAAAGACCCAGCTACCCATGCATTGTGGGGGATCCCGTTTGCCATTAAAGATAATATTGATTTAGCCGGAATCCCGACTACCGCTGGTTGCCCCGCATTTGCTTATACCCCGCACCAGTCTGCATATGTGGTACAGCAACTAATTGATGCCGGGGCGATCCCTGTTGGTAAAACCAATCTTGACCAATTTGCTACCGGACTAAATGGTACCCGTTCGCCCTATGGCGCCTGCCACAACGCTTTTGATTATGCCTATATCAGCGGCGGCTCAAGTTCCGGTTCCGCTGTGGCGGTAGCGCTGGGGCTGGCGAGTTTTAGTCTGGGTACAGATACCGCAGGCTCCGGGCGCATTCCGGCCTGCTTTAACAATCTGGTAGGCGTAAAACCCACTATAGGTTTGCTGTCGGCCAGCGGCTTGGTACCAGCATGTCGCAGCCTAGATTGTATCACGCTGTTTGCTTATAACACTGATGATGCGAATCACGCCTTGGCCATTGCCGAAGGGTTTGATTACACCGATGGTTACAGCCGTGAAAATCCTTATGCTAATCAAAGCCGTCAGTACGGTATGCGACAGGGTCCATTAACCGTGGGCATTATTGCGCCTGATCAGCTTAAGTTTTTTGGTGACGATGATTATCAGGAAGCTTATCAAAAAACACTGGCAGAGCTTAGCAGTCAGGGCTTTGAGTTTAAGGAAATTAACTACGCGCCTTTTGATGAAATTGCCAAGCTACTTTACGAAGGCCCGTGGGTTGCCGAGCGATATTTGGCAACCCAGCCGCTAATCGATGAAAACCCCGATGCTATATTCCCGGTGGTGCGCCAGATTATAGAGCAGGGGGCAGCGCCCTCGGCCACCGCGCTGTTTAAAGCCCAGTATCGCATTAACGAATTAAAGCAAATCTGCCTGGCCCAGCTTAACGCGGTAGATTGTATGTTAACCCCCACCGCGGGCACCCATTTTACTATTGATGAAATGCTTAAAGAGCCGGTGAAACATAATAGCGAGCTGGGATACTACACCAACTTTATGAACCTTATCGACTTGGCCAGTATTGCCGTACCGACGCAAATAACCCGCAGTGGTATGCCATTTGGTATCACTTTAGTGGGCCCCACATTTAGCGACCGCAGACTGCTGTCTATTGCCAACCGGTTACAGCACATCTTTCCATTACGCAAAGGGGCGATGGAAGCACCCGCCACGCCTCAGTGCGAGCAGCCTGTGGGAACCCAGTATATTGATGTTGTGGTATGTGGAGCGCACCTACAGGGCCAACCGCTGAATTGGCAGCTCACCGAACGCGGAGCCACGCTTAAACAAACCACCACCACCGCGCCGCATTACCGACTATACGCACTGGCAGGCGGCCCACCGCAGCGCCCAGGCCTTCAATATACCGCTAAAAATGGCGCCACTATCGAAGTCGAGTTCTGGCAAATTCCCGCCGCTGAGTTCGGCAGTTTTGTGGCCAACATACCGGCGCCACTGGGCATCGGCAAAGTTCAGCTCGCCGATGGCACTCAGGCCAGCGGTTTTATCTGCGAACAATACGGCTTGGAAGGCGCAACCGACATTACCGACATTGGCAGCTGGCGCAAGTTTGTAGATAGTTAGGCTGGTGGATTTAGGTTGTGTGTGAGGATGTAGAAAAGCCAGCAGATTGCTGGTTTTTTTATGTAAACCTACAACAAAGATTATTGAAAGAGGAACTTTTCACCATTATTAGAAAGTTTGTTGTTTCACGTACAAAGCTCTCCTATACAAATAAGAGCCTAGATATCTTGGGAGTCATTCTTCATCTAATTTAACAGCTTCGTTAAGAATGGAGTTCTACCAGAGCTTACGAGGGTCAGATTTTCGGAACAGGTGGCCTTCTTGAGCCGGATTGAAAAATATGTACGCTTCTCGAATTAACTTATTCGCTTCTTAAACTAGCTTAGGGTTATGGTGCTAATAATGTTCAACTAACAGATGAACTTATAGAGTTAATTTTGGTATAGGGCGAATAAAGCTGAAAGAACAATCGCCCTTTTTATTACCCATCACTCCAGTTTGGTCTGCGCCAGCCCTTTACCCTTCTTTACATTACCCAGCGCAACTATCTACATATAGGTAGGGTCGTATTGAATGTGTATCACTGTTTTTAACGCGACTAAGTAACCATGAATATGATGATGAAAACCCTGCTGCCGGTGCTATTTTGTAGCCCCTTCCTATTGACTGCTTGTGCGCACAAGCCACCGCCCAGGCCGGTTGAGGAGGATATGTTTGTCACCAATATTAAAGACTCTGGGGCAAAGATTTTTCGCTTTAGTATGGCAACTGCGCCTACCGATGAGCCACGCGGGGAAGGGCCCGGCCAACGTAGCGGCGGCCGGAAGGGGCCGCCACCGGGCGCATCGCAATCCTCAGGTAGCAGTGTGGGTAATGCGGGTACCCAAAGGGGGGATAGTTACAGTAAAAAGCGAGAGGCGCTATACGCCCGCTTGAACGAGAAACTAACCAATACTCAGTATTGCCGTGAAGGTTTTATAGAAATAGATACTTACGAAGCGCAGCGACGTTTTTATCTTCTGGGTGAGTGCAATGAGTCTGCTACCGAACAGGATAAACAGAATTTTGCCAATACCTATCGCCATGATTAACCCACTATTATCCCATACCCCGCATCGCTATCCACAACGCTGGTAATGAATCGCTATCATTTTATTAACAACTTGATTACTGTAGAGCTTTGTCGGCAAAAACAGCTTGCACTGAAGTACAGGGTGCGGTCGTGATTTGCAAGATCCGTATTTAAAGGAGATATCCTGATGACCGAATCGGGTGCACACCCATACGACACCACGCTACTGGCCATGTTTAACGATGCCACCCAGCGCTACCGAGACCGTGTTTGTTATGTACAGGGCGACGACAGCCTCACTTTCGGCCAGTTGGCTGAGCAGTCTGGACATTTTTGTGCGTATCTTCAAAGCGAGGGGATCAAAAAAGGCGATAGGGTTGCGCTAATGTGCCCGAATACATTGTCTTTTATGGTGTGTATGTGGGGAATATTACGTACCGGGGCGGTGCAGGTAAATACGAATCCCAATTATACCGCTCGCGAACTCACACATCAGCTAAGTGATGCCAGCGTGTCGTTACTGGTATTTGATGAAAGCGCCGCAGACACAGTCGGCCAGGCGCTGCAAACGGTCGAACATTGCCAATTGGTATGCATCACCGGCCAAGCCACTCTTGCCAGTATCTGCGATAAGATTGGCCAGCCAGCGGTAAGTTTATCGCAAACGCTAAGCCAGGGTAGCAATAGCAGCCTGGTACCGGTTTCTGTTACAGCTGAAGATCCGGTGTTCCTGCAATATACCGGCGGGACTACCGGGTTTTCCAAAGGTGCGGTGTTATTGCACCGCAACATCGTGGCGAATATAGACCAAAGCAGTGAACGCTTGGGGCGTCAGTTAGGCCAGCGCGATAATGTGATCATTACAGTACTGCCCGCCTACCATATTTTTGCCTTAACCGTGAATGTCATGATGTTCTTCTCGCTGGGTGGAAAAAACGTGCTGATAACCAATCCTAAAGATGCCCCGCATATCGTCCAGCAGTGGCAACGGCATGAGGTTACGGCAATTACCGGGGTTAATACTCTGTTTAATGCATTAATAAACTTCGAGCCGTTCCGCGCCTTGTCGTTTGACTCGCTTAATCTGGCTATCGGGGGCGGAACCGCCGTGTTGTCTTCCACCGCTAAAAACTGGCAAGTGCTGACCGGCGTCACTTTATTTGAAGGTTACGGTCTATCGGAAACCGCGCCGGTGGTTTCAATAAATTGTGGTGAGCCAAACGGTGGAATTGGTAAACCGGTAATTCATACTGTCTTTAAACTGTTGGATGACTCAGATAATGAGGTAGCTGCTGGCGAACCCGGAGAAATTGCCGTGCGCGGCCCCCAGGTAATGCAAGGTTATTGGCAAAATGAAGAGGCCAACGCTCAGTGCTTCACTGACGAGGGCTTTTTCAAAACCGGCGATATTGGCACTAAAGACAGCAACGATAACTACCACATTGTGGATCGTAAAAAAGATATGATTCTGGTGTCAGGATTTAACGTGTATCCCAATGAGGTGGAAAATGCTGTTTGTCAGCATGATGGGGTGCTTGAGGCAGCCTGCGTTGGCGGGGCCGATCCCCATCAGGGAGAACGTGTACGGGTGTTTGTGGTGCGTAAGGAAGAAAGTGTAACCAAAGAAGCTATTATTCAGGTTTGCCGGGAAAACCTGGCCGCCTATAAAGTACCTAAAGAAATTCACTTTGTAGACGAACTGCCAAAGTCCGGGGTGGGTAAAATTTTGCGGCGCAAGTTAAAAGACAACACCTAAAAAATTATAAAACCCGCGGCCAGTATCGCGGGTTTTTTCTATGTCATAGGTCTATTTTTTTGGTGTTCCGACCACTCCCGATTTCGCAGAAAAAAACGTACTCACAGGCGGTTATACGGTATATTGAAATGTTACAAAATTTTAATAAAAATAAGAGGCGACCATGTACAAACAGTTAATTTCAACACTGTTTTTGTTATCCGGCATCAATCCAGTGCTGGCTAATGAATGTGAAAGCACAATCGATAGCACTGATCGTATGCTGTTTGATAAAAGCGCTATGTCTATACCGTCAAGCTGCAAAACCTTTACTGTCACACTTACCCATAGCGGTAAAATGGGCAAAGACATTATGGGCCACAACTGGGTACTGAGTGAAAAGAACCAGGCGCAGGCTGTCGCCACCGACGGCATGACCGCAGGCATAGACAACGACTATTTAAAACCGGACGACAGCCGGATATTAGCCGCGACTAAACTTATCGGAGGTGGTATGAAGACCTCGGTAACCGTAGAGGTGGCTAAACTATCCAGCGATAAGGAATACACTTTCTTCTGCTCGTTTCCTGGTCATATTAGCATGATGAAAGGAACGCTAAGCGTAGGATGAACGCAACATACTAACCGTTAGGCCAGCTATCTATCGCTGGCCTGCATTAACCAGTATTCTACCCTTTATAAACGCTACCCTTTTTTAGCCTTCTCTTAGTCTTTTCTTAGCCGCCCCCTTCCACAAGAAGCGTTCCCCAATAAACCCATCCTGGGCCATAGTCAAACAATTGGTCATCCATTTTGCGATTATTATTATACTTTTGGTCAATACGTTTTATCTCGTTCTAGTGCGGATAGCATAGCTTATTACAAAAATGTATAAATAATGTAACTCGGATTAATAAACTTCCGATATACGCTAAGTTACTAAAAATTATAGAGAATATTTCATTTGTTATACCAATTTAAATTTATTGGTAATGTATTAAATATTTATTTGGTCAAATTTATTCGTTGACTCTGGTCTGGATAGTTGCTTACATAAAACTTACAAGATCTTTACTTAAGCTTGTGATTTGGAAAGGGACTATGAAAACACAAATAAAACAAAATAAACTCTACAAAGCGATTAAACTTGCCTATTGGAAGCCTGTATTGGCTTCTACGTTTTGCACTACCACAGTGCTGGCCAGCGGGGCGGTTTACGCGCAACAGCAAAATGAGTCAACGCAGGCCAATCAAGACACTACAGAAATTATTGAAGTAAAAGGCATTAGAAGTACGATTCAGGATTCGATCGACATTAAACGCGAATCTACCACTATTGTGGATGGTATTTCAGCCAGCGATATTGGTGATCTTCCCGCGCTGTCTATTGGTGAGGCACTTGAAACCCTTACGGGTGCGTCGTCGCATAGGGAACAGGGCGGTGCCACCGAAATATCTATTCGTGGTCTGGGACCCTATTTAGGCAGTACCGTATTTAACGGCCGTGAAGCCTCTAATGGTAGCGGAGATCGCTCGGTTAACTTTTCCCAATTTCCTTCTGAATTATTCAACAAAATTGCGATTTATAAAACGCAGGAAGCCAGCCTGATTGAGGGTGGTGTGTCGGGTCAGATAGCCTTGGAAACGGTTAAACCATTAGACTATGGCAAGCGCAGTTTTCAGTTTGAATATAAAGCTAATTGGAATCCGGATAACTCAGACTTAGAAGATCCAGAGCGCGATTTAGGCTCTCGTATTACGGCCAGTTTTATTGACCAGTATGAATCTGCTAAGTTTGGGGAAATCGGCATTTCAGTCGGAGCTCAGAAAAATCTGGCCACCAATCCTGAGCAAGAAGCCCGAACCACCAGCGGTTGGCGCGACTGCCGCTTTGACCCGGCATCTGAAGAGGGAATCTACAGTACTGGCACTTGTGACTCAGGCGCGGGCGACCTGGCACTGGAAGTCGATCCGGCTACCGGCGTAGCACCCGATGCTAATACGCCTTATGTATTTGTGCCCAGCTCGTATTCGTACCGTCAGAATATTACAGATGATGACCGTGAGTCACTGTTTGGCGCGGTGCAGTGGCGGCCCAATGATAAACTGGAAATCAATATTGATGGCGAGTACTCCGACCGGGTGTTCACCGAAGTACGAAATGATTTAGTCTTTGCTGAAAGCCGTCGGATTGATGCCCCCAATGTCGCCGCTGAAGACCATATTGCCGGTGATCTGGTGGTAACTGAGGGCGGAGCATTGCGTAGCTTTACCAACGAGCAACGGATTGAAACGCACAGTCATTACCAAGAAAGGCTGGAGGAATACACCGGCGGCGGCATCAACATTAAATACAATGTAAGTGATGTACTGCGCGTATCGGCCGACTTTTCTACGTCTAAAACGGAACGTCGAGAGAACATCATTCAAACCCGTTTGCAATCAGAGCCTATTGATATTTATGGCAATGAGGTACTAGGCGCTGACGATGATGGCAGAGTAGAAACCCGCACGGATATTATGCAAAACGGTGCGCTGATACCTACTTTCACTGTACAGAACTTTGACGTAACTAACGCTGACTTATTTGCAGATGCAGCGCGCACCCGGGTAGATTTAAACCAGTTTAGAAATAACAAAATTGACGCCTTTAGAAGCGATTTTGACTACATTCCCGACATTGATTTCTTACGAAGCATAAAAGGGGGGTTGCGCTATTCACAACTGGAATATGAAAGTGTGCCGCGGGTAAGAGATGAATTTACTTTTGATGATGAAGCCATCGCTGGTGCCAGTGAAGCATGCCGTAACAGCAGTTTCCCTGAATCAGGCTTTTTATCGGCAGTTTCCGGTGGCCAGCCACTAATTACCAACGTGGATGAAAGCGGCAATGTCATTGAGCAGGGTACCGGTAATGCCTATGCCACGTTTGACCCGCTTTGTCTTGCCAGTAACCTGCTTGGCGATGAGCCTTCAGTACCTGCCCCGCGCGATACTATAGAAAATGTAGAGGTTGAAGAAGATACGTTTGCTGTGTATTTACAGGCTGACTACGACACCTTTATTTCAGGCTATGGCGTTAGAGGTAATTTCGGGGTGCGTTATGTGCAGACTGAAGTTAACTCGGCAGGCTTACGTGGTGCGCTGACCGCTGTGTATGATGATGAAGGCGGGTTAAGCGATATTGTGGAAGACGGCAGCGAACTGACCCGGATTGAAGGCGGAAGCGACTACAGCGAGTTTTTACCCAGCTTTAACCTGGTTGTCGATTTAACCGAAGAAGTTATTGTGCGTGGTGCTCTATACCGTGCGTTATCCAGACCGAGCCCGTCGGATTTGGGCTATGGACGTAGCTTTTCTGGGTTAAGCTCTGATAGCGCAAACGACTCGTTAAATGATGCAGTAGGCTTGGCAGTGGCCAACGGTAACCCATCGTTAGAGCCGCTGTTATCGTGGAATGCGGATACCGCCGTTGAATGGTACGCCAATGACGATACTATTTTGGCTTTGGGGCTTTATTACAAAAGCTTTGAAGGTGGTTTTGAAAATACCTCTGCGGTGGAAACTTTTACCGTTGACGGGCAGGACATCGATACCATCGTTACTACGCAGCAAAAAGATGATGACACCAGTACTATCTATGGCGTAGAAATTACCGCCTCTCATTCACTTAGCTATTTAGATAGCTGGCTACGTGGCTTCGGTGCCAAGATTAGCTACAACTATTCAGATTCAGACTTTGAGTTTGAAGATGCCCAGTTCGGAGCTTCATCTGTTTACGACGGCGACACGGAAGTGGAACGCGTCGGTATTGTGCCACCGGCAAACCTATTCGGTTTCTCCAAACATGCCCTATCTACACAGGTGTATTACGAGATGGGTGGATTTAGTGCTGCGCTGAACTACAAGTACCGTAGCGAGTATTTCCAGCAATTTATATCAACCCCCGGCAACTTGCGTTATGTAGGGGATACCGGCGTATTTGAAGCGCGTATGTCATACCGTATTAACGAGCACTTAAAAGTGTCTGTGGAAGCAATCAACCTGTTTGATGAGCCACGTCGTCAATACAATCCTCAAATGGAGAATTTCTCTGAGGTGAATGTCTACGGGCCGCGGATGTTTGCTGGCATACAGTATCGCTATTAACCGCGATAAGTATACGCCCCGGTTGAAACCGGGGCGTATTGGTTATGTTTAACTTAAGCAGTCATGGTGGCTTATACATGCTGCTCCATCATTTCATTACGGAGATCCCGCTATGATTTTACAAGACCGGGTCATTATTGTTGCCGGCGGTGGACGTGATATTGGCGCCGCCTGTGCTTATGACATTGCTAAAAAAGGCGCGAAAGTGTTAATTACCTACCACGCCAGCGCCGAAGGTGCGAATAAGGTAGTCGATAACATCAAACAAAGTGGCGGCCAGGCAGAAGCGATTCAAGCCGACCTGACCAACCCGCAACAGGTGGCCAGTTGCGTAGCACAAACACTGGAGCTGTTTAATAAAATAGATGGCTTGGTACATGTCGCGGGTGGCTTGATTGCCAGAAAGAAAATTACTGAAATGAGCCTGGAGCATTGGCGTCACGTAATGGACGTTAATATGACCTCTCTGTTCTTAATGTCGCAAGCGGTAATCCCGCATCTTTCGAACAAAGGCAGTATTGTCACGTTTGCCTCGCAGGCGGGACGTGATGGCGGCGGCGGCGGGGCAGTTCCCTATGCTAGCTCTAAAGGCGCAATCATGACATTTACACGCGGGCTGGCAAAAGAGTTAGGCCCAGATATTCGGGTTAACAGCGTGTGTCCTGGCATGATCAGTACCGGCTTTCACGATACCTTTACCCCCGATGAAGTCCGTAAAAATGTGGCCCAGGCCACGGTTTTAAAAAGGGAAGGCGAAGCCTCGGAAGTGGCCTCTCTGGTATCCTTTCTATTGAGCGATGAAGCCTCGTATATTACGGGTGCCAATATCGACATTAATGGCGGGCTGGTGTTCTCTTAACATCGGCTCAACAACAGGCAGTGTGTAATGCAGGTGTCCCCTGCAATTTCGTGTGAAGTAAGCCCTTCTATTTCAGAAGGGCTTTTTTATACTCGCTGCATAATTGGTAATATTATTAATGTGAAATTGGTTGACAAATTGTCGCCCAATTATTAAATTGGCTATACAGTTACAGCATGCTCACTGACTTATTGACACTGATACTGACTTTGCTTTGAGCTGGAATGCTAACAGGCTATGGCCGTCATTGGCCGTCATTGGCTGTAATTTCCTGTTATGTCGCGCACATTACGCGCAAATGAAAAAGCGGCTATATGTATTTTAGCGATAATTAGGTTATGCGCAGTGACGCACAGGTAGCAAGCGATACCCACTAGATAATAGCGAAATTAAAAAATAGTACTCATAGAAGTACCCTACGTAAGCAACGGGCTTCCTACAGGAAGCCCGTTTTATTTCTACATCGCTATTGTATTGAATATGCTTAAATGCAGCAGGGAGTGGAGTCTGAGACGTTTATTGCGGCGCCGGTGATGCACTATGCCTGTTCTAAACCCCATACTACGCTTATACCCGCCTTGTTATTATTTACAGCCAGATAAACAGGTACACCTGTTCTTATCGTATTACCGTAAGTGTGAAATAGAATACAAGCCGCGGGTTTCATCCGTCTTCCGTTTAATCTCTTCCAGCGCTTTAGCTTCGCTAGCGTCAAATAAAGCATTGATGAGACGATTAAAATGATTATGCATAGCTTTGCGAGCGGCCGCTGAATCGTGGCTGGCGATGGCATCGTAAATCTGGGTGTGCTCTACCATACGCTGTTCGCTGCTTTGCGAGCATACGCCGTCATAAGAGTTCACAATTTGCGGCACATTGCGCCGTAGATTCCATAAATTTTCAACGCTATTAAGTAGCGCATTATTACGCGTAGCATTTGCAATAATCTCGTGAAACCGCTGATCAGCGGCATCTGCCAGTTTCGGGTTTTTCATCTCAACCAGGGTTTGATGTAGCGCTTTAAGTTCGCCATCCTGAATAGTTGTGGCCGCCAGCGCGGCCGCTTCACCTTCGATTAACGCCCGGGCCTGGGTTAACTCAAACGCACTGATTGGTTTGCTTAAGTGGTCAGGTTTTTTCTGTTTGAGCACATACACGCCGGAGCCGGTTTTAACTTCCACCCGCTCTCGCACTTCCAGCGCAATAATCGCTTCACGAACTGTGGGACGACTGACGTTATTGGTCTCGGCCAATTCCCGCTCAGGGGGTAAACGACTGCCAACGGGGTACACGCCAGCATCAATCATTGCTTCTAAATTATCTACGATGGACCAGAAAAGCCGACGCGCTTTCATGCTAAATACCTATCTTAAAAACCGGTGGTCATAACCATTCTCTACAATTGTAGCCCGAAACCTTTTACCAGCGCAAAGCGCGGTCAGGCAAGGGTTCTAATAGCTAAGCCCATGCGATAAACCAAATTGGTAATACAGATATAGCACATATTGTAAAATAAGTTAAAGAAATTGGTTGTATTGTTGAATTTCATTGGTTAGATTTGTATGTAGAGAATGTAACACACATGTTATTTATTCGGGTAGGTGCTGATGGCAATTTCCACCACCTACCGCATTTGAATTTGCATCATTCGGTGCGCAAGGGTTTCAGGGAGACATTTTATGCGAGCATGGTTTCAACCACTGGTAGTCGCGATGAGTGTGGCCACAGCATTTGGTTCAAATACTGGGATGGCCGCCGACTATCTGGTCGACAATCCACAAGACTTCAGACAGCAGCAAAAGCAGTTACAGCCTGGAGATACCATGATTCTGGCAGATGGCGACTGGAAAGACTTTGAAGCCCGCTTTGAAGCCAAAGGCACTGCTGATGCCCCTATTACTCTTACGGCGCAAACGCCTGGTAAAGTGCTTATCAAAGGTGTGTCGAATTTGCGTATTGGCGGCGAGCATCTGATTATTAAAGGACTGGTGTTTACCGAAGGGCATTCGCCTACCAGTGAGGTGGTTTCTTTCCGCGTAGATAAAGATACCGTTAGTAATCATGTGCGAGTGACTGAGCTGGTCATCGACAACTTTTCTAACCCGGATCGCTTTGAGTCAGATTACTGGGTAGGAATTTATGGCAAGCATAATCGTCTTGATCACAGCCATCTGGCGGGTAAACGCAACCAGGGCGTAACGGTAGCGGTTCGTCTTAACAGTGAACAAAGCCAACAGAATTATCACCGTATTGATCATAATTACTTTGGCCCCCGGCCGGAGCTAGGTTCGAATGGAGGGGAAACCTTACGTATAGGGACCAGCCACTATTCGCTTACATCATCGTTCACTACCGTTGAGAACAACGTGTTCGACCGGTGTAATGGTGAAGTGGAAATTATTTCAGTGAAATCTGGTGATAATAAACTGCTGAACAACACGTTTATTGAGTCGCGTGGCACGCTTACGCTACGCCATGGCAACAATAATACGGTTAGCGGCAACGTATTCCTGGGCAATGGGGTGGCCAATACCGGAGGCGTACGGGTGATTAATAAAGGCCAGGAAGTTGCCAACAATGTTTTTGTAGGGGTGACCGGCTACCGTTTTGGAAGCGCATTAACCGTCATGAATGGAGTGCCAGATTCACCCATCAACCGTTACCATCAGGTAGAAAATGCCAATATTCATCACAATACCTTTTATAACGTAAGCAATTTACAGTTTGCTGCCGGTTCTGACGATGAGCGCAGTGCCGTGCCGGTAAGCAGTAAATTTACCCACAATCTGGTCGTCGCAGATGATGCCACCACCGAATTTGCAGCATTTGATGATGTTAGCGGCATTACCTTCGCTGACAATCTGGCAACCTTTAAGCCAGTTAAACCTTTTGCGCAGGGATTCACCCAGGTTGAAGTGGATGCTCCCAATAAAGGATGGCCGGCTGCTCAGTCGGTAAATCGTCAGCAGGTGGGTGCCAGTGCAGATACCAAAGCTATGCACAAAGATGAAGTTGGCCCGTCGTGGTATGCCAAGCCCGCTGCGCAGACCGAATTTGACAGTGGCGCCAGCCACACTGTAACGCCGGGGCAAAATGCGCTGTTCGATGCGGTAGAACGGGCCGCTGATGGGGATGTGTTAGTTCTGTCAGCAGGGCATTTTAATGAAGAAAAAATCATCCCTGTAAATAAGACGCTGACCATCCGCGCCGCCGAAGGAGAGGAGGTCGTTATTGCGCCTGCCCGCGGCACATTATTTGAAATTGACAATGGCGGTAGCCTTGCCATCGATGGTCTTACCCTTACCGGAGAAAATGCCCCCGATAGCGCAGGCAATACCCTGATACGCACGCTCAAATGGGGCATGTTGAAAAACTACCGGCTGGTGGTGAAAAACACCACAGTAAAAGCATTAGACATTAATCACTCCTTTGATTTTTTTGCGGCCGGTGCGCGCAGCTTTGCCACCTCAATCGATATCCAAAACAGTACCTTCGAGAATATTACCGGCCACGTTTTGCGCTTGAATCAGGAGCAGGATGATCTGGGCATATATAATGTTGAGCAGCTCACCATAACCGGGTCTGAATTTACCGATATACAGGGGGCCTTGGCGTTAGTTTATCGCGGTGGCACTGATGAAAGCACATTCGGGCCGCAGGTTCATATAACCGATAATACGTTAACGAATGTGGGGCACGGCAAGCGTAACAAAGCGCAGGCCAGCTTATATTTTCACGGTGTGCAGCAAGCGATGGTTAAACAAAATAACTTTGTATCGGCGGCGCCGCTACGGGTAGAGGAAACGGTAGGCGAACCAACCACCGAGCTGAGTAAAAATAGTTTTAAACAAACAGGTCAGCCCGAAGTCATTAACTTTTTAGCTACCGCAGGGGGCAAATAATGAAACAGCCTAAGACAATGCTAAATGCGGTGATCAATTTTTCCTTATTGCTTATGTTATGTGGTGCGCTTAGCTGGCAGGCAAAAGCCACCGTGTTAATTGATAATGAGGATGTCAAAGCGATGCGTGAAGCGGCTGGCCAATCAGGTCGGTTTGCCGAGGCTTATCAGCAGTTGCGTAAGCAAATGGATAAGGTGATAGCACAACCTACAGATGTTCCTGTGCCAGTAGACGCAGGTGGCGGCTATACCCATGAGCAGCACAAACGTAATTATCAGAATATGTATCAAGCCGGGCAGTTATATTTACTGAGTGGCGATAAAAAATATGCTGATTATGTCACCAAAATGTTGCTGGACTATGCGGCACTCTATCCCACGCTACCTCGTCACCCTCAACGTAAAAGCAGCAATGAAGGCAAGTTATTCTGGCAAGGATTGAATGAAGCGGTGTGGTTGGTGCACACCATCCAGGCATACGATTTTATCAAGGACTCTCTGAGCGAGGCACAGCGCCAGACTATTGAAAAAGGTGCCCTGCGGCCGGTGGCTACCTTTTTGTCGGTAGAGTCTCCCCATACCTTCAACAAAGTACATAATCATGGCACCTGGGCCAACGCGGCGGTGGGCATGACAGGTTATGTGATAGGCGAACCTAAATGGGTTGAATGGGCGTTGTACGATTTGAACGAATCCGGTAAGGGCGGCTTCCTTAAGCAACTTCAACAGCTGTTTTCGCCAGACGGCTATTACACAGAAGGGCCTTATTACCAGCGCTATGCGTTAATGCCGTTTGTAACCTTTGCCAGTGCCATTGAACAAAACGAGCCCGAGCGTAAGATTTTTGAGTACCGGAACGGCATTCTGGAAAAGGCCATTCAAACCACCATCGAGTTAAGCTACAACGGTTTGTTTTTCCCCTTGAATGATGCCATCAAATCTAAAGGTATCAGTACGATAGAGCTAGTGCACGGCGTTGCGCTGGCCTATCAGTTAACCGGCGATACGCGCTTTTTGGATATTGCGAAGCAACAGGACACCGTATTACTTACTCCTGCCGGGTTAGCGGTCAGTCAAGCGCTGGATAATAACGAAGCGACTGCCTACACCATGCCCTCTCGCGTATATCTTGATGGTCCTGACGGAAAGCAAGGTGCGCTGGCAGTATTGCGGGCACATACCAAAGATAAACCCGCGGTTGTGTTTAAAGCTACCTCGCAGGGTATGGGCCACGGCCATTTCGACAAATTAACCTGGCAGTTTTACGACAAAGGCAATGAAATCGTCAGTGACTATGGTGCGGTACGCTTTTTAAACGTGGTGACAAAAGAAGGCGGGCGCTATTTACCTGAAAACACGTCTTACGGCAAACAGTCGATTGCCCACAACACGATGGTGGTGGATGAAACCAGTCATTTCAATGGCAAAGTAAATGTGGCTGACCGCTATGCGCCCACCTTGTTATTTGACCAGCATGGCGATGACCTTCAGATAGCCGCGGCCAATATCGATACCGCTTACCAAGATACGATGTTGCAACGGGTTATCGCGTTAGTAACGGTTGCTCCAGGTAAGACGCTGGCAGTAGATATTATTAGCGGGAATAGCCCGTCTGAACATCAATACGATGTTCCCCTGCATTATCAAGGCCAGTTGACGTATATCAACCAAGCGGTAAATAGCTACAGCAAAACCATGTCTGCGCTGGGCGATGCGAATGGTTATCAGCATCTATGGTTACAAGGAGAAGCGCCACTTGAAAATCAGCCCGCGCAAGTTAGCTGGCTAAATGACAATGGTAAATTCTATACGCTGACCACCGCCCCCCTGCAAGGCAAAGTCATGTTTACCCAAATTGGAGCGGGCGACCCCAACTTTAATCTACGCAATGAAAAAGCGGTAATCGTACGCCAGCGCGGACAATCTGCCCGGGTCGTCTCGGTATTAGAACCCCATGGTAGTTACGATGCCGCCAAAGAACAGACGGTGGCTAGTACGCCAGACGTTGCCTCAGTCGCTTATGGTGAAAACAACGGCGTAAGCTGGGTGCAAATTACGTTAAAAGATGACCAGCAGCATATGTTGGCCTATCGCACCACAGAGGCTGCCAACAAGGTTAGCTTTGCAGTGAACGGTCAGCAATACACACTTACCAAGTATGCCCAGCTGTTCAAGAACATTAAATAAGGACAACACGGATGACGCAGCAACAAAGTGCCTTATGTAGGTTTGCCAGCGCCCCCCCGGTGGAAGACCGGGGTAACGACCTTAAGCGTCAGATGCTGGGATACAACAATAAATTAACAGCAGTAAAGATTGGGTTTGCACCGGGGGCGGAAGGGTACGTACACGCTCACCGTCATTTACAGGCCTCGCTGGTAGTGGACGAGTTCCAGGTGATGGTAAATGGTGAAACCAAGGCAGTGGGCCCGGGCGATAGCTTGCTTGTTCGGCCCCATGAAGATCACGGTGCAGTATGTCCTACCGGTGGCATTCTGATTGATACATTTAGCCCGGCCAGAGAAGACTTCCTTAAGGAGTGACACCATGAAATTACGTCGATTACGCTGGTGCGTAATATCGCTGGTTGCGCTGGCGACCATAATTAACTACATCGATCGTACGGCAATCTCAGTAATGTGGCCGGGAATAGCGGATGATCTGGGGATGGATAGCTCAGATTATGCCAATATTATGAGCGTTTTCCTGGTGGCATACGCTGTTGGCCAGGCGCTGTTTGGGCGTATCTTTGATGCTATCGGCACCCGTCTGGGGTTTGTGCTATCGATTGTTGTGTGGTCGGTATCCATTGCCCTGCACGCGGTGGCTACCTCAGTTACCTCATTTGCCATTTTTCGGGTATTACTTGGCTTGGGTGAAGCGGGTAACTGGCCTGGCGCGACCAAGGCGAATGCCGAGTGGTTTCCGGTAAAAGAGCGTGCCCTAGCCCAGGGGATATTTGGTGCCGGTGCATCTATGGGAAGCATCATCGCTCCTCCGCTTATTGCCTTTTTATATGCTTTTTATGGCTGGCAAGCGACCTTTATGATTATTGCTGGTTTAGGTGCTTTATGGATAATTCCGTGGGTTATTTTGGTAAAAAGCGGCCCAGATAGCCATCCCTGGATCACTGAAGACGAACGCAATTATATATTGAAAGGCCAGATTGCAGAGTCTGCACAAGCCCACGACGAGTACGTTCCTACGCTGAAACAGCTATTGTCACATCGTCAAAGTTGGGGAGTAATCGGTGCGCGTTTCTTCATTGAACCAATCTGGTGGTTGTTTGTTGCCTGGTTGCCATTGTACCTGAACGACAAATTTGGCTTTGATGTTAAAGCTATCGGCGCCTCTGCCTGGATACCGTATTGCGGCGCTGCCGTGGGAGCCTTATTTGGTGGCTGGCTAGTGGGCCGGTTTCTTACCGCAGGCTGGAGTGTCACTAAAGCACGGCGTGCAGTTATTTCACTGGGCGCAATTACCATGTTGCCGGCACTTATTGCTACGTCAGTAGCCAGCACCCCAGGGGTCGCTATTGCCCTTATTACCGTCATACTATTTGGCTTTCAGGTAGCCATTAATAATATTCAAACATTGCCCAGCGACTTTTTCACTGGCCGCAGTGTGGCTTCACTCGCTGGGATAAGCGGAGCAGTGGGGGTTATTAGTGTTATCACGGCGATTCAGCTTATACCTATTATTACCCGGGACGGTACGTATTACCCACCGTTCTTTATTCTGGGCGCTTGCCTGGTACCGCTGATGCTGTTTGCGGTATGGTTTATAGCTGGCCCCATTCGCCCGGTAGGGCCTAAAGGAACGTTGCCAGTGGATACTCGCGCAGACGAAACTAATTCGGAGAAACAACCGTGAAAATAGGATTTATAGGCGAGTGCATGGCCGAGCTGAGCCAAGCCGGCGACGGCTTGTTAAGGCAGGCATTTGCAGGCGATACCTACAACAGCGCGGTCTATTTAAAACGCACGTTTAGCCAGTGTGATGTACAGTTTATTAGTGGCCTGGGCACCGACAGTATTAGCCAGGCGATGTTAGATAGCGCCACTGCCGAGCAGGTGGGTACCGAGCTTATTGGCAGAACCGATAAGCTAACCATTGGCTTGTATCAAATACATACCGACCCACAAGGGGAGCGCTCGTTTACCTACTGGCGTAGTAACTCTGCGGCGCGGCAAACCTTATCGCTGATGAATAAGGATGCCAAACACGCATTGTGCAGTATGGATATGGTGATGTTTAGCGGTATTACTCTTGCTATATTGCCGCCGCCAGAGCGCGAAGCGTTGTGGGCTTTGTTAGATAACCTGAAGCAGGCCAATGTAAAACTGGTCTTTGATATAAATTATCGGCCAGCCTTGTGGACCAATCGTACAGAAGCGCAGCAATCGGTAAAACGCGGTATTGAATACGCCGATATTCTGTTGCCCGGCGTGGAAGATTTCAGCCAGTTGTTTGAACTGACAAAACTGCCCGACATTATGGCTTTTTGCCAGGCCGGTGGAGCGACCGAGATTGTCTTAAAAAATGGTGCTCAGGAAGTACATTTGTATGGCGATGATTCCGCGCGCACCGTGACTATTGAGCCGGTAAAAAAGGTTGTTGATACCACCTCTGCAGGTGACGCATTTAACGGCGTGTATCTGGGGGCCAGGCTAAGCGGTTTTACAATGGAACAGGCAACCCAACAGGCCGCAGCATGTGCCGGTTTTGTTATTCAGCATCGCGGTGCCATTGTCGACGCCTCTCAGTACCAGACTTTTGTTGCACAGCTGCGTCAAGCATAAGCACTGTGCCTCTGTTTATTTAACTGTAAAGGATACCTATGAATACAATATCTTCCATGATGGGGGAGCAGCGTGTACTGCCTATCATACAGGCCAATAACGAAGACGAAGGTCTTAATATTGCCCGAGCCATTCATGCGGCCGGTATTAACGCAGTCGAAGTGGTTTTACGAAGCGAGCGTGCTGCGCAGGTCATCACGGCCATCAAGCAAAACGTGCCCGAGATGATTGTCAGTGCAGGTACGGTGGTAGATGAAGCCAGTTACGTAAAAGCGGTAAACGCAGGCGCTGATTTTATTATTACACCAGGGTTCAGTCCGGCATTGCTGGACATTTTATCCGGCAGTGAAATTCCTACGTTACCCGGGGTGGCCAGTGTGGCTGAAATCATCGTGGCGCGCGAGCATGGCTATCGCGAACTGAAGTTCTTTCCAGCAGGTATTGCTGGCGGGCCAGCTTTCTTAAAAGCCGTTCAAAGCCTGTTTCAGGATACCCGATTCTGCCCAACGGGTGGCGTTTCAGGTGATAACTATGAAGATTATCTAGCCTTGAATAATGTATTTGCTGTGGGCGGCACTTGGGTGGTTAAACCACAGTGGGTGAAAGACGGCCAGTGGGATGAAATTACGCAGGCGTGCAAAGCCGCTAAATAGCGTTTCGCTATCCTAACCCCAAGGCCTGCCCGGTAAGGGGTAATCGTATTATCCGCTTGGCAATATCGAAAAAACCGGCGGGTAATACCGCTCATATTTCATTATATTTTACCCTTGTTCCTAGTGTTAATTATGAAGGTAGGATAATGAAAGTATTGAAAATAGCATCGGCGCTTGGGGTGCTGATGATGTCGGGTACGGCGTTTGGTCAAGCGTGTGAAACAACGGTGCTGGCCACCGACGCGATGAAATATGATACCAAGCATATTGCCGTGCCTGCCAGTTGCAAAGCATTTACTGTGACACTAAAACATACTGGCCGCCTGGCAAAAAGCGTAATGGGGCATAACTGGGTATTAACCCAACCTGATCAGGCGCATGCGGTAGCCTCTGATGGGATCAGTGCAGGGCTCGCTAATAACTATCTGATGGCTGACGATAAGCGGGTTATCGCTGCCACCAAGGTTATTGGCAGCGGTGAAGAGGCCTCTGTCACTTTTGATGTCGATACCTTAAAATCTGACCAGCCATATACATTCTTTTGCTCTTACCCAGGCCATATCAGCATGATGATGGGAGAGCTGGAGGTAGTGTCAGCCCAATAAGCCAACTGGTTTTAGTGGTCTAACCAATGATAATTTGCTAACGTTAACATGTTGTTAATAATCATGTTGACGTTATGCGCATCCATACGCTGCAAGGGTATATACAAAACATTTTTCTGGTTGAAGAGCCGCAGGGGCTATTGCTTCTGGACGGTTGTAGCCGGGCAGATGTAGATAAGGTATGTAGGTTTATTACCCACGATATGGGCAGGCCCCTTACCGATCTGAAACTCATTGTGGTTACCCACATGCACCCGGACCATGCTGGCGGGGCGCATCGGCTTCGTAGGTTAAGCGGGGCGACGTTGGCGGCGCACCCAAAAGCCGCTGTTTGGTACGCCGGTATTGCGGGGCGCACGGCGCATCTTATTGATGTTGCTTTAATGTACTGGGTGGCCCAGCGTCTCGGCAAAACCCGTCGTAAAGCATGGTATGCGCCGATTTTAACGCCCGATATTTTGCTCACCGATGAACAACCGCTTCCCGGCTTTACTAACTGGCAGGTAATTTATACTCCCGGGCATACTGACCATGATTTATCGCTGCATCATCTGCCCACAGGTGAACTGTACATAGCCGATTTATTAGTGCGGGTGAAAGGGCAATTACACCCGCCGTACCCCATATGCCACCCTAATCAGTATCGTCGTTCTTTATTAAAAGTCTCACAGCTTAAAGCTAACACTTTGTTTTGTGCCCATGTATCTCCGCTCGATGTGCAGGAAATACCTTTTGAAACCATTATTGCCAATGCACCCGTACTGCCAAAAAACCATTGGCATGCGGCGAAGAACCGTATTTGGAAGAAAATAAAAATGGCCGGTTAGCGAGGCTTATGCGGTTTATACACCGGCTCAGCCCGTTCGCCGGTCAGACCAGCTGTGTTTTTCTACAACGCTGCATTCGCTATCGTATTTAAAGACCATTAATCACGTCTAACGACCGCATTTCACTTTATCCTCCCAATAAAAATTAGCCTTATTAGTATGAATTTGGTGTCAGGGCGCACAGCCCGGCATCTGTAATTAATAACAAAAAAAGTTTTGTACCAGCCACAGTTTTAAACACGAAAATGATTTTCGGTTAAGCGGTCTGACATTGTTTGCTAGAGCGCTTGGTAATAAATGGAATTGGGTTAACAACTACCTGGCTGCCAGTATTCATTTAAAAGATGAAATAACCCTGGTAAGAAACCAACTTAAAAAGGATCTACAAGATGAAAGTTACCCAGACAGCAGCACTTAAAACCCCATTTGGCATGGCTGGCACTGCGCAGCTACAAGTGGTTGGCGGCCCAATTTGTGTAGTGATGATAGTTATACCGGCATAACGTAAAACGAAGTCTGCCGGTCAGCCCCGGTGCGAAGGGGGCGTTTAACATTGCGCCTGCTTTTGGAACCAAAGGGCTGACCGACAAGTTACGACGTGGGGGGTAAAATAATGAAAAAAAATGAACAAATAGAACAATTTTTCCGCCACCATGCAGCGCGTAAAAGCAGCCAGGAACGGGTCGAAAGTATACGTACACGTAATGGCAGGTTACCTATTGTAGCAGCGTTAAATAAAGCATTCGACGGCGCCGTCGCCCCAGAGCCGGAAACGTTAAAGACGCTACTGGCCACGCACTCAACCGACACCTTAGCGTACCTAACTACAACCACTATTGAGCATATGAGTGAGGATAGCTTTTACTTTTTGCCGATGGCCGGCCACTCAACTTATTTTGCTCACCGGATCATTATAAAAAGCACCGCAGATTATGACCTAAGCCTGGATTTTATCGACCCGGCGTTGCTTAAAAAATACAAAGCGCAAAGCAAAGCTAATTTACAACAGCGCGGTATTACCTTTTTTGGTCGCGAAACATTGAGTTATTTTATTCATGCTGGCGATATGACCATTAGTAAGTGGACGCATCCTAAAGCAATTACTGATTTACAGGGCATGCGTTGTCAACTGCAAGAACAGCAGACCCTTACCGATGGTGATGTGGTGCATTGCCAGAACAACCAGACTTTTATGTTTGATAACGCATCCAGTAGCGCGGTTATTATGACCCTGGAAATTAAACGCGCTATGTTACCGGTCAGCCTGATTTTTAGTGCTGCAGACCATACATTGCGGTTTCAAAACCCCTCTAACGAGGCAGACTCACGTATTCAGTTGTGCATGGCGATATTAACCAAACTTGATTATGTCAAAGCAATACCGACACTAAAAACGTTTTTAGACCACCCGCAACACTTTATTCGGTGGTATGCAATGCAGCAAATTTTAGCGTTGGACGCCCTTGAAGCACTAAGCGAGTTGGCCGATATGGCTACCCGCGACCCGCACCAGGAAGTAAGACAGGCTGCTAAAGAAACCTTATTAATGATTCAACAGCAAGGGTATGAGCATGCCTGTTAGTGTGAATCTTGACCATATTACCGAGTCTATTTCATTAGACGAATGTTATGAGTTGCTCATTGAAAGTAAATTTGATCCGGCCGACGAGGAAAGCTTTCTAGCTGTTGCGCCGCTACTGAAAAAGTTGAACAACAACAAAACGTTTTTGGCCGAGACCCTGATAGATGAGCTAGCGGGCACCAGTAAACGCGCCGGCCAGCATAATCAGTACACACCGCAGGTACTGTTGCTAAAAGCGCCAAATAGCGCAACCAATTTTTTTATCAGAGCCAATATCTGGCTGGCTAAAGATGATCCTATGCTACAGCTGGCGGGGGAAAAGTCGTTTTTTTATCATGTGCCGCACGATCATAATTTCAATTTTCTGACTGCCGGCTATTTGGGGTCAGGTTATGAAAGTGACTATTACGAATATGACTTTTATAACGTGGAAGGTTATCCCGGCGAGCCAGTAGATTTGCGTTTTATTGAACGCAAAAAGTTGCAGCCTGAACAAATCATGCTGTACCGCGCGCACAAAGATGTCCACAAGCAGTTACCGGCGGATGAGTTATCTGTGTCGCTCAATATTATGTCCTCAGATATGTTTGCTCACCTTAAGCCGCAGTATGTATTTAATGCGCAGTGTACGAAGATAGAGCGGCCGACGGCAACATCGAATTCTTCTACCGAGCCTGCCATGCATTTCATTGCGCGCTGCGGCGGTGAAGCAGGGCAGCAGTTTTTAGAAAATATGGCGCGTAACAGTATTATTGAAGAAGACCGGGTTAGAGCAGTGAAAGCGATGACGGCAATGCATGACAGCCCGGAAGGCAAACTCGCCACATTGCAGGAGTACGGCTTTAGTTCGGGATCAAATCTGGTGCGGTCGATGGCCTATGAACATGCTCGCTCACTTGCACTGCTATGAAGTAAGACGCGAATTAACAATATTGAGTTAGTAATAGCACCATAAACGAATTTTACCTTGCCGGCATCAAACAGGTGCAGACCAGGTAGACAATGTGTTCCAACCACTGTAAGACTTTTGCTCCACGCAAGGCCCTCAACACGGATTGTTGCAGGGCTTTTTTTATCCTTCGCCTACACCAAAAATCACCCATTTCTTCCGTTTTTCACATTCTGATTCCAGCTTGGATCGGATCTCGTTAGGCTTATGCTGTTAAAAAAAGGATGCCTTGACATGAAAACTACGCCTTCGTCTTACTCTCCAGGACACGCCTTCATCGATACTTTCGTGGCCCCGACAGAACTTTTTGCCCGGTTTAAAACCAGTTTACCCTGGGCTAAATGGGGTGCAGTGATGTTATTTGCCGTGGTGCTACTTAGTAATATCTATTTTTTCAGTATGATGTCATCGCAATGGTTGTTAGACCAGCAAATGGCCCAGGCAGGCTATTTAAGTGCCAGCGAGCGCCCCCAGGTTGAAGCCATGCTTAAGTCGCTATTACCGTACACCGGCATATATATGGGCATCAGTAATGTGCTGGCGATAGTATCGCAAATTTTATTGTTGGGGCTGGCCTATTGGCTATTGCAATCGTTTATGTTGCGCCAGGCCCAGTTCACTTTGTGGCAATGGGTTAATGTCGTGATTGTGTGCCAGTTACCCTGGATAGCCAACTATCTGGGCTTGGCTCTATTAACACTAAGTGCGGCAGATCATAATTTGCCGTTGTCGATGCTGGAGTATGCTTCATTAAATCAGCTGTTCCTGCATTTAGACCCCCATACGGCCTTATACCCTTTGGCCAGTGAAATTAATCTATTTCATTTTTGGAGTCTCGGACTGGTCGCTACAGCGGTACATCGGTGTCTGCATGTTAGCTGGTTTGCCAGTATTGTGTTTGCGGCAATCCCCTATGCTATGTTAGCTGTAGCGTGGGCAGGTATTGCCTGAGCAGGATAATCGCCACATGAGTAAACCCCATCGTTAATTCAACACTATTGCGGGTAGCCGTTTATCGCACTTTCGCCATCGTTTCTATCGCGTTGATAAGCACCGCTGTAACCATTACTGCTTATGTTTATTTAAGAGGACTGGCGGTAAATTGGCGATAAAAACGCGAATATGGCATTGGCGAAGTATTATCGCGGGCGGTTATCTGATTATGCAAGGCGTATGGCTTTGGTGTCCTTTGGCAGTTGTTGGTGCCGGTTTGGCCGGGGCGCTAACCCATGTTGGTGCGCCTCTGAAGAGCCCCGATGTACCATGGCAGGGGATGGTGTGGCCAGTAACAGGGCATACGTACTGGCCCTCACAACCTCACATTTGTATTGCTATGAGTTATCCGTTACCGGCAAAGGCTGGGTTCACACTTGCCCTGAACCTGGCTCATAAGGGGCTAACGTTAGCGCGTAGGCACCGTCGTTATGAAGCGGATACTGCATTGTTTCGCGCCTCAAAAAACAGTAATCTGCAAAGCCTGAATACACCTTTGACGCTATCAAAAGGGTCGCCGCTGAATACTGTCAATAAGGCTATCCCGCCGTCTTTTATTTCCACCGCCGGCAGAGAGCACTCACATGCAAAACATCACCACAGTATAAAACAGATGTTGATTATGCTGGCGGGCGGGTTGTGCTGGCTTACCGGAGCCATTGCTATTATGCAGATTATCCGACTTTCAGCATGGCAGTACAGATTACCTGCGGGCTTAACAAAATCTTGTCATAGCGTTGACGGACCGCTAAAGCTGGGTATGAAGGCCGCGAGTGTCACTCTGTGCGCGGCAATAACCGGTATTGCCGTAGTCTATGGCAGCAGCCTGGCGCTGCGGTGGTGGTTTCCTGGCAGTCCGCATTTGGCTATTCCTGTAAAAGAAGCGTTATGGGGGATTTTGACCAGTATTGCCGCCGGGGTAGGTTTTGCCATAATACTTGCGCGCAATTGGTTAAGCCTGAGCCTATATCGCCCGGGGTATCACCGTGAATAACCTGGCTTGGGCGCCATCCTGGTTACGCCAGTTTGGTACGTACGCGGTAGGCACCAGTAAGCCTTATCGGGTAGTAATGTTGTTACTATTTGGGTTGCACTTTATTTTAACCTGGGCGGCTATGCAGTCGCTATTGGCCGGTACCGGTGAGTACGTGAATGCGGTGATTGCGCGGGCCTTACTGGAAGCCACGTTGTTTATTGCAGTCTGCCATTTTCTGGTACGCCCGTATTTACGGATGAACCTGGTAGGCACGAATTTACAGGCCACTTCCATAACGCTCTGTGTGTTTTATTTAATGGCGGTTTCCATTGTTTATTTTTATATCTCTTATTCATTAGGTAAGTTAGATTTTTTGACCGCCACCGATATGAGCCAGATCCAGGTACAGTCAGGGCAGATGGGCCGGGAATTAGGTTTCATTGCCATGGTAGTAATGGGCAGCGCCCAGTCGTTAATTACGTTAAGTTTATGGAGTGTAGCCTATCTGGTATGGCATTTTCAGAAGAACAAACGTGAGTTGCAACACCAGATAAACCAAAGCCAGATTCAGCAATTAACCAATCAGCTTAGTCCGCACTTTTTGTTTAATAGCCTCAACAGTATCCGCGCTCTTATCTTTGCTGATCAGGAACGCGCAGCGGAGGTACTGACGCTGTTATCAGACTTGCTGCGTAGCCAGATGCATTCACAGCTAAAAACCCGTTCCACCCTGGGAGAAGAATGGCAACTTACCGGTAAGTATCTGGAAATTGAGAAAGTCAGGTTTGATGAGCGGTTAACGCTTGAGGTCGATTTAGCACCTGCCACTTTAGGCCAGGAAGTGCCTACGCTAACTTTACTTACGTTAGCTGAAAATGCTGTGAAACACGGTATTTCCCAAAGCAGTCGGCCCGGTTATATTCGCCTGACCAGTTACCTCAGTGCCAGCCACAGTTGGTGTCTGGAAGTGGCTAACTCGCATTTTAATAGCCCGGGACAGCCGGGCACCCAGGTGGGCCAGCATAATGTTAAAAAACGCCTGGAGTTAGTCTATGGGCACCAAAGTCGCTTTACGACCGAAGACGACAATCAGCAGTATCGAGTTCTAATGGAGTTGCCGTATGTTAAAAGTCCTGATAGTTGATGATGAGCGGCTCGCCCGGATGGAGCTTGAGCGTATGCTGGGAAAGTTTGATGACGTCGTGATTGCCGCCCAGGCAGCCAACGGCAACGAGGCACTAGCCGCATTACAGGTGCACCCTGTTGACTTGGTCTTTGTTGACATCAAAATGCCTGAGCTAGACGGCTTGGCCTTCGCCAGGGCGGTAGATCCCAAGGTCCATTTTGTATTTTGCACCGCTTATAGTGAGCACGCTGTTCAGGCATACGAACTTAACGCCTTCGATTATATTGTAAAACCGGTGGCGCCGGCCCGCCTGGAAGCGGTTATCAATAAAGCCCGGCTTACACATGGCGTCCAGCCTGTGCAGCCCCAACCCCAGCCCGATTATTTGCCCGACGACCATGGCCTGTTACTTAAATTCGGGCATGACTTTAATATTGTAAGGCTGGCAGAGATCAGCCGTTTTGAGTCTATCGGTAATCATGTGGCGGTTTATTCCTCGGCGGGCAAGTCGTATATACATGCCTCGTTATCCAAAGTGGAAAGTCGTCTTAATCCTTCTGCTTACTTTAAAGCCAGCCGTAGCGATATCGTGCGTATTAATAGTATTAGCCGTATTGAAGAGGGTATGGCTGCGGGTACGTTCAGCCTGTTTTTAAAAGATGGCAGTGTAATAGAAGTAAGCCGACGTCAGGCCCAGCAATTGCGCAAAGTTTTTAGTATTGAGCATTTTTGAACCCTAGAATCTCAGTAGCAGGGCCTACAACGCAGGCTCGGTAATAGGGCTATCGGTATTTGCTTACTGTTATTCAAAACCAATTTCGCGGATATTGAGTATAGACATTTCGGTTGTCTGAAAAAAAAGTGCTACACAATATGACAGCAGTATTTCTTGTGCCTGGGTCAACCCCAGGGCTAAAAATGCTTCTGTAAACCTAAACTGCTGTGGCACACTGGCTTTAACCGTGGCAAAAGGAATCCCCTCGTCGATGTCGCAACGCCCATTATTAAAACATATACATGACCATTCGCTGCTGTTTACTGAACTGGCCAGCCTGCGCGATCAGGCTATCACCCAAATGGGGTTAAGCGGTTATCAGTTCCATAAAACCCCCAAGTTTTATGGCCCAAACGGTGAACGCCTCACGGTGGAGCCAGAACGCAGCATTGTACTACCAGAGCTGGATACGCTTAAAGATGTGCGCCAGGTACTTAAGCGCGCAGTGCCGAAGCTCACCGACGTACCGCATAGTGACGTGGGTTATCGATATCCCACCGCAGCATTAGCAGGTACCGATGCCCCGTTTATTAAACGGCTTCGCTCAGAGTATTTTCACCGGGTAGATGAAGACCGTAGTATTTGCCGACCGGTGAATTTATCGTTTGGTATAAAAAGCCGGGGTAAGGCAGATAATCGTTTGGAATACGAAGTCTGGATGCCGGATGACGATCCTATGCAGAACCCATTGCCTTTATTCATTGAGCGCTACGGGGAAGACTTACCCCTCGAGGTACGCCAGTTCGTACAACAACCTGCCAGGGTGCATGGCTGGATGGGGGTGAAACGGGCAGCGTTCGAAGCCATTTATTATAACCCGGCTGCACTTGGTGATATTGCTATATGTGTTGCGCTATCCGTTGATGCTTACAATATTGGCGCCCGGCCTGACTTGTCTTATAGCGAACAAGCTCAAAGTTCAATTGCGGCCAGTAATGCCGAGCTGGAGTGGGAAATAAACGGTTACTACGCCCCCTGCGATGCCTATCTGTCGCACGACGAGATTTGGCATGCTATTAACTATACGTTAGAGGCCGTAGGTAGCCCATTGGATGAGCATTATCATCCCCATATCATTCCGTCGCAGGAGAGCAAAACAGAGCGTATTCTATCCACCGTGATGGGCCTGGGTAGTAGCGCTGAAGAAATTGAACAGATGAACCTGCAACCCTGGGAATTTATGCAAACCACTAGTGAACGCCGGGTTAAAGCGCATGATCCGAGCCGCCATGTGAATTTTCTGGGACGTTTAAACAGATTGTTTTATCAGCCGGAATTCCAGCTACCTTCAATTAACTATATTCACGACCTTATTGCTTAATAAGCCTCACGGTCGAATCCCAGGTTAAAATGGTCTGGCCAGCTCGCAAGGCTGGCCAGACAGGGCCTATAGCGATTCTATCGGCCGCGGGAAAATATAGTGAATGATCCTTATAGCCGTTGTAGGCTAATCTCTTATTAGGTTTTTCTTTTCACCAATCATTATGTTTGAAGAAGTTGCACTTGGCGGCATGTTATTCAGCCCGCTGGTCGTGTTGATTCCAATTGCGTTCTTGTTATCTGTCATTACCCGGCTGGGGCTTTATAAAACAGATCTTTACCAGCGAATCTGGCGTCCGGCCTGGTTCGAAGTGGCGTTGTTTGTTTGCTATCTGGCGGCAGTGGTTTTTATAGCGGGGAGTTAATCTATATATGGGTACCGTGATACGGATTATTATAACCTTGCTGGTGGTGGGGTTGGCCGTTTTGGCAGGGCGCTGGGTGTGGGATCATTATCTGTATTCGCCGTGGACGCGGGATGGCCGGGTCAGAGCAGACATTACGGTTATTGCCCCCGATGTGGCTGGCTGGGTGACTAACCTGGCAGTGAAAAACAATCAGCAGGTACGTAAAGATGATGTGCTGTTTTCTATCGACGACGCCCGTTATCAGGGCGCGGTAGCTGAGCAGCAGGCGGCCATCGAGCATAAACAGCAGGTTTGGGAGCTGGCCAGGCATGAATATGAACGTCGCCGCGGACAAGAGGGCGACCAGGCCGTGGACCCCGAGCAACTTGAAAGCCGACGGATTAACGCGGAAGTCGCTAAAGCAGATTACAACCAGGCGGTCGCTAAGCTGCATATGCTGGAATTAAGTTTACGCCGTACACGCATAAAAGCACCACACACCGGCTCGGTAGTGAATCTGGATTTACGTGAAGGTAATTACGTGAAACAAGGCAGCCCGGTATTAGCCATAGTGAAAAGCGACTCTTACTATGTGACCGGGTATTTTGAAGAAACAAAATTGCCATTGGTGCATATTGGGCAGCGGGCCACCATAAAACTGATGAGCAGCGAGAAAAATATTACCGGACGGGTGGTGAGTATCGGACAGGCGATAGCCGATACCAGTATCGGGCACAATGAACAGTTACTTCCGCAAATTCAGCAAACGTTTAACTGGGTACGGTTAGCCCAGCGAATTCCCGTGGATATTGAACTTGATCCGGTGCCCAAAGATATTCGACTGGTCGCAGGGTCGACGGTGTCGGTACATTTGAATAAAGAATAACGCTTGTGCGACTGCATCCGTTAGCACTGACCTACATAAAACCATCCAAAGAGGCGTTGATTTTTGCCACTAAAGGGGTGTTATCCATGGTCATGGCGCTGTATATCGCGCTGTATTTTGACCTTGATAAACCCTATTGGGCGGTAGTCTCGGCAGTCTTTCTGCAAATCCGGCCTGAGGGCGGCATGGTGGTGGAAAAAACCGTTAGCCAAATCAGCGGAACCTTGATTGGCGGGGCCTATGGTATGTTTGTGCTCAACTATTTGCATGCTGCCCCTATCCCCGCGATGGCCGCGCTGGCCTGTTGGTTAGGGCTAAACTCGACATTATCAGCCATGGTGCGCCGGGTTAACTTTATCTATTTTTTTGCTATGGCCTGCGTTACACCTTGTATTATTGTTTTGCTAACCATGGTTAAGCCGCAAGCAGTATCCAGTTTTACTATTTTCGAAATTGCTCAGTCGCGGGTGACCGAGATTATTGCTGGCTCGTTGTGTGCCATGACCGTCAGTATGCTGGTATGGCCGCGCCGCGTTCAGACCGAGCTAAAAATTCAGGCCAGAACGGCGATCAACCAAACAATGGATTACCTGGTTTTAGAACTGGACCCCAATGGCTCTCATGAAGCCCGCCATGAACGTATCGATACTATTTTGGAATCCCTCGCTGCGCTCAATGATGATGCCAGTGCGGTTACTTATGAAGGCCCCTATGGGCCGGGGCGTTCGCGGGCGGCTACCGTTATCGGTAATAAGATTCTTTCGCTGGTGGCGGTGATTCAGATATTTGGCAGATTGCAGCGTAATCATGCAGATATTATTACGCCGCGTTTGTCCCGGTTATTGGACCTACTGCGTACCGATCTTCAACATATCGCCGTCTCCAGTGACTTTGAACGCTGCTATGAATTGGCGCAAAAGCAGCGGCGTAGCTTGCTACGTAGTACTAAGGATGAAGATAACCTTACGCCACTGGAAACACGCCTGCTTAAGACCGCGCAACATATGGTGGCGGAACTGGTATTGGTGTTAAGAGCATTTAACGCGCTAAGCAGCAACGAACAATCGTTATTGAAAGCCCCTCAGCAGCGGCCGTATCGCGATCCCCTTATTGGCCTTGCTACGGGTTTACGTACCTCGCTGGTGTTTAGTGTTGGCGCTTTTATTTGGCTGCACACCGGCTCCCCAGCAGCCGTTATGCTGATGATACTGCCTGTTATCTATTCCATTATGTTTGCCCGACTTCCCTCTATTGAAGTGAAAAGAGCACTGAAGAAAATGCTGGTGGGGGTGTGTGTGGCAATTCCTGTGGCAATTTTCTTTGCATTGAATTTGTTAGCCCAGAGCTCCGGCGATTTTGCCTTGCTTATCATGATTCTTGCCGGCCCATATTTTCTTGGCTTGATGCCTATTGCCGACCGGTCCACCTTGCCTTATGGCATGGGTTTTTGCATACCTTTTACCATATTGGTGCAGCCATCCAACGATATGAGCCGGCCATTTTCTGTCGATTATACCTTAAGCAGTGCTATAGCGATTTTGTTGGGCGTAAGCATTTTGTACTGGATTTTTCGTATTATTACCGGCCCCGGGGTGGTTATGCTACAGGCCCGGTTGCTTGCTGCTACCCGACGCGATCTGAAGCGTCTGATAGGCAGAAAAGCGCCTGAACACTGGTTTAATGCCCGCATGGGCGATCGCTTGTTACGCTTAGCCAGTTACGACCAGGGAATGGTAAGCGAGGCCAGGGTGCTGACCGACCTGGGGCTTACCGGGCTTAACCTTGGGCATGTGTCTATACGGTTTCGGCCACTGGTACAAAGTTTTACCGAAACCGATATGACCCAGGTGTTAAAAGACTGGCAATTTGCCCTGGCCGATGCCTACATGGAGGCTGCAAAAGGCCACAATCCAGCACACTTTCAGCCAGCCTGTGACCGGGTGTTGGCGCTACTGCGTCAGGATTGTCAGGCGCAACATAATTTAAATATGGTTGAAGGGGTGTTTGAACGGTTGTCGCTAACCTTTGAGCGTACTGCCACCATGATGAGAGAGAAAAAGCTCGCTGCCCAGTGATCCTTTTATATGTCAATCTGGTTAAAGTTTTGTGACAGCCTGAGGGCTGACGTCAGATTGTTTATGTAAAGGAGTACCCGTGAACCTGTTAAAGTGGAAATTTACTTACCCAGTTACTGTCCTATTTGCGCTGTTGCTAATGGCTGATCTGGGCTTTGCGCTGGTTCATGTGGTGTATAAATTTAATTATCTTAGCCACCCGCATTTTTCTATCGACCGTGATGGCAGCTATGCCGAAGTGTACCAATATCTCAAAGAATTCTGGATTGTCTGCCTGCTACTGCTAATTGCTGTTCGGGAAAAAGCGGTAATCTATTTAGCCTGGGCTTTTATCTTTTTATATATGCTGGCGGATGATTCAATGCGCATTCATGAAATGGTGGGTGGCATATTGACGCGTAGTTATCAGTTGCAACCGGTGTTTGGGCTGCGCGCGCAGGATATTGGCGAGTTACTGATTACCGGTTTAGTCGCCGCGGTGCTATTTTCATTCTTATTTCTTGCCTATTACTTTGCTTCGCCTACCGCGCGCCGGGTAACCCATTATTTGCTTTTACTGGTGGCGGGCATTGCCTTTTTCGGCATTGTTGTGGACATGTTGCATGTGGCTTTACCATGGGGTAAAAGCCTGTTTGCCCTAATCGAAGACGGCGGTGAAATGGCCATTATGAGCTTGGTTGTAGGCTATTGTTTTTCACTGCTTTATCGCCATTCGCCTGCTTTGCAGGCCAATGGCGTTAGATAATCAATTTTAAAAAACGATACTCAGCCCTGCCGCCAGAATAAATGCAATTGAACCGAGCAGGGTCTCCATTACCGTCCAGGTTTTCAGGGTCGTTTTTTCATCCATCCCTAATAGTCTTGAAACCAACCAGAACCCTGAGTCGTTGAAATGCGAAAGGACGGTAGCACCACCGGCGATAGCAATAACGATAAAGCACAGATCAAGCTCTGACAGTCCACTGGTGGCCGAGACTACAGGCGCCATCAGCGCGGCGGTCGTGGTGAGCGCCACGGTAGCTGAGCCTTGCGCTACCCGCAAACAGGTAGAAATGACGAACGCTGCCACAATCACCGGCATCCCCGAAGCAGAAAGCAGCTCAGCCAGCGCCTCGCCTATACCGGATGCCCGTAACACACCACCAAACATTCCCCCGGCGCCGGTTACCAAGATTACAGCACAAATCGGCGCTAGCGAGTCGGTACAAAGCTGTTCCATTTTTTGCTTGCCGAAGCGTCGCGTAAATAGCATTAGGCACAGCAGCAGGGTGATAAGCAGGGCCACCGGAGTTTTGCCTAGCATACGCAATGTTTCTACCCAGCCACTTTCCCCTTCAAGATAGCCAGCCACCTGTAAACTGTTCAGACCGGTATCTAGAAAAATCAGACATACTGGTACCAGTAATATTGCCAGTACCGTACCAAATGCCGGAGGCGGCGCATTATCATCTGGTGAGTTATCCGCAGAGTCAAACAGCGCAGGCAGCGGAATATGGAAACGGTTGCCGGCATACAGGCCAAACAGGTAGGCCCCTAAGTACCAGGTGATTACTGCAATAATTAACCCTACCAGTAACAGTAACCCCATATCCGCCCCCAATAAATCAGAGGCTGCCACGGGTCCTGGATGCGGGGGCACAAATGCGTGCATTACAGCAAACGCGCCCGCGACGGGCAGGGCGTAGTGGAGTACCGAGCCGTTCACCCGCTTAGCAACGGTAAGCAAAATAGGCATAAGTACAATTAACCCGGCATCAAAAAAAATCGGAAAACCGAACATTAACGATGCGATACCAAGAGCGAGTGGCGCCCGTTTTTCGCCAAATCGGGCTATCAGGGTGTCTGCCAGCACGCGCGCACCACCGGTCTGTTCCAGAATTTTGCCAATCATACTGCCAAGGCCCACCAGCAACGCCACCGCCGCCAACGTAGAACCAAAACCCGACATCATGGTCGGTACCACATTTTCCGGCGATATACCTGCCACCAGCGCGGTACCCAGACTCACCAGTGTGAGCGCAGCGAAGGCATGCACTTTGAAAGAAATAATCAGCACCATTAGCGCCACAATGGCGCCTGCGCCCAGCATTAATAACGCAGTAGGATCCTGACTAATTGTTATTGCATCCATGAATTATCCTGTTTATGAATTCACAATCTGTTAAGTTACCGGTAACATGTTACCGATAACAGCGCATACGTAAACATCTTTTTAACAGTATTGGCTGAGTTTATCAAAAGGTTAACCATTGAGGGGCTTAACATGGAACACTGCAGTATTGTGGTAATGGGCGTGAGTGGCTCAGGAAAAAGTACCGTGGCCGAGGCATTAGCTAAAGCGTTGTCGGCAAAATTTATTGATGGCGATGATTTGCATCCGCGAGCAAACATAGTAAAAATGGCGGCGGGCAAGCCACTAAATGACGATGACCGGGCACCCTGGCTGGAGCGCATTAATGATGCCGTATTTAGCTTTACCAGCAAAAACGAAACCGGGGTCGTGGTGTGTTCAGCACTTAAAAAACGTTACCGGGACGCGATTAGAAAAGATAACCGCCAAGTGGTTTTTGTATTTCTTGAAGGTGACGCGGCGTTAATTGCCCAACGTATGCAGCAGCGTCAGGGACATTTTATGAAGCCTGATATGCTGGCCAGTCAGTTTGCGGCACTGGAAACCCCAGCGGCAGATGAAACTGACTTTATTCAGGTTAATATCGCGCAACCGGTTGAGCAGTTGGTGGCGCGAATTATCGGTCTGCTTCCATGCGGTAAATAAAGTATATAGCGTCTTTAGGCCGAGTCTCCTGCTGTGAAATCAAACCCTACATCAATGGTCTTTTGCTTAATCGGTAGACCCGCCAGGGTATCCAGCAGCAACCGGGCGCTATGCTGGCCTATGTCGAAACGTGGGGTACGCACGCTGGTCAATGCGGGTGTGACGGTTTGCCCGATATCCAGCCCGTTGTAGCCAATAATGCGAATATCCTGTGGTACTTGCAGACCATAATCCAGACAACACAACATTGCCCCTACAGCCAGGTCGTCATTCGTACAAAAAATACCATCGGTGGTACCGTATTTCGCCAAAGATTCGTTCATCAGGTCGCGGCCTACCGAGAAACTGGATGACGCACTGGTTTCGATAACCATCGCCGTAAGACCTGCTTCATTGATGGCCGCATGATAGCCGTCACGGCGTAACAGGGTACGGGTATCTAAGCGCGCAGCCAGGTACGCGATGTGCTCACAACCGGCGGAAATTAAACGGTTAACCGCAGTATAAGCCGCCTGGCGGTGATCTAGCCCTACCGCCATATCAATAGGTGCGGGCGGAAGTTCCATGGCTTCTACTACAGGAATGCCTGCCTGGGCCAGCATTTGTAAGGTTCGTGGGGTGTGGTGGGTTTCGGTTAGGATCAATCCATCAACCTGATAAGACAACAGGGTGGCAATTTTTTCCTCCTCGGTGGCAGCATCATAGCCGGTATGGGCAAGCAAAGTATCATAGCCGCGCTCCCCGGTAATGCTTTCAATACCTTGAACCAGGCTGGCAAAGACCTGGTTAGATAACGACGGAATAACAATACCTATTGCCTTACTTGAGGCGCGCGAGAGCATTGACGGCGCTCGGTTCTGAATATACCCAAGGGTGTCGATGGCTTCCGCTATTTTTTGCCGGGTTGCCTGTGCCACGGAACCGGGATTACGCATATAGCGTGAGACGGTCATCTTGGTGACTCCCACCTGCGTGGCAATATCCTGTAGAGAAACGCGTTTAGTCCGCGCTGAAGGGGTGGTCGACATAATAGAGCAACAAAAAGGAAAACCTGAATGTTACAGGTAACATTCCAATCTTGCCAGCGAAATGTTATTTGTAACATTGCAAAAGCACTGTGTTGTTACAGTAATATACCCTGGCCTCTGATAGCTATCGACTCCAGCGTTTATGATTATCGTATGTTACTGTAACAGTGCTCATCGTCGCCGGTACCCAGCCACTATTTTTGACTATAGCTGTTGAAGCAGATGACTATAGAAAGTAACTGCGCTACGCATATTCTGATGGCTGACATGCTCATCCATACCGTGAAAACCAGCTAAGTCTTCAGGAGTAATTACCATTGGCGTAAAGCGGTAGGATTGGGTAATGGTAGAATAATAATGGCTATCAGTAGCGGCAATAGTCAGGCCCGGGGTAATGATAGCGCGGGGGAAGACCTGGGCTGTAGCATTCTGTAATGCCGTAAATCCCGGACCGTCCGCCTTGGCAATAGTAGAAGGTTCAAACGCTTCTTCAATGTTAATGATAATCAATTCGTCATTTACTGCCTGCGTCACCCACCGCACTACGCTGTCGACGGAGTCACGGGGGTGAAGCCTGAAATTAATTTTCGCCGTGGCAGTATCGGGTAAAACATTGGCTTTTATACTGCCTTTTAACATAGTGGCGGCGGTAGTGGTTCGCAGCATCGCATTACCGCTGGCACCATTACTCACCACGTGTTCAATTACGGGTTTAAATAGCCAGGTATTGGCGAACAAGAACCGTTTAGAAAAATCCATATGCTGGGCAATATTGGAATACATCGTGGCGGTGACTCCTTCAAGCGCGCCGGGTACCGGTGCTTGTTGGACATTGATAATTGCTTGCGCTAAACGCGTTACCGCGGTTTCGCTAGGAGGCATAGAGCTATGACCGCCTTCACCTTTAGCCACCAGCTCCAAGGTTAAGAAGCCTTTCTCTGCTACATTAATGCTGGCCACCGGTTTGTCGATACCCGGTACCAAGCCATCCAACACAAACGACCCCTCGTCCAGTGACCAGGCCAGCTTAATTTGTTTTTGCCTGAAATAATCAGTGACCGCGTTTGCGCCCCGTTCACCACCGACTTCCTCATCATGGGTTAGCGCGATGTATACATCTGCGCCAGGCGTAGAATGATTTTTGATGGCGTGCTCTACACTTTCCATCAAGGCCACTACTGAACCCTTATCGTCAAGCGCCCCGCGCCCCCATACTGCCTGTTCGGTGACCGTCCCGGCAAAAGGGGGATATTGCCACTGACTGAGTGTGTCAGGGTTAACCGGCACTACATCATAATGCGCCGAAAGCAGCACGGGCTGGGCGGATTTATCGCTACCGGGCCAGCGATAAAGTAACGTAAATTCATTGAGGCGGGTAAGCTGGGCGTGTTGATGCACCAATGGATAACTGGATTGCAGCCACTTACCAAAGGCCGTAAAGGCAGCCCGGGTTTGGGAGTCAGGTTCTTCGGTAGATAATGTTTTTATTTGTATGGCTTCGGATAGATGCGCGAGAACCTGGGGAAGCTCGGGTACTGAGACTTGGCGGGTGGTAACGGTATCGGTCGCCTCCGGCGTAAATAAGAATGTCCGTATAAGCATGATCAGCAATAAACCGATAAACCCCAATACAATCCCTGTTCCAAACTTTTTCACAACGTATTCCTAAACAGTTACGGCGGCAACGCCCATGCCAATATCCAATAAACTAACCTGTTTGACAGTATTTGCAATGGCTAAACGTAAAGGGGGTGTGAATTATCAATCGGTAACTATACACTGCCATTATGTTGTAGCCGTACTTTGTCCAGCGTAATGCAATCTATTGAAAATAAACCTGTTCCCTATACCCGCTTGTCTGCCTATTACTTTTTTGGCTGCGCCTTGTACGGAGCAATGTTGCCTTACTGGATTTTATGGATGCGGGATAAAGGGTATAGCGCGGTAGAAATTGGTAGCGTGACTTCCGCCCAGATTATTATGACGGTGGTGGGCACGTACGTGTTCGGCGCTTTGAGCGACAAGACAGGCAAACCGCTAACGATGGTAAGAATTGGCGTGTTACTTGCCGTAATGGTTTTTGCCGCTATTTTTTGGGCTGCCGATCACTATCTGGGAGTCATGCTGATACTGGCTGGTAGTAGCTTTTTCTGGCAAGGCGTCAACGCGCAGTTTGAAGTTATCACTTTACGGCATCTTGGCCGGTTCAAAGCTAATTACAGTTTAATCCGACTGGTTGGTTCGGTGGGCTTTGTACTGAGTGTCTGGGGTACGGGACACCTTCTGGAGTGGGCGAGCATCGACTTACTGCCCGCTATTATTTTGCTGTTAATGGTTTTGCTGCTGGGTATGGCATTGGTTAATTACGGCGGCGAGGTCAGGCTGAGCGCTTCGCAGCCACCCGCTTTATTGCCGCATTTAGCCCAGCCACTGGTGGTCATGGCCATCGCTATCTTTTTTCTGTCTAATCTGAGCCACGGCAGCTATTACGGTTTCTTCAGTCTTTATTTGGAAGAACAGGGCTATAGCCAGGGCGCAATTGGCAATTTATGGTCAGTGGCCGTGGTATTTGAACTGGCCATGTTTGCCTTAATGCCACTGATGCTCAGGCACTTCAGCTATAGTCATATTTTGTTAATCAGCCTCACTATGACGGTGCTTCGATGGGCGGTCATGGCAGGAGAACCCCAATCGTGGTGGGCATTAGCCTTTATACAGGTATTACACGGTTTTTCTTTTAGCTGGGTTCACAGCGTGGGTATCTTGCTGTTTAAACAATTGTTTAGCGGCGCCCTTGAAGGGCGGGGGCAGGCATTATTTGCCGGCGGCTGTGCAGCTGCCGGCCAGGCTGTAGGTATTGCGCTGGCTGGTTATCTTTGGCACCTGGGGCCAGCGCTTACCTTTATCATAAGCGCACTGGCTGCTCTGGTCGCGCTTATAGTTACCGTCTTGCTCATCACTGGGCGGACGGGACAGCGGTTGCAGTCCCTTACCCGCCAGGTCTAATGAACTCCTTGGCCCCGCTTTTCTATCCAGGGATAGACTAAGCTGGCTTACCGGTGCTTTTACGTATAATCAGCCGATGGGCCAGCACATTTTCATTACTAGGGGGGCGCTCGCCTTCAATCAGGTCTATCAGTAAGGTTGCAGCAGTGCTACCGATTTGTTCCAGTGGTTGTGCCACCGTCGTTAAGGGCGGAGAGGTATATTCGCCCAAAGCTATACCATCCACGCTGATCACAGAAATGTCCTGCGGCACCTGATAACCTAACTCCCGCAGTGCATGCAATGCCCCAAACGCGGCCAGATCGCCAAAGCAGAAAATCGCCGTTGGTCGTTCGCGCCACTGCATCAGGGCGCGGGCGCCCAGATCACCTGACGCCATTGAATAGTCGCCGTGGTAAACCCAATTGGTATTAACCGTTAACTGCTGCTGTTGTAATGCATCAGTGAAGCCCCGCATACGCTGATCGCTACTATCCAGTCCACCCGGACCGGCCAATGCGGCAATGCGGGTATGCCCCAGGTTCAATAAATGTTCCGTAGCTTGTTTGCCAATTTGATAATTATTCACGCCCACTTTAATAATTTCTGGCAGGTCGCAAAATTCTGATGCATTCACAATGGGTGGTAAACGGCGCACATCGCCCCCCACGCTGGCTAAATCAAATGGGATACGAGCTGAATTAGTAATAATGCCATCTACCTGCCGGGTATGCACCATTGCGGCGAAGGTGCGTTCCAGGTCAGGATTGTCCTGAGTATCGTTCAAAATAACCGAATAACCCCGCCGCATTGCGGTTTGTTCAATACTTCGCACCACTGGCGCAAAATAGGGATTAGTAATATCGGGTAGCATCACGGCGATATGTTTGGAGCGACCCTGTCGCAGACTTGAGGCCAGCTTGTTCGGGGTATAGCCCAGTTCCGCTACGACCTCCAACACCTTATCCCGTGTTTTAGCAGACACCCGCTGCGGATTGTTCAGAGCCCGCGATACGGTGGCTTTGCAAACCCCGGCACGGCGGGCAATATCTTGCATTGCCACTGCATCGTTAAGGCTTTTTACTGCCATATTTGCCTCTTGTTCATATTCATAAACGTGGATGCCACGCACCCCGCTAAAGCATTAACAGGCATGATAGTGGAAATCGGTTTCATTGGCCATAGTTCGGATATTCTCTTTTTTTCATAAATGTAAAAATATTTAGTTAAATACAAAAAATTTATTGATTTTTTAGCGCCATTTCTAAATTTATAACTAACTGATAAATAAAGAATGTAACCCATTTCATCAAACCAGATAACCCATATATTCAATTTTGCCAATAAAACGTTAATGGTTTGTTATTGACTTTGCACTTTAGTCTAATTACATTAATTTGGAAATCGGTTTCATCAAGCAGGCGTTAAGATCTGCTAATAAAAACAAATAACCAACGTTGTGGCATGTCGCCTGTAAAACCACGCAATAGTGGGGTAGCAGCGCCACAAGGACACTGGAGATACAGATGAAAACAAGTTCTGCGTGGCTCAAAAGAAGTGCATTAACCTTAGCTCTTGCCACCGCTGGGGTGGCGAGTATTCCGGCCTATGGGCAAATAGAGGGGGCTACCCTACGCGGTAAACTCAGCGCGCCCGCTGCCCCCCAGGGTAAGCAAGTTACCGCCAAAGACAGCAAGCGTGGTTACGTTAGCAAAACCACTACCCGCAAAGACGGTTCCTATGTTTTTGTAGGCTTGAAGCCGGGAACTTATGAAGTATCAGTAGATGGTCAAACAGAAACCATAACGCTACGGGTAGGGCAAACCGCTAAGCTCAACTTTGGTTTAGACGAGCAGGCCCCGGATAGCGTAGAGCGCATTACTGTCTCGGGCTCAAGAATTCAAAACTTCACTGGCGGTGAAGTTGGTACCAATATTACCCCTGAGTTGATGAAGCGCCTGCCCCAGAACAACCGAAACTTTCTGGCATTTGCTGATCTCGCGCCAGGCGTACAGGTTAATACCGGTGCCGATGGCAGCGTTAGCTTACGCGGTGGGGCTCAGCACCAGCGTAACGTTAACGTATTTTTAGATGGCGTCAGTCAAAAAGACTATGTGCTTAAAGGCGGGGTAACCGGACAGGACTCCAGCCGCGGCAACCCGTTCCCGCAAAGCGCCATTGGTGAATACAAAGTCATCACGCAGAACTATAAAGCAGAATACGATCAGGTTGGCAGTACAGCAATTACTGCGGTTAGCCGATCTGGTACCAATGAGTTTGAAGGCGAAGTGTTCGTCGATTATACCGACGAGGGGCTGCGCGAAGCAGAACCTAATGAAGTGAACGGTAAATCACCGTCTATGATTCGACATACCGGCGTAACGCTGGCTGGCCCAATATTAAAAGACAAGGTGCATTTCCTTGCCGCATTTGAACGCAAAACCATCGACCAACCCTTTGATGTGAACGGCGGCAATGGTATTGATTTTGTTTCGGTACCCAGCGAATACGCCCAGCAATTAGGTCGGTTTACTTCTGGCTTTGAAGAAGATCTGTTTTTCGGCAAGCTCGACTGGAGAATAAGCCAGGACCAGGCGCTTGAGCTGTCGGCCAAAATACGTGACGAGTCGGATGTTTCCGGGTTTGGTGGCGCCAGTGTAATGTCTTACGGGGTAAACCGTGAGGTTGAAGACAATCGCTACCATTTAAAGCACACGTTTACCCAAGATGCCTGGCAAAACGAATTCAGAATGACGTATGAAGACTCATCCTGGAGCCCACGGCCGGTCTCGCTGGAGCCAGGTATTGTGCTACAAACTGCCGCGCAGGAAAGCATATTGAACCTGGGCGGTGGCAGGGATTTTCAGGATAAAGGACAAAAGGGCTGGGGTATTCAAAACGATTTTACCTGGTTGGATCTGCAATGGCATGGTTACCATGTCATCAAAGCTGGCTTTAAATACAAAGATATTGAGCTGCGCACGTTACAACAGCAACCTTACAATCCTCAATATTACTACAATGTGGAATTTAATGGCCCAGGCGCCTTCGATGTGGTGCAGCCTTACCGAGTAGAGTGGGGCGTTCCGGCTACCGGTTCGGTCGGCGGAGCTGTCGTCGCCGATACCCGCCAGTTTGGTATTTACCTTCAGGATGACTGGGAGGTAACTGATCGGCTGACCCTTAACATTGGGGTACGCTGGGATTATGAAGAATTTCCTTCCTATAAAGATTTTGAAACACCGCCAGATTTGGTCGAGGCGCTCCGCGACTGGCCAAATATTGAAAATGCTAATTATGCTATAGAAGACTACATCAGCACCGGCAGTGAACGGGACTACTTCACCGGCGCCTGGCAGCCTCGCCTGGGCTTTAGCTATATTATGGATGACGCTGAAAACCATATGCTGTTTGGTGGGTATGGCCGCTCCTACGATCGCAACCAGTTCGATTTTTTACAGCTCGAGCAAAGTGCCGGCTCGTTTGCTGCGGTAAGCTATTTGTTTGAAGGTGACGCGGCTAACCCTTGTGACTCTGCCTCACCTTCCTGTCTGGCTTGGGATCCATCTTATTTAACCCAGCAGGGGCTGGATGGGCTGATTAGCAATATCGATGTGAAAGGTGAGCGCTTTTTATTAAAAAACGATATGGAAGTGCCGTATTCAGACCAGTTTAGTATCGGTGTACGCAGCTTCTGGGGTGATTGGAACTCTGAGCTCAGCATTGCTCATATAAAAAGCAAAAACGGCTTCAATTGGGTACTGGGCAATCGTCGCGAAGATGGCAGTTTCTTTGAACCGGGCACCGATTGGGGCTCGCCGTGGGGCTTTGGCGTACCAGGGTGGGGTAATTTATTGCTGGCTGAAAATGACGGTCAGACCCGGGCTAACAATGTTTACTTCAAACTTAACCGGGGCTTCAAAGATGGATGGAGCGTTAATCTAGCCTACACGTTCACCGATGCCGAAGAAAACCGTATCTATAACGAAGTGTTCGCATTGGATTATGAAACCGTTGATGACTACGGATGGAGCGACGCCTCTGGTGTGTCTGACCACCGCGTAGTTATTACCGGCTCCTATGACCTGCCCTGGAATATCATTGCTACGGGTAAGTTTACCTGGTCATCTCCCCGCACTTACCAAAACCTGGTATGTGCAGACGATAGCTGTAGCTATCAACGCACCCAGCCAGAAGACAGTGATTATCACCGGTTTGACTTAGCCTTAAGCAAAGACTTTGCCACTGACTACATCATGAATGGCTCCACATTCTGGGTCCGCTTTGATGTTCAGAATTTATTTAACGCCACTAATTACCGCGATTTTTATCTTGACCCTAATCAGGATAATTTCGAGCAGGCTAATCTGAACAGTTCCACCGAAGGAGGCAAGCGTCAGCTTAAATTGTCAGCGGGCTGGCAATTCTAAGATGGGGCTGACCCTCATTACATTCTAAAGTTGTCTGGCCGGGCGCCAGACAACACTCTGTTTACCCAATAAAAGTCGATAATTATGTTTAAACCACTCCTCAAAGCACTAACCCTGTTTGTTTTTACCATGTCCGGTGCGTGGGCGCAGGGCGAGTTCGAACTGACTGGCTACGATAGTCATATAGAGTTGGCCTGGCCAAAACTGCATAGTGAAGGAAATCAATATCAGGTAGAAGCCAGCCTGGATGGCGAGAACTGGGAGCATAGGCTGACCACCCATGATACCCGGGTTTTGGATTTTGTCCGGGAAATGGGCAGCAACATTTCTTTGCAGTATCGCTTAAAGTTATTACAGGATAATGCCCCCGCCAAGGTGATTGCCACCGGCTCTGCACAAATCCGCGACTTCAGCGACGATGAACTTATGGATATGGTGCAAAAGTACACGTTCAGGTATTTCTGGGAATATGCTGAGCCGCAGACCGGGTGGGCACGAGAACGTAAGCCACGTTTGCCCACTGTTGATATTGTGACCTCCGGCGGGACCGGTTTCGGGATTGCTGCAATTATCACCGGCGCACAGCGCGGCTGGATCACCCGGGCCCAAGCGATAGGGCGGATTACCAAAATAACCGACACCTTGGACAGGCTGGAACGTTTTCATGGTATGTGGGCGCATTGGTACGATGCAGATACCGGCGAGGTGTTTAACTTCAGCTCGTTTGACGATGGTGGTGACATCGTTGAGTCGGCCTTTATGGCGCAGGGGTTATTGACCGCGCGTGAATACTTCAATCAGCAAACACCGGAAGAAACCGCTTTGCGTAATACTATCACCCGCTTATGGGAAGGCATGGAGTGGGACTGGTACACCAAGGGAGAGAATGTACTGTACTGGCACTGGTCGAAAAACTATGACTGGATGATGAATCATAAAATTACCGGTTATAACGAAGCGCTGATTGTGTACATCCTGGCCGCGTCGTCACCCACCCATCCTATTTCGGCTGAGGTTTACCATGAAGGCTGGGCCAGTTGGGAGGTTGATACTTTCAGAAATTATCAGGATTATTACGGTATGGCATTGCCGTTGGGACAGCACCTTACCAAAGGTGGCCCGCTCTTTTTTGCCCACTACAGCTTTATGGGGCTTGATCCTCGAGGCCTGCGTGATGATTACGCGAATTACTGGGAACAAAACAAGCGCCATACCCTTATAAACCGGGCCTATTGTATCGATAACCCATACGGCTGGCAGGGCTATGGCGAGCAGCTTTGGGGGCTTTCTGCTGGCGACATGGTACCGGCTGGCTATACTGCCCATGCGCCCGGTGCCCAGCGCGACCACGGGACCATACAACCTACTGCGGCACTATCTTCCATGCCCTATACGCCCAGTGAATCCTTATCAGTACTGCGCAATTTATACCGTAATTACGGCAAACATCTGTTTGGCGAAATGGGTTTTTATGATGGGCTTAACCCCAGCGTATCGCAAGACCCCCAACAGCAGGTTCGGTATACCTATCTGGCCATCGATCAAGGCCCCATAGTAGGCATGATTGAAAACCATCGCAGCGGTTTATTGTGGCAGGCGTTTATGGCGAACTCAGAAGTCCTGGCCGGCTTACGTAAGCTGGGCTTCTCTATTGATCAGCGCCAGATTCCCGAGCTGGCTGCCAGTGAAAATGAAGAGTACGTATTCTCGCCTACCCCGGCCCCCCGGTAACAGGCTAAATGCAGCCGGTTTGCCCGTTTTAGTAATGTGTATGAACGGGTAAGCCGGCTCCTTAGATGTAACAAAGTTTGTAATAGTATTGAAATCGCCAGCAATAAGGCCACATCATAAAGAACAGGTTTTAGCCCGAGGCGACTTTGATACAACAATGGTTTACGCCTGCCCAGCATAATCACTGGGCAAATTGGTTTTTAAAAGAACGTCACCGATTTTCCATTACCGGCTTAAGCCGTAGTGGGAAATCTATGCTGTTTACCAGCCTAATGACAATGCTTAAATACCGCAGTGAAGGGCAATACGAATGTCTGCCGTTGCTCGAACATTTGCCGATGAATTTGGTTGAGCATATGTGGGTAGAACCTATTGACGGGTTTAACATGTTCCCGGTGGAAGAGCACCTCGAAGCATTGCACCAGGGGCAATGGCCCACTCCAACCGAAGATGTATATGGCTTTAAATTGGTTATTCGATTAAAGCAGATCAGTGGGGTTAAGAAGTACTTACTACCATATACCGACGTTGTTTTTGAGTTTATCGATTATCCTGGTGAGTGGCTAACCGATTTGCCGCTGTTGAATCGGGAGTACGCCCAGTGGTCTGACTCTTCCTGGGCGCAACAAATGAACCGTCCGCAGCGCGATTATGCCCATGCCTGGCATCAAGGCGTAGAAGCATTTGATTTTGACGCCGCGCCCACTTCGCAAAATGTAGCTACACTGGTGGGTTTGTACCGTAACTACTTAAAGCATGCCAAAGACAATGGCATAACGTTGCTGCAACCGGGCAGTTTTTTGCTGGGTAATAACAGCTATGACTGGCAACAGCACGGTTTTACCCCCTTACCGTCTAGCGTCAGCAGTGATATTACGCACCCGTGGACGGTACTGTTTAGCAACAATTTCAAACATTTTCAGCAGCATTGGTTGCAACCGCTTAAACGTAAAACCTTTCGGCAGGCTGATAAGCAAATTGTTCTAATCGACCTGTTTGAAGGGCTAAACCACAGTAAACAGCATCTTTATCAGCTTAAAGAAACCATGAGCCATTTGGCGGAAACCTTCACCTACGGCGATGATTCGTGGGTAGCGCGCCATGTGCTACGCCAGCAAAACATCAGTAAAGTTGCGTTTGTCGCTGCCAAAGCCGATTTAATTCCTCAGGCCCATCGCGAACCTTTACTGAGGCTGTTGAAACAGGTGACCGCTGGCGCAGTAGCGCGGTTTGCCGATAAACCTGTCACATTTGAACACTTTCTGGTTAGCGCCATTCAGGCTACCGATCCAGGTAGCAATGCGACCAGTTTGCGCTATCGGAATGCCGACAATAAGTATCTGGAAGCCGACTTCGACCCTTTACCTGAAAGCATTGCTGCGATGTCGGCTGATGAGCACTTTCCGGTGTTACCAGCAAAGGTGCCTGAAGATTATTTGCCGCGTATATTGAATGGCCGCGGCTTGGATCGGCTATTCCAGTTTCTGTTAGGACCATCATCATGAACGAACCAGTTGAAGGGTATAAAGCAAAGATAACTCAGCGCGAAGTAAGTGAGGCACCGCCCACCCAGGTTATGCCCCAAAAGGTAAATACTGAGCGCTGGCAAGCCCAACAGCAGCGCGCCCGTCTGTCGCTATTTACTATGACCTTACTATTAGGAGTGATGACCTATCTTGCGTTCAGTATTGTAGAAGCAACCAGTTATTTGCTTGAGCGCTTTGCCAGCGCGCCAATCAGTACGGTGGTATTGGCAGGCTTACTGAGCTTGTTTACGTTCTGCTTAGTGTGGTTAATCGGCCGTGAGGTTCGCGGCTTTACCGCTGTGAACCAGTATCTGGAAAAGACCGTGGTGGTAGAAACGTTGGAAAAACAGCCGCCGGCCATGGTTATCCAGGCATTGGACAAACATGCAGCGACGTTTTCCAAGGGCAGTTTTGCCGCCCACCAGTATCGTCAGTTTAAGCAAACCCGCAGCGCTGATATGAGCGCAGCGGAACTCATTCGGCTATACCAGCGTACGGTTACCGAACCGGTCGCTCAAAAAGCGCATAGTGTGGTAAAAAGCGAATCGCTGATCAGTGGAAGTTTGGCATTTGTGAGCCCCAATCATCTCATTCAAACGCTGACCATTTTATGGATAAGCCTGAGGACAGTGCGCCGGGTAGCCCAGGTATTTGGTTTGCGTCCTGCTACCGCAGGGAACTGGAAACTGCTTACTTTGTTAGCCCAAAATCTTGCTGCGCAAAGCATTTTCGACCTAGCCACAGATGAGATTGCGAATCAAATTAGTGGTTCGCTTACCGCCCGCTTTGTGGAAAATTCCGCCGAGGCCGTCGCCGCGGGGGCACTTAATGTCCGGTTGGGTAGAACGCTTATTCGCTTACTGCGTTAAAGGGCCTTTTTCGTTGGCATCACCACATTGGCAAAAATAAGGCCGGCCACCAAGGACATAAATATCAGAAACACTTCCTGGCCAATGTGATCGGCCTGAACAAAGTTTTTGCCTGAAATAAACGAGTTCAAACCAATATAGGTTTTAGAGCCAGGCACCAGCACAATTAAGCCGTGCATACTTACAATCGTGGCAGGTTGGTTAGCGATACGGGTAAACAGGTTAGAAAATATACCTAACGCAAAGGCGCCAATAAAGGTGGCCAGGGTTTGGTCCATCAGTAAAGATGAGCCCACAGTGGCGCCATAAGCCACAAAAGATGACGCTATTCCCCATACAATATGTTTGGGACGGGTACGAAAAATAGCGACCAAGGCAATACTCAGTAATAGTACAGATAACCAGGTCGCCCAGTAAGGTAACGATACGGCAGGTTGGTATTGGTTCTCGCCAAACAGGGTAAAGCCGATGGCGACACCTAAGAAAGCCCCAAAGTACAGTTTAAATAACTGCATCAGTGCATCCATGATGCGGGCGGTGCCTGACACCATATTGCGGGAGGCTAATTCAGCCAGGCCCATAGTCAGAGCAAGGCCCGGCACCAGAATAATTACCGAAGACAGAACAATGAGCGGGATGTTGATACCTGGGTCCAGATAACGGCTAATAGCGCAGGCCAGCAAGCCTGAACCAAACGAGGTCACCGGCTCCAGCATCAGATTCACACGCTTTGAGCGGGTTGCCCAGACCGCCCAGATATAGGTTACCAGGCCCAGTACACCTGACCACATGATCTCATTTACACTGGCCCCCATCAACATAGCAAAAGCACTGGTAGCCAGCCCAAATGCCACCAGCGTAATTAGCTTACCGTACAGGCTGGGCATAGCATCAATCTCGTCCAGCTGCTGGTCGGCTTCACTCAACGTAAGCTGGCCGTTAAGTAACTGCATAGCCAGTTCATCGGTGCGCGACAGGGCGTTAAGGTCAAGATCTCCCGGTTGCAGACGAGCCGCAGAGTTGTATTCCTCTTCGTGCTTATCGCTCCACAATACAAAGGTAAGGGAGGTGGGAGTGGAAATAAAAGACGCCCGCACGCCAAGGTAGGTAGCGACTTCGGTCAGATAGGCTTCAAGCCGGAACGCAGGGGTACCATAACGGTGTAACATCTTGCCCAGCTTAACAATAAATTTGCGTATCTGGATAAATTCACGGGTGTCCACAACCTACTCACAATGCCAGGCTCCTAGTTTAGAAGCGATTAAAAATCAGGCGGATTGTAGGGGTAATAGTAAACAATAACAATGCACAAATTTACTATTTTTGGGTTAGTTTTTATAATCTGTTAACGGCAGGTAAACCAATGGATTCAGCCTGCCGCAAAGACCCAAACTACTGCACGTCTTTGTCATCAGATAGCTGGTGAGCAGCTTTTTCCTCGGCTTTGCGCAGCATAACCGGTGCCATCACCCCATGAATTACAATCGACAATAGAATAGTAAACATTACGGCCGACCACAGCGCCGTCGTATCTCCAAATTCGCCATGGTTTTCGCCATAGGTTAGATAATACAGCGAACCCACCCCGCGCACCCCCAGAAACGCCATGGTAAATTTGCCGTAAAGGGGCAGCTTGCAAGCGGCTAATCCCATTAAACCAGCGAGGGGACGAATCAAAAACACCACACATATGCCTAACAAAGCACCGGACCAGGTAAGCGCATCTAAAATGCCGTTTGCCAGGTACGCGCCCAGTATAAGTAAAAACACAATCAACATGACGCGTTCTACCTGCTCCAGAAAATGGTGGGAAAACGCGTGATAATCGTGGTCAGGCTGGGCTTGTTTAGCCACCACTGCAGAGATAAATACCGCCAGAAAGCCGTAACCGTGAATGATCTCCGCCAGCGCATAGGCACAAAAAATGGCGCCCAGTCCCACCACACCTTCACTGGTGTAAGACATGGGTTTCTTTTTCGCATGCTCAGTCTGTTCGCCTTTTGCTAAATAGGTAAACACATACCATCCACCCAGCTTACCGACCAGCAAACCGGCGCCGACCCCGGCCGCTACTCGCCAGACAAGATCTTCAAGTAACCAATGGGTGGCCCAGCTTCCCATCGCAGTCATGCCGATAGCAGCAATGCCTAAGTGAACAAACGGAAACGCCAGCCCGTCGTTTGCCCCGGCCTCTACGGTAAGATTAAACCGAATATCGTGTCTTTCCGCTTCCTCGCCCGGAGGCCCTACCTGTACAGAACTGGCCAGTACGGGGTCGGTGGGGCTAAGTACTGCACCCAGAAAAATAGCCGAAGCCACTGTCAGGCCCATAAAATACCAGCCGAACAATGCCACCATAATAATGCTCAGCGGCATGGTTATGAGTAGCAGGGGCCACACCTGGTTCCAGCAGCGCCATGAAAAGGGCCGATCAATGGCTATCCCCGCAGCGCTCAATGAAGCAATCACTAAAAATTCGGTAAGGTATTCAGCGCCGGTAGCATGAGCAGTATTATTTGCCAAGTCGATGGCAGGCAGGTTAATGGGCAGGCTAAACACCCCCCAGCCGATTAAAATGTAAATTAGTGGGAAAGGAATCAGTGTATTCACTAATCGCCGCTGTACGCCCACCGCAACAAGCAGACTTAGCCCAATAAGAAGATAAATATAAATTCTGCTTTCTGCCATGTACGCATCCCGGCAAGGTTAAAATTAATTCATAAAACACCCGTGTTAAATGATTACCGTAAGTGAAAAGATAAAGATTACACCGGCCCCAGTATTTGTTTACCCGGTTAGCCGGAAAAACCCTGTAACCAGTCGCTCCATACCGGCTCTAGCCCCGCATGCGTCAAGGCGCTGGCTACTTCCCGGGCACTGCGATTGTCCTGCGTATCAAACTGCGCTAAGGCAGTATCTTTGTTACTGTAACCGCCAGGTTGGGTTTGCGATGCCGCTGACATGCTGGTAATACCTAGCGCTGCAATGTGATCGCGAAAATAAGCCGACTCTCGGGTTGAGATAGACAGCTCAATATTAGGATGCAGCAGCCGGTGGGCACATATCAGCTGAACCAGCTGCCGTTCACTGATAAAGTCAGTCTGGGGGCTGCTATCTGTAGCCCCAGCGCAGGGCCGTAAACGGGGGAACCCCACCGAGACCCGCGAGCGCCAATAGGTTTTTTGTAGAAGTGCGGCATGCTGGGCGGTCATAATGCTATCGACACGCCAGTCATTAAGGCCGAGTAAAGCCGCGATACCGACTTTATCCATACCGGCCTGGCCAAGCCGGTCCGTGGTTTGTAAACGCCAGTCGAAATCCTGCTTATTGCCGCGCAAATGATATTGCGCGTAGGTGCGTCGATGGTAGGTTTCCTGATACACCAGTACCCCGTTAACCCCTGCCTGGCGTAGTTTTCCATAATCTTCAGTGGGCAATGGTTGCACTTCCATCATCACATAGTCGAAGTAGCCACGCAGCAGAGTCACGGCCTGAACAAAATACGGCATACCGACTTTGGTCTCGTGTTCGCCGGTGACCAGCAATACACTGTTAAACCCCATCGCTTTAATAGCCCGCGCTTCAGATTCAATTTCTGCCATGTCCAGTGTTTTACGTTTTATGCGGTTACTCATGGTAAAGCCGCAGTAAGTACATTCGTTGGCGCATAAATTAGATAAATACAGCGGCACAAACATATTGATGGTATTGCCAAACCGTTGCCGCTTAAATTGTCCTGCGCGGGCCGCCATAGCCGGAAGATAGGGCTGCGCCGCCGGCGACACCAGTGCCATAAAATCATCCAGCTGCAGCGTTTCGGCCGCCAGCGCGCGTTCGACATCCTGAGGCGTTTTGCTGTAGACCTGTAAAGATAAGTCATCCCAGTCCATGCGTTGTAAAGCATCAGCTACCGGTGTCATAAATGCTCCAGAAAGTCAGCGTCGGGGCTGGATGGCAGCGCGTGGCGGTGGACCGGGCCAAGGCCGCTTTCAAATGCCATTCTGCCGGTGGCCACAGCCTGAGCAAATGCGCGCGCCATGGTTACTGGTTGGCGGGCACTGGCAATGGCTGAGTTCACCAGCACAGCATCAATGCCCATCTCCATCACCGCCATTGCCTCACTTGGTTTGCCGATACCGGCGTCCACGACCACCGGCACTGTTGCCTGCTCAGCAATGATCTGTAAAAATTCCCGGGTTAACAGCCCGCGATTTGAGCCAATGGGGGCCGCTAAGGGCATTACAGCGGCGCAGCCGACTTCTTCTAACCGCTTACACAATACCGGATCGGCGCTGCAATAAGGCAATACTACAAAGCCGAGGGCCACCAGTTGCTCTGCGGCTTTTAACGTTTCTATCGGATCGGGCAGCAAATAACGCTGGTCCGGGTGCACCTCAAGTTTTACCCAATGGGTACCCAATAATTCGCGGCCTAATTGTGCAGCGTACACAGCATCGGCGGCATCCTTGGCCCCCGCTGTATTGGGCAGTAACCGAATATCGAGTTGTTGCAGGTGATCAACCGTGGGGTCCCTGTGTTGGTGAAGGTTTATGCGTTTCATTGCCAGGGTCACTAATTCGCTGCCGCTGGCCTCAATCGTTTGTTGCATAACCGCGGGGCTAGAGAATTTTCCGGTACCGGTGAATAATCTCGAGGTAAAGGTTTGTTCTGCTATACATAGCATGGGGTTACCCTCCTGCGACCAGTGTGAAGGCATCGAGCTGATCGCCGTGGTTGAGTGCAAAATCAGCCCATTGCTGACGATGTACAATAGTATGATTGACCGCAAAAGCCAGATGTTGCGCGGGCAGCTGCAACAACGCGGGTACGTCTGCCAGCAAGGTATTCATCGGGCAGGGCAAGGGTTGTTGATTAACATAAATGGTCATGGTCATGACTGACATACCTCGCAATGTAAATTAACCGGCAGCTGATGATTCAGCCACTGCAGGGTGCGCGCGTCAAAGCGATACAGGCTACCCCAACTCACAGGCGCAAGGCGGGTAACAAAATAGAGTACCTGCAAGGCCTGAAACAGCGCAGCGCTCGCTACCACCGGTCCTAGTACGCCGTGGCTAAGGCAGTGCTGGGGAGCAATAGCATTCAAACCATATAAGCAGCCATAACAGCAATGTCCTGGCGCGGGGTTAAATGCAATTACCTGTGCGCTATAGCCCGCCGCCGCGGCACTGAACAGAGGTAGCCCGGCGCTGCGGGCATACCGACTAAGGGCCAAACGGGTTTGAATGTTATCGGTACAATCTAAAATGGCGTCGGTCGGGCCGCATAGACCCGGCAGCTCGCAAGAAGAGGCCTGGCCAACATGGGTCTCAATAATACAGCCTGGATTATTGGCCTGCAGATGTTCGCGCGCGGCAAACACCTTGGGGCGGCCGATATCCGCTTCGCTGTATAACAACTGGCGGGGCAGGTTACTGATACATACGGTATCAGCATCCACAAGACTGAGTGTACCGGCGCCGCTGGCAGCAAGGTGCTGTGCAGCGGTAGTGCCTAAACCACCCATACCAATCACGGTCAAGTGGCTCTGCTGCAAACGTTGCTGATGGGTTTCGTCAAAGTTTTCCAGCAGAAAATGACGGCTGTAGCGGGAGTACCACTGCTGAGGTGCATCAGGCACGTTGGACATTTGCCAGGGCCTCCTGCAACTGAGCTATCGCCGCGGGTGGATTTGCCGCCCGGGTTATGGCACTGACCACCGCTACATTATGCACACCGGCGGCGCGTACGCTGGGAATTTGTGCCAGCCCAATGCCCCCGATAGCCACCGTAGGTATACTGCCACATAGGGCCTGGTAAGCCGCCAACCTGGCCGGGCCTTGGGGTTGCGATGGCATGCGTTTGGTGGTGGTAGGGTAAACATGGCCCAGGGCGATATACGAAGGCGTTAACGGAAGTACTCTGCACAGTTCAGCATAGCCGTGAGTGGATACGCCTAAGCGTAAACCGGCATTGGCGATAGCGGCTAAATCTGCGGTTGTTAAATCATCCTGGCCTAAATGCACGCCATAGGCACCAGCCTCTATAGCCAGCTGCCAGTGGTCATTAATGAACACCTGAGATTGGTATTGCCGGCCCAGAGCCACTGCCTGATGAACCTGCTGGTGAAGTATGTCAGGATTGGTGGCCTTAATGCGTAACTGGGCAATACTCACGCCCACTGCTAATACACGTTGCAACCAGTCGATAGAATCTACCACCGGGTACAAACCAAAGTACGGCTGGTCTAAGGGACCAAAGCCAGTAGCAGAGGAGGCGAGTGCGGTGTTGCGCTGGGTTACGGGAAAATAATCGGCGTTTTCTGGCCAGTGGGGGGCCGGGGCCAGCGCCTGTGTTGCTGCAACGGGCCGGGCCGTATGATAACTCTCCGAGAGTACGGCTTTAGCCAGGCAGACCGCATCTTCACAGTTATACCCCTTTGCCATAAAGCAGGCGATGGCTGTTGCCGTAATACATCCACTGCCCCGCATATCAATATCCGGCACCCGTGGCCCGGCAAAGTGCCAGGTGTGTGCCGGGCTATACAATATATCGGTGGCCTGGGCATGCTGGGCATGGCCTCCTTTTACCAATAGGTATTGTGGCCCGTTAGCACGCAGCCAGCTAAGCGCCAGCGTGCTATCGGACTGGCCGCTAAGCAGGCCCAGCTCCGGTAGGTTGGGGGTAACTAACGTACAGCGGGTTAATAAAGTATTAATAAGCGACTGGCTTAATTGGCCTAACCTGCCATGCGCCGAGCTAATCTGCACCGGGTCCCAGATTACCGGTACTGTGGCCGGTATTGCGGTTAATTGATCAAGAATACACTGCGCCTGGGCATCGTTGGCGATAGCGCCCAGCTTAATGGCCGCAGGTAGCGCATCCACCAGTATACTCAGCGCCTGCGCAAAGACCTGGCAGTCCAGTGCATATGTAGCATGGTGGTGCTGGTGGGATTGTTGCGAAACCAATGTAGGCACCTGCCAGCACTGCCCGTGTAAGCCGGCCACAGTAATAGCATCGCGGGCCAGGCCCGCGCCCCCGCTGGTATCTATCCCACCAATACACCCTATAACGGCGGGGTGGGCAGTCACGCTTTTACCTCACTGGCATCCACGTACAATCGGGCTCCGGTTTTATTGAACGTATCCGCCATTTGCTCCATCCCTTGTTGCGCCTGCTGGGCAGCACTATCGCGCACTTCCTGGGATATTTTCATGGAACAAAACTTAGGTCCGCACATTGAGCAAAAGTGTGCCACTTTATTGGACGCCTGGGGCAACGTTTCATCGTGGTAGGCGCGGGCGGTATGTGGGTCCAGAGCAAGGTTGAACTGATCCTCCCAGCGAAATTCGAAACGTGCTTTAGACATAGCATTGTCGCGAATTTGCGCGCCAGGGTGGCCTTTGGCCAAATCAGCCGCGTGCGCTGCAATTTTGTAGGTAATCAGGCCTTGTTTAACATCTTCTTTATTCGGCAAGCCCAAATGCTCTTTAGGGGTGACGTAGCACAACATGGCGCAGCCATACCACCCAATCATTGCCGCGCCGATGCCGGAGGTAATATGGTCGTAACCGGGCGCTATATCTGTGGTAAGCGGCCCCAATGTATAAAAGGGCGCTTCGTGGCAGTGCTTGAGCTGCTCTTCCATATTTTGTTTGATTAAGTGCATTGGCACGTGGCCAGGGCCTTCAATCATTACCTGCACATCGTGTTCCCAGGCGATTTTGGTGAGCTCACCCAGGGTACGCAACTCAGCAAACTGAGCTTCGTCGTTGGCATCGGCCACGGAGCCGGGCCGCAGGCCGTCGCCTAACGAAAGCGACACATCATAGCGGGCGCAAAGTTCACAAATTTCCGCAAAATGCGTATACAAGAAGCTCTCTACATGATGGCTTAAGCACCATTTGGCCATAATCGCTCCCCCCCGCGACACAATCCCGGTCACCCGCTTGGCGGTCATTGGCACAAAGGCTAGGCGCACCCCGGCGTGAATCGTAAAGTAGTCTACGCCCTGTTCGGCCTGCTCTATGAGGGTGTCTTTGAACACTTCCCAGGTGAGCGCTTCGGCTACCCCGCCCACTTTTTCCAGGGCCTGATAAATGGGGACTGTCCCCAGCGGGACCGGGCTGTTACGAAGCAGCCATTCACGGGTTTCATGGATATTGCGGCCAGTAGACAGATCCATAATCGTGTCGGCGCCCCAGCGGGTGGACCACACCAGCTTTTCGACCTCCTCTTCAATCGAGGAGGTTACCGCTGAGTTGCCAATATTGGCGTTCACTTTTACTAAAAAATGGCGGCCGATAATCATCGGTTCTGATTCAGGGTGGTTGATGTTGGCGGGGATAATCGCACGGCCGGCAGCTACCTCCTGGCGCACGAATTCCGGCGTTATTTGTGGCGGCAAATGCGCCCCAAAACTTTCGCCGGGGTGCTGTTGGGTCAGCATGGGGTCGGTAACGCTGGCCCGGCCCATATTTTCCCGAATAGCAATATATTCCATTTCCGGGGTAATTATTCCCTGGCGAGCGTAATGTAGCTGGGTTACGCATTTGCCTTGTTGGGCTACAAGCGGGGCCCGGCGGCGGGAAAAACGCAGTTCATCCAGGCTGATATCCCGTTCGCGAGCCTGGGCGTAGGTGGAACTTACGCCGGCCATAGTATGGGTATCATCACGCTCGGCTATCCAGCCGTGGCGCATCGCGGCCAAACCTTGATTTACATCTATGTGCTGCTGAGGATCGCCATACGGGCCTGATGTGTCGTAAACCGGCACTGCACAGTTCGGCTCGCTTTCGGTATCACTGATACGGGTGTCGCTTAGCTGAATATGGCGCATGGGCACCTGGATATCAGCGCGGGAGCCGGTATGGTATTGACGGGTGGCGTTCGGATAGGCTTCGCCGGCGAGTTGGCGAATAAAGTCTTGCGCCTGCTGGCGTTGTTGACGACGGTGTGACATAGCATTTTATTCCTACATTCAGGGTTAAAAAAATGCTTGTCAGGAGTAGTTGAAAAAGACGTTTACACCATAGCGCGAAAAGTAGTCGAATAAACAATACGACGATGGCTGGCGTAAACTGGTCTTGTTCCCTTCGCAGGTATTAGCCTGATCAGGTTCAACGGATCCCGCAATTGCGGTCTCAGCTCATAATTAAAGGCCGTAGCAAATAATTATGGAGCACTCCGACAAGAAGTTGGCTTTCAGTATAAGAACAAACCGGCGTTAACATCAACCCCTGTAACAGGCTAAAACATATTAATAATAAGATTAAAATAGCGGCAACCACCCGGCCGGGCTAGTGATAAAGCCGAGATTCTGGTAGTCTGAATAGGAATGATTGTTATTTCAGTTAGTTTTATAGTTAATTTCTCTGGCGGCAGCTTTTGGGCTGGGGTATAAAGCCTGACGGATAACCATAAAACCAACGCATCAAGAGAAGTATTATGACTCTGTGGGATTTACCAAGCAAAAAGCTGGCAGTGATCACCAAGATCCACAACGATCTCTACGCCAATGTTATAGAACGCCTTAGCGAGATGGGCGTGGAAGAGGGTCGTGATGTGCAGTGTGTCCGCAAAGGACCGCTCGGTGGGCCGGTGGTGCTGCAACTTGGCGGCAGTATTTTCGCGATAGAGCAGGATCTGGCAAGTAAGATCGAAGTCGCCCCTCACGCATAACACTTACCCAATACACCGACACGCAGGAACTTATTTCTTCATGCAACGCATTTTAATGGTGGGGAAACCCAACTCCGGTAAGAGCTTACTGTTTAATCAGTTAACCGGACTAAGACAAAAGGTCGCCAATTACCCTGGGGTAACGGTTGAAGTTAAACGCGGCCAATGCCAGGACTATGAAATTGTCGATTTACCGGGCACCTATACATTAAGGGGCTTGTCCCGGGATGAAGAGATTGCAGTACAGGAAATTAAAGGTGCCATAGACCGGGACGATACTGCGCTGGTGCTATGTGTGCTGGATGCCACCCGCCTTGAGCGTAGCCTGGTGTTGGGTTTACAGGTTCAAAAGCTGGCTCGTGAACGCAATAAATCGGTGCTGTTTGCCCTTAATTTTATTGATGAGGTCCACCGGGTAGGCGAAAGTATTGATACCGATGCCTTGTCCGCCGAATTGGGCAGCCCGGTGGTGGCATTGTCGGCCCGCACCCTGGAAAACCTTCACGAGTTTAAACAAGCCATGTTGGGCTACGCGGCTGATCCGCAGTCAATTCTGCCCACACGTTCACTACAAGAAGGTGAACTGGCAGCCAAACGTAGCCACCAGCTGGCAAACCAATTCGGCATGCAGTTGGATGTCGTACTGAAAAACCAAAATAGCGTTGACCGTTTTTTATTAAATAGCTGGACCGGCAGTATCGCCTTTCTGGCGGCGATGTTTGTTTTGTTCCAAAGTATTTTCACCCTGGCTACCCCATTAATGGATGGGGTGGAGTTTTTAATTGCGGATGTGGCGGAAAAAGTCAGTGCAGTTACCCCGGTGGGGATTTTTGCTGACTTCATGAACGACGCCATCTTTGGCGGATTGGGCTCGTTTTTAGTGTTTGTACCGCAAATTATGGTATTGACCCTGATTATCGGGTTGCTGGAAGACAGTGGCTACCTGGCCCGGGCGGCACTGATGTGCCATCGGCCGCTAAGTTTCTTTGGATTATCCGGGCGTAGTTTTATTCCCTATTTATCGGGACATGCCTGTGCGATACCCGCGATTATGGCAGCCCGCACAATTGAGTCGCCGCATAAACGTCTGATTACGATGATGACGATTCCATTAATGTCGTGTTCTGCACGCTTACCCGTTTATGCATTGCTGGTGGCTGTGTTGGTGCCACGTGACGGTACTTTCTTAGGTATTTTCGACTTGCAGGGCGCCGCGTTTTTCGGCCTATACTTTTTCGGAATTATAACCGCGCTGATTGTTAGCCAGGTGTTGAACAAAGCTATGCCGCGGGATCTGGAAGACTCTGACATGCCATTTATTCTGGAGTTACCCACCTATCGGATGCCACATTGGAAACCACTGATGCACCGGGTGCTCGGCAGTGGGACAGCGTTTATCCGCCGCGCCGCGCCCATTATCTTTATGGTTTCGGTAGGTATCTGGGTGCTGGGCTATTTCCCCCTTAACAGCAATTTGCAAACCTCATGGCTGGGCCAGATAGGCCAGTTTATTGAGCCGGTTTTTACTCCTATGGGACTCGACTGGCGCTATGGTATTGCTATTTTAATGTCATTCTTAGCCCGTGAAGTATTTGTAGGTGCGCTGGGAACCCTGTTTGGTATGGACGATGCGGATGACAACGTAGCCGGGCTTTCAGAAAAAATTCAGGCTGACGGCCTGACCCTTAGCGCGGGACTGGGCTTAGTGCTGTTCTATGTCGTTGCCCTTCAGTGTGTAGCCACGGTGGCCATGCTTAAAGGGGAAACCGGCAGTAATAAGCTGGCCTGGGGGCTGTATGTGGCCTATGGGTTACTTGCCTATGTTATTGCCGTGGCGGTCAATTTAATTATGTAAACCAAGCACCTGGCACTTTGCTAGACTAAAAAAAGCCGCGTTAAATACGCGGCTTTTTGGTAGCAAGGGTAGGGGTATTTTGATTTTAAGCCTGGGTCATTCCCTGTTTGTAAAATGCCAAGGCTTTTCCATCATCGTTTTGGCGCTCGCTAATTTGCGCCAGCATAAGTAAGTCTTGCCGGTCTTCCTTCAGCTTAATGGCTTTTAGTAGCGCTCGCTCCGCAAGGCTTAAATCACCTGCGTTAAATGCTACATGGCCGAGCAAAGAGTAATACTGACGGTTGTTGCTATCCTGTTTTATCCAGCTTTCAAGCAGCTTAATTGACGCCGCCGGGTTCGGCATACGCAGGTCCTTGAAGAACGGCATTAAGGTAGTATCCGGGCCATTACTTTGCCACTGAACTAAACAATCCTGCGCATCATGATGCATACCTTGTTCAAGTAGCTGTTCCACATAAGCCGCCTGAAATGCTTTGTCGTTCCGCTTATTGCGCGGCAGCTCCTGCCAATATTGTTTTAATGCATTGGCGCCCTGTTTACTGGCAATTTCAGCAAATTTACCTTTGGCGGCACGTTGCGCCAGTGGGATAGCATCAGCTTTAAGCGTTTTGCGCCACTGTGGTAGCTGGGTTTGAATTTGCTGCCATTGTCCAGCCCGGGCCATACAATCGGCTTTCAATTGCACCACCTGTTTATGGTTAGCGTCTTTGTCTTCCAGCCGTTCAAGCGTAGCCAAAGCGGCTTCAGGCTGGTGGTTTGCCAGTAACACACGCGCTTGTTGGATTCGGGCAGCCCTAACACAGTGGGGATAATCACTGGCATGTTCCAACAATTCACCGGCGCGCTTTTGTTCGCCCAAGTCATGGGCAACCTGCGCCGCCAATAACAGGTTTACGCCGTCAAAATCTCCATCCAGGGTATGGCTAAATGCTTTGTTAGCCAGGGCTAGGTCGCCCTGGGCATAGGCCTGGATGGCCCGATAGAAATTACGCTGACGTTTACGCCGGCTCAGGCTGCCAAACCATTGGCGAGAACCGGTAAGCCAGCCTTTAAGGCGGCTTATTAACCGTATCGCTACCCACAGTACCAAGGCAGCCAGAAGTAGCGAAATCACCAGGCTTACTACGGTCATTTCAATCAGCATCGAGCCCATGCTAATAAGCACATAGCCTTTATCGCCCACCACTTGGGGGGCCACCAGCAAGGCCGCCAGTAACGCTATAATTAGTACAATTGCTACAATCAGGCGTCTCATGATGCGCGGTCTCCCTGACCAAACGCGCCCTGTACCCGCTGTTCAAGCAAACGCTGTAACGGCTGAGTGCTTTGCAAAGACTCGGGTAACTGCTGGCTTACATCGGTCTCCAGCAGGTTTTGAACGCTATCTACAAACCCTTTTACTGCGGCATCTTCAATATCGTAATTATTAATAAGCTGCTTAAGGGCGTTCTGCAGCGACTGCTCATACAAGGTTTGCTGGGCGCCTACCGCGGCTGACTGCGCTTGCATAAGTTGTAATTTCAGCTGTTCACGGTTCAGCCACTGCTGTTGCTGACTCATTACTGGTTCAATTGGCGTATCAGTGCGGCTGACCGAAATAAAGTCATCTACAATATTGCGCCAAACCTGTTTTAAATTTTGCTGCCAGTCATCAATAGAATCGGATAACTCAGAACTTTGCTCGCCACCCGGTTGCTCAAAAGTATCCAGGGGTAAATTGTCTACCTGCGCCAGCATGCCAGAAACAGCTAATGCCACGGAGGTACGCGATACCGGGTTAATCTGACGCAAGGTTTGGATATCTTTTGCCAGCAATTCGCGCACCGGGATGACCGACGGGTCAGCCAGTTCACTTAACCGGGTATCGGCGTTTTGCAGCAGCATAGTGGCGGTGCGAATGTCTTTTTCAAGCCATACTTTACGGCCCGCCATACGCACCAGGTAATCTGCTTCTGCTAATAGCCAATCTGAAGGACGCTTACCTTCTATATTATCGAGCTCGGCCAGGGCTTGCTGGCTTTGACGTTGAATTTGCTGTGTCTTACTAGACAGCTGTTCAACCACGCTCGTTAATTGCTGGCGGCTTTCATCTAATTGGGCGAGCTGTTGTTGCAGTTCCCGATTTTGCTGTTCTACCGTCTTCAGCCGATCTAACTGGGCTTGCTGATGTTCATTTAGCTGGGCGTTTATCTGGGCGCGCTGAGCACCTTGCTGTTGCCAATACCAATAACCGGCGCCGGCAAGCGCCAATACCAGCAGGAAAATAATAATAACGACCAGCCACAACCCTTTGGTGGACGATCTCGGGTTTCGGCGTGTGCTTTTTGCTGCACCACTGCGGCCCCCCGTGGGCGGTGTGGCTGTCGGCTTTGTTTTCGCCGTCGGCTTGTCATCCGGCACAGGTGTTGATGCTGTTGCAGGCTTGGTTTCTGGCGCAGGTGTGCCCGATTTATTGCCCGGGGTACTATTGCCCTGAGTCTGATGTTTGTTATCCGCCATGTTTACTCCCAATTATCCTTTATCCACTGCGCCAGTTCATCGTCACTGGCACCGGTGGCAACCTCAACATCTGTGACTCCAAAAGCGCGAATCACATCTGCCACCCGAGCGCTAACAGTAAGCCAGCGCTGCTCGGTTAGCTTGCTATTATTCAAACGGGCAAACAATTGCCTGGCCATTTCTTCACTAGTGGCGATAATGCCTTTTACGTCAGACCATTGCCAATAGTTTGTTTGCTGGTAAACGTTGGGAATAGTGCGCTCATACACCGCCAGGGAGGTGACATGAGCACCCGCCCGGTTCAACGCATCAGCCAAAGTGGTTCGACCAGCAACTCCTTTTATAATAACGATTTGCTTATTTTTTGCATCTTTTAACTGGGTTAATGCCAATAGCCCTTCAGATGTAGCCTGAGCCGGCACTATCGCGTTGAGACCGAGCTGTTGTAAAGCGCGCCCGGTACCTTGCCCTACCGCCAGTACCGTCACCTTCCAGGGCAGCAGCCGGATTGCCGGTGTACAAGCTTTTACCGCATATTGGCTGGTGACTACTAATATATCTACCTGGCCCGCCGTTAATTGCTGGTGTAGTGCGTCTACCGGGGCGCGGTGATACGTTATATCGACTAACCCCAGTACACTTACGTTCAACTGGTGGGCGGCAAACGCCTGCTCGCTACGGGCCAGAGCAGGAGCTGGCCGGGTGAGTAGGTACATAGCTATTCGTATAATGCCTGCAAGATTTCTTTAGCCCCCTGAGCTAATAAAGCCTCGGCCACTTCAATACCCAAACCCTCTGCCCGATGCGCTTTACCGGTAGCAGAAGCATAAATAAGTTTGGTGCCATCTGGTTTGCCGACCATACCGGTAATGGTCAGGGTGTCACCATCCAGTGTGGCGAAACTACCAATAGGCACCTGGCAACCGCCTTCCAGGCGCGCATTCATGGCCCGTTCTGCACTTACCCGTAAATGCGTTTGCGGGTCGTTCAGTGCCTGCAACAGAGCGATAAGTTCATCATCATCATTACGACACTCGATACCAACTGCACCCTGGCCGACGGCGGGCAATGAAATATCTGCCGGTAATTGTTGCACTATACGCTGTGGCATTCCGAGACGGATAAGTCCGGCAGCAGCCAAAATAATGGCGTCATAATCACCGTTATCCAGTTTGGCTAAACGGGTATTTACGTTACCGCGTAAATCACGAATGGTTAAATCCGGGCGGTACTTACGAATTTGGCTTTGCCGGCGCAGGCTGGAGGTGCCGACCACAGCTCCATGGGGCAAATCATCCAGCTGAGTTACGCTATTAGACACAAAAGCATCAAACGGGTTTTCCCGCGGGCAGATTGCGTGCAGGCCGAAGGCATGAGGAAACTCTACCGGAATATCTTTCATTGAATGCACGGCAATATCGGCGCGCCCTTCGAGCATGGCTATTTCCAGCTCTTTGATGAACAAGCCCTTGCCACCAATTTTAGCCAGCGGCGTATCCAGAATTTTATCGCCCTGGGTGCTCATGGGAAGAAGCTCCACCGTAAGGTGGGGATGATGACGTAACAGCTGTGACTGCACATACTCTGCCTGCCACATGGCCAATGCACTTTTACGGGTGGCAATGCGGATAGTACGATTTTCAGCAGACATACTTATTCTAATCCTGTGGTTAATAAATCAACGGGCCCGCTACCAGGCATGGTGCTAAGCCCCGGGGTGACTATAGTTTAGCTTAGCCGCTGTTGCAGCCAGGCACTAATATCTTCGAGTTCTTGCAGACACACACTGTGCTGCATGGTGTAGCGATGGAATTCAGGTTGGTAACCATTCTGCTTAAGGGTGTCCACCGCCATTTGGCCAAGCATAGGAGGTACTACGGGATCCTGATCACCATGGGCCACAAACAGGGGCACTGAGCGGTTCGCGTCGCTGGCCTGTTGGGCTAGTGAATCCGGCTCACACATATAGGTGGACAGCGCCATGATACCGCCAATACGCTGGGATAATCGCAGGCCTAAATGATACGCAATAACGCCGCCTTGAGAAAATCCAGCCAGAATGATTGTTTCCGGTTTGAAACCAGCTTCAAGCTGAGCGTTAAATAAGGCTTTAATACTGTCTGCGCTTTCCTCTACACCGGTTAAGTCGGCACGGCTATTAAAATCCAGCGACTTAATATCGTACCAGGCTGGCATTTGCATATTGTTATTGATGGTTACGGCCCGGGTGGGTGCATGAGGGAACAAAAATTTCACCGGTAGGCTGGCGGGTAATTTAAGCTCCGGCACAATAGGCGCAAAACCATGGCCAGAATCGCCCAGTCCATGCATCCAAATAACGCAGGCCTGTGGGTTTTCTCCGGTATTAACTTCAACAAATGGTAATAGAGTTTGGGACATAAGCACCTTACTTAACTAAATACACTGATACGCCGACAAGCGATCCGCCTGTCCACAGGTAAAGATTACGGCATGAATCTGTTTATGCTACCATTGCAGGTTAAAATGACCACCACCCAGATAGTTAAAAAACAACGATTATGGCAGCTCAATTAGGAAATCTGTTTATTCTGGCCGCGCCCTCTGGTGCCGGCAAGTCCAGTCTGATCAAAGCCCTGCTGGAAAAACACCAAAGCGCCGACCATTACCCTATGCAGGTATCGGTGTCACATACTACCCGGGCGCCCAGACCGGGTGAAGAAGACGGCGTACATTATCACTTTGTCAGCCGGGACCAATTTGAAAAACTCATCGAACAAGGGGTGTTTTTTGAATGGGCCGAGGTATTTGGGAATTATTATGGCACCTCGCGGGTAACTATTGAGCAAACCTTACACCTGGGAATAGATGTTTTTTTAGACATCGACTGGCAGGGCGCCCGCCAGGTCAAAAAGCTGTTACCTGACGCCCAGGGCATATTTATTTTACCGCCGTCTACACAAGTGCTCAAAGAGCGGCTGAACAAACGTGGTCAGGATAGCGAAGAAGTAATTGCCGCCCGCATGCTAGAGGCAGTCTCAGAGATGGCGCATTACGCAGAGTTTGATTTTGTATTGGTCAACGATGATTTTGCTACTGCCCTGGCCGATCTGGAAGCGATTGTACGCGGCCAGCGCCAGCGTACAGTTAAACAGAAAATGCGCTATCCGGATCTGCTGCGGGATCTATTGGGCGATCAAAGCACTGACGCCGCCGAATAAATGGTGTAAAATCGCACAAAATACTATGACGCAAACGGGTTGTGGGGTATACTTCGCGGCCGTTTTTTAATACTTGCTAAATTGATTGTCGGAGATATACATGGCTCGCGTAACCGTAGAAGATGCTGTAGATAAGGTTGGTAATCGCTTTGACCTGGTGCTGATTGCAGCCCGTCGTGCTCGCCAGCTGGCAACCGAAGGCAAAGACGCCATGGTTGATGTGGCTAACGACAAACCGACGGTAACTGCCCTTCGGGAAATCGAAGAAGGCCTGGTTACCCCTGCCACTCTGGAGCAGGACGAAATGCGCGATCAGGAACAACAGGAACGTACAGATTTCTCTTCTGTAGCGAATATTCTGTCTGATCAGTAAGCATCCCGGATAGTCTGTTTTTAAAAGCGCCAGTGGCCTGTTTGGGTTCACTGGCGTTTTGCCATTGGCAACAAGGCCAATTCCCCGTATTCTGTAAACTCATCTTTTTACTACTGGAAACCAGCATAAAACCGTGTATTTGTTCGAGGGTTTAAAACAGAAAATTTCTGACTATTTGTCGCCGGATCGGGTACAGCTGGTACAAGATGCCTTTGTGCTTGCCCATGAGGCCCATGATGGTCAGATGCGCTCAAGCGGCGATCCCTATATTACCCACCCGGTCGCGGTGGCGGGGATCTTGGCTGACATGCACTTGGATCACGAAACCTTGATGGCAGCGTTGCTGCACGATGTTATTGAAGATACGCACTTTAGCCAGGAAGATCTGGCGGGCGCCTTCGGTAATACTGTGGCGGAGTTGGTAGAAGGCGTGAGCAAACTGGATAAGCTGGCATTTAGTAATAAGCAGGAAGCTCAGGCTGAAAACTTCCGTAAAATGATGATGGCAATGGTGCAGGATATCAGAGTTATTCTGATTAAGCTGGCCGACCGTACCCACAACATGCGCACGTTGGGCGCCCTTCGCCCGGATAAGCGCCGCCGGATTGCGCGCGAAACCCTAGAAATTTATGCGCCTATTGCCCATCGGCTAGGTATTCACGATGTCAAAAACGAGCTGGAAGATTTAGGTTTTCTGGCAATGTATCCTATGCGACATCGGGCATTAAAGTCGGCAGTGAAACAGGCCCGGGGCAATCGTAAAGAAATTATCGAAAACATTCGGCAGGAACTGGACACCCGTTTAGACGAGTATGGTATTGCGGCCACTGTAATTGGCCGGGAAAAACACCTGTACTCTATTTACCGCAAAATGCGCAATAAAGAGCTGATGTTCAATGAAGTTATGGACATTTATGCATTTCGGATTGTGGTAAAAACAGTCGATAACTGCTACCGCTCACTGGGCGCCATGCATAGCTTGTACAAGCCCATCGAAACCCGTTTTAAAGATTATATCGCCATCCCGCGTACTAACGGCTATCAGTCTTTGCATACGTCGCTAATTGGCCCACACGGGATTCCGGTAGAAGTGCAAATCAGAACCCATGCTATGGATCAAATGGCCGATAAAGGGGTGGCCGCGCACTGGTTGTATAAAGCCCCTGGCGATAGTGATACCACCGCACAGCTGCGCGCCCGTAAGTGGATGCAAACCCTGCTGGAACTGCAACAAAGCGCCAGCTCTTCGTTTGAATTTATCGAATCGGTAAAAACCGATTTGTTTCCAGACGAAATTTACGTGTTTACCCCGGATGGTCGTATTATTGAGCTGCCTATGGGCGCCACCGCGGTAGATTTTGCCTATGCGGTGCATTCAGATATTGGTAACACCTGTGTAGGTGTGAGAGTAGAAAGGCGTAACTACAGTTTAAGTAAGCCTTTAGAAAACGGCCAAACGGTGGAAATAATAACCTCGCCCAAAGCTAAGCCCAATGCCAATTGGCTAAACTTTGTGGTTAGCGCCCGCGCCCGTACACGAATTCGCCAGTATCTGCGTAAACAGCACTCGCAAGAAGCGGTGAATATGGGCAACCGGTTGTTGCGCCATGCGCTGGGTAATGCCAAGCTCGACGATATTGCAAAAAGCGATATCGAGCGCGTGGTCGCGGAAACCAAACACAAAAGCTTTGACGATTTGCTGGTAGATATTGGCCTGGGTAATGAACTAAGCGCTATTGTAGCGCGCCGCTTACTGGGCGAAAGCGAGGAGTTGCCCGAGCGCAAAGGAAATGTTGCCATTCGCGGCACAGAAGGCTTATTGGTTCATTACGCGCGGTGTTGTCATCCGATTCCTGATGACGAAATTGTAGCGGTACTGAGCCCCGGCCGGGGGATGACTATCCACCAAACTGGTTGTAACAATATTCGTAAGCTAACCAAAGAAGAACCTCAACGCGTACTGCCAATGCAGTGGGACGATAAACCTCAGGGTGAGTTTAAAGCCTCGTTGCGCATTGAGCTGTATAACCATCAAGGAACACTGGCGACATTAACGAATATGATATCAGGTTGCGACTCCAACATTGTTGGATTGCAGACCGAGGAAAAAGAAAGCAATATCTATTTTATTGATATTGAACTGACTACCCATAATCGTATTCACTTAGCAAGAATAATGCGTAAAATTCGTACTATGCCTGAAGTTCAAAAAGTCTCAAGACACAGTCAGTCAAGGCATTAATTTCTCAATTTATACAGGATTCTCTCATGTCAAAAGCAATTATTCAGACCGATAAGGCGCCTCAGGCAATTGGCACCTATAGCCAGGCGGTAAAAGCCGGTACTACAGTCTATTTGTCAGGTCAGATTCCCCTGGTACCAGAGACCATGGAAATGGTGTCTGATGACTTTGAAGCACAAGCCCGTCAGGTGTTTGAAAATGTCAAAGCGGTATGTGAAGCTGCTGGGGGGACTATCAACGACCTGGCAAAAGTAAATATCTACCTTATAGATTTATCTTACTTTTCGATGGTTAATGACATCATGAGCAGTTACTTTAATAAACCGTATCCGGCCCGCGCGGCGATTGGCGTGAAGGCATTACCGAAGGACGCGCAAATTGAAATTGATGGCATTATGGAACTGCCCGAATGAGCTAACGTTATTGCGCACTAATTCGTATATTACAAAGGCCAGCATTATGCTGGCCTTTGTGGTTTTCAGTCCGCTGGTTATTCGCGGCACGGTAGGGCGCGAAACGCCTGGTTAGCGACGAATAGTGATATTGGCCTTTTGTACCTTATCGGCATTGGCGTACTGAGGCTGCCCGTCGCCCACTGATACTTCCAGGGTGCCGGTATACGGTTGTTTAGCCCCGTTATCATCAATATACACTAAGGTATCGGCGGCTATTGTCATGTTAAGGGTGGTGCTGCTACCGGCTTTTACCTCATCATGACTAAACCCTTTGAGCTCAGTTTGCGGAACGCGAACCGGTGCATCAGGCATATGCAAATAAACTTGTGTTACCTGTCCTGCGGTGTGCTCACTGTTGTTATTCAGGGTCACAGAGAAAGACAAATCCTCGCCCACGTTCAGAGTTTTCGGTAACTGTAAGTCTGTGTAGGTAACATTGCTATAGTCCAGACCATAGCCAAACGGATAAAGTACCTCACCGGTAAAGTAGCGATAGGTGCGGTTTTGCATGGCGTAATCATCAAAATCGGCAAAACCATCTAAGTTACGGTAAAAGGTAACAGGAAGTCGGCCGGACGGATTAATGTCGCCGTACAGTAGCTTGGTTAACGCCGTACCGGTTGCCTCACCAGGGTAAAATGCCTGCACAATGGCATCCACATTATCGTTCGACCAGTTTAGCGCCATTGCACTACCGGAAAAGTTTACCAATACCATTGGCTTACCAGCTTTCTTCAACGCTTTCAGCAAAGCCTTTTGTTCATCCGGCAAATCGATGTCGGTTCTGTCGCCATAGTTAAAACCGTCAAGCTTAACAGGCATTTCCTCGCCTTCGATCCGCGGGGTGATACCGGCCATGACCACGACAACATCGGCCTCTTTGGCGTTGGCTAGCGCGCGGGCCTGCAAATCTTCACTGGTATTTACCCAACGCACGGTAAATTGCTGCCGCATAATGGCGGAGGTATTACTGATTTTGTCATCAGCAAAATGCATGGTGATTTTAATCGGATAGGCCTGGCCTGCTTTGAGGGTGACCGGTGCGGTAACCGCACTACCATCGATACTGATCTGTGCCTGACTGTCGAACTGGTATTGCCCGCTGCGCTCAGGTTTGATAACACCTTCCCAGACTACACCAAAATTACCTAAAACGGTGTCATCAACCGGCGAACGGTCGAAGTAAAAGTCCATGGCATTATCGACACGGGTAAGTACCGGGTCGCCGCTCAGCTCGGTGGGAAAAGACAATTGGGTAAAGTCGGTAATCGGGCTACTGGCTAGTTTGTAGTACTTGCCTTGCAGGCCGCTCTGCAGCTTGCCATTGTCTGCTTCATGAAATAACACCCGGCTATCAAGAATTTCTGCATGGCCGTAAATATCGTCAATAACCGCACTGCCTGCGGCGTAAGTTACCTGCTCTTTACCCAGATACTGTTGCAGGCCTTCAAGAGGCGTCACCGGGTTTATCGGCAGGCCGTTATAATTCCCCAACAGGACGTCTTCATTATTTGCATTAGGGCCAATCACCGCTACCTTCAGGTTTTTATCAAGCGGTAATACCCCGTTGTTCTTCAGCAGTACCATTGATGCAGCCGAGGCTTTTTCAGTCAGGGCCTGGTGCTCAGATGAGCCAACCACGTCCATTGATATACCGGCATATTCCACTTTGCTGGCATCATCAAACATACCCAGTTTAAAACGGGTCATAAATAAGCGTTCTACAGCCTGGTCAATCAGGCGCTCGTCTATCAGGCCTTTTTGCACAGCAAAATTCAAATTGGCAAATGTGCTTAGTCGCCCCGTACCGCAGTTAAGATCGGTGCCACTGGTAACCGCCCAGGCTGCTGCCGCAGCGGGCGCGTCGACTACGTCATGCGCTTCGGGGTCGTAAAAATCGCGAATGGCGCCACAGTCTGACATTACATGCCCGTCGAACTTGTACTGGCCGCGTAAAATATCCTTAAGCAGCATGTCGCTGCCACAGGCGGGCAGGTCATTAACCCGGTTGTAGGCACACATCACCGCTTCTACATCCGCCTCTACCACCGCTTTTTCAAAGGCCGGCAGGTAAGTTTCATACAAGTCTTTATCTGATACTACGTAGTTGTCGGAATGGCGGCTGATTTCCGGGCCATTGTGTACCGCGAAGTGTTTAGCAGTGGCAGCTGTTTTCAGGTAATCAGGGTTATCTCCCTGTAAGCCGGTAATAAAGGCAACACCTAGCTCACCGGTCAGATAGGGATCCTCACCGTAAGTTTCCTGGCCCCGGCCCCAACGGGGGTCGCGAAAAATATTGATATTAGGCGACCAAAACGTCAAGCCGGTGTACCGGTAGCTTAACCCTTCGTTCAAATAAAAGTGGTGTTTTGCCCGGCCTTCATCAGAAATCGCAGTAGCGATAGAGTGCATCAGTTCTTTATCCCACATTGCTGCCATACCAATAGCTTGTGGGAATACGGTAGCCTTACCGGCTCGCGCCACGCCGTGCAATGCTTCATTCCAGTAGTCGTAGGCAGGAATGCCAAGACGCTCAATAGCCGGCGCATCGTTGTACATCTGACCGATTTTTTCTTCCAGCGTCATTTGAGCTACCAGGTCTTTTACTCTGGTTTGAATATCTACAGACGTATCCAGATAAACACTGGAAGACGGCGAAGTAGCGTCGGCTGGGGAGGACGTTCCAGAAGAAGACACGCTATTGCTACACGCTGCACAACTAAGGCTAACCGCGATGGCCAGTAAGGTTTTTTTCATGATAGTACCGAAGGTGAAAAAAGATGTGTTTACCTTAAAGGTGCTGTAAAAAGGTACAATAGCAGTATGGTAAATCGTAAATAAAGTGTTAAAAATAGCAACGACTCAGGACATGTCACAGGTTGAAATGTGCCTGGTGGCGGACGCTACTCGCCATTGCTATGCGGGTGGTTTACACTCGCAGCAACAGCGTTACTTTATTAGGACAACAACAATACCATGCAGTCTCTGGCTCAAACTCCTATCACCACACTTAAAGGTGTTGGTGCCAAGGTGGCGCAGAAGCTGGCAAAAATAGGTCTTGCCACTATTCAGGATGTTCTGTTTCATTTGCCTTCGCGTTATGAGGACCGAACGCGTATCTACAGTATCGACAGTTGCCAGCCGTTTACCCATGTGAGTATTCAGGGTGAAGTGAAAAGCGCCGACATTCAGTATGGCAAAAAACGCATGCTGGCAGTTAAGGTTAGTGACGGTACAGGCACTATTACGTTACGGTTTTTCCATTTTGGCGCATTGCAAAGAACGATGTTAAGCCCGGGTAACCAGGTGCGTTGCTTCGGTGAGATTCGCACCGGCAAATGGGGCCTGGAAATGATGCATCCTGAGTTTTCGCTGATCGACGAAGACAGCGACTTACAAGAAGATGCCCTCACGCCGGTTTACCCTACCACCGAGGGGGTCAAACAACTGACCCTGCGAAACCTGACCGACCAGTCATTGGCGCTGCTAGACCAGGGGGCACTAACAGATTTATTACCCGAGGGAATGTATGCCCAGCAGGTGTCATTGGCCGAAGCGCTACATTTAGTTCACCGGCCGCCACCTGATGCCGGGCTGACCCTGCTGGAGGAAGGTCGTCACCCTTCCCAGCAGCGGCTGATCCTGGAAGAGTTGTTGGCGCATCATCTCAGTGTGCTAAAAGTGCGTCAGCAGTCTGATGCTCAGCCAGGTATACCCATTGCAGTCGATAACCGGTTAGTTAGCCAGTTACTCGAGGCCTTGCCGTTCAGCCCCACTGGAGCGCAGCAACGCGTCGTCAGTGAAATACAAAACGATATGCAGCGTAGCCGCCCGATGATGCGCCTGGTCCAGGGCGATGTTGGTTCTGGTAAAACCCTGGTGGCCGCCTTAGCGGCGTTGTCAGCTATTGGGGCAGGGTATCAGGTCGCGTTGATGGCGCCCACCGAACTGCTGGCTGAACAGCATGCTAATAACTTTCGTGAGTGGCTGGCCCCCTTAGGTATTGAAGTGGGTTGGCTGGCCGGCAAACTAAAAGGTAAAACCCGCACGCAGGTGCTTGAACAACTAGCTTGTGGCCATATTCAAATGTTGGTCGGCACCCATGCTATTTTCCAGGAGAATGTTACCTACCAGCAACTGGCCCTGGTTATTGTTGACGAGCAGCATCGTTTTGGGGTCCATCAGCGCTTAGCATTGCGTGAAAAGGGGGAAGTGCAAGGGCGCTTTCCGCACCAGTTAATCATGACCGCCACGCCGATTCCCCGGACATTAGCCATGACAGCGTATGCCGACCTTGATACCTCCGTAATAGATGAGCTGCCGCCCGGGCGAACGCCGGTCACTACGGTGGTTATTCCCGATACCCGCCGCGAAGATATTATTAGCCGGGTACTGGATGCCTGCCAAAACCACGGGCGTCAGGCCTACTGGGTATGTACCCTGATTGACGAATCTGAAGTATTGCAGTGCCAGGCGGCAGAAGATGCCGCCATCACATTACGCACAGCGTTGCCCACGTTAAAAGTGGGGTTAGTCCACGGGCGGTTAAAGCCAGCGGAAAAGGCCGGGGTAATGGCCCAGTTTAAAGCCGGCGAACTTGATCTACTGGTGGCCACCACCGTTATTGAAGTCGGGGTCGATGTGCCAAACGCCAGTATTATGATTATTGAAAACCCTGAACGGCTAGGGCTGGCGCAACTACATCAGCTTCGCGGCCGGGTGGGCCGGGGTGCCGTAGAAAGCCAATGTGTGCTGCTTTATCAAAGCCCGTTATCGAAAACCGCCACCCAACGGCTGACGGTATTGCGAGAATCCAGCGATGGATTTTATATTGCCCAGCGCGATCTGGAAATCCGTGGACCCGGTGAACTAATGGGAACACGGCAAACTGGTATAGCCGAGCTTCGTATTGCCGATTTGGTACGCGACGCCCGTCTTATCCCGCAGGTGCAGGATATTGCAGAACGCCTGTGGCAGGAGTACCCATCTCATGCCCAAGCCATTATTAACCGCTGGGTGGGCTATAAGGAGCAGTATGGACATGCCTGATTTTCCTTTTTATGTGGTTGAATCATCACCGCAAGCCAGCGAGCTGGCCGCGCGCTGGGGGTTTTCGCTGGTCACCAGCGCGCCCGCTGGGTTGGGGCTGGTTATGGAGGACGACTGCTTACAGTTAATGGATTTTGCCGAACCCAGACAGCAAGGGGTTATGGTAGATTTTCTATCTGGTGCCAGCGAATACCGACGCGCGCATGGCGGTGGTAAAAAAGAACCTATCGCCAAGGCAATTGGGCTAAAAGGGCTAACCGCACCGGTGGTCATTGATGCTACTCCGGGTTTGGGCCGCGATGCTTTTGTGCTGGCGGGGTTGGGGTGTCAAGTGTACCTGATAGAACGCTCTCCCATAGTTGCCGCCTTGCTAGAAGATGGTATCCGGCGGTTACACGCGCACAGTCATGAGCTGGCAGCCCGCTTTACGCTGGTGCATGGAAACAGTATAGATGTACTGCAAAACTGGCCGTATACACAAGTTCACACCGTCTATTTAGACCCGATGTTTCCACATCGCAAAAAATCTGCTTTAGTTAAAAAGGAAATGAAGGTGTTTCAGGCCCTGTTAGGGGCAGACCCGGATGCCGATGAACTACTTTCACCGGCATTAGCACTAGCCCAAAAGCGAGTGGTAGTAAAACGACCCAATAGCGCGCCGTACCTGGCGAATACGCCAGCGTCTATGGCCATTACCAGTAAAAAGCATCGTTTTGATGTGTACCTTACTCACCAATAACAAGGAGAATGTCATGATTAGCATCGGTAGTTCATTACCTGAAGTATCATTTGGAAGATTAGTAGATGGAGAAATGACCAACCCTCATACTAATGCCATTTTCGGGGACAAAAAAGTCGTGGTATTTGCTGTTCCGGGCGCGTTCACCCCTACTTGCTCGGCTGCTCATTTACCCGGTTACGTTACCATCGGGGACAAAATTAAAGCTAAAGGCATCGACGATATTGTATGTATTTCGGTTAATGACGCGTTTGTGTTAGAGGCGTGGAAGCAAACGCAAAACGCTGAGCATATAACCATGCTAGCGGATGGCAATGCCACATTTACTAAAAATATCGGTTTGGACATGGACACCGGAGACTTCGGTGGGACGCGGTCTCTGCGGTATTCGATGCTGGTTGAAGACGGCGTAGTGACCAAATTAAATATTGAAGATCCGGGCCGCTTTGAAGTGAGCGACGCACAAACTATGCTCGATAGTTTATAAAAACGATCTATCTCCCCCTGCGGCAACGTATGACAGTGTGGTTAGGCAAAACTCATACGTTTGTCGCAATTGTAACAAATTTAATCTTTTAGGGCTGTACGCCTTATTGGAGTCTGTTACACTCAAGCCAGTAAAACAAAAATAGAGCGGTGAAGATAAAGCAGTACTTCACGTATTGTAAACCGTTACCCAGTGCGCATTCGAGTCATACAGGAAGAGATGACGTTCCTCTTTTCGCTGGGCCATGGAGGGTTGTTCTTATGGCAAAGAGCCAAAAGTTCAATGTATACCTAATTTCCCCATCCTGTTATAGCGACGCTAAACAGGATCCGAACGTAAACCTTTTTAAAAATTTATTACAAACCTGCGGTTATGAGGTGAATCTTCTGGGTAGTGCAGCAGCGCTTCCAGAAACGTCTAACCAGGATTTGGTGTTTTATGATGCTGCTGGTAGTTCTAACAAACTATCAGATTTTTATGGCAGCAATGGTAATGCACGTTGGATTTTATTTAATCTTCAACCTGGTGAACTGGATGAGTGTGAAGCCATTATCGCTGGGGTTGAGGGGACGTTTTATGCATCCGATTCACCAGAATTGTTGCTCAAAGGCGTGCGTCGCTTAAGTAAAATGGATGTGTGGTTTAAACGCGGTTCGATTAACGAAGCATTACGGCGCATGCGTCAGTATGCCCGTCGACCAGCGCTGCGTGCTAAACGGCCAACAATGTCTTTACAGGGTGGTAGTCATCCAAAGTTGACCAAGCGGGAAATAACCATCATTGAGCTGGTATCCAAAGGGTCACAAAACCAGGAAATTGCAGATCAATTGCATATTAGTGTGAATACCGTAAAAACGCACATTTACAGTATTTTCCGTAAAACGCAATCCCGGAACCGGATTGAACTGCTGTCTTGGTCACAAAACTTTATGAACGAGCAATTATAACGCGGGTTGTTGACAAGCTTTATTTCATTCGCTGAAAGCCGCGCGTATAATCGCCGGGCAAATTTTCAGTGGGGAATCGGGTGAACAAGCGTGATGTAATTGTTATAGGTGCAGGTGCTGCGGGATTATTCTGTGCAGCACAGGCAGCTGCACGTGGCAGAAATGTTGAAGTATTGGACCATGCTAAAAAAGTCGGACGAAAAATTTTAATGTCTGGCGGGGGACGGTGCAATTTTACCAACATGTACGCCAGCGCCGAAAATTTCCTCTCTGAAAACCCTCACTTTTGTAAGTCTGCTCTCAATCAATACACCCAGTGGGATTTTATTGCACTGGTGAACGACTATGGTATCGCCTACCATGAGAAAACCCTGGGCCAGTTATTTTGTGATGATAGTGCCTCGCAGATCGTTGATTTATTGATGAGCGAGTGCCGTAAAGCGAATGCTAGGGTCACCACGCGTTGCGAAATTCTGCAGGTAGAAAAAAACGACCAGGGTTTTTATCTTAACACCAGTTTGGGTGAGTATCAGTGTGAATCGCTGGTGGTTGCTACAGGCGGCTTGAGCATGCCTAAATTGGGCGCAACCCCCTTTGGATACAAAGTAGCGCAGCAATTTGGTATTCCGGTATTGCCCACCCGTGCCGGCCTGGTACCTTTTACCTTGCCACCTGAAATAAAAGCCCCGCTGGCCGAAATTTCCGGTATCTCACAAACTGTGCGAGCACAGTGCAACAATACCGCATTTGTTGAAGATATGCTGATTACCCACCGGGGCTTATCAGGCCCGGCCATTTTACAAATTTCCTCGTTCTGGGAAGGGCAGGCCGTAGACATCGATCTTAGCCCGCAAACAGATTTACACCAGGCCCTGGTTCAGGCAAGGGAGCAACAACCGAATCTTTCGTTAAAAAATTATCTGGCGACCTGTTTTGCGAAACGGCTGGCTGAAACGTTGGTCAATATCCTTGCATTGCCAAATGTACCGTTAAAGCAGCTTAACGAAAAACAGCTCACGGCCATCGCCGACCAGCTGCATCAGTGGCAGATTAAACCAGCGGGAACCGAAGGGTATCGAACGGCTGAAGTAACCCTTGGGGGCGTCGACACCAATGCGTTGTCTTCTAAAACAATGGAAGCCAGAAACACCCCTGGACTATATTTTATTGGTGAAGTGGTAGATGTGACAGGATGGTTGGGTGGCTACAACTTCCAGTGGGCCTGGAGTTCTGGTTGGGTAGCCGGACAACACGTCTGATGTACGGAGCAAATTAAATCGAAGACAGATGAAATTAGAGCGAAGACAACCTCTAAGCTAAATTTCATCTTAATAGGCTTAACCATTGATAGATAAGCTTTAAATTCTGCCTTCGTTTTTTACTTAACGTCCTATCGAGTTTTGCATGCTTTGAGTTCAAGCTGCCTTAAAAGCCGTATCATTATCTACACCGAACAAATACTGAGTCACTGATATTACCTACATCCGCATCCATGGAATCTGGCTTTAAACTCAGTATTCTTATCGCTGAATAGGTCTTGCTGTTTTGCTCGAATATACATGGGGTTATGTTTGAAATTTTCGTTGTGTTGTGAGTTAATACTTTTAAGAGAATAGATGAATGTGGTTGACGGGCGGCATTTGTATCACTACTATTATAAGTAACACGCCCGCCAAGCCTCTTAACAATGCTCAAATTGTGCGGGCTTTTTTATGCCTGAATTCTACGCCATGGAAGATAAGGCATAATGAATCAATTCAACAAACCCGCGGTTAGTATTACAGAACAAATCGGGATTCTTCAGCATCGCGGTCTAGCCATTCAAAATCCAGAGCGTGCGGGAAGATATTTAGAAGTAATAAGCTATTTTCGCCTCAGCGCATATATGCGACCATTCCAAAAGAATATAAGCGAACAAGTTGTAGATCATCAATTCAAAGATGGAACTGAATTTAAACAAATAGTGGACTTGTACGCTTTTGATAGAGAATTGCGGCTGCTCATTATGGACGCTATTGAGAGAGTAGAAGTTGCAATCCGAGCTACCTTGAATAACGTTATGGCTAACAAGCATCAAACTGATGATGTATGTAGTGGCTCTCACTGGTACTTGAATGAATCATTATTTAAATCCTCATACCAGCACAAACGACTGTTGAAAGAAATCGAAGACAAGCAATCAAAAGAATCCAACGATCTTCAGAGAGATGTAAAAAAGATTGAACGAACTTCCGTTTCTGCCGAAATTAAAGACCGGCGGATTGAAAGAAGAGTCCGAGAGAATTACGCCCGCTTTTACCAACATACATATGATTCTCCTAAGCTAATGCCAGGTTGGGCGATGGTGGAAGAATTAACTCTTGGGAGTATATCTCACCTATATCGAGGGCTAGCAAAAGATAATGACCGTAAAGACATCGCTAGAAGATTTAACTTACCTCAAGAGGTTCTTGAAAGTTGGTTGCATACGCTAAACTTTGTGAGGAATTGTTGCGCACATCATAGTCGACTTTGGAATCGAGAACTGTCTGTTCAGCCTAAGATTCCAAATGGTGATAATTGGCAGTTACCAGACAGACTTGAGCCCAGCCAAGTTCAGCCTAAGCGTCGTATTTATATGGTGTTACTTATGTTAGGCCACCTAATGAGACAGGTTAGTCCAGATAGTCAATGGCATAACAAAGTAAAAGCGCTAGTTACACTTCACCCCGAAGTTCCAAAATTTCCTATGGGCTTTCCAGATGATTGGCTCAACCACGAATTTTTCAGTAGTTAAGTATCGCGAGACACCAAAAACATCTCGATGAAATACGGGTTTTGCTAAGTCCATGTGGGATTCAGTAAAATAAATTCATACTAGAATTCCTTCGTTTTTATTTGATATTTCTAGAAATCGAACGGGCTTTATTCAGAGGTCTATAAGATTACTTTGTCTTCGTTACAGTTAAAAGAGTTTACTGATTACACCCACATTTAATATCCCCAGCGTACTAAATTAAGTAATTATCGGCTTAACTGGTATTTACTGACCTGCTTAACTGCCTGCGTCAAGGCGGTTAACGCCGCTGATTCAAGATCAAACCAGTGCCAAAACAAAGGTACGCTTAGCTGCTTGCCCGGAAATAAGTTTACCAGTTGTCCAGCGGCGGTTTGAGCTTTTACCTGCAGCGCAGGCAGTAGCGCCCACACGGCACCCGATACCGCCATTTGGACAAAGCCGTGTGACGAAGGATACCAATGGCAGTTATTGATTGAGGGAGCGACATTCATACACTGCTGCTGATAGTCGCTCAATAAAGCAACATCATATTCGTCATAAATTAAGCCGGGCGACCGGTTAACTGTTTCTGGGTTAATCCCTTGAGATAAATGTTGCTCAATAAAAGCGGGCGACGCATATAATTGATAATCCATAGTGCCCAAGCGCACTGATTGCCCCCCCGCTACCGCAAGACCAGTCTGACTGATACATGCCATAACCTTACCTTGCTGTAATAAACTGCGGGTTTGAGATTGATCAGCATTGTAAATATGTACTGGATTGGATTTTTCAGCTGTAAACTGCGCCATTACCTCACTAAACCAGGTCGCCAACACATCGTTGTTTACCGCCACACTGAGTGCAGACACTTCTTCTGCCAGGCCGGTATGTCCGGCTAACTGCTCTTCCAGAACACACACCTTTTGGTAATGAGCGAGCAGTTGCGCACCTAAATCGGTCGCTTTCAGCGGTTTAGCACGGACTAGAACCGGCCCGTGAACTTTATGTTCAAGGCGTTTAATTTTTTGCGATACCGCCGATTGCGTCAGGTTCAGCGCCTGGGCGCCTCTTTCAAAGCTGCCATAACGGACCACCTCGCTTAAACAGTGCAAACCTGAATAATCCAACATTAAAATAATTACTTTAAACAAAATAAGATTAATTTAATTTATTCGATTGTTCGCTCTATGATCAAGCTAATTCTGAGGTTTCAAAAAGTAAGTAAGTTAGAGAGAGCTATGTTAGCTGCAATAAGTGGATTTTTGATGGGCGGTACACTGATTATCGCAATAGGCGCGCAAAACAGCTTTTTGATAGAGCAGTCGCTAAAGAAACAGTGGACTGCTATGTTTGTTGTGTTGTTTATCGTCAGTGATGCCGCCGGTATTACGTTGGGCGCCCTGGGCTTTGGCTTACTACTACAACAGTATCCGTTGCTTATCGCGGCAACTAAGTGGGCGGGCGTGGTATTTTTACTTCTGTTTGCCGCCCAGAAAATTAAAGCTTCTATGGCCAGTGACGCTATGCTTGTTAAACTAAGTAGCCAACCGATGCCTCTTAGGCGGGCTATACTGACTGCATTAGCTGTTACCTGGCTAAATCCTCATTTTTATTTAGATACACTATTGCTCATGGGCAACCTCGCCAGCCAATGGCATGCAGACAAATGGTGGTTCGTGGCCGGAGCGATTGCTGCCTCGATAGTTTGGTTCGTCGGTTTAAGCACCTTAACGTCGTTATGTGCAAACTGGATGCGCGAACCTAAATTCTGGCGTTGGTTCAACCGTCTCAACGCCGTAGTGCTAGGCGCTATTGGTCTGCAATTGGCTACGTTATAAAACAGGACGACAGCTGGGCGGTTAACTTAGGCGGTATGGCAGCGTTATATACCACCTAATAAGAGCACTGATATTTCACCTATACTCAATGGCACTAAATAGTCCTATTGTAAGGAACACAGCGGAATAACAGTGAAACCCTTGTTTATGCGTATCGATAGGGATGATCAATGCCTGAAACTGCTATTAAACGTATTATGAAACCTACCTGTAACCCCCACAAAACAGCCTTTTTATACAAAAAATAAGCTGATCGCACACATATTGAGCGAACAGTCACTAAAATGTCATTTTTTTTAAATTAGTACTTGATCAAAATTTTAAGAAGCGTACTATGCGCTCCACTTCGACGGGACAGGCCAACGGCCAGCACTGAAGAAGGGTTATCAGCAAAGGCTTCAGAGCAAGTCTGGTAACGGTTTTTAGCTTCAAACGCTTTTAGAAAAAACTTTCAAAAAAGTGTTGACGCAGAAAACGAAACGCGTAGAATGCGCATCCCGCTTCGGGGAGAAACGAAGCAGCGAAGGGTAACACCTCGCACTGTTCTTTAACAATTTAAACAAGACAATCTGTGTGGGCACTCGTTAAGAGTGTCAACCGAAGATTCATAAAAAAGTTTTCGATATATTTAATTGAAGAGTTTGATCATGGCTCAGATTGAACGCTGGCGGCAGGCCTAACACATGCAAGTCGAACGGTAACATTTCTAGCTTGCTAGAAGATGACGAGTGGCGG
>PYVY01000019.1 GCA_003056425.1 Alteromonas indica
ACTTCCAGTCAACTCATGCCTTAAAAGAAATATTCACAGATTTATTGAAGTGGATAATACCAACTGTTACTTTAGTTCCGACAAAGTCGCTCGGTAATTAGACCGACATAATCCCTTGGTAATCACACTACTAAACGTAACAATGCTAGTACCGAGAGGCCAGTTTTGAATCAGTATCGATCATTTCTTACCGGCGTCTTTTATTGCTAGGTACACAATTTTTCTTGTTAAATCATCGCAGGGAATATTTTTCATTTTTTGATGCCTTGCGGATACCGTTGTGTCAACTTCACCATTTACGTACACATTAGGAATTTTTCCAACAGCTATGCTTTGCTAACAATAACTGCATTTCAGTATTTTTCCTCCAACCGCTCAAACATCTAAACCTATCGATACTTTAGTACTTGTGCTTCATTTTAGATGTTGCTTGATTTTAAAAGCTTCAGCATTTCAGCATTTAAGAGTTTAAATTTATAAAATCTCGGAGTTTTATCCTCTAACTTTTCCTCTCCATTTCTGCTATCGATAAACCATTCTTTTTCGATAATCCACTGGAATGCACAACGTACTGATGTGGTCATCTCGTTTTTGTTTTCAGGGATACCAAAATCAGTTCTGATTCTGGCTTTTTGTGATTCACTTCTATCGGTATGAAGCTGGAGCTGAAGGGGAAGGATTAAATTCCATTCTTTGTCAAAATCTAAGGTTTCATGGGATAGAGCTTTATATGTTTTCTCTCCAAAATGCTCAACAACATCAAACGCCCTTGAAAAATGGAAATTCTTAAAAAATACCTTATTTTCGTCGTCTCGATGATAACCTCTAAACATCCAATTAACCCCATCGTGCATCATTGCAAGAGGAATGATTGTTCGCCTATGATGATTATCACTGTTTTCTGAACGGTACTCACAACTAATAGCGTATTTACCTTTAATTGCTCTTGTAATTTTCCCAATAAAATTAGTTGAGAGATTGTTAGTTACTTTCCCTATTTTTTCAAAGGGGATTATAGTTTTGGCCGGTAGAGAGAGTTTGTTCTTATTGAAACCATTAGCTAACATGCCTAATGCTGTTTCTGCGTCAAAATCTATGAGAGGTTCATAACTATCTCTTACAATAGCATTAGCTCTTACACTTCTGTTGTACACAATATTTCTTTTACAAATATTACTGTAATCAGCTAGAACTTTTGAAGCCGCCGCATCAGATAAATTGAACATTTCACCGATGTCAGAACGTTTAACGATACCAGTGAAGCGCAACATAAAGTCGATGTATGCAAGGCGATCTGCAGTATTTGTATATTGTTCTTTTAGGTCTTTATAGGTAAGCATTATCAGTATATCTAGTCATGTATGTGGCTTAAATACTACTTCACTAATGTCTTAGAGTCTACTTTCGTATTTTGATTTCGGTCTTTGTTGTTGATTTTATGCTATTGAATTTTCATTTTCACTTATAAAAACTTTACGCAAGAATTGACTTGGTTGTTTTTTGATCGTAAGATTGATCATAGTTGGAGAATTGGTCTCTAACATATAGATCCTAATGAAGAAAGGAGGTTGTATATGGCAACTAACGGAAAAGTCGGTGATAACCGCCGTTGCGGAGCTGTTCGAAAACGATCGCAAACTCAAACTGGTTCAGGTCACTGGGTCAAGCGTGATGCAAACACCGGACAATTTATGGACGTCAAAAGTGATCGGAAGCCGTTCAAAGGAGTTAGAAGGGAGAAATAAAAAAGCACTTATCAGTGTTACTGAAAAGTGCTTTTTTTGTGAGGTGATTTATTTATCTGCGCCAACAGAAAGAATAAGACACGACACTGAAGTGCTTGTCCATTGAAGAACAGCCTATCAATCTTTAAGAGTCATGATAGTACATGTCTTTGATGTTCACCTCAATATTTTGAGCCGTTTATTAGATAAAAATGTGGGAAGCGGTAAGTTTTTGCTCGGAATTAGCCTGTTTTTTAGGCTTATCCTATCTTAGAAAATTTATTGAGGTAACTACTAATGAGTAGAAAAGATTTACTAAACGATATTACTAGTACTTTTCAGGGGCTTGGGTTTTCTGAAAATACTAACGAAAAGCCAATGACGTACCAACGAAATGTCAAATATCCGAGTATTTTCTCGGATAAAAGGGACTATGCACATTTTGTCGTTCATACACCAATACGCACAATTCAAGTTGTTGTTAAGTATCAAGAATCTGCCGGCACTGCTATAGAGAAACTTGGATATACAGTAATGGACGCGGCACGCTCTGCATACGATGATTACTTAGTCGTATGTGGTGGATGTGAGCTATTGAAACATGACAGGGCCATTGAATTTTTAAATTCTTACCGGTCATCAGCACCTAAGCTGACTGCTATCACTGTGAAAGACATTGTTGCTTTTATAGGTCCAGATTTAGGCCGTTATGCCGCTTAAGTTAAGGAGCATGTAGTGTGCCGTTTCTGGCACACTACCATAATTACACATGTAGCAGGCCTATTTTCAGAAGGTACTGTCCTAATTGTCTTATGTTAATAGAAAATCTCTTCTTTAATGATCAGCAACCAATTAACCTAGTATGCTTTTACAGACAAGTTCTTACGCACTAATGGATGCCAATGAGCTTCAATGAGAGTGCGAGCGCAGTATGTGCAATGAGAAACTGTCAGATTTGCGCAAGCTTTCTAGCAATTTTGTTAAATCAAATGTTGCCTACTCCACACAAGCGTGTGAACACCAAGTTATTTCGATGTGACGATACAAGATAAATTAGACATGCTATTCATTTGTTAACTGGTACTCTAATTCTGCCACTCTCTGTTTGTACTCTTCGATGGTTAATGCAAAAGAATTGTGCTGGCTAGCCATATTGGATAGCCTTTCACGAAGCTCAGCTACTTCGCTCTTGTACTTTCTTTTCAATTTAATTTCTTTTTTGAGTCGTAACCTCAGTTTTGAAAGAGCGTCTGAGGAGTGTTCGGGTATCATACTCACTGAATAGCTTTGTTTTTTTAAAGCCCAAATTTCTTCGACAATATCTTCGTAATAGTATATTGAACCGCTGCCTAGGCCTGCTTCCTCCTCAACCGCTTTAACCGAGAGCTTTTGGGAGTACGGGACAATTGTTGTGGCTTTATTCAGTATTCTGTCTAGAGCCTCTTCAATCCTCGCTCTCGTAACTTCTGATTTAGTCATCATTTCCCCCGTCTTGTTTGTACTCAGAAAATGGAATGTTAAAGAAGTGCATGACTCGCTCGGCTGCTTTAATTTGTGAAAGGTAATGGCTTTCAATAGAACTAGAAAAAGAATCTATACTCTTAAGGTATTTTATCTGCTGGATACACTGTTGGTGTCTTATTGACCAGCCCTTCGCTTGTTCTTCATCTATTAACTGATTTTCACATTTAAAACAATTTGCTGGTGAGGCGACCTTGCTCATTTGGCATTGATATCCTGCTAAGCAATAGGAGTGTAACGTTCCTACAAAGTCTATTCTGCCAGCTTTAACGTGATTGTGAATTTCTTGCCAACTTTTATGCTCTGTTGGAATTGACCCTCTATCTTTCATTATTTCAAGGCCGCGCTTGCCAAATAATTTATCTTTTCGGTTGTACCACTTAAAAACAGTTTCAGTAATAACTTCATTACGAACATTTTTTATCAATTCTGACAGCTCGCTATCGGTATTAATCCCTCTAAGTACTGCTGCCGCACCGCCTTCTTCGTACCACTCACTGGTTGGTATATCCAAATGTTTAAACTGTTCTTTAACGGCTATCGTGGAACAGAGGTTGTGGCGTCTTACAAATACGGCAAAAGTTCTTCGAAATTGATGAGAAGTAATGGGCCATATATATCCAAGTGCAATTTTTTTATTAGATAAAACAGAGTTTTGGTTTGGGTTGATCAAGTAAAATTCTTCAAGGGCCTCGTCATCTACAATTGCTCCTGCCTCTTTAGCTATCTCATTAAATTTGTTGCGAAAATGCCCTTCATAGATGATCTTTGGAGCTTCACTTTTCTTTGTTTGAGTAAGCCATAAACAACTCGCCTCGTGGTTTTTCATCGGGTCTGGATGATTGAACAGTTGTTCTCGCATATATTGCGTCAAGGCCTCAGCGAGTGAGATGGCGTCTCCTACGATAGTTGTTGTTACCCACTCAGATAGTTGTCCTCGTCCTTGTGTCATCTTGTGGTGGTATGATTGTACAGTGTGAATGATTTTACCGTTGTACGTTCTAGTCTTAAAACTATCGGGATGCAAAGAGTACAGTTCGCTGCGTCGCATTCCTGTAAATGCTGCGCAAACGATATAACAAGCGGCCTGGATTTTTGATAACCACGACTCAAATTGTCGCCAGGGTAAAATATGTTTTTCTAATGGCGTCCCTTGAAGATACAACTCAATAATGGATGAGTAGCTCTGAGGCTTAGCTTTATTTACCTCTACCCTATAGTCTGCGGAATTTGGGGTTAACCACTTCCAACTCCCGTCATTTATTTTGCGATCAACAACCTTTTTGCCTACTTCGTAATTTATGCGCAACTCTCGTATCAGTTCACTTAGCAAAACTCTATACGGATAGAGTTTTTCAATATAATCGATTGCTCTCGAATAAATTTTCTCCATGATACTTGTAGGCATAGCGTAAAACTGATTTGGTTTAGTCTTTTCAACCGCGCAGCATTCAATTGCTAAGGCTTTCGTGCTTTGATCGGTAGGGATTACTAGGCCTATGGGAAGAATGTGATCCGCCCTTTGTACTTTATTCAACATGCTGAATATCTGGACGGTGTTGCCATAACTGTATTGCAAAGATGTTAAGTATGTACAAAATTCATAAAACAAAACGGCATGCGACAGTTTGGAAATGCTAGCCCATTTCATTTTTTCCAAAAACTTATAGACTTGCAGCAACTTACTGTGCTGAAAGATAATTGTTGATGGCTTCAGTGGGTAAGAGTTCCCTCTGCCTGCATTAGTGTAAAGCCAAGAAAAACAAATCATTTTCAGCTCTGTAGCAAGTTCAAAAGAACTGATCTCTGAAAAAGTGATTTTATCCTTGTTGGTTATCTTTCTATCTATGTAAGCAGATAAAATCCACTCTTCATCGCCAAAGTAGCTAACTGTAGTCCCCGCATGGTCTTTAGTCACTGGCACGTTATCTAGATACTTGAAGTCCAACTTACTATAGGATTCAAGTACTTTTTGAAAACCATCGAGGTTTTCATTCACTACATTTCCAGGAAGACTAAGAAGTATTTGCATCGTGCTCTCTAAAAGTTGTAATTTATACCTTCAGGCCAAATGGGGTGACGACCTTCCTGTTTGAGCTTTTTAGTTGCTTTACGGCGTACCTTCGGGTCAACGCTAAAAATACACAAGTCTATTTTTTCAACCAGTGAAGCAAAGTTTCTAACGAACTGAGAATGACTTTTATGGTCGATAATTGATTCTTCAATTACTTCCCGAAAGCTCATTAAGCACCAAATATCCTCAACTTTTTCGATAATCACCTGATTGGGACAGTCAAAGCAATTCAAGATATCGGCGCAAGCCAAATGATCAACATCAAAGTGCATTGGACTTAAATTCATTTTTCGTCTGTAAACACTAGCTTGTTTACCGAAAGGTGAAATGCATCCAGAGCCAAGGGCTGTCTTTTTAGAGTGCTTATTTAAATCACCATACTTAGCAAGAAACTGCTCATAGGGGAGTACTTCAACATCCAGTTTCGATTTCGCATAGCTTTTCGCCTGGGCAAGGTCAGAACATCGTGCAACAGCTTCCAATGTATGGGTGGCAGCTTGTAACTGCTTTTTATTTTCTATCGGATTACCCGTAGTATAGTGCTGACGAAGAGTATTTGGTGTATTGCCTAATAAAATAGAAGCGCCAGCATAGTCGCCTGTTAAATCTAAATATCGAGCACTACCAGTCGCCCTAAATCTCTTTGCCATAGGCCTAAGCGGTAGATTGTCATCTGTGTGTAGATTAAAAGTAGATTGAAGCCAAATACTAGTGGATCTTAAATGGCTTGGTTCAAGAGGCTTTAACTTGCCCCTACAAGCCATAAAAAACAAATGCTCATTATTCGGCGCGATAGCGTGGCTCAACTGTAAAAGTTTCTTTATGAATCGCAGCGAATGTTTCGGTACATTTTGACGATTATTTTCTCCGATTGATATCGTTACGTACTTATTCGCCCTGGCTTTTAGAACGCTTTGCGAGTATATGCGCTCTTCGTTGAAGTTACTCTCCTTAAACTTTTTCATAGATAATAAGGACGTCATGTTTCCCCAAGTAAAATAAGACATGAGGAAATAACCAAGTGAAAAACATTTTGTGATGGCCCCCGCAACTTCTATTCTCCGGGGCCCGAAAGCAATTTCAGCAGTTGCAACTCTTGGCTCTGTGTATAAATGCAGTTCTGGAGTGCTAAGTATTTGTTCAAAAAGCTTATTAAACGTTGAGTAGATTGGCTTTAAAAGGGACTTGAGTTCAGAGTCTGAATAGCCCTCAGTAGGGTTCAGTTCGCGTCTGAAAAGCCCTCTCGGAGAAAACCAATCCTTACAAGGTAACCCTAGTATAGTAAGCATGCACTTTATAGAACTTGTTCTTTTACGAGCTGTATTGACATTCAACGAGCCAAGCCTCACTTTTTCGACCTGATGCCTTTCCCACGCAATTATGGAATCGTGAGTTTCCAAGTCGAGATTCGACGAATCTACAAATTTCACATATCTTACAAGGTCATTGACATATCCAAACTTCGTTCTGTCTGAGTAGTTTTGATCATCACGAAGAGCTGTAAACCAGCGTCGAACAAGCTCGTCTCTATTTGCATATATACCGCCAGTTAGTTCCTTTTTTAGCGGCACATTGAGGTATCGAAATCTATTGAAGTCGAATTGCTGATACCGAGCTATCCCTACTTTCAAACTAATGATGAGGCTTTTATCTTGCTCAGATTGACTCATATAGCGACTCTTCAAGAATGGTATCTAGAAAGCTTGCTGCTTCTCTAACGTTTTTTTTACGCTCCAAGAAGTCGACGTACTTCCAAGTTGTTGCTTCACTACTGTGTCCCATCCATGCCATCATTTGTGTTACTGCGTCTTTTTGCATCCCTATCTCTAAAAGCGATGCAAGGCGGTACGTACAGTACGTGGCTCTGAGGTCATGAGTGGTATGAGAAAATAGCGAAGACGTTTCACGCTCAACAGCGTTTCTTAATCTTCTAAACGATTGCTGAACGTTGTTAGGACTAAATGGAGCACCTGATTTCGAGACTAGCAAAAATGAACTATTGTTCTTTTTGAGCCTTAGCCTGCGCCTTTTTGATTTTGCATAGCCAACAAGTAGAGCTCTGAGGCTGGGAGAGATTTCGACTTTTCTTTCTTTTCCATACTTTGTAGCTACACCATTCATCGGACCAATTTTCACTTCTGATTTATCGGAAAACTCAAGTTCCAACGCTAAACATAATGGGAAAGTACATGCTTCCTGTAATCTCAAACCTGATTGTACTTGCAAGAGTTGATGGATTATAAACTCTATGTTGAACGTGGAGAGTGCTTTCGCAAAGGGCTCTAGCTCATCTTTTGATAGCGGATTGAGTGATTGCACTCGCTCTTTTAAAGGAACTTTTACGCGAAGGTCCGTGCTACTGACAATGTAATGAGGGTTAAGATGATTCATCATTCCGGTGTTTCTGATTTTCACCATCTCGTAGTCAAATGGTTTACCGGATTCGTTAACGTTAAGAAATTTTTGGTGGATACACCACTCGTAAAACTTTACGACATGCCTCATGTAAAGAGATGCCGTAGAGAACTGGATTTGTCCTAGCCTTGCGTTTGTTAGTAAATTATCGTTTCTAAACCTATAGGTAGGTCTTAAATATTTAGCAGTCGGAAATTTATCCCAAGATAATGAGTTTTCTTCCAAGAAATTAAAGTAGCGCTTTAAAGCACGAACCGTGGAGTTTAAATCTTTCGCCTTCCTGTAGTTGACTAGATGATTTATCCAAAGATTTACAGGTGTAATATATTCGTGGTTTGAATAGTAAAAAGTTGGGATACCTTCCAGCTTAATATGCCCACTATTGGGTACCGAAAGGGGAAGCACAGAGAAGGGATTTGATTGAATCACGTAAGTCATGTACTACCCCGAATGAATCTAAGAATTTCTAAAGGGTAGTACATTTTCCAGAAAGTGCTCAGCTACAGTCTAACATTCCAGAACGCGATCTACATAGTAACAAATTCTTCGGCGCTGGTGGGATGGATAGCCACACAGGAGTCAAAATCTGCTTTAGTGGCGCCCATTTTCATCGCCACTGCAAAGCCCTGGAGGATTTCATCCATGCCATGGCCAATACCATGCAGGCCAACAACTTTTTGATCTTCGCCCATACACACCAGCTTCATTCGGGTCGGCTGACGATGCCGGGTTACCGCGGTATACATAGCTGAAAACGAGGAGGAATACACGGTAATAAGGTCATCCCCATATTGCTGTTTGGCGGCTTCTTCGGACAAGCCCACTGTGCCAATGGGCGGGTGGGAAAAAACCACCGTAGGCACCAGGTTGTAGTCTAAAAAGGCATTATCCTGGCCGTTAAACAGCCGTTCGCTCAATAACCGACCGGCCTTGATGGCCACCGGGGTTAATTCAACGTGGCCAGTGATATCACCAATTGCATAGACCCCATCTGCCTGCGTATTCTGGTATTTATCAACCGTGATATAACCGCGCTGATCGGTTTGCACTGCGGTGTTTTCTATACCGATGTTATCTGTATTTGGTACCCGGCCGATAGCCCAGATAAGGCAATCGGTGTGCACAATTTCGCCACTGGTAAGATGAACACATAACTCGCCATCGGCGGTTTTTTCCACTTTTTCGACACCCGACTGTTTGTGCAGCTTCGGCCCTTCCTGTTCAATGACCTCAACCAGGGTTTCGTGAATGATAGGGTCGAAGTGGCGCAATGGCGCATCATGGCGAATCACTAAATCTGTTTTGGTACCAAGGCTGTGCAATACGCCGGCTAACTCTACTGCAATGTAGCCTGCGCCTACCACAATAGCCCGTTCAGGTTGCTGGTCTAAATCAAAAAAACCATCCGAATCAATACCGTACTCAGCCCCCGGGATATCAGGCAAACGAGGGCGGCCACCAGTGGCAATAGTAATATGTGGCGCACTATATTGCTCGCCGTCAACCTCGATAGTGTGGTCATCCACAAAGGTTGCATAACCTTTAATCAAGGTGATGTCATTTGTTGCCAATACTTTGCCGTAAGAGGCATGAATCCGCTCAATGTAGGCGCGACGATTCGCCACCATTACCGGCCAGTTAAATTTGTTTAACGTAACGTCAAACCCATAATCTTCGGAATAACGATTAATGGCTTCGGCTACATTGGCGCCAAACCACATCGCTTTTTTGGGTACGCAACCCACATTAACGCAGGTACCACCAATCAGGTTGCTTTCGACAATAGCGACGCGTTTACCGTGCTTGGCGGCGCGGTTAGCTGACGCAATACCGCCACTCCCGCCGCCAATACAAATGTAGTCAAATTGTTTCATAGTTATCCCAGTCTAATCAGAGTCGGCCAGCGGGTAGTCTGACACGGTTATAAAAATCCCTCAAAAAATTGGTGCAATTGAGGTTTACGGAGTACCTTTTCTAATAGGTCTTTAGAAAAACAGTGGTTATGTCCGATTCATGCTTTGATCATAAGGTCGAATCTATAATTAGCAACGCAATGATGCAGGTGATTTGCGATTCACCTGATATTGATTTTCTGTTGGATAGTGTGGTTCGGTTGCTGGTAGACAATAATCTCGCCGCGTGGGGGGCGTCGATTGCACATTGGTACAATGCGTTGTCGGTGTCATCTCAACCGCCAGTGTATGTGGCTGGGCAAGGCTGGCAACAGCAATACCAACGCTGTCACGAGCAATGTAACACGCTTGAAGCACAGGGCGGCCCACACAGTGAACAAAATGTGCGGTTTTTAGAGAAGCCTCGCTTGCTGGTTATCAAATTGCAGGTAAAAGCCTATCCCGAACATTGGCTGCTATTTGAGTTAAGCGCCAATAACACACCTGGCTTAGCTTGTATGTCTCGCTGGACTAAATGGTTGCAGTACGCTATCGATCAGCAACAAAAGGATAGGTTGCTCGAACAGTCGCAAGCACGAATAGAAGAAATGTCGCGGGGTATGGCAGAAACGATGGCGCAACTGGTGCAGGCAGAAAAAATGTCAGAGTTGGGAAAGCTGACAGCGGGTATTGCTCATGAAATTAATAATCCCATCGGCTATATCCGGTCTAACTTAGAGTCGATGACCGTTTACACCGCCTCGTTTCGCGACATTTTTGCTCAGCTTAGCCAGCTCGAGCAAGAAGTCGGCGAATTACGGGTGCCACTGCAGGCCCTGCAAAAACAATACGATATTCAGTTTTTACTAGAAGATTGCGAAGATATTGTGCAAACCAATATCAAAGGTATTGACCGTATAAGCGGGATTGTGAGCGATCTGTACGCGTTTTCGCGTCGTGCAGACGGCACTTTTAAAGCGATGGATATACACCCGGTATTACAACGCTGTATCAATCTTACCCGAAGCCGGTTTGCTGATCACCATACAGTGGAACTTGATGTCAGCGCCGTTGATACACGGCTGCGCGGTGATGCATCGCAACTTGAGCAGGTGCTAATGAACCTGATGTTAAATGCCGCCCACGCTATGCCCGGCGTCGGTACATTGACCATTGCGGTAAAGGGCGACGCACTGTGGCTGGAGATATCGCTGACCGACACCGGTACGGGAATGCCAAAGGCCACCCTCAACCGTATATTTACGCCCTTTTTTACCACCAAACCCACCGGGCAGGGAACCGGGCTGGGCTTGTCGATATCGCAAGGTATTATTCGCGCGCATGGCGGCACCATAGTCGCCACCAGCGACGTCGGCAAAGGCACTACTTTTACCCTTCGTTTGCCCCGCCAGCAAGATGGTTCACAATGAGGTTTCAGCTTCTTCGGGCTGCTCAGGTAGCGGTTCTGGTTTAATTAAAATAGCGAATGCACTGCCACGCTCCTCTTCAAACCGCACCAGTTTTTCAATCGTAGAGCTGGTAAATACGTGGCCCTCGGGCAATATGAGTAGGTGACTGTCATTGTACAAATTAGCGCCTAACACCATACCTTCTTTAAGCTGGCGGGCCTCATAAGAATTTTCAATGTATTTGGGTTTACCAATTTGCTCGGACTCCAGCAATAATGTCAAAATTTCCCCATCGTATCGGGTATTCAGATGCTTCTTCATTTCCAGCTTGGCTTCCCGCGGGGCAATCTCGGAGCCTGTGACCCGGCCCGATACCAAGCGCCAGTAGTCTCTGGCGATAGCCAGAATACGCGCGCCAACCGGTATTTCTTTGGCTACCTTTTTGTTCAATCCAGACCCATTGAAATGCTCAAACTGCATTTCGATGATATCTGAGACGGGCTGCAAATGATGCGCCGGGGCGAGAATCAGGGCGGCTTGCCGCGTTTGCGATAAATAGGCTTTTTGCTGTTGGTAATTTAACGAGGCAAATGCTGGTTTAAATTCCTCCGGGTCTAAGCCCAGACAGCCCAGCTCACAGATAAGGCCGGCATATTTGGTGGTTTTGACAGTGTCTTTATCACAGTCAAATTCTGTTGCAAGCAACGCTGCCAGTTCACTGACTTCAATGGCAAACTTACCGTTAATAGCCGGGTTGATACTAATGACATTAAATAGGACCTGCTCCAGCGCGTGATGATTTTTTTCTATCTTACTTAGCACCGCTTTAATTTGCCGGGTACGCTTTTGAATGGTCTGCTCCTGCAGCAGGTTGATATCTTTCAGCTTTTTATTCTGTGCACGGGTAAGCAATTGTAAACGCGCATTTTCATCTTTTAATTTTACCCGTTCCAAGCCTTCTTCAATGGTGTTTATCAGCTCCTGATTATCCCAGGGTTTTTGCAGGTATCGATGAATTTTACCCTGGTTTACCGCTTTGATAGTTGAATCAATATCGGCAAAACCGGTAAGGACAACCCGAAAGGTATCGGCATAGTGTTGTGCTACTTGCTCGAGTAACTCAGCGCCTGACATGTGAGGCATTTTCATATCTGAAATGACCACATGGATGGTTTGCGAACCTAACGCCTCTAATGCCTGTATACCGCTTTCAGCAAACACCATATTGATGTCCATTTTAAACAGCGCACGTTTAATCGCCCGTAAAATATTGGGCTCATCATCAACAAACAGCACGGTATACTTCTTTTTAACCGGCGGTGCTACTGAGCTCATTGACTCTCCTAATTGCTGACAATTCAGTAAAGTGCATCTGATAAGTGTAGCTCTGTATAAGGAAAAAAACAGGCGGCCAAACTTATCCATTAGGTGCAGATAACGCCTAGCCTACGAGCAGGCAGGCGCAGTAGTGTAATCCCCGCATCTGTAAAGCTGCGCTGATTAGGGCCGCTTTACCGCTACACTAGCTGGCGATGGATCAGGCTTCGCCCATACACTGTTCCAATATTTCGGTTAAAGCATGATTAGAGAATGGTTTTGCTAACACTGCATCAGCGCCCATTTGCAATGCACGTTCAAGGCTGGTTGCGTCCAGCGCAGAGATTACAATAATTTTTAACTGCTTATAGCGGGCCTGTTCGCGGGTAAACTGAATAACACTATAGCCGTCCATTCCCGGCATACTTAAGTCAAGTGTCATTAATGTAGGGTTGTGCTGGCTTAGCATAACCCCGGCCTGAAACCCGCCTGTCGCGATAAGCGGGTCAAAACCGGCACGCCGCGCCACCCGCTGAATTGACTTCGCCACGGGAAGTTCATCATCGACAATCAAAATGGAGGGGGACGCCTTATTTTTAAGCGGCTCCGGGATGGGCATATCGTGCTGCTCAAGAAACGCCAGGAAATCTTCTTCCAGCACCCGATTATTGCCCCTGCCGGGAAGTTTGAAGCCTTTAAGTTTACCGCTTTCGATCCAGCGGATAACCGTGCGTAAATTAACATCGCAGTAGGTAGCGATTTCTCCGGAGGTCAAAGTCTTCATAAAATTCAGGCGTCATTAAAATAGGTTACTAACAGGTATAGTTGAGCATTCGCGGTGCGACAAGTAGGCCTTTAGTATACTTTGTGACAATAACAGCAGGTGAATATAAACAGATAAGCGGGCCGTCCTGCCAAGGGATGATTTGTCGGGCGAAGGCGCGGGAGCGCAATACCGGGCGATCAAAAAGGCCCACTTAAGGGTATAAGCAATACGTATCTGCGCCAGTAATCCAATACCTCTGACTTGTTTTTGGCCGGGTGCAACCCTACATTCATGACATACATCTGAATAAAAGCGAGAGTCATATGACACAACCTGCCATTGAGCTGGTAGACGGCCTGCCCGTCTTTTCCCAAATTACCCCGGAACAAATTAAACCGGCTATTGAAAAAGCCATAAGCCATTGTAAAGAGACCATTGATGAGGTGGTCGCCTCGGGGGATTACAGCTATGCCAATGTCGTTACCCATATTGAAGAAGCTGATGATCGGCTAAGCAAAATGTGGTCGCCGGTATCTCATATGAATTCAGTGGTCAGTAACGATGCGCTACGCGAAGCGCATGACAGTTGTTTGCCATTATTATCTGAATACGGTACTTGGGTAGGTCAGCACGAAGGGTTGTACAAAGCCTATACCAGCCTGCGTCAAAGTGATGAGTTCAAAACGCTGGATGAACAGCGCCAAAAATATATTGAAAATACTATCCGGGACTTTACGCTTTCTGGTGTGGCCTTACCGGCCGATAAAAAAGTGCGTTACGCCCAAATCAGCGCCCGTTTATCAGAGCTATCGTCTACTTTCAGTAACAATGTGATGGACGCCACCATGGGCTGGACTAAGCATGTGACTGACGAAGCGCAATTACAGGGAATGCCTGAATCAGCGCTGGCCGCGGCGGCCCAAGCTGCCCACCAAAAAGATTTGCAGGGCTGGTTGTTTACCCTGGATATCCCGTCCTATTTGCCGGTAATGCTGTATGCCGATAACCGCGAGTTACGGGAACAAATGTATCGGGCCTATGCTACGCGGGCGTCAGATCAAGGCCCTAATGCGGGCAAGTGGGACAATACTGAAATTATTCAGGAAATACTGGCGCTGCGGACCGAGTCAGCCAAAATGTTGGGATTCGATAGTTACGCAGAATACTCACTATCTACCAAAATGGCGGCCTCGACAGACCAGGTAACGGGTTTTATCCGTGACTTAGCAGAGCGCTCGTTGCCGCAGGCCAAGGCTGATTTAGCCGAAGTGCAGGCGTATGCGCAGGACCAGCATAATGTATCTACATTACAAGCTTGGGATATTCCGTATTACAGCGAAAAGCTGAAACAAGATAAATATACGATTTCAGACGAAATGCTGCGGCCTTATTTCCCCGAAGAAAAAGTACTGCATGGCTTGTTTGAAACGGTACATCGTTTATATGGCCTTAAAATTATAGAGCAACCTGGTATTGATACCTGGCACGACGATGTTCGCTATTTCACTATTACCGATGCGGCGGATGCTCTGCGTGGTAGTTTTTATCTGGATCTGTATGCCCGCGCGAACAAACGTGGTGGGGCATGGATGGACGAGTGCCGGGTACGGCGTGAATGCAGTAATGGTGAAATCCAACTGCCAGTGGCCTTTCTGACGTGTAATTTCAATGGCCCGGTGGGCGACAAACCTGCTTTGTTTACCCATGACGAAGTGGTCACACTGTTTCATGAATTCGGTCATGGTCTGCACCATATGCTAACTAAAATGTCGGTAGCGGGGGTATCTGGGATTAACGGGGTGCCCTGGGATGCAGTTGAACTGCCAAGTCAGTTCTTAGAAAACTGGTGTTGGGAAGAAGAGGCGTTGAGTTACCTGTCGGCTCATTATGAAACCGAGGCGCCGCTCCCCAATGACTTGCTTGATAAAATGTTAGCCGCCAGAGATTTCCAGTCGGCTATGCAAATGGCCCGGCAGCTGGAATTCAGCTTATTCGATTTTACCCTGCATCAGCAGGCGGGTGACGAGGTCGACGTTCAGCAGGTGCTGGATGCGGTGCGTCAGGAAGTCGCCGTTATCGTGCCTCCTGATTTTAATCGCTTTCAAAACAGCTTTGGGCATATTTTTGCCGGTGGCTATGCAGCTGGATACTACAGCTACAAGTGGGCGGAAGTGTTATCCTCGGATGCGTTTAGTAAGTTTGAAGAAGATGGCATTTTCAATCGCGAGACGGGACAGGCCTTTTTACATAACATACTGGAGATGGGCGGTAGCCGGGAGCCTATGGACTTATTTGTAGCCTTCAGGGGACGCGAACCAAAGGTTGATGCGCTATTGCGTCATAGTGGAATCAAGGCGTAATGGCAGCAGAACCCTTCAATACCCTATATCGTCGGGCCTGCGAGCGTAAGGGCGGACAAGCAGGGCTTGAAAGGCTTTTAAGTCAGCCCCTTACCTCTGCGCAGGTAGCCGCAATACCCAACGACAGGGTATTGGCCGCAATGACCAAACAAGTCTTCAAATCAGGCTTTGTATGGCGGGTAATAGAGCAAAAGTGGCCGGCATTTGAAGAGGTCTTTTTCCAGTTTGATGTGGATAAAGTTCTGTTGATGCCGGATGAAATGCTAGAGCAAAAAGCCACCGACAAGCGGATTGTGCGAAACTATAAGAAAGTAATGACGGTGCGTGAAAACGCTATGCTGATTGCTGATCTTAGCCGCGAGCATGGTAGTTTCGGTCAGTTTGTCAGTGGTATTGCGCCACAGGATATTACTGGCTTATGGCAGCTGCTGAAGCGACGCGGGGCCCGGCTCGGCGGCAATACGGGGCCGTATATGCTGCGCGCATTGGGCATTGATACTTTCTTGCTGTCACAAGATACGTTGACATATTTGCATCAGCATGAAGTTTATGACGGCGGGGCTACCAGCCAGCGAAGTTTAGCCGCTATCAACAAACAGTTTATGGATTGGCAGCAGCAAAGCGGACGTCCATTGTGTCAGCTGAGCCAGATTGTGGCGTACAGCTGGGGCAGCAATCGCACTTAACCCTGAACCAGCCGGTCAGCCTCGCCAGGGCTGGCCATCCCGCTATAATTTCCCTGTTCAGGCCGCTCTTGATTAGCATGAATTTAACCCTAAATGACTGTTGCTGACGGGCTTTATTAGTTACACTTCCGAGCATAACTGAATATGCCAACAGGACAGGTATGAGCGACGCAAACACACCATCTGGTACCTCCGATACCCAGGCCACGCCCACTACGCAGCAAACCCACTTTGGCTTTAAGCAGGTCGATAAGGCGCAAAAGGCGTCTTTAGTGGCTAACGTGTTTGATTCTGTAGCGGCTAAATACGATGTCATGAATGATTTGATGTCATTGGGAATCCACCGTCTTTGGAAACGTTACGCGCTTGACTGTTCTGGCGTAAGAGCCGGGCATAAAGTATTGGATATTGCGGGTGGCACGGGCGATCTGACCGCCAAATTTTCGCGCATGGTCGGTCCCGGTGGTTCAGTCACCCTGGCCGATATTAATCTTTCCATGCTTAAAGTAGGTCGCGATAAACTGCGTGACAAAGGATTGGTTGGCAATATTGATTATGTCCAGGCCGATGCCGAAAGTTTGCCTTTTTCCGATAACTCGTTCGACGTGGTCACCATGGCATTTGGCTTACGGAATGTGACAGAAAAGCAAAATGCGCTTAATTCAATCTATCGGGTGCTGAAGCCCGGAGGCCGCTTGCTGGTATTGGAATTTTCCAAACCGGCTTCCCAGCACCTGTCTAAAATATACGATATTTACTCGTTCCATATTTTGCCCCGGATGGGCCAGATAGTTGCGAATGATGAAGAAAGCTACCGCTACCTGGCAGAGAGCATTCGTATGCACCCTGACCAGGAAACGCTCAAAGGAATGTTTGAGCAGGCAGGGTTTGAACAATGTGACTACACCAACCTGACAGGCGGGATTGTGGCATTGCATCGTGGATACAAATTTTAATGCCAGGCAGTGCTCTGTTAAGTGCAATAGCTGAAACGGCGATTAATCGTGTACTGGCACTGGATGAAGATAGCCAGGCCAGACTGCTTCCGCTAAACGGTAAACGGCTGACTTTGTATATTGACCAGTTTCCGCATGCGTTAACCTTGGTGTTTTCGCAGCGGGTAGACGTACTCACGGAACTCTTAGAACACAGCGAGCTAGTGGCACAGCTGGATGAAAATAGCTGTTGTATACGTACCTCTCTGGAAGTGTTGCCCAAACTGACCCAAACCAGCCAGCTAACCCAGTTAATACGGCAAGGTGAGCTGCATTTGGATGGCGATTTACATATTGCTCAACACACCGCCGCACTCTTTGGCCAGTTGGATATCGATCCGCAGGAATGGTTGTCGCATTATACCGGCGACGTAATCGCCCATCAGGCAGGCCAAACCTTAGCTGGCTTCAAAACCCAGATAGCCAATGCGCTGGCGCGTTCACGTGCTGGTATCAGTAATGCCCTCACCGAAGAAAAACCCATCGGTGTAGGTAAGCTGGCGGTAATGCACTTTAACGATGAAGTCGATGCATTACGCGATGACGTACAACGTTTTGAAGCCCGCCTTAATGCCCTAAACAACGAGCAGTGATCACCTTTGGTTATGCGAATTTTTCGGTTGTATCAAATCAACAAGGTGCTGTTACAGCACGGTTTAGATGAACTTATCCCTGATCGCTGGATGCCCTGGTATGCCAGAGCCATGCGCAGGTGTATTTTTTGGATAAATAACCAGTACAAAGACAAGACCGCTGGCCAGCGAATCACCCTGGCGTTGCAATCTTTGGGGCCGGTTTTTATTAAATTCGGGCAGATGTTGTCAACCCGACGTGACTTGCTACACCCCGCTATTGCCAACGAGCTGGCCCGGCTTCAGGATAAAGTTGCGCCATTTCCTTCCGACAAAGCCCAGGACATTATCCGGCAATCATTGGGTATTACCCATCTGGATGAGCTATTCAGCGACTTTCAGGTTGAGCCCCTGGCTTCGGCTTCTATTGCCCAGGTTCATGCTGCTACCTTGCGTAGCAATCAAAAGAATGTGGTAGTAAAGGTGCTGCGTCCGGATATTCGCAAAACCATTGAAGCGGATATGGACCTGTTGTTCACCCTGGCCCAGGTGCTCCAGAAGTGGTTACCTGATGGTAAACGTTTACGGCCGGTTGAAGTCGTCACTGAATATCAAAAGACCCTGGTGGATGAGCTGGATTTACTTCGCGAGTCGGCCAACGGTATCCAGCTAAGACGGAACTTTGAAGGGTCTGATGCTTTGTACATACCCGCCATTTACAGCGAGCTGTGTCGGCACAACGTATTGGTGATGGAGCGAATTTACGGTATTCCAGTGTCTAATATCGATGCTTTGCTGGCGCAAAATACCAATATGAAGCTGCTGGCGGAGCGGGGCGTAGAGGTGTTTTTCACCCAGGTCTTCCGAGACAGCTTTTTTCACGCTGACATGCACCCGGGCAACATTTTTGTTTCCCCTGAAAACCCATCCCAACCTAAATACATTGCTATCGATTTTGGGATTGTGGGAACGTTGAATAAAGAAGATAAACGCTATCTGGCCGAAAACTTTGTGGCATTTTTTAACCGGGACTATCGTAAAGTTGCCCAACTACATGCGGATTCGGGGTGGGTGCCAGCAGATACCAATATAGACGAATTTGAAATGGCCATACGTACTGTATGCGAACCTATTTTTCAAAAGCCGTTGGCCGATATTTCCTTTGGTAATGTTTTACTGCAACTGTTTAATACCGCCCGGCGCTTCAATATGGTGGTGCAGCCCCAATTGGTATTGTTGCAAAAAACGTTGCTGTATATCGAAGGATTAGGGCGCCAGCTTTATCCACAGCTGGATTTATGGAAAACCGCAAAACCTTTTTTAGAAAACTGGATGCAGGAGCAGGTGGGTATCAAGGCCATGCTTAACAAGGTAAAAAGTAATTTACCGTACTGGTCGGAAAAGCTGCCTGATATGCCCGATTTACTGCATGATAGTATGTTGCAATTAAAGGCACTGCCTATTCAGCAACGCAAAGAACACCAGCGTCTGGTGGATATGCAAATACAGGCCACCCGGGCTGCTCATTATAGTATTGTTGGCGCCACCTTTATTATTGTGGCCGCTATTTTACCTATATATGATTTACCCTGGGGGCTGACGGCACTTAGCGCTACAGTAGGCGTAGGCTGCTGGATGCGTTCTTGGCGAAAGGGACACCGGGAACAGCAGTAACGTATTTTGCGAAGCCGCCGAAACATGAAATTTTGATGATTATTAACATTCAATCCCTATTTTATGTATCAATTTTAAAAATACCTGTTATAGTGTTCTTGGCTGTTTTAGCCCCAGTCTTTAACAAGACGTGATTATATTTGTTTCTGCGTTGATGTATAAATACTCAAGTTACACCTGTGATTTGCTGTTAGTGGTTTGTTCATTCCAAAGTAAGACCCAAATAAACTCGTCAGGTTTAAAGACGTTTAGTTATACGCGAAAGCGATATTTATAGAGATTTTTGAGGTCTACATGTCTAAAGTTACAGGTACCGTTAAGTGGTTTAACGCTGATAAAGGTTATGGTTTTCTAACTCAGGATAGTGGTGATAAGGACGTTTTCGTTCATTTCCGTGCTATCGTGTCAGAAGGCTACAAAACGCTTAACGAAGGTCAACGCGTTGAGTTTGAAGTTGAGCAGGGTCAGAAAGGTCTGCAAGCTGCCAACGTGAATGCTATCTAAGTATTCCTAAAAACAGCAGTCGTGTGGCTGCTGTTTTTTTATATGTCACAGTCAACCGCAATATGACGGCACTGTGGCATTGCTTTAAAATAAGCCTGATAATCATCCCACCTTTTCAGCTTATTCCTATCTCTGTTATTCCCCCTAATTATCATTCTTTGCTTTATCGTTTCGGCTTTAGCAAATAACCAATATACCATAACGTTACACCCGTACTGACTTGCTAGCTGTTGTGGCCAGTGTTGGTTGGCCAACTCTTGGGTAAAAGGAGCACACAACACTACGTTAGTGTGGGGCAGATTATCGTTAGCCATTGCAAACATTGCCTGATAGACCGGTTGGCGAAAAGCGGTTTTATACAGGGTACTATCCCGATCGTCAGGATCGTGCCCGGCTAAGCGCAATCCTGCGTGTACTAGTGGCTCGCTAACGGTATCAATATCTATAAAACAAGCATGCTGTGTTTTGGCAAGCTGCCCGGCCCAGGTGGTCTTACCGACAGCTGGCTGCCCGCAAACAATGAAGAGTGTGTGCATAGTTGGTGCTGGATTTTGATGGCACTATGATGGCAGTATGTAATGGTTATTGTCCGGTGGCTACTATTTGGTCGCAAGAGGAGGGTTTGATGTCTGTATTATTACGTAACTTGGTAGCCGCTGTAGCGGTGATCGGGTGCTTAGCGACCATAGCAGAAGCGAAAACGGAACCAGTAGCCACCTTATTTGGACAGTCTGTGACGATTGAGCAAATTAGCCCCGCGCCTGCCAAACTAACTAAGCTGGCCCGCGACATGGGCGTAAGTAAAGACATGGCGATTGCCAGTTTTCAGCACAATGAACTGGCTCGTCAGATCTTGGATGCAGTAATGGCTGATTATGCTAAGCAGCACAATATAACAGCGGATCCCGATTTAGTGGCACGTTTTATTGAGCGCTTTGCCAGCCAACATGCTGCAACGACGAAAAATGGCGCCACGTCATCTGCAGGCAACGATAATAGTTTACCCGGTATTGCACAAAAACAAGTGCTGCAGTGGCAAATAGATAAAGCATTGTATGCTGAGCTAGGTGGCACAGTTGTGTTTACCCAACGCAATCCACAATTACCTGTAGAGGCCTACCATACTCTGCTGCAACAATACGCCAAGGCGGGAAAGGTAAATATTACCGATACGCGTTTTAGCGCATTATTCTGGAAAGCATTTGAACCACCATACCGGTTTGAAATTCCCGCCGGGCAGGTTAGTTTTGCTAAGCCATGGTGGCTAACCAGTCAGGTAGTCGAGTAATTACCCCACGGGCCTCCACCTTGAAAATCACCGCATAGGGCTGCGCTATCTCCGTTAGCCCAGTTACCTGGGTCATCTTAGCTATCCCGGCTGGCCTTAGGTCTTTTCTCTTGTTCGGGCAATGAAGTTGGGCTGCCCCAAGCCAAGGTGGCCACGTTAAAAGCACGATGGTAGGGGGTTATGCTTACTTATTAAACAACGGGGTAGAGAAATAACGTTCTGCGCCATCAGCCAAAATAGTGACAATTTGCTTATGTCTATAGGCCGGTTGGCAGCACAGTCGGGCGGTAGCGTGCATAGCCGCGCCCGAGGATATACCTACCGCAAGTCCTTCGCTGGTAGCCAGCATCCGCGCATAGGCGATAGCTTCGTCATCATCTACCGTCATTATCTTATCTATACACCCGGTATCTAAAATATCTGGCACATGGCCTGAACTGAGCCCCTGGATATTATGCACTCCACTGCGATTTTCACTTAGCACCGGACACCGGGCGGGCTCTACTGCAATAACTTGCAGTAAGGGATTATGTTTTTTCAGCGCATGGGCCAAACCGGTAATGGTGCCCCCGGTGCCTACGCCTGCCACAATGACATCCACCGCACCTTGGGTATCGTGCCAAATCTCGCTGGCTGTGGAAGCTGCATGGGCAAAGACGTTCGCTTTGTTAGAAAATTGATTTAACGATACCGCGCCCGGCGTGGCCGCCACTAATTCACTGGCGTGATCGATGGCTCCCTTGGTTCCCAGCGTTTTGGCCGTGGTAATCACGGTCGCGCCATAGTGTTTAATAAGTTGCTGTCGTTCAACCGACATGTGCTCAGGAATAACAATGGTGACAGCGATGCCGTAAAGGGCGCCTAACCAGGCACATGCTACGCCGTTATTCCCCGATGATGCTTCAATAATAGTGGTGTTGCTATTAAATTCAGGACTAGCCATTAACGCCTGCATCATGGCCAATGCCGGGCGGTCTTTAATTGACCCTGCCGGATTAAAATATTCCACCTTAGCCATTGGTGTACAGTGCCACTGCTGTAACGCGGCTAGCCGCTGTAAGCGAATAAGCGGTGTATGGCCGATGGTTTGCGTAATATCGTCGAAGATACGCGGCGCGCGCGTGTAAGGTGATAAGTGGCGATGGCTGGCAAGCATGATTCCGAGTCCTTGTTTACAGGTAAGTAACGTCGACAGTTAGTGTGACACTGCACGGGGAGAGAATTTGCTTAAAGCACAGTGTTTATCTATGCTAAAAAAGAATCTAATGCTGCATAAGCGCTAATAAATGAAAAATATTGCTATAGATAAAATAGACAAAGAAATATTGTCATTGTTGCAACGACAATCGGATATGCCGGTGGCGGATATTGCTGAACAGGTTGGTCTGACATCAACGCCATGCTGGCGGCGCATCCAACGCCTTCAGCAACAGGGGATCATCGCGCAGAAAGTTGCCTTATTAAACGCGGCTGAACTTGGTTTACACATGACCGTTTTCGTGCAAATAAAAGCCGCGCGGCACGATGGTAAGTGGTTAGATAATTTTGCTAATCACGTCTCGGCCTTTGATGAGGTAGTGGAGTTTTATCGTATGAGCGGTGAGTATGATTACCTGCTTAAAGTACTGGTAGCGGATATGGCCAGTTTTGATCATTTCTATAAACGGTTGGTCAAAGGTATAGAGCTGAACGATGTGACCTCCAGTTTTGCAATGGAGCAGATGAAATATTCCACGGCGTTGCCGTTACACCACTTGTAGTGCTCCCCGCGAAATACGGGTAGTGTGTGCAATAGTGTATAACCGCTATACCCTGCAATGGCTGAGGTTAGCCAACAACCTGAACGGTATAGGTTCAGCTTGTTGGGGTAGCCCACTGTGATAGCATGAAACGAACCATTTTGCTGAGGAACCCCCTATGAGCACCACCCCATTAGCCTGTTGGGACGATATCCTGTTACTCAATACCCAGCTGAATACTGAAGAACGAATGTTAGCTGATGCTGCCCATCAGTTTTGCCAGCAAACGCTGCAGCCCGGTATTGTGCAGGCAAATCGGGATGGCGTGTTTGATCGAAATATCATGCGCCAGTTTGGCGATATGGGTATGTTGGGCGCCACTATAGAAGGTTACGGGTGCGCCGGCGTCAACTACGTATCCTATGGGCTACTGGCCAGAGAAGTTGAGCGGGTAGACAGCGGTTACCGCAGTGCTATGAGTGTGCAGTCTTCGCTGGTGATGCACCCGATTCATCAATTTGGCAGTGATGCCCAAAAAGACCAGTATTTACCCAAGCTCGCCAGCGGGGAATGGATTGGGTGCTTCGGCCTTACTGAGCCAGACGCAGGCTCTGATCCTGCCAGTATGCGCACTAAAGCGGTCAAAACCTCAGGGGGATACCGGCTTACAGGCAATAAAATGTGGATAACAAATTCCCCGATTGCTGATGTATTTATAGTGTGGGCAAAAAATGAAAGTGAAGATGGCAGCATCCGTGGTTTTATATTAGAGCGCGGCATGCAGGGGCTAAGTACGCCCCAAATACAGGGCAAATTGTCACTGAGAGCCTCGGTCACCGGCGAAATGGTAATGGATAATGTATTGGTACCTGAACAAAATATGCTGCCGGGTGTGAGCGGTTTAAAAGGGCCGTTTAGTTGTTTGAATATGGCGCGCTTTGGTATTTCGTGGGGCGCTATGGGGGCAGCAGAGTTTTGCTGGCATGCGGCGCGACGCTACGGTATGGATCGCAAACAATTTGGCCGCCCGCTAGCGCAAACCCAGCTCTTTCAAAGTAAACTGGCCGACATGCAAACCGAGATTGCATTGGGTCTGCAGGCGGCGTTACAGGTAGGGCGGTTAATCGACGCCGGGCAGTTTGACCCGGCAATGATTTCGCTTATCAAGCGCAATAATTGCAGCAAAGCATTGAATATTGCCAGAATGTCCAGGGACATGCATGGCGGGAATGGTATTGCCGATGAGTTCCAGGTAATGCGGCATATGGTAAATCTGGAAACTGTGAATACCTATGAGGGCACCTACGATGTGCATGGGCTGATATTGGGCCGCGCTCAAACCGGCCTGCAGGCCTTTTTTTAGCATAACAAAAAGGCAGCCACAGGCTGCCTTCACACTAACTCCGCCATTACCTGTCAGTAATAACTGAGTTTTTCTGATTTACCGGCAAAGATGCGATAGACCATAAAGGTGTATGCCAAAATACACGGCACCACAATTGACGCCCCGACCAGCAAAAAGCGTAGGGAATTTGCATCCGCTACTGCGTCCATAATGGTAAGCTCGCCCGGCACCACGAAGGGGTAATAGCTTACGCCGAAGGCCCCGAAACACAGTACAAACACCAGGAGTGCTATACCAAACGGCAGCCATTCGCCCCGGCCTTCTGCCGCCGGCAGTCGTTTTAGTACCACTGCACACAAGCCTAACAAGGCAAAGCAAGCTATGGGTATGGCCATCAGTACATAGCCCCAGGGCGCTGATAGCCACAGATTACGCACCTCTTCATGCAAAAACAGATTAGCCAGGCTTACCGCAATAATGCCGCCTGCCAGTATCCCTAAGCCGCGTCTGGCCCAATAGAAGGCTTTTTGTTGTAATTCGCCTTCGCTTTTGAGGATTAACCAACATGCACCAATAAAGGCATACGCTGCGGTCACGCCAAGCGCAGACAACAACGCAAAACCTTGTGCGGCCCAGTCGGTCCGCAGGCCGGTGACCCAAATACCCAGCATATAACCCTGCGCTAAAGTCGTGAGTAACGAACCGTATTTAAATGTCAGGTCCCACTTGCGTTTTTTTACCTGGGCAACTTTAGCCCTGAAGTCGAATGACACGCCGCGCAGGATCAACCCTACCAACATGAAAGTGGCAGGAAGATACAGCGTTTGCAGAATATCACTGTGCGCTTCAGGAAAGGCAAACAATAAAAGTCCTACTGCCAGCACCAACCAGGTTTCATTGGCATCCCAGTATGGCCCGATAGATGCGATCATGTCATCGCGAAAGCGCTCTTCGCGTGGAGGAATCAGCAACCCCACGCCTAAATCATAGCCATCCAGCACCGCGTACAGCAGTACTGCTAAGCCCAGTAAACCAATATATATATTCGCCAGCGTATCTATCGACAAATTTTCAAATGGCATAATATGCTCCTGTTAAGCTTTAGCCGCAGCGTAGCGAGCGGCCCTTGCCTGGTCACGTTCTTCACTGGTTATTTCTTCTATTTCAATAGATTTGCGACACATCAAAGTTAACGTGCCCATGTAGGCCACCAACAATACGCCATACAGCAGGGCGTATAATGTGAAAGACAGTGCAACATTCCCACCCGGCAACCCGGTAACCGCGTCAATAGTCTTCAATACGCCCGTTACCAAATACGGCTGACGACCTACCTCGGTGACGTACCAGCCAGCCAGGGTAGCTATCCAGCCGCTAAAGCTCATGGCCATGAACACTTTATTCAGCCACCCCGGCAGCGCATTGTTACGCCATAGGTAATAGCTTCCAAGCCAGGCGCAAAGCAACATAAACATCCCCATTCCTACCATCACTCTGAAGGCAAAGAACACAGGTTTAACTGGCGGATGTTCTCCTTTAAATTCATTCAATCCCTGAATTTCCCCATCTGCGCTGTGGGTAAGAATTAAACTGGCTAACCGCGGTACCCCAATTTCAAAATGGTTGGTACGGTTTTCTTCATCGGGAATGGCAAACAACAGTAACGGTACTTCGCGCTCGGTTTCCCACAAACCTTCCATTGCGGCTACTTTTTGCGGCTGATGTTCAAGGGTGTTCAGCCCGTGCATATCGCCCGCGAAAATTTGTAACGGGATTAATATGGCCGCAGTGTAAGTGGCCGTTTTTAACGCGATTTTGGGCGCTATTTTATCGTCACCTTTTACAATGCGATAAGCCGACAACCCCGCAATAAGAAAGCTGGCGGTTAAGCCAGACGCCAGTAGCATGTGGGTTAGGCGATAAGGAAACGACGGATTAAAAATAATTTGTGACCAATCTTTGGCATAAATTACCCCGTCAATAATTTCGTGGCCCTGGGGGGTGTGCATCCAGCTATTTAACGAAATTATCCAAAATGCCGAGATGGTTGTACCTATCGCAACAATTAGAGAGGATAACGTATGCAACCAATTAGGTACCCGGCGGCTACCAAACAGCATAATGCCAAGGAAGGTCGCTTCTAAGAAAAAGGCGGTGAGTACTTCATAACCTAATAGAGGGCCTGCCACGTTACCGGCTTTTTCCATAAACCCTGGCCAGTTAGTACCGAACTGAAATGACATGGTTACGCCGCTGACTACGCCAAGTGCGAAGGTGAGGGCAAATACTCGCACCCAAAAACGATAAATACGCATCCATACCGGATGGCCAGACACGTTAGAACGCACTTTAAAATAAAATAAAAACCAGCCCAGTGCGATAGTGATAGTGGGAAACAGAATGTGAAAGCTAATATTAAGTGCAAACTGAAGTCTCGAAAGCATCAGTACGTCCACAGTAACCTCCTTTATTGCTGCGAAGACTTACCCGGCAGCAGTTTATCTTTAAAGTCGAGCATACGGCCTAAACCCGAACCTAACTTCATCAGCGTATGAAGCTTTTCAGGACCTAAATTTTGTAACTCCTGAGACCACGCCGTTACCGATTCCAATAAATCATGAATCTCATTTAATTTACTTTGTACTTCCTTATCTTGTTCACCTATTGGCGTATCTAACATTAAATCGCGCAGTAGGGTTAAGGTTGGATCAATTTCACGCTTACGTCGCTCTTCAAATACTCGGTTGGCTAATACCCAGATAGTCCCAGCGGGTACAAAAAACTCCTTTCGTTCACCGGGTACAATTTGTTGTTTAACTAACTGCCAGGACTGCAGCTCTTTTAAACCCATACTGGTATTGCCCCGGGAAATATTCAGTGCATCAGCAATTTCCTGGGCGGCGACCGGTTTTTCACTCAATACAATAAGTGCCAGTATCTGGCCTACCGTGCGGTTAAAACCCCAGCGACTGCCCATTTCTCCAAAGTGCATAACGGCTGACGTTACCATCGGCGACATTTGCATTATCACTACCTTACAAAGTTTCAGAAATTACTGAAAGTTTATTATATTTGAATCGTCCGATCAAATCTTATCCATAAATTGTTCATTAAACGCCTGTAATGAACGCCAAAAAATCTGGTCGATCCAGTTTTACGGAAAACGAAAACTTTCGTGAAAGTGTGGGTAAAATCCTTTAATTTAGGTGAAAGTTAGATAAATATTGCTTATTTCATTCATCTTTTTCCTATGACTAAACGCTAAAATTGAAAGTAGTTCTTTAATGCTATTGCTAATGATAACTATTATCACTAGCATTAAAAGACTGGTTATTTTCGTTTATCACAGGAATGATATGCAAAACGCTAACGTCGCATTACTTTCTTCAGCGCCCTTTAATACGCCTATCGGCAAGTCAGTTAACGACTATTTATTTTGTCCGCAAAACCTCAGTGATTATCAAATTGGTGCTCTGCAAAGCCTGACGCTGGTCAATAAAGCCATGGTCAATGCCCGCCAGCCTTTTTCCGGTGTCTCGCCACACCGACTGGCACAGCAGGTCAACCAGATCAACCTGGCGACACCAGCGGCTTCATTTGAGAATGTGCTAAGTGAGGTGGAATCAATTTATCTGAATAACGCCGTTTACTTTCATCACCCTGACTATGTTGCGCATTTAAACTGTCCGGTAGCCTATCCTGCGGTACTGGCGGAGCAAATACTTAGCGCCGTAAACACCTCTGTGGATACCTGGGATCAAAGCGGTGGGGCAACCTTAATAGAACAAAAGTTAATTAACTGGACGTGCGAGCAGCTTGGCTTTAATTCACAGGCTGACGGTATTTTTACCTCAGGCGGTACGCAATCCAATTTAATGGGTATGCTGATGGCCCGGGAACAGGCCGTAGCCCGCTATTGCCCTGAGCATTGCGTAAAGCATCAGGGTTTACCTGCCATCGCCAGCAAGTTTCGTATATTTACCTCCCAGCTGAGTCACTTCAGTATTCAAAAGGCAGCTGCGTTGCTGGGATTGGGTTATGAATCTGTCATCGCTGTGGCCACCGATGCACAGTTTAAAATGGATCCAACGGCGCTGAGCCGGGCCATTGACACGGCTAAACTGCATGGATTGATTCCCATCTGTATCAATGCCACCGCAGGAACTACAGATTACGGCAGTATTGATAACCTTGACCAGCTAGCACAGATAGCCCGCCAACATGCTATGTGGTTTCACGTCGATGCAGCGTACGGCGGCGGGTTACTGTTAAGCGAGCAGTATCGTCATCGGTTGAGCGGTATAGAACATGCTGATTCTGTCACCCTGGACTACCATAAATCGTTTATGCAGCCAGTAAGCAGCAGCGCCTTTTTATGTAGAAACCGACAGCATTTTAGCCATATAACATTGCATAGCGATTACTTAAACCCGCTTTGCGAAAAAGACCAGGGCTACCCTAATCTGGTTGATAAAAGCCTGCAAACTACCCGCCGTTTCGATGCCCTTAAATTGTGGATGACCCTACGTATGATGGGGCCGGCTCTGCTGGGGGAGGGCATTGATAATATCCTGGCTTTGGCCCGTCAGTGTTACGACCTGCTCTATACCCATCCTGACTTTGAAGTACTAAATGATCCTGAATTGTCGGCAATTGTGTTTCGCTTCGCGCCGGCTGGGCTGACTAATACTACACCGGATGAATTGAATCCGGCTATTCGCGACGCTTTTTTGCAATCTGGTGAGGCCATGATAGCCCGCACCCAAGTAGCCGGGGCGCATTATCTGAAATTCACTTTACTCAATCCAGCCACCACCATCACCGATTTACAGCGGGTGGTGCAACGCATTAGCGAGCTTGGATGGGCGTTAATGAGGGAGAATCAATAATGACGCAGGTATATGATTTTATCGGCATCGGATTAGGCCCATTTAACCTAAGCCTGGCGGCCCTCACGGCGCCCCACCAACACATAAATGCAGTGTTTTTTGAGCAGCGGGAAAATTTTAACTGGCACCCGGGCATGATGCTAGACGATGTTACTCTGCAAACCCCGTTTATGTCGGATCTGGTTACCCTGGCCGACCCCACCAGCGAATACAGTTTTTTAAACTACGCTAAGCAGCACAATAAACTTTACGCGTTTTATATCCGGGAAGATTTCTTCTTGTTACGGAAAGAGTATAACCAGTATTGCCAGTGGGTTAGTCAGTCGCTTAGCAATATTCGTTTTAAGCATACGGTCACCAAAGTGAGCTTTGACGAAGCCGAGCGGTATTATCAGGTGGAGGTAACTAGCGGGCGTACCACCACGGTGTATTACGCGCGGCATATCGTACTGGGTACCGGGCCGCAGCCATTTTTACCAGAGTGTGCCCGCCAGTCGAATCCACAAGTATTGCATTCATCTGCGTACCTATCTCGTAAAGCACAGATGCTAGAGGCAAAGCGGATTACGCTGGTGGGCGGGGGCCAAAGCGCTGCAGAAATCTACTATGACTTATTGCAGCACCAAGGTGATAACGGACCGCATATTGACTGGATAACCTCTTCGCCTCGCTATTTTCCGCTGGAATACACCAAGCTAACGCTGGAAATGACCTCCCCAGAGTATGTGGATTATTTCTACCAGTTGCCGCAACCCACTCGCGATACCCTCAACAAAGCACAGAAAAATCTGTACAAAGGTATTAACAGCGAACTTATCAATAAAATTTACGACCTGCTGTACCAACGCAGTTTGGACGCACCGCCCCGAACCCGCCTGAAAACTCACAGCCGATTAGTTGCGCTGGATAACTGTCGTCAGCAGCGCGATATAAGCCTGACCTTTCACCATGAGGAGCTGGATCAACACTATCGTATACACAGTGACTATGTAGTGATGGCCACAGGTTTTAATTATCAGATGCCCGGGTTTCTGACACCACTAAAAGAACATCTTTCCTTTGATAAATTCGGCCGCTTCGCGGTTAACCGAGATTATGCGATTGACCGGGCCGGCCAGGGGGTGTTTGTCCAAAACGCGGAACAACACACGCATGGCTTTGTCAGCCCTGATTTGGGTATGGCATGTTACCGCAACAGTATTATTCTCAATGCCATTGTCGGTGGCGAGGTGTATCCGGTAGAACAGCGTATCGCGTTTCAAACCTTTGACCTGGATGATGTCGAATGTGTCAGGCATAAGGAAGATGCCGCATGACACTGCGTTATTGTTTGATTGCACTGACGTTAATATCGGTGGTTTGCGATACTTTACTGCTGCCATTTTATCCGCAGTTTTTTGCCCAGGAATTTCAACAAAACTCTGCGCAACACGTGGGCTGGTTTGTGGCGGCCTGCTGCGCCACGGTGATGTTTAGTTTTCCGCTGTGGGCTAAACTTGCACGGCATCTTAGTGAGTTACACATATGGGTGGTGACGCAAGTTATCGCGGCGGTATTCGGCATACTGTGCTTTTGGGCCCAGACACTATGGCAGTTTTGGTTGTTTGCCCAGCTTATGCTGGCATTCAAAGCCAGTTATTTATTGATATACCCTTATGTACTTAGGCTGGAAGCACGCCACACCCACCTCGGGCTGGTTGGGTTATTTTCCGTACTGATGCATTTTGGGGCAATCGGCGGCGCCTTGATTGGTGGAGTACTGTTTACCCAATTCTCTCCCCGCTATGCCTTTTTAATTTCTGCGGCCGGCGATGTGGTTCAGGTGGTATTGTGCCTTTGGTTAATTCGGCATACGCAGGCCTCTTACCGCCAGACCAGTGCGCCCTCGGCCACCCCTCGAGCCCGTATTCCAGCTTTTATCTGGCGTTTTGCGCTGGTTTCTATGGTGGTGTACTTCAGTGCATTTTTAGCCCGCCCGTTTTTTGCTACACACTGGTTACGCATTGACCCGGCAGCCAGCGAACTGGGCGCGGGGGTGATTTACGCTATCCCTGCTGGAATGGCATTGCTCATGTTGGTATTTAATCACTACCGGCGTTGTATACCGCTAGCTACATGGGAGCGCCAGCGTACTTTTGCCGTGTCGTTGGGGGGCGCTGCCGCCGGCTTATGGTTACAAGGCTTCTCATCTCCAGAGTTGGTGATTGCCGGCCGATTGCTACTGGGCATTGCCATGTTTCAGGTCACCGTATTGCTTGAAGTCATGCTATTTGCTCGTAGTGAGCCTGCTTTTTATGCCAGCGATTTCGCTAAGGTCCACTTGTTTCAGAATATCGGCATTATCGGCGCATCCTTTGCCGCCGGTTCTCTGGTTTCCTATGCCAGCACCACTGCCACCTTCCAGGCAGCCGCGCTGGGATTTCTGATTATTTTTATATTGTTCACCGGCTGGTTACTGCTGGCGCGCCAGCAAAACACTACCGGCCGGTCAGCTAACGCACTTAAAGCCCAATAAGGAAAACTATGTTTATAGCCTCTTATCAGCAGCACATCAGCGATTTCGGTGATATGCATATTCGACCCTTGACGGACCAGGATGCAGGGCAAGTGTGGCAATGGGCCGTTCAGCCATATGCCAAATTCTGGGGAATGCAGGAATACTCCCAAAGCCAGTTCGTCTCGTTTTATGCTGAATTTTCTGAGCACGCGCATAAACGGGCCTATCTGGTACTAAAAAATAACCAACCGGTGGCGCTGGTGGAGTTGTATAACCCCAGCCACGACCCTGTAGGACAAACCTATGCGGTGGCGCCACAGGATATCGGCATGCATATATTGCTGTGCCCTAATCAGCGGCCGCAGCCCAATTTCAGCTTTCAAGTGATGCGGTGTGTACTGACTGCTCTATTTTCCCACCGTCGTACGGCGCGCATAGTGGTAGAACCTGACTGCAACAATCACAAAATTCACCAGCTCAATAAACGCTTGGGATTCGTCCACACTCAGCGCATAGATATAGCGGGTAAACAGGCTTATTTAGGGTTTTGTGATTATCCTGGATTTAGCCAGGCGTTAGATGTGTTCTGCCGTTTGCAAGAGGCCCGGCGCAGGCAGCAGTATGTTGATGCTACAGGGCATTTAACGCCGACTCACTGGGAAGCCGCCAACCGGGACTTGGTGGTTAAGGCGATAACTGAGTTTGTGCACGAAAGGCTGTTACAGCCTGACAACCTTACGGCACGGACCTATGCGCTGCGGGGTGAAACTGTCCACTATGAATTTGAAGCAGATTGGCTGGCGCTTGACCATTTGGTCATTAACCCTGCCAGTGTGGTGAAGTATGACAAACAACATCACCAATGCGCCCTGGATGCCTGTGACTTTATTGGTGATTTTGCCCCTCAGCTGGGACTGGAAGGCCTGGCATTGGCTACTTATTTAGAAGAACTGCAAAGTACGCTGGCCGCCGCCTGTTATAAACGCGCGTTGCCTTCCCCTGGTGCTGCGGAGCTGGCGTATGCTGATTTTCAAACGCTTGAAGGCGCAATGACAGAAGGCCATCCTGTGTTTATCGCCAATAATGGGCGGATTGGCTTTGGTATAGACGATTACCAACATTTTGCCCCGGAGGTAAGTAAACCGGTGAAGCTGCTATGGATAGCCGTACATCATTCAGTGACAGTGTTTGCTGGCGATAGCCAATATCCGGATTACACCGGTTTAATAGCACAAGAGCTGGATGTTACGTTGCGCGACCGGTTTACCGAGCAACTGAAGCAAGCGGGGGTAAATAGCGAGCAGTATTACTGGATGCCGGTTCACCCTTGGCAATGGCAAAATAAACTGAACCCGGTTTTTGCCGGTGAGTTGGCTTCTGGCAAGATGGTTTATCTGGGCGAAGGCGATGACTATTATCTACCGCAGCAGTCTATTCGTACCTTTTACAATATGTCGCACCGCCATAAACACTATGTCAAGGTAGCGTTATCAATCCAAAACATGGGCTTTATGCGCGGGTTGTCGGCAGGCTATATGAAGGTGACGCCCGCTATCAATCGTTGGGCATACGATGTGGTGGCCAGCGATCCAACATTGCAGTCTTGTGGCTTTACCTTACTTAAAGAACACAGCACCCTGGGTTATCACCACCGCTTGTTTGAACGCGAAGTCGTAGGGGATACACCGTATAAAAAAATGCTTGCCTGCTTATGGCGGGAAAATCCCACAGCCCAGCTTACTGGTTCAGAGCAACTTATGACCATGGCTGGCTTATTACATGTTGACTATCAGGGTAACAGCTTGTTGGGCCAACTTATCGATCGCGCCGGTGTGGGGCCGCAAGCCTGGCTGGATGCCTATTTAAAAGTGTATTTCGTCCCCTTGTTGCATTGTTTTTACGCCCATGATCTGGTCTTTATGCCCCACGGGGAAAATTTGATTCTGGCGTTAACAGAAGGCTTACCCACCCGCGCATTTATGAAAGATATTGGTGAAGAAGTGGCGCTGTTAAACAGTCACCAACAAGTGCCTGATGCCGTTGCCCGAATACATGTTGCTATGCCTGAGGATAAAGCGTTGCTTAGTATATTCACAGATGTATTTGATTGCTTTTTTCGCTATATGGCAGCGATTTTACACCGGGAAAAACGGTTGGGCGAGGCGCAGTTCTGGCACCAGGTCGGGGCGGTGGCAACCCACTATCAACGTACACATCCACAGCTTGAAGAGCAGTTTATACGCCATAATTTATTCGCCCCCGATTTCGCCCATTCCTGTCTCAACCGGCTGCAATTGGGCAACAGCAAACAAATGGTGAATCTGGCAGATCCGGCCGGCAGTTTAAAATTTGCTGGCCGGCTGGATAACCCGTTAGCGATGTATCCTTACCCTACCTTCGGCAGCGATAAGCGGGCTTTAGCGGCAGTATGATGAAGCTGTTACACCGCGCCCCCCAGCTACAGGCGATGCTTGGCTCCCGGCTTAGCGCCGCGCCGGCCAGCAAGCCTGGCCCGGCACTGATCGAAAACCTGGTACGCCAAGGACGGCGGAATCTGGTCATGAGTAATCAGCGGTTCTGGGCCTATCATTTGTTTGCCCAGTGCGCATGGCAGGCGGTGTACATTAATACTTACCTGCAATTGGTGGCCCGGCATGCTTGCCTGGCCCATGAAATACCGGTTGCGGTAGCCAATGGCTATGCCCGGGGTGTAAACGTGACGGCAGTGACGTGTCGGCCGGTTGGCAATCGCGTCTCTTCCGTTTACCCCTTTGCCGGATACTTACAAATGGTGCTTAAGCAGGCCGGCTATGTGCTGCCAGCCAAAGAAGCAGACCGGTTGATCACCGACTTGCTGGTGGGGGCAGTTAAGCGCGTGGAGGCGCTAAATTATAGTACCGCCCAAGCGGGGTTGGCTTTGCTTAACGCCCAGCTCGATAGCTGTGCTAACAATACATTGCGTTATTCGGCCCAGGATATGCTTTATGCCGGCATACGCAACACCTGCTGCCGTTATTACCTGGTCCAACACGACTATTGCACCGGCTGCCCACATCAATCGCGTTCGCGGTTGATGTGCCATTCTCATACTAAGACAGATCGAACCCATGACCAACTTACAAAATAGAGACCCAGACAAGCGGCTACATACCCTGGATCTGGCCCGCGGGGTAAGTGTAATCGTGATGGTATGTGTACATACGTTATGGATGTACGCCGACCATAACGTGCAGGCTGACACATTGTTTGGCCATATTATGCATATTCTGGGTAAAGGTACGGCCTCCTTTCTGGTGGCGATGGGGGTATCGCTGGCTTTATCCCGTCGCCGTTCAGTCAAGGCCATGTTAATCCGTGGGGTGGGCTTACTATTACTTGGGTATAGTATGAACCTGCTTAAATTTGTGGTGCCTATAACGGTGTTTGATACGATGCCGATGGCGTTTATCCAGGCGTATGGTTGGCAGCTACCCTTATCATCCGGGCAGTTAATGTACTTGACCCTGACCGGCGATATTCTGCAAATGGCCGGTTTATCTCTGTTGATAATTGGAGGTTTTAAGCTGCATTGCATACATCGTAACTATGTTCTGACACTGGCCAGCATTATCGCCGTAGGGTCCGGCTGGCTGCGAACGGAGAGTGCGTCCTGGGGTGGTGGGTATATTGGCGAATTACTGGTGGGTTATACCTATCAGGTTTACTTTCCGGTTATTCCCTGGATAAGCGCAATTTTGGCTGGCTTTTATCTGGGCCGGTATAAGGTAGAAACACAACGAAGCGCAGCGCAATTATTTAGCCACGGTGCGCGGCTTGGTCTGGTAGCCCTTGCGTTTGGAATCGCCGCATTAGCCCTTGATTTCCAGTCCCAGTTTGGCAATTTTTTTCATCTTAGTTTTGGTGGAATTAGCTATTTAATCGGGCTTAATTTGTGCCTGTTGTATGTGCTTAACCGGTTTGTTACCGCCCGTTTCATGCAATGGGCTGGGTATGCACTTGTGAGCTATGCCAGTCGGCACGTAACCAGTTTGTATATTTTGCAGTGGGTCATTATATGCTGGGGGATGGGAGTTGTCGGCTACGCTAACTTAAGTGCGTGGCATACCGCATTGTTGATGCCGGTGATGTTATTACTGACTTTAGGCATACATTATAGCGGTAAAGTTGCTCTCAGTAGCGTAGTCGCCCGGCTGCCACGGCGGCAAAAGCCGCCAGTACCAGGCTAATCAACGAATAGCACTACCGGCTTACCAGCGTTGCAATACACGCTGGTAAACTTCTTCATCCAGTAAGCTAGGGCGAGCGGTTTGGGTAACCTCAGCTAGCGCCGCAAAAGCAGCCTGCGCATCTTCATATAAGGTGCCGTCTACATAGTAATGTGACTGTTGGCTGGCCTTCGTTCCATCCAGAGCAAAGGCATAAGATAGTGCAGTAGGGTTTAGCGATGTGTGTACCATATCGGCGCTGCTAATAAAGTCGGCTACCCCGTCATCGTCAAGGTCTTTGGTTAGCCAGTCAATGCCCAACAAGCGGTTATAGGTACCATCTTGCTGCATATTACTAATGGTTTTATCGAAACGTTTAAGCAGCGCTTGCGTGGCACTGCTGGTTCCGCTTAACGCCAGGTGAAACCCCGCCGTAACTAATGGCTGCGCGGATAAATGCACCAGTTCCTCGTTTTCGCTGCGTAGTAAACGATTAAACTCGTCCACCAGCAGACGACTGGTCATCAGGTAATACGCCCGGTTATCTGCCAGCTGTCTGAAAGCATCAAAGGTAGAGGGGTTGCGGGCCCATTTAATATCTTTAATCAGCCGTAGTTTATCCGTATTGGCAAAACGGTTTTCCACCGCAATCCGCTCGTCTTTAAGATGAGGCAGTAACACCACTTCTTTTACCGAGGGCTTTTTGCTGACGGCATACAGATAGACCGGCAGGTAACTGGCCGAATAGCTGAAGCTGGATTTATTATGGTCTAAATCAAGAAACGCATATTCGCCATCTAACGAGCCGCCTAATACACTGCTCCCTAAAAATGCCGGGCGCATCACCGACAGTTCCACAGTCTGCTCCATTCTGGCAAACGCCTCGGTAACAATACTGTTTAACCTGGCAGGCTCACCTTCATTATCAACGTAAGTTGGCAACTGGCTGGCACCCAATTTTACCTGGGCATGAGTGTCGGCAGAGATCAGCATTAACGCTATTGCAGCTAACGTTATAGATATACAGCGCAAAGAGAATTCCTTGATAGATATAAAAATCATAAGAACAACAGTGTTCTTCTTTGCAGTGTAGCGGCTTTTCGACCTAAATAGCAAAACCGTGAGGGCGCAGGGGGGTTAAATGTTGGCAAGGAAGTTGTGCAGCACGGGTCATATGCAGGATTGATACACAAGCGAATGGTCGGGATGTGGCGGTTATCCTCGCGGCCAAAACAAAAACAGCCAGCGACAGGCTGGCTGTTTTGCATACCTGGGTTAGCCTGACAACAAAGGCAAACCAGGCGGGGATAGGTTATTGACCAAAGCTACCTGCTGCGCCGGGAAACACTACCGGGCTTTCAAAGCCTGATTGGCTTACGCTGGCCACCCCGAAAAAGTAATTGTCGATAACCACATTTTCCAACGTAGCCGCAGAGACATCGCCAACAAATTTACTGTATTGCCACTGAGGCGCATCTGTATAACGCCAGTATATTTTATAGCCGGCTAGTTGCGGGTTTTGTTGCTTGTCAGCCGCCGTCCAACGCAGCGTTGTGTTGGCTGATACCGCACCTTCAATGGTTACATCTGCGGGCGGGGTAGGGGCCCAGGCCATGGAGGCCAGACTCACCGCATTTAATGAGGTAAGCTTCGCCGCATAGTCAAAATTAACCCCCTCAATAGTATCGCCATATTCTACAGCGTCCTCGGTACGTAAATCCTGATGTTGACGAACATAGTTTTCGTTCGTTTCCATAATGCGGATACCCGGATAGCCCAAATCGTTAAACGGCCGATGGTGACCACCGCGGCCGTAGCGATCTAACCGGTAAATCACCATGGTGTCGAGGTTGGGAATATAATCGTCTGCCAGCTTATCGATGTAGCGGGCCAGATTGCGCGATGGAGAGTCAACTTCACCGCCGGTAAAGCGACGAGTACGGGCTTCATCGTCAGTTTCGGTTACCCGCGTGCCTTCGGCAAACAAGCGGGCGGTGGTATTATTTATCACCCCGTTTACCCCTTCAATGTTTCCGATCATATCGTTATTTAATACCGCTTTAAGCCGCCAGCCTTCGCGCTGTGCTTTAGCGGCCAGAATTTTGCCGCCAAATAAACCTTGCTCTTCACCTGCCAGCGCGGCGTAAACAATACTGCCGTTAAATTTGTACTGGGAAAGTACCCGCGCCGCTTCAAGTGTTCCGGCCACGCCAGAGGCATTATCATTCGCCCCCGGTGAGTCAGAGGTCGCATCCATCACATCCGATACCCGCGAATCAATATCCCCTGACATCATCACATAACGGTCCGGGTCGCTGGTTCCTCGTTGAATAGCAATAACGCTGATCACTTCAGTAGCTTCAGGAACACGTTCTTCGCCGCTGATGGTGTCGCCTACAAACATAACCTCCAGACAGCCGCCACATTCTTTTGAGATCGCTTCAAATTCTTGTTTTATCCATCGTCTTGCCGCGCCAATACCCCGGGTATCTGATTTGGTCTGCGATAACGTATGGCGGGTACCAAAGCCAACCAGTTTACGAATGTCTTGCTCTATTCTGTCGGCCGATATATCAGTAGGGATACGGTGGAGTTCTTCGGGAGTGGGAGAGGCGGCATAACTGCTCAAAGAGGTGGTAACAAGTGCTGAAACCACAGCCAGGCGTGCAAACATAAAAGCTCCTTCTAAGCTTGTTGTAGCCACGCCTGGATGGTTATTTTGTTATCAGCGGCGTGACCTAAATAAAGGCGTAAGCATCGCCGAACAAGTTGCTCAGCGGAAGTTTACGGACGCTAAAGTCGTCTCTGGCAACCTTAGCCATTTCAAACCTGCCGGCAATATACACCTGTACATTGTCCAACACAGGGTAGTCAGCTACTACAGCATGGTGAACCCACCCTGTGCGGCCAGACCAGCCTTCTTGCGCAAATTCTACCACAGGCACAAATGTAAACTGGTCATGCTCATCGGCTAGTTTACTAAGCTCATCGTGTAAATAAAGATCGCTAATATTTTTACCACCCCAGTACAGTGAAATAGGGGTATGCGGATGATCTTTCAGGGCTTGTTGTAAAATAGACCAGGTATAAGAAAACCCGGTGCCACCGGCAATCAGAATGATGGGCTGGCCATTTGACTGTAAATACGCTTCGCCATGACCGCCGCTTAGTGCAATCTGACCTTCGTTACGCATTTGCTCAAGCACTTCGGTGGCATAAGCATTATTTTCATCAGCGCCAATATGCAGTTCTATTTTATGACTATCAAAAGCAGCATTGGCAATGGAAAAGGGGCGTTTATCATTTTCCCCCATATGCACCAGAATATACTGGCCAGCATGAAATTCGACTGGCTCGGCTGGGCTTAACACCACCTGATAGACGGCGTCGGTCAACGGGGTAATCGTGTCGACCTTACATTGAATTTGTGACATTGATTCTCTTCTTTACTGTAAACGCTTAAAAACGGCGAGCTAACCCATGATACCAAGCTCATCCCAGATGTCATCCACACGCTTTTTAACGTCTTCGTCCATCACAATCGGGGTGCCCCACTCACGGTCAGTTTCGCCGGGCATTTTATTGGTGGCATCCATACCCATTTTTGAACCCAGGCCTGAGACTGGCGAAGCAAAATCAAGATAATCAATTGGCGTGTTTTCTACCAATACAGTATCTCGAGCGGGATCCATGCGGGTGGTAATGGCCCAGATAACATCATTCCAGTCGCGCGCGTTAACGTCATCGTCGCAGACGATAACAAACTTGGTATACATAAACTGACGTAAAAACGACCATACCCCCATCATTACCCGTTTCGCATGGCCTGGGTATTGTTTTTTCATGGTAACAACTGCCATACGGTAAGAACAGCCTTCAGGCGGTAGGTAAAAGTCTACAATTTCGGGGAATTGCTTTTGTAAAATAGGTACAAACACCTCGTTTAGCGCCACCCCTAAAATAGCGGGTTCGTCAGGTGGCCGGCCAGTATAAGTGGAATGATAAATCGGATTTTCACGATGCGTTATATGCGTTACGGTGAACACCGGAAACGAATCAACTTCATTATAATAGCCGGTATGGTCGCCATAAGGGCCTTCCGGGGCCATCTCATCCTGCGCAATATAGCCTTCTAAAACAATCTCTGCACTGGCTGGTACCTGTAAATCATTGCTAATGGATTTTACGACTTCGGTTTTATCGCCTCGTAACAGCCCTGCGAAGGCATATTCACTTAACGTATCAGGCACGGGTGTCACGGCGCCTAAAATGGTGGCAGGGTCAGCGCCCAGGGCCACTGATACCGGGTAAGGTTCGCCGGGATGAGTTTGGCACCATTCCCGAAAATCCAGGGCGCCGCCACGGTGCGACAACCAGCGCATGATAAGCTTGTTCTTACCCAGTAGTTGTTGACGGTAAATCCCCAGGTTCTGCCGCTTTTTGTGTGGCCCGCGGGTTATCGTTAACCCCCATGTCACTAACGGCGCTGCATCGCCCGGCCAGCAGCGTTGAATGGGTAACCGTGTTAAGTCAACGTCTTCGCCGCTCATTACTACTTCCTGACAGGGCGCTTTACGTACTTCTTTGGCCGGCATATTCAGTACCTGGCGAAACACTGGCAGTTTTTCCCATAAATCTTTAATGCCCTTGGGCGGCTCTGGCTCTTTCAGGTAGGCCAGTAATTTACCGACTTCCCGCAACGCATGCACATTTTCCTGGCCCATTCCCAACGCTACCCGATCGGGGGTACCAAACAGATTCGCCAACACCGGAATATCGCTGCCTTTCGGATTTTCAAATAACAATGCGGGGCCGCCGGCGCGCAACGTACGATCGGCAATTTCCGTCATTTCCAGATCAGTATCGATTTCTCTGGTAATTCGTTTAAGCTCGCCACGTGCGTCCAGTTTTGCAATGAAATCCCGTAAGTCTTTATACTTCATAGGTAACCTGTTCAGCCTGCCAGAATAATTGTGGGCAGCAGTATAGCATTTACTCTGGTGAAGGCATTAACCGGATAGTGCGGGAGCAAAGGGAAACGGGAGCAGCTATCCAGCGGTGATTTTTCGCTGGACAGCAACGGTTAATGGGTGTCATATAGGTATTCAACAGGGCTTAGCCGACATAGGTTTGGCTAGGTCGGTCGGTTTACAAAGTGAATTTGTGACAAAAATATAATGAAGCAGAAACTCTCTGCTTCCCCGCAACGGGAGCGCGCAATGGGTACATTCGATAAGGCAATGACAGAAGAGTTAAACTTGTTATTAAAGTTTCCCTCAGACAGTTTGATGCAGGGCCTGAAAATACACCACGATGCCAGTCAGGCGATGGTAGATGCAGCTCAAAGCCTGCACTCTAAGGGCCTGGTAACCCAGCCAGATGGCGGCTACTTAACAGATTTAGGGATAGATGTAGCGGATCATGCGCGCAAGGTATATAGCGCCTTGCTACGAAAACTCAACTAATCAATAGCCGTATAAGGCAACCTAAGCTTTAGTTTTGATTGCGCCTGCCGATATGAAAAAGCAGGCAGTCGCAATCTGGTATCGTGTTATGAAATATCTGTTTTTTATTAGTGCAATTTGGGTAATGCAGGGCGCTCACGCGCAAACTGACGATCTAAAAGCAGTACAGTTGTATTCGCAAGATAGGCTTATTGCATTAATAGATAAAAATGCACATTTGGCCCAGGTTACCGCTGACCGCTGTCAATTGGTGCAGGATATTGAGGCCCATGCCGAGATTTTGAAAGAGCCTGCTTATCAGTTTTTATGGGGCGATATGTTGGCCTGGGGAGTATGTGTAGACGCTAACCCCAAGCGGGGCGTCAGGCTTATGCATGAGGCTGGCGAGCAAGGGTTGCCTGCGGCCCTGGAACAATTAGGTCGTTACTATAGTACCGGTACCCTGGTTCAGGACGACAAAAGCCGCGCGGTCATCTACCTGCGTGAAGCGGCTGCCTTAGGCAATCTTAAAGCCCAACTTCAATTAGCCCAGTTATTTATTGATGGGTATGGTAGCCCTTACGATTACGAAGACGCCTATCGCTGGCTTTACAATGCGATTACTGCTGATGCCTCGACCCACCAAAAAATTGCCGGTTATCTTAGTGCCCTGGAGCAATTGATGCACCCCAAAGCGGTGCGCAACGCCCGGCGGCCTTTATAATTGCCGATCTGAAAACAGATCCAGCTGCCCTTTATTTTCAGTAAAAACCTGCGAATTTTAAAAAACCTGTGTATTGGCCTTTTTGTGGCCTATGTCACGGCTTTTTTATCTGTCGGTAATATAACCATGTTTTACTGTGTGTAACTGTTATACTGGCGACATGAAGATTATGTATAAATTAACTACAGGTAAAAGACCAACTGCATGAGTGACGATCCCCATTTTCAGCGCGAACAAGAGAAATACGAAAACCCGGTAGCCAGCCGCGAATATCTGTTATCCGTGATTAAAGCCAATGGCAAACCTATGTCATTTCTTGAGATATGCGCCGCGGTGGACGCCACTGAGGAAGATAACCGCATTGGCATTCAGCGCAGGCTGCGCGCCATGGAGCGCGAAGGTCAACTCCAGTTTAACAAAAGTAAACGCTACGCCATTATGGATAAGGAAGATCTTATCCGCGGCCGTATTATCGGCCACCGCGATGGGTTTGGCTTTTTACGCCCGCAAGATAACAGCGGCGACATGTATATCAGCGGTGGTCAGATGCAGTTATTTCTGCATGATGACATTGTGGATGCCCGCGTAAGCGGTACCGACCGCCGCGGTCGCAAAGAAGCGTATATCGTAGCGGTAGCAGAGCCACGTAATGAACCTATTGTCGGGCGGTATTACACTGAACATAACATGGGTGTGGTGATTCCTGATGATAGCCGCATCAACCATGAAATTGTTATCCCACCGGAGCATGCCCATGGGGCCCGGATGGGGCAGGTAGTGGTTGTTGAACTGACCCAGCGCCCCCGCCGCCGGGTTAGCCCGGTAGGCAAAATTACCGAAATTCTGGGCGACCATATGGCGCCGGGAATGGAAATTGAAATGGCCCTGCGGACCTTTGATATACCGCACCAGTGGCCAGAAGGTGTTGAACGCCATACCCAGAAACTGGGTGAACAGGTACCTGAAGAAGCCAAAGACGGACGCATAGATTTACGTCAGTTACCCTTGGTGACGATTGATGGCGAAGACGCCCGCGACTTTGACGATGCGGTATTTTGTGAACCACTTGAAGATGGTGGCTTTCAGTTATGGGTGGCGATTGCTGATGTAAGCCATTATGTGCGCCCGGGTACCGCGCTGGATAGCGAAGCCATTAATCGGGGGAACTCGGTATATTTTCCTGAGCAGGTTATTCCTATGCTGCCGGAAAAATTATCCAACGGCTTATGTTCCCTGAACCCTGAAGTTGACCGGTTGTGTATGGTCTGCGAGATGACCATTACTGCTAATGGCAAGCTAGACAACTTTGAGTTTTACGAAGCGGTGATGAATTCTCATGCCCGGCTTACTTATAATAAAGTTTGGCGTATTTTGCAGGGCGATAAAGATCTTAATCAGCGCTATGCAGAGCAGGTACCGCATTTACGCAATTTACATGCGCTGTATCGCACCCTGAAAAAAGCCCGGATGGGCCGCGGTGCAATAGAATTTGAAACTCAGGAAAGCAAATTTGTTTTCAACGCCCAGCGCAAAATAGAGAACATTGTGCCGGTGGTGCGTAACGATGCGCACAAAATGATTGAAGAATGTATGATCATGGCCAACGTCAGTGCCGCCCAAATGCTTGAAGAGCACAAAGCTGCGTCGTTATTCCGGGTTCATGATAAACCTGATGCTGACCGTCTGACCGCCTTTACCTCGTATTTAAGCGAAATTGGTGTACCTCATCGTATTAATGATGATGCCACCCCCGCAGATTTTACCGATGTGGTAACCAAAACGCGCAGTCGTCCTGATCAGGAACTCATTCAGACCATGTTATTAAGGTCGATGAAGCAGGCTGTGTATGATGGTGAAAACATTGGCCATTTTGGCCTGGCGTTAGGCCAGTATGCGCACTTTACCTCTCCAATCCGCCGTTATCCTGATCTTGTGGTTCACCGCGCAATAAAAGGTATTTTAGCCAAAGCGCCATACCGCGAAAAAGTGTCCGGGGCTAAGAGCTACAGCGAAGAAGAAATTTCGCAGTTAGGTGAACAGTGCTCAATGACCGAGCGGCGCGCGGACGACGCTACCCGGGACGTGGCTGACTGGCTTAAATGTGAGTTTATGCAGGACCATGTCGGGGAAAGCTTTGAAGGCGTAGTGAGCTCAGTCACCAACTTTGGTTTATTCGTAAGGCTGACCGAGTATCATATTGATGGCTTAGTGCATATAACCTCATTGGATGATGACTACTATCGCTACGACGATGTTAAGCAAACCTTACTGGGCGAGACCGGCGCACGCCAGTTCCGGTTAGGTGATACGTTGATGGTGAAGGTTGCCGCGGTTAATCTGGATGAAAGAAAGATTGATTTAGTACTTGATAGCGCTATGCTGCGCACCCGCTCGGGTAAGAAAGTTAAATCACGCTCTGCGGGAAAATCAGGTAAGGGCGGCAAGTCCGATAACCCAAGCGCTGCAGGCAAACCGGCTGGTAAAAAAAGCGGCAAACCGGCCCCTCGTAAAGGTAAGAAGCAATAAATGGCACAGCACGAATGGTTATACGGCATGCACGCAGTGCAGGCCGTGTTGGAAAGAGAGCCTGAACGGGTTCTTGAATTATTAGTTTTAAAAGGCCGCAATGACGATCGTTTAGGCGACGTTATAAACCAGGCCCGCCGCTTTGGCGTTAGCGTTCAGTTTTGCCATCGCAAAGCGTTAGATGACAAAGTCGATGGTGAGCAACATCAGGGTGTGGTAGCAAAAGCTAAACCTGCCCGCGTCTTAGACGAAAGCGACTTGGCCGCCCTCGTAGAAGCTGCACAGCGCCCGTTCTTACTTATTTTGGATGGGGTTACCGATCCGCATAATCTGGGGGCGTGCTTGCGTACCGCGGATGCGGCCGGCGTAAATGCGGTAGTGGTGCCCAAAGACAAATCAGTAGGGCTTACCAGCACCGCGCGTAAAGTAGCTTGTGGCGCTGCCGAAACAGTCCCATTTGTGCAGGTAACAAATTTAGCGCGCACCTTAAAATCATTACAGGATCAGGGCGTGTGGATTATCGGCACTGCCGGGGAAACCAGCCAGACATTGTATGATGTTAAACTTGATGGCCCCATGGCCTTGGTGATGGGCGCTGAAGGTAAAGGGATGCGTCGGTTAACGCGCGAAACCTGCGATGAATTGGTAAACCTGCCCATGGCAGGTTCGGTATCCAGTTTGAATGTATCGGTGGCTACCGGTATTTGTTTATACGAAATAGTTCGTCAGCGTTTAGCCTGATTTTATTGAAAAAACCTCTGTCAGTGAACATATGTTGACAGAGGTTCCCCACCTTAAATGCTTCCTTTCGTTTCAATTTGATACAAAATTATCTAGTTTTAAATAGCATTCCAGCACCCGCCACCGGGTTAATAGGGTGGAATTGAGTCAGTTGATGTTGTCATGGCGTATTGAAATAACCTTCGCTAATGGGGATTAACAGTGCTAGTTAATACACCGATTTTTTAGGTATTTATTTTAATAACCAGGCATTACAACTCATACAGAATTGCAGGGATGGTTTTGTAGTATGACTTATTCGGATAACCCTGTTGTCCGACATAATTTGCCAGGCTCACATTGTAAATTATCGCGGGAAGAGGAAGGGATTGGCCTCTTTTTCCGAATCACGAGAAATACAGTGGGGTAGGGCATTCTTATAATAAAACCCAGCAGTAACGCTACTTTGAAGAGCGAGGGAGAGAAAAACAAGACAGGAAAAGGAAACAACAAATGTTGAAGAACCAACGCACATTTTGCGCTCAGGCTGCATTACTGGCATCAATAACAACAATTAGTATGTCAGTTAGCGCCGCCATCAATGGCCCGGTAGAGGTCACAGCAACATCACACTCAACACAATCAGGCTTGTTAACAAATGTCCTTACCGACAGACTGGTGCTGGCCAACAACGAAGATCGCTATATTGTGACCTTCAATAGCACCGGTGCCGCAGCATTAACCGCGCCGGGCAAACAGGCCAGTGGCACAGGCAGTAATGCCGATGACGGCTTTGATGTAATGGCGGCGAAAAATATTTTACAAGCGGTGGGGGCGACCACGCATAAAGTGTTGGCCAACCACAAAATGGTTGCCGCCTCGATGGATAAAGCAGCCCTTAATGCGCTTCGCCAGAACCCTAACGTGGCTGATGTCTCGCCCGATCCACGGCGTCACCTTATGGCGCAAACAACGCCTTATGGCATAAACATGGTGCAAGCCAGCCAGTTTAGTCAAAGTGATTTGTCAGCCCGTACGGTTTGTGTAATTGATACCGGCTATAACCGCGGTCACGCCGATTTGCCTAACACCAATGGTGGCGTATCGGGTAACGCCAACAATAGCGCGGTAGGAAACTGGTACAACGATGGTAATGGCCATGGTACGCATGTGGCGGGAACTATTGCAGCATACGATAATAGTCAGGGCGTGGTAGGTGTGTACCCAGGGGTGGATCTGCACATCGTAAAGATTTTTGACGATAATGGTACCTGGACCTATGCCTCAGATATTGTGGGCGCGATCGACCAGTGTAAAAGTGCCGGTGCCAATGTGGTGAATATGAGCCTGGGCGGGGCGGGTTCCTCGTCAGCTGAAAACGCGGCCATGCAAGGTTTTGCCAACGACGGTATTTTACTGGTCGCGGCGGCCGGGAATGATGGCAATAGTAGTCAGTCATACCCGGCATCGTATGATGCGGTAATGTCTGTAGCAGCGGTAGACTCCAATGCTAATCACGCGAGCTATTCGCAGTATAATTCTGCGGTAGAAATCGCCGGGCCGGGTTCATCAGTCTATTCAACCTATCCCACTAATACCTATGCAACGCTAAGCGGAACCTCAATGGCCACGCCGCACGTGGTGGGGGCGGCCGCGCTGGTGTGGAGCTATTTCCCCCAGTGTAGCAATACCCAGATTCGTTCAGCGCTGAATGCCACCGCGCAAGATCGAGGCGCCAGTGGCCGCGATAACTACTACGGCTACGGTATTGTAAAGGTAGCTAATGCGGTGGATTATCTTAATGCAAATGGCTGTAGCGGCAATGGCGGCGGCGATGGCGGTGGCACACCACCCGACACCGGGGTTGAGCCTGTCTCTGGCGAAGTCACCGGGTTGTCTGGATCTACTGGCAGCTGGAAGCGGTATACGTGGGATGTACCCGCCGGCGTAACTACCATGACCGTGCGCACTGCCGGTGGCTCAGGTGATGCTGATTTATATGTTCGCCTGGGCGCGCAGCCTACGACCAGTGCTTATGATTGCCGTCCGTACAAAACAGGCAATGGCGAGGTATGTACGTTCTCGGCACCTTCGCAAGGCACCTGGCACATCGGTATACGCGCATATAGTACCTATTCAGGTGTAACGATGAGTTACTCCTACGAGTAAGCTATGACAATAATGACAAAGGTCGCATAATGCGGCCTTTTTTTGTGCCTGCCACTAATCGGTTCGCCAGTAAAGTGTCAAGAACGCAAAGGTTGTGTAAAGGAAGGAACAAGCGCGGAGCTTCGTTGACACAATAGGGTACGCGTGAATAACAACACAACGCGACTTAGGGTCACAATCTCATTTTTTGTTTAAGGATTTACTGTATATGCGATCTCGCTTAATGCTTTACAGGCTGTTTGTTTTAAGCCTGATAGTTTCGGTGCTGGGCTTGTCCGGCTGCGGAGGATCAGACGATAGCAACTCTGATTATAGTTACGCTTACCTTCAGTTTTATAATGCCTCGCCTAATGGCGCGACCGTTACCATGCGTGAGATAGATGATGGCGACAGCTACGGTTCTGCGCAGTTCGGTGATGCTACCGCAGTAAATTCTTTAGATAGCGGTGAAATTGAACTGGAGTTTATCCGCACCGATTCGGATGATCAGGAAGTACTGATCGATACCATGACAGTAAACCTGGATGTTGGTTATAAAACACTGATTGTGCTTAGCGGTGATTTCGTGGCCCCAGAGTTTGTTGAGTATAAATATGAACGCGAAACACTCGATGACCATTTTCGCCTGTTTTTCACCAATCTGCAGGTAGACGGTACCAGCTACGATATCTATATGAGCGAAGACGGTGATCCGTTCGAAGCTGCCAATTACTTAGGTACCCTTGATTATCAAAGTCTTACTGAAGGCACATTCTGGGACCCGGATGATGACAGCGATGACTTTGACACCGGCGAATACACCCTGTATTTAACATTGCCTGGTGAAACCGAGGTGGTGTTCGAGTCGCAAACCCTGGATTTCAATTATGAAACCGAATATTTCCTGACCCTGCGTGATGTTAGTGGGGCCATAGTCGAAGGATTGTCGGTTGATGCCATTTTAAATTCAACCTACGTTACTAATATTACCGATGTTGATGCTACCTCGCAGTACCGTATTTATAATAGTACTGATATCGATACCCCGCTGAATGTGACATTTGCCGGTAATGACGACAACGATAAAGAATTTACGTTAAGCAGCGGCGAGTTGTCAGATTTTACCAGTATCGATTATGGCGACTACCGGATAACGGTGACCACGGCTGACGGCGAGACTACGGCGTTAACCAATAAACTGATTACATTAAATCAGGGCCAGAGCAAAGCCATTCTAATTTACGAAACCCAGGGTAAATTAGGTGCGGCTACCTTTGAAGAGAGTGGTTTACCACAGTCTTACGACAAGACGGTTAATTTCATCAATCTGGTAGACGACTTCGACAACATCGACTTTTTCTTAGTGCGCAAAGACGAGACCATTGATACTGCGGATTACTATGCGCTGAATTTAGAATTTGGTGAAGACAGTGTGCTGGTATTGCCAGAAGATTATTATGAAATTATCGCCGTGTACGAGGACGATAACGAAGAGCAAATTTTGCTGGACAGAACTTCCCTCACCGGCTTTACCGAAGACGCTAATTATATTGTAACGGTAGAACCGGCTGACAATGCAACCGGCTACGAAATAGTGGTTCTGCAGTAACCACTACAACACTTTCAACAAGCGAAGCCATACCGCGTTGGGCGTAAGCCTTTCGCGGTATTTTTGTATATCAACCTTGAACGCCGTGCTATCCCCCGATACATTTATCGCTTTGTAGAGTGACATTTTCACGTTCGCAAACATGTAAACATGACCGGATGTTAACTACACTTGGTTCATGCATAGCTACGCGTGTGCATGCTGATTCACACCACCTCACTTTACCGCTACCCACATGGCTAGTGGCTTATCTTTAAGTGTGGCGGTATCCAGCTAGGTTACAGCACATGGCTAATCTTAATCACACATCATAAAAAGAGGCACGATGGACATCCTCAGGGCGCTAAATGACGTATCGTCTGACCTCGTTCAGTCATTTGATGAAAAAATTAATCAGCTTTTGCAAATAGGGTGCGACGCCTTACAGATGGAAGTTGGAGTGATAACCCAGAAGTCGCCGTTAGCGCTTGAAGTGGTAGCGGTAAGCGGCACGCAAGACGGTTTTAAGCTGGGTGATGTTTTGCCTTTAAATGACAGTTACTGTGTGCAAACTATCAACCAACAGGGGGTGGTGGCCTACCACAATACCCAGGTCTATCCGGGCACCCACCATCCCTGTTATCAACGTTTTGGTTTTGGCCGTTACATAGGCATACCGTTGGTGGTGGATGCGCGCCAGTTTGGCGCCATTGGTTTTTTTGCCGCAGCGCCCGCTGCCTCGCCATTTGATGAAACGGCGAAAGACCAGATGATCTTACTGGCCGAATGGATAGGCGCAGCCTATAGCCGGCAACAATTCCTGGAAGGCTTGCAGCTACAGCAACAGCAACTGGCGCACCAAAGTCAGTTGTTTGACCAGGTGGCCCAGCTAGCAGGTGTCGGCTCATGGGAATACGATATCGTACGGGATGAAATGTTCTGGTCTGAACCATTACGCCAAATGTACGAGTTACCCCGCGACTTTGAGGTGTCTACCGAACAAGCGTTTCGTTTTATTAGCGAACCACAGCAACGTGATCAGGTGTGGGATAAGTTCTCTCGTATGATGGAAACCGGGCAAGGGTTTTCTACCGAAATCGAAGTTGAAAGCTATACCGGGCGCAGATTCTGGATTCAGGCGCAGTGCAAGGTAACGTATAAAAACGATCAGCCGGACAAGGTTATTGGCGCGACACAAGATATAACCAGCCGCGTCTTGGCTGCCCGTGAATTAGAGCAAAAGCACCGTGTAGCCGAGCAGGCGCTACAGTCCAGAAGCCTGTTTTTAGCTAACATGAGTCACGAGATTCGCACGCCGATTAATGGCGTTATCGGTATGCTTGATGCGATGTCTAAAACTTCGATGGATAGCCAGCAACAGGAATTTTGTAATGTCGCCAGTAGCAGTGCTAATACCTTACTTGGCCTGATTAACGATATTCTGGATTTTTCGAAAATCGATTCAGGGCAAATAAATCTTGAACAGGTACCCGTGGATATCAGCGCTCTGATTCGTGAGCAGCAAAGTGTATTTGAGCACGTGGCGAATGAAAAAGGCCTAAGCTTAAGCATCGATACTGAGCAAACTGATGCGCTGTGGTTTATGGCCGACCCGGTCAGAATCAAACAAATTTTAACCAACCTGATAAATAACGCGATAAAATTTACCGCCAAGGGGTCGGTGAAGGTGCGTACCCGCGCGCTGGAGCAAAGTAACGGCAAATACCTGGTTCAGCTGATTGTAGAAGATACCGGTATTGGTATCGAACCCGACCGGCAAGCTGCCATTTTTTCCCCGTTTCAGCAAGGTGACAGCGCGACCACACGCCGGTTTGGCGGAACTGGTCTGGGTTTATCGATTGTGGCCCAAATTGCCGAACATATGGGCGGCGGCATCCGGGTGAAAAGTACACCCGGCGAAGGGGCGTCATTTATTGTCGGTTTACAGTTAAACCGCACCAGTGATACCCAGCCTCAATCATGCAGTGGATATGCTGAAGACCAGGCACAACCGCTTACCGCCGAACTTACCGCGGGAAGACGCTTGATGGTAGTAGAGGATAACGATATAAATCAGGTGGTTATCGCAGAACAGTTAAAAGAGCTTGGCATTGAGGCCGATCTTGTTCAAAATGGCGGCGAAGCCGTAGAGCAATTTATCCGCAGTCAGACCTGGGAATCGGGTTACGACCTGATTTTAATGGACTGCCAAATGCCGGTAATGGACGGTTACGAAGCAACTGCTGCTATCCGTAAACTCGGTGGCTATGCGCAAACAGTGCCGATTATTGCACTGACTGCGAATGCGCTAGCGGGGGAGCGGGAAAAATGCGTACTAGCCGGAATGAATGATTATTTAACCAAACCGGTGAGTGTAGAAAAACTTGGAAAATGTATCAGACGTTACCTTATCGGCGCCTATCAGGCTGAAGGTGGCGGAATTTGACCATTGGTCATTTACCCAGGCCTCTTGAAGAAAAGCGGCTTGCAGGATCGTCTAAAAATAATTCAAATTTAGCCTATCACTGACCTATCTTATCTGTTATCATTTCGCGCCCTTTTTATGGGGGTATGTATATAAAAGCAACAACGATTGTTGTTTTTAGCAGCGTAATCGACTCGAGAGAGTCTTCATTTATTAGCGGAGCACTAACATGATCCAAATGCAAACTAACCTGGACGTTGCAGATAACAGCGGCGCTCGCAGGGTTCAGTGTATTAAGGTTCTTGGTGGCTCGCATCGCCGTTATGCAGGTATCGGTGACATCATCAAAGTTACCGTCAAGGAAGCAATTCCTCGCGGTAAAGTTAAAAAAGGTGACGTACTGAACGCAGTGGTGGTGCGTACTAGAAAAGGCGTTCGTCGTGCAGATGGTTCTACCATCCGTTTCGATAATAACGCGGCTGTTTTGTTGAACACCAACAAGCAACCAATTGGTACGCGTATCTTTGGACCGGTAACCCGTGAGTTGAGAAGTGATAACTTCATGAAAATCATCTCATTGGCCCCAGAGGTACTATAAGGAGTCACGATAATGGCTAACAAAATTCGTCGTGATGATGAAGTAGTCGTATTAGCGGGTAAAGACAAAGGCAAAACAGGTAAAGTCCTGAAGATGCTTATTGCTGATAACCGTGTAGTTGTAGAAGGTGTAAACCTTATCAAGAAGCATCAAAAGCCTAACCCTCAAGCGGGTCAGCCTGGCGGTATTGTTGAGAAGGAAGCATCTATTCACGTTTCTAATGTAGCGATTGTTAACCCGGCAACGGGCAAAGCAGATCGCGTTGGTTTCCGTTTCGAAGATGAGAAGAAAGTACGTTTCTTCAAGTCTAACGGCGAACTTGTTTAATTAATTGGAGAGTACGATGGCGAAACTGCATGATTTCTATAAAGAAACAGTAGTAGCTGAACTTGCGAAGCAGTTCGGATACAAAAGCGTCATGCAAGTCCCTCGGATTGAAAAAATCACCTTGAACATGGGTCTTGGTGAAGCAGTTGCTGACAAGAAAATTCTTGAGAATGCGCAAGCAGACATGGCGTCTATCGCCGGTCAGAAGCCGATTGTCACAGTTGCTAGAAGATCAGTAGCGGGTTTTAAAATCCGTGAAGGTTATCCGATTGGCTGTAAAGTAACCCTACGTGGCGAGCGTATGTGGGAATTTCTAGAGCGTTTGATTTCAATCGCTATCCCGCGTATTCGCGACTTCCGTGGTTTGAATCCAAAATCATTCGACGGTCGTGGTAACTACAGCATGGGCGTGCGTGAACAAATTATTTTCCCTGAAATCGACTTTGATAAAGTTGATAAAGTACGCGGTATGGATATTACTATCACTACCAGTGCCGAAAATAATGAAGAAGCACGTGCTCTGCTGGACGCGTTCAACTTCCCATTCAAAAAGTAAGGGGTGTAGGGTTATGGCAAAAGAATCAATGAAGGCTCGTGAAGTCAAGCGCGCTAAGCTAGTTGCTAAGTACGCTGAAAAACGTGCCGCACTTAAAGCGACTATCAGCGATGTTAACGTCTCTGAAGAAGAGCGTTGGGACGCTGTTCTTAAGCTACAACAACTGCCACGTGATTCCGCTAAAGTACGTCAACAGAACCGTTGTCGTATAACTGGCCGTCCACATGGTTACCTACGCAAATTTGGTCTTAGCCGTATCAAACTGCGTGAAGCAGCGATGCGCGGTGAAGTCCCTGGTTTGAAAAAAGCCAGCTGGTAAGGAGTAGCTTAAATGAGCATGCAAGATCCTATCGCGGATATGTTTACCCGCATCCGTAACGGCCAAATGGCACAGAAAGTTTCTGTTGTTATGCCTTCTTCTAAGCTGCGCGCTGCAATTTGTGGCGTACTAAAAGCTGAAGGTTATATCACTGACTTCTCTGCATCTGGTGACGTTAAGCCTGTTTTAGAAGTGACGTTAAAGTACTTCGAAGGCAAGCAAGTAATTGACACAATTGAACGTGTTAGCCGTCCTGGTCTGCGCATCTATAAGAAAAAAGATGAGCTGCCAAAAGTAATGGGTGGTCTAGGCGTAGCTATCGTGTCGACTTCCAAAGGTGTGATGACTGACCGTGCTGCGCGTAAAGCAGGCATGGGCGGTGAGATCATCGGTTATGTTGCGTAATCGGAGGAGTTGATATGTCACGAGTAGCAAAAGCCCCAGTTGACGTTGTATCAGGTGTAGAAATTTCTATCTCTGGTCAAGACGTTAGCGTTAAAGGTAAAAACGGCACTTTGACCCGCACTTTCAACGCTGCAGTTGAAGTGGTTCAAGAAGAAAACCAGCTGAAAGCACTTCCTCGTGAAGGTTTTGCTGATGCATGGGCACAAGCAGGTACTGTACGTGCACTTCTGAACAGCATGATTCAAGGTGTATCACAAGGTTTTGAGAAAAAGCTTCAGTTGAATGGTGTTGGTTACCGTGCACAAGCACAAGGTAACAAACTAAACCTGACACTGGGTTTCTCACACCCTGTTGCATACGAAATGCCTGAAGGCATTACGGTAGAAACTCCTAGCCAAACTGAAATCATCGTCAAAGGCGCTGATAAGCAGGTGGTAGGACAGGTTGCGGCGAACATTCGCGCGTATCGTCCACCAGAGCCTTATAAAGGTAAAGGTGTTCGCTATGCTGACGAACAAGTACGTCGTAAAGAAGCTAAGAAAAAGTAGGTGGGTGATACGATGGATAAGAGAGCAGCTCGCTTGCGTCGCGCAACTCGCGCACGCGTAAAGATTCGTGAACTGGCCGCGCATCGCTTGGTTGTAAACCGTACACCTCGCCACATTTATGCTCAGCTAATCGCACCTAGCGGTTCTGAAGTATTAGCAGCGGCTTCTACCGTTGAAAAAGATCTGTCAAAAGATCTTAAATCAACAGGCAATGCTGAAGCAGCGGCAATGGTTGGTAAGGTAATCGCAGAACGCGCACTTGAGAAAGGCATTAAAGTTGTGGCTTTCGATCGGAGCGGTTTCCAGTACCACGGTCGTGTTAAAGCATTAGCTGATGCAGCTCGCGAAGCTGGCCTTCAGTTCTAGGAGTTTATAATGGCTAAACAAGATGTTCAAAACGGTGATATGCTGGAAAAATTGATCGCTGTAAACCGCGTTTCTAAAGTGGTTAAAGGTGGTCGAATCTTCAGTTTCACTGCATTGACGGTAGTGGGTGACGGCAACGGCCGCGTTGGTTTTGGTTACGGTAAAGCACGTGAAGTGCCAGCCGCTATCCAAAAGGCAATGGAAAAGGCTCGCCGTAACATGGTAACTGTAGACCTTAAAGGTCATACATTACAGCACCCAATTAAAGGTCGTCACTCTGGCTCAAAAGTTTACATGCAGCCTGCATCTGAAGGTACCGGTATTATTGCCGGTGGTGCGATGCGTGCAGTACTTGAAGTAGCTGGTGTACAAAACGTACTTTCAAAATGTTACGGCTCGACTAACCCAATGAACGTTGTTCGCGCAACGATCAACGCACTGACAGAGATGAATTCTCCGGCAGGCGTCGCTGCCAAGCGTGGGTTGTCAGTAGAAGAGATTTTGGGGTAAGCAGACATGGCAACGATTAAAGTAAAGCAAACTAAAAGTGCGATTGGCCGTTTGCCAAAGCACCGAGCTACGCTGAAAGGCCTAGGTCTTCGTAAAATCAACCATGTACGCGAGTTGGAAGACACCCCAGCTGTTCGTGGCATGATCAACCGTGTGCATTACATGGTTGAGATTGTGGAGGAGTAAGACATGCGTTTGAATGAAATTTCTCCTGCACCTGGAGCGAAAAATACTGGTAAGCGCGTTGGTCGTGGTATCGGTTCAGGTCTTGGTAAAACTGGTGGCCGCGGTCACAAAGGTCAGAAAAGCCGTTCAGGTGGATCTGTGAAGCCAGGATTTGAAGGTGGTCAGATGCCAATTCAGCGCCGTCTGCCTAAGTTCGGTTTCAAATCACGCAAAGGCTTCGTTACTGACGAAGTTACGCTGAATGAAATCGCCAAGGTAGAAGGTGATACTGCATCTCTTGAGACGTTAAAAGCTGCTGGGCTGGTTAAAAAGCACATTCAGTTTATTAAAGTTGTTAAGAGCGGTGAAGTATCACGTGCTGTTACGGTTAGCGGTTTAAAGGTTACTAAAGGCGCGCGTGAAGCGATTGAAGCTGCCGGCGGTAAAGTAGAGGAATAAGCTAGATGGCTAAACCAGGATTGGATTCGGGCGCTAAAAGCGGCTTAAGTGAGCTTAAAGCAAGATTGCTGTTCGTACTCGGTGCGATCGTAGTATTCCGGTTAGGCTCTTATGTGCCTATTCCGGGAATAGATCCTGCGGTTCTGGCTGAGCTTTTTGAGCAGCAGAAAGGTACCATCGTTGAAATGTTCAACATGTTCTCCGGTGGTGCTCTTGAGCGTGCATCCGTTCTGGCTTTGGGCATTATGCCATACATTACTGCATCCATTATTATGCAGTTGCTCACGGTGGTTCATCCACCGATGATGGAGCTTAAAAAAGAAGGCGAGGCAGGCCGTCGCAAAATTAGTCAGTACACGCGTTATTTAACGCTGATACTGGCTACCTTCCAAGCAATTGGTATTGCGACAAATCTGCCTAACCTGATTAATGGATTGGTGATAAGTCCTGGCTTCGGATTCTACTTTACGGCGGTAGTGAGCTTGGTCACAGGAACCATGTTCCTGATGTGGCTGGGTGAGCAAATTACCGAACGAGGTATCGGAAACGGTATTTCTATACTGATATTTGCTGGTATTGTTGCCGGTCTGCCAACAGCGATAGGTCAGACTGCGGAACAGGCAAGACAGGGTGATATTAATTTATTATTCCTGCTGTTAATTGGTGCCATTGTAGTTGGTCTTATTTATCTGGTGGTGTTCGTTGAACGCGCTCAACGCCGGATTGTGGTAAACTATGCTAAGCGTCAGCAAGGCCGCAAGGTTTTCGCCGCGCAAAGTACACATTTACCGCTTAAGGTTAATATGGCTGGGGTTATCCCTCCAATTTTCGCCTCCAGCATCATTCTGTTTCCAGGAACTATCGCAGGATGGTTTGGTCAGAATGAATCAACTGCTTGGCTGCAGGATGTAGCGTTAATGCTATCGCCTGGTCAACCGTTGTATGTGATGTTATATGCAGCAGCTATTATCTTCTTCTGCTTCTTCTATACTGCGTTGGTATTTAACCCGCGCGATACGGCAGAAAACCTGAAGAAGTCTGGTGCTTTTATTCCTGGTATCCGTCCAGGTGAACAAACATCACGTTATATCGATAAGGTAATGACTCGCCTGACACTGGCTGGCGCACTGTACATAACCTTTATTTGTTTAGTGCCTGAATTCATGCTGATTGCCTGGAATGTGCCGTTCTACTTCGGTGGTACGTCGCTTCTGATTATTGTGGTAGTTATCATGGACTTTATGGCGCAGGTGCAGACCCATTTGATGTCAAGTCAGTATGAGTCTGTTCTGAAGAAAGCTAATCTTAAAGGCTACGGCCGGTAAGATTGGTGAACTACGGAGTGATGTAATGAAAGTTCGTGCATCAGTAAAGAAGATTTGCCGTAACTGTAAAGTCATCAAGCGCAACGGTGTTGTGCGGGTGATTTGTACAGAGCCAAAGCATAAGCAAAGGCAAGGTTAATCAAAATACGCGGTACATATTACCGAGTGATTGTAAGCTGAACCATACAGGTTCAGCTTAATCTATTACGGTAATATGAACCTTAAGTTGCAATTTTGTCGATGGATAAGTATCCTATCGGGCTTTTTAGGCTGTCGACATAAAATACAAGAGGAGTGCTGTTAATGGCCCGTATCGCTGGCATTAACATTCCTGAACACAAGCATGCCGTTATCGCTATTCAAGCGATTTTCGGTGTAGGCGCAACTCGTGCTAAAGAGATCTGTGCTAACGCTGGTGTTGCAGAATCAACAAAGATAAAAGAACTAGACGAAGCGACTGTAGAGAAGCTTCGTGAAGAAGTGGCTAAGTTCACCGTTGAAGGTGATCTTCGTCGTGAAGTATCGATGAGCATCAAACGTTTGATGGACCTGGGTTGCTTCCGTGGCATCCGCCACCGTCGTAGCTTGCCTCTACGTGGTCAGCGCACTAAAACTAATGCGCGTACCCGTAAAGGTCCTCGTAAGCCAATTAAGAAGTAAGCGGGGGAGTTAAGTTATGGCAAAAGCACCAACTCGTACAACGCGTAAGCGCGCTAAACGTCAGGTTGCAGACGGAATGGCTCATATCCATGCGTCTTTCAACAACACTATTGTGACTATTACCGATCGTTCTGGTAACGCTCTGGCATGGGCAACATCAGGTGGTTCAGGTTTCCGTGGTTCACGTAAATCTACCCCTTTTGCTGCGCAGGTAGCTGCTGAGCGTGCCGGTGTTGCGGCACAAGAATACGGTTTGAAAAACCTGGAAGTATTCGTTAAAGGTCCAGGTCCAGGCCGTGAGTCTGCGATCCGTGCACTTAACGCAACAGGTTACAAAATCACAAACATTACCGATGTGACCCCTATTCCTCACAACGGTTGTCGTCCACCGAAAAAACGTCGCGTTTAATCGACGGACAGTTGGAGAAAGAACATGGCAAGATATTTGGGTCCAAAACTCAAACTTAGCCGTCGCGAAGGAACCGACCTGTTCCTGAAAAGCGGCGTTCGCGCAATCGATTCTAAATGTAAGATCGATACTGCGCCTGGTCAGCATGGTGCCCGTCGTGGCCGTTTGTCTGATTACGGTGTACAGCTGCGTGAAAAGCAAAAAGTTCGTCGTATGTACGGCGTTCTGGAAAAACAATTCCGCAACTACTACAAAGAAGCTGCACGTCTGAAAGGCAATACGGGTGAAAACCTGTTGCAACTTTTAGAGCAGCGTCTTGATAACGTAGTATACCGGATGGGATTCGCCAGTACTCGTGCTGAAGCACGTCAGCTGGTTAGCCACAAAGCAATCATGGTAAATGGTCGTTGTGTGAACATTCCATCTTATAACGTTTCTGCCGAAGACGTGGTTTCTGTTCGTGAAAAAGCTAAGAAGCAAGCGCGTATCGTTGCTGCTTTGGAACTGGCTGACCAACGTGAGAAGCCAACCTGGATTGAAGTAGACAGCAACAAAATGGAAGGTACGTTTAAACGCGTTCCGGAAAGAACTGACCTGTCTGCCGAAATTAACGAACAGTTGATCGTCGAACTTTACTCTAAGTAAAGCTAACTAAAGAGGAAGCATTGTGGGTTCTGTGACTGAATTCCTAAAACCGAGATTAGTTGAGATCGAAAACGTTTCTCCTACTCGTGCCAAAGTAACTTTGGAACCGCTAGAGCGTGGCTTTGGCCATACTCTGGGTAACGCCCTGCGTCGTATTCTGTTGTCATCCATGCCTGGGTGCGCAGTTACCGAGGTAGAAATCGATGGCGTTTTACACGAGTACAGCACCAAAGAAGGTGTTCAGGAAGACGTTATCGAGATCCTGCTAAATCTGAAAGGTTTAGCGGTTCGTCTTGAAGGTAAAGACGAAGCAACGCTGACGATAGTGAAGTCTGGCGCTGGCCCTGTTGTTGCTGGTGATATACAGCATGATGGTGATGTAGAAATTACGAACCCTGAACACGTTATTTGTACTTTGACTGGCGAAGCTGAAATCAGCATGCGTATCAAAGTAGAAATGGGCCGTGGTTATGTTCCTGCTTCTACCCGTCGCTCCTCAGAAGATGATGATCGTCCAATTGGTCGTTTGTTAGTAGATGCCTCATTCAGCCCAGTTGAACGTATTGCTTACACTGTTGAGTCTGCCCGTGTTGAACAACGCACAGACTTAGATAAGTTAATCATCGACATGGAAACAAATGGCACCCTGGATCCTGAAGAAGCGATCCGCCGTGCAGCCACTATTTTGGCTGAACAGTTAGATGCCTTTGTTGACTTGCGTGACGTTTCAGAGCCAGTACAGAAAGAAGAGAAGCCGGAATTTGACCCGATTCTACTTCGTCCTGTAGATGACCTGGAATTGACAGTACGTTCTGCAAACTGTTTGAAAGCGGAAGCTATCCAGTACATTGGTGACCTGGTTCAGCGTACCGAGGTGGAATTGCTTAAGACACCTAACCTTGGTAAAAAATCGCTAACTGAAATCAAAGACGTGTTAGCCTCTCGTGGTCTATCTCTGGGTATGCGCCTAGAAAACTGGCCACCAGAGAGCATCGCTGACAAAGATTAATCAGGTTTTTATCAAACTGATTTGTAGAGAAGGATAAAACTATGCGCCATCGTAAGAGTGGTCGTCAGTTGAATCGCAACAGCAGCCATCGTCAAGCTATGTTTAAAAACATGGCCGGCTCATTGGTCAAGCACGAAGTGATCAAAACGACGTTACCCAAAGCGAAAGAATTACGTCGCGTAATCGAGCCACTAATTACTCTTGCTAAGCAAGACAGCGTGGCTAACCGCCGCCTGGCTTTCGCTCGCACTGGTGATAAAGAGGTTGTAGGTAAACTGTTTAACGACCTAGGTCCTCGTTATGAGGCCCGCCCAGGCGGTTATACTCGCATTCTTAAATGCGGTTACCGTGCAGGCGACAGCGCCCCTATGGCGTTCGTTGAGCTAGTAGACCGTCCAGTAGCTGAAGTTTCTGAAGAAGCTGAAGCCACTGAAGAATAAGTTCTAAAGACTATTCGATTAAAAAAACCCGGCTTAGGCCGGGTTTTTTTGTTATATTGAAAATATTTTATTATTCTAATCTACTGAATTTATAAGGTTACTTTATGGAAGTAATACGAAGTCTTTGTAGAGATCTTAAGAGGTTGACAAATAAAAATCCTAACCTTGCACAATGGAATGATGCTATTAAGATTGCTGAGAAAAGACCAGAGTTGTATAGGTTTTTGAAAAATATACCGTATATAGATTCTGGAAATATAAGCTTCGACGACAACATAAAACGCCTTAAGTTTGGCGGCGGCTGTAAGTTCGATAGCAGTGAAGGTTCAATTATAGATTGGGCAAAGACCATTGATCCCCAGGTAATTGATGATTTAGGCGTGGACTATTTAGCGGGTTTTGAATCGCTATATAAAATACTAATAGAAAGCGTTAATAATCATACTAATCCATTAACATACGATTATAAAACTAATCATCAATTAATAATAAATAAAGATCTAGTTGTTACAAGCTGTGATGTAAATTATTTTTTATTTTATGCTGAGAAATTTTGTAACACATTCTTTAGCTATAACAAAGACCATACTCTCGTTATTAATCTTATATTCGAAAAGCTATCTGATAAACATAAGTATGTTTTAGAAAAAATACAGAATGAACATAAGGAATTATTAATTGTATTATCTAAAACTAGCGATAATAGAAAAAGTTTATATGCAAATGGCCGTTTTTTAATATTAGCTGAACTCTTTAATGAGGGGGCTAAATCTATCACGACGGTTGATATAGACTGTATTTTTATAGGTTCAGTAGAGTTATTCCATCGGGCCATGAAGTATAATCAAGACTCAATAGGCTTAATAATATCACCTGCAATACAGTTTCCATGGTATTATACTATGGCTGGTTTTGTTTATTTTCCAAGAAACGAAACCATACTAAAGAAATTAAAGTATTTGAGTTCACTAATCAGTTCACTTTATACAAATAAAGATAAGAAAGACTACTGGTATTCTGATCAAAACGCATTGTTGATTTTTTTCATCATGCATGAGGTAAGAGTAACACGTGTAGGCTCTGAACATCTCAGAAAGATATGGAAACAGGTTGGTGCCAGCTCAAAAGGCTTAGTAGCTCCCGAATAGTTAAAAGAGTGAGTTTGTTGTGAATCTAATAGTAAGTTCTTTAATAGATGATCGGTGGTTTGAATTTAGGAAATTATTCAAACCAGGCATTTTAACCTCCATGTTGAGTGTGCCAGATAGAGACTGTGTATTTAGAGATAAGTTTGAACCGGCTGTACTGCCAACTTTATTGGAATTAAAGCACCTAGAGTCGGTTATAATTATCTATAGCGCCCCCGAAAGGTTAATAGCTGATAAATTAAATTCGGGTGAACGTATTGATTCTGAATACCTAAGCAGCTTGAGAAGTTCATACCATACGTTATTTGAGCTAAAAGAGAAATATGGCTCCGAGATTCAGCTTGTTCTTTTCGATAGCTTAATAGAGAAGAAACAGTTATTACCAAAAATTTTCGATATAGCAGAGACGTGTAGCTTTCAATTCGAGCTAGACGAAATATATTTTCTTTCTGAGCTGGTTAAATCTTTTACTTTTTACTTAAACTATTTTGACGCATTTGTTAGATTGAACTACGATCATTATAGTAGGTCCTCAGATACAATTTCTTGTTTAAATTATTTATCTAAAAATTCATCGGATAGATATGAAAAAACTCTCTCTGACTTATATAAATACTTAGAGAATGAACATAGGAATCTCAATAACTCATTAGATAGAGGTGACGTCACAAGAACAAAAGCTCTAGAGCTTAGAGTTGTCAACTTAGCTAAAGAAGAGAGTAAAAATAAGAAAAAGATAGATTGGTTAAGATCAGAAAAATTGCATATTTCTAAGAATATACAGCTCTATAAAGACCTTAGCTACAGGGCACATATTAATATGATAGCGTCTGAAGTTAAATTGGCACGTCTTGATTATTCTTCTTCCTATTTGTGTAAGCTTAAAAAGTTGTATAGAAGTAAAACTAAATCTCAAATAGACTTCTATGAGTATTTGCTTAAGCATAGTTCACTCTTCGATGAGAAGTGGTATCTAAACAATTACCCGGACGTTAAAGCGAGTGGGGTTTCGGCCATCAGTCATTTTATTAACTATGGTGCAATAGAATATCGTAACCCCTCAAGATTTTTCAATGTAAGAAAGTATTTTTACGATAATCCTGATGTTAAACGTTCTAAATTAAATCCTTTAATACACTATTTATTACATGGATGTCTTGAAAATAGAAAAATTAGTGGCGTAAATTTATGTTAGAATTTTTACAGAATTCCTATGCACTTAGCAAAAACCAAAACTATGGTGAGGCCCTTCATTATTTTAATAATATAAGTGACTACGATGTTACTGAAAAATTTCTTGAATACAAAGAAAATTTAGTTTCATCAATATGCCAGATAACTCTTTCTTCGTTTAGGTCCGATTCTCTCAAATCGCTGCTTTCCATAGAAGTTCAAGATGCTAGATCTTCTCTTTCATACGAAGATGTTAGACCGAATTATAGGTCCCTTTCTATAGCTATAAAAGAGGTTGAGTATAATAGCGGTACTATATTGTCTGCTATTAAATGTAGTTTATATTCACCCTTCCAGTTGGATTTATTATTGGCAACATGTTGGTTACTAAATAATAAAGGTAATTTGGATCTATGCACCGATAATTCAGAGAACCTTCATTCTTTTTCTACTATTCTAAGAACTATATATGATAAGCCATTTAGAGCAGCTGTTTATGGTTCGCTAGTAAGAATATATGAAGAAATTTTTGATGTGAAAAGTTTTTTTAAAGAATTAGAATTACTCGAAGTTGATAAGATTTTTGAATATCCAGACTTAGACTTTTTGTATGATATTCCATCTAAAAACTATACTTACAACAACATTTGCGAAAGTAATATAGGTCAAAGCCTGAGTATAGGTACAATCTTTTTAAACGAGCAAAAATACATTAGCCTAAGCTTAGAGCAACACTATCCTCTTTGCATTCAATGGACGTTAGTAGAAGGCGCTTGCCAAGGATATCCCCCACGTAAAGTGACAAAAAATGGTTTATCCCTAGATAGAAGCCAGCTATTAGTCCGCCTTTTTCCTGATAGATATAAGAAGATAAATTATATTAAGCATGGCTGGACAAAAAGTGATGGGGAAGATGCGAAAAGTGAACTTCGTAATCGATATATGAGCGTTAGCTATGGTTCGGTGCTTTTAGTTTTAGACGCTGATGAATTTTATTTTCCAGATGATCTATTAGCTGTAAAAAGAAAGTTTGATGATCCTTCAATTTCTTCTGTTACATTACCACAAGTGCATTTTTGGAAGGATTTACAAAAATTTATTACGGGTGAATATTATGATATATCTCATACGCGCTTCTTTCGATTAATACCCGGCGCTGCATACGTTCAAAACCATAATTTTCCAGAAGTAAATGGTATACTACTAAATAAAATTAATAATGTTAAGATCAAGCGTACAATAATAAGATCAAGTTTATTAGAAAACACATTTGAGTATAATGATTACTGTTGTTTTCACATGGGATTCGCAAAAGACTTTGATGATATGCGAGATAAGAGTGATTATTATATTAATAGAGGTGAGGCTGATACCCGGAGGTCGACTACTAAATCTAGATCAGCTTGGTTTGATGATGATCTCCCAGATAAATGTATTGTTAGAACATGGGGAGGTTCTATACCTGTTTGCTTGATAGAAGAAAGTGGAGACAATAAATGAATTTCGGTTTAGTCGGTTGGGGAAACACGTCCGGTAACGGTGGTATGAACTCTGATATTGCTAGGTTGAGTCCCTGGGTGACTCATTGGTTAGTTCCAGATCATCCAAAAAGCCCTATACACCAGCCCTATCTTAATTTAGCGAAAACTAATACAGAGATAGTACATTGTAACTTAGATAAGAAATCCTCTTCTATAGTTACAAATTTTCTGGATAAGGTTGATGGAATAATCTATGTAGAACATCCCTGCTTAAAGGATGACATTAATATCGTAATAGAAGCGAAAAAGAAAAACAAAATTGTTATTGGTATACCTATGTGGGAGTGGTGGCCCTTACATAAGAACTGGGCTTTAGAAACAGATATGTTGTGGTCTGTAACTGATTTTACCTATACCTATTTAAAATCCTTAGCCAATGTTTTATCAGTACAAGGTTACATGCCAAAGTGGCGCAATCGAATAATCGGTAATCGTTGGGGAGTCAATCTCTCAGATTTTAGCTTCAAGCCTAAGACCAGAGCTAACAAATTTGTCTTTGTGAATGGTAATGGCGGTTATAATCTTAGGAAAGCATCAGATATCGTCTTCAAGGCCTTTTCTAAGGAGGGAGCCCCCCCTCTTTTAGTTTACACTCAGCAAATGGACAGATTAGCTACGCCGTTAACCGATAATATTGAACTTGTTCATAAAAACTTTCCTGATAGAAATAGTGTTTATGAAGACGGGGATGTTTTTCTTTTCCCATCTTATTGGGAAGGCTTATGTCATGGTATCTATGAGGCGCAGGCTTGCGGTGGTGTAGTAGTTACTTCTGAACAGCCACCAATGAATCAGTGTGGTTCTAATCACCTTATTAGGGTAGAAAGTTTCACTCAGGAAAATCTAGCCGGAAATAAGATTATCAAAGCTATCCCCTCGGCAGACCATTTATTCGAGGTGTGTCAAGGCTTATATCGAAAAGATATTTCACTAGAGTCAAAGATGGGAAGAATCAATATTGAGAAAAATTTTGATTTAAGCGATACATTAAATATGCTTTACGCCTCTATTCTTTCTAAATTCGAAAAAGAGTAGGGCGGGAGTTTTAAAGCTTTCTTATCTATCTATTTTAACGTAAAGCTAGGTGATTGTAGTGGTCTATTTCGTAGACCACTACAATGTAAATTAATTTAATCCTGTCCAAACAAATCTCTGGAATAAGTTTTCTCCAAAACGTCATCCAAATTGTCAGTTACACGATTCGCAAGAATTACATCGGAAACATTTTTAAACTCATTAAGCTCTCTGATAACTCTGCTATTGAAAAACTCTTCTTCGTTCATTTCAGGCTCATAGATGACAACTTCCACGCCTTTGGCCTTGATTCGCTTCATAATCCCCTGAATCGCAGAGGCTCTGAAATTATCTGAGCCTGACTTCATCACCAGGCGATAGATACCTACCACCTTGGGGTTCTTGTTCAATACGGAATCTGCAATAAAATCCTTGCGAGTGCGGTTGGCGTCAACAATAGCCTGAATCATATTATTAGGCACATCTTTGTAGTTGGCGAGTAACTGCTTCGTATCCTTAGGCAGACAATAACCACCATACCCAAAGCTGGGATTGTTGTAATGCGACCCTATTCGCGGATCCAGACACACCCCTTCAATGATCTGTTTAGTGCTCAAACCATGGGATTCGGCATAGCTGTCTAACTCGTTAAAGTAAGCCACTCTCATTGCCAGATAGGTGTTGGAGAAAAGCTTGATAGCTTCTGCCTCGGTAGAATCAGTGAACAGTACATCTATATCAGATTTAATCGCGCCCTGAGCGAGCAGATCTGCAAATTGCGTAGCTCGCTCTGAACGCTCACCAACGATAATACGGCTTGGGTGAAGGTTATCGTATAAAGCTTTCCCTTCACGTAAAAACTCGGGTGAGAATATCAGGTTGACGGTGCCGAATCTGGTTCTGGCCTCACAGGTGTAACCCACCGGCACGGTTGACTTGATTACCATCACCGCGTTTGGGTTTATCTCCATAACATCCTGAATGACAGCTTCCACACTACCAGTGTTAAAGTAATTTGTTTCAGGGTCGTAGTTCGTGGGGGTAGCGATGATGACAAAATCTGCATTAGCATAAGCCTGTTGTTTATTTAATGTAGCAGTAAAGCTTATGTCGTCACGCTGGAGAAATTCACTGATCTCGCTGTCCACTATAGGTGATTGCTTCTGATTTAGCCTGGCAACCTTTTCTTCATCAATGTCTACGGCTACTACATCATTGTGTTGCGCCAGAAGCATAGAGTTTGAAAGACCTACGTAACCGGTACCGGCCACTGCGATTTTATACTGTTTCATATATTTTCCATGATTTTTGGAAGGAATTCTAACAGGAACGAGGGCACGAAATCACTAACCTTAGTAAGAGACTGTCTTTGAAGAGTTTTACTCCATAGAGATTCTTAATTATACCTTACTAGTGATCGTATTGATGGCGGACAGGTTTTGCTGTAGGAAAACTTCGCGCCTTCCCAATCGAGTAGTATCAGTTGTAGCTCTGGAAATATGGCCGGGACGTATGACATACTGGCAGGTAGGGTTTACGCCTTCTGCTAAAAGGCATTTATGCGAAATTTATTTAGAACGAATAAAGAAACAAAGAAAGTTGTATTTGTTATTACACGCTTCTCCTTGCTTTTGAATAATAAAAACTGGAAGATTTCTAGAGAAAATAGCTTCGACGCATATAAGAAAAAACTTTTTTCTGAAGAAAGGATGTCGGAAAAATTTCTATTTTTTCGTAATTTATATATACCAGCATTTAAAGCGGCAAAATCAGCTGTTGATGGCATAGAGTTGAAAAGTGTGCTACTGATATCCGATGAATTACCACAGCCGAATTTAGATGAGCTTCAAGGTCTAATCGAAGATGATGATAGCTTTGAAGCACTAAAGGTAAAAAAAGATGACGATTATAATGATATATTGAACGCATATATATCAAATTTTCTTAATGACAGAAAAGAATCGATATTTGCAACGGTAAGGTTAGATGACGATGACCTTCTTTCTGTAAAATTTTTCGATTCTATAGAAAAATATTTAAATGTGTCCTTCGTATCAAGAGTGATAAGTTTTCCAAGAGGAATCGAGTGCTACTTCGATAGCAATAAAAAGAAACTGGATACATGCCTATCCCTTTCCGTTCCTAGAATAGCGTTAGGTTTAACACATATAAACAAGTACTCCAAATCGAATAGAAAATTTACCGATCCTGTTGGTCATATTTATAATTGCGGGGATCACAGTAATATACACAATCGCTATAATTTGGTATCGGATCATCAACAGAATATGTTTTTAAGGATGAACTCTGACTCTCAGGATACTAAAGGCTCGGGGGTAAAAAAAGGTCTGAAAAACAAGAACAGTAGAGTCATTAGTGAAGAAGCAGTTATCTCTTTATTTCCCGAGCTAAAAAATATAGTGAAGACTGGTGATTAAGTTGGATCTAGGAGTCGCATCGCTCTATCGAACACTTCCTGGCTTTCTGCCTTACTATGTCCCGCTTTGTCACTAAATAATAGTGTGGACAGGGCCTCAATATGCTCGTCTCCCTCTATTGATTGGTACTTAGTACAAAAAGGTAGGAAATGCTCTTCGAAATGATGGGAGTCAAAGGTGTTTTGAATATAAATTATCCTGCGTTGTTTTAGCTTTTTCAATGTTCTTTCATGTAGTAATGAAAATCGAAAGTCGTCGTTATCTTCTACTGACTTCCGAGATTTCAACTCCCAGGCATCTCGTAGATATTTCTCTACCAGATATTGATTGTATTTGAGAATATTTGTCTGCGGGTTTATCGCTATAACTTGCGCTGCTTCTAACAGAGTAGATATTTTTAATGCTGCGTAACCACCGCCACTTGAACCATATAATACGAAATCTTTCAAAGGAATATTTATTTCTTCAGAAATTTGTGTGAGAAGATGCGCTATTTCTTGAGATATATCCATATTCTGTGTCCCGGCATACCAAGCCAACCCCAAGGTATCATTCAAGTATAAAGCCGGATCTGAAATGAAAATAGAATGGCCGGGCATTTTGCTTGCCCAGGACCACCTTTGAAATACGGGGGGGTTATTTTTCTTTCTTTGCGCGTCGCCACTGAAAAAAATGAAGACGCGGTTAGCCCCTTTCTTTGGGCGCCATAAAAATTCTAGAGGTAGGGCTGTCTCTTTATAAAATAAGACTTCCTCTTCTAAGTTTAATAGTGAAGGCGAGAATAATTTTTTAGGAATTTCTGAAAGTGCATCTACTGAGACTTTGCCGGAATACTTTGGAATCTTGGTATTTTCTTGCTTCAACAGTGGCTTTTCATCTACTTTTTTAGGGGCTTCTTGTTTTTTTTTAGCCTTTGTATTGAACAATCTGGATAATAAATTGGGCATAATCAAACTCAGTTTAAGATTTATCGAGTAGCGTTGCGCAGCCAGGGGATAGGAGTGCATTTGCGCTTGATTCTGTTACAATCCCTAGCTTCGAAGTATGTAAGCAGCCATTATGACCATCAAAAGCCTTAAATCAATTCTTTCCATTAAAAAACTCTCGTTGATGCATCAAAATCGCAGAGAACTCCAAATTATAAAACGAAGTGGTTTGTTTGATACGAGGTTTTACCGAAGCATGTATATGGATGTTCGGGCTGATGCCTTCTGGAACCAAAACCCTGTTCTTCATTACCTACTTTTGGGGGCAATGGAAAACCGTAAGCCATCAAAAGCATTTGATACCCAATGGTATGTCGAAAACAATCCCGATGTAGAAGAATCGGGGATGAACCCTTTAGTCCACTATATTCTGCATGGTAAGCAAGAGGGTCGGCGTATTCATGGTAATCGATATGATTATGAAACGCGGGACCGGCGCGAGCTTTTAAGCAATACGGTGATTAATCATTTATGGGGCGGGTATTCAAAACCGGCTTTAACCGACCTACAAACCGTATACAGTAACGAGGACGAACCGGCGGACGTTCGCTTTTTTGGGGCCTGGCACGCGGCGCGCTGGTATTTCTATATAGATGAAATAGACAAAGTGCTCGAGCTTGGTCAGCTGGTTTCACAACTTGATAGCCGATTCCAGAACGACAAAGCCACTGCAATGATGTTTGCATACGGTCATCTTTCCAAAGGCCAAAGTTCTGAGGCGAGAAGGGTTGCTGAAAGTTTTCTGCAACAGGTTCCGCACGATACCGATATGTTACTGACTTTGGCCAATACAGAAGCAGAAGACGCAGCTAAGCTTGATATTATAAACCGCATTTATACCGAACGGGGCTTAGCGGCAGTACAAAAGCGCAATACTTGGCAGCCGCTCAGTTTTTCGAATATTACCGGCCAGACCTCTCCGGTGCATAGTGATGACAAAGTGTCAGTCATCATGCCAATTTTTAATGCTGAAAATGATATTGCCTCGGCCATTCAAAGTTTACTGGATCAGGCCTATCAGAACCTGGAAATCATTGTTGTTGATGATCGAAGCACAGACAGTACTTTCGAGATCGTGAGTGGCATAGCCGATAGAGAACCCAGAGTTAAGGCGTTTCAGCAAGAAAAGAATGGCGGGGCTTACCTGGCTCGCAACAGAGGTCTGAAAGAAGCCACTGGCCAGTTCATTACCACGCACGACTCAGACGATTGGTCGCATCCCGATAAGATTGCAACTCAGGTGGAATTACTTCAGCGTAAAGAAGCCGTAATGGGGGTGTGTCTGCATTGGACCCGGGCGTTAGATAATCTGACCTTTACGCATAACTGGAATCTGAATGCCCGCCTCGTGCACTGGAATCATTCTTCTTTTCTTTTCCGTCGAGAAGTTATTGATGAGCTGGGCCCGTGGGATTCGGTTATTGTTGGCGGCGACACGGAGTTTATCTGGCGCGTACAGTCTCACTATGGCCATGGTTCGGTTGTTAAGTATAAGCCCAATATTCCTTTTTCCTTTGCTTTGGATGACGAAGGTTCGCTGACAAGAACAAAAGCGACCCATGTTAAAACTATTCATAATGGGCTACGTCATATTTATCGAAGCGCTGCCCAGTGGTGGCATGCCCAAAATGATACTTCCAGGCTGGCCCCAGGTGAACGTAAGTTTCCGGCACCCAAAGCCATGCTTAAACGAGGCGACAACACGTTGAGTTGCGATGCGGTAGTAATTGCAGACTTCACGCTTTCCTCCGAAGCTCATGAGGCCTTAAACAAAGTTCAGGCTATTTTGTCAGACGGCGGCTCAGTGGGTTTGCTGCACTGGCCAAAATATAAAAGCGAAAAAGAAGATTTGCAGGGCGAGTTTTTCAGACTATTACTTGAACCCAATTGTGATGCAGTAGTCTATGGCATGGAGATAAACTGTTCAGATGTATATATTCAGTCAGATTATATTACAGCGCCTGTACTTGAAGCCCGCCCGGTTATAACAACTAAGAATGTGACCGTGTTAACCGGAGAGCCGGTTGCTGATAACGATATAAGCAAAATTCATAAAATTCTGAGCCAGGCTTAGGCTGAGCATTTGTTGATGATAGCTAAAGGGCGCGACTGGATTAAAACAATCAGTAAATTTGGGCTGGCAATTATCAGGCCTGCCCATAGTCATGTGGTCCAGGTATATCAATCCCGGTTACTAGATACAGAAGTTGTATTTGGTCAGACTCGGGCACAATTAGGAAAGATAGCTGGTTTATGGAAAACAGCTAAGTATTTGTACCTGCCTGCTTATCGTGAAATTAATCCTGGCCCCGGTTTTGACGCCAGCTGGTATCGGCAGCAATATAGTGATGTGGGTAACTCAGCTATCCACCCATTCCTCCATTATATCAAAAGCGGTCGTCTAGAGGGCCGGCTCCCTTCTGCCAGTAAAGCAGTGTATCTCGATGCATTGTTATGGAAAGGGGCGGTAAATGTGGCGCGTCAGCAATTAATTCGTCTTGCGGACAATCCCGACACCAATACTATGGAACGGCAAAGAGCATATTGGTTTCTAGCTCGATGGGCGCTGTTTACTCAAAACGTCACTGAAGCGGCGATATTCAGTCAGAAACTCCTCGCCCAGGAAAATGAATGGGAACCTGCTGATCGGCTGCGATTTTTATTGCTTAGCTTTGATATTGCGCTAGGCAATAATGAAGAGGCGCAGGCAGAAGCTTTGCAAGCAAATTTGGAGGCTGAATTTGCAATCCTACCAGAAGTTGCCTTGGCTAAGATTAATTTGCTTGGCGTACAGGGCATGCTTACATCGCAGAACTGGTCCAGTCTTTTAAACCGTATCTATGAGCAGGCAGGCCTCCCCCCGATAGCATTACAAAATGATACTTTGTCGATGCATTCGCTGCGGTCAGCAGATTTGGCTCAACCCCACCTTTCCAATCTTTCAAAGGCTTCCAATAAGTCATTGGTTTCAGTGATTGTACCCATGTACAACGCGGCTGAGACTGTTGCTTACGTACTCGAGTGTTTAAATAACCAAAGCTGGCCAAATCTTGAAATTATTATTAGTGACGACTGTAGTACTGATAACTCAGTTGAGCTGGTACGGAGCTGGATTGCCCGCCAACCTGTTGACTCCGGCCGTAAATGGAAACTTTTAGAAGGCGAACATAATAGTGGAGCCTATGCGGTACGTAACCGAGGAATGGCCGCCGCTACTGGCGAATATTTAACGGTAAACGATGCCGATGACTGGGCGCACTGCCAGAAAATTGAGCTTCAGGTTAACGCTATTTTAGAATCTGGCCGGGTCGCTAGTGTCAGTTCGATGGTTCGAACATTACCCAACTTAACCTTTTGGTGCTGGCGTTTAGAAGAGCGCTGGGTGTTCAGAAATGTAAGCTCCCTAATGATTAGCACCCAGGTTATACGTAAGATAGGATACTGGGATGAAATAAAAGCCGGTGCTGATACTGAATATTACTATCGCTTGCTCAGGGTCTTCGGCGATTCGGCCGTTGAGCCTGTATTGCCCGATGTCCCCCTATCGTTCCAGCTGGTACGTAATAACTCATTAACGCAATCTGCCGATCTGCATTTGGCCACCCAGTTTGAGGGGCCCAGAAAATGGTATCTGGATGCGGCTTTTGCGTGGCATGCTGACAACAACGCAACGCTCTTTCTTGAAGCTAATCAAAAGCAAAGAGAGTTTTATGCGCCAGCTTCACTGATTACGCGACCCCAGGTTCAACCCGAGTGCGATGCTAAGTTTGTATTTCAGGCTGGTGCACTTTGGAATGCAGCCTGGTACGTCCAGCGATACGGGGACCTGCGTACAGGAAGCGTCTGCCCACTTGAGCACTTTATCAGTAAAGGTGTCCAGGAAAACCGCGATCCAGGCCCCCGATTTAGCCTTAGTGGCTGGCAATTAAAAAATAAAACGCCGATTACTGACATTATCGGTACGTTAGCGAAGTATGAAGGCCAAAATTATCACCCCACTGTGGCAGGCAAACAAAAAACCACGGTCAAAGAAAATATTCTTCTTGTCGGCCATCAGGCAAATCAAACCATATATGGCGCGGAGCGCAGCCTGATCGACCTTGCGGTTATGCTAAGCCAGCAACAATATAATGTTTATATATTGCTGCCTGAAGTTCACAACCAAAACTATATCGACCAGCTGTTGCAGTATTGTATAGAAATAAAAGTTATACCCTATGGATGGTGGTACGAAACAAAGCAAGCTGAGATGATTACAGTAGACGCTATCGGCCAATATATTCGTCAGCGTGATATAGCATTGGTACATGTTAATACATTGGTTTTGCATGAGCCCATGTTAGCGGCACAACAGGTATCCATTCCCTGTATCGTACATATTCGCGAGGACCTTCCTTCTGACCCGTCGTTGCTGGATACGTTGTTATCGGATGTACAAACCGCACATCAGCGATTAGCGGCATATGACGCCAACCTGTTATTCAACTCCCGCTATCTGGTGGAAAGTTTCAAAAACACCTTACCCACTCAAGGTGATAATTTTGCATTTATTTATAACGCCTTGGATACTCGGCTATTTGGAGATTTGGCCTTGCCATCTTCAGCCACCCCACTGAAGGTAGGGTTAATAAGCAGTAATTTGCCCAAAAAAGGTATCAGAGATTTTTTTGATATCGCAGCAAACTGCCGGGCAGATTCCGGGCTAACGTTTCACGTATATGGCCCTAGAACCAGTGAGCTGGAATGGTGTTTAAATCAGTATGCTCTAAGTAACCTAATCGACGAGGGTTACGTATCAAATCCGATGCAGGCTATTGAAAATGTCGATATCGTTCTCAGTTTGTCGCATTTTAATGAATCCTTCGGTCGAACAATTGCTGAAGCTCAGGCCGCAGGGCGTATCGCAATAGCTTATGATAAGGGCGCACCTGGCGAATTAATTAAGCATGAAGAGACGGGATTTTTAGTACCGTTTCAAGATGTTAAAACTATTGCCGCTTTATTAGTTAAACTTAATAAGTCGCCAGATATTCTTACTAAAATAGGCTTACGTGCGAAACAACATGCCCAGGTACAATTTTCTTACGAAAGCTGTGGCCGAAAATTGAATACACTTTACAGACAACTCATCTCTTTTTAGCATTCGGCTCCAGCGTTAGGACAGTAATAGTAATTCATGAACATAATTTTCCATTTTGGACCACCTAAAACTGGTACCTCGGCAATACAAAAGTGGCTTTCAACAAACAACAACTGGTTGCTAACACGAGGGATCTATTACCCACAACACAGCCTCGATCCTAACGGTGTTAGTTCAGGTAATTTGCGCAGTATATTCTCGGGGGATAAAGGTAACTTTGAGTTTTCGCAAAAACTATTTAACGAAGAAGTGGAAAAGGGCAAAGAAAAAGCTTGTCATACCATTATTTTTTCATCCGAGTTTTTCTTTAGAAATCTGGAAATACTGGGCGAACAGGTACCTGAAGCTAAGTTTGTGGGATACCTTCGGTTTGGCCTTGAAACGCTACAGTCTTCTTACAACCAAGCTGTAAAGCGGCATGGCAGAACCACTGTTTTCGCGCCAGGTAATCATATCCAGTCTACGTTAAGTACGCTTTCTATAAAAATAGCTAAAGTTGGAGAAAGCCGTTTTATCTTAAGGCCTTACAGCAAATCACTGTTTTTTAATCATAGTCTTATCCCTGATTTTCTTGAAACTGTAGGGATAGATGCGTCTGACGTTAATACTTCTATCGGTAGAGTAAACCCCTCTTATTCGCCAGCTGCAATAGAGGTAAAGCGCTGGTTTAACCAGCTAGAGTCAGCCAGTTTACAAACCAGGTTAGATCTCGCCCTCCAAGGGTATGGAGACGAGCAGCCCTTTTCGTTGCTTAGCGATGATATCTTCGAAAAATCTAAGTCCAGATATTTATTGCAGTTGAAACGTTTTTTAGACAAACATGAGGTTAAATTCGCAGATCAGTTTTATGCTGAGTGTGCACAGCTTGAAAACCATCCATATAAAGCTCAAAACTTGTCCGAGAAACAATTCGAAAAAGTACTAAAAGATATCGTTTCACATAAGAAGTTGACCTACCTGGCACTTTACACTGCATACGTTCAAGCAAAAGCAAATCAGCATGAACTCAATAATCCTGAACGAGTTGAAATACTGAATAGAGTCGTGCCGTGGTGGGTTAAAGCGATAGCCAAGATTAAAGCAGCACTTAGCCTTACAAAATCTGAGGGGGAAAGATGAAAGATCTTCTTCTAAGAGTGGTTAAAGGCTCTTATGGGTTGCTTCCAGAAGCGGCTAAAAACCGTCTCCGAGGTTTTCACCATGCACGGGAGTGGTATGGCAATAAGCTTCGGCAATCCAGCATCGCCTATGAAGTTCCGCCGTTAAGAAAAATCCGCCGGCTCCATCAGCTGCATTTGTTGTCTCAAAAAGAACAGCTCAACGTGGCCCCCCGGGGTGAGCAAACGATTAATGTATTGGTGGTTGGTGAAAAGGGCTATGCCGAAACGGTGAAGTCGTTGACTCGCTTAAACACCAATATTAACACAGTGTATATTGACCACGCGGTATGTCGGGAAGGGTTACATACGGCTTTGCCGGTGGAGTCGAGTAGCGCAATGGATATGGGGACTTACCCCTTACTGGTGCTGCAAGCCGGGGTAATGATTTACGAAGATGTGTTAATAGCATCGTTAAATAATACCGCAGCCGCTGATATTACCTATTTTGATGCCTTCACAGTTAATGACCAGAATAAACTGCAAACCTACGATTTTTTGCCAGACTGGAACCCAGATCTGTTGCTCGCCACAGGGTACATTGCTTCGGCTGTACTATTAAAGCCAGACTCAAAGCTTTATACCTGTTTTGTTAAGGGAAATCATATTGCGTCTTCCCTGGCAGATGCCTATTTATCTGGCGCGGATTTTACGGTAGACCATCAGCCACTGTCCTTTACGTATAGTCACCCAGCAAAAGCAAATCTTAATAGCCTGAAAAGCGCTATCGATCGACATCATTTACAGGCTGAAAATCTAACCGGTAAAGTCTTGGCAGTGCAGTGGCCGCTGTTATCCAGGCCTCTGGTGTCTCTGGTTATCCCTACCTATAATGGCAAGGCGTTGGTTAAAGCCTGCATTGAATCTATTTTACAGAAAACCACCTATCACAATTATGAAATTCTGCTGGTCGACAATAACTCCAACGATCCCGAATGCCTGGCTTATTTTGACGAATTAGATAAGCATCCTAAAGTTCGCTTACTCAAATACCCCCATCCGTTTAATTACTCCGCGATTAACAATTTTGCCGTTAAACACGCTAAAGGCGAAGTGGTGGGCTTGGTTAACAACGACATTGAGGTGATTACCCCTGAGTGGCTAGAATACATGGCAGGCCATGCTATGCGGGAGGATATTGGTTGTGTAGGTGCTAAGCTACTGTATTCTGATGGCCGAATTCAGCATGCTGGCGTAGTGTTGGGCTACGGCGGCGGGGCAGGGCATGCACATAAATACTTCCCGCGTTATCATCCCGGCTACATGAACCGATTGATTGCCAGCCAAAATTACAGTGCCGTAACCGCTGCGTGTTTGTTAGTTAGAAAAAGCAAATTCGAAGAGGTCGGGGGGTTAAACGAGGACGATCTGCAAGTTGCGTTTAATGATGTCGATTTTTGCTTACGTGTGCTAGAGACCGGCGTACGTAATCTGTATTGTGCTGAAGCGGAACTTTATCATCATGAGTCGGTATCCCGGGGTTTAGATATAACGCCAGAAAAAGCAGCGCGCTTTAATCGCGAGCTCAATTATTTACAAACCAGGTGGAAAAAATACATCGATCACGATCCCGCCTATAACCCTAATCTCACTCGCAAGCGCGAGAACTTTGCAATCAAGGGTAAAGACGAATACTGACATGCCATGGCCACCTATTAATTAGTTATATAGGTGGCCTGATTGGACCCTAAAAAAGTCTATACATTTGTATTGCTAAATTTATCATCACAGCAGTACTATCCGCGCCAATTCAAACACCTGCACAAGATGTCGTGTCGTATCCTTTCCCCGCAGGGTTGAATAATACCTTTCCTTCTTGTTTTTTAGTGTGCTTTTAGTGGAGTAGACATGCTAAGGCTGCGTGAGCTTTCTGGCCAGGTAATGGCGGTATATGATGAACTGTCTGAGCAATTTGGATCTTACCAACGTGAACAAGGACTATCCTGCATACAAGGATGCGGTGCTTGTTGTAACAATCCTGATATAGAAGTGTCGGTACTTGAAATGCTACCGTATGCGCTGCACTTGTTTGATATAGGGCAGGCTGAAACTGTATTAGATACCCTGGATGTAGCAACAGGATTCTCTTGCATAATGTATCAACGTGCTTCGTTAGACGGTAAGCAAGGACAATGCTCGGTATACCAATGGCGCCCTGGTATTTGTCGAATGTTTGGGGCAGCAGGCTATAAAACGAAAACCGGTACGGCTACCTTATCAGTATGTGGAGTCATAAAAGCGCAGGTACCAGCTAAGTATGCAAATGCTCTTATCGCTATAGGAAGTACCAAACCACCTATGTTGGCAGACGGACGCTCACGTTTAGCACAACTGGACTATTTGCTCGGCGAAAAACTATTACCGATAAATGAAGCGTTAGCTGCAGCGCTCGGTCGTGTCCTTACCCTGGCAGCTTATAGTGTTGGCGACGATACACCCACCCCGGTAGTGGCAGCTTAACCTTGCTATAAGGTGATTTACCAAGCGGGTATAAAAAAGGGGCCTGATATACACCAGGCCCCTTTTCAGGTAAATACGCTTTTAACTACTTATCGTTTAGTACACCCGCGAGTTCTTCATTAGAAAAGCCGGCGTCCAAGCCATACTGAAGAATACGATCATCTGCGACCCCCGCATCTTGCGCAGTCTCTAAAATTCTCAATACCTGTTCGCGCTCTGTAGCGGAACCTTTAATTGCAGTAGTTACCACATCATCAGCCTGGGCAGGGAAAACCGCTAATAAGGCGTCCACCACATATTCACCTACATACGGCACTGCATCTAAGGCCGTAGTTAATATGTCTACCAATTTATTAGGGTGCTGGCGTGATAAGGTCTGAACAATTGAGTCAGCAGAGTTGGGTTCTGTTAAAACAGCTACGCGTACTATTTCGTCAAGTTCATCCGGGGTGGCATTAGCCGCGGCCTGTACTACAAAATCTACATAACTGGGCTCTGCATCTATGGCTAACTTAACAATGGCTGGGCAAGAGCTAACATTCTTCTTAATCGCTAAGGCAACAATTTCTTTGGTCGAAGAAGGCTGTGCTGATATCGCCGAGTGGATAATCTCTTGGTAATGCTCTGGATAAGTTTCTAACGCGACCTCTACTATAGCGACAACATCCTGGGGATAATGACCGGCTATTGACTTAATAGCCCTGCCGATAGACATGTTCTGGTCAACCTGGCGTTTTAGGAACTTCACCTGGTAGGGGTCTATAACATCAACTTCCGCTTCTGAAAACTCGGTTGCACTGAGGGCACTGCTAAAACAAGCCACCAAAGCAATATAGCTAAAACTGCGCATATAACCGAACTCCTGAAAGTATTAAACCGCGTATTTAGTTAACCACAATACCGTATATATAGAACGATACCATTAACAAATAGTTCAATTTGCTTATTTTTTGAATTGTATGTTTAAAAAATATACGGTTGAACGCTTTTTTGCAATTTTATTACGAAACAGTGTTGACCTTTCCTGAGTAATCGCTAGAATGCGCTCCACTTCGACGGGACAGGCCAACGGCCAGCACTGAAGAAGGGTTATCAGTCAAGCTACAGAGCAAGCCTGGTAACGGTTTTCAACTTAAACGCTTTTAGAAAAAACTTTCAAAAAAGTGTTGACGCAGAAAACGAAACGCGTAGAATGCGCATCCCGCTTCGGGGAGAAACGAAGCAGCGAAGGGTAACACCTCGCACTGTTCTTTAACAATTTATAACAAGACAATCTGTGTGGGCACTCGTTAAGAGTGTCAACCGACGATTCATAAAAAGTTTTCGATATATTTAATTGAAGAGTTTGATCATGGCTCAGATTGAACGCTGGCGGCAGGCCTAACACATGCAAGTCGAACGGTAACATTTCTAGCTTGCTAGAAGATGACGAGTGGCGG
>PYVY01000002.1 GCA_003056425.1 Alteromonas indica
CTGTGACGCAGTCCCAGCGCGTATTGAGGGCTTTTAATATCGCGGAAACTTTCTTCTATTTGCATTCGTTTGGCATAGAGGTTGACGAGTTTCTTTGAGGACAGTGATTCCGCGGGGATATTCGTTGCCAGTAGCCAGGGCTCTTTACTGCTATCACGATAATTTTGCTGTGCATTGTGATGACGCCCGGCTTTGGAAGAGCGCTGGTCTTTACGTCCTTTGGATTTAGCTTTAAACAGATGCAAACAGGCATTAATGGGGCTTTTTCGACCTAATTCACCGGTTCCCAGGTAACGCGCTCTGGTGTTGGCTGAGGGGTAAAAGGACTTGTTGCTGCGCCATTTGGATTGACCCTGTTCACGAAAACCGACTTCACCACGGACACGTCCAAGCCAGAACCAATCAAGCTTTTCAACTTCCCGGAACCAGGTGTTGCGATAGCCCGCATCTGTGACGATAAGCGGGCAACAGCGCTCAGGCAGTATGGCTGCCAATTCTCGTAGAAAGGGATTGTGACTGACCGGTGAGTTATATTGAGAAAATGGAAATACCCGCTCATAAAGGATGACAGAACGTCCTTCAAAACTCACTGAGGCTCGCAAGGTTTGATGGCGCATTTGCTCTCGCACATCAGACCAATCTATTAGGATTATCGGCATTGGATTCGCTCCGCAAAGAAGTCGTGCATGCCACCGATAAATATCGAATCTCTCGTTGTGTAATGCATGATTACCAAGTAGTCGATCGATACGTTTAATGTTGTGCTTAGCTGCGACGGGCCCGGTAATATTCCGGCCCAACTCGGTAAGAGAAAGTTGCTGTCCGTCAAGCAACGATTGCACAGCAACCATTAAAGAAGATAGACGTTTTTGATGTAAATTAGGGCATTGATTTTTAAGTAAATCATGTAAGATAGAGATATCACGCATGGTGTGTTGTTCTGGTGTGTTTTTGGCGAAATGAATTAGATCAAATAGCGCCATGCGTGTCTATATTATTGAATCTGCTTTAATTTATGAGGGGATTCGCTAGAACGAGGCGTTAGCCGTCTATCATGGAAAGATAATGAGAAAAATTTTTCTTGTTTTTATAGTTCTTTTTTTATTTGGCTGTTCGAGCATTCCTATCTCGACCATGCTTAAATATCGTAACTTTGATGAACAAAGATTTCTTACTTTAGACCCTCTTCAAATACGTTCAAAAATAAGATTATCAGAACCTTTCACGCTAAAGATGGAGCAAATTAACCTGAGTCTTAGCTTGGAAAATGAAAAAGGGGTCAGGAATTTTACGTTTCCACTCGTTCTCGAAAAACGAGATAGGATAGCGGCGCAAGAAGGCTTCTTTTCATCCGAACCGGCAAAAACTGAATACACATTTAAGCTTTCAGAACGTGCAGTTAACAATTTCAGGGAAACGCAAAGTTTACTATCACAAGAAGTACAAGGAAAAGCGTCTTTCTCTATTGGCGCAGGCTTCAACGAGGTGCCTCAAAAAGGTCAAACTGTATATATTTCAATTGCGCTTCAATTCGAAGAAAAAGACGGCTATTTTACACTTATCGAAGATACTGAGGTCGATTTTGGGCAAGACGCTTATAACAAGCCACTCAAAGCTCAGCAGATGACGCAGCTTTGACCTCTGCTGCACAGCTCGTTTCGTGTTTTAATAGCACGAAATAATCAACTCAGCTCCGGCCCCCTTAGCAATGCGTTATTCACAGACTGCTACACCACCATAGTGATCATTCAACTATAAATTCATGACGGTCCGGCAAATGGCACATACAGAAGCCCAAAGTCTCTAATCAGGAGGGCCCGCTGCTTGTCTTGTAGTGGCATAGTGAAGCTGTCTGTCACTAAACACTCCACAGAACATCTGCAATTCGCTCTAAACGGCTCCCCATTCTACTTATGCGCGTACCCCCCAACGTGGTCAGCGTGGAAATAAGTGGTTGGCAAAGTTTCTGCTGTTAGATGAAGGTGTCTCGCCAGATCGAGCAAGAACGGGTTAACCTTGTTATGGTAAAAATAGTCGCCCACAAGCTTTTTAGAACAATATTTTAGCCCGCGCTAAGCCCCGCTTTTTAACCATTGCGCCCCGGGTATTTCAATTACCATACTGTTATGTCGGTGGTTCTGTCTGGCTCAATACCTTACTTGCTGCCAGGGCACCTATCGTGCTGGCGGGGTAGGGCTGTCAAAGCCCGACTTGTGTAAGTGCACTGCAACAATAAGCGTCACGGTTGTTAACAGTGTATTAAGCCCCGCTAAGTAACAAAATCGTGCGGTAAATTCGCTAGCGTTTATAGCGTGGCAGTATAATGATAGGCGTGTAGCGCATGGCTATTTCACCCACTTCATGTTTGGCAAAGGAAAGCATTTATGAAAGATAAGATCCCACAGAGTAATGGTTTAGCACAGCATATACGGCTGCGCGCAATGTACCTGGTCGCCGGCATAATATTGGCTATGACGGCCCTGGCAGGCTGTGGCGTTAATTCCGTCGACGTACCTGGGGAAAAACAGCCGCACCAGAACGCAAATTCATGGCGGGTAGTAGATAACTTTGAGCAGCCCGACGCTTTGGCGCAATGGTACATTCGTGATGTCGATAACCAAACCAGCCCTTATATTGCCCAGCCCCAGGTTGCCACTATTGTGAGCGAAGCGGGTTGTTGTCGTCATTATCTGAAAAAAGCGGCGCAGGATGGGGTTACGGGCAACCGCAAGGCACTAAGTTATCGCGCGCTACCTACAGCGGTAAAGGTGGGGCAGGTAAGTACATTATTTTTACGTATCAATGTAGAGGCGTTCCCGAATAACCATTCATTTGGGCTAAGCAACCTCCACCCTGCGCAAATTGATACTGCCAACTATGATGCTTTCGAGCCGATGTTAAGGATAACCGACAAACCTGAATCCGACGGTAGTATTAATAACGGTACGCTAATGGTGTCTACCGGGCACAAAAACTATGCGCGCATTGGTGGAGCTGAAAACGGGCAAGCTGACCCGTTAGTACCCGGTACCTGGTACGCTATTTGGGTGGTCATTAACAACAGACCAGCGCAGGCGGGCGGCCAAACCTTCGATGTATATATGCGCGGTGGCGAATTCAGCGATCAACAAAAAGTGTACTCTGGTGGGCTGTTTAGAATGCAGCGCGCCCAACCGCTGGGTTATTTTATTACAATTGCCAATACAGGCCCTGCTGAAGCCCCTTACGGTAATGGAGGAGTGCGCTATGACGAGATCTACCTTAGTGCCGGCATTAACCTGAAGCTACCTGCTGAAGTGAAAGCCCCCTTATAGTTTTTTAAGTGGGTTTTGGTAGCGTAAAAGCACCCTGTATCTGGTATTGCAGGCTGCTTTTCTGCAATTGCCACCCTATGTATAAGAGGAAGTTTACCTTGTTTTCACAAATAAGAATGATTATCATGCGCGCTTAAATAATAACAATCATGTTACCGTTCGGAGCTTTTATGACGTACCGCTTACGCGCCTCAGCCGCGGCTATTGCCAGCGCATTATTAACCACCTTTGCAGCCGCCCAGCAGGAAGCGACTGACAGTGACCAGATTGAGCGGGTAGAGGTAACGGGCTCGCAGGTAACATTAAATGATGAATTTGCTGGAGGGCAGGTAGCCCGAGGCGGCCGCGCCGGAATTTTAGGTAACCTGGACTTCATGGACTCACCCTTTACGGCGACCAACTTTACCGAAGAACTGGTGCGTCAACAGCAATCAAAAAGTGTGGGGGACGTACTGCAAAACGATCCGGTAGTCAGGGTGGCCCGGGGCTTTGGTAATTTCCAAGAAGTCTATGTGTTGCGCGGTTTTCCGGTGTATTCGGACGATATGACCTACAACGGCTTGTATGGTATTTTGCCTCGCCAATATGTGGCGGCCGAGCTACTGGAGCGAGTTGAAGTATTTCGTGGTGCGAATACGTTTTTGAATGGCGCAGCACCTGGCGGCAGTGGTCTGGGGGGCTTAATTAACGTGGTACCCAAACGCGCCGACACAGCGCCATTGAACCGCCTTAGTGTCGGCTTCGAAGGCCAGGGCCACGGCTATGTGGCGGCGGATGTTGCGCGCCGGTTTGGCGATGAAAGCGAGAGCACCGGGGTGCGGATTAACCTGGTGGAGCGTGATGGCGAAACAGCAGTCAATGACCAGGATCGCAGCGTTTCGGTTATGTCCATTGGTCTGGATTATCAAAGTGAAACATTACGGCTTTCTGCCGACCTGGGCTATCAGGATCATCACATTGACACTCCGCGCCCTAGTGTAACACCGCTTTCAGCTATACCTGCGGCCCCCGAGGCGGATACCAATTTTGCCCAAAGCTGGACGTATACTGATGAGCAACAGTTGTTCGGTGCCTTACGCGGTGAATATGATATCAACCAAACCACTACGGTCTGGCTTGCTTCCGGTTTTCGTAGCGGTGAGGAAGACAATGTCCTGGCTAACCCCAGCGCCAGCCAGAGCGGTGAATTTTCTGCTTATCGTTTTGATAATACACGCCAAGACAATGTACGCTCGTATGAAGCGGGCATCAGCAGCAAGGTCGTCGCCGGGTCGGTACAGCATAACCTGGTTCTGTCAGCTTCAATATTTTCAGCTGATTCAAAAAATGCATATGCCTTTTCTTCCTTCGCCGGATTTGCCGGTAACCTGTACCAGCCGGTCACGGCCGAACAACCCGCAGCTGACTTTTTTGTGGGCGGGGAGCTGGCCAGTCCGACTGTTACGCTAACGAATGATAACCAAAGCGTGGCGCTTGCCGATAGCATGGCAATGTTTGACGAGCGAGTCTTACTGACCGTCGGTGCTCGCTTTCAAACCATTGAAACCAGTAGTTTTGATTATAACAGCCAGGCGCAGCTTTCCGGTTATGACGAATCACGGATTACGCCTGCCGTGGGGCTGGTAGTTAAGCCGCAGCAAAACTGGTCGCTGTATGCAAACTATATTGAAGGCCTGATAGCCGGAGACGTGGCGCCAGCCCAGTCTGGGGGTGTCGCCTTGGAAAATGCCGGCGAAGTATTTGAACCATACCGTAGTAAACAGATTGAAGCGGGGGTCAAGTATGATGCGGGTAAACTTGGCGGCTCGTTAAGCATGTACGCCACCAGTAAGCCAACCTCGCTAGTCATTGACGAACGTTTTACCAGTGATGGTGAACAGCAAAATCGCGGTATTGAATTATCGGTTTTTGGTATGGTTACAGAGGATCTGCGCTTGTTGGGCGGGCTGACCTATGTGGATGCCGAACAAAGCCGCACGCAGGATGGCACCTATGATGGCCTGGATGTGGTAGGCGTTCCTGATCTACAGCTTAATATTAATGCCGAGTGGGATGTGAGCGCGTTACCCGGCCTTACCCTGGATGCCCGGGGTATTTATACGGCGGCGCAGTATGCTGATGCGGCAAACCTGTATGAGGTGGCCTCTTCGCACCGTCTGGATTTGGGCGCCCGGTATACCTTCGCCATCGACGATACCGAAATTGATGTGCGCGCCCGTATCGAAAATGTCTTCGATAACCATTACTGGGCTTCGGTTGGTGGTTTCCCTGGGTCTAACTATCTGGTATTAAGTGATCCCCGCACGGTGAAAGTCTCTGCTTCAGTGCGTTTTTAACTAACACGAGGATGACATGGTAGGGATATTGGCTGCGCTGCTGTTAACCAGCGTTGGGCTGGGCATATTGTTGGCGGGCTGGCGGGGCCAGTTACGCCGGGTGCAACAATGGTACAAACCTGTTGGTTGGGCATGTATAGCACTTAGCCCCTGGCTATGGCATACCGCGTATGGCTGGCGTTTTGCGCTGGCCTATTGGGTTTTAACCGTTATTTGCTGCGCGCTGCTAATGACCTATTTACAGCGTGACATACGGCCCGCAATCAGCCTTAAACCCAGGCCGCGCGTGGCCGTGCCTGCTGCACCTATAGTGCGCGCAACAGGAAAACACCTGCTCAGTGCTATTGTTGTATTACCACTGGCGGGCATGGTGAGTATGCTTAGTACCGTGGCGGTTACCCGCCATTTGCCCTGGGCCTCAGTCAATATTATTGCGCTGGGCGTTTATCTTATGCCGTTATGGTGGGGCGCGCTGGCCTATTGGGCTATGGCCGATACCAAACGCTGGCGGCCGCCAGCCTGCCTTGCTATGCTCGGCGCCGTTTGTTACTCCCTCCTGTATTTATAACTAATTGGCTTATTCATGACATTTTCTGTTTCAAAGGCTGCCAGTAAGCAGGCCATGGGCAGCCATAGTTGGCTGGGGCTACTGGTAGCCGTATTCATGTACTGGGTGTGTTTATCGGGCACGCTTGCGGTATTAGCGCCCGACCTTACCCGCTGGGAGCAACCACAGATAGCCCCTGGGGTTAGCTATGACCCGGCAACGCTACAAAAGGCCTATGAACAGCTACTCAGTGAACACGATTCGTTCACCGGCCTGGTGACTATGCGCTTACCCACCCCGGACGTCCCAAAGGCCTACCTTAGTGCTAACGGCCAAGCCTGGTTCATCACGGAACAAGGTACGCTGGGTACTCCCAAAAGCCATCCGGTAACCGACTTTATTGCTGAGCTACACGCAGAGCTACACTTACCCCACAGTATTGGGGAGTTAGTGGTTAGCGTATTAGGTGTCATGCTTACCGGGCTTATTATATCCGGGATCGTCGCGCATCGCCGAATCTTAAAAGATGCCTTTCGGTTGCGTCGCCAGGGCAACCCGGTACAAAGTGATGCTGACTTACATAATCGGCTGAGCGTATGGGGGTTGCCGTTTTATTTGATGATTGCCCTGACCGGCGCCTATTTTGGCTTAGCCGGGCCGCTGAATAAATATTACGCCGAGGTGTTATACGAAGGCGATCAAATGGCATTATTTGCCGATGTCTACGGCGGCGTTCCGGCTGCCCCTGCGTATAACGGTAAACTCGATTTACCCGAAGCCTTCCGCCAGTTACATCAACAGGCACCGTCTGCCCAGCCCCTGTTTATCACCTTTGAAAAAGCCGGGCAGGACGATCAGTATTTACTCATGGGAGCCCGCCATCACGACAAGTTTATTTACTCTGAGCAGTATCGTTTTGATGCAATGGGAAATTACCTCGACAAAGTGGGGTTCGCTGGGGGCGAGCCAGGGCAGGAAGCCATTTTTTCGGTCTACCGGCTGCACTTTGGCCATTTTGGCGGGCCCTTGGTGTTACTGGTTTATATTGGGCTGGGGTTTGCGTTAACGGTAATTACCATCAGCGGCATTAATTTATGGCTGCGCAAACGCCACCAAACAGATGTAGTGAACGACTATTGGGTGGCGGTAGTATGGGGCACCCCGGTTGCCTTTGCCTGTGCGGCCTTGTTGCATTGGACCGGGTTTGTGGCGGTGACTGGGGCCTTCTGGGCAATGCTGGCGCTGCTGGCGGTGTATAGCGCAATAAAGCGCAACCCGGCCCAAGTGCGCCGCCAGCTGGTAGCCGCCAGCGCGCTGACTATACTGCTTATGGCGGCGGTTCATTGGCTGCGTTTTGACCTGGCGTATACCGACCCTATGGCCGGGTTTATCAACGTGGGGTGGGTGGTTATAGCGCTACTGCTGGGCGGCTATTGGCGAAGCCTGGCTACCGTGCCTGTAGCAAATCGTGGGTAAAGCGCCAGGCTGGCCCTGAAGGTTTTTGTCCACCGGCACTTTGTGTAAATACGCGGGTATCTGAAAACAAACCGAATTAACCGCATAAATAGCAGATACTCTTAACCTGAGGTTGGGAGTGTTCCGCGTATTCGCCATCAATGCACTATTGGCAGCTCCCTCAATCTGTTTCAACAACGTCAGGTAAACAGTTGTGTTTTTCCTGGTTTCACTGAAACAGCCATAATTTTTATCTTTTATATCCTTTACCAGGATACTAAGCAGGTAATAGGGATAGGGAAAAACAAAATGGGGACAAAATTGGAAACCCGGGAACTACAGCGGCAGCTTAAAGATATTAGTGCTTCTGTCGGGTGGTCGCAGAACAAACTGGCCCGCGTACTGTATAACGAACTGTACGCAATGGACGATGAAGAAGGCGTACGTCGCTTTCAGGAGCGTCTTAAAAAGGCTTTGCAGCGGGATAGCACCAAACCTGAAAAGCTTGAGCAATACTTAACCATTGCGCATCGTTGCCAAACCGCACAAAAGCAGCAAGAACATTTCCGACGACCGGAAAAAGTGGGTTATATCAGCGAAACCATGTCAATCGAGATGAAACGCATTACCGCTGAAATTGATTTGCAGCTGGCCCAACAAGGTGCCCGGCGAACCAGTTAGTGGTGTAATGGGTAAGGTTAGCTATGCTATTGCGCCGAACCTGCCTTTTTGATGCGGGGGCGCTGTGATTAAGTGCAAACACAGCGCCCCGTGCTTTTCCGTTTTGCTAGATTATTAGCATGGCCAGCAGTAGCGTACGGCCGTTCCTCACATCTTTACCCATTCGCCCGATGGGCCCTCACAATGAATTCTTTGTAACAACCAATTGAACCCCCAGCCCGGCATAGGTATGGTTGCGTTATTCCGTGTTCTGGCCTGAACACCTAGCAACCGATACCGATACCAATGAAGTTTATTCATACCTCTGACTGGCACCTTGGACGCCAGTTTCACAATGTGTCGTTACTTAACGACCAGCAAGCCGTACTTGAGCAGCTAATTGAATATATCCGCAATAACCCGGTCGATGCAGTTATTGTGGCGGGCGATATTTATGACCGTTCGGTACCGCCCACTGCGGCTATTGAACTGTTGAACTGGGTTATTACCCAGATATGTGAAACCTTAGCGACCCCGATGATATTTATCTCGGGCAATCATGACGGCGCCCAGCGCCTGGGCTTTGGTGCCAACCAGATGAAAAATGCCGGGTTACACATTATTAGTAATTTTGACGATATGCTAACGCCGGTAGTGATCACCACCAAGCAAGCCGGCGAGGTGGCCTTTTATGGTATGCCTTACAATGATCCTGAACAGGTGCGCCATGCTTTTAATAAGCCGGTCGCCAGCCATGACGAGGCGCATCAACTACTGGCTGACACCATTTTAACCCATCACCACGCCGCCTATTCCCAGCGGGCTGACCAGCCCATTCCTAAAACCGTATTAATCAGTCATTGCTTTGTGGACGGGGCCATCGAGTCAGACTCGGAGCGCCCGCTATCGATAGGCGGCTCGGACCGGGTCAGTCACCAACACTTTACCGGTTTTGACTATGTTGCATTGGGCCATTTGCATCAACCCCAGCAAAAAGGGGAGACGTATATTCGCTACAGTGGTTCGCTGATGAAATACAGCTTTGGTGAACAGTACCAACAAAAAGGTGTCACGCTGGTCACCCTGGATGAACAGGGTTTCGCCAACGCCACACACATTGGCTTTAGCGCGCCGCACCAAATGCGCATTATTGAAGGGGAGTTGGAGGCTATTATCGAAGCTGGGCGCACCGACCCCTGCCCAGACGATTATCTGCTGGTACGCTTGCACGACCAGCACGCTATCTTAAACCCGATGGAAAAATTACGTGAGGTTTATCCGAACGTATTGCATCTGGAAAAGCCTGGCATGCTGATTGGGATTGAGCAGGATATGGCCCGGGCCAGGCTGGCCCGGGGCGAAGCCGAAATGTTTAGTGATTTTTTTAAAGAAGCGCAGGGTAGTGAGCTAACCCAGGACCAGCATCAGGCGATGCAACGTATTATTGGCCAGTTAACCGGCCATCCGGCCGATAACGCTGACTAGCAGGAGCAATACATGAAACCGCTTAACCTGAAGATGCAGGCGTTCGGGCCGTTTGCTGGCAGCCAGACCATCGATTTTACCCAATTAGGTAGTAACCCGCTGTTTCTAATTAATGGGCCGACGGGGTCGGGTAAAACCTCTATTTTAGATGCTTTATGTTATGCCCTTTATGGTGAAACCACCGGCAATGAACGTGACGGTGCGCAGATGCGGTGCGAGCTGGCTGCTGCAGAGCTGGCGACCGAAGTTGTGCTGGAGTTTTCGCTGCATCAACAACGTTACCGGGTGGCCCGTTCACCCGAGCAACAAGTGCCCAAAGCGCGGGGCGAAGGGTTTACGCTAAGCAAACACAAAGCCAGTTTATATCGAATCACCGAAGCAGACACCTTGCTGACCAGCAAAACCAGTGAGGTAAAAGCTCAGATCACTACCCTTATTGGTTTAAGCGAAACCCAGTTTCGGCAGGTGATGGTATTGCCCCAGGGCAAGTTTCGCGAGCTGTTACTGGCCAGTTCAAAAGAACGTGAAGATATTTTCGGACAGCTATTTCAAACCGATATATATAAACAAATTGAATATGCGTTAAAAGAACAAGCCGCCCAGATAAGCAAATCCAAGAACGAATTTGATAACCAAATTCGCGGCGCTTTACAAGTGGCTGGCGAAACAGATGAAAAAGCCCTGCAAGCCGCGGTGAATCAGCAAGCTGTGGCCCTGGAACAGGCCCGGGTGGCAGAGCAGCAGGCCGCCAGCACCGTACAGCAGTTACGCGCCCGGTTACAGCAAGCGCAAACCCTTAATGCGCAGTTTAGTCGCAAAGCGCAAGCCCAGGCCTCGCTTCACGCCCATTTACAAAGTGAAGACAGCATCAACCAGCAGGCTACCTTACTGGAAAGTGCGCTTGATGCCCGGCTTATTCGCAACCACTATGATCAATGGCAGCAAAGTGCGCAACAACAACACGCGCTAACGGATAAAGTCAGCCAGCTGCAACAACAGCTCGACGCGGCTAAAACGCAGCACCATACTGCTGAAGAAGCCTTAGGGCAGGCTCGCCAGCGCGCAGAACAAATTGACAGCTTAACCGCGCAACAATATCAGTTAGAGCAAGTTAAGCAGCAATTGCAGGAACGCCAGGCCACCGCGCAACATATTAAGCGCTGTGAAGCGGCCCAACTTACCCATCAGCAAAACCTGGATAAATACCAACACGTCAGACAGACCCTGGAAGACAAAACCACCCAGGCAACCCAGGCCCTGGAACAGGCCCGCCATGAAACCGCCCGGCTGGGGGAAGTAAACGGCCAAATTCACCAAAGCGAACGACTGATTAAAGACGCACGCCGCTTAACTGAGCTGGATACGCGGATAGCCCAGTGTACTAAACAGACCATGGCCAGCCAGCAACAGGCAGAGGATAGCGCGGCGCAAAGCCAGAGTGCGGGCCGGCAGGCGGACCAGCTGGAGCTGCACTGGCACAGTAGCCAGGCGGCGGCATTGGCGGCAAAACTGGAATCGGCACAACCATGCCCGGTATGTGGTAGCCAGGAACACCCGGCACCGGCCAGTTTTACCGGTGATCCGGTGAGTCGCGTGCAGGTGCAAAAAGCCAGACAGCAGGCTCAGCAGTTAGCCGACAAAGCCAGTGCCGCGCATAGTACGTTAGCGCAACATCGGCACGAATTAGCGCAGCTCAAGCAGCAGTACACCGAACTGGCCGATGAAATAGGCGAACAGGGCACCTGCTCATTAGCCGATTTACAGCAACAGCTGACTGACTTGCAAGCACGGCTAGCCAGTATAAAAGCAATAGACTTAACCACGCTGGAAGACAGTCTTACCGCGCTAAAACAGCGTTGCAAAAACGGTGACGCCACTATCAGTGAACTGCGTGATACCCAGGTGACTAACAATACAGAACTGGCCCAGTATCAGCAGCAATACCATGCATTAAGTAAAAAAATCGCCAGTGAATACCAAGATGATGCCGCCGTCGATGCGCAAATAGCACAGGTCAAAGCCCAGATAAGCGAGATGAACCAAGCTGTCCAACACGCAATGGATAACGAGCAACAGGCTGTCCGGGCTCTATCGCAATACCAGGGAGAATTGGCAAGTAGCCAACAGTATCTGACTCAGGCCACCGCTCAGGCTAAGCAGGCTGAAGAAACCTGGCAGCAAACACTCGATGCCAGCCGGTTTTCTACCCAGCAAGCATTTACCGAGGCGCTGGCCCACGAGCCGCACATTGACCAATGGCAACAGCACATTGCCGACTATCAGCAAACCCGGCTTAAATTAGCGCAAACCGTGCAGGACCTTGAAGCGGCGCTACAGCAGCAAAGCCCGCCAGACATTAGCGCTATCTCGGCGCAGCTTGCAACCACAGAGCAACAGCATGCCCAGCTACGTGATACGTTAGATAATACCCATGCCCTGTATCAACGTTTGCACAAAGCGGCAACCGATATTAGCGCCTTACATACTAAAAACCGCGAGCTGGAACAGGCCTACCGGATTTATGGCACGCTGTATGATGTCACGAGCGGAAAAACCGGCAGCCGGATAAGTTTGCACCGGTTTGTGTTAGGGGTATTGCTGGATGATGTACTTATTCAGGCCTCCGGACGATTGAGCCTGATGAGCAAAGGCCGCTACCGGCTGGTACGTAAAACCGCAGGGTTTAAAGGCGCGGCGGGGCGGGGATTAGACTTATCGGTAGAAGACAGCTATACCAGCGGCACCCGGGATGTGGCGACGTTATCCGGCGGCGAGTCATTCATGGCTGCGTTGGCGCTGGCATTGGGCTTGTCGGATGTGGTGCAGTCGTACAGCGGCGGGATCCGGTTGGATACGTTATTTATTGACGAAGGTTTTGGCAGCCTGGACCCTGAATCGCTGGATTTAGCCGTACAGACATTGGTTGACCTGCAACAACATGGGCGCATGATTGGCGTTATTTCCCACGTATCGGAGCTAAAAGAGCAGATGGCACAGCGCATCGATGTACAGCCTTCACGGCATGGGTCAACGGTATCGGTTATCGGCACCATGAGCTAACCGGCTGCGCTGCCGCAGACGGGTGAATCTGGGCGCTAGACTGCACCAGATCGTGGTCGAACCCTCAGTCCCGGGAAGCGCAGAAAGAGCCTGCGTCCTCAGGCCTGGGCGGCGTAAGCGGGGGGCCCACTACAGTAAGCCGGCGTGGCATTGGTTGCTTTATTCGGCCGCCCCGACGCCGGGCTTATCTTTAGCTTTTTTCCGGCAAGCGGCGATAAATGGCCTACCCCTATTTATTGTACGTAATGTCGTCTGTGCCACTTTACTGTAAACCTGTGTGTTTGAATGAATTCGTGCGGCTGCGTTACGGTAAATATGCCTGATTTATTTTTATCAGACCCGGGCCTTGCCGGGCTGATGTATAAGCTGGCGTATCCACTTAGGTATTCGCTCGGGTATAAGCTATGTTACCGCTGACGTGGTGGCCCGGTAACAACCAACGAATAATGCCAATATCACACCGCTGTGATACCGTCGCGCACATTAGCCATATCCTGTTTCATCGGCTTGTATGATTACCGATAGGGCTTGCCGGCAACACCAGACTACTGGCTTCTTACGCCGTGCGGGAAAAGTAATCACACTGCACAAATTATCGACTTCTTATATTCACTTGTGAATGTAATCTTCCAAAAAATGATGTAATTATATTTATAATATTGAAACTGATTGCGTATTAACGTCTATTATCATCGGTTTGTTCTACCGCTATGCTTACGCTTCATTCATTTCACTGGTGTCTATTATGAAAACAATGCAACTGACTTCGTATGGCGAAAACGCGCAATTTATTGAAACTGACGTACCCACCCCGGCAGTCAAACCTGGCCATATCCTGGTGAGCATTGCCGCGACCAGCGTTAATACGGTAGATACCATGATCCGTAATATGGGAAGCGATTTGCCCTTATCGCCGGCCTTACCGGCTACCCTTGGAATGGACTTTGCCGGCACGGTGACCGAGGTAGGTGAAGGCGTCACACAATTCAATGTGGGCGATGAAGTGTACGGCTGTGCGGGTGGTTTAGCCGATTTACCCGGCACCTTGGCCCAGTATATAGTGGCCGATGCCCGTTTAGTGGCGATCAAACCTGCGGGTCTGACTATGCGTGAAGCAGCCGCTTTACCTTTGGTTGCCATTACCGCGTATGAAGGATTACACCGTGCAGGTATCAAGCAGGACGACAAAGTATTGGTTCATGGTGGTTCAGGTGGCGTAGGCCACGTTGCTGTGCAGCTGGCGCGCTATTATGGTGCCACTGTTTATTCTACCGGCGGCGGCGAGCAACAATTAGCCCTGATTGAAAAACTAGGCGCTACCCCTATCAACTACCGCACTGAATCAGTTGAAGATTATGTGCAAAAACATACCAACGGTGAAGGCTTTGATATCGTGTTCGATACAGTGGGCGGCGCTAATATGCAAAACTCATTTGAAGCGGCGCGCTTAAACGGTCAGGTGTCTTCCACGGTATCGCTACTGGAAATGGACCTATCGACAGTGCACTTTAAAGGCTTATCGCTACATGTGGTGTTTATGCTAATCCCTATGCTGCATGACTTTCACCGGGCCGAGCATGGCGAAATTCTTAGCGAACTGGCGAAGATAATTGGCAGTGGTGCGCTCACCCCCGTGCTCGATAGCGAACAATTTTCGCTGGCCGACGTAGGCGCTGCGCATGCCCGCTTACAAAGCGGCAAAGGTATGGGCAAGGTAGTGATTGATATCAACTAAAAATACTTTTGGTAGGCCTTTGAGTTTCGCGTAAAGCACATGCCAGCCACCCTAACAACACCGCCTATCAGGCGGTGTTGTTGGTTATGTTCTATTGTGTAGCTAAAAGCTGTCCCTCACCTACCTGGTGAACGGCTATTTTACGCAGTGCTAAACCTTAGCCCAAGCCCGCAGTGTTACGGGACTATCGTTAACAACCGCCTTGGTGGCCAGCGCCACGGCAACCTAAATGGCGGTAAATAGCGTCGGAAGTAATCAGGTTTTGTACCTAAACTTCAGGCGAAAGCCTGTTTCGGCAGGCTATGACAATAGCGGCCTACGGTAACTACCGGCGGGTAGGCTAGCCGGCAGCGCGTGGCAATAGGTTAATAGGTAAGGCAGCCGTCAACTATGTGCTTTTACCAGGCGTCTGTCCTCACTAAAGGTTCGTGCCTGGCCAGCCCCCAGGGCCCACCCGTAAAGCCTGGGTGAAGATGACCTGGCCAACCGTATCTGTCTACTATTGCTTGTGCCCCTGATTGTTGTATGGCGCTTAAGCCCGTCAGGCTCCTCACCGTCACACTGAGCGCTAACCCTCCGGCATTAGCCATGAGCTACCCGTAGGGCGTAAACTTTCAAGCCACAAACCAAGGCAATCAGCGTGCTACAGTGTGACTTGGCTAAATAAGCCTGTGCTTACGCGAGTTTAGTTCACGGCCTTCGGGGCTATTGGCTACGTGCTAACGGCTACGTGCTAACGGCCAGCGTTTTGAGTTACGCCCTCATTGCCGCGTAGCAATAACCCGCTGGGCTTATTGTCAGTGAAAACTGTGAGCCGCGTTAGCCGTCCGTAACTACTTACCGCTGTCTGCGCGCCATTTTCTAGGCATACGTTATTTACAAGGGCGTTATTCGGCTGGCGTGACCCGCTTGGGTAGAATCAGGGCTGAGAGAATCAGGGTAGGCAAAATCAGGGTAGATAAAATCGGCGCGTGTGGGGGCGGTAAGCTAACGTGATACACGCTCAGCCCGGCTGAAAATGCGCAACGTTGCGCCAGCTATGCCGGTTTATCCGGGCTAGCGACAGGGCGCTGCTGGCCCGGATAAACCGCCACCGGAGCCAGCGTGATGCGGCCGGCGTATTCGCCTTCGCTCATTACCGTTAGCGCACTATCCCTGACGCTATATCCTTAGCGCACTATCCCTGACGCGATACGCTGGGCGGTAAAACCGTTGCTACGCCGGGGCGTCGGCATGCAGCATTATTCTCACGGCCCGCCCGAACCGCAGCCGGGCGGGGTAGCAAAGGGTTTAGATCACGCTAACAACCTGTTCTATCGGCAAGCGGGATTTCGGCAGGCTGGCATTGTAATCTTCATCAGGATGATGATAGCCAATCGCCAGAGCTACTTCACACACGTACCCATTGAGTTCTGGTGCGAAGAGCTCGCCAATGCGGGTTTTATCAACCCCTTCCATCGGGGTAGAGTCAATCCCCAGGCGGGCCAGTACGTGCATCAGGTTACCCAGCGCCAGGTAAGTCTGGGCTTTCGTCCAGTTACCGTTATAGCCGTTTTCATCAGTGTTCAAATCAACAAAACCAAATGCGCCGAATTGTTGGTCGCGCTCTGCTGGACTGGCCCGTCCATCACTGATTTGCTGATCAACCACCGCGCCGTAGTGCGTACGGGTATAATAAGGGTTATAGGCGAATAAAATGGTTTGTGACGCCGCTTTAGCATGAGGTTGGTTGAACTGAAACTGGCTAGCAAAGGTGTCATGCAAGCGCGCCTTGGCCTCATCACTGGATACTACAATAAACTTCCAGGGTTGTGAGTTTATAGAGGACGGCGACATTTGCAGCGCTTGATAAATAACGGCTAAATCAGCAGCGCTTATCTTGCGGGTTGGATCGTATCGTTTGGCCGTGTAGCGTGACGCCAGGTCATTAATAATAGCATGGGGCATAAAAAGTCCTCGCAGGGGTGGTGGTGGGCAACTGCCAGGCAGTTAAACCGACAATATAGACAGCGCACAAAGTAGGCTAAAATGCCCTATAGAAAAACCCTGATAACAAGGAATCATTATCATTCTTATATTTATAATTCGGTAATTTTAAAGGGTTAAGGCAGGATGATTTTTATAATTGGCTGCAAGCCTGGTATACCGTCAGCGCCACTGTGCGCTTACCGTATGCAGCAGTTATGTTGGCGTAGTATCACAGACAGGAACAGACCGGATAACAACAAAACCGCATAATAGGCCAGGCGGCAAAACAGTTACCGCATCTGAGTATATCGGCTGCCGGCCAGCCCCTGATACTAGCTATTCAGCAAACACTGGCCAGGATGAAATAACGACAGGAGAGGCTAGCATGCGTCGTGCTTTATCACGGTAAACCACAGCCCTGGTCACCTAATATGAGGGACTTCCTGGGGTAGGGCCGCTTACCGGCAAAGGGGGATACCGTAAATATTGTGATTAATACACCCAAGGGTATTGATACTAAGCTACTGACAGTCATACACTTACCTTCGTTTTACTGCATTGTATGGATGTGGGTGTTCGCAGGTTTATCATTACAATATAAAAGTAAATCAGCCCGCTGTTACCACTTAGCGCCATTTTAAGGACATTATTGCATGGCATATGATTTTGGTTCCCAGACCCTGGGTATTTCTAACCCCTTCAAAACCGAAGGTAAATTACGCACTGTAACTGGCGCGCTATTGGTGGCCGGTGGCTTGTACCCCTTGTTAAAAGTGGCTGCCACCTTGCCTCAAAATGCGGTTCTGGCGTATACCTATGCTGTATTAGGTTTTATTCTGGTTGCCGCTGGCTTCACTCATTTGGGCAAAGGTATTTTTCAGCTGTTCCGCTATTTTGTAGGACGCTCGGTACCGGTATCGCTGGCATATAACCGTTCTCGTTCAGAGCAAGAGGCGGCCCAGGCCGAGCAAAAAGCCCTGCTGTATACTGATGATAGCCTGCACGCCATGTTAATGGGGCGCAAAAATACCACCTTTAAAGAACCCAAAGGGTGGGTAGCCCGGCTACTGCATTCTGTATTTCCCAACCTGACTTTTTTGCCTTACCCGCTGCGTAATATGGCGCAGGAACTGGGCAGCTTAGCCATCAGCCTGATCACTGCATTAATTTCTTTCGCTATTGTCTGGTTTGTCGTTTCTACCGGCCTGGCGGGCGAAAAAGCCCGGCTAGTGGCGTTACCATTGCTGTCTGTAGTGCTGCTGGTATACCTTATTCGGTTATGGGCGGCGGCCGGTGCGGCTATGCAAACCCATACCAAAACCCAACTCGATAAAGCGTCGGGCATATCGGTAACCGCGGTGGTGGTGATGTCTATCCTGGTGCCAGTGTTTGCCGGGTTTGTCCTTGATAGCCTCATCCCTGTCTCAGTGGATGAGTTGTCTACAATGATGGCGTCTTATCAGGTTTTTAGTGCAGGCGCGAATTTTGGTCTACTCCTGCTGGCCCTGATTATTGTGGTAGCGGGCATCATGCCCTGTTTGATTCAGCGTATGAAAAATATCACCCCGCAAACCGAGGTGAGCGAATACCGTGAAAATTTACAGGAGTCGGTGCACCCAAATGAGATTTTCATCAACCTGGAAAACATAGTACTGGCTAACCGTCGCTACAAGGAGATCCCTAACCGGTTGTACCGAGAGCTGGACCCAGTATTAAAAGAACAAGCCGATGGCAAGGGTAGTTTCAACGGCGAGCTATTAATAGAAACCCAGCCAGTGTTAGCTGATAACGACCATTCCCCGACGAAAGCGAAGAAGCTGTTGCCCAGTGGGTTAGCCCAGATATGTGTACTGCTTGGCTTTGTTCTATTTTACCAACTGGGTATTGCTATTGCTGAAGGTATCAGCATGTTAAGCCAATCGACATCCGGTTTTGATAGCGGCCGTATTGACCAGACGCGCGCCCAAACGCTGATTGCCCAGGCTAGTGATATTCTGTTTTATCTGTTTGCCTGGCTTACTTTCAGTGCTGCCGGCCGGATGTTAAATAATGCCTCGCACCTATTCTGGGGAGAATTAAATTTCGAGTCACTCTTAATGTACCTGAAAGCAGAAGGTACCTTTAACGAATCGCGCTTTTCTACCGGCATGTCTATTCACGACTCTACCCGGTCAGAAAATGTCTTGGTCAGAAGTTCTATTACGCCGTGGATCATTACCTCAAAAATACATAGCTCTATTTTTGCTACCAGTGGGGTAAGTAACCTGGAAACCCCGCGCTTTATTATGGGGATGAACAAAAACGACAGTGAACTGAAAGCCATTGTGGGGGAGATAAAAGACTTCTTAAAGGCGCGCGAATCAATAGCCTCAATTACCAATGAAGCTGATTTACAAAGTGCCGGCGTTATCCATCAGGTCAATAGCCAGACCCGCGCCCATGACAGTAATGCTACGCAGGATAAAATAACGCTTAAAGAGCAAGAAGAAGCCGCGGGTTACCTGCGTAACAATCCGGATACGTCATCGTCGTAAACCGTGTGTAAGCCCTACGCTTTGGCGGTTTCGCAAGGTACGGCTAGGGCATGACGGTAACGATAACCCGGGCATAACGGGTTAAGGCTGGCGTGCCCCGATCCCGTACCGCTACAATAAAATGGAGTGTTTGCTGGCTGGTTACCGCCGGCGCTTTCACATTCACCCGGCTGATATTGGCCGCCCCGATATCTACCGGGTGATTGGGCAGGGTGCCTGGCTCTGCGTAATTAAACCAGTAATACTGCAGACTATCGCCATCCGGGTCACTACTGTCCCGGGCATCCAGCGCAAAATATTCCCCGCTTTTTACCTGCAACTGCGCCGCGTGCTTTAAGCCAGGTACTGGCGGATGATTTGCTTGCGCATATGGCATTATTGTCCAGTCCATGCGGGCCGCGAAGTCATGTTGAAATGCGTCGCGCCAACGCCACAAGGTGGCACGAAAACCCTTAATGGCGTTGGTGTCCGGCACCAGACTACGGCCAAACTCAGCCGCGTTTAGCGGATACACGGTATCAATAGCGTTAGTCCATATGGCTCGCGGCTCCGGTAGCACAGGCACACCGCCGGTAAAGCCGTCTGGGGCAATATCACTTAGTTTTGGCTGATAATGTGTATAGCGTCCGCCCCAACCACCCCAGGCGGGCTGTTCAGGCCAGCTCAGTCCATTGGGAATTAAATTTAACCAGGCCGGAGTATCGCCTTCCATACCATAGGCCACATCGGGGTACAGTGCTCCCATCGGGCCATGATCCTGCTGAATATGTTGGCTAAGCCAGGCATTACTGATGGTAGTATTATCTATACCTTCCACCACGGTATTAATACCTGTCCAGGTGGCGGCGTTGTAGCCACCCGGGCTAACAATATAGAACAGGTTGGCAAATTCGCTGCGTAGCCAATGGCCGCTGTCGTCCTGGTCAGAAATTGTGTATACCCGCAGTTTACTAATGTAAGCCGCCAGGGTTTTCGCGGTAACCCTTGCCTGTAAATGCTGCAGAGCCTGGGCCAGGGTGTTGGCACCGCCCCACACGCTGATCCACAACGGTCGCTCATCGTCTTTTTCCAACGCCTCAATAATCAGCTTTGCCCCGTCCGACAAAGGTTGGTTGGCAAGCCCCTGCATCCCGTAGGCGGCAACGCCGGCAGCCACCCGTTCGTGTAAAAAGGCGGCGGCGGGGTAGCCTGCGGCGTGCTTTGTCAGGTTTGGTTGTACGGCGCCGTAGGCCTCAATAATCTGATGCATGGTTTCAGGGGCGATGCGGTCTTTCTGGTGCACCGAGGTAGTGGCAATCAGGCCTTCAATATCAATTTCATTGGCGTATAGCAGCAACCGAATCAGGGTTTGTGCATCGTCAGGGTCGGCTTCAATATCGCTTAATACTATTAATCTGGCCGCTGGCGGTGGCTGCATGCTAGGTTGGGCACTTACGAAGGCTGATAAAAGCATGCTAAGCAGCAGCGTTACTGCGCGCCATACTGGCCGGTAAAAAGGGAGTAATAAGGGGCATAACAAAGAGCGGGACAGGACAGCTATGGTCATATTCAGGTCTCGTAATGATACGTATTTGATCAGGTCTTAACTGGCTATGTAAACACAAGGCGTGGCCGCCCAGCCGTTACTATTTATGGATTTGCTTTAATCAAAATTAACCTACAAATAAACGCTATGTGCTGGACCGCGAAGCTCGCCAATATCGGTGGCCGGCAAACAGGACCGCAATGGCGGTAAAGCCGTAAAGCAAAAGTAAAGTGGGAACAAAGATACTTAAGCCCAGGCAACTCAATAACCCCAGCACACTTACCCAACGCGGTATAAAGCGCTGCCCTAGGGGGACTTTGAGCGCTGCCAGATTGGTTATGCTGTAGTAAACCAAAACCGTGAAAGCGCTTAGCGTCCAGGCCTGTTTAACATCAGTCAATAACACAATAACTACCATTATCAGGCACGCTACCCAGCTCGCCACGGGGGCACTATTGGCGCTGGCGTTAAGCCTGGCCGTGGCGGCCGGTAAATCGGCACGTCGACCCATCGCCAGGATCACCCGAGACACACCCAATACCAGGTTCAGCACCACACTGATCATGGCAGCTACAGCGCACACCGCGACCAGGGTGCCGATTGCCGGGGCATTTACCGCCTGCGCCAAATTAAACCGGGCCGCGTCTATTTGCTGGGGTGGGATCAGCTGCATCAGGGCATAACCTACCAACATATAAATCAGTGCCGTCACCGCCAGGGTAATGACTATGGCTTGTGGAATAGTGCGGTTGGGCTGTTTAACTTCTTCGCCCATGGTGGCAATGCGGCCGTAACCGGTGAAGGCGACAAACATAAGAGCAGCAGCTTCGATCACCGTGGAGGAGTTCAGTACCACTGGGGTAGCAGTACGGTCGGTGGTGGTAAGCCCCCACACAACAAACCCTGCAAGCCCGGCGAGGCTGATAGTCACCAACAGGGCATTGATAATATTGGAGCGCCGTACGCCCTGTAAAATAATAGCGGTGATGCCAATAAGCAATAAACATCCCGTTACTTTTGCGACTATTGGTCCGGCTCCCAGCCAGTTCGCTATGGCCCAGCCAACCGCCGCGGCGGCCGTAGCAGCAGAGGCTGATTTTGCCAGCACAAACAAGCTGCCAGCCACAAACCCGGCGGACGGCGACAAATAATGATAGCCATATTCATAGGTCCCGCCGCTGACCGGGTGGCTGGCGGCTAACTGAGCAGCACTTAAGCCATTAAACAGGGCTGTCATAGCTGCCATGGCAATGGCGGTAAGCAGGCCTCCCGCTGCCAGTTGATAACTCAGGCCGATACTGACGTACACGCCGGTACCAAGTATAGAGCCCAGCCCGATAACCAGCGCGCCAGGTAAGCCCACAGTTTGCAGCAAACGGGTATTCATAAACGAGCATAACCTTATAAATGTAGCGTGTGCTAAGCCACCCCACGCTAGCGTAGAATAGATAGATTATATAATATTAAGCGCCAATATCCATTCCCAATATCGGTTTTCGATATCTGGTGTGGGTAAGGTTTAGCGAAAGGTCCGCAGGGACTTCAGGTGACTTATGAAAGACAAAGAATTATACGCGGGGCTGATTCGCCTGCACATTTTGCATCATGCGGCACACGAAGCGATTTATGGCGCCGGGATGATGGAAGAGCTGGCTCGGCATGGTTATAAAATAAGCCCTGGTACCTTGTACCCGTTGTTACATCGGCTGCAAAAAAAGGGCTATTTGTGTTGCGAGCAACGCGAGGTCGCCGGCAAAATACGCAAATACTATCGCTGTACCGACGCGGGGCATACGGCGCTCATCGAGGCGAAAGAGAAGGTCAAAGAGCTGTTTGGTGAATTGTTCGCCTGACCGCAGGGCCTATTTGTCATAGATATGGGTATAACGCATTGCAGGTGCCGGCAGCTGCGCGCCGACAATATCCACGCAGTATATCAATACCGGGTGGCGCGGCAATGCAGCGTGGGGTGCCGCAGAAGCCTAGCGTGGACAGTGGGCCTGGAAACACGTGAGCGCAAAGTACACAAAGCCTGCAGAGTAAGCCTGGTACGCCGGGCACAACAAATAGCGCCGATATTACCTGCCGCGCTGATACCCTGATATGGCAGCGTTAAAGCAGGTAGCAATAGCCGCCTGTTTCAGTATGGCCTGTTAATGTACCTCCAGTAATACTATCGCGGCCTTTTTTTGCCTTTTTCTGCCTTTTTGGTGGGATAGTTGGCACGGCTGGTTAGCTCACTTTTTTTGTGTACGGGTAAATAAATTGCCATAAAAGTTGCCAGAACCCAAAAACACCGTCTACGTTATAAATTGTATTAGCGTACTGCTGGCCGATGGGCCGCCAGCTTGGAGTAGAATCTCAAATGGCCAGGGCAATCACGGATGGCGTACTCTCCACTGTTCTGGCAACAGTGATCGATGGATTTATTATTATCGATCAACACGGCACAATCGTGTCGTTTAACCCAGCTGCAGAGCGTATTTTTGGCTATAGCGAACAGGAGGTCGTGGGCCAAAAAATAAACCTGCTAATGCCTGAACCCTACCATACCCACCACCATCAATATCTTACGAACTACCTGACCACCGGCGATAAAAAAATTATCGGCCAAGGACGAGAAATTGAAGCCCGCCGCAAAGATGGCAATACGTTTCCGATGGAAGCGTCAGTTAATGAAATGGTACTTGAAGACCAGCGCTATTTTTTAGGCACCATCAAAGATATCAGTGAAAGAAAAGCCCGTGAAGCCGCGTTAAAAACCTCTTTAAAATATGTCGATACCTTGATGAATACGGTGTTAGACGGGCTGGTCACTATGACCGAAAGTGGCGTGATACGCAGTTTTAACTATGCTGCTCAGCAAATGTTTGGCTACCACGAGCACGAAGTTATCGGGCTAAAAATCAATGCGCTGATGCCTGAACCTTATCGCTCACGCCGTGCTGAGTACTTACAGCACTATCTACACCAAAGCGCGGAGCCAGTGGTAGGCAAAGGCCGCGAAATTATGGCGCAACGTAAAAACGGGGAAATCTTTGCTATGGAGGTTGGGGTAAATGACATGGTATTTGAACATGAGCGGATACTGGTCAGTACTATTCGCGATATTTCCCAGCGCAAGCAAGCCGAAGACGCCATCCAGAGTTTTGTTAAAAAGCTGCAAATCAGTAACGAAGAGTTAGATCAGTTTGCCTATATCGCTTCCCACGATTTAAAAGAGCCGTTGCGCGGGCTAGCAAACAATGCGCTTTTCTTACATGAAGACTTTGCTGAACTGCTGGGTGAAGCTGGCACGCGGCGCATTATGCGTATGCGATTTTTATGCGAGCGAATGGAAAAACTGGTAGATACGCTGCTGTATTATTCACGCCTGGGCCGCCAGGCGCTAGCCGTAGAGGCCACCGCGCTGGACCCTATGATAGACAGCATTCTGGCGATGTTTGAAACCGAAGCCATAGACGGCACCATTACCTTTTTGCGGCCACAGATAATGCCTACGATTGTGTGTGATGTACCACGCACCAATGAGTTATTCAGAAATCTTATCTCTAACGCACTGAAGTACAACAACAAAGCCCATAAAACTGTGGAAATCGGGGTATGCGAAACATTATGCCCGGCCACGGGTAAAGCAGAACCGCAAACCTTTTATGTTAAAGACAACGGTATGGGCATCAGCGCCGAATTCCACACAGATATTTTCCGTATATTTAAACGCTTGAACGAAGAAGATGACACCATGCGGGGCACCGGCGTGGGCTTGACCTTTGTCAAAAAAATCGTCGAGCGCCACGGTGGTGCTATCTGGCTGAATTCTACGCTCGGTGAAGGCACCTGTTTTTACTTTACCCTGAAAATGGAGCATCAGACATGAGTAAACCGCTGGGGGTTATTTTGCTGGTGGATGATAACCCCGACGATTACGAAGCAACCTATCGCAGCATGCAAAAAAATCAGCTGAATAATCCAGTGCAGTGGTGCCAGTCGGGACACGACGCTAAAGATTATTTACTCGGCGAGGGCAAGTACGCCAGGTTAGTAGCGACAGCCGACGGAGGTAGCCTGGCGGCGCCTCAACCTGCCACCGGCCTGATACCGCCACCCACGTTAATTCTGCTTGATTTGAATTTACCCGGCATGGATGGCCGGGCGCTATTGCGCCTGATCAAACAACATGACCGCTTACGCAGTATTCCGGTTATTGTATTGTCTACTTCCAATGATGCCCGGGACGTGCAGGAATGCTATGCATTGGGCGCCAGTACCTTTATACATAAGCCGGTCAACTTTGAAGCGCTCAACACGGCAATACGCGCAATGAAGGCATACTGGTTTGGGGTAGCGCTATTACCCGCAACGGCAGAGGTGCATAATGCGCGCGCGTAGGTTGTTGCTGATTGATGATAACCCTGACGACATTATGCTGGTGACGCGCGCGCTGCGTAAACAATCTGGCTGGCAATATGAGATTGATTTAGCGTACACCTCAGAAGAGGGAATTCGGGCTGCCGCCGCCAAGCGTTATGATTGTATTTTAACCGACTATAATTTTCCGGGTATATCAGGCATGGAGCTGTATATCCGGTTAGCCAGTTGTTGCCCTGCCACCCCCATTATTGTATTGACCGGCCAGGTTGACCAGGCAATCGCTGCCCGCCTGATAAAACAGGGCGCACAGGACTATATTAATAAAGGGGCAATGTCTTCGGAAAAACTGCACCAGCTGATTTGCGACGCTATTGCCGGCAAAAATAATGACGTAAATAGCGCGGCTCCGGGCAAAGAAGAATATGATGTACTGGTTGTGGATGATAACGAAGACGATGTGGAGTTTTATATCCGTGGCTTAAGTAAACTTGACCCCGGCTATCGGTTTTCCCACGTCAACAGCGGCCAGGCGGCGCTCAAAGTCATTGATATGCGCCCGCCCGATTGTGTGTTACTGGACTATTGCTTACCCGGTGCCAACGGGCTGGATGTTCTGAACCGTATTCTTATGCTACGGCCGCATTTGCCGGTCATTATCCTGACCGGGCAGGGCAGCGAAACCATTGCCGTAGAGTCGATAAAGCGCGGCGCTGAAAATTACATGGTTAAAGCGCAATTCAGCCCCGAATTGCTGCATCGCAATATTCGTGAAGCGGTTTCGCTGAAGCGGCTGGAAAACGCCTTGGCCGCCAAAGAACACGAACTGGAAACCAAAAACCGAGAGCTAAACAAAACTAACGCTTTTTTAGATATGGTACTGGATATTATGCCGGGCTATTTCTTTGTGAAAGATGAAAACTTCAAATTGCTGCGGGCAAATGCGCAGTTTATCGCTCTGTACCCGGATAAATCAAAAGACAAGATCATTGGCTATACTACCGTAGAAGATTATACCGAAGAAGACGCCCGCGCTTTTTTAGAAAATGATTGCCTGGCCTTTAAACACGGTAAGCATGAGACCAACGAAACCATTCTGTTTCCCAATGGTGAGCAACGCACCCTGTTTACCCAGAAAAAACGCTTCACCGATGAAGACGGCCAGCACTTCTTAATGGGTATTGCCAGCGATGTCACCGAACGTGAAGCCCTGATAAGCCAGTTACAAAAGTCGAACGCTGATCTGGAAGAATTTGCCTATATTGCTTCTCATGATCTGAAGTCGCCCTTAAATGGCATACGTAAATTGGTAAGTTGGATTCACGATGATTATCGCGAGCAGTTGCCGGCGGAGGTTCAAGAGTATTTCAGCCTGATTAATAGCCGGGCAGAGCGTATGGCCAGGTTACTCGAAGACTTACTTGAATACTCACGCATTGGCAGCCGACTTACCGCTCCTGAAACCATACAGCTGCACGATATGGTAGCTGACGAGCATCAGATAAATGATGGACATGCGAATTTCACCGTGCATGTACCGCAGGTAGAAGTGGTGATGCCGCGTATCGGACTGCAAATTGTATTGGTGAACCTGCTCAGTAACACTATTAAGCACCACGATACCGGTAAAGGGCATATTCGATTGTTATTGAACCAGGCGCCTGGTGGTTATCAGTTGGAATACAAAGACGACGGCCCGGGTATTGCCGCGCAGTACCACCACAAGGTATTCAATATGTTTCAGACCCTACGCCCCAGAGACGAAGTAGAAGGCAGTGGTATGGGGCTGGCCGTGGTCAAGAAAGTCGTCGAACATTATCAGGGACATATTTGCTTAAACAATTGCGCCGATGGTGTTCACTTTTCTATTTTCTGGCCTTATAGCACAACTGAGGGCGCCGCCCGGGAGAACGGCAATGGTATTTAACGATCAGGTAACCGTCTTTGTGGTTGAAGACGATGATGTGGACTTTATGACCATCAAGCGCAGTTTTGCCAAAACCCGAATTACCAATCCATTGGTACGTGCCACGAATGGACAGCAAGCGCTCACCATGCTGCAAAATAAGGCCGTGGCATATCCTTTTGTAATATTACTGGACTTAAAACTACCAAAATTAAGCGGCCTGGAATTACTTAGCTCAATAAGAGCCGATGCCGGCCTGGCTGACGCCGTGGTGTTTATTTTAACCACGTCAAGTGATGAGCGTGACATTATCAGAAGTTACCAGCACAACGTCGCAGGGTACTTTGTTAAAGAGCAGGCCGGCAGCCATTTTCTGGATATTTGCCAGGTATTAAATGGGTATTGGCAAACGGTTCACTTTGCCGCACAAGGATAATGATAATGGCCACCCGGGTATTACTGGTAGACGATGACGACATAGACCGACGCGCTATTAAGCGCGCACTTAATTGTAGTCATTCCCCCCATCAGATTATTGAAGTCTCTAACGCCAACGATGCATTCGTGCAAGCCGAACATCACGCTTTTGACGTCATATTGATGGACTATCAGCTACCGGGCACCACCGGCGTTGAAGCGATAACCATATTGCGCGATAACCCCACCTTAAGCCGAGCGGCCATTATTATGCTGAGTAACCGCGCCTCTGATGAGGTTGTGGTGAATTGTATTAATGCCGGTGCACATGACTTTTTACTTAAAGAAGATGTTACTCCGGCGCAGTTAAAGCGCTCAATTTTACAATCCCAAAAACGCAGTGAACTCGAGCGAAAGCTGGTAGCAAGCTACCAGAAAGTCAGAGTACTGGCCGAGCAGGACACGCTGACCGGGCTGCATAACCGTTATTTCTTTGAACAAGCGCTCGACGCCCTGTTACTGTCTGCCAAGCGCACGCCTGAGGCTATGGTAGCGGTGATGTTACTGGATTTAGACAAATTCAAACACATTAACGACACCTTTGGGCACCTCATAGGAGACAAACTGCTTATAGCGGTGACCGGCCGCATGAAGCGAACATTGCGCGAAAACGAAATGTTAGCGCGGCTAGGCGGCGACGAATTTGGGTTCGCCAGTGGGCATTTGTATTCACTGCAGGAAGTTCACACCGTAGCGCGGCGTATGCTAGCGGTGTTTGCCACGGAGTTTGATATAGACGGCCACAAAATTTTTTGCCGGGGCAGTGTAGGAATTGCCCTGAGCCCGCAAAACGGCCAATCAGTAAAAGAGTTGATGAAATTTGCTGATATAGCTATGTATCGCGCCAAACATGAGGTGGGGTCGCGCATATGTATCTTTGAAGACAATATGCAACAGGCATTTTTGCGTAAATTTAAAATTGAACAAGAACTACGTGATGCCACTACGATGATGAATTTTGGCGTCGTGTTTCAACCTATTGTAAGCCAGGGGATCATGGTGGGCATGGAAACGCTGATTCGTTGGCCGACCGGCCATACTACCACCGCGCCGGAAGAATTTATCCCGGTGGCAGAAGAGGCCGGGTTGATACAGCAGATTGGCCACTGGGTATTTGAAACCGCGCTGCACAGTTTTGATGCGATTAAACCTCATTTACCCGCCGACTTTTATATCACAGTGAACGTATCGCCACGCCAGTTAGCGTTTGCCGGTTTTGCTCAATTTGTTGAACAGACGCTGGCAAAATATCAGGTCAGGCCTGAATATGTGGTTATAGAGATAACCGAAACCGCGCTGCTAAAACAGGATGACAGAGTCACTACGCAGCTTAATGCTCTTTCAGCGATGGGCGTACGCATCGCGTTGGACGATTTTGGCACCGGGTATTCCTCGCTATCTTATTTGCTGCATTGTCCGGTGGATATCGTTAAAGTCGATAAAACCATTATACAACGGATCACCGATGCTGATTCACGACATAAGCACGTACTTGAGGGCCTGGCGCTTATGTTAGCCAGGCAGCACATTGCCATAGTGGCCGAGGGGGTCGAAAGTAAAAGCCAGTCGGCCCTGTGCAACACGTTGGGTATTCTTACGCATCAGGGGTTTTTCTATCATCGTCCAATGCCGCTGGCTGCGTTAAAGCAGATTCTGGGTGCTGAAGAGTCACCGCTATGACCTTCCGGTTATGCCGCTATATTGATACTGGGCCAGGGCGCAGATTGCCATTATTTTTCAAATGTTAAACACAGTGAGGTTACTGATACACCACGCCTTACAGATGTTTCCGTAGCCGGAGCACGTGCTGCTACGGGCTACCGATTTTAAAGGATAGGGTGCCTGGCCGAAACCCGCGACCCGGGCTAACTGCTATGGTTTTTCAGCTAAGCCGATATGTTGATACTGGACCAGGGCACAAATTTCCAGCAACCTGAAGGCGTTGGTAACGTGGCTGACATTGCTGACGAACGGATGAGCCTGAGGGGAGCGCTGCGCCAACTGTTGTATACGCTGGGCAGTACCGTCACGGCCCGGGTGGTTGGATAGGAACACCTCAATGTTGAGCTGCTGTACAGTTTGCTGCATGGCGAGGGCAGAATGTGCATATTGTTGTAACTGTAAGCCTTGGGGGCCAAAGTTTAGGCCAGTTCCGCCCCACAACACCGCTGTATGGGTATTCTCGCTATCTTTAACATCAAATACTACCGATAGCGTACCGGGCGTATGGCCTGGGGTGGCAAAAAACTGCACGGTAATTTCCCCCAGTGTTATGCGGCTGCGGTGGGCAACGGTGGTTACTTTCGTGGGCGCCGGGCCCCAGCGTGAGCTGTGCACCGCGACCGTACCATTTTGCAACGCCTGCCAGCCCCGTTCACTCATTAATAGTGTCGGCTGGTATTGGGCAGTTAAAAACGCCTGGCCGCCATAATGATCACCATGCTCATGGGTAATCACAATGTACTTAATGTCAGCAGGATCAAGGCCCAGGGTGCGTAACCCTTTAACAATATATTGTTGCGCCTGAGCAGCATTATTGAGTGTATCGATTAAAATCAGCCCTTCGCTGGTTTGAATTACCCATGCAGCCACATTGCCAGCGCCTACATAATATAGATTGTCGAATACTTTGGTTGGCGCAATGGTTCGCCGGGGGAGTGTTTTACCAGTAACCCGGGAGGGTGTTAATGTGCTGGCTTCAATATCGGGCTCGTTGGGGAGAGAAACAGGCGGGGGTCCCTTCGCTCTATAGGAGGGCGCGCGCGAAGGGTGGCCAGTGCGCTGAGTTAAGTCGCACAAGGAGATCAGGCCGGGATAATCCGCGGCGTAGCGCTGTGCTTCTTCCAACAAACTCTGGGTTGAGGGGGCCGCGCACACCGGCCAGCTCAAAAGAGTGAGCAGCCAGCACACATAGTAACTACGCATCATAAATTAAAACCGCATTTTTGCTGAAAGCCACAAGCGACGGCCATCTTCTACATAACCGTAATCATCATAGCGTAGGGTTTTGTCTAATACATTATAGATACCGCTGAGTAACTCTAGATGGCTGTTATAACGCCAGTTCATGCCAATATCAATCAACGTTCGTGAAGGCGCCAGTATACTGCGTGAGCCCACGCTCGCCAATTCAGTTTCTGCACCGCGAAACGTGGTGCGACTCCATAGCTCCAGGGCTTCGTGAGCTTGCCAACGTGTATTAACGGTCAGTTTATGCCGGGGTAACTGGGTCAGCGGTAAGCCTGCGTTATCGCCCGTCTTTTGTTGCGACGAGGTATAGGTATAGGCGGTATCGATATACACCGCGCCTATCTGTTGGCTCAGACTAAACTCAATCCCGCGCGAACGCGCTTCATCAATATTGATGTTGTAGCGGGCATCTGGTTGCGCACAATACTGGAGCGGACAAGTAGCCACGCTGATTTTGTCAGAAAAATCATTGTTAAACAGGGATAGACTCGTGTTAAAAGTATTGTTCGGCGCATAATAAACCGCGATATCCTGGCTTATGGTCGTTTCGGGTTGTAGCTCGGGATTGCCATAAATATCGCCGCCGCGGCTCTCCTGTACCCAACCTGCGGCCATATCCCGTAGGTCTGGCGCACGGTAGCCTGTAGCGATACCCCCTTTGATTGTCCAGTTATCATCTAAGGTATAAACGGCATACACACGGGGGCTGTAGTGTTCATCAAACTGTTCATTGTTGTCTAAGCGCAAGCCAAAGGTAAGCGAAATATCATCAGTGGTATGCCATTCGTTTGAGCCGTATAGCGATACCTGCCGGTTCGTCAGGCTGACCCCCTGGGTTGCTATATTTTCCGACAGATCTTCATAGCTATACTCAGCGCCCAGGGTAATAGTATGGTGCTCAAGCGCCATAAAATTCCACTGAGTATTGGCCAGAGTATTGGTGATTTGTAGTTGGCGTCCCTGGTTATTCACCTCTTCTACCTGTACAAAAGAACGGCCCGTCAGGGTGTCATAGGTTCCTTCATGTGTAAGCGAATAGGTTTTGCGATCATTATCAGTAAATGAGTTGCCTGCAGTGGCAGGCTGAGAGCGGCCTGCGGTGGTACTGCGCTGCTGCTCCTGTAAGGTGGCCTGGGCCGACAAAATATCGGTAGGGCTCAGCGTGTAATGCAGCGCTGCATTGATATTACTAAGGGTTTTATCTGCATAGCCGCGCTCAATATTATCTTCAATGCGCCGTTGCGATAGCATACTGACGCTGGCATTGAGGGTGTTTGTTAGCAAAGGACCCGCCGCATATAACTGGGTCCGGTATTCGTTTCCGGCATCTTCATTCTGCTGCAGAACTGCTTCCAGACGCAGATTTCCCGCCCACTCACGACTGTCTTTTCGGGTAATAATGTTAATCACACCCCCGATAGCATCGGAGCCGTAAAGTGTAGACATGGGACCCCGTACAACTTCAATCCGTTCTATCGCATCTACCGGCGGCAACCAATCCTGTTCGAACCCGCCACTGCTGTTAGGTTGGCTTTCCCGACCACTTTGCTTTTTACCGTCTACTAGCAAAGCGGTATATTGCGCGGGCATACCGCGAATACTGATATCCTGCCTGCTACCCCCACCTGATACCGTTACACCCGCGATATCGCGCAATACATCTGTGACATCGCGATACGCTCTGTACGCTAATTGCTCATGATCTATCACACTGATAGACGCAGGGGCCTGAGATACCAGCTGCTGATAACCGGCAGCCGTCACACTAATGTGCTCTATATCCTCAGAGGCGGCGGCCAGCGTATTTAAAGATAATAAACACGGCATAGCGCCCAATACGGTTAAACGGAATAACGGAATAGGTACGGGCATTATATAAGAAATAGCGAAATCATGGCCTGAATGATAATAGTTATCAATATCAATTGCCACTAATTTGCACGTTGTACTTTCTTATATGGTTGTCACAAGCAATTTTTTTGAGCAAGTTATGCGCTATGGCGAAAGACACCGAATACTTTGCGCCCTCACCAGGGCTTACCGTTCAATGTATCAAACCAGTATAGTTCGCAGCGTGAATAAGCGGAGGGGCAGAGCAGGGAGCGAAGCGACTGGGGAGATTGATACGGGTTACCCAGCAAAGGGCGGTTCAACAGCTCATTGAACCGCCCTTAAACAGGCGATCAATAGACGTTAAACAGCCCTTTATCCAGAATATATCTAAACTTTTATAAGCTAATTGGGGTGTTTATCAGCCTGCGTGCGTACCGCGAATAGGGTAATCATTTTCCGGTTTTCTGACAAAATCCAGGCCATTCACCAGCGTCTCGATATCAGGACGGCAAAACGGGTTATTAGCAATGTCTACAGCCAGTATTTTTCCTTCCTGGGTGACCACAAACAACCCTGGCTCAGCAAAAGGGTGATCCGTTTCTTCCGGAGAACGTGGATCTGAAATATACACACCTAGTTGTTGCATCTGCTCGGTAGTCAGGCCATAAGTAATGGTGAAGTTGATATCCAGGTCGTCCAAATGCGCTTCCATCTGCGCTTTGCTATCTGCGCTCACGGCAACTACATCCACCCCCATATCCAGTAACTGAGTGCGCTTTTTCTCAAGGTTGTTCAGGTATTTTGTACAGATTGGGCAATGCTTGCCCCGGTACACAATTATCAGTTGCCAGTCGGTTCCTTCTCTGGGCTTACCCAGTTCAACCTTATTTCCATCAAGGTTGGTTGCACTCATCACCGGAAAATTGCTGCCGGCGACTAATTTATTCGCATAGGAACTATTGTCTGTCATTGTGACTCCTGATAATGATTTACATTGGCCAAGAAATTTATAACTAATGGGTACGCAGGCATCGGTGTAGGGGGAAGGGTTTTAAACCATCGCCCCCACCTGGCGCGACGCACCGTATCAGTATTTACGCATCAAACAAAAATTAGCCCACTGTGCGCGTTAAACGGGCAGAAAAGTGAGGTGAACAAGAAGTGAGGTTTGCCACGGTGTAACCGCCTGCAAGGGGGAGATAACGGTTATCGAATAGACACAGTTGAATAGCCAGGAAGCTATTCAACTGTGTGGTATAAACGCTCTAAACAGAGCGTGATTCTGGCATACGCCAAAGTAGTCTAATTAACTTGCAGCCGGTTAGTTGAAAAATCGCCAGACGATACTGTGTTCAGTGTGCATGCTCCATAGCAACACCACGCCCATTAATAAAACCTCTAATACCAGTACTCCAATGGCTAGCATCGTACTAGATAAAATAAAGCCTTCTTTGTGGCTGATACCAAGAAAGTTGGGGGTGCCTTGATACAGCAGATAAGCGGTGTAGCAAACCCCGGTGATACAGGCCAGCGCGCACACCCATAAAATGGGATAAATTGAAAACAGTCCGCTTAGAAACAGCGGTGTGGCAATGTAGCCAGCAAATACAATGCACTCATGCCGACTGGGTCGGGTGGGGTATTTACGCGCCATCCAGTGAATGAAACTGCCTACTGCGGCCACCGCCAGTAAAATCATACCGTAAAACGCTACGCCAATCATAATGCCGGTGGGAACCGACACCTGTAAAATATCTTTTTCTCCGCCAAACGACCAGCCAAACTGGGTAGTACCAATGAACGAGCTGACAACCGGGATAGCTGCCATCCATAGAACATGATGCATATAAAGGTGGGAAACCGTTTCGTGTTCGTCATTAATACTGCGCCACTCGCGGTCCGGGTGATGTAATAGTCCCCAAAGATGGTTACTCATAGGCGTCTCCTGCTTAGAAAGGAAGTCGAGCTACTAAATTTACATGCTATTAACAAAATATACGCCGCCCTGCGAAAAAGTGTAGGAACATATAAAGATTAAAAATAAGTTTTTAGCGCTAAAGGTTATATCGACTTTTGTCTAATTTTGTATCTATGCATTACGTGATACTTTTGCGACACGCACAGCTAACCATTGAGCGTCTATCGCCTAATAGCACTGCAATTTACCTGCGTTGATTTTCGGCAAGCAATAAGTGCATGAACTACTATTAGTTCATTAAATAAAAATTAATGTATCTATAGTTGTTACAGGGGTCATTAGTATGCTTAAAGAGCTGCATTCGCTCACCTCAGATGAATCAATGGCTTTTGAAGACAAAGTCAGTGCGCTATTGCGGCTAGGCCTGGCCCACTTTGGTCTTGAACATGCTATCGTCAGTCATATTCAAGACGATGCCTATACTATAGAGCACGTTGAATCCCCCAACGCCGAGTTACGTAAAGGTATGGTGCTGGCATTAGGTGATACCTACTGTTTACATACCTTAAAAGCCGGCGAAGCGATGGCGGTATCGCATACCGCACAGTCAGATATCGCCCACCACCCCTGTTATTTACAATTTCAGTTAGAAAGTTATATCGGGATGAAAGTGGTGGTTAATGGTGCGCTTTACGGAACCTTGAATTTTTCCTCTGCTATCCCTCGTGAACAGCCGTTTAGCGCCGATGATATAGATTTTATTCACTTATTTGCCCAGTGGATTGGGGTTGAAATTTCGCGGCGTCAAGAGCGCCAGGAAATGGCCCGGCGGCTGGAATTACAAGGCCAGATGGAACAGCTTGCGGACATCGGTTGTTGGGAAGTCGACCTGGTCAATAACCGGTTATACTGGAGCGAACAAACCAAACGTATTCATGATGTTCCGGCAGGTTATGTACCTGACCTCCAAAGCGCTATCGATTTTTATCATGCGGGGGAAGACCGGGACCGCATCACTTTGCTGGTAGAGCGAGCAATAACCTTCGGCGAACCCTGGAGTACGGAGGTCAGGCTTAAAACTTACACCGGTAAGATAAAATGGGTCGCCACCCAGGGCCGGGCTGAATTTATTGATGGCCAGTGCACCCGTATCTTTGGTGCCTTTCAGGATATTGATGCGCAGGTTAATACCCGTAATGCGCTTATCGAGAAAAAGAACGAAGCGCAGCGTTTACTTAAAGCCCGTAGCACCATGATCGGGAAAATCAGTCATGAATTACGCACTCCCATTAACGGCATCACCGGCATGCTGCAAACGCTGGTGGGGGAGTCGAATCAGGATATTATCGAAAGCCGGGTAGCCATAGCGCTCCGCAGTGCAGATTTGCTGGTAAGGCTGGTTAACGATGTACTGGATTATTCCAAAGTGCAAAATGGCGAACTTGAGTTAGAAACGGTTCGCTTTGCGCCTAAACATATTTTCGACGACTTGCAGGCGCTATATGCACCACAGGTTAAGAATAAACAGGTAGAGTTGGATTTTCGTATCAATTTACCCCCCACACAATATTGTATAGGCGATCCCGGCCGCCTGACCCAGATATTTTCTAATCTGCTCAATAATGCCCTGAAATTTACTGAACACGGCGGCATTAAGTTAACCGCCAAGCTAAAGCAGAAAAATGGCATAACTGACTTAGTGGTTAGTATTATCGACTCTGGTATTGGGATGCCGGCCACGGTGCTTGACCGGCTATTCGTGCCGTTTAAACAAGGTAGTGCAGCAATTACAGCTAAATATGGTGGCTCTGGCCTGGGGCTGGCAATAGTAAAAGAGTTGTGCGATAAGTTGGGCGGCACGGTATCGGTAAAAAGCGCTGAGGGCGTGGGGACCCAGGTGTGTGTAAGGCTACCCTTAAGCCTGGTGGATGATTCGCGCACCAGCGCCGAAATTGACTATATTGGCCCCGAAAACGTCAGTTTCAAAAATATAAAAATACTGGTGGTGGACGATAACGAAATCAATCGGCTGGTAATGGAGTCATTACTATCCCAGGTACAGGTAACCGCGGATTATGTCGTAAATGGGGAAGAAGCAGTGAACGCGGTCAAAAAGGCCAAAGCAGCGCCCTATAATTTGATATTTATGGACTGCGAAATGCCCGTAATGGGCGGCGTCGAAGCGACCCTGGCCATACGGCAAAACTTTAAAAATACGGGTAAAATTTTTATTGTTGCGATGACCGCTGATACTTCTGATGCCAACCGCAAAGCGTGCCTGAAAGCGGGGATGGATACTTTTTTAACCAAACCTATCAAGCTTGAAGATATTACCACGGTGCTAGGCAAAATAGCGTTTCCGGCAATGGCGTCTTTTTAGCCCACACATCATTGCCGGGTAGTGTAGCGTTATCGTTGTGGGTTTCTTTAATAGTGTATTTGCCGCTTAGGTACGGTGCGAATCTACCAGTTGCAAGCGTGCACAATAGGTAGCATCTGCCATATTGACATAGCGCGACTCAAACTCTGCCACCGGCAGCGGTTTACTGTAGTAATAACCTTGCCCTTCCTGACAGCCCAAATCCCGTAAGGCATCTAACTGAGCTTTTGTTTCGATACCTTCTGCCACTAACTCCAGGTGCATGGAACGCGCCAGGTGAATAATGGCATCAACAATACTGCGCGCCTGTCCATCGCTCAGCATATCTTTTACAAACGACCGATCAACCTTTAACACGCCCAGTGGAAAAAAGCGTAGATAAGACAAACTTGAATAGCCTGTACCGAAGTCATCCAATGAAATAGATACGCCAATATCGCTGAGCTTTTGCAGTATGTTGCGGGTTTCATCAAAATCATGCATTAAAGCAGATTCAGTAACTTCCAATTCCAGTAATTCAGCGGGTAAATCATACTTTTTCAGCGCGCGGGTCACCGTATCGAAAAAACCACTATTGCTGAATTGTAGCGCTGCGATATTCACCCCTACTTTTACCGGCGAACCTTGCTTCAACCACCGGCTGGCAGCCGCGCAACACTGATCCAATACCTGTTCACCCAAAGGGTGGATAAGGCCGGTTTCTTCGGCCAGCGGAATAAAATTATCAGGCGGGATAATAGTGCCATCTTCGGCCCGTAACCTTACCAATCCCTCAGCGCCCGCCAAAGCACCGGTTATTAAGTTATGCTTAGGTTGATAGAAAACTTCCAGGGCATGGTCGTCCAGCGCCCGTTTTAACTGCCGCTCTATTGCAAAACGATTATCAACAACATTTTGTAGTTCTTCTGAAAAATAACAGAAGCGATCCCGGCCAAGTGATTTCGCCCGATACATGGCTGTGTCGGCGTGGCGGACCAATTCTTTTTCATTCTTTGCATCATCGGGAAACACACTAATCCCGATACTGACACTGAGTTTATATTCTTCCTCGTTTAGCATTACCGGCTCGCCAGCTAGGCTCGACGCCTGGCTGGCGATTATCTCTATATGATTGGCGGTAATGATATCAGACACCATTAAAACAAACTCATCGCCGCCAATGCGGGATAATGACGTATGCGCATCGCACAGTTGCTCAAGCCGCTGTGACAACTGAAAAATAACTTTATCGCCCGCCTGATGGCCCAGCGTATCATTAAGAAATTTGAAATTATCAATATCGATAAGCAGCACTGCCAGCTTGGTAAGCGCTTTTTGGTTACGGGGAATGGCTTGTAACAGGCGATCATGAAGTAACAAACGGTTGGGTAGGCCGGTTAATTGGTCATGATTCGTTAAATGGCTCATCTGCGTTGCCATGGCAATCGATTCAGTGACATCCTGGAACACAACGACTGCCCCGGTAACCACACCATTAGCATCTTTGATCGGGGCTGCGCTGTCTTCTACCCGAAACTCACGGCCCTGCCGGCTGATAATTTTAGCATTCAGCGCCAGCGCCACCACGCGGTTATCGCGCAGTGCAATAGACACCGGGTTTAGCATAGGTTCATTGGTGGTGGCATCAAGTAACGTAAGAATTTTACTTACCGGCTGGCCGATAGCTGAGTGCCCGTTCCAGCCAGTTAGCCGTTGGGCCACCGGGTTCAAAAATGTCACATTTTCATTTTTGTCAGTGGCGATAACGGCGTCGCCTATTGAATTGAGGGTAATGTGTAAGTGCTCTTTCTCTTTTTGCAGCAGCTCATAGGCTTGCTGTAACAAAATCTCTTGCGAGCGTATGTGCAAATGGTTTTGGATGCGAATACGACATACGTTCAGATTTATTGGCCGGCCGATAAAATCTACCGCGCCCAGCGCTAATGCCTTGGTTTCGTTTTCAAAGTCGTTGTGGCTGGTAATAAAGATAATGGCGCAATGTTTGGTGCGGGGGTGTTCTTTAAGCATTTTGCATAAATCAAACCCATTGATGTCTGGCATTTCAATATCGAGCAAAATAATGTCCGGCGCATAGCTGAGAGCCAGATTAACTACCCTGGCCGGATTGTGGCAGGTTATGATAAGCGCAATATCCTCCAGGCCAGCCTCTAACAGCACCAGGTTTTCAGGCTGATCGTCTACAATCAAAATCGTTTGTCTGGTTACACTCATATCCATACTTCGCATGAGATCCTTTATCAAAACAAACACCACCTGGGTGTGAAAAAGCGTTACCGGTATTTATCTTCAAACTTTAGTCTAGTTTTTTCATATTCGCCTGTATTTGTAGCAATAAGCACTATTCTTATACCAAAGTTTATTGTTGATAGCGGTTAACACCATCGCTTATAGGCAAAATTTGTATTGTATAACCTGCGCAACATGATCTGCTACACAAGCGCACAACGATGCTTGCTATCATCATATAAGCAATACTCAGGGCTGCTTTAATAGTGAATACACCACAGGGTATGCAGCCCGGTTAAGCCAAGGACTCGTTAGTGAAATTTGCGTTATTGATCACATTGCCACGTCGTATACTGCTGCTTATCGGTGGTTTAACCTGTTTTATCGTGCTGGTGGCGGTATTCAGCGAAGCGGAGTTGAGGGCCCGACAATATCAACTGACTGGCGAGAATCATGCAATTAACCTGAACGAAGCGCAAAGCCGGCTACAAGCGCGCCTGGAGTTGTATTTTAACGATATTCAGTTTTTAACTGAGACCCCGCAAATGCAACAGTTTATCGGCGCGACCGGCTCCCCCTATGCAACGCGCCCGGATAGCACACTATTACCCGGGGTACGCGCTATGCTTGAAGCGTTCTTACGGCATGCGCCCAGTTATCGTGAGCTTACATTAATCGATACCGCGGGCCAGGAAATAGCGCGCGCCCGGCGAACCAGCCTAGGCGTAAAAAGCGCTCCCCCAAGGCATTTGCGTCAGCTAGCCAACAGCCCTTTTTTCGCTCAGTTAGGCGAGTTATCTGAGCAAACCATGCGGGTATCTGCGGTTCGCCCCGCTATGCGCAACCAGGTGGTATTTCATCCAGTGCGCCCGGTTATCGATATAACACTGCCTTTATATAGCGCAAGCGGCGTATTAGCAGGCTACCTTAGTAGCACCATTGAGTTGAGCGAATTATTTAACGCCCTGGGGATCTTAGTTCACGATCATAACCGGTTATTAATCGCCAATGCGGACCGTTCAATAGTACACAACACCCATGGCTCTACTTTAATGGATTCGGCGACGGCCTTTAACCACCAGTTTGCTGAGGCGTTTAGCCCGCATAACATCATCAACCCACAATTAACCTGGTATGAAAACAACTTTAACCATACGCTATTTGCTGGCTCCCAGCGGCAGGTGAAACTCGGCATGGGACGTACGGAATATACGATGTATATTTGGTGGTTAACAGAAAAGCGCTACCTTAATCAGCAGCTCAATTATCAACGCATAGTGTTGTATGGTGCACTGGCAGGAGCATACCTGGTGCTGATGGCAGTGGTTATTATTATGCATCGCACCGCCCGGGGCCGCTATGCACTTGCGCAAACCCAGGCAGAAGTTCAGGTGCTGTTCGATAACGCCCACGACGGCATTGTTATGATCAAAGACGGCAATGTAATATCCAACTGTAACCAACGGTTTTTAGAACAATGCCGGCTACCGCGAGCTAAAATTGTCGGTCACGATATTGCAGATGTGCTGGGAAGCAAAGTGGATAAGGCTACCGCCCAGAATTTACTGCAGTTTAAAGAAAACGAGTTAAGTGAAGATGTTGAGATTAGCTGGCGCGATCCCGTTCAACAGCGCACCTATCAGTGCCGTACCAGTTTAATTGAAGTGCGCGGTGAGATAAGCGCGGTAGCACTGGTATTTACCGATATTACGCAACAGCGCGAGTGGCGCCAGCAGATAGTAGCGGCTAACAATCAGCTTGAACAGAAAATTACCCAGCGTACTGCCCAGCTTGAGTTAGCCCATCAGGATGCAGTGCGCTCCAGCGACATTAAAAGCAAATTCATTTCAAATATTAGCCATGAAATGCGAACGCCGCTTAATGGCGTAGTCGGGTCACTTAGCTTACTGGGGCGTATTGTAAAAGATGACGAAGGTTTACGTTTTTTAGCCATGGCCCAGACCAGCGCTGAAAACCTGAATGCGTTGATCAACGATGTATTGGATTTATCTAAAATTGAAGCTGGTAAGCTGGAGCTTGAAGAGAAAGCCTTTAATCCATTGAAACTTATCGAGAGCCTGGTGGCATCAATGTCGGTAAAAGCCCAGGAAAAAGGCCTGCAATTGTTGCTTGATACCAATGCCTTGCACTTTGTTTCTTTCACCTGCGATCCACACCGGTTAACCCAGATTATTAATAACCTGCTAAGCAATGCCATTAAGTTTACCAACCAGGGGACCGTTATTGTACGGGTAGCCAGCAGCACCAAAACAGGGGCGGATGGTAAGCTGTCGATCAGCGTTGAAGACACCGGGGTGGGCATTGCGCAAGACAACCAGTCAAAATTATTCAGCTCTTTTAGCCAGGCAGATAAAAGTATTGCAGCAAAATACGGGGGTACCGGCCTGGGCCTGGCTATTTGCAAACAGCTATGTGAGCTGATGCATGGTGAGGTCACACTGTCCTCCCAGTACGGCAAGGGTACCACTGTCGACTTTTATATTCCTTCTTCTACCTGGCAGACTGACCCGCCCGAATCGGCCATGCGCTTAGCGGGTAAGGTATTTACGGCCTTTACCAACAGCGCTGAAGAGCATGCCATACTGGCTACTATGGTGAATAGCTTCGGCGGCGAGTTTGTGCGGTATGAAACTATTGATGAGCTGCCATTGGCCGGAAGCGCGGTACCTGATGTACTGATTATCGATGCCCATGCCATGGAGTTTCGCGAACTGCTGATGCACCTGCAAAACTGTGCCCCCGGCGGGCTTGCCGATACGTGTAAAATCGCCTTGCTACAACAGCCCACCAAGCCCCTCGTGAAACATCAGCTGGCGCAGACCTGCAGTTTGTCGAGACCGGTGTTACGTTCCGAGTTTTTAGCCAGAATTACCGACGAACGCTTACCTCGAACCGCCGACTCTGCCGTGCCGGGCGGCCAGGAAAAGCGGCGCGATAGTGATCAGTTTACCGTCAATGCGGCCGCGGCAAAAGGCCAACTGGCCGGACAGCGTTTGCTTATCGTCGACGATAACGAGATTAATCTGGAAGTGGCTGCCAGTTTGCTGGACACCTTTGCAATGGTGGTCGACAAAGCCAGGGACGGGACTCAAGCTATCGCTACCTTAGCCCGGCTGCATGAGGATCACCAGACAGTGGCAGCCGTGTTGATGGACTGCAATATGCCTGGCATGGATGGTTATGAGGCGACCAAAGCCATTAGAACAGGTCAGGCGGGCAGCCAAATGCAAGATGTGCCGATTATTGCCATGACCGCCAATGCGATGCGCGGCGAGCGCGAGAAATGCTTACAGGCGGGTATGAACGATTATGTCACCAAACCTTTAGCCATAACGGTGTTAACCAACAAACTGCTGCAATGGTGTGAAGCCAATGCATTCGTGCCCGCAGTAGCGCCAGCGATGGCAGAAGCAGAAAACCCGGCGTTAGGCTCGATAAAGTTGCAGGGCACCACCATCTGCTTTGACAAACCCGGCGCGCTGACCCGGCTTATGAACAATGAAAACCTGCTAAAAAAACTCATTGGCATATTTGTGGCGGGCGGTAGTGACAAGCTCGCCCAGTTACGCAGCGCCGTAAAACAACAGGACTGCGAAAATGTGCGACAGGCCAGCCATGCTTTAAAGGGCCAGGCCGGAGACATTGGTGCCATTGACCTGCATGGTAAGCTACACGAACTGGAGGTCGAAGCAAAAGAAGCCCATCAGGCCTCTTTTGAAGCCCACTTGGCCATCATAGAGCAGGCGTATGCCGCCCTGCTAGCCCAACTCCAAGACTACCTCGATGCCTGATTTAATGTTTTAGCGGTTTTTTCTAATCTGTGCGGGCCTGCACCAAGTAATAATCTGATACTCATTACTTTGTCATCAACATATTGACCGCAGGCAATTTATGGCTTCAAAACATGGCGTTCGAGCGCATTCTATTCTGGAGTTATCCCCAGGTAGCTGGTGGGCTATTTTAAAACGCATTTATACAAAAATGCATGAACATAACCTACCGCTTATTGCCGCCGGGGTAGCGTTCTATTTTTTACTGGCGATTTTTCCACTACTGGGCGCAATTATTTCGTTATACGGTTTAATGGTGTCTCCTGATGAACTACAGCAGCATATGGCCCTGTTGATTGATGTTGTGCCCTCTCAAAGCCGCTATATTATCGAAGAGCAGCTGACCAACCTGACCGAAAAATCGAATTCCACATTAAGCTGGGGCTTCTTACTGTCACTGCTTCTGTCGTTATGGAGCAGCAGCAAAGGTGCTAATGCTTTGATCACTGCCTGTAATATTACCTACAGCGAGTCAGAGGGCCGTAGCTTTTTTAAAGGCTTGCTGGCACGGATTACTTGCACATTAAGTATTATTGTTACTGTTATTGTGGCGCTGGCATTTATTACCATTGTGCCAAAATGGATCAGCTGGGCCAGCAGCGGGCTGATGACCGCCCGCGAAGCAGGCTGGATAACCTGGCCGATTATGCTGTTATTATTTAACATCAGTTTGTCGGCGCTGTACCGGTATGGGCCGCATCGCAAACCCGCCCAGTGGCGTTGGGTGACACCGGGCTCGGTGTTGGCCACATTACTATGGATAGCCGCTTCTTATGGCTTTTCCTTGTATTTAAGCGAATTCGCTACCTACAACAAAACCTATGGCTCAGTGGGTGGTATTGTGATCTTGCTAATGTGGCTGTATCTCAGTGCCTATATTATTTTACTGGGCGCTGAGGCTAACTCTGCCATAGAGCTGCAAACCTCCAAAGACAGCACCGTCGGAGATGAAAAACCGAAAGGTGAGCGAGGCGCTTATGTAGCCGACCATAGCCCGGAAGACGACAAAAAAGAAAACCAGCAGCAGCCGGTGACAGACAACCCATCGTAACTGCGGTAAGGCAAAGATGCAGGATTGCAGCCCCAGCATTGGCACCGTGCTGGGGCGCTGGTTTTAGCCAGAATAAATGGCGAGAGGTGGCTAACGTCAATTACATTGCCATTATTGGCTATTTACTATACAAATGTAACAGTGATTGACGCCTGCCTATTGCTGTAGGCCTGGAATTTGATAGAGTGGCGAATTTACGTATAGCAAATAATCACTGATGATCGGCTACCAGGCCCATCGTAAGTCCAGGGAACACGAATGGCGGAGCAATGCTTTCGGATGAAAGGTACAACACTGACAAGTATTGTACTGGATATACTCAACTTTGAACCTGATGAATTTGATAAGCAACTGACGGCTAAAGTCGCCAGTGCACCTCAATTTTTTACCCGTTCTTCGTTAATCTTGCAGCTAAATACTGCAATCTCGGCTACCGAATTTGAGCTATTGGTAGCGTTATGCAAAAAGCATCAGTTACAGCCGATGGCGGTGAAAGGTCAGGTAGGTGAATTAAGAACAACAATAAACGATCTGGGGCTGTCTGATATCAGCCAAAGCAAGTCAACGGATTCAGCCCTGCCGGCCGGGGACAATGACGCACCGGCGCCTGCCGCCGCACCGGCTAATAATGGTGTAGCGAAGGTTATTGATCGTCCTGTACGTTCAGGCCAACAGGTATATGCCCAAGGTGGCGATTTAATCATTGTTGCACCGGTAAGTGAAGGCGCAGAAATTCTGGCCGATGGAAATATCCATGTTTACGGCACCATGCGTGGCAGAGCACTTGCAGGGGTAAAAGGGGATACGCAGGCACGAATATTTTGCCAGCAAATGGAAGCTGAGTTGCTCTCTATTGCCGGACGTTTCGTGATGCAGGACACTATACAAACACAATGCTGGAAACAATCAGCACAAGCATATTTGGAAGAGGATGCGTTAGTGGTATCGGCACTAGTTTGATACGCAACGTATTCATCGAGGAAAGGTAAATGGCAAAGATTATCGTGGTAACCTCAGGAAAGGGGGGTGTAGGCAAAACTACATCCAGCGCAGCTATAGGAACTGGCCTGGCGCTACAGGGACATAAAACCGTGGTGGTAGATTTTGATGTAGGCTTACGTAACCTTGATTTAATCATGGGTTGCGAGCGCCGCGTAGTGTATGACTTTGTTAATGTTATCAACAAAGAAGCGTCGTTGAATCAGGCTTTGATTAAAGATAAGCGTACGCCCGGCCTGTTTATTTTGCCAGCATCGCAAACCCGGGACAAAGACGCCCTCACCATGGAAGGTGTACAAGCGGTACTGAATGATCTGAGCAAAGATTTTGATTACATCATTTGCGACTCCCCGGCGGGGATTGAACAAGGTGCGCAAATGGCATTGTATTTTGCCGATGAAGCAATTGTCGTTACTAACCCTGAAGTGTCGTCGGTTCGCGACTCTGATCGCATTCTGGGGATTTTACAAAGTAAATCCATGCGCGCAGAGCAGGGTAAAAATGTAAAAGAACATTTATTGCTGACCCGTTATAACCCGCACCGCGTAGCAACCGCTGAAATGTTAAGTGTTGCCGATGTAGAAGAAATTCTGGCAGTACCCTTGCTAGGTGTTATCCCTGAATCAGAAGCCGTACTGAAAGCCTCTAACCAGGGATCGCCGGTTATTTTAGATCAGGAATCAACTGCTGGTCAGGCTTACAACGACGCGGTGCGTCGCTTGTTAGGCGAAAAAGTGGAGCATCGCTTTTTGGAGGCGCAGAAAAAAGGGTTCTTTAAGCGACTGCTCGGAGGGAAATAATGGGCATATTTGACTACCTGCTGAAAAAGGGCAAGCCCAACTCAGCTGCCGTGGCTAAAGAGCGGCTACAAATTATTGTTGCGCACGAGCGGCGTAAACGCACCGAGCCTGATTATTTGCCAATGATGCAACAGGAAATACTCGAGGTGATTAGAAAGTATGTACAGATAGCCGATGACCAGGTATCTGTGCAGCTGGAAGACAGTGATGACTGCAGCGTGCTGGAGTTGAACATTACGCTACCTGAGTAGTTCGTGGCTTAAGTAGGGTTAATCCTAAAAAAGCTCCCTTTTATAAAGGAGCTTTTTTGTAGGTAAAAGCCAAGGTTATCGTAAGTAGGTGCCCTCGTAGCTTTGGCGTGTTTCCAGCGATTTTCTGTCAAGCGCTAGGGTTACCGAGCCGGTGAAGCGTTTCCGGTACGCTCATATTTTGCCGGTTGGCCAGGCTTCGGCAAGGCCGCTAAAATAAATTCCCGGACATCCTGGTTCGCCGTTTTTAAATCCGCTTTGCGCAGGTACATCATATGGCCACTATGGTATCCCTTAAAGCTTAGCCGTGACTGCATGGCCCCGCTAGGATCAAGTTGCCAGAGGGTATACTTGGCATCAAAATAATTGGTGGCACCATCAAAGTAGCCCGACTGCACCATTACCTTTAGATAGGGATTGGCCGCCATTGCCATGCGTAAATCTTCACCGGTAGTATCGTCGCTTCTGTCCCACGGATGTACCGGGCCAAACATATTGTATTGCAGGTCCGTTTTTACCTTTAGTTCATTGCGTAGGTACGTATTGATGGCAGGTGTAAAAGCATGTAGCCAGGCGGTAAGCTCTGCGTTGTAGTCGGGGCTGCTACCCACCGTTTGTTTGTCTATACCCAGATAGCGGCTGTCTAAACGCCCCAGGGTTTTTCCTTCATCCCTTAATAACGCCTTCCAGAAATAACGGGTGCTGACATCCAAGTTGCTGCCTTCAATGTCACTGACCGACAACCCGGAATAGGCCGCCATCTGTTTAATAAGCTGCTGTTTGCTGGTGGCATTAATATATCCGCCACGGGCGAGCGCAGGCATTAGCTTATCCAGGGTAAAGCGTTCGACTTCTTCTAGCAGGCTTTCCAGCGGCTTATTTTGGTACTGCGGCGCCAGCTTTTTGTGATACCACGCCGTGGCGGCAAAGTAGGGGAGCCGGTTAGCAGCTTCTACCACGCCTTCGCGGGGAATACCCAACTCAGTAGGTGAAACCAGGATAACCCCGTTTAAATACATCCACTGGTCATTTTGCAGAGCCAATGCCAAGCCCGAGACCCGAGTGGTTCCATAGCTTTCGCCAATCAAAAATTTGGGAGCCCGCCAGCGGTCGTGGCGGCTGACAAAGGTATTTATCCATTGCGCTAAATAGGCAATATCGGCGTTCACGCCAAAGAACATTTTCTGCTGGTCTTCTTTGGAAGGCAACTTACCTTCACTGGTCTCCAGGACCCGGCTATAGCCGGTATTTACCGGGTTAACATAAACAATGTCGGCCACATCCAATACCGAGTGAGGATTAGTTTTAGTGCCATAGGGTTGCACCGGATAGCCTTCGTCATCCACATTGAGCACTTTGGGCCCGGTATACGCCAGATGCATCCATACCGAGGCCGACCCGGGCCCCCCGTTAAAGCTGATAAGCAAAGGGCGGGTTTGGTTATCCTTAATATCGGTGCGTTCATAATAGGTGTACTGCAATGTTGCAATCGGCTTACCGTCGTCATTCCATACCGGTTGCATACCCGCAGTGGCTTGGTACTTCACCCGTTCACCGCGAATCTGGGTGGTGTGCTCGGTCACTATGGTTTGTTCAATATCTGCTTTGCGTTGATGTGTGGGGTTAGCGGGCGCAGTGGCAGCATGGCTTAACATGCTTGCAGTTAACGCTACGCTAATGAGATATCCTTTCCAGTACATAAAGCCTCTTATTTTAGTTATACAGCGTTACAATAATCGTTTTTAGTTGTTATTTGTTGGGTCTGAACCCGCTGGGATCTACACTTATATTAGCGCGGGTGCGGGCGCGGATGACAATAGCATTGCTAAGCGGCCGCTATGACCGCTTAGCTGGTTAATTTAATGTTAACATCAAGGCGTGTCGGTTATTGTTGGTTTATCGATTACTGCTGGTTATCGGTCGCGGGCAGACCGTCATGCTGTAACCGGTACAACAACAGGGCCGCACGTTTTGCCTGGCTACGTAGCGTGGTTAAGTCGCCCTGTTCTTTAACCGTGTGGCCAGCGGTACCGCCCATGCCTAAGCCGTCCAACGCCATCTTTACATGAGCAGCGGTGAACGATACATCCGCTGCGCCGGCATTGCGTGGGTCAATAGCACTCACCTGGCCCTGGCCCAGCGCTTCGCTCACCGCCGAGTATAACGTCAGTAACCGTGCGTTACCGGGCGTAGGGGAAAGCGGGGGATAGCCATCTTCATAAGTAATGGAAGCTGATGTCTGGGGCAGGTTCTGGGCCACAATCTTGCGCATTTTTTGTTTCACCCGCTCCAGCTGTTCAGCCGAAATTGCGCGAATATCGCCGGTAACCAGGGCTTTTTCTGCCACCACATTATCTTTGCCAAACGCCGTACCTTTATTTGCGCTGGGCTGATGACTGATTTGGGTGCCGCCGATAATTTTACCCGGGTTAAATGTCAGCAATTTCTCGTCTTGTAAGCCGGTATAAAATGCCTGAAGGATACGCGCCGCTTCATAAATGGCGCCCGCTCCTACATCGGGTTGAAAAATCTGCGAAGAATGCGCCGGGGTGCCGGTTATCTCTAATGTCCAGCCCATAGCGCCACGCCGGGCGGTGTTCGCGGTGGCGGGGTTACCATCCCCATTTTCAAAACCCAGGGCAACATCAGCCCATTTTGCTGCGTCTATCAGCGCGGCTTTAGATAGCGACAAAGGCCGGCCACTGGACTCTTCATCACCGGTCATAACCACCTGAATATTCATATCGGCCAGCTCGCCAGCGGCTGCCAGGGCTCGTAGCGTTTGCAATATAATAATATTGCCGCCTTTCATATCGGCAATACCCGGCCCTGACGCCCAGCCCGCTTTCGTGAGCGAAAAAGTTTGAAACGGGCTGTCAGGCTCAAACACGGTATCCAGGTGGCCAATGAGTAATATATTCGGCCCGCGTGTTCCTGTTTTAGTCGCCACCAGATGGCCCGCCCGCTCAAAGGCGCTACCATCGGTCATGTCAACGGTAAAACCAAGCGCTTCGAATTCCGGAATCAGCAAAGCACCCGCTTTTTTCACTCCAGCCAGGTTCATTGTGCCGCTGTTGATGTTCACCGACTTTTCCAATAGGGAAACCGCTTCATCATGATGTTGATCAAGGTAATCGATGGCTGCTTGTTCAGCCGGCGATATTGCCGCAAACGTATTTGTGCAGGCCAGTGCCAGCAAACCCAGCAGAGCAGTTTTTTTCATGGGAATTCCCTAAGTGTATGGTAATGATGCTATTACCATACCCATGCAGCAGGTAAAATAGCAAAACCTTGTTGCCGGTTAGCGGGTCTGGCACGACAATTTACCCTTGCCGGGTAAACAGTTTAGGCGTATTGGTAGTACCAACAACATTACTCATGTAATGGAGCGAGCAATGAAACAAGTAACAATAGCCACACCCGAACAGGGTTTAGAGGGTCTGAAAGTCAGTGAAACTGCACCACCGCCAGAGCCTGGCGCCGGTGAAATCATGGTCAATATTAAGGCCACCTCGCTTAACTATCATGATTACGGCGTGGCGTCCGGCACCATGAAGCCTACCCCCGGCAGAGTCGTGATGTCGGATGGCGCAGGCGTGGTTACCGCGGTGGGTGAAGGGGTATGCGAATTCGCCAAAGGCGATAATGTTGTATCGGTGTTTTTCCCTGACTGGCAGTCGGGGCCCCCGCAGGTTGGCGATTTCTCCCGGACGCCGGGCGATGGCATCGATGGCTATGCCCGTGAATACGTCACCCTGCCAGCACACTGGTTTACCCACGCCCCCAGTGGTTGGTCGCATGCGCAGTCGGCGACTGTTACCACAGCCGGACTAACCGCCTGGCGCGCCCTGGTGGTGGAAGGGAATTTGAAGGCGGGAGATACAGTTTTACTATTGGGCACCGGAGGCGTATCGGTGTATGCCCTGCAAATAGCCAAGGCAATGGGGGCGAAAGTTGCGATTACCTCGTCCAGCGATGCCAAGCTGGAAAAAGCCCGGGCGTTAGGCGCCGATTTCACGGTCAATTACAAAACTGACGAGCAGTGGGGCAAAACGGTTGCTAAATGGAGTGGTAGCGGGGTGGACCATGTGGTTGAGGTAGGCGGCCCGGCAACCCTTGGTCAGTCGATTAAAGCCTGTCGGGTAGGCGGTAGTATTGTGCTTATCGGCGTACTGACAGGGATTGGCGGGGAAGTGCCTACTGCGCTGCTTATGCGCAAACAAATTCGCCTGACCGGTATAATCGTAGGCTCGCGACAAGATCAGCAGAATTTTGTCAAAGCCCTCGAAACGATGGCCTTTGAGCCGGTTATCGATAAGTCGTTTGAGCTTGAAGCGTTGGCCGATGCATTTCGGTACGAGGAATCTGGCCAACATTTTGGTAAGATAGTCGCGCAATACTAAATAAGCGCAGGCCAGGGATGGTCAAATTACTCATTTTGTAAGCCGGTCAGGGCTTTTCTGAACTCAGGCCAGTATTGCGGGCGTATCAATCCTATTTACTCTAGCCCGCTAATACGCACGTTATATTACGGCCCAAACTGGTTAACTCCGGGGTGGGTATGGACTGGCTACATTTACTGCAACGGAATACGCTGTGACCTTAAACATCGTAACTGACACCACTGAAGAAAAAACCATATTAGAAGCCTGCATCTCAAGCAAGGCTACGCCGGGTAAGGCGTTACGTATTCTGGAAGCCGGTTGTGGAAACAAATGGCAGCTCAAACTCAATGATATCGAATATACATTATCCGGGGTCGATATAGACGCCGACGCCGTATCGTTACGCCAATCCAAATTCAATGATCTGGATGAGGTGATAATCGGTGATTTGCGAGAAGTGGCATTACCTGAGGCGGCATTTGACGTAATTTATACTGCCTACGTACTGGAGCATGTCAGTAATGTAACCCGGGTTCTGGAAAACTTTTCGCGCTGGCTAAAACCCGGTGGCGTCATTATTATCAAAGTGCCTGACCGGGATTCTGTTTACGGCTTTATGGCCCGCTCTACGCCCCATTGGATGCATGTGTATTATTACCGTCTGATAAAAGGGAATAAAAACGCGGGTAAACCCGGTTATCTACCGTATCCTACGGTATACGATCCTGCATTGGCCCGCCGCAATATACAGCAGTACTGCCAGTCACACGGGCTGGCCGTAAAAGCCACCTTTGGCAAAAATAACTATTTACGCAAGCGTTCTGCCCGCGACCGTTTTATCCGGGTGTTTGCTCAGCTGGTGAATGTATTTTCGTTGGGCCGCCTGGCATGGCATTATAACGACCTGATTTATATCATTGAAAAACCGACGGCTGATAGCCAGGCCGCACCGACCGCGGCGTCGCCCTTAGCAAATAGTGAGCATACTGGTACGCGGCATAATAGTACGGTCACCCCCGCGCGTCGCCCAGTGTAACTATTAAGCCTGTTACGAACAGGTTATGTTAGGTATTGTCAGCGTTACAAAACGATTATCTGCTAGCCAATCAGCATATAAATGTGTGTTAACAGTCGATATTTTTTTGCGACACAGGGATAATCGTCAGGTTACCCGGGCACGCATGCGTGTCTGGTGTTTGTACCTCATTATTATTTATCACGGAGCGCACCATGGCTGTTCATGAAATCAGGCATCCACTTATTCAGCATAAACTTGGCCTCATGCGTGAAGCAGGTTTAAGCAGTAAAGACTTTCGCGAACTGGCCAGTGAGGTGGGCAACTTGCTGACCTATGAAGCCACCCGGGATTTACCCACTGAACCTGCCACCATTACCAGCTGGTCGGGCGACGCTATCGAAGTGCAGCAAATTGCCGGCAAGAAGATTACTGTCGTCCCTATTTTGCGAGCCGGCCTGGGCATGCTTGATGGCGTAATGGAGCTGATCCCCAATGCGAAAATATCGGTGGTGGGTTTGTATCGCGATGAAGAAACCCTTCAGCCAGTGGCGTACTTTGACAAGGTGGTTAAGCACATTGATGAGCGAACGGCGCTGATAGTCGACCCTATGTTGGCTACGGGGGGCACCCTCATAGCCGCCATCGACCTGCTCAAGCAAAAAGGTTGCACTAAAATTATGGGGCTATTTTTAGTGGCAGCCCCCGAGGGTATTGCCGCGGTGACCGCAGCCCATCCTGATATTGATATTTTCACTGCCTCGGTAGATGACAGGCTCAACAGTCAGGGTTATATCCTGCCCGGCCTGGGCGATGCCGGCGACCGTATTTTCGGTACCCGATAGGCTTTCCTACCTCTTATCCTGCAGGTGTCGGTTTTACTAAAACTGGCACCTGAATTACGTTTACTTATATTCTGTAGCTTTGCGGCCCGACTTTCCCCACCATATACCTGTCATGGGATTAATCGATTAAGTAAATTCGGTGTTAAAAACGGATAATCTCTGCTAATGTTGTGCTGGATAACAAAAAAATTAAGAGCAAATTGAAGCACTTTGGTATTTGCCGCGGGCGTCATATTGATGACCTTAAACAGGCACCTAAAATGTCTTCAATCAGTCACCCTACATAATATGAATAAAAATAAACTTACTTTGAAAGATGTTGCGCACATGCTGGATGTGTCCACGGCGACAATATCTAATGCCTTTAATCGACCTGATCAGTTATCGGCGGCTAAGCGGGAAGAAATTTTACTGGCCTGCCAGCGTATTGGCTATCATGGCCCGAATAAAGCGGCGCAGATTTTACGTAAAGGGCACTCAGGCATAGTGGCGCTGGTATTGGCCGATAATATCGAATACATGGTTAGCGACCCGGTAGCCAGTACTTTTATCAAAGGGGTATCCAAGGTACTGCATGCCAATCAGAAGCATTTGTTGCTATACAGCGGCAATGTTGATTCGATTCGCGATGTTGTAGATTTTGTGGATGGCTTTATTTGCTATGGCGCCCCTGAAAATCCACGCCTTGCCCATGAGTTAACTAAGACTATTAAACCAGTGGTAACTGTCGACTTTAATCTCGACCACCGTCCCGCCATTAATATTGATAACGAGCAGGCCGCGTATCAGATTGCCAAAGGCGCTATTCGCGAGAACGATAGGGTCGCCATTCTTGGCCTTAAACTGATTGCCTCAGCTAACACATGTCGTATTTACGACTCGCCGTTACTGGCGGCAGAGAGTTCTATTTCGCACCGGCGTTTGGATGGCTACGTTCGCGCTATGCGCGAATGCAATGTAAGCGTTGACAATGCCTGGATCTGGCATATTCCGGAAAGTGAAGGCTCCTTTGCCCGGCAAGCTGCCCGCGAAGTATTAAATAGCCACCCCAGGCCCGATACCATCTTGTGTATGAGCGACATTATCGCCCTTGAATTGCTGCAATATGCAATCAGCCAGAATATTGATGTGCCTGGCCAGTTGCGCATAACCGGTTTCGATGGCATTGATGAGGCGGCCAGAACCCGCCCTTATCTGACTACCGTATGTCAGTCGAGCCTGACTAAAGGCGAGCTGGCTGCCCAGCTGCTGTTAGACGGTGCCACCGAGTCTACCCTGCTACCTTTTGATATTGTAGCAGGCGAAACCTCGTGACAATGACTTATGCCCCGCTGGCCATTGCCTTGTATTAAAGCTGGCCGGACCGTAATGGGCAGCCTAGCCGGCGCTCAGGTAGGCTGTTTACCACGGTGATGCGATGCGTTGAACGTGTGTTACCCGCACTATGGTGCGCGGTAGCCGGGGCTGGCTAAGATCGCGGGCAGGCCAACATCGCTAGCGCTGGTTTGGCGATGGTATGGTAATGGTTTGGTAATGGTTGGGCGAGGGTGGGACCACGCTAAGAAGCTGGCTTACTCTTTAAAAAACATAGAGGTAACGGTCGCTATACGTTTGAGCACCGCGATATCCTGGCTGTGCCACTGCACTTTGCTGCCGGTAGCTTCGCAACATATCACGCCTACTGCTTTAAAATTCTCCTGAAAGATGTAGTCCAGTAACGAGTAAATGCCATTAGGCTCAAAATAATCAGTGTTAAAACATCGGGTATCGGCGTGGGTACGCGCGTTCGAGGCAACCACTAATTGTTGCTGTAAAATAGCCCTGAAATAATCTGGAAAATCAGCTTCTTTAAGTATTACATTCTCGGTGACAACACACTCGCTACCCTGCTTTAGCATTAAGCAACGAATGGCGCTGCGGTCTTCATTAAACTTCCACAGGGATACCCTGCTAGCTTCCGGAATAACCGATGTCACACAGCAGCATATTGCCTTATGTTTCTCGATGTTTGACAGCGTATTTCGGCTTAAAGCCAGGGTTAACGTTGTAAGAGGATCTAAGCCATTTACCATTGTTATCATTATTTGGTTCCTGCTGTTGGTTGCCCCGCAGCCCGAATATTAGGGCAAAGCAATATTTGCTCTGCAGACCCGCTAAATGTAGCAGAAAACCACGTCGCTCAGCCCTTGATAATTAGTCTACTTTTTACGCAGCGGTATTGATGAGGAGGAGATAAACTTACCGGGAAAGGCGCGGACTAAATCCGCAATCAAGGTTAACCAGGCATCCCTCACCAGCGGCTTACAGAGCCGGTGCAGCTGGTTATCGGCGTGCTCTTTTAGTGGGTTGCTCTTTTACAGGTTCGCTTTTTTACAGAAATAGAATCTCGCGGGCTTATTCAAACGCTGGCATTCGGCTAAAGTACATATCTCGGTAAGCATGGTTCGTGGCCGCTGCCGGGCTGGTTGATTGTCTTAAAGGCTGCAATGTGAACCCCCTGATTTGCCCAGTGCTATTGGTATCGACTGACAATAGCGCGGGAGATGCCGCGTTGGTATTATCCCAGTTCACCTGAAGCCGGGTAGCACTGAAGTCTTCCAGGCTACCACTAAGCGTGGGCATTTTGGCGCTGCTGATGCGCCACTTACCATTTTGTTCAGCGATATGCATGGCACCAAACCAGGTATCGCGATAGGTGCCTGCCAGCTTGGCTTTAGCGATACCAAAGGCGCCGCTTTTAACCGGCTTAGGATGTCGTTGTAACCAGCTTTTGCGTTGCTTGCTAGCCAATGCCTGATAGGCTGCTATCCAATCGTCGGGTAATGTTTTATCCGGCGTGGACGGTTGCAGGTAGCTATTCAATATATGCTGCATCACCGCCCCGCGAGCACCATAATGTGAGCCGTTATTGAGCAGTACCACCCCCAGCTTTTGGGCCGGTACGAAGGCTACATAGGCTTGATAGCCTGACACGGTGCCGGTATGTGACACGACTTTATAGCCATACATATCGCTCACGCGCCATCCTAAGGCGTAACCTGCAAACTGGGTTTGGTTCCATTGTTTATCAATAGCCGCCACAGGCAGGGCCACGTGTTGTGCGGTGAGCTGATCAAGCTGGGTGGGGCTGATGATATTTTGGCCCCCGAAGCTGCCGTTATTCAGCCACATAGACAGCCAGTTAAGCATACTGTGGGTATTACAGGTTATGCCACCCGCCGCAGCGTAAATAACACCCTTGGTATTAACCTGGTTCCGGGTTATCGGATAAAAACCCTCGGTATCGTTCTGTGCATAACTTACCGCCACATTTTGCAACGCGCTGGGGCTTACCTCTTCCACAAAACACGTCATGTTCAGCGGTGCAAATAGAGCTTGCTGAATAAACGAAGCCAGCGACATACCCGACGCCCGAGCCACGACTTCGCCAGCGACCATGTACATTACATTGCTATAAGCAAACGTTTTTCTAAATTCACCGGCTGGCGATAAATAACGCAGGTTATGAATGATTTCGTCCAGGCTGAACCGTGAAGGCGAGGGCCATAGCATGCTGTCACCCGCGCCGCTGGCCAGCCCGCTTTGGTGGGTAAGTAAGTCTGCAATGGTAAAGTGGCGAGTTACCCAGGGATCGTGCAGCTGGAACTCGGGCAAATAGTCAGTAACCGGGTCGTGCCAGTTTAGTTTGCCCTGGTCAACCAGTATTGCTAAGGCCGCAGCGGTAAAAGCTTTAGAGGTAGAAGCCAACCGAAACTGGGTGGCAGGGGTAACAGGAAGATTACGGGCAATATTACGCTGGCCAAACCCCTCACTGAATACAGTTGTCCCGTTATGTACTACGCCAACCGCCATACCCGGGGTAGCAAAGGCCTCCATACTGCGGTTTATTACCTGAACTAGCGCCTTGCTATCTAACGGCTGGGGGAGGGAAGAGGGCTGTTCTTCTACCGGTGCCAGCGGCGTTACGTTGGGCTGGGCGCTGGCTATGGTGCCATACATTACTATTGCTAATGCGGTCAGCCACAACATAGGTGAAAAGGTAATCAACAACAGTTCCTTAGCCAGTATAAGCGGTTACTTAGATCAGAGGTTAGCTCATTCGGGCCAGCCACGACAGTGGCGCCACCCGTAATACATAACGAACCATCGCCCATGGCCACATTGGTACAAAAGCGTTGGCGGGCTCTTTATTAATGGCTTTGACCAGGGCTTTGCAGCCGGTTTGCGTATCTACCATAAAAGGCGCGCTTTTCACCTTTTCATTAATCGCTGAACGAATAAAGCCAGGATGGACAGTCGTTACTTTTATCGGAGTATCCATAACATCTATCCGAATCCCCTCGGATAACGATGACAGCGCAGCTTTGCTGGCAGCGTAAACCGTTAACGCACGCCGGAAGCCACGAAGTCCGCTGATGGACGAAATTGTTACCAGATGTCCATGATTTTGCTTACGAAATATCTCCATTGCCGCTTCGCACTGAGCCAACGCAGCAATAAAATTAGTGGTCGCCGTTTGTTTATTGGCCGCAAAGTGGCCGGTACCGATAGAGGCTCCTTTACCCATTCCGGCGTTAACGATAATTCGGTCCAGTGAGGTGAAATCGCTGGTGAACGCACGGAAAGTCTCGAATACATCATCGTGGTTATTAACATCCAGCGTACGAATACTGATTTTTAACGTTCGGTCAATAGCGTGACATTCCTGCTTGAGCGAAATCAGGTGTTCTTCACGACGCGCGCACAGGGCAAGATTATGGCCTTTGCGGGCAAATTCCAGTGCCATGCCACGGCCTAGCCCCGAGCTGGCGCCGGTGATCAGTATATTTTTACGCATAGCGTTAAGTTAGTCCCAGACCAGTTGTTTAAAATGTTTACGGCACATAGACTCGTAGCGGTCATTGCCGCCTATCTGAACCTGTGCACCGCACGTAACGGCCTGGCCTTCGTCATCCAAACGCACCACAAAGCTGGCTTTGCGGCCACAGTGACACACGGTTTTCAGCTCAGACAGTTTATCGGCCCATGCCATCAGATAGTGGCTACCTTCAAAGGTTTCCCCTAGAAAATCGGTTCGCAGGCCATACGCTAAGACCGGAATATCCAGCTCATCTACAACCTCCACTAACTGACGCACCTGGGGCTTGGTTAAAAATTGTGCTTCGTCAATGAATACGGCGTCCACCGCTTTATCGCAGTGTCTGGCGGCAATTCGCTGATAAATATTATCGTCGCCTTTATACAGCTCAGCTTCAGCCTGCAGGCCAATCCGGGAAGCCACTTTGCCTACGCCGTAACGATCATCAAGCGCCGCGGTGAAAATCATCGCGTTCATACCCCGTTCCCGGTAGTTATAGGCAGATTGTAAAAGAGAGGTAGATTTGCCGGCATTCATTGCCGAATAATAAAAATAAAGCTGCGCCATAGTGTTTAGTTATCTTTATGGTGAAACCAGTGGGTAAATTCCGCCGCTGGCATGGGTCTGGCAAAATAAAATCCTTGCAGGTGGGTGACGCCCATATTGCGTAAACGCTGAGCCTGACTGACCGACTCCACGCCTTCGGCAACCGTTTGACAACCAAACTCACGGGCGATCATTAGGGTGGCCCGAATAATTGCTTCGTTACCCGAGCTTAAGTCCATTACAAAGGATTTGTCTATCTTGATACGATCAAAGCTCAGCAATTGTAACTGACTTAACGAAGAAAATCCGGTTCCAAAGTCGTCAATTGATATTTGAATGTGGCGGGCTTTTAGGGCTTCTACTTTTTCGCGGATCGCTACCCGATTCTGGGCAAACGCCGATTCGGTGATTTCCAGGTGCAATTTGGTCGCCGGAAAGCCGGTGCCGGTTAAAATGCGGTCAATATGGGCAATAAAATCATCTTCAAGTAACTGCAGTACAGAGACATTGACCGATACCGCCGGCAGCGGGGTAATATCCAGCTCCAGGGTTTCAATACACGCACGCTCTAAAACCCAGGTGCCGAGTTTATTAATCAGCCCCGATTTTTCCGCCAGGGGGATAAATACGGCAGGCGATATGGCCTTACCTCTGAAACGCCACCGTAACAATGTTTCAATGCAGACCACCTCGTAGGTGCTGGCATCCACGATAGGCTGGTAGTACACCGTCAACTCATTGTTACGAATCGCTTCAGCCAACCCGGCGCGCCGGGCTTCTTCCAGCCGCACATGATGATAAATATCTTCATTGTACAAACACACGGCGCCCCGTTGGGTTCGTTTTTGCTGGTACATGGTAAAGTCGGCTTTTTGAATCAGTGTATGGGCCTGGGTGCCATGTTCCGGGAAAAACGCGATCCCAATGGTAGCATCCAGCGAAATTTGATTGCGTTGTGCCTCAATAGGCTGGCTTACCGCAATACGCAACGACTCGGCCAGCGTTACCGCGTTGGATTCATTAATGTTGGCGGCCGTTAAGATAAATTCGTCACCGCCCCACCTTGAAAGCTGGTCGGCGGTGCAGTGCGCAGATAATCGGCGTGCGACGGTTTCAAGAACAGTGTCACCAATTAAATGCCCCAGGCTGTCATTAACCTGCTTAAAGCCATCCAGATCAATAAATAAAATGGCCAGTCGGGTATGGTGTTGCCTTGCAGCGGCTAATTTTTCATTAAGCTGAGATTTAAAACCGGCACGATTTAACAGACCGGTCAGGGCGTCACGGTTAGACAATTCAAACAACTCTTCGGTACGTTTAGTGACTTGCTGTTCCAGGTTGGCGTTATTGTTATCCAGTTGTTTATTGGCCTCTACCAGCGCCTGATTAACTCTGACTACTTCAGCCCGTTCGCGCTGCATATCTTCAAGTAACTCGGAATTACGCTGTTTTAAATCAATAACCTGCATAAAAAACGCATTAGACTGAGCGCTGGTAGATAACATTGCCAGCCAGAAGCCCACCCCTAAAAAGCCCAGAATTCGGTATTCCTGCCCAGGGTCGATGAGGGCCATAATAGAGATAGGCACTAACAATAACGTGGTGTAAAAGCTGGATATCGCACGGCTGGGCGCCAGCACGGTGGCGGCCCCGCCAGCCATAGCCGATAGAATTACCATTGTTGAGGCTAATTCCAGTAGCGCCATCTGATGGTAAAAAACCACCGCGTAAACACACCACAATGTGCTGGTAAGCCCATTGCCAATAGCAAAACGAATAAAGCCGGCATAGGCCGTGTGGGGTAGCACAAAGGCGCGGCCAGCGCGCGAACCGCTTACGGCAGCAGTTAACAGACCTGCCGATGGCGTTGGCCGTGTGGCGTCGCCCTCAGCAGCTGGTGGCACAGCGTCAGCCTTCCTGGCTATTAGGTCAGCGTGGTATTGCCACCACCAGCCATCGGCCATCCGGGCCAGCGACACCACCATCATGAGTGTCCACAACACCAGTTTTCCTGGCACCTCGTCAACACTGGAAAAACCAAATACCAAACCGGAGAATGCCAGCATGGTCATTAGCGCGCCACGGTAAACATTGCCGTACAGCATATTTACAGCGTCCAGCTTTACCGACACAAATGCCTGGTGTGGGGTATGTGTTTTAGACAGCAAAATAATAAACCCGACCTCATCGCCATAGGGTGATAGCTTGTATCAGACCGCCTGCTTCACACATTGGATGCCGCAAGTCCGCCTGAGTTTTGCCAGCAAAATGCTGCCAATGAATACCTGTTGCTGCCACTTACCCTTAACAGCCTGCGAATGCATCTACGCTGCCGTAAGTTCCGTTAACCGCTTTTATACATAGTTTAAAATTTATCTGTCAGTGCGAGACGTTTTGTTACCGCCACCACGACTTGTTAAGCACTCATGCGCCATGAGTGCTTATATAAAATGTAAAAGCTATACAGAGAGTTAGGTAAGCTAACTTTGTAAAGGAAGCTATATAAGTAATAGCCTGCTACGACCAAAATGCAAGCCAGCAGGCCAGGTTTAACGGGGCAGGGCTGCCCAGGGGGAAAGCGGTGAGCGGGGCACATACAAAACAAGCGGCCGAAGCCGCTTGAGTAAAGGAATAACCGAGGTTAACCGGGTTGGCTGCTATCAGGCAGCGTCTTGGTTATCGGTTTGGGCTTCACGCTGTCGTTGGGCACCCGGAACCGTTTGCTCAGGGGTTAACAACTCAAGGTCAAAGGTAAACTCATCTACCCGCACTGCCAGCTTACGCTTTTCGTTATAATCATGCAGTGAGCTTGCTTCAGCGGCCGAAATAATGCCTTTTTCCTGTAGCTTATTAAGCGCATTTTCAAACGATATATAAGGTACAACCGGTTCCTTGCGCAGGGCTTTTTGCACCCGACCTAACAAGTGTGCCACGCCATGCTTGGCTTTAAATGCCTGCTCATTGATGTAGTTACCATCGCCTACCACCGGGCGCACCAGGTGAGTTAGCTGCGCTTTAACACTGGTATCCTGCATCGACGCCTGTGCCAGCTCGGTTACCAACTTGTCAGAGATCCCGCTAACGCTATTAGTGTAGGTATTCGTCAGCATTCTCATCAGACCGCGGGTAGCGGTATTAGGGAAGTTGTTGATGAAATCAACAATGGCTTTTTCAGCCTGCTGCAAAGACCATTGAATAGCATAGTCAAAGTATGGTTTGGCGAGTTGACGGTCCTCAATGCGCTGCTCGTAGAAACGAATCGCGGCCATAGCACCATACAGATAGCTCATTACATCGCCTAAACGGGCCGACAATAACTCAGCTTTTTTCAAGTCACCGCCTAACACAGCCAGGGATAAATCCGCTAACGGCGCCAGTTTGGCAGACAGCGCATTAATACGCTGCTCGTAAGGGCGAACCTCTGGCAGAGCTGATTCAGCGCTACGCAAAAACGGCAGATAGCTTTTGGAGAAACTGCGTAATGCGTTTTTCACACTAAAGCTGACTGTTTTGCGCAGTACCTTATTGAATTCAGCATCGGCGCCGTGATCGTCGCTATGAATCAGGTCGACCATTTCTTTTAGATACGGGTGACAGCGCATTGCGCCCTGACCAAAGATCATCAGGTTACGCGTCAGAATGTTCGCCCCTTCTACGGTAATCGCAATGGGGAGGGCACTGTAGCCACCGGCCAGGGTATTTTGCGGGCCGCGTTGAATCGCTTTACCCGCCTGAATATCCATGGCCGAGTTCATTACATCACGGCCCAGCTCAGTCATGTGGTATTTTGCAATGGCAGTGACCACCGATGGCTTAAGGCCCATGCCCAAACCTTCTGTGGTTAACACCCGCATGGCTTCCAGCAAGAATGTTTTGCCGGCGATATCCGCCAACTTATCCTGAATACCTTCAAAACGGCCTATCGGCAAACCAAACTGTTCACGCACAAAGCTGTATTCTGCTGCGCCTTTTAGCGCACTCTGGGCAGTGGCTACACCCATTGCCGGCAATGAAATACCCCGGCCAGCGCCTAAGCAGCTCACCAGCATTTGCCAGCCACGGCCAATATTCTTTTGTCCGCCGATGATAAAGTCCATCGGAATGAATACGTCCTGGCCACGGGTAGTACCGTTATAAAAACGTTGGCCCATAGGGTCGTGGCGGTTGCCCAGCTCCACCCCAGGGTGGTCTTTAGGTAACAACGCACAGGTAATACCCAGCGCGTTTTTGCCACCCAACAAACCTTCTGGATCAAACACTTTAAAGGCCAGGCCCAAAACGGTGGCAATCGGTGCCAGCGTAATATAACGCTTGTCCCAACTTACTGATAAGCCAATGACTTCTTCGCCGTTGTACTGACCTTTGGTCACAATAGCTGCATCGGGAATGCCACCGGCATCTGAACCTGCTTCCGGGCTGGTTAAAGCAAAACAGGGAATGTCCTGACCTACCGCCAAACGCGGTAACCAGTAATCCTGCTGTTGCGTGGTTCCATAATGCATCAGTAGCTCACCCGGGCCGAGTGAGTTAGGTACCATCACGGTCACTGCAATCGCGCCACTTTTGGCGGCAATGGTGGCCACAATAGTTGAGTTTGCATACGGGCTAAACTCCAGACCGCCAAATTTCTTCGGAATGATCATCGAGAAAAAGCGGTTTTTACCCAAAAAGTCGAGGACTTCCTGAGGAATATGTTTGCCGTTGGCCAGTTCAAAGTCGTCAATCATTTCCAGCAATTGCTGAACCGGACCGTCCATAAAGGCTTGTTCATCAGCGCTTAATTTTGCTTTAGGCACCGCGCGCAGCGCGTCCATATCAGGTTTTCCCTGATAAATTGAAGATTCAATCCAAATGTCGCCTGCATCTAAGGCTTCCTGTTCGGTTACCGAAATAGGAGGTAAAACTTTTTTCAGGCTTTTTCTAATACTCATGATTACTCATCCGCTCATCTGACCAGTTGCTGAGGTAATAGTACATCAAAGTCTGCAAAGATCAAATATGGCGTTAGCACTTTGTTAACTGTCTAAATAAATTTTAACCTTGCGGCACCGGCTACTGCAGGCTTTAGGTCGATTGTCAAAGCGCAGTAAATACCTTCGGATAATAATAAAAACCTATAGATGGCTTATACTATGGCGTAAAATGTCGATACACTGTGCGGCGTCTAAAACGGATAAGGGTATAGGTCTTCAATGCAAAAGTTGCCTGGTTGGATGAAGTGGTGTCTGCATTCACCAAAATTTGCGATTCTGCTATTTATAGCCTTGTGTGCGGTGACCGCCACTGGGGCTTCTCAGCTGTATTTTCGCGGCGATTACAAGGTGTTTTTCGAACCGGATAATCCGCAGCGTAAAGCCTTTGAAGACATGCAAAACATTTTCAACAAAAGTGAAAATGTGTCTTTTTTAGTGGTGCCTGCTGCCCCGACGGTCTATCAATCTGATACTTTCAGGCTGATTCACGAGCTTACCGAAGATGCCTGGCAATTGCCCTTATCCACGCGGGTCGAATCAATTTCCAATTATCAGCATACCTATGCCGAAGCCGACGATCTGGTAGTGACCGATCTGATAACCAGTGGGCAGTACGGCCGGCCACATATTCAGTGGGTGCGCGAGGTGGTGCAAAGTACTCCTGAAATAGACGGACGGCTGGTCTCGCGCAATGGCGAGGTGGCGGTAATTAACGCTACTATTCAGTTGCCCGATGGTGACCAGACCAAAGAAGTGATTGAGATTGCGGACTACGCCCGCCAATTGCAGGATAAATACCAGCAGCAATTCCCTGACCATGCTATTTACCTGACCGGCATGGTTATTATGAATGATGCGTTTGCCGTGGCCGCCCAGGATGATGCACAAACCCTGATACCTGCCATGTTTGTGGTTATCACCATCATGATAGCGTTGTTAACCCGCTCAATTGTGGCGGCCCTGGCGACACTGGTGATTGTGGCCTCGTGTATCGCAGTGACCATGGGCCTGGCCGGTTGGGCCGGACTGTTTTTAAGTACCGCCACCGTAAACGTACCTACCATGGTAATGACCCTGGCCGTCGCCGATTGTATTCACGTTATTGTGAGTTTCAGGCAATTCGCCCGCCAAGGGATGGCCAAGCATGAAGCCCTGGCCGAAAGCCTTAAAGTGAATACCAAGCCTATCGTCATTACCAGTGTAACCACGGCTATTGGCTTTCTTATGCTGAACTTTTCGGCGGTACCTATTTTGGCCGATTTGGGCAACATGACCGCAGTAGGGGTAATGCTGGCCTGTCTGTTTTCTCTGACAGTGCTTCCGGCGATGTTGAACCTGGCCCCGTTGCGCGTGCCTGGCGCGCCTAAGCACAATGCTTCACGCTATCATAAGGCGGGGGAGTGGGTGTGCCAGCGACATCGTCGGATTCTGCCGGTATCGTTGCTGGTGGTAGCCGTATCGCTGGTGTTCTCTGCCAATAACGAACTTAACGATATAGCGGTGAAGTACTTTGGTGAGTCCAGCACCTTTCGCCAAGCAGTGAATGTGCAGGAAGACACCATGGGCGGTATGTCGAATATCGATTTTGTAATTTACACCGACCAGGAGTATGGGGTTAACGATCCTACCGTACTGCATCAGGTGGACGAACTGACTAACTGGCTTAATCAGCAGCCTGAAGTACACCATGTTACCAGCTTCAGTGACACGATTAAGCGGCTGAACATGAATATGAACAATGACGATCCTGACTATTACCGGATACCGGAAAATAAAGAGATCGCCTCGCAGTATTTATTGCTTTATGAAATGTCGCTGCCTTATGGACTTGATTTGAATAATCAGATAGATATCAATAAGTCAGCGGTACGTATCGTGGCAGTTCTAGATAATTTAGGCAGCAATGAATTTACCGCGTTTGAAAGCCGCGCGCGAACCTGGTTTGCCGGAGTGGCACCCGACTTGCGTATGGAAGCGGCCAGCCCGCCTCTGATGTTCGCCCATATCGGCGCGCGCAACATGCAAAGTATGGTGTGGGGCACTATACTCGCATTAGTGCTGATCTCAGGCCTGATTATTATTGCCTTGCGGTCATGGCGGTTAGGCTTGGTCAGCCTGCTAACCAATTTGATCCCGGCGGGTATCGGCTTCGGTGTGTGGGGAATGTTTTCCGGACAGATAAACATGGCCTTATCGGTGGTATTAAGTATGACCATGGGTATTATTGTTGACGATACGGTACACTTTCTCGCTAAATATCAGCTTGCCCGTCAACAAGGCCAGTCGGTGCGAGATGCTATCATCTATACATTTACCACCGTCGGGCAGGCGTTGGTTACCACAACCCTGGTTCTGGCGGCGGGGTTTGGTATATTGACGTTGTCCAGTTTCCGGTTAAATTCGGATATGGGCGCCCTGACGGTAATTATTATAGTGGCCGCATTAGTGGTAGATTTACTCTTTTTACCCGCCTTTTTAATGTGGTTAGACAAAGACAAAAGTCAGTCCAGAGGTACGCAGAATGAAATTCGTGAGTAGACTTAATCTAGTATGGCTATGCGCCGCAATGATCATTGCCGGGCCTGTGGCAGCACAGAATGCGGTGGAACAAGGGCTAACCATAGCCAAAGAGCGCAAGGCCCGCGACAGTGGCTGGAATAACAGCGTGGCCTCGATGACCATGACCTTGCGTAATTCGCAGGGGCAAGAGGCCACCCGCGAAATGCGGGTAAGCTCACTGGAAATGCAGCAAGATGGCGATAAAGCCCTGACCGTATTTGATTCGCCACGCGACGTCGCCGGTACGGCCTTTTTAAGCTTTTCCCATGCAATGGAAGCGGACGAACAATGGATTTACCTTCCTGCGGTCAAACGGGTTAAACGCATAGCTTCACGCAATAAATCAGGGCCGTTTATGAGCAGTGAGTTCGCCTTTGAAGACATGACGTCATTTGAAGTTGAGAAATTCACTTATAATTTTTTACGCGAAGATAAATACGAAGGCGAAAAGGTCTTTGTAATGGAACAAATGCCGCAGGATGAATTTTCCGGCTATTCCAAGCAAATAGTGTGGATAGACCAAGCGCATTATCGGGTTCGCAAAGTGGAGTTTTTTGACCGCAAAGGTGATGCATTAAAAACACTGGAATTTGAAGATTATCAGTCGCATGAGATTGACGGTAAGCAATTCTGGCGGCCTTATCGCAGCTTCATGTATAACCAGCAAACCGGTAAGTCAACTGAACTGAAAACCAACTCGCTGGAGTTTGAGCAAGGCCTGGACGAGTCTGACTTTGATAAAAACAGCTTACGCAGAGCAAGATAGGTGTATGACTAAACCACAACTTGTAAGCGCCGCGGTTATGTTGACGGCGGCTTTTTCTGCAGCCGCAGAAATTGAAATAGGGGGCAGTGCCTCGGCGGAAGGCCGCTATTTTTTACAGGATGCGCTGTATCCCGGGCAACCTCGTAGTCAGGTTTCAGTAGCGATAGAGCCAGAGTTTTACACCGAGTGGAACGATGGTGACGACAGCTTGCTGGTCAGGCCGTTTGCCCGCTACGATCAACGTGATGATGAGCGTACCCATATGGATTTACGCGAATTTCAGTGGTTGCACGTAGCAGATAACTGGGAAACGCGGGTTGGTGTAGGCAAAGTGTTCTGGGGTCAAACCGAGTCTTTGCATCTGGTCGATATTATCAACCAGACCGACATGGTGGAACAGGTCGACGGCGAAGAAAAGCTAGGCCAACCGATGGTGAACTTTACCACCTATGGTGACTGGGGAACGGTATCGGCTTTTGTTTTACCGTATTTTCGCGAACGTACGTTTGCGGGCCCGGAAGGACGGCTGCGGCCGCCCACACCGATTTATGGCGATCGCGCACAATATGAGTCGGGTGCGCAACAACAACATCTTGATTATGCCTTACGCTATCAAAACAGCCTGGGAGATTGGGAGCTAGGGGTGTCGTTTTTTGACGGTACCACCCGCGAACCTGAATTAACCACTGACTTTGATGAAGCGGGGCAAAGTTATATTCTGCCTTACTATGCTCAGGTTAAGCAATATGGGGTAGACCTGTTAAAGGTACAGGGTGCATGGCTACTGAAATTTGAAGGTATTTACCGCAGTGGTCAAAGTGAAGATTTCACAGCCGCGGTGGCGGGCTTTGAGCGCACTACCGTGGGGGTTATGGGCACCAATCATGACCTTGGTTTCTTAATGGAATACCAGTTCGATGAACGGGACAATAATTTTTTCGCCACCGGCCAGAATGATCTGATGATGGGGGTGCGCTGGACCTTCAACGATATAGACGGCACGGAAGTATTGGCTGGCTATATTCAGGATCTGGATGAGTCGGGTACCTACAGTGGGTTTATTGAAGCTTCCAGCCGGATGACGGATAACTGGCGTTGGAAGCTGGATGCTTACTTCTTCTCAGCTGATGTCGTTGACACCTATTTGTATATGCGCCGCGATGATCAGGTACAGATGACACTGGAATATTTCTTTTAAAATAATAAGAGTGACTTTACATACATGAAGCAACGATGGATGAGCATGCTTTTAGCAGGCTGTCTGTGCAGCGCAGCACAGGCTACGGAAAAAATGTACGGTGTGGTTGGAGCGGGCTACAGCGATGCTGAGTTTAGCAACAGCCGTGCAGGCAGTGATCTTGGTAGCGAGACCTTCTATCTGGCCCTGGGCCATGAATTTGCCCCGCAATGGTATATTGAAGGCGGCTACAAACGGCTGTTTGATGACAGCGATGAGACCGGCAATACCAAAGGCGATGCGTTGTATCTTGCTGTGTTAGGGAAAGCCGGCGGCCCCCAGGGTGAGCTGTTTTACAAGTTGGGTGTAATGAGCGCCGATATCAGTGGCCAATATCTGATGGACGAGACTGACAACTGTGAAGTAGGGCAGGTGATCCAGGGTGCTTGTGACTATGATGAAGGGATAGTAGCAGGCCTGGTAGGGTTGGGTTATGACTACCACCTGGGGCTTAACACTATGATTCGAATAGAATATGAGCATGTACGCGGCGAGCACAATCTGTCTGCCAACTTGTTTAACCTGGGTTTTCGCTACAACTTTAATTAATAACACCTTGTCGGTGCCCTGAAGTAAACCAAGTTGACGTATTAACGGTATGAATACACAAAGCAAACAAAAGGCGTTTGATATTCATGAGAAACGAGCTAGACAATAAATTTTTACTGCAGGTGTTCGATAAAATTCGTCAGTTTGGTGATAAAAAAGACGACCGTTATGTTCTAAACGGTATTACCGCATTTACCGATATGGACGGATATACGCTGTTCGTGGAGGATCCAAACGTTAAGCTGCAATATGGCTTCCACAACCAGTATCACTATGACTACGAGTCTGATAGCGATATGGAAAAGTTTGAGAAAAAACTTAAAGAAATCGATAAAGAGTACTGAAGTGAAACCCCGCCAAGGCGGGGTTTTTTGTATCCGCGCATTACGCTTTGAACCCGGCTTTTGCGGTAAACGCAAACCGCAGAACGCCAAGTGAGTGGTAACTTTTGTTTCAGACGGTACAATACTGGGTAAAAAATTATTCAGGATGTCGTCTTTGTCTGCTATTACCCCACCATCTTTCAAGCTACGTTTTTTAGGGCCTAAGTACTGGCTAACCTGGTTGGGTGTGGTTGTACTGTATGCTATTACCTGGCTGCCGTTACCGGTCATCCGAAAAATCGGGGCTGGTGCAGGGCGATTGATTGGGGTCATTGTGCCTAAGCGGGTAAAAGTGGCCAAACGCAATATTGCCCTGACCTATCCGGCGCTTACCAATACTCAGGTAGACGAACTGGCGCATGAGAATGTGCGGCGCGCCGGTATGGCGTTGTTTGAAACCGCTATGGGCTGGTGGTGGCCCGGCTGGCGTATTCGTCGTTGTTTTACTATTGAGGGCTACGAGCACGTTGAAGCCGCATTGGCGCAAGGCAAAGGCGTATTTGGCCTGGCCTTACATAATATGAACCTGGAATTTGCGTGCCGTGGCGTGGGGTATACCCATCCTTCGATAGCCTTTTATCGCAAACACAACAACCCGTTAATTGATTACCTGCAATACCATGGTCGCGCACGCTCAAATAAATATATGATTCATAAACGTAACGCGCGGGCGCTGATTAACGCATTGGATAATCAGGAGCTGTGCCTGTACTTACCGGATCAGGACTACGGACGCAGCCAAAGTATATTCGTACCATTTGGCGGCGTGGCTGAGACCGCGACCTCTACCGCGACCTTAATGTTTGCCCGGCGGGCCAATTGCGTGCCCATGATATTCACCTCGCAATACACCGCGGGTGGGTACAAAGTGAAAATTTACCCGGCTATGAATGAGCTTGCCACGCAAGATGATCGGGGTGCATTGACCTACTTAAATGAACAGGTATGTAACATTGTAGCAGAACAACCCGAGAGCTATTTGTGGATGCACAAGCGCTTTAAAACCCGGCCGCGGGATACCGATCCGTCGTTGTATGACTAGACCTATTGCCAATTGCCTGTTATTGGCAGTTGTCTGTACTATTATTGAACCAGACGTTATAAAACCAGTAACCGGTAAGTGTAAATTGTAGTATGGCAAAGCATTATTCTGGAAAATCCTTTTGGGCCAAACAAATCGGCTTCGCGCTGGTGCTGGTTATCGCCGCCGGGATCGCCATTTACCTGCAGCAAAGCGGTTTCGGTGAAGATCCCCCCGCTGAAGATACAAAAACGGTATCCAAAGGGTTAAGTAGTTTTTACCGTAACTTCAGAATGTCGGCTGCGGATGTTGACAGCGACACCTCAGGCGAGTTTGTGGTAAGTGTTGAGCAAGTGGACGGGGGTCTGGATAATCAGCTCAAACGTATGTCCAGCGAAAGACGGCCGGCAAAAACCGATTGGGTTGGCGAACATAAGTTTCGCAGTTTTAAAGCGGGCAATACCCTGCGCGATGCCATTTCTGCTTACGCCCAAAAAGAAGGTATGCAGGTGATCTGGGATTTGGACCAGGACTTCGTTATTAAGCATCACTTTCAGCTGGACGATACTATTGTAGGCTCACTGGACCAAATCGCGAACGCCGTAAACAGCAACTTTGCAGGGGATGTGCATACCTATGTGTGTGCCAAGCAGCGTACTTTGGTGGTAACCGCCACCTTAACGCCTTTCCTGAAGACCCACTGCGCCCCGGTTGAATAAGGCCGGTGGCCGCTAACCGACCGATAGCGCTTAAAGGGAAGCCTGGCGGCCGTATTGGCCCCGTTTTTTATGTTTGCCCGCCCATTTTTGGCCTGTACCACGAACAAGCCTGATGTAGGTTGATTTCTTAGCCGCTCGTTTGCCCAGCCGCTTGTTTCCTCAGCCGCTTTCTTGGCCCGGGTGGGCTGGCGTTTTTCTGAAACCGGGCCGTGGGCGCCTTGGCTGGGCGCTGCTCTATACCGATAATACCTGCTGCCAGGTTTTTCTGACCCAGTTGCGTAACATATCCAGGGTTTGCGTGTTTTGTGCGAATTTATCGTCAGCCAGGGTCAGCTGATGATAGGCATCGCGCAGTTGCAGGTAAGCTTGTTGTAAGTGTTCGCTGGATTGGGCATCAATTACGCCAAGTTCACAAGCGGTATCCAAAATACGCAAGTTGTCGGTATAGCGCACTAAATCATCGAACTTGTGGCTATAGCCTAGCACTAAATACTGGGTAATGAATTCAACGTCGGTAATCCCCCCGGCACATTGCTTTAAATCAATACCTTCATCACGGGTGCGCTCCAGGTGCGAGCGCATTTTTTCGCGCATAGAAGTCACATCACTGACCAACGAGGGTAGGGGCCGCTGTAAGGTGAGGATGTTTTTACGCACCTCTTCAAAAGTACTGATTAAATCACTGTCACCTGCCACGCCGCGGGCGCGCACTAATGCCTGATGTTCCCAGGTCCAGGCTTCTTCACGCTGATAGGTGGCGAAGCCTTCAACATGACAACACAGTAAGCCTGCTGCTCCGGAAGGCCGTAACCGCAGATCAGTCTCATATAGCTGACCAAACAGGGTGGTAGTGTTCAGTAAGTGCATAATGCGCTGCGCCAGTTTGATATAAAACTGCTGGGCGCTAACACTGCGCTTGCCGTCGGTGGGTGCATCTCGCGGGGCATTGTGAATAAACACCAGATCTAAATCAGAGCCATAACCAAGTTCATAGCCACCTAATTTTCCGTATCCGATTACCGCAAACCCCAGTTGGTCAGCGGGCAGATGGGCCGGCTGGCCATAGCGGCTGGCCATTTGCTGCCAGGCCTGGCGAATTACCGTATCCAGGATCACCTCAGCCAGAATAGTCAGTTTGTCGCTGACTTTATTAATAGGCAGCGAGCCGCTGATATCGGAAGCTGCAATACGTAGCTGCTGGCACAATTTGAACTGCCGACAGGTATCCATCGATAATTCAACGTCGTCGGGGTCCACCCGCAGCAGTAATTGGCGCAACTCATCACTGTACTGCGCCCGGCTTTCTTCCAGGCTGGTGTTTTGTTGTTCCAGGTATAGCGGGGTCAGTAATTCATCTAATAATAACGGGAAGCGTTTTATCTGGGTGGCAATCCATTCACTGCGTTCACACAGTTTGACGAGTTGCTTCAGGACATCCAGATTTTCCAGTAGCAGGTTCAGATAAGTGGTACGGCCGGTAATGGCTTTAATCACATCAAGAACCCGCCGCATAACCTGCTCAAGCCTGTCCGGGTGAGCCTGAATGAGCGTGTGTAGCAATTCAGGCATCAGCTCATCTAACGTACTTACCCCACGTTCGCCCAGCCTGAACTGACGTAAGCTGGTTCTGAAGTCGGCCAGTAACCGAAACGCCTGTTCGCTTTCACGAGGGTCAAGATGCGGCGTCAGCAAACGGCTGAATTCTTCCTGGGATAAGTCTACCTGCCAGGCATCCTGACACTGGGTAAACAGCGTATCGGTTTCATCATGCGCCTCATGATGCTCTTCCACCAGTTCGTTGAACTGAGCATGAATAGCCGCCATGCGGCTATCTAATTCGGTAGTAAGAGCAGTGTAACTGGCACATCCCATTACTGAGGTCAGCACGCTTTGCGCCCACTCATCCTCCGGCAGTGTTTGGGTTTGTTCGTCGTTCAGCTGCTGCAATGTATGTTCAAGCTTGCGCAAAAACAGGTAATTGTCGTACATGGTGGCTATCGCATCGGCTTCTACAATGCCAAGTTCGGCCAGCGCTGCCAGGGTCAGTTTTAATCCTCGCTGGCGTAACAGAGGTTCCCGGCCACCGTGAATCAACTGAAAGCTTTGGGCGAAAAACTCTACTTCACGAATACCACCTGGCCCCAGTTTAATATTATTACTTAGCCCGCGGCGACGAATTTCACGGTTAATCAGACCTTTCATATGCCGCAGGGCATCGATGGTGGTGAAATCCAGGTAGCGGCGAAACGTGAACGGGCGAAGAATTTGCAACAGCTCGTCATTATAATCGCCCCGCGGGTTCACTGGCCGCGCTTTAATCATAGCAAAGCGCTCCCAGCTGCGGCCTTGCTCCTGGTAATAGTCTTCCAGCGCTGAAAAATGGGTCACCAACGGCCCACTTTCGCCGAAAGGGCGCAAGCGCATATCAACCCGAAACACCTGGCCATCCACCGTGACTTTGTTCAGCGCGCCAATCAGTTTTTGCGCCACTTTGTTAAAAAACTGCTGATGCTCTAAAGACTTTTTGCCACCGGCGGTTTCGCCTTTGTAGGGGTAGCAAAAAATCAGGTCAATATCAGAGGAAAAGTTCAGCTCCATACCGCCAAGTTTACCCATTGCCAGCATCAGCATGGGCTGAGGCCCGTGGGGGCCGGCAGGCTCACCATAGCGCTGCGCCAATTGCTGGTAAACCCATAAATAGGCTTGGTAAATCAGTGCGTCGGCCAGCGCCGAGGTACGCGCCAGCGACACTTCAATCGGTTGTTGGTTAGCTAGGTCGAGCCAGGCCAGGGTTAACATATGTTGGTTGCGAAACAGCCGCAACGCGCGGTGCATAGCGTCTTCGCTGGTAATCCCGGTAAGCAGTTCCCTCAACATGCTGGCGTAAGGAGGAATATACACAGTGGCGGTATCACTGTGTTGAGTAAAGGCATGTAAAGCATTATCGTCAAGCAGGCTGGCCAGCCATTCAGGATGCGCGATACAGTGTTCGGCAATAAAGTCACTATGCCCAAACATGGCCACCACGGTGTCTTTAAAGGCACTAAAATCAGGCGCCTCGGCATGCTCGCTTAAGCGTTGCCAGTGGGCCAATCCCTTTTGTTCGATAATCCTGTTCATTTGCATTTGCGTAGGCATAATACACGCCTTATTAGTGTGCGGTGTAAACCGTTAAAATTAATAAATTCTTTAAGTGGTGAGTCTGGCATATCCGCCAGCCAGGCTCCAGCGTCTTATGACCACGCAAGCATATAGTGAGGGATGAGCAATGGAGACTTTGGTCAAACTTGTACCGTTACCCAGGGATTTATGGGTATACCTGGTCATCGACCTGGTACTGGCATTACTACTGCTGGTCATAATGAAATGGCTGGCCGGTATTTTCAGAAAAAGCTCGGTGGCTGACGAGCTCGGGGTGAAAGACAACTTTGCCTTCGGGATCAGTATTGCCGGGGGCATGTTATCGCTATGCATTGTATTGGGCTCGGTGGTCGGCCGTCATGTTGGCGAGGGGCTTGAATCGGCGGCCACCGGCATGCTGAGCTTTGGTCTGATTGGTATTGTGTTGGTGCAGTTCGGCCGTTTTGCCCACGATAAACTGGTTTTGAACCGCGTGGATACCCGCGCGCTGATTGCTGACCGAAGTGTCAGTATCGCGCTGGTCGATGCATCGAGTCTGATTGCCAGTGCGGTTATCTTGCGTAGCATGGTACTGTGGGTAGATGGTAGCGACCTGAACGCTATTATCGCTATCTGTACCGGGTTTACGGTGGTGTTATTCATTCTGATATTTATGACTCGCATATATGAAGTGCGCTATGCCCGCGATAATCAGAACGACTCGTTCCAGGGGGCTTTACAAAAAGGCCAGATGGCCCTCGCGGTGGAGCACTCAGGCAACTTGCTGGGGACCGCGCTGATTGTAGCTTCTGCCCGCCACCTGCTTAATTATTATCCTGACGGTTATGTAAGCAATGTCACCGGTTGGCTTATTGTCAGCGTGGTTTTATCGCTGGCGTTATACCTGCTGGTGAATATCAGTAAAAAAGTCATTCTGTGGGGGCTGGACTATCGGCAGGAAGTGGATAAACAGCACAATGTCGGCGTGGCGTGCCTGGAGCTGTGCCTGGCAGTGGGGATCGCTTCCATCGTCAACGGTATCTTTGAGTTCTTATCTTAACCGGGCCAGGCCAATCGGTTTGGCCTCGAACTGCGCAGGCAGCGCAAGTGTATCGTTTATTAAGGCCAGCTTTTGCGCTTTGGTGTAACGCTTAATCGCATACTCCAGTTTTAACGCGGTGCTTTTATCATTTACTTGCACCACCTTGCGAAAATACAAGGGGCCTTTTCCTTTTAATGCTCTGGCCCCGCCTTTAATGGCCCCGGTGTGCTGGCGTAAACGGCGGCGCGGATCCACTGTAACCCCGGTATATAACTGGCCTAAACGGTTTTCAATAATATATACATACCAGCAGGCACTCGGGTTGTCCTCATTTAAAGCTGAGACTGATATACTTGGCTCCAATTTATTCATACTACGTCGAAAATAAACATCATGATGTTACCAGATTTCAGTAAAGCCAGGGTATTGATTGTTGGCGATCTGATGCTAGACCGCTATTGGGGCGGCAGCACCAGCCGGATTTCGCCGGAAGCGCCGGTACCTGTGGTCAACGTAAATAGCAGTGAAGATCGGCCTGGCGGCGCCGCTAACGTCGCTATCAATGCCGCCATGCTGGGCGCGCAGGTAAATTTGCTTGGTCTGGTAGGTGATGACGAGAATGCCGGGCTGCTTGAACAGCGCCTGACCTCATTTGGGGTTAACTGCTATTTCACGGCAGTGAGTGGCAAAGATACCATCACCAAACTGCGGGTAATGAGTCGAAACCAGCAGCTCTTACGGCTGGACTTTGAACAGTCTTTTGCTGAGGTTGATAAGTCGGCAATGCAGGCCAGTTACGAAGCGTTATTACCCGATGCCGACGTGGTGATTTTGTCAGATTACGCAAAGGGCTGTTTAGCCGCACCACAACAACTTATCGCCGCCGCCCGCGCGTTACAAAAAATTGTAATTGTTGACCCAAAAGGCACGGATTTTGCCAAGTATAAAGGTGCCAGTATTATTACGCCGAATATGGCCGAATTTTCAGCCATCGCCGGCCCTGCAAAAAGCGAAAGTGCGTTATCTGAACAAGCGCATCAGCTAAAGCAGACACTGGCGCTGGATGCCCTATTACTTACCCGCTCTGAAGAAGGTATGACGCTTTATAGTGGGCAGTCTGATAGTTTTCATATGCCAGCGCGGGCCAAAGAAGTATTCGATGTTACCGGCGCCGGCGATACAGTGGTATCAACACTATCGCTGGCGTATGGCGCAGGCTGTAGCTTACCTGATGCCTGCGTACTGGCGAATATGGCCGCCAGTATTGTGGTGGGCAAACTGGGTACCTCGACGGTGACCGCTACTGAACTGGCGATTGCCCAGAACGAGCAGCACCGCAATAACGATACCGGCGTATTGTCGCAAGACAAACTGAGCGTAGCGTTGGCCCAGGCGAAACGTCGCGGCGAAACAGTGGTTATGACCAATGGCTGCTTTGATATTTTGCATGCCGGGCATGTGTCCTACCTTGAGGCCGCGGCCCAGCTAGGGGATAGGTTAATTGTAGCGGTTAACGATGATGCTTCGGTTACGCGCCTGAAAGGGCCGGGGCGACCGGTCAACAACGAACAACGCAGAATGGCAGTACTGGCCGGCCTTAGCGCCGTCGACTGGGTAGTGCCGTTTAGCGAAGATACACCGCAACGCCTGATAAGTGAGCTGTTGCCAGATGTGTTGGTTAAAGGGGGCGACTATACCGTAGAGCAAATTGCGGGTGGCCAGGAAGTGATCGCCAATGGCGGTCAGGTAAAAGTGTTGCATTTTGAGCAGGGGGTGTCGACCACCGGTATTATTGAAAAAATTGTCAATAAAGACCGCGAAAAGCCGACATCATAAACCAATAAAATCTTCACTGACCAAAGATAGCCGAATGTAGCGCTTTGCGCTAAGCTGGGTATCTTTTAGTCAGTTAGTCAGAAGTTGAAGCGGTAATTTCATGTACGAAAGTTATTATGGGCTGGACTCTAAGCCTTTCCAGCTAACGCCCGACCCGGATTTTTTCTTTGCCAGTCGCTGGCATAAACGGGCAATGTCCTATTTGCAATATGGGTTATCGCAGGCCGAAGGGTTTATTGTGATTACCGGTGATATAGGCACAGGTAAAACCACGATTGCAAATAGTCTGGTAGCTGAAATTGAAGACGACATCATGGTGGCGCACATTGTCACTCCCAAGCTCAGCCCTGATGAGCTGGTTAAAATGGTGTCCTCTAAATTTGGTCTGGATGTGGCGGGTAAAACCAAAGCAGACATCCTGAAAATGCTGGAAGTGTACTTATATGACCTGAGTGCCACAGGTCGCCGTGCGCTACTGCTGGTGGATGAAGCGCAGAATCTGCCACTTGAAACCATAGAAGAGCTGCGGATGCTGTCTAACTTTCAGGAGTTTGGTAAGCCATTATTACAAAGCTTTTTGTTGGGGCAGGAAGAATTACAGCCCATTTTGCGGGCGCCCAATATGGAACAGTTCCGCCAGCGTATTGTGGCATCTTGCCATCTGGCGCCGCTGACTCAGGAAGAAACAAAAGAGTATATCGAATTTCGTCTGCATCATGCGGGTTGGAACGGCAGTACGTTATTTGCTGATGAAGCGTTTGCAAGAATCTATCAGTTTACCCGTGGTGTACCGCGCAAAATCAATACCCTGATGGACCGGATTTTGTTGTTCGGCTACCTGGAAGAACTGGAAACCCTGACCGAAGAAGCCGTAGATTCGGTGATCAGTGAAGTCAGAGAGGAAATGTTCCTGCCTGAAACGAACGCAGTTGAACCAGATAGTGAAGATGACGATGAGTATGAGCCAGCGGTAGGCGCTAACGCGCAACACAAGCCCCGCAAAAAGCTGATGACGCCAAACGGTAACGAAATTCAGGATGCCGAGTATTACAAGGCGATGCTAAGCGAGCTGGTGGACGCCCTCGATGATGCCATCAGTCATAAGATTAAGTTGACCCAGTACATCGATAAGTTGTTGAAAAAGAAGTACCGCACTTACGTCAGACTTAAAGAAGACGATTAAACGTCAAAAATTTTTACACTGTTGAAAGGCCGGTTTTTAATAGTCCCAGTAAATCAACTGGTTAAAAATTGGCCTTTTTTATGCTTGCTTGATTCGCTGATGCCCTGAAGCAATATTGCTACATGCCGTTGTCGGTATAGGGAATGTTAGGGTTGAAGCTAATATCGTAAGGGATTGGCACCGCTAGCGGGACAGGGTAAGACTAATAACCATAGTCATATTTTGATAAGATGCTGATACTGAGCGATTTTGGTACAATTATGCCGCCAAATGCTACAGTTTCGCGTAAACCTACAAACTAAGTATTATTGCTGGTAATTTGCGTTTAGTTAGTGGCATAATAAAAAAGACATGAGGGCACACGGATGCGTCTTCTAAAAACAATAATAAAATTCCATATTCCACACATTGGCGAGCTTATGCTCGCTTTTTTTTATTTAAAAAACACCCTTTTGCAAATTACAAAAAGGTGTCTCGTATTCCACACATTGATTTAAATAAAAATTGTAAATTTCCTATTCACATTTCTATTTGCACTAAAGATATTGCAATTCGAATGCCATACATGGGTATAGATAAATAAAACATTTTGACCCCGGATTAGGCCAGTAATTATGCGGGTGTTAAAAAGGTAAAGGGACAATTGTTAATTTAAATGGTGTAATTCAGGCAGCAATTGCTTAATTAAAAGACGAAGTAATTACAGAGCCATACTGTAATAATTACAAAGTGCTAGATGACTTCTCCCTAGTCCATTTATTGTTGTAAAACAGGTGATTGATTATTGTTCACCTATGTAGCCGTTAGCCTACACCTGGACTGCTTTATTATCCCTGTTGCGCCCGTTCTTCCATACCCACTTCCATACCCAAAAAACACGGCCGGCAAATAGTCGTAAGGTGCTGAGCACGCTCCCATAAAGCGTTTAGCCTTATTTCCCTGAGTACGCAGGTAGCTTTCTGCTGCTGGTTGCAGGCTACCCGCCTTATTCTATTACATCACCTCTAACCCCCTGGCTTATAAAGCCGCAGGCCGCTGGCGTAGGGGAAACCCTCGTTTGGCATCAGCTGGCAAAGTAGGCACCTTATACCGGGCGGGCCGTGGCCGGTGTGTGGCCGTCAATGGGTCTGGAAATGGACGTTTATAAAAGGGCCACCGCAAAGAGGCACAACCACCAATAGCGCATGCATCACAGTGTTATGTAGTTGATAGATACCCGACAGTTACCTTTTATATTAGCGCCCGCGCTAATTGCAGGCCACGCTAATAAGAGGACGGCGGGTGCGGGCAACTACTCCTAAGGGCCTGCAACTACTCCTAAGGGCCCTATAGCGGCGAGGGCTGGGGACGGTGCGTTTACGCAGACGTCGGGCAGGGGTGGCAGGAGTAAAGTCTATAAGCCTGGCGCAGGCCGTTCAGTTGGCAGCACAGAGCTTGCCAGCTCAGTGCTATGCAGATGAGTCCTATGCAGAATAGTCTCATGGAGAACACTCTCATGCAGAAAAGTAAGGGCAGGGCGAGTCGCGCAAACGCAGATGTAAACAGCGGGCCGGGGAGGCTGGCGGTGCCGGTAATCAGATATAAAAAAGGCTTCCTTCAGGAAGCCTTATGAAATAGCCAGTAGCCTTTACTGGTAGGGCCTAGCGGCCTTTACCAAACAATACAATCTCAACGGTACGGATAAGAATAAGAATATCCAATAGCATGCTTTGATGCTTTACATAGTAAAGGTCAAACTTGAGCTTTTCCATTGAGTCTTCAACGCTGGCACCGTACGGATAGTTAAGCTGTGCCCATCCGGCCAGACCGGGTTTAACGTTGTGACGCTGGTTGTAATAAGGCACTTCACGAACCAGTTTTTCAACAAATTCAGGACGTTCAGGGCGGGGGCCAATAAATGACATCTCACCTTTGAACACATTGAATAGCTGCGGCAGCTCGTCTATCCGGTACTTACGGATAAAATGACCAATACGAGTAACCCTGTCGTCATTTTTGCTCGCCCATTTAGCGCCATCTTTCTCAGCGTCGGGCCGCATACTTCTGAACTTGATGATTTTAAACAGTTTACCGTTTAAACCCACCCGTTCTTGCTTATAAAATACTGATGTGCCTGTTCTGCGACCATCATCAAGCCAGATAATGCTGGCGGTAAGCAACATAAACGGCCAGGTGAAAGTGAAGATAAAGGCTGCTAACACGGCGTTTATAAAGTAATCCAATGCGTCGCGCAGGTAGTTTTGACTATGGAAACCGTTCGAGTAAATAACCCAGCTGGGGTACATCAGGTTTACCACAATCTGGCCAGTTTCCCGTTCCATAAAATCAAGCAGATCAGTAACTTCTATACCGCGAAGGCGACACTCAAACAAGACCTCTATGGGCAAGGTGCCACGGCGTTGGTCGCAGGCTATGACTATCTCTTCAATGTCATTGTCGGTAATAAACTGCTGGAAGTTTTCATCCACTTTGACATGGATAATTTCTTCTTTCTTGATTCCTTCTTCACGGTTATCGCCCGGGATAGGTACAAAGCCAACCAGGTCAAAAGCGATGCGGTCTACATCCCGGCGCATACGCTTCTCGATAATAGAAGCCCGTTCACCTGCGCCCAGAACCACAATGCGTACCTTACCTAAGCCCAGTAAACCTAAGCGGTTGGTAAAGTAGCGAAAGATAACCAGAGTAATAATAATCCCGGCCACAGAGGCGGGTAGATAGTAAGAATGCATCGCCAGGTCATCAAAAAACGCCCTGCTAATGACTTCTACTAAAAAGTAACTTAACCCCACACTAACGAAAATACGGCGAATAATGCCGCGGAAGGTTTCCCTTAGTTTGGCTTCGTATAATCCCACTGACAATGAGCACAACAGTATGCAAACGGTTAATAAACCTACATTAACTGCCAACTTTTCAATTGGGGCTGAATTTGTCAGATCTAACTGAACCAAAATGAAATGGGTTATGTAACCCATATACGCTATTAGTAATGCTTCCGTTACAACCAAGATGTTGGAACGTTTATTTTGATTGTGCCTGTTTAAAGCCACTCCTGGCCCCCTGATACTGCAACGTCGAAGTACATCATAAAGCTATTTATTGTAATAGACTACAAATGATGTTGGCATTATAGTGTTATTTACCGTAGGGTAAATTGCATAAACAAAAAAATTTCATCATAACGAGTTTAGGAAAGATCTCTTATGTCTAACTCAAAAAGCATTATTCCTGTTGTTTTCGGAACAGCAGTTACTTTATTGTGCGGGTGTACTACAACATCCGATTTGCCTCCAGCAAAGACTCGCGCATCCATGACCACCAATGTTGATAATTACCAGTACTTAATTGGCCCTGGTGATTCTCTGAATATTTTTGTCTGGCGTAACCCGGAAATTTCCGGCAAGTACACGGTTCGCCCAGATGGTAAAGTTACAACTTCTTTAGTAGAAGATATTGACGTTGCCGGTCGTACTCCTTCAACACTTGCCCGCGAAATGGAAGAAAAACTGTCTACGTTTATCAATAACCCTCGGGTAACGGTTAGCGTAAATAATTTCCAAGGCCCTCTATCTGAACAGGTACGGGTTATTGGTGAAGCATCTAACCCTCGCGCTATCAGCTATTCGCAGAATATGACCCTGCTGGATCTGATGATTGCGGTTGGTGGGTTAACCGAGTTTGCCGACGGCAACAGTGCTAAACTGGTTCGTGTTAAAAATGGTGAGCAGCATACGTACAACATCAATATTGATGATTTGATCCGCGACGGCGACATCTCTAAAAATATTGATATCCTTCCAGGTGATATTGTTATCATCCCAGAGGCTTGGTTCTAGTAGTAACGGAACAGAATTAAATGCAGGATTTACAGCCATCGATTGCGCAGTTCTTTGACTTCGTCAAAGGAATATGGATAAAAAAGCGCATCATCATCATTTGCTCATGGATAATCTGTCCTATCGGGTTTTTCTATGTCGCAACCTTACCTAACGAATACGAATCTTCAGCCAGAGTATACGTAGACACCGGGTCTCCACTTCAGCCGATTCTTACCGGGATTGCGATTCAGTCGGATCCTAAAGAAGAAATTCGGATGATGGCCCGTACGCTATTAAGCCGTTCAAACCTGGAAACCATCGCCCGGGAAAGTGACTTAGACATCACTACCTCTAGCGATGCAGAGTTTAATGCTCTGATTTCCCGGCTTAGCGATGACATTGAACTGGGATTTACCGGTAAGGACAACATCTACACTATTTCCTATAACAGTGAAGTGCCAGCCATGGCGCAACGCGTAGTGCAGGAAACGCTGGAGCTGTTTGTTGAAGGTTCTTTAGGAAACAACCGACGGGATACAGATACCGCAGGCCGCTTCTTAGACGAACAAATTGCCGACTATGAAAACCGCCTGGCAGAAGCCGAGCAGCGGTTGGCTGCATTTAAGCGTAAGTATAGCGAAATACTGCCTTTGTCGGGTACGTATTACGGGGCGTTACAGGGCCAGAAAAACGAGCTTGAAGCAACTCAGCTGCAAATTCGTCAAACCCAGCAACAAATCGATGCGATGAAGACCCAGATTTCCAGCGGCAAAATGTCAGACAGTTTTGGCGTAAGAAATGAAGGCGAAGCGGCACTTAAAACCCGTTACGACGAACGTATTAAAGGCCTTGAAGATCAACTCGACAGCCTGACCTTGCGTTACACCGACGAACACCCGGACGTGATTGAAACCAAGGCCCTCTTAGAGAGCCTGGAAAAATCACGCCAGGAAGAAATCGATGCGTTTTTCTCTGAGCAGGGCGATGAAGACGGCCAGCCTGTTGGTGAATACAACAGTCAGCTATCTTTAGACGTGAGCCGGTTGCAAAGCAGTATTGCTTCGCTGACCGTCAAAGAGGAAGACCTACGCAAGAAGATTGCTGACCTGGAGTCTAAGATTGATCTGGTTCCGCAAATTGAAGCAGAGCAGGCGTCACTGAACCGTGACTACGGCATTACTAAAAAGCGCTATGAAGAACTGTTAGCCAGACGTGAGTCGGCTGATTTGACCCGTCGCGCTGATGTATCTGCCGAAGAGTTCCAGTTTAGAATTATCGAACCACCCATGGTACCGAACAAGCCGGCAGGCCCGCAGCGTCTTATGCTGTATACCGCTGTGTTACTGATTGGCTTTGGTGTAGGTATTGGTATTGCCTTTATCTTGAATCAGCTTGCGCCAGTGCTGGTAAGAGCGCGACAGCTCAAAGAACTTACCGACTACCCTATCTGGGGAACGGTAACGCACCTTGATGTTGAGCGTATCAGCAAAGTGAATAAAGGCCGTATAATCGCCTTTGCAATTAGTTCGTTGGCTATTGTGGTGCTGTATGGCGCCCTGGTGACCGCTGAACTGTTGAATGTTAATTTCCAGGGTATGTTGTCATGAGTAGTACCATTGAAAAAGCACTGCAACGTCGCCGCGAAGCGATGGAAGCAGAAAAAGCCAAAAATGAGAATAAACAAGACGTCTCTGGAATGGCGCCGGCTGCTGGCTCCAATAAGCGCAAGCCAGTTACGCCTCGCGGCCCGCAATCGCAGGTCGAACCGTTCAATATTGATATTGAGCGGTTAGAGGAAAACGGACATGTGTCGTTGTCTGGGGTGCGTAAAGGCATTAATGAAGAATACCGTGAAATCAAACGTAAGCTTCTGGCCAATGCGTTTGGGCCACTGGCTTCTACGCTGAAAAACAGCAATATTATTATGGTAACCAGTGGGCGTCCGTCGGAAGGCAAAACCTTTACGGCAACAAACCTGGCCTTAAGTATTGCGTCTGAGCAGGATAAAACTGTGCTGCTGGTCGATGCTGATGTGTTAAAACCCAATGTATTAAATACACTGGGTTTAGACCGTCGGCAGGGCCTGATGGAATACCTTACCGGGGAAGTGGACGATATTGCTGAGGTGTTATACCCCACCAATGTAGACAAACTGAAATTGATTCCGGCCGGCCGTACCCATCATCTTAGTACCGAATTGTTAGCCAGCGAAAAAATGCATGAAACGATTGACGAGTTTGCTAATCGTTATCGGGATCGTATCGTTATTATCGACACACCACCGCTTATCGGCATAACCGAAAGTGCTGTACTGGCAAACTTTGCAGGGCAGGCCGTCGTTGTTGTGGAAGAAGGACGCTCTAAGCTGTCTGATATCCGCTTGAGTGTAGAGCGTCTTAACCCGAATATGGCAATTGGGTTTGTGGTAAACAAAGTAGTGAATAAGGACGAAAACGACCCCGGCTACTATGGATATTACTATGCAAAAGATGAAGAAAAGGCTAATGAAGCGTAATTTCGCGTTTTCCAAATTAGCTATTTTCACCACGTCAGCGCTGGGTGCTTTAAGCACTCACGCTGGCAATTTGACGTTGCAACCGACCGTATCTGCAGAAACCATTTTTCAGCAAATTGACTCAGATACGCAAGGCGATCGGGACATTAACACCCTAAGAATAGAGCCTTCCTTAAAAGCGCTTTATGAAAGTGGAAAGTTGCGGGCAACGTTTAACGGTACTGGCACTCATTTAGAACGAGACACCGATAATTTTTCGAACGACGACGACTATTTCGAATATTCTTATAGCGCGGATTACGAAGCAATTGATCGGCTGCTGACCCTGTCTGCCAGTGGCGGCTCTAGCTATCGAAACGCCAATACCGATAACTATCTGGTATCTGACTTTTTGAATAATAGCGGTGACTTGGCGCGTACTGACACCAATACCATCAGCGCCCGGTCTGAATTTACCCGAGGGCCGTGGGTGGCGGGTACCGCGAGTTTGTCGTATTCAACGGTTAAAACCGAAGATAACGAATTTACCACCAATGCCAGACTGAACAACGATACTATTTCGGCGTTTACGTCATTAGAAAATGGCCATTCTGCCCGTAGCTATATATGGAAATTCAACGGTGATTATAGTGACACCGACCGTGAAAATGCTGCATTAGGCTCGTTTGAAAGTTACAACACCGATGCCTTTGTAGATAAAATGGTGTTTCGGAACTGGGCCTTCAGAGTAAGAGGGCAAAGTGAAGCACACACATTTAGTACAGATGATGCGTTATTTTCCAATGATCGGGAGTTTGACAGTGTCGGGGCAGGTATTACCTACCGTCAAGGCCAGAACCGTTCGATATCCCTAACCGCCAATAAAGCCAGCTCGTCTAACCAGGAAAACGACGGCGACGTCTATCCTGATGTACGGGTAAACTGGGCATTTACAGACCGTACCAGTCTGAATGCTGAATTTGGAAAAAGCTTCTATGGTGATGCTGCGAGCGTTGAGTTTAAGCATGCCACCCGTAAAATCAGAACCACGTTTAGCTATTCTGAAGATGTGAGCAACTTCTCGCAGTTGTTATCTACCCCTGAAAGCCTGGGAATATTTGTATGTCCAGGCAGTTTTCTGTCGCAATTTTGTTACCAGCCTACTTCGCTGGACTATCAATTGGAAACCGGCGAACAGTTAATTCAGTTAGTAGACGATAATAACGCGCTGGAAGACAACGTCATATTGCGTAAAAACGGTTTGTTGCAAGTGTCTTATCAGTCTCGGCGATTACGAGTTGGGGTTTATGCCCAGTTTGCTGATGATGACTACCTGGCAGCAGAAACCCGACGTAAAACAAAGACGTACGGCACTAATTTCACTTACGACTTGGGGGTATATACCTCTTTGAACGGTGATTTAAGCTTTGCCAACATAGAGCGTGACGATGATGATGGTGGTACCGGTGAAAGCGACAACACTCGCTTGACCTTATCGGTTAACCATAAGCTATCGCGTTACTTCTCGGCTAATTTGGGCTATAGCTACATTGACCGGGAAGGTACCGTATCAGGCAGTGTGTTGGGTAACAACTACACCGATCAGCGTTTAACCTTGGGTGTGGTATTCCGCTACTAAGTTAAGCCACTGAAAGGTTACCTGCCCCAAGGCCGGTATAAAAAAAGCAGAGCGTAAGCTCTGCTTTTTTATGCGTGCTAAAAGAGTCCAGCTGCAATCTTTCAGTTAGCCGGCGCGCAGCTTCTCTAGCCAGGAGGTATAGCGTACTGCGGTATTCAAGCTAGCAGGTAAGCTTAATCTGGGTACTGTAAATGCTGCGCTTTTAATCGCTTTACTCACAAAATACCCTGGCTCGGAGGTAAGCGCGCCAACAAAGCCTGCTTCCTGCACGGCCTCTACACCCCGTTCATCAAAATCTTCGCGCATACCTACCGGGTAACAAAAAACCGCAGAAGGGGCACTTAGGTGGCTATTTAATATTGCCTTACTTTGCGCCAGTTCGCTGGCAATATCTTCCCGGGTTAGGGTCGATAGCGGGCTATGTGAGCAGGTATGCGAGCCTACGGTCAACCCTTGCTGTTCCAACTGCGCTAAGCGCTCCCAGGACGTCGGGGTAAAATGACGAGCATCAATAGGGGTACTGGCACATAAGGTATCTTTAAGCGCTGCCACAAAATGAATACGGGCGTTTTTTTCCAACCGTTTTGCATGCAGCGATAAATAGCGCCGGGCAAAGCGGCGGTCTTTTAACGACAGCCATTTTTCGCCCGGTACGCCTAATGCACCAGCATCCAACCTGGTTTGTTCACACGACAGCACGGTGGTGGTAATTTGCGCATCCCAGGGTAAGGCATAACCATCCACCAGGTCAGTGATAACAAATAACGTAGGCTTGGCGTCGTATTTCAATAATAACGGAATAAGCAGCTCGGCCTGATCTTCGTAGCCATCATCTACCGTAAAGCACACATAATTGCGGGCCGGGTTTAGAGAGGAGTAAGTGGTAAGTAGTGAATCAACACTAATGAACTCACACCCATGCAGGGTAAGTAGCTTAAGTAAAGACTCAAGCATGTCCAAGTCAACGCCGTTCAGTCCGTGAGGGCCGGCGGGGCGGTGCAGGGTAAATATGCACACATGCTGACTTAGCGCTTTATTTAGCATCCAGTTCAGCCCGCGGTTTAAATAAAGCGAGTGTATCAAGTTAATATTCCAACTTCTTAATTAACGTTATGCTGTCTTAACTGACAGCACCGCCTTGGGTCCTGAGGCGTCAACTCTTTACGTTACAATACAAAAAAAGTGGCACTATGGGTTAATCTATTGTTCAAATCGAACAAATCAGACTTTTTCGTTAGCTATCGAAAAGGATATTTGCTAATTTCCAGCGCAGGTTAGCGCATCCGTGCAGCAACAAGCGTATCGATGGATTTTTCGAATCCGAATACATTGCTACCCAGCCCAAAAAGCGGGTATTTGTATCGTTACTTTTCGTTAAATAAGCTACCATATTAGAGCACGTAAGCCTACATTTCCTTTTTTGCTGTGATCAGCATAGAATACGTCGGCACAAACAAATACGCTGTGTTGGTTAGATCTCAATATCGTTACCGGCACTATAAATAGCAGTTTATATAACGCGCCCCTGCTGGCTGCATGAACAGGTTTGATTTTTGTATGGCAAATGTAAATGCGATGACCGTCGATGTGGAAGAATATTTCCAGGTCGAAGCCTTCGCCCAGGATATTTCAGTAAACGACTGGTCCAATTATGAATCGCGGCTTGAACTCCAAATGGACAAGTTGCTGACGACGTTTGCCGACAATAATGTAAAAGCTACGTTCTTTACGTTGGGCTGGATTGCGCAGGCGCATCCACAATTACTAAAAAAGCTGGTTAGTGAAGGACACGAAGTAGCCAGCCATGGTTTTATGCACCAGCATTTATCTAAGCAGAATGCCGACGTGTTTTTTGAAGATATTACCAAAGCAAAAAAGCTGCTTGAAGATATCACCGGCACGGAAGTTAAAGGTTATCGCGCCCCGTGTTTTTCGATTAGCGCGGATAACGATTGGGCGCACGACCTGATAGCTAAAGCAGGTTATCAGTACAGCTCTAGCAGCTACCCTATTAACCATGACTTGTACGGTGTGCCGAAAGCACCACGAGATGCTTACCGGCTGTCTAACGGGTTATTGGAAATTCCGGTAACCACCGCTGTACTGGGCGATAAAATCTTCCCAGCCGGTGGTGGCGGGTACTTCCGCTTACTGCCTTTTTGGTTGTTTAATTATTTGTTTAATAAAGGACAGCAAGGACGTATTGCTAACTTTTATACGCATCCGTGGGAGTTTGACCCCGAACAGCCGCGTATAGAAACCAACTTTAAGTCCCGTTTCCGCCATCATGTTAACCAAAAAACGGCGATGAAGAAGCTGGCAAAGTTATGTGCCAGTTATAATTGGACGAGTATGGAGCAGGCATATTTAACGCAGGATCATCCGGTGTTAGGTGATTGGCCAAGTGTAGCAAGTGGCCAGTATATGGCGCCAGCAGTGTAAAGCGGCTAGTCGCACAAGGATAATAAAAAGGGGCTTATGCCCCTTTTTTGCTATCTGGATTTAGCTGGCTACCCACCAGGCGTGTTTTTTATTTTGGATTTCTTCCTGCGGGCTCCTGTGAGCTACCCTTCAGATTTGTTTTTTATTGTGAGTTTATCCCTGCCGGCAGCGGTGTTTTTTATGAGCATTAGCCGCGTTGGCGGCGGCAACCAGAGGGGCCGCCACGGCCCCTCTGGACTCCCCCTGTATGCCCTGGCAAACGTGAGCCATTGTTCACCCCGTCAGGCAATCCGAACCAGGCTCGACGCAACATCCTGTTTCGGCGAGCCTTGCCTGCGACATCCCTGTCTAGGCTTCGGTTTGCTTATCTGCCGGGCTGCCCAATACGTTTGATGGGCAGGCTGGGGCGCTATTCTGCTTTTCCTGGTAACCCTGTAGGCCTGCTGGTTATTTTAGACTTATCCCTGCGGGCTGCGGTGTTTGTAGTAAGCATTAGCCGCGTTGGCGGCGGCAACCAGAGGGGCCGCCACGGCCCCTCTGGACTCCCCTTGTATGCCCTGGCAAACGTAAGCCATTGTTCACCCCGTCAGGCAATCCGAACCAGGCTCGACGCAACATCCTGTTTCGGCGAGCCTTGCCTGCGACATCCCTGTCTAGGCTTCGGTTTGCTTATCTGCCGGGCTGCCCAATACGTTTGATGGGCAGGCAAAGCAGAGATCTCTGTAGCTCTTGCTCGTTTCCCCCTTGTCGTGGGATTCCCCAATCCGGTCAGGAAAAATGCCGGGCAGACGAGGGAAGGAACCCGAGTCAGACCAGGCCGGGGCAGGGAAGCCCCGTCGTGGTCGGTGACCGGCATCTGAGCGGGTAGGGGAATGTTGTCACACGGCAGGGGCGTCCGGGGATTCCCAAGGGGAACGACGTGTTCCCCTTGGGTTGCCGCCGCCAACGCGGCAAATGCTAAATAAACCTTGCGGCCCGCAGGGATAAAGCCAACAAAAGCCGCCAAAGCAAAAATCTGCCGAAAGAAGCTGGATGTAAAACCAAAAGGTAATTCAAATAAGCTATGCCCACTTGTGGCAGCAACCCGACTAAAGCCAAATAAACCTCGCGGCCCGCAGGGATAAAGCCAACAAAAGCCGCCAAAGCAAAAAACTGCCCAAAGTAGCCGAATGTAAAACTAAAACGTAAGTCCATCCACTCATGCCCCCTTGTCGTGGGATTCCCCAATCCGGTCAGGAAAAATGCCGGACAGACGAGGGAAGGAGCCCGAGTCAGACCAGGCCGGGGCAGGGAAGCCCCGTCGTGGTCGGTGACCGGCATCTGAGCGGGTAGGGGAATGCTGTCACACGGCAGGGGCGTCCGGGGATTCCCAAGGGGAACGACGTGTTCCCCTTGGGTTGCTGCCGCCAACGCGGCAAATGCTAAATAAACCTTGCGGCCCGCAGGGATAAAGCCAACAAAAGCCGCTAAAGTAAAAATCTACCGAAAGAAGCCGGATGTAAAATCAGAATGTAATTCAGATAACCTATGCCCCCTTGTCGTGGGATTCCCCAATCCGGTCAGGAAAAATGCCGGGCAGACGAGGGAAGGAACCCGAGTCAAACCAGGCCGGGGCAGGGAAGCCCTGTCGTGGTCGGTGACCGGCATCTGAGCGGGTAGGGGAATGTTGTCACACGGCAGGGGCGTCCGGGGATTCCCAAGGGGAACGACGTGTTCCCCTTGGGTTGCCGCCGCCAACGCGGCAAATGCTAAATAAACCTTGCGGCCCGCAGGGATAAAGCCAACAAAAGCCGCCAAAGCAAAAATCTGCCGAAAGAAGCTGGATGTAAAACCAAAAGGTAATTCAAATAAGCTATGCCCACTTGTGGCAACAACCCGGCAACAGCCAAATAAACCTTGCGGCCCGCAGGGATAAAACCAACAAAAGCCGACAAAGCAAAAAACTAACGAAAGAAGCCGGATGTAAAGCTAAAACGTAAGTCCATCCACTTATGCCCCCTTGTCGTGGGATTCCCCAATCCGGTCAGGAAAAATGCCGGGCAGACGAGGGAAGGAACCCGAGTCAGACCAGGCCGGGGCAGGGAAGCCCCGTCGTGGTCGGTGACCGGCATCTGAGCGGGTAGGGGAATGCTTACCCACGGCAGGGGCGTCCGGGGATTCCCAAGGGGAACGACGTGTTCCCCTTGGGTTGCTGCCGCCAACGCGGCAAATGCTAAATAAACCTCGCGGCCCGCAGGGACAAAGCCAACAAAAGCCGCCAAAGCAAAAAACTACCGAAAGAAGCTGGATGTAAAACCAAAAGGTAATTCAAATAAGCTATGCCCACTTGTGGCAGCAACCCGGCAAATGCCAAATAAACCTCGCGGCCCGCAGGGATAAAGCCAACAAAAGCGACCAGCGCTAACCACCACCTAGCCAGCCTGGCACAAGCCGCCCCAAAGTCTAAAACGCTTAAGCGTTACGCTTTAACCACAAGCGAGTGAACAACGCATCTTTGATATTCATCCCGGCACTCGCTTTCACTAAAACCGCAGTCTCGGTGCGCTGAACATTTCCCCAGTCATCCTTATAACTTTCCTCACCGCGCAAAAAATCAATGGCAGAAAGCTGCATATCAGGTAACTGCTGAATAATTTCATGCAGTAAAATTATGCCGGGGGATAACGCGCGCTCTTCATCACTGGTTACCGGCACGTAGTAATACAGCATGTTCTGCTGCTTAAACCCTATGTGGGCTGCCAGATAATTGCCGTCTTTTATAAGGCAGGCTATATGCAGGTGGGCGCGGTAGTCGCGTAGCAATGCTATAACCGATTCGCGCTGCGTGGCCGCTGTTAAGCTGTTGCTACCGTGGCGTTGGGCGCTTTTATCCAGCACCCAGTTAAGCAATGCGTCATCAAATGGCATATCGGTATGCAACTCGATGTCACCGGTTTGTTGTAACTTACGCATACGGCGGCGTGCTTCGCGGGCTACTTTTGCTTTAATCGGCGCGCCGTCTATACGGTACATGGTGTGTTGCCAACTCTGGCAGGTCACCGCATCACTGTGGGCTAAAAGCGCATCACGCAAGGCGCTGTCCGGATAGTTTATCAGCAACGAATAGCGCTTAAACCGGCTCGCGGTCAGGCTATTAAGCATCGCTGATACAACCGTTTCCAACTGTTCAGGGGCACACAATACATGTTGATAGTCTGTAAAACGCTGGCACAAGTGACTTAGCACCCGGGTATTAAACCGGCGAGACAGCGATTTTAAGGTCAGCGGTAAAATACCTACGCAGGTATTGTTCTGCCAGGCACTAATAATTAGCGGCGCTTCACTATTCAACCGGGCCTGATACATACACCAGTTGTAGTCAATAAAGACCGGTGCCTGGCAGGTATCAGCTAAATTTTGCCAGTCAGCTTGCAGGGCCGACATGGCGGCCAGCCCACTGTGAAATTTGATATCCATATCAGGGTAGTTGGCTTGATACGTAGGGGCCAATTTTTCGGGTAAGCCACACGGGCATGCGTTGCCATACACCAATAGCCAGCTTAAATTTTGGATTGTCAGGGTTTAGCGAGTCGCCTGACGGGTGTTGGCTAAACTGATACCAGTGATGCTGATACGGCTCTGCGCCCCATTGTTTTTTAAATCGATAGGTGCCAGCATCTTGTGTAGAGCGACCAAAATCGAACCAGTGCATCCCTTTGTTAATGGCAAACTTCAAAATATTGTCGTAAAGCCACATATTCATGTTCATTTTATTGGCTTCACGAACCGTGGAGGCCCAGGGAATTTCCATCATATTACGATGGCTCAGCAAGAATCCGGTGGCAACAGGCTGGTTATCTACATATGCCACGGCAATATGGGTTTGCTCTGGCAGCTTATCTAACAATAACGCAAAGAAAGCTTTAGCGTTTACCGGCGTGCCAAGGTCGCGCATATTGCGGGCAAACACGGTGTAAAAATCGTCCAGTAATTCTTTACCACCAATTTTAAAGCGAGGCCGATATTCTTCGGCTTTTTTAGCCTGGGCGCGCACTTTAGCACCCACTTCTTCATCGAATAACGCAGGGGTATCAGGTAACGCCCGCAGCATCGACACTTTCTTGGTGGATGAGGGATACTCACTTGCCTGCAAAGTACGTATTTCAACGTATTTGAGCTCGCCGCTTTCCCCTTCCTGTTTACACACCCCCAATAGGGCTTCAAACACATCGGTATACTCAGTTACCGGGCCGCCATAATTGAAAAATGGCATAGATACGGCGAAGTTGCCCAGTAGCGGGGTGGTCATAATGATCAGCGGTAAGCCACCAATAATACGGTTTTTTTCGTCCCGGGCTAACAACAATTCTGCGGTAGTATGCGGCTGGCTACTGATAAACTCCCAGATTTCCCGACTATGGTAAACTGAGCTACGCGGGTGCTGGGCGGCAAACTGCCACCACTCGTCAGGTACCTTTGCAGCAGCTATCCGGGTAACCTCAAAGCTTTGCCCGAATTGTTTTTTAATCGCGCTAAACTGGGCCGGTAAGACCCGGGGCGGGGCGGCCTGGGTAGTTTCAGTTTCGGCATTGAGCAGCCTTTTTTGCTCGGCTTCCAGCTCTTTTACCCGGCTGCTAACCTGCTGCATTTGTTCAATCAGCGCCGTGTGCTCAGCGCTGCCAGATTCTACTGTTTTAAACTGGCGGGCAATTTTGCCTTTACTTGCTTTTAGTTGCTTTAATTCAGCTTTTACCGAATCTATATCCATGTTGTCCTGCTTACTCATTCAATCATGCAGCCGGTTTATTACTTAGCCACTGGCGCTGTTCATCAATAATGTGAATCATGCGCTGTACATGTTTCGGTTTAACCCCTTTGTGTAAAGGAAGCGTGAGCATACAGTCTGCCAGCTGCTGACAAACCGGCGTGGCAAAAGGGGCCTCTACCAGTTTGTCCATCCCGTCTATGTCGCGTAGCGGCTTTGCATACATTGCCGATGCGCCAAGCCCTGCGTGATTTAATTTATGTAACAGGGCGTCCCGGCTTTGAGCCGACTGGGTTATCAGTGGAAACCGTAATAAGCGTTTGTCACAGGCTTGCTCGGCCCACAGCAAAGGCAAGGCATCTTGCAGGGTTTGCTGAGCGGCCCGGTGCCCCCGTAAATAGGCCAGCACGGCGGCGGGTAAACTATGCTGTCTGGCGGTAGACAAAGCCGTTACGCTGTCCAGTGCATGATAGCGCGTAGCGCCCAAATGCAAGCCCGGCACCCGGCTAAGGGCTCCGTAAAAAAAGGGTTGGCACAATAGGTTAAAGGCCCGGGCCTGCATTTTTAATTTACCTGGATGTTCGTTTACCGCCTCCAGGCTAAGGGTAAAAGAGGGCACCCGCGAGGTGTTCCAAGCCAGCAAACCGCCACCAAGTAAATTTACCGGTTTACCCCGGCCAAACGAGGTAATAAAAAAGTCGGCCTGGTGGGTATCGGCGGGAAGCGGATAGTTTTTTAAACTGGCGCGCTGTCGGTTAATAGCGGTTTCAGGAAACCACTGGGCGTTGTCTTCAATAATCAGAACATCGTTCCCCAGGGTGGCCCGCAATTCAGCTATTGGTATACTAATACCAAATAAAGCAGGGCAAATAACGGCGCTAATGCTATCGGCTACCGCTGCCAGTTGTTCGTTATTATACTGGTAGCGGGTATCGGTAAGGTCAAGAATCACCGGTACCGCCCCGGCATACACGCAGGCCGCCACCAGATCCGGGCAGGCATAACCGGGAATCACCACTTTATAGGGCTGGTCGCTGGTCCGTTGGGCCACGTCCCAGCGCAAAATAGCGCCAAGCGCCGCCGTGCCGGAGTTCACTAGTTTATAGTCAAACCCGGCAAAGCTTAAAGGGCTGGGGGCGTAGTCCTGCGACCAGGGTAGCGCCTTGGTACCCACCGGCGGTAATTGATTCCAGCTCATCGGTCCGACGGCTGCCATACCGTCATGCGTTTGCCGGATAAAAACTGAATACCGGCATCTAATAAGGCAATATTGACCTGGGTAAAGAAGTAAATAATTTTGGCCCAGGATTTATCCCGTAACGACGCTGACCAATGCGCCGCAATAGCAATACCATAAAACGCCAGTTGGCCCAGATAAGCCAACACATAAAAGCCGCCTTCATCCATCATACAAAAAGGGGTAACGATGAACAGCCCCAGCAGGGTCCATGGCACCGTCCAGCGCAGTAATTTATGTGCAAATACCTGGTACGCAAACAACCCGAATTTTGCGGGGTTGAGTACTTCGGTATGACGTTCCAGTGCAGTCATGCCCCGGATTACCGTACGAATTTTGCGGGCGTATTCTTTACTGGGATCCGCCAAATCAGTGTAAAAACCCAATACATCAGGGGCGGTCACGGCTTTGTAACCAGCCTGTACGCAGTTAAGGGCAGTGTTGAAATCGCTGGGCGAGTGAATGTCCCACTGCTCGCATACTTCTACCCGCGCCGCGAAAAAGGATCCGCTCAGCCCAACCAGGCCCGCTAATCGCGACTCCTGCTTGCGCAACCACATCTCATATTTTACATAAGCGCCTTCGCCCGCCACGCTGCCATCTTTGCTTACAAAGCGGTCTTCACTGGATATTGCGCCCACTTCAGGGTCATCAAAATAACGTACCAGTTTTAAAATACCGTCAGGTTCAATGCGCGTGGCAACATCTGAAAACACAATAATGCCGTTATCCACTGTTTTAATGGCAGTAAGCTGCGCGTTTTCTTTGCCCAGACGCTCTTCTGCCCGCACTAGCCGGATATTGCGGTCAGCGTATGACTGCACAATAGTGTCAGTTGCATCGGTAGAACTGTCCGACGCCACCACCAGGGCAAGTTTGCCCTCGGGATACTCCAGCGCCAGGGAATTTTCTATTTTGTCGGTAATTCGCTTTTCTTCGTTATACGCGGTAACGATTAGCGTAACATCAGGGTACTCCTGAGCGTCCTCCACTGTGCCATAAGATCGGTTACGCGCTTTAAACTTGTTCAGTAAAAGCAGGGTAAACGGGTAAATAAAATAACTAAATACAGAAAGTAGTAAGAATAACCAGAATAAAAACGTCATATCCATTTGTTTTAGTGACTGCCCAGGTAGGTAATACTTTACATAGTATTGCGACTGAAGTACAAACATCTGCACCGGTTAATGCCTTATGTTAACTGGCGCCGATACAGATGGTTAAGTTGCACTAATATACGTAAAGAGTAAGATAAGGCTCATCAAAATTACAGATAATTTTTTACTACTATTTGCGTTATGCCTCATGCCTTTGTGCTAGCGGTCAAAGGGGTCTTCTTAAGCCGCCGACAGCCTGTGAAAACAGGGCGTGGAACACGTGTGGAAGCATAAATATAGCGCCGCAGAAGTAACAGGAATCTTAAGCATCATATGGACACATCAGGTTTAGTATCGTCAGTCAGCTGGAAAGTGCTGGCTGTTATTGTGGCGGCACTGGTCATTACCGGCCTAGCCGTACCCGACACCTACCACACCCTCCACGAACTATGGACCAAAAATAACGAAACCTATTCTCATGGTTATATTTTGCTGGGCTTCGCTATTTATGTACTGGTAACCGATTTTCGCTGGCAGCAGTTTTCGCCGTCTTTTGCATTTGTGCCTTTAGCCTTTGCGGCCGGGCTGGTTTGGCTGGCGGCCGAAGCTGTGCAAATTATGCTGTTCCAAACCCTGGTACTACCCGGCGTTTTATGGTGTGTGCTGGCGGCCATGGTGGGGTTTCGCAACAGCCTGAAAACGCTGGTGCCGGTGATGGCGTTGTATTTAGCGTTGCCTATTATGGATATATTGGTAACGCCGCTGCAAAACCTTACCACCTGGGTGAATACCCGAATGATTCTGGCTACCGGTATTACCGCCTTTATTGAAAACTACGATATTCATATGCCCTACGGCATTATGCGCATTGCCCATGGCTGTGCGGGCTTGAATTACTTATTGGCGGGCATGTGTTTAGGTGTGTTTTACGCTTATTTGAACCTGCAACGGGTTTCGCTACAGCTGAAAGCGGTGGCGCTGATTGTGGTGCTATCTTTGGTAGGCAACTGGATTCGGGTATTTTTGCTAATTCTTATTGGCTACGAGTCTAAAATGCAAAGTGAGCTGGTACACGACCACGGCTTCTTTGGCTGGATAATATTTGCCGTACTGGCGGTGTTTTTCTTCTTTTATGCTAAACGGTTAGAAGCCAAAGATGGTGAATTTACCAGCGTTGGTAGTAAACCCTCACTACCGCTTAACGGCAAAATGCTCGCCGCGGTGGGCTTAACACTTGGCGCCTTTGTGGTGGTGCCTTTGAGCTGGCAGGTACTGCGTAGCGGTATTTCGGCCGATCCGATAAGTGTAATCCTGCCGCAAGGCCTGGCGAAGTTCAAACTTACAGGCCGAACAATAGATTCAGCGGGCGCGGTATACCAGGGCAGCGATGAGAGCCAGTTGTACAGTGCACGGCAAAACGGCTACCGACTAAACTTGATTGTGGCATCGTACCGCAGTCAGAAGCAGGGCAAAGAGCTGATTTACTATGCGAACAAACCTGCCGTGAAACTTGGGCAACGCACTACTATCGAAGTAGACAACGTGCCACTAAATGTGGCGCAGTCTTCTTCGGCGCAAAAAGTGTTTTGGCTTTATCGGGTAGGCCAGCGCACTACCTTGACCGACATGGATACCAAACTTGCCCAGCTTACCGGCTTGCTGAACACGCCGGTGGTTAGCGTATTTGCGCTACAGGTGAGCTGCCCGAGAACCTGCCCGGCGACGGCGCAAATCACTAAAGATTTAGCGTCACAACTTAGCGCATTAGAACGTATAGAGGTGCGCTAATGAAAATAATGCAAATAGTGTCGGGCGATAAATGGGCCGGCGCGGAAGTACAGGTATGGACATTATGTGCGCAGCTGGTACGCCAGGGCCATCAGGTGAATGCGGTGGTATTGAACCCCGGCCGATTAGCCGAGCAGCTGATGGCAGCCGGAGTGACGGTAACCGTACTTGATGAAACCCGCTTTGGTTTTAAAACCTTATTGAACAAAATTAAGCTGGAGCTGCGCCGGGTTCAGCCCGACGTGGTGCATACCCACCGCCAGAAAGAAAATATTCTGGGTTCCGTGGCCAACCGTTTAACCGTACGCGCCCGATGCTTTCGTACCGTCCATGGTGCGCCAGAATTTACCCCCAGCGCCAAACAGCGTATTCAAATTGCCCTGGACACCTACTGTGGCCGATATTTGCAACATGGCGTGATCAGTGTGTCTGACGAGCTAACCCAAAAGCTGGCTGGGCGTTTTTCGGCCTCCCGTATACATACCATAGCTAATGGGATTAGCACTAAAGACGTACAAAGTGATGCTGCTAACAATAAAGTTGAACCGGTAGACGAAAATTACGTACACATAGGGTTTGTAGGCAGGCTGGAGCCGGTAAAGCGGGTAGACTTGTTTATTGGCACTGCGGCCAAACTGTGCGAGCAGCGGAAGCCCGAAGACGGTAAACCATTGCGTTTTCATATATTTGGTGACGGTTCGCTACACGCTACTCTGGTGCAACAAGCGCAGCAGGCAGGTATCAGCGACAATATCGTGTTTCACGGCCATACTGATGTGGTACGTAGCTGGATTAGCCAGATGAACTTTTTGCTGATGCCCTCCGACCATGAAGGTTTGCCCATGACGGCGCTGGAAAGCCTGGCATTAGGTGTGCCGCTGGTAGCGCATGCCACCGGCGGGCTGAAACCTTTGCTAAGTGAGGCCTTTGCCGCCGGCCTGGTAAGCGATCACAGTGTGCAGGGCTACACTGCGCAAATGCAGCAGGTGCTGGATAAACCCTGGTCGGTTAGTTTACCTGCGGCCTATAGTGCCGCCACCAGTGCACAGCATTATTGTACCTTGTACGCCGGGTAATAACGCGTCACTATTATGCGCCGGTTACGCCGTTAAATGCGTGTAATCGCCGGGCCCCAAAGGGCCATATTTATTTGTGTGCAGCCGTGGCGCACACAACACCATGCAGTAATTAAGGGATGTGCCTTTAGATGAAGGTTTTATTGGTTTTTCCAAACCGCGTTCAGCGTAATTTTAAAGACATAGAAGCGGGTATTGCACCCAAAGAAAGGCTTTACGGCTTTTATGAGCTGATGAAAAATCCTGACTACACCATACTGGACTCAGACTCCCGCTTTGAAGGCCTTAGCAATAAGGTTATTCCTTTTTTACGCGGTTATGGCATTAATCTGGTCGACCTTAAAACGGTATTCAAAATTGCCAAAGTCGATGTGGTGGTAGTTAAAGATAATGTTTCTTCCATGGTTAGCGCTGTGGCCGCGCTATTCGGTAAGCCAGTGGTTTATTACGACTCACTGTTTCCCATTCCGCAAATGAAAATAAAACAGTTCTTTCTTAAGCGTTGTTTGGCGTCTTGTACGCGCATTGTGGGCTATAACCATCAACAGGTTGAAGATTACGAGCAAAAGCTGGAGCTTAGCCTGCTGCCCAAATACAAGCATCTGGAATTTTTGCTTGATGAAGAGTTCTATAATTCGGTATTCGACAACGCCCCCGAACCGACCGAGCATGATTACCTGTTAAGTATCGGCCGCGACGTAGGGCGCGACTTCGCAACACTGGTAAAGGCCAGCGAGCAAACCGGGGTTAAGGTAAAAATAGTTACCTTACCGTATTTGCTGAACGGGATTACCCTGCCAGACAATGTCGAAATACTGCAGAATATCAGCTACGAAGCCTTATTTACTTTGTACAAAGGCGCCCGTGGGGTGGTGGTGCCGCTTAAAAAAGGGCTGTCGTATGCGTCGGGTATTCGGGCCATTATGGAAAGCCTGGTATTAAAAAAACCATCGATTGTCAGTAATACCCCGTTTGTTGAAAATAACTGTCTGGACTACCCCAATATTATTCCGGTAGACCCGGAAAACGTAGCCCAAATGGTAGCTGCTATTGAGCATGTATATCGCAGCGACGACAACCTGGATGAATATGAATCAGAATTACCCAGCTATGCCCAAACACATCGCGAAATAAGCCAGATGCTGGCGGAGTTACGCTAAATGGCAGGTTCGGACATTCTGGTGAGCATTGTAATGCCGTGCTACAACTATGCGCCTTACCTGGCCCAGGCCATTGCCAGCGTAGAGCAGCAAACCCTCACAAACTGGCAGCTGATTGTGGTAAACGACGGCTCTACCGACAATACCATGGAGGTGTTGGAGGCTTACCAAAACCAGCCAAACATTATCGTTATCGATAAACCTAACGGCGGGGTGTCGTCGGCGCGCAACCGGGGAATGGCCCAGGCCACCGGCAAATATATTGCGTTTTTAGATGCCGACGATATCTGGCAACCGCATAAGCTGGAAAAAGTCGTCACGGCAATGGAGGCGCACAATGCCTGGTTTGGCGCATCTGATTTTGGCCGCTTTTCGGCAACCAGTGAAGATTTTGGTAAATTCAGTGACTACTGCCAGCCGCTGCGGGCATTATCTGCCACCGCCAGTGATGGCGTGTTGAGCTTTGATACGCCGTTGGCCGTGTTCACCGAAACGCTGGAGATGCCCTGGTATCCGTCTGCCAATGTTGTATTGCGCGCGGCCTGCCCTGAGCAGGGCTTTGATGAAAGCATGAAGCTGGGCGAAGACCTGGACTTTTTTGTCCGGCTTTGGGCCCGTGGCCCTGCGGTATTTATTACCGAACCCCTGCTTAAACTGCGGGTGCATGATGCTAATGCCAGTAAAAGCAGCACTAACCATACCTTGCTGGTATTGAAGATTTTGCATCGCCAACAGCAGGTACTGCCTGCCGACCATGCAGGTACGGCAGCACGGCGTATTCTTACGGCGCGGATCAAAGCGCTGCTGGGTGCGCGCGGCTTATTAAAGAAAAAAGTGACAGCAGAAGATGCCCGCTGGCTGAAGCAGCGTTACCCGTATTATTTGCGTCATACCGGCAAGGTAAAATTGCTGGCTAAGCTGGTGTATAACTATGTATCACTCTGGTTATTGAAAAGCCGCACGTTGTGATGATAAATAGTCGCACAGCGGCGCCTGATGCATTATATTCGCGCCCATTGGTAAACAACAAAACGGTCGGGGTACGTTACCCAGGGCCAAAGGTAAGCATTCGTATATGAAAGTGCTGGTTGCAGTGAAAAAAGATGAAGGTGCGCTAAGCCCTTCCGAGACCTTCCTCAGGTTGCACATTACCAAAGTTACCGGCGTGGTGGATGGCCTGATTGGTAATCTGGGAAAACGCCGGTTTCATTATTCTGGCGCTAGCCTGATGCCGCAGAACCTGGCATACAAGGTGGTGAAGAACCTGGCGCGCAAAGTGTCAGGAGAGAATCATTACTTCAGCGATAGCCGGGTATTAGCCCGCTATTTAACCAAACATAATATTGATATTGTGCTGGCAGAATATGGCTCGACCGCCGTCGAGGTGATGGAAGCCTGCCGTTTGGCTAAGGTTAAACTGGTGGCGCATTTTCATGGCTGGGATGCCTACGCCGATGAGATGCTGGCACAGTATGGGCAAGCGTATACCCGCCTGTTCGACCAAGCCGCGCACATTATTGCCGTGTCGCGGCATATGCAGGCGCAGCTAGAGTCGCTGGGTTGCCCGGCGCATAAAATAACGGTTAATCCTTGTGGCGCGGATATCAGTGATACGCTGGAACGTACCGGCCAAACCACTCAGGTACGCGACTTTATTATTGTGGGCAGGCTAACCCCGAAAAAGGCGCCGTTGGTTTCCTTGCAGGCATTTCATCGTATATTACGTAGCACTGCCGATGCTCGCCTGCATATTATTGGCGACGGCCCCCTTATGGCACCTTGCGAAGAGTATGTGAAACAATACGGTTTGGCCCAGCAAGTGATATTTCACGGCGCGCAGGGGCACGACTACGTTATTGAAAAGCTCCAGCAAAGCGACTGTTTTTTACAGCATTCAGTGGTTGCGCCCAATGGTGACCATGAAGGAACGCCGGTGTCGGTACTCGAAGCCATGTTATTGGGCTTGCCTACCATTGCTACCCGCCATGCTGGCATAAATGATGTTATTACCCATCAGCAAACCGGTTTTATGGTCGACGAGCACGACATTGACGAAATGACCGCGCAAATGCAGTTTGTTATTGATAACCCGGCGGTAGCCTTTGCGATTGGCCAGGCAGCCCGCAAGCATGTACTGGCCAATCATACGGCCGGTATCAATATTATGAATATAGAGAAAATGCTATCATCGCTGCGCTAATCAGCGTGATGACGTGATTGTTATTATTTCGAGGATGCTATGCCGGTTTTTCAGTTAGAACAAAAGAACGTGGTATTTGTGCACATTCCCAAAACCGGGGGAAGTTCGATAGACGACTGGTTATTTGATTTTGCCGGGTGTACCAGAATGCTTTTCAGCCCGCAGCCATTGCCGGATATGACCGCTACACCGCAACACATTTGCTACCAGACCATTGTGGGTCTGCTAGGCCCGCAGATGGCCATAGATTATAGCTTTGCGGTAGTGCGTAATCCTTTTAAACGGTTGGAAAGTGAATATAAATACCGGCTGGATTTGGGCCTGCTGGCAGGCCATGCAAACCCGGAAAGCCTGTTTCCGGAGTGGGTGGCCTATGCGTTGGACAAGGCGCGTAGCACACCCCATATGCTGGATAACCACTTGCGCCCACAAAGTTATTTTGTCGCGCCTGAGGTGGACATATTTAAATTTGAAGACGGCCTTAACGAGGCGTCCCAGGCAATATCTAAGCGGTTGGGATTAACCGGGCAGTTACTGCCAGCGGTACCCAATACGAAAATCAGTAAAAAGCGTCACCTTCAGTGGAACGCCAATAGTATTGAACGGGTACAGCAGTTTTATGCCACTGACTTTACCCAGTTTGGTTACAGCGCCGAGCCAACAGGATTAGATATCCGTTCTGGCAAACAACTTACCAGCCTGGCCCGGCGGCTTTATCATTTTGATAGAAAACATAAAAAGACCGCGTAGCCACGTGGTTAATGGTTTTGAATACATTTATCCCAGGCTTGCCAGGCAGTCTACAATAAAGAGAACGTAGAGATTATGCTCGACAATATTAAAGCGTTATTTTCCATGTTGAATAAGCAACAGAAACGCAGAATTTATATTCTGCAGGTACTGTTTCTTATTTCAGCGATTGCGCAAATTGCAACGATAGGCAGTATAGCGCCGTTTATCGCACTGATATCCACCCCCGAAATTCTTGAAACCAGTGAAGCCTTTGCCACGGTATATGCGCTGTCGCCGGCGGAAAGTTATTACGAGTTTCTGATTTTCTATTCGGCGCTGGTGTGTGTGGTGATTTTCTTCGGTAACCTGTTGTCGGCAGTGGTACTGTGGTTTTCCTACCGGGTAACCGTAGATACCGGTGCCCAGCTTCAGCGCCGCTTGTTCAATCAATATATGTCGAACCAGTTCATCTATTTTATGAAGAACAGCGGCAGCCATATGATTTCAAAAATTGGCAACCAGATTCCGCGCATGATCTACATGGTGTTGCAGCCATTAATGCAGCTTATTTCGCAGTTCTTCATTGTTAGCCTCATTATTTTAACGCTGTTTGTGGTTGATCCGGTGCTATCTATCATCACCGCGATTATCGTAAGCGCAGTGTATGTGGTGATATTCTTTACCGTACGTAAAAAGACGGTGGAAGCGGGCGAAATCACCACTTACGTTAACCAGAAGAAGCTGGAAATACTGCAAGAAAGTATTAAAGGTATTCGTGACGTTAAATTGCTGCATGTTGAAAAGTGGTACGAAGAACAACTGGACGATACCACCCGTATGGGCTTGCGCGCTAACTCTTATGTGGCGCTGGCCGGTGATTTACCGCGCTTTATTGTAGAAACCATTATATTTTTGGCCATTGTTGGATTAGCGCTATTTTTGCTGATTACCGAAGGGTCGAACACCTCGATTGTGCAAACCTTAAGTTTTTATGCCATGGCGGGTTATAAAATTCTGCCAGCTGCGCAAACTATTTATAAGTCGCTTACTATGCTACGTACCCACGGCAAAGTGGTTAACCGTGTGCGCGATGAATTTATTGATGCTGCCAAAGACGCGGTACCAGATAGTGAACTCAACAGTAGCCTGAGCGGTGAACGCTTGCCGTTCAAACAGCGTTTTGAAATGAATAATGTGGTTTACGCCTATCCGGGTGAAGCGCAACCAGCCATTAAAGACCTGACCATGACCATAGAGGCGAACAGCCTGGTGGCATTTGTTGGAGCATCGGGGGCGGGTAAATCAACCATTGCCAACCTGGTGTGTGGATTGATATCGCACAAGCAAGGGGAAATTTTGCTCGATGGTCAGCCGCTGACCAACGACAACGTAAAAGCCTGGCAACGCAATATTGGCTACGTGCCACAAAATGTCTTTTTGATAAACGAGTCGGTGGCTAAAAACATTACCTTTGGTATTCCCGATGACGAGATAGATCTGGAGCGGGTGAAGTCGGCAGCGCAAAAAGCCAATATTGACGGCTTTATTGAGGGCTTAAGTGACGGCTACGACACTGTGGTAGGCGAAAATGGCGACTTATTATCAGGCGGGCAAAAGCAGCGTTTGGCCATAGCCCGTGCATTGTATAAGAACCCCAGTGTATTGATTATGGACGAAGCCACCAGTGCCTTGGATAACATTACCGAACGGAACATCCTGGCGGAAATTCGCAAGTTATCGAAGTCGATGACGGTGATTATGATTGCTCACAGACTGTCGACAGTAGAACACTGTGACAATATATTTATTTTGGCTGACGGTAACATTACCGAGCAGGGCACCTACAATCAGCTACTGGAAAGTTCGGCATACTTTAAAGAGCTGGTGTACGGCAAAGAAGAAGACGCACAGCAGGCATAATGCATATATGATTTCCGTGGTTATTTGTACGTACAACCGGGCGCAAGCCTTAAAATTATGCTTAGAGTCTTTTACGCGCATTGAGTTTGCGCATGACTGGGAGCTGGTGCTGGTAGATAACAACAGCTCTGACCATACCCAGCAGGTAGTGCAAGAGGTTAAGCAGGCTACCGGCTTGCCGATTAAACTGGTCACCGAGAAACGCCAGGGGCTGGGCTATGCGCGTAACTGTGGACTGGCCGCCACCCAGTACCCTATTGTGGCGTATACCGATGATGACTGCTATCCCCAGGCCGACTACCTAACCCAGATAGTAAACAACTTTGAGCAGCACGACATTGGCTTTGTGGGCGGTCGGGTACTGTTACACGACCCAACCGACCTGGAGTTAACGGTGCAGTTCTCGACCACTACCGAGTTCTTTACACCGACCTCTTATATGCGGGCCGGGGTGATACACGGGGCTAATTTTGCGTTTAAACGTGAACTGTTGATTCGCGCCGATGGGTTTGATCCAAACCTGGGGGCGGGCTCGCCCTTCAAGGCGGCTGAAGATACCGACTTGCTTACCGAATGTCAGCGGCTGGGCGCCACTGGCAAGTACGCCCCGGAAATTGTTGTATCGCATCATCATGGCCGCAAAACACAGGCAGAGTATCATTCCTTAATGCACTCGTATGATATAGGCCGTGGTGCCTTTTACGCCAAGCGGGTGTTTTTCAGCCCCGGCCGGCGCTTACGTACTGCCAAATACTGGTTTTATTGCATGCGTCATCAGCGCTGGGCCATGACCAAAACTGAGCTGAGAACCGCCTGGACGTATATTTGTCGGCGCTTAACCAATAAGCTGGATTATGCACCTAAACACCTCTCCTGATTCGGCCCTGGTTACGGCCATAATCACTACCTACAAAGGTGCCGATACCGTAGCAATTGCGGCGCAAAGTGTACTAACGCAAACGCATGCCCAGGTTGAGGTTATTGTAGTAGACGACAACGGCCAGGGCAGCCCAGCCCAACAGCAAACCCAAGCCGCTTTAGCAGCCCTTAACGATAGCCGGATACGCTATGTGCCGCATCAGCACAATAGTAACGGCGCGGTGGCCAGAAACACCGGCATTGACGCCGCTAAAGGGCAATACATTTGCTTTTTGGATGATGACGATGTGTATTTGCCCGAACGCATTGCTGAGTCGGTACGCTATTTAACCGACAATCCGGCATTGGCGGGGGTATGTGTAGGGGTAGAGGTTCACTATTCTGCCACCCATATTTCCACGGTGGCTATGCATCAGCCGATTACCGCAGCGCGGGTATTAACCGATGAAATGTGCATAGGCACTGGCAGCAACCTGTTTTTTAGCCGCAAGGTGTTTGACCAGGGGCTGCGTTTTGATACTGCGTTTCGGCGCCACCAGGACCTGGAGTTTGTATTGTGTGTACTGCGCCAATACCAGATAGGCAACCTGGACCAGGTGCTGGTGATAAAAAAAAGCAACGCCACCAGTAACATTCCAGACTACCGCAATTTTCGTGCAGCAAAACAAATGTATTTTACAAAGTTTGCGCCTGAAATTGCTGGGTTACCTGCCGCGCAGCGCAACCTGTTTTATAAAACCCACTATCGCTTATTGCTGGATATTGCCGAGCACGAAGGTAACCGCAAGAATATTCTGACCGCGTACAAAGACTGCCTGCAACATGGGGTGTTTTATGTGGGCGATATCGCTTCGGTATTGCTGGGCCGCAAAAACTATCAAAAGTTAAAACAGCGCATTGCCGGCAGCCGTTAACCCAGCCTGGTTGAAGACCGCTATTCAAGCCGCCGGGTAGGTTAACAAGGGCGCCACGTGACGACCGCGCGCCTGATAGTTTTGCCCCGAATTTCATTGAGGTATTGCCGGCGGTCGTTAACACGGCCTGGTAGAAGACCGGTATTTAAACCGCCGGGCAGGTTACAAAGGTGCCATGCGGCTAACGCGCGCCTGATAGTTTTGCCCTGAATTTCATTGGGGTATTGCTGATGTCGTTATGTACCCCTATTCGCAGCAACTTACTGGTTTGTAAATTGGCCGCGGTGTTAATACCACGCTTGGTAGTGACCGCACAGTCGTAGTGCTCGCTTACTAACTTATGCGCTGCGGGCGAAAAATCCCCGTTTGGAAAACAGAACGATGCTACCCGCTGATTGTTCGCTGCCTCCAGTAATTGCTTACTTTGCACAATTTCTTCTTGTAGTAACGTTTCAGATAGCCCTTCGACCAACCGATAATGCCGCCGGGTATGACACCCCAGCTCTACCCCGTAATTGGTGAGGGCATCGTGCAACTGTTGCTGGTTAATCATTTCGGTTTGCGTGTGGCTGGCCAGAACATCGCTTAACGGCGCCAACGCGGCGTAAATTGTGTCATCACCGTGCTGTTTTAAATGGTCGATTACCGCCGCGCCCTGGTCGCGGGTAAGCGGCAGCGGGGGTAAGGTGCCGGTTAAGGCTAGCAGCGGTTGCCAGGCTTCGGTTTGCTGAAGCCCGGGGGTAAGCAGTAAACGTAATACTTTGTTTGGCCAGAAGGGGGCGGGCATATCCATAAAGTCGCTTACCACATAAAGGGTACTGGCGAAGTTATAGCGTTTTAGCACCGGAAAGGCATATTCGTAGTTATCCAGCCAGCCATCATCAAAGGTTATGGCTACGGTTAGCTGCGGGCGCTGATCAGCGGGCAGGGCAGACCACTGTGAAACTGTCATCACATTGATATTTTCTTCGCTGAGCACCTGCATATGCATGGCAAACGTGGTGTCTGATACCACCATACCCGGCTCTTCAAACTGATAGCGTGGATCAGTGGTGGGCAGTACCCGATGGTACATCAGCACAATCAGTTTTTTGTCGCCCCGCTTAACCTTATACCAGCCCACGGTGCCTGCCAGGGTTTGCCACACAGATTTTACCAACGGCTTAATCATAAATTATCGCTACCACTTAAAAATAGTTTTTTAATTCAAACCAAAACGGGCCCATATCGTCCAGCCGGTTTACTTCATGCCGACGCCCGCTAAATTTAGGGAGCAAGAAATGGCCCACTGCTGCCAGTTTACCGCCTATACCGGTTTGCTTGTCTTTTAGCTGTAAATACAGGTTATCTACATCGCCCAGTAACCAGCGCAGCTGTACCCCGTGGGTAAAGCCGGGCTGTTCGGTAAGCGTGCGGTACTCACCATCAAACAACAACGCCGGAAAATTCACCCCGGCATCAATAGACAGCTGCAAAGAGCCCCACAACCGGGTATTAATTTCCATCAGGTATGGGGTGCCGTCGCTGGCAATTTTAAACTCTACCATGGCGGCACCGTGCCAGTTCACCGCAGTAAGCAATGCCTGCGCGTGTTGCTTCATTAACGGGTTTACCGCCGCGCTTTCGCTTAATACGCTTACCCCGCCCGATGGCGGCTTTTCACGCAGGCGCTTATGGGCAAAAAAGGCTTTAGCCTGGCCATGCTGGTAATAACAGAATATTCCCGCGCCCTGGCCATCAATGTATTGTTGCACCATGAACGGGTGAGCGGTGAAGTAGTCTTTTTCGGTTAGCAGGTGGGCCATTTCGGTACGTGAATGCACTATATGCACCTGGGTAACTAACCACACATTGTTCACCAACACCTTAGATAACGCCGGTTTTAACACACACGGAAACTGTACGGCGTCCCAGTCTATCTGGTCTGGGGTTTCACAGTACTGTGAAGCCGGTACCGGTACGTTTAAGGTGTGGGCTAACTGGGTAAGGGCGGTTTTATTGCTTAAATCCAGCAGGGTTTGATGGTCTGCAAACGGTAATTTGCACGGCGGCAACTGCTGTTTATGTTCCACCAGAGTACGGCTGGTTACTTCGGTAACCGGCAATAAAAAGTCGATATTATACCGGGTAATGGTTTCAGCCACCCAGGCCACAAACGCTGCACTGTTCTGGTTTGGATTAGGGCACTGTAAATACTGACTGCTATAACGTGAACACCCGGCCAATGCCTGAATGGTGCAGTCGGTGGTAAAGACCACAATGTCACTGCGTTTACCCAACGCCCGGGTGGCGGCCAGCGCGCTGCGCTGGGCTGCATCAAAAATCAAAACCGCTGTTTTTTCCATGGCTTTACTACATTTTCCGGTCAGTCGTCAGGTAGCTAGTTTACCCGGTATACAAATTAAAATGAGGAAGCCAGCATAATGCTAACCGCCTACGTGGTTGGTGGCCATAAAGTATACGCCTGCCTGTAGGGGCGTTGCGGCATGTTGCTTTGGCTGCGGCCCACAATCTTTAAACGCTATTATTACACGCACATGGCCCGCTGGCTAAGCTCATTAACCTGCGTGCGGGGCAAATGTTTGGCTAAGCCACCGCACGTAATGTAACGCCTGAACCGCCCCGGGGTTATGCGCTTATAGTGTTTTTACAAAGTCCCGGCGTGCCTGACGCGCTTGCTGGCACATTGTGCCATCCGCAGCCACATCCCGATGCTCAAGATTGTACTGGCGTAACTCTTCAAACTTATCAAACGACGGCGAGGTATTTTCACGCTTTTTACCCGGCGCCGCCGGGGTATAAAACGCATTGGGCGGTAGCCCTAATACCTGTGTTAAAAAGTCGTCAACTACATCGGGGGTTTGCTCGTACTGGCGTACCATAACAGCCTGCTGGCCCACCGCGTTGCCCCATGCATTTACGGCCCAATCACAGTCATGCTGCGGTTTATGGTTTTTTTCGGTAAAGCGGTCAAACTTTGCCCGCCCGCCTACTTTTAAATATTCCCAATACAGGCTTTTTTTCAGGCTATCCACACTGCGATGGTAAATAACCACCTCAATATGGGTAAAGAAGCGCTGCATAAACTGCACAAAGTGGTTTATTTCACGCTGCGAAGTAAGGCGCAAAAACAAGTGTTCGCTGGAGATCACCGTGGTGTTGTAACGCCGCGCATTATAAAAAAGCTTGGCATTAAGCTTAAACACAAACGGCAGGTAATATTTAATTGCCTGATGCAGCGAATGTAAATGTTGAGCCCGGGTAAAATGATTCGCCTCGAAACTGCCAAACAACTCGGCAAATTCCTGGCTGGCAGCGGTATTTAAAAACAACGGGTTAATGCCCTGTTTTCGGATAGCCTGCTGGTGCTTTAGCAATATGGATTGCAGCGATGTTGTTCCCGTTTTGGGGGCGCCTATATGTAACAGCAATCGGCGTTTTGACATACGTGCACAGTTCCTTGTTGTACCACAATGTGAATAGAGTAACGTGTAATCTGCGCATTTTACATCACCGGGCCCGGCGACGGTATTTTTTAACACTTTTATATGATTTTTTGTAAGCCGTTAGCCGGTTAAGCCCGTATCATTCGCGGTTACCGCTAGCCGCGCACAGGCGAACCTGTTTACGCGCCGCTATACCGGTAATTCGCCAGGGTACAATACTGCCGCCGATAGGGGTTGTAATTAACCCATTACGAATGAAATGTTCAGTATGCAGCAAGGATATTGCTTGTTATCCTTAGCGTTAGTAGTAAAACATTAGGAAGTTGCTGGCTTAGGCCTTTCACGCCATTATGACTTATAAAATATTGCACTTGATAGACACGACCGGCCCGGGAGGGGCTGAAGACGTGTTTATTACCCTTGCCGACAAAATCCGCAGCCAGACTACCGACTCTATCGCTGTTATACGCGGTGAAGGCTATGTCGCAAATACCTTACGTAAACGCGGCATAGAGCCGGTAATCATCGACTCTAAAGGCAGTTTTAACGTGGGGTTTATTCGCCAGTTATGTCAGCTGATTAAAAAGCATAATATCGGGCTGATACAGTCACATTTATTGGGGTCTAATGTATATGCCAGCATTGTGGGGTTAATTACCCGCACGCCCGTCATAGCAACTTACCATGGCATGGTAGATGTATCGCCCAATGAGCGCTTTAAAGGCTTAAAACTGTGGTTTATGCGTAATGGGATTGCCCGCTTTGTTGCGGTAAGTCGCTCGTTACAGCATAAAATTCAGGAACACAAACTACTGGTGCCTGAGCGCACCAGTGTCATTTATAACGGTATTGACGTGGCCAGTTATAAGCCGCAGCGGGTGAACCGGTTAAAACAGGCATTAAACCTTGACCCGGATACCTACCTATTAGGGGCGCTGGGTAATGTGCGCAAGTCTAAACGTTACGACTTACTGGTAGCGGCTGTTGCGCAAGCCAACGCCGCACTACCTGCCCAAGGCGCGAAGCTGGCGGTGGTTATAGCCGGCGACCCGAAAGCCTCGCTAAAAGTGCATTTAGACGAACAAATGCAAAAATTGGGCGTAACCAATATACATTTTATCGGGTTTATTGACGACACGGCAGAGTATTTGCAAAACCTCGACGGTTTTATATTGTCGTCGGATGCAGAAGGCTTTTCTATTAGCACTATCGAGGCCATGGCCAGCGGCCTACCGGTAATTGCCACTAAATGCGGCGGCCCGCAGGAAATAATTCAAAACCAGGCACAGGCCACGCTGGTAGAGATAGACGCCAGTGCGCTGGCCCACGCTATTATCCATAATATTGAAAGCTATCAGCCCGGGGCCGTAAATCAGCAGGCCATTGAGCGGGTTAGTAGTGCGTTTTCGCAACAGGCAATGGTAGCAGCCTATGCCGCACTGTATAAATCTGCCGACAGTCATTACCCAGGACACGATACAAACAGGGAGCCCGGCGCTTGAATTACAACCAGTACATAGCAGACACGTATGGCTCGAAAAGAGGCTTGGCGCGTTATATAAAATTTAATATGCAAAATAAGCTAGGTGTTTACGCTAGTGCCAATAAAAAGCAGGTAAAGGGCGCACAGCGGCTTATTTATATATGCAGTGGAAATATTTGCCGAAGCCCCTTTGGCGAAGCCGTAGCTATTAAAGCGGGCTTTCCGGCCATCTCCTTTGGCTTACATTGCCGGGGGAACGATGAGGCTTTTGCGAAAACACTGGATTATGCAAAACGCCACAATTATCCCTTAACTGAACACCGCTCGGCAAAAATGAGCGACTATGTGCCCCAGCCAAATGACTTGTTGATTGTTATGGAGCCTGCCCATTTGCAGGAGCTCAATGCACTGTACCCTCAACAGAAGAAAGTATTGCTAGGCCTGTTCGCTCAGCCACCAACGGTATATCTGCACGACCCATTTAATACCAACCAGGTATTTTTTGATAAATGCATGCAGCAAATTGAACATGCCACCCTTTCATTAATTCAGGCTATTCAGAAGTAAAATGAAAACGCAAACGCAACCCCTAAAGGACACAGACTTTATATTTCTTAAAGTCAAAAATTTATGGACGCACTTTAAAACCGAATCATTTGCGTTTAAGTGTATTTGTATGTATTTATTTGTGGAATATTTTAGACCGCAAGAAATATTTCCAATAATAGATATATTGCCATGGGCCCAAGTTTTCATCATGTGCAGCTTTTTTTCTTTATTCGTAGATAAAGATGCAAAATTTAGATTAAGCGGTTCATATTCTATAGTCCTGCTTTTCTTTGTTGTTATAAATTTTTCTATATTAGTTGCATTCAACCAAAGCTGGGCTTTAGAAAACTATATATCAATAGCCCAATGGGTAGTGATCATATTTTTGATAACTACAATCGTTTCTACAAAGGAGCGGTTTTATATATTCTTTTTATTGTTTTTTCTGTGTTGTGCCAAAATTGCTTTTGGGACAGCCAGAAATTGGGCTATGCGGGGATTTAGCTTTACATCTTGGGGGTTAATGGGCCCTTCAGGTTATTTTCAGAATTCTGGTGAATTAGCAGTTCTAATGCTGATATTATTCCCATTAGCTTTTTACTTTTATATGGCTGTTAGACACGATGTAAGTAAGTGGGAAAAGCTTATTTTACTAATAACCGTGATAAGTCCAATTTTGACTATATTAGGTAGTAGTAGTCGAGGTGCCCAACTTGCACTTTTGCTCCAGCTATTAATTATGTTTTATAAGAAGATTTTTAGTCCGAAATTTTTAATCGGAATATCGATTGTTGGAGTTATTGGTTTTCAGTTGTTACCTGAGGAACAGAAAGATCGTTATACCACGATAGGTGAAGATAAAACATCAATGCAGCGCCAACTTTATTGGAAAAACGGTTGGGAGATGATGAAGGAACATCCCGCGCTCGGTGTTGGATTTTTTAACTTCCAGCCGTATTTTCAAACTTACTATCCTGAAGATATACTTTATAAGCGCGCTCAGCTACCTCACAATATATTTATTCAGGTAGGGACAGATGCTGGCTTTACCGGGCTTTTACTATTTGTATTTATTATCATAAGTACACTCATTAAGAGATACCCTATGAAAGTTAGTCAACATACCAAAGATCACCTATATTTATATAATATATGGAAAGGCCTAAAAATAGGTATCATAGGTTTTGTAGTAGCGGGACAATTCGTGACAATAGCTTATTATCCATTTTTATGGATAGGTTTCGCTCTTCAACAAAGTTTAAAAAATTCAGTTTTGAAAAGTCAGGTGAATAATGAGACATAAAATCAAAGCGTTGCTAACTGTATTCGTATTAATATTGTCGTTACCCGAAGCGTATGCAGAGGAATGGACTATTAGGTCTGGTTTTGAAGCTTTTGAAGTTGGAGAGAAGGCGCTAGGTTCCTCAGGATTCTGGGGGGGGGCGGGACAAACTGAAGTTGTAGAAGAACCGAACTTAAAAGGTAAAGCCGCTAAAATCTGGATTAACAAAAACCAAACAGGTTATGGCCGCTGGGGCGGTGAATGGAACTTTAAAGAGAAGCTCTATAAGGGCGATACGGTGTGGTTTAGCGCACATATCTATGTTCCCGAGGACTTTGACCCGCATGCCCATAAAGGTGGTAAAAGGCTTAAATTTTTAAGAATTGCTACTAGAGGTCCTGATCACGAAAATCACGGATTTAATGACCTGTATGTTAACATGAAAGAAAGCTTTGCTCCGTTCAGATGGATCTATGAAGGCCAGCAAAAGTGGTCAGATGTAGGTGTACCGAAGGATGGGATACAAAAGGAGCGATGGGAGAATTATCAAATGTCGATAACTTTTGATAGTGTGCCGAAAATCGAAGGGGGACTAGCTGAAGTCCACATATGGAAAGATGGTAAACAAATAGCACATATAACTGATAGAAAAACGCTAAAAACCCCGGATGATTATGCTCATAGAGCCCTTCTTTTCACCTATTGGAATGGAGGGGCTATACAGAAGCAACATATGTATGTCGATGAAATAGTTATCACCAATACCAAACCAAGCTGGGCGGATATAAATAATAACCCATTAGTTGCTTACTATACTGATTTGTGTCGTATGCCAGAATGATAAATAGATTAAAATGACGAATATATCGATAGTAATACCTGCTCACAATGATGCAAATTATTTAGAGGGACTTTTGAGCTCCTTACGTCAATGTTTTCCTGAAATTGATTTTAATTACGAAGTTTTAGTCGTAAATAATGGCTCCAATGATAACTCTTCTGAAATAATTAGTAAGTACAAATGTACAGAAATTTATACGAAGAATAAGCTTAGGCCTTCAGTAGCTAGAAATATTGGTGTAGGCCAGGCGAAAGGAGAAGTTCTAGCTTTCCTGGATTCAGATGTTCTGGTAACTAAAGAGTGGGCTAATGCTGTTGTTGCTAAATACAATGAATATAGTGTAACCGGTGAATCGTTTATAACTGGAGATTACTACCACATTTCAAAGGTTCCATCTTGGATAGAAACTATCTGGTTTAGCGGTATTTATGAGAAATCACACACTTATATATGTGGTGGGAATATATTAATAGATAAAGCGCTATACCTAAAAATTGGGGGGTTTTCCGAAAATTTAGAAACCGGGGAAGATGTCGACTTTTCTTCGAAATGTAGCAATATCGGATTCCCTCCAAAATTAGATAGTAATTTTTATGTTTACCACGAAGGCTATCCAAAAACTATTGGCGGTTTTATTAAGCGTGAACGTTGGCATGGAAAATCTGACTTTGTTAGCATTCGATCTATTCTAAAGTCAAAGGTAGCTATAGCAACAATAGCTTTTATTATATTACATGTTCTATTCGGGCTAGGGCTAGTAGTAAAAAGTTATAGCAGTTGTTTTTTCAGCGCCATAGTACTATTAGTGCTATTACTTGCCTTTCTATCAAACAACAATATTTCTCTTAAATTTAAAAACTTTCACAAAGCCATATTTATCTCTTATTCCTATTTTGTAGGAAGAAGTTTATCTATATTTAGTATAAAATCGTGACATTTTTATAAAGTTAATCTTTTAATGGTAACCTAAGTGGAAAAAGAAGTTAGAGTTGGTTGGGCAGATATTGCTAAAGCATTTAGTATAATTTTGTTAGTAAGCTGGCATGCTAATGGCTTTCACTGGATTTTTAGTTACTTAAGAATGCCGTTGTTTTTTCTCGTTTCTGGATATTTTTCCTATAATGCGATTTATAAATATGAACTAAAAAGATTTCTATTCAATAAAGTAGGTAATATGATCTACTTATATGTGATATGGTCTACAATATTAACAATATTTTTATATATATTCGCAGATCGCGAGAGAGTTCTTTACCACTTTAATAATCTTTGGCAAGTATTCTGGCAACCTCTCCCCACTTTATGGTTTATTTACGCCTTAGCTATTTCTTTTGTTTTAGCTAGAGTTATTAGAGGCATTAGCTTTACGCCTATAATTCTTATCTTTTCCTTGTTGTATTTCTTAGCAGATATAAATATATCAGGTAATGTTGGGTTCACGGATAAATTTATAAAGCTATTTCCCTTTTTTTGGATTGGTTTAAAACTGCCCGAATTTATAAGTAAATCCGTTAGTAGTGCGAAGAACATTTTTCCTTTATCTTTTATAATTTACTTCGTCTTGGCGTGGTTAGGATTAAGAGTTCCATCAACTATATTCCCTCTCTATTTTTTTTGCGTAAGTATATTAGGCATATACTCTGTGGCAGGCCTATCAGCCTATTTAACTAAATTTAGTATTGCTAGTATATTGACCTCTATCGGGGGCGCGACTGTCTATATATATCTAATGCACAGACCGGCGCTTTATTACTTCGAAGGGTTCCTAAAAATTACTGATATAAGTTTTCCAGGCATAGTTGCCTTTGAAGTCCTAATAGTAATAATTAGTTGTTATCTTATGGGTAAATATCTTCGTAATGTACCTGTGCTTAAGTATACACTTAGTGCGCCGTGGGTTTCACCCCGTGTTCGGGTTATGAAATGAGTTTATTTTACCAATACTGTAAACCTCCCCTAATTAGTTGCACCTATAATTAGAGCTTTCGGTCAGTTCATGTTTGGTTAAATATTCCCATGGTGTCAGATCATTAAGCGCATCATGGGGGCGCTCTTTGTTGTATTCCGTCATCCAGTTATCCGTTAGTTCACGCACTTCATTGAGTGTTCTGAAGACATACATATTGAGTATTTCGTCGCGGTAAGTCTGGTCAAAACGCTCGATGTAAGGGTTTTGTGTGGGCTTACCTGGTTTAATAAAATCCAGTGCGATGCAATGTTCTTCCGCCCAGCTGGCCAGTGTTATTGAGATGAACGCTGGACCATTATCCATACTAAGCTTGGCAGGATAACCCCGCCAGGCGACAACGCGTTCTAGTAAACGCACAACCCGCTGCAACGGCAGATTTAAATCAATTTCAATGGCTAATGCTTCGCGGTTAAAGTCATCCACTAGGTTAAACGTTCTGAAGCGTCTGCCGCATTGCAGGCTGTCGCACATAAAATCCATGGACCAGCAATAGCAATGGTTGGCTTGGCCAGGAACCGCCAGAGGCTCTGGTTTTCTTCCTGGTAGGCGTCGTTTTCCACGTCGGCGTTTATTCAGATTTAGCTCGCAGTAAATGCGATACACACGCTTATGGTTCCAGCCGTGACGCCAGCGTTTTAAGATTTTACATAGCTTACTAAATACGTAGGCGGGATACCGTTCAACAGCTTCCTGTAGCTTGGCGATGACCTTGTCATCACGGGCTTTGTCCGGCTGATACCGATAGACCGAGTCACTGATGCCAACTACGCGACAAGCCATCCGCAAACTCGCACCATTCTGCTCTCGCGCATAATTCACTAGTTCACGTCTGATCGCTGGCTTTACAGCTTTTTTTCGACAATATCTTTCAGAATTCTATGTTCCAGACTTAACTCTGCGAACATAGCTTTGAGCCGACGGTTTTCGTCTTCGAGGTCTTTTAACCTTTTGATATCAGAGGCTTCCATACCACCGTATTTGGCTTTCCAGTTGTAATAAGTTGCATCTGAAACACCGTACTCACGACAGACTTCTTAGACCATCCTGCCAGCTTCGACTTCCTTTAAGATCTTCACGATATGTGACTCTGTGTAACGATACTTTTTCATCAGGAGTTCACCTTTCTTGGCTCAGTTTACGCCGAAGAACTCTAAAAAGGTATGCCGCTATTTTAGGGGAGGTTTAAAATACTATTAAAAGGGAAATAAGTATTCTTATATGGCTCTTATTTTTCTTTTTCTATCATGTACATATTTTGCCTTTTTAAAAATAGAAGTTATAACAATGCTCACCATTATACCGAAGGCTATCGTTCCTAAAGTTACGAATATTATTGATATCCAGCTATTCTGTATATTTATAATTTTATAAAATACTATCGTGGACAACTTTATTCCAAAACTCTGTAAAATGTAGATTGAGAATGAATAAGCTCCTATTTTTGATAATATTTTATTTTTTAAATTTAAATTTAAGAGATAGCAACAAAAAGCTAAGCCAATTCCCAAGCCTAAGATCGTCCGTTTGTCGAAATATGTAGAAAATGGTGTCTTATAAGAAAATAACTGTAATAGAAGCAGACAAATAGATAAAAATAGTAGGTTACGTCTAATTGTTTTTTGCTCATATTTAGTCTTTAAATAGGGGACAAATGAACCCGCTAAAAAATAAGGGTAGAGGTATATAGCTCCACCGAGGGAAAAAAAGTTAGTATCAATTCCTATATTATCCCCAAATATATACAAAACACATGATGCTATAAATAATATAATCCTACTTTTGTGGTTTTTACATAGTGTTTTAATAGTAAAAGTATGGAATATAAAAATAGCAAATATAGCCTGTACAAACCAGTAGTGGTCATAGGAATATATGTAATACTTGTACAATTCTGAAATCTGATATTCGTTATTACTTTTGAATATCATCAAATATATAATTTCTAAAGTCAGAACTAAATACATTGGAAGGACAGCTCTTTTAATCTTAGCTATCGTAATATCTTTCAGTTTTTTTCGTTCTAAATGCAAGTAAGCGAAGAAGTAACCAGATATTATTGTAAACAATGGAATTCGTATATTGGTGAAGAAATAATTTATTAGGTCTAGTGTATTCTTTATATCTAAGTACCTTTCGGATGCACTAACGTGAAGTATTATAACTAAAACAATAGCTAAACCCCTCAGCGCATCAGCATTGTAATCTCGTATTTTAAGCATAAATACTTTATCGAATCCTGTACTTGATATATTTACTAAATTTATTAATCAACAAGCTCTTATTAATTAATAGGGATATTATAAGACTTCTATATGATCTCATTAGCAATAACCTGCCACACATTATTATAGTAATTTTCAGTGGTGTAGGTATTAGTAACGTGCGCCCGGGCGGCTTCAGCGATATTGTTCCAACGTTGTGGCTGCTCTAATAACTGCTTAATTGCTTCGGCTAGGGCCTGTGCATTGCCAGGTGGCACCAAAACCGCATTACCTTTTTTACCTACAATTTCCGGAATGCCACCGGCTTCGGTGGTAATTAAAGGCCGTCCCGACGCTAGCGATTCGGTTACAGCACTGGGAAACGCATCGCCCCAGGCGGAAGGCATAATTAAAATATGCGCGTTGTGTATTTCCTTTTCCACTGAGGGTAGCTGGCCTAAAAAGGCAAAATTGGCTACGCCCAGGCTCTGTGCCAGCTGTTGGTACTGTTCTTTCTCTGGGCCATCGCCAGCGTAGCGCACATTAAATGCAATATCAGTGGTTTCGTTTACTATGGCCACGGCCTCAATCAGCTCTTTAATGCCTTTGTGCGACGTGGCGCGGCCGCTGGTGAACAGGGTTACCGGTTCGCCCGGGCTGTAAGGCAGCGGTTCGCTATAAAACTTTTTAGTATCTACCCCGTTGTGCACCGTGATTAACTTGCTGGCCGGAATTTTTGCTTTGTGTTGCAGCCGGTATTTTACAAAGTCACTTACACAAATAACTTTATCCACGGTCATGCCGGGTATGCGGCTATATAGCCATTTTACCGTTTGCTTAAGCGGGTTTTCCGGGGCAGGGCGGTAGGGGTTTGCTACCGAAACACGGCAATGAGAAATAATATGCTCTACGCCTGCTTTACGCAGTTTGGCGTACGCGCTACTGGTAGAGCGCTGGTCAGTTAAATACAAGGTTTTCACGTTGTGCTGTTTGACTATGGCCAGTAACCGGTCCAGGTTCGCCGGTTGGCTTAGGTCAGCGTCTAATTGCAGCTGCTCTTCAAAATGGTCGAAGTAGTCTACGTTAGTCGGTTCTATCTCGGCAAAGCTGATAATCGGTTTCAGGCCGCTTTGTGTAACCTTAATCGACAGGTGCTTTATCAATTTATAGATATTGTGCCAGGCATAGCCGGTGTTATTCGAAAAATTAGCGATGACCAAAAAGGCAGGTTTGTGGTTATTCATTACAATGTTTGTCTCTGTTTATTTGTTGCCCACCGCTTAACCCCATGGCTAAACCCGGCGGGCCGCATTGATATAAATTGCGCCCTTTGCGGGCTTAGTTATTCACCAGCTTTGGGTAAAGGCTTTTTCATTTTCTGACAGCAGGCCAGGGTTCGCTTTTACCAACTCTTTGATACGCGGCGACCATTCCACCTTCGACCATCGCTGAGCGTCGGTCATATTGGTGGCGGCTTGTTTGTTTTGCCCATGAAAGGTGCTACCGCCCCCCTGCGTACTCATGGCCGGTTCAATGTCATATTGCAGATTAAACCTGGCTAAAAACTGGCTGCGCCATTGGCTATCGCTTAACCATTTATCAAATTCCCACACGTGGGTTTTAGTGCGAATACGCTTGGTCAGGTTAAACGTGTTTTGATCTATATGCATATCGCCCCGGTCGATGCCGTCTTTGGCGCGCTTAATATTGTAGGCTAAACGTGAGGCAAGCGTAGATAATATATCGCGGGTAATATAAATCACCTTTGATCCTTTCGGATAATACAGGCAGGCGTGTTCGTTAGGCACCAGGTCTTCAACAGATACAAAAATCACACTTGCTTTTTCAATCAGCCGACGGTTTTTACGTAAATAGCCAGCATACTCGAAGGGCGAGAAAATGTTCACTTCGTTAAGGTGCAACAGGGTTTCGCAGGGCGACTGAAATACCATATAGCCCTGGCGTTCCATATCCGTTTTTTGTTGCATAACGGCATTGGCCATCCAGTTAATGCAAGCATGGTTACCGCTGCGTCTTACGCCAGAAAACACATATACGGTTTTGCCCTTAAAGAAGCTATGCACGTATTTAGTTAATAGCCATAAAATTAGTTTTGTTAGTCTGGTATACATAAAGGTGTGTTCCTGGGTAATGCTGAGGAAGCTTTTTATAAATGGGCGCCTGCTGAAGCGTTAGCGCCTGAGTAATTTTTTAGCCGCATATTTAAAGGCGTATTGGCGATATGCGCCATCGCGTAGCAGATGGTGCCCGATGGTCCCCAGCTCGCGACGTCCTATGTGGCGATTAAACAATATCTGGGCGTTCAAACGGCGTAACGATTTAGCCCTGAGTTTAAGCAATGCTATAAGTTTTTGATCATTTTTAACCGAGGGCAACGTCAGTAGGCCAAGGGTATCTTGCGCCATTTTGGGGTAATTAGGTATAGTTTGGCTCAATCCTGAGTCACGGGTGGTATATAAATACAGTGGGGCATTAAGCACCACAAAGCGTGCATCAAAAAATAATACCTGGGCCAACAACATAAAATCTTCACCGTGGCGTATGGTGGTGGAATACTGCAAATTATGTTCGCGTAACAATGCCAGTCTGAACACCGGTTTTAGTAAGCCGTAATCCGCTTCCTGAGAGTATGGTCGGGCACCGTTCACAAACTGATATTTGCTTACTGTGGTGGCGTTTTCAGTTTGGTTAAGCCCTTTTTCAAGATGAGTATTGCGCGCCACATCAAACCAGTAAAAGTTGGTTGCCACAATATCAGGCTGATGGGTAGTAATAGCTTTGGTAACCGTGGCCACAAATGTTTCGGCGATAGCATCGTCGGCATCCAGCACCGCCACCCATTCGCCACTCGCCACCTGTAAACCTTTGTTACGCGCTGCGGAAGGCCCGCCATTAGTTGCTAAATGATGTACTTTCACTCTGCTGTGCTCAGCGGCGATGGCGTCTAATGCGGTGGCAGTATGGTCGGTTGATGCGTCGTTCACCACAATAATTTCGTGGGGCAATACCGACTGGTTTAGTGCGCTTTGAATAGCCCGATCAATGAAAGCTGCCGCATTATACGCAGCAATAATAATACTAATGGTAGGCAAGACGGAGTCCTTGATAACTACTAACGCCAGTACAAAATAATACCCCCTTTAATATCACGAAAAGGGATGAGGCGCCAAAGCTTCGCGGCTTTTTAAGCACATTTGTATGCAATGAAAAGGCGAGGGGCAATCGGCATCAATCAATTAAACGGTGTCAGAATAATTTACAGTCGCCAGCCCGACCGTATTATACGTGATAAACGCTGGTTTTAGCGGCAATTGCCCGGGCGTACTTTTAGGCATATTGACCCGCCGCCTAAACATAGGTTCAGCAGGTAGGTTATTGGGTAGGTGGCAAAAAATTTATTGCCCTGCTTACACACTAACAGGCACAAAAAAGGCGACTTACGTCGCCTTTTTCAAATCAAAACTGTGTGCGCTAAAGCAAAGGTTATTATGCTTTGCGACGGCTGGTTGCACCCAGGCCAAGTAAGCCAAGGGCTAACACTGCCAGTGTAGAAGGTTCTGGCACTTCGTAAAACTGGGCGCTAACGTCACCAGTAGTCGATTGCTTGCCGGTTGGGTCGAACGTATCGAAGTCACCGTTTACATTAACCATCATAGAGAATGGCTGTGGTGATACGAAGTACTGGTCGCCAGCAGCAGTCAGTTCAAAGTTGAAGAAGTCAAAGTTGAACGACGTAGTAGTTACACCATTTGCTGTTACCGAAGAGCCCAGGTTAGCGCCTAGCGAGCTAGAGCCACCTAACAGGATATCATCAGCAGTATTCATCAAAGACAAGTCAGAGAAGTTCGCGATGTCGGTGTTGTTGTCAGCATCCAGATAGAACTGGAAGCCACCTTCATTACCGGTGAAGTTAAAACCATTCGCGGTTTCAGTTACTGTGCCTTTGGCATCAAATGTAGCATAAAGCGTATAGAACGAGTTCAGGCCAGAGCCTTTAACAGAACGACCAGCATTGAAGAACTGACCGAATGTTGCGAACGCGTCGGCGTTGAAGTTACCTGCACCGTCAAAAGTCAGGTTTTCAACGTAACCACCGTTAAGTTTGTTAGCAGTGATAACTGAACCACCTGCGAAAGCAGAGCCTTCATCCACTTTAAATTCTACGAAGTCAGCGTAGCTAGAGAAAGAAGCTGCGATACCAGCAGTCAATGCTAAAGATTTAACCAGGGCCTTGATTTTCATAAACTTATTATTTATCCAAAAGGGAAATGGCCAAATGAGCCACGCTATAGATAAAGCACGAACAGTGCCAACTTTATATACTGTTGATTATTAAGCTTTATTTCTAGAGCTGGGGCCGCGATCGTGGGGCCAGTGTAAAGTTTATTGACTGGATTAGATTAAAATAACTGATCTGGCTTAGTGCTTTTGATTCGACTAGCTGGGTGCTGGGTGCTGGGTGCTGGGTGCTGGGTGCTGGGTGCTGGGCCCTGGGAAGTGGACATAGCGCATAGAGAGGGCTGTGAGTACTGGGCATAGGCCATATAAAGGATATAGAAAGGATTTAGAAAGGATATAGAGAAGATATAGGGAAGAAACGGGAAGGATATAGGATTGCGATATTGGCACTCCTAATTAGCTATGCCGCAACAGTAAACTCTAAACGCTGAGCCTGATTGCTTATAAAGAGCAGTAACCAACGCGGGCTGGGGGACTGTTGTGGCCGTCACGATCACCTTTGGGCAGGCCAGTGATTACATAAAAGGAGGGGTTGTTTGATAGGGCATTTAATAAACCTACATTTGCCTGACACGTCCAAAGGTGCACCATGCAATGGATATATATTCTATTATCGGTAGCACATTACTGAGGGGCCGCCAGGGGCATGTTATGCGCATATTATAGTGAAACTGGCTGTAAGCGGTCTACACCAGTATTTTGGCGGGTTTATCTACCTGATACTTAAAAGGTCGCAGTCGATACTTATAAAGGGGCAACTGCTCACATTAAAGTGGTGGGTTTGCTCTTCAACCCGGTAGCGCTAGCGGCAAAGGCGCTATAGCTAGGCAAAGGTATACGTCAGCAGTAAGGAGTAAGGAGAAATTGCGCGCGCAGCCTATACCTGCCAATACAGGGCTGGCCAGCCCCAACAATACCGCAGCTAAGCTTCGTTGCCTGGGGGCATACGCTTTATAAGGCGGCTGATATAACAAATGTATAAACAAGAAGCGAATACCAGATAGCGTATTTCAGCATGGTGTTATAAGGCAAAAGAACGAGGGAAAGGGGGATTTTGCAAAAATCGATAATGGCTGGTTTGTTACGCAAGCTATTAGCCACCAGATAAGTGTTTAACACCTATCTGGTGGCAAGGGTTTAAAGCCGTTTTACATTTTGGCTTCTATCTGGCTTTTGGTAGATAATAGCGTCTGGTTTGCCGGCTTGATTTTAAGAGCTTTACGTATCCATTGGTGCGCTTCATCAAGCTGGTTTTGCTCGCTCATTAACCAGGCCATATTGTTCATGGCTACCCAGTTTTCAGGCTGTTTTTGCAGAATTTGCTGATAATAGTCAATCGCCTCTTGCGGGCGATCTTTGGCCAGTTCGCTGGCCAGCATCATCTGCGCATTAGCGTTACCGCCGGTAGAATCCACGTACTTTTTGAGCATACTAATCGCTTCTTCTTGCTGATCCGTTTCTTTCAACGCTTGATAGTAATACTGCGCCGTTACACCGTTAGCGTTTTTCTCGTAAGAGGATGCTAATTGGGTTACCGCCGCTGACGCATTCCCCAGCGCCAGGTTAGTCCGGCCTGCCAGCATTAAGCCTTCAGCAGAGCCTTTAGCTTGTTCGCTGGCTTCATCCAAGGCACTTTGCGCTTTGGCTGCAGCATTTTTACTTAGCTGAATACGGGCCTTTATAAACGCACCTTCATCTTTAATAGCCGGGTCGTTTTGCGATATTGACTGCAAAGTTTTTAACGCATCGTTAGGGCGGTTAGTCATTGCCTGAGCTTTGGCTAACGTGATCATCATGGTGTCGTTAGTGCGGTCCTGAATAACCAGTTTGCGAAGCAAATCTACTGCTTTTTGCGGCTGGTTGGTTTTCAGGTAGGCATCTCCCATCAGGTAAACCGCCATGGGCGTATCAATGTCGTTAAAGGCGCTTTTCTCACCAATTTCTACTACCTGGGTATATTGGGCTGCCAGGTAATTAGCATACAACCGTGAAAACGCTGTGGTGTTCTCGCGCTTACTTAACGAGTCAATTAATTGCTGTGGGTTATTGCCTTTAGCCTGAATACTTCTGAATGCACCCAAAATGGCATTTTTGTTATTTGGCGCAAGCTCCAGTACCTTATTGAACAGCGACAACGCCATATCAAAATCTTTCAGGTTATAAGCCCGTAACGCTTTATTGTTCAAAGCGGCCTTATTTTCCGGGTCCAGCTTTAATACTTTGTCGTAGATGCCGGGCAGGGCGTCGTAGTTTTCCACATACTTTTCAAGTTCAGCAGAAATAAGGTAGTTTTGTACATTGTCCGGCTCGTCGTTAATCCATTGCTTAAGTAATGAACGAGCTTCGTCAATTTCTCCCGATGAGGTTTTTAGCGATAACAGCAGCAATTTAGACTGCGAAGTATCACCAGAACCGGCTTCAGAAACAATTGCATTACTGGCGGTTTCGATAAGTTGCATACCGGACGTATCGCCAGATAACACCTTCAGTACACCTAACTGCTGGCGGGTGCGATCATCATCAATTTTGCTTTCATCAATATCCCGAAGCAAGCTGCTGGCCTGGCGCCGGTCGCCATTACCCAACAATTTTACGCTGGTTGCTGCGGCCAGGGTTTCGTTTTGCTTCACCAGTTCGGGGTTGCTGGCCAGTACATTAAACGCATCGCGTGACGCTCCAACCTGCAATTTCGCCGCCACGTACATTTGCTTGGCGGGGTGGGTGGCTGGCACATCGTTAATAATTTTTGCCAGATGCTGAATAGCCTGTTCGTAATTGCCTACGCGAAAGTTAGTTAACCCTGCAATATACGAGGTAAGCGGCGAATTTAACCCGCCACCAATTGCCCGTTCAATTAAACTGTTGGCTTTGGCAAAGTCTTCTTCAGACACGGCAATCAGCGCTTTTTGCTGATTAGCCAACGGCTGGTCGTTAAACCGTTTCAAAATAGCGTTAACGTGGGGCTTGGCTTCTTCAAATTCGTTCTTTTGAATGTATGCTTCAGCGATATTTAAATTAAGCCGCAAATACGCTGGTTTTTCGTCCAGCATACGTTTATAGGTGTCAATCGACAGGTCGTAGTCTTTCATGCGGTAAGCAATTTCAGCTACCAGCGAGCTGATTAACCAGTTCTCTTTGAAGTTTTGCGCGGCGTCAGCTAATACGTCTTTGTTCGAGGTATCCTGTTTGATCAGGTAGGTTTCAATAATCTGGCCAAGCATGGCAATGTCTTTGTCATCAGCCTGTAGCGCTTCTTTTAACGTCGCGCGTGCCTTCGGCGAGTTTCCGCTGCGCGCTGCCAGTAAGGCCGAAATGGCCTGGCCTTTAGCTTTGGCCGTAGCGCTAAGATTGTCTTCAAGGTCAGCTAAAATGGTATCGAACTGGTCAACATCAGAGCTTGAGTACAACGCAGAAAAATATTCGCCAGCGTAATCTGAAATATCGCTACCCATTGAGCTGGCGCGTTCGAATGAGCTAACCGCGCCTTCCATATCGCCTAATGCATAGTATGTCTGGGCCAGCAGCACCCGTGCGTTGGCGTCGTTGGGGGCTTCTTGCACTGCGTTTCTAAGAGTTAACGCAGCTTCATGATAATTTTCTGATTTATAGGCATCTTCGGCATTTTGAATTTGCTGCTCTAATGAGGGCTGGCCACAACCTGCAAGCAAGCTTAATGAAACAATACCTGCGAGGGTGGACTTAACTAGCATTCTATCCATACTGAACTACTTTACCTTTTTAAAATTTATGGCTTACTGTAAGCCTAAAGTTTAAGAAAAGAAAGACTACGCATGTCTCAGGCAAGTAGATTCATAGGCTATGCGGGGGAGTGAATATAGGCTTTGAGCGTGAAACAACCCAATCGGCAAGCTCATGGGTGGTTTATTATTAGCAATTACAGCAGGTTAGAGAAGGTGTAAAAATAGCTGACAATAATATAGCAGGCATAAAAAAAGGCGACTTACGTCGCCTTTTCAAAATCTGTGTCTAAGCAGTAATTATGCTTTACGACGGCTGGTTGCACCCAGGCCTAACAGACCAAGAGCAAGTACAGCTAGAGTAGATGGCTCTGGAACTTCGTAGAACTGTGCACTTACGTCACCAGTAGTTGACTGAGAACCACTTGGATCGAATGTGTCGAAGTCGCCGTTTACGTTAACCATCATAGAGAATGGCTGAGGCATTACGAAGTACTGGTCGCCTTCAGCAGTCAGTTCGAAATCAAAGAAATCGAAGTTGAATGATGTAGTTGTTACGCCGCCAACTGTAGTAGAAGAACCCAGGTTAGCACCCAGAGAAGCTGAAGTACCTAACAGGATGTCATCAGCAGTGTTCATCAGAGACAGGTCAGAGAAATCTGCTACGTCTGTGTCGTTGCTTGCATCAAGATAGAACTGGAAGCCGCCTTGGTCGCCAACAAAGTTGAAGCCTTGAGCAGTTTCAGTTACTGAACCTTCAGCAGAGAACGTTGCATACAGAGTGTAGAAGTTGTTAAGGCCAGAGCCTTTAACTGAACTACCGTTGTTGAAGAACTGACCGAATGTAGCGAAAGCGTCAGCAGTGAAACCGCCTGAACCGTCGAAAGTCAGGTTTTCAACATAACCACCGTTGATTTTGTCAGCGTTGATTGTAGAGCCACCTGCGAAGGCAGTTCCTTCGTCTACAGTGAATTCTACGAAGTCAGCATAGCTAGAGAAAGAAGCAGCGATACCTGCAGTTAGCGCTAAAGATTTTACCAATGTTTTGATTTTCATAACCATCTCCATATTCCAATAAGAGGGGCTCAACTAAGCCACGCTAGAGATAGTGCAGTTATGGTGCCAACTTTTTATCTTGATGTTTTGGAATGCTTTTTCTGTTTTCTTATACTTTTGTTTAACCCGGGTGTAAATTTTCTCGACACCAAATTGGTTAATCATCACTCACTATGCGTTCCGCTATCTTAAATTTCAGGCGTTGCACTAAGCCGCGGTTACCCCGAGGCAGGTGGGTGCGCGAAAATTTATTGCGATACGCATCAAAATGCAGCCCGTAGGGGGCGCATTCTACCGCGCCACGGTTGAGCAAAATTTTAAGCGCATAGGTTTCGGCCATTCCCGCGCACAGGTTTACCGCCATCGGCGTCGACGGCCCCCGGCGTTCTTTAAAGCTCACCGCGCTTTCATCCATTAAGTAACCACGTTGTAACATGGCTGGCGACAAGCCAATTAAAAACTGAATTAACTGGCCTTCCACGGTGGCTTTGTCCTCAAACCGAAAATACTCTTCAAACGTCATTTTACCGGGCATAAAGCATAGCAGGGCGCTGCCCATCCCCAGCGGCGCTGCGGTAACTACCGGAATGCCTTTGTCGTAACATTTTTGAAAAACCAGTTTGCGCGCAGCCAGGGCAAAAAAGTCCAGGCTGTCTATATAAAGGTCGACATCGGCTAAAAAGGCATCCACATTATCTTCTGTTACCCCTTCACCGAATTCCCTGATGTCTATTTCAGGGTTAATGTCGTGCACCATGGTCGTCATCACGTCCATTTTATTTTTTCCCACCGTCGACATAAACGCGCCGGCCTGACGGTTAAAATTGTGCACATCAAATTCATCAAAGTCCGATAAATTAATATTGCCTACCCCAAGCCGTGCCAAGGTCAGGGCATGCAGGCTACCAACGCCGCCACAGCCCGCAATGGCAACCCGTTTGGTGCGCAGCTGAGCCTGTTCCTGTTGGGTGACCCAGCCTATATTGCGTGAGAATGCTACATCGTAATCAAACACGTCTGAATCTCTTTAAAATAAACCGATGGCGATAGTATAGATAATTAATCGCCAGCATGGCGAATTTCACCAGTACGGTTAGGTATGTATTAGGCCGCTATTCATGCATACTATGGCACATGAGGCAACTAAATAATGGTTGTACAGCAGTAGCTAATTAGCATAGTCAGGCAGGAGCGAACGGGTGAAAGTGGGAAAACTGGCAGGGTTATGGCTGTGGTGTATCAGCCTGCTATGCCCGGTGCAAGCGAGCGGGCTGGTAGCGCAAGTCGAAAAACTCAAACCTGCTGTGGTAGGCGTGGGCCTGGTGGCCCCGCTGGCCACGGTCAGCCATCAGCTTAAAGGCACCGGGTTTGTTATTGGCGATGGCCATTATGTGGTCACCAACGAACATGTTATTGCGACCCCGGTGCCCGACAATATAAAATATCAGCGCGCGGTATTTGCCGGCCATGGCCGTCAGGGTAAAGTGATTCCGGTCGAAAAAATCTATGCCGATACTACCCATGATCTGGCGATTTTAAAGTTGGCTGAAAAGCTTCCGGCACTGGCCTTACAGCAACCCGCGGCAATTATACCTGATGGCAGTGATATTGCGGCTACGGGCTTTCCGATTGGCGGCGTGTTAGGGCTGTACCCGGCGACCCATAAAGGGATTGTGGCGGCCTACACACCTACCATTATCGCGGCCAAAAATAGTCAGCAAATTTCTGAACGTTTCATGCAGGGCCTGCGTAATCCGTTCATGGTTTATCAGCTGGATATTGTGGCGTACCCCGGCAGCAGTGGCAGCCCGGTGTATTTGCCCGAAACTGGCGAAGTATTTGCGGTTATAAATAAAGTATTTGTACAACAGACCAAAGAATCGGCAATCACCCAGCCTAGTGGCATAACCTATGCTATACCTGTAGAGCATGTCTATGCGCTGGCTCGCCAACATAATATTCCTATGCACTAAATGAAATACCCTTAGCGTGTATAAGATCGTTTCCTTGCATAATAAAATGTGCAAACATCATTAAAAATAATGAGCGTTGTATTTGTATGTCAGTAGAATTTAAAAAAATTGCCGTTATCGGCTTAGGTTATGTGGGGCTACCGCTGGCCGTGGCGTTTGGTAAGTACCGCGCTACGGTAGGGTTTGATATTAATACCCGCCGCGTGCAGGAACTGCAAAGTGGCAAAGACCACACCCTGGAAGTGTCCTCAGAAGAACTAACAGGCGCTCAGCATCTGAGCTTTACGGCCGACAAAGCGGCCCTGGCAGATTGCGACGTAATTATTGTTACGGTGCCGACGCCAATTGATAAAAACAAGCAACCTGACATGACGCCGCTGCACAAAGCCAGCGAAATGATTGGTCAGGTGATCAGCCCTAACACCGTGGTTATTTACGAGTCTACGGTGTATCCAGGGGCGACCGAAGAATACTGTATCCCTCTGATTGAGCAGCAGTCAGGCTTAACCTTTAACCAGGATTTCTTCGCCGGCTATAGCCCCGAGCGGATTAACCCGGGCGATAAAACGCACCGGCTTGAGTCGATTGTAAAGGTCACCTCGGGCAGTACGCCAGAGATTGCCGACAAGGTCGATGCGCTATACCAGGAAATAATTAAAGCCGGTACGCATAAGGCGTCGTCTATCAAAGTAGCCGAAGCGGCGAAAGTGATTGAAAACACCCAGCGCGACCTTAACATTGCCCTGATCAACGAGCTGGCAATGATTTTTGATAAAGCCGGTATTGATACCGAAGAAGTGCTGGAAGCGGCTGGCAGCAAGTGGAACTTTTTACCGTTCAGACCAGGTCTAGTTGGCGGCCACTGTATTGGCGTAGACCCCTATTACCTGACCCATAAAGCAGAAGAGTTGGGCCATCACCCTGATGTTATTCTGGCGGGACGCCGAATTAACGACAGAATGGGCGAGTACGTGGTGTCGCGGTTGGTTAAAACCATGCTTAAAAAGCAAATTATGGTGAATGGGGCAAATGTGTTGCTGTTGGGTATCACATTTAAGGAAAACTGCCCGGATATCCGGAATACTAAAGTAGTCGATATTGCTACCGAGCTGCGCGATTACAACGTTAACCTGGATATTTACGACCCATGGGCCGAACCGGACGAAGTTTTGCATGAGTATGGCCTGAACCTGGTGAACGCGCCGGTGGAAGGTAAGTACGACGCGGTTATTGGCGCAGTAGCGCATCATCAGTTTAAAACACTGTCAAAAGATGAGTTACGGGCCCTGTGCAAACCTGACTCGGTTATTTTTGATTTGAAATATATGTTTGATAAAGCAAGCGTAGATATTCGCTTATAAGGATTTGTAAATAATGAAAGTGCTTGTTACCGGAGCGGCGGGTTTTATTGGTTCGCATGTCTCAATGTATTTGCTTGAGCGTGGCGACGAAGTAGTTGGCCTGGATAACCTGAACGACTATTACGACCCTACGCTTAAAGAAGCGCGGCTGGAGCGAATTAACGCGCTACCCAGTGCTGACAAATTCCGTTTTGTTAAGCTGGCGGTAGAAGATCGTGACGGTATGGAAACCCTGTTTGCCGAAGAAAAGTTCGACAAAGTGGTGCACTTAGCTGCCCAGGCCGGGGTGCGGTATTCTATTGAAAACCCCCATGCGTATATCGACTCGAATATTGTCGGTTTTATGAATATTCTGGAAGGGTGCCGACACAATCAGGTTAAACACCTGGTTTATGCGTCGTCCAGTTCCGTATACGGGGCTAACGAAAGCATGCCTTTTGCCGTAGAAGACAACGTGGATCACCCCATGTCGTTGTATGCCGCCAGTAAAAAAGCCAATGAGCTGATGGCCCATACCTATAGCAACCTGTACAACCTGCCTACCACTGGCCTGCGCTTCTTTACCGTTTACGGGCCGTGGGGTCGTCCTGATATGGCGCTGTTCCTGTTTGCCAAAGCCATTATGGAAGACAAGCCAATTAAAGTGTTTAACCACGGTAACCACCGTCGGGATTTCACGTATATTGATGACATTGTAGAAGGCATCATCCGCACGCTGGACAATACCGCAGAAGCTGATCCTAACTGGACAGGTGAAAAACCTAATCCGGGCAGCAGCAAGGTACCCTGGAAGGTGTATAACATTGGCGCCCAGACGCCGGTGCATTTGCTTACCTACATTGAAACGTTGGAAAAAGCGCTGGGTAAAGAAGCTGAAAAAGAGCTGTTACCACTACAACCGGGCGATGTACCAGATACCTACGCCGATGTAGAAGCACTGGTTAACGATACCGGCTATCGTCCGACGACTACCATCGAAACCGGCATTAATAACTTTGTGGCCTGGTACAAAGACTATTACAAGGTGTAATGCCTGATAGGCTGAATGTGTTTGGCCCTCCAACATCAAAAAGCGCATTGTATAATGCGCTTTTTTTATGGGTGACGGGTGGCTGGCGTAGTGTGGGTAAAGGTGGAACGTGACCGTAAATAGGGGGCAGCTGGCCAGGCTACAGGGCACTTAAGGGCATTGGCTTGGCCAGGTGGCGTAACTCTTCATCAAAAAAGGTTTCTACCGCGGGCAACTGGCCGCGAATACTGTCTCTGATTGAATTAAGCATGACCGCAAAGCCTGGTTTCAGGCTATCCATTAACAGTTCCCGGTTAATGTAATAGGGCGCGCGTTTGCCGTGGTAATCCACCACCGGACCAATTTGCTCAAACTTAATACCCACGAAGCTCATGCTACGTGCCAGACGCGGCTCCATCATAACGAACGCGTGGGCAATATTGCTTTCAATGGCAGTGGCAGCCGCGGCAAAGTACAAGCCAATGGCAATAAACGGAAAACAGCGTAGTTCGGTTTCAGAATAAGCTTGCTGGTTAATAACACCGGTAGCGGCACCGGCAAACCGGTCCATTTGACGCCGACGGAACTGCGCGGGCACTGCCAGCCGCGAAATTTCGCAAATATCTTTGCGGTCGAAATTTTGCGGGTTCAGGTCGTGCCGGGTAATCGAATTCAAACAGTATTTTTCAATTGGCAGTAACTGGTTGTCTTGTAACGGGCGCACAATGCGTACTGTACCTGCCAGCTCATCGCTGTTTAAATGGCGTATCAGGCAGTGCCGGGAAAAGTCGTCAAACTCGTCTACCTCGAGGCCGTCAGGTTTTTTAGGCTCAAATTTAAGCTCGTCACAATACACTTTGTGGCGTATTTGAAAAACCGCTTCGCGCAGCTCCTGCGAGCTGGCCATCACCGGCGACAGGTAACTGCCAAAGTGAGTCGAAATGTAATTCGCTTCGCGCAGCTGTTGGTAGCCTTTAACCAGCTTTCCCAGCTTGGTTTTACCAACCCGACGTGTCAGGTTGCTCATCATCGTTTGTTTATTAGCCATAAGAATACTACTGAAGTAAAGTCACACCACATCCACGCTACGCTCACGCGGTACTAATCAGGCTTACATGCTTTTTTCCCGGGATAACGCTGTGCATTAAGTCTTACTCCAGTATGCTTAAATTAACAGCGGTATTCATTACACTAAGGGCTATAAAACGTATTCCAGTTTATACCCATAGTGCTACGGTCAATGCGGGCCTGACATCCTGACTCTTTGTATAAAGCTAAGCAGAACACCTCATAATGTGCCAGTTTTTCCGCAGGTATAAATATACTGCCGCCTCTAAAGGTGTATTTTGTAATACCAAACAAAAGACTATAACGTAGGTAAAATAAGGAGTTAGCACTAATAAAAAACGCACAATAAAGTGCGTTTTTTTGCATGCAAGGCAGTATTAAGCGTTCAACTCAGCCTTCATTTGCCGACGCCGTGCATGTAGCAGCGGCTCAGTGTAGCCATTGGGCTGGGTGGTGCCTTCAAAAATCAAATCACAGGCAGCATTAAAACCGATGGAGTTGGCCAGGTCAGGCGTCATCGCAAGGTAGTCCGGGTCGTGGGCATTTTGTTTATCTACCAGTGCTGCCATGGCTGCCAGGCTCTGCTCTACCTGGTCGCGGGTAACCACCCCATGGACTAACCAGTTAGCGATATGCTGAGATGATATACGCAGGGTGGCCCGGTCCTCCATTAGCCCGACATTGTTGATATCCGGTACTTTAGAACAGCCGATGCCCTGGTGCACCCACCTTACTACGTAGCCCAAAATACCCTGAACATTGTTGTCCAGTTCGCGGCTTATGGCCTGGGCATCCGGCATGGGGGCATTGCCCAACAGGGGCGGGGTAAGGATATCGGTAAGGCCGTCATAAGCCTGGCTGCGCAGTGCCGGGTGTAAGCTAAATACATCGGTCTGGTGGTAGTGCAAAGCATGCAGCGTAGCCGCCGTAGGTGACGGTACCCAGGCGGTATTCGCCCCGGCCTGCAGGTGGCCAATTTTGGCCTCCATCATCGCTTGCATTTGATCAGGAATGGGCCACATGCCTTTGCCAATCTGGGCTTTGCCCGACAATCCACATTGCAGGCCGGTTACCACATTGGCTTTTTCATAAGCGGTAATCCACGGGCGGTTTTTAAGCTCTGCTTTGGGGGCAAACGCACCAGCCAGCATAGAGGTATGAATTTCATCGCCAGTGCGATCCAAAAAGCCGGTATTAATAAACGCGACACGGCTGGCAGCATTAGCAATACAGGCTTTCAGGTTAACACTGGTGCGGCGCTCTTCATCCATTACGCCCATTTTCAGCGTATTGGCAGGTAACCCAATAAGCGTTTCTATGCGATTGAACAGGGTATTGGCAAACGCCACTTCCTCTGGCCCGTGCATTTTTGGCTTTACAATATACACGCTGCCGGTACGCGAGTTACCCAGGGCGCCGTTGCCTTTGATATCGTGTAAGGCAATGGTGGCGGTAATCATACCGTCCATCAGCCCTTCATATACCGGTTCGCCATCCAATAGCATGGCATCGTTTTGCATTAAATGACCCACGTTACGCACAAACATCAAACTGCGGCCTGGCAAGGTCAGCTCACCCTCGCCCGAAGCTAAGGTATACACCCGGTCCGGATTCATTTTACGCACATGGCGACGGCCTTGTTTGGTCAGCTCCACCTGTAACGTGCCTTGCATTAACCCCAGCCAGTTCTGGTATACCCGGGTTTTGTCGGCCGCATCTACCGCCGCCACCGAGTCTTCGCAATCCATAATCGTGGTCAGCGCCGATTCCAGTAAAATATCGCTAAGCCCGGCCTGGTCAGCTTTACCAGTTGCCGAGCGGCGGTCAAACTGCAGTTCCGCGTGTAACCCGTTATGTGAGAAAACCAATATATCTGGCTGGGCCGCATCGCCGGTAAACCCTTTTAAAGCAGCAGGATTGCGCAGGCTATCAATACGACTGTCAGCTAATTTTACAATTAGCGCGCCACCGCGAATAGCGTAGGCTGTGACCTGGTCATGGCGGCTGGCGGTGAGAGGGAATACTTCATCCAGCCACTGTTTGGCTTTGGTAATCACCGCCTCACCACGTTCGCGGTTATACTGTGCCCCCGGCGCCAAGCTACCCTGTTGGCTGATTACATCAGTACCGTAAAAGGCATCATACAGGCTGCCCCAGCGCGCATTAACCGCATTTAAGGCATAACGTGCGTTGTTAATTGGTACAACCAACTGAGGGCCCGCCAGGCTGGCTATTTCGGGGTCTACATTCGTTGTGGTAACCGTTACCTGTTCAGGTTGCTCGGTGAGGTAACCAATTTGGCGCAAAAATGCCTGATATTGCTGCGGCTCAAGCGAACCCTGATGCTGGTGGTATTCATCGATGCGGGCTTGCAGCGTATCGCGGGTCGCCAGTAACTGTTTATTCTGTGGGGTCAGCTCTACTAAGAGGGTTTCAAAAGCCTGCCAGAAGCGGGCGGGCTGTAAACCGGTTCCGGGTAGCACATGCTCATTAATAAACGTATGTAGGATGGGGGCTACGTGTAGGCGTCCCAGGGCAGTATAACCTTGCATTATTATTCTCCACGTTCATTTGCTCCACTACGCTATACAGCCACCGGGGCGGCGCGCAATAACGTAGTGGGGCCGTGGTCAGCACGCACTTGCTGACCTTGGTATGCAATTAAGTGTAGAGCCTAACGAAACGTATTTTTAATTTATGGTTGCTATGCTTGCCATTTAGCTGGTGAATGTTTGTTCGCCATTCATGGTAGCTGCAACCTCGCCAATCAACCGGCGTAACCAAATATGCCCGGCGTCATGGTGCAGCAGGGCGCTCCAGGCCATTTTCAATGCAATGGGCGGGATATCGAAAGGTGGCGCCTTAAGAACCACCTGGCTGTCATCGCTAAATAAACGCGCTGCTTTAGTTGGCAGGGTGGCAATCAGGTTCTGGGTTTTAGCCATTTGCAAAGCGGCATGATAATGCCGGGTAAATACCCGTATATCACGCTGTTTGCCTAGTTTGGTAAGCTCGGCGTCAACCCAACCAAGCTTTTGTACTTCGTTAGGATCAATACCCACGCCCACACCGAAGCCGGTTTTGCTTACCCACACGTGGCGCGAGCTGAGATAACTGTCTAAATCCCATTTATCGACCAGCGGATGCTGCGCACTGAGCACACAGCTGAAGGTGTCGTACCAGATAACTTTTTGGTGAAACGACAGGGGCAGTTCTTCAAACCGGTTAATCGCCATATCCACTTTACCCTGTTCCACATCATGGAAGGTTACATCGCTGGGGGTAATTAAATCCAGGGTGATATTGGGCGCCTGGGCTGCCAGCTCGTTAAGCAGGCCCAGCAGCAAGGTACTTTCGGCATAGTCGCTGGTCATAATACGAAAGGTTCGGCGGCTGTTCGCCGGATCAAAGTCGGTTTCCGGTTGTATAGAGCTTTCCAGCCGGCTTAGCACATCGCGTATCACCGGTTGCAATTCCAGCGCCCGCTTGGTTGGGGTCATGCCGTCGCTGGTGCGTACTAACAGCGGATCTTTAAACAAATCACGTAAACGTTTCAGCCCATTGCTCATGGCCGGCTGGGTAATACTTAGCTGATTGGCAGCCCGGGTTACGCTGCCTTCGCGTAACAGGACATCCAGATAAACCAGCAAATTCAAATCGACCTTGGCAATATTCATAAGGGTAATGCCTTGTTTTTATTAGATTCAGAAGCAGGATTATAATGGCTTATGCTGACATATAAAACGCACCTTGCCAGTAAAGCTTATTATTGAATAGTAACAGGATTATAAAATGTCGGGTGATTTTTGCGCGTAATGGCTATGGTATTTGCCTATGCAGCTAAATAAATAACATGAATAAAAAAGGCTCCCGCAGGAGCCCGTTTATAAGCGCGATGACCGCCTACATATCAAATTGATTCATGGTGTTATCTTTGCCCGACGCTTTTAAAGCCGCTTCGCCTGAGAAGTATTCCTTGTGGGTGTCACCCAAATCAGAGCCTGCCATAGCCTGATGTTTAACACAGGCCAGCCCTTCACGAATTTCTTTGCGCTGGACCCCTTTAACATAGGCCAGCATACCTTCGGCACCGAAATAGCCTTTTGCCAGGTTGTCGGTCGACAAGGCTGCGGTATGATAGGTGGGCAGGGTTATCAGATGATGGAAAATACCTGCTTCGCGGGCCGCGTCGCGCTGGAAGCTTTGTATTTTATCGTCGGCCAGTTGGGCCAGTTCACTGCTGTCGTACTCTGCTGACATCAGCTTACTGCGATCATACGCTGCTACATTGCGGCCTTCCTGCTGCCACTCGTCAAATACCTGCTGACGGAAGTTGAGCGTCCAGTTGAACGACGGCGAGTTGTTGTATACCAGCTTGGCATCAGGCACCACCTTACGTATTGCATCGACCATGTCGGCAATCTGCCGTACGTGGGGCTTTTCTGTTTCTATCCAGAGCAGGTCGGCGCCATGTTGTAGCGAGGTAATACAATCAAGTACTACCCGGGCTGCGCCGGTGTCTTCTTTAAAGCGAAACAAACCATTGGGCAGGCGCGTGGGTTTAACCAGCTTGCCGTTAAGTTTCATGGCCATATCGCCTTCGTTTAAGTCCTGGGCGCTGTTCACTTCCGTGGTGGCCAAAAATGCATTGTACTGTGCGGCCAAGTCGCCTGGCGCAGTGGAAACCGGAATTTTCTGGGTCAGGCCTGCACCCAACGAGTCGGTCCGTGCCACAATAACCCCATCATCTACACCCAGCTCCAAAAAGGCGTACCGCACCGCGTTAATTTTGGCCAGGAAGTCTTCATGGGGCACCGTGACTTTACCGTCCTGGTGGCCGCATTGTTTGGCATCCGACACCTGGTTTTCTATCTGAATACAACAGGCCCCGGCTTCAATCATTTTTTTCGCCAGCAAGTAGGTGGCTTCTTCATTACCAAAACCGGCGTCAATGTCTGCAATAATTGGCACTACGTGGGTTTCAAAATTGTCTATCTGAGCCTGAATAGCACTGGTGTCTTCACCTTGTTGTCTGGCTGCATCCAGCTGTTTAAATAACTTACCCATTTCCTGGGCATCGGCTTGGCGTAAAAAGGTGTATAGCTCTTCAATAAGTGCCGGTACCGAGGTTTTTTCATGCATAGACTGGTCGGGCAGGGGGCCAAACTCAGAGCGTAGGGCCGCCACCATCCAGCCAGATAAATACAAATAGCTTTTACTGGTGGTGCCCTGATGTTTTTTGACCGAGAGCATTTTTTGCTGGCCTACAAAACCATGCCAACAGCCCAGCGACTGCGTATACTGGCCAGGATCAGCATCGTATTCTGCCATGTCCTTGCGCATAATCCCGGCGGTATAACGGGCAATATCCAGCCCGGTCTTAAACCGGTTCTGCGCTTTCATGCGGGCAGCAAAGTCTGGGTTTATTCCTTCCCACGCTCCTTTCTGAGTAGCCTTTAGCGTAGCGATAGCATCAATATCTTGTTGAAATTGCGACATGGTGTAGCTCCCTAATCATTTCTTGTTGTGGCGTTGCCAAGGCGGTGACGGTTGCCGTTGGCACAATTCGTAAGGTCCATTTCATCCTAGGCCGCCCACAAAAATAAAAGAAATATATAATTCGTATCATCGTCATAACTATTATGAATGGTATGTTAACAACGGCGGCAGACGCGGCGGCGGCTGCCCTACCAGAACGAACAGAACATGCCGGGTTAAATGGTTGGCAATCAAGAAAGGGGCAAAACGCACTGGGTGCGGCGTGGGAACCACGCCTATATTCGACTAATGGCATATTGCCAACCTTAGGGCGATTATCTATAACCTACTATTGGAATTTATTTGCTACGAGGCTGTTGATGAGTAGTATTCTCAACGCGGTAGACCAGCGCACCCGGTTGGTAGGTGAAAACCGCCTGGAATTGTTAATGTTCAGGTTGGGTAGCCGCAGCGCATTTGCGATTAATGTATTTAAAGTAAAAGAAGTTATCAGTGTACCTGCGCTTCGTACCATGCCAGGGGCGCACAGTAATTTATCGGGCGTGAGGGTCTATCGGGGGGTAACTATACCCGTTATCGATTTACGCCAGGCAATTAAAATACGCGGCAATGCTGGCGACCGCTATCCTCAGAATGTGATCATTACTGAGTACAATCGCAGCGTGCAGGGTTTTTTAATTGGCGAGGTGCTTAGTATTGTGAACACTTCCTGGGAACAAATTGTGCCGCCGCCTAAAAGCATTGGCAAAGCTAATTATCTCACCGCTATTACCCAGCGCGAAATTCGTGGCGAAAATACGCTGGTGGAAATTATTGATGTCGAAAAGGTGCTGGCTGAAATTATTCATTACGATGCGAATATTTCTAAAGCCCTGTTGGAAGATGACATCACCGGCCATTTGCACGGTAAAACCGTATTGGTGGTAGACGACTCGGCCACCGCGCGCCGCCAGATAAAAGACACGCTATGCCAGTTGGGGATCAATATTATCGAGCGGCAAAATGGGGCGCAGGCACTGGCGTTACTCAAGCAGTGGGTGGCCCAGGGGCGAAATGTTGACGATGAAATACTGATGATGTTTACCGATGCCGAAATGCCGGAAATGGATGGCTACCGGCTTACAGCGGAAATTCGTAACGACAGCGAGCTGCAACATTTGTATATCGCATTAAATACCTCCTTAAGCGGCAGTTTCAATGACGCCATGGTTGAGAAAGTGGGCTGTAACCGGTTTATCTCGAAATTTCAGCCCGATATGCTGGTGGATGTAGTACAACAGCGAATGCGTGAAGTGCTTGATGCAGTGGGTTAGCTATTGGCCGGCAGCGAACGTAGTGCCTGCTCCAGGTCATGCAAACTGGCAGGTTTGGTGATATGCAGGTTGAAGCCTACCGCGAAGGCACGATTAACAAAGTCGGTATCACCGTAGCCAGACAGTGCCACAATAGGTATTTTGGCTGTATCTACATATTGGCGTAATGTAGTGACTACCTCGAAGCCGTCCATCTCGGGCAAACCAATATCGCAGAATATGAAAGTGGGTTGTATCGCTTTAGCTAATGCTACGCCACTGGGGCCCGATGATGCGTAGTGCACCTCGTGCCCTTTCATTTGCAGCAGTTGAGTCATCATCTGGGCGGTATCTTCGTCATCTTCTATCAATAATATCCGATGAGAAAGTACCGTATTGGTTTGCATGATAGGCTGGTCGACAGTGGCGTGGGCGTTTTCCCGGGGCAGCCTAAACGTAATCTGGGTGCCGTAGCCTATTCCATCGCTATGGATTTGCACCGTACCATCATGCAACTCAACAATACCTTTAACCAACGACAAACCCAGCCCTAAGCCCCCGGCGCTACGGTCAAGCTGTTGTTCAGCCTGGATAAAAGGTTCAAAAAGATCGCCCAGGGCAGCAGGCTCAATACCCGTTCCTGTATCTTTTACGGTTATCTCTACACTGGTTTCCAGCAATGTGACCGATAACGTTATTTTTCCTCCCGATGGGGTGAATTTTATCGCGTTAAAGATAACGTTGTACAAAACCTGAATAAGTCGATCAGCATCTGCGTCTACCCATATGGGGTCAGTGGGTAGCTCACACTGGCAGGTAATGCCGGCGGCCTCACACTGGGAAGTTAAGTCCTGACATACGCCTTGAATCACTTCAATTAAATCGATGCGCTGTTTCACAATATTCATTTTGCCAGAGGTAATTCTGGACACATCCAGCATGTCATCAATTAGCCGTTTCAGATGACTGACTTGACGCTCTATTACCTGGACTGACTGAATTCGGAGGGCGGGCTCTACGGTGTCCGTCTGAAGCACTTGGTTAGCAAAACTGATAGGCGCTATCGGTGCCCGTAATTCATGTGCCAGCATAGTTAAAAACTGGTTCTTACGCTCGTCCATAAGGGCAAGCTTTTCGGCCCGTTGTTGCAGTTCCTGTTCCAAAATATACTTTTTCGTGACGTCATGGAATACGGTAACGACGCCTTCTACCGACGACGGCTCGGCTATGGGTGCGCTGGTAAATTCAATAGTAGATTGGCCATTATCTTTGTGCAGTAATGCCATATTGACGGTGTGAGAGACAATAGACTGGGTTAAATAGGCGCGGGTCACCGGATTGTTCAGCGGGCTGGCTGATCGCTCATCAACGATTTGAAATACTTTTTCTACATCCTGGCCCAAGGCTTCCGTACTATCCCAGCCTGTGAGCCGTTCCGCTGCCGGATTGAACAAGGTGATTTTTCCTTTACCATCGGTAACAATAACGCCAGCTTCGATACTGTTTAAAATCACTTGTAAATAGCTTGTTTGACTTTGCAACGCCTGTTCGGCTTTATTGCGCCGGATGATTTCGTTGTTCAATGCCTCTATTTTTATTTGGAGCGCCTGAAATTTCAGGTTGGATTCACGAGTAGGCTGTAAACGCAGGAATATCAGCGGCTCGGATTGCTCGTTCCTGGGTTCCAGGAGCGCGCCGTGGCACACATACGTTGCGTCTGGTACGCGTGCAGCCAGAACAATTTTACCCACTACAGGCTGGTTGCTTTGCGCACAGCGTCGCAAGAAAGCCCGGGCTGCCGCCACTGACTCTGGCGCAATGAGGTTAAGTAATGAAAAGGGCAAGGGGCTGGGCTGTTCGAGCAGTTCATTGGCACTGTGGTTTAACGCGTATACCTGGCCCTGCAAATCGAGCACCAGTGCGCTGCCGGGTAATAGCGAGATTAAGCGGTGATAATAATCAATCGACTGCACTACATTACTACCTAAACCCGATAATACTCAATGCCTGGCCGGGGCGCACCTGTGTCATTTGGCTGGAGATGCACCACCACCCGACATTGCGCTGCGCCATTGGCAATAGTCTCGGTTAATTCAACCTGGGAGTAGCCTAAATTTTCAGCAGTAATAGTGCCAAAAACATTGGATGTCATCATACACATCGCAGGTCGTCCAAGTACTTTGTCTTCGAAAGGACATTGTCTGTTGCCCAGTACAATTTTTTCGTCGTCTTCTGACACAATATAGAAGTCGCCGCCAATTCTTCGCTTTAAATCAACCAGAACAGCGCCAATTAGCGATTTATCGATGTGGGTAACGTTAAGCGCTTTTCTGTATTCACCGTTTATTTCATCCCCTACCTGTTGACCGACAATACTGATAAATCCAGAAGCCTCTTCGACACCAATGACATCTTGCAGGGTGCCCGACAAGTGACGGATCAGGTTGCGCAGAAAAAGGTCTCGCTCAAGTGGCAGGTTAAGCACCTGAATTTCATTAACGTTACTCACAATGGCCTCCAACCTTCGATGAACAAAAAAGCGAGTTATCATTCAATAATAAGCGATATCAGTCGCATCCTAAGCCGTTCACTCAGAGCGTAAAATCAGCTTGGTGGTAATAGATGGTGTGGCTTTATAACACCCTTACTGAGCGCTGAACAGTTGATATTATCTAATATTGCGAGGCGCTGTTAACACTATCGTTGCACCGCTTATTCTTGGTGATTCAGCGCAGCAGCTCTGGGGTAGAGGCTGCGCCAGCGAATAGGCAGCTAACGCTGTTGGTTCACTAACCCGCTTGTTGCCTAAGTAGTACCAGTAACTCTGCTAACGGCATCGGGGCCGCATAAATATAACCCTGTACTCTGATATTGTTAAACCGGCGCAGGTAGGTAAGCATAGCCTGGGTTTCAACGCCTTCCACCACGATAGTTTTATCCAGTTCACTACACATATTAATAACGCTACTTAACAGTCCTTGCTCCTGTCCGGGCTGTTCGGCGTCAAGGGTGAATGCGCGATCTATCTTGATAATATTGGCCGGTTGTTTAGACAGATAGGACAAACTCGAGTAACCCGTGCCAAAGTCGTCTATGGCCACGTTGAAACCTTCGGCAATCAGCGCCCGTAAAATCGGGTCAATGCGTGTACGTTCGGTCATTACGGTTTCGGTTACTTCTACCGTTAATTGGGCAGGTTGAATATTTCGCCGGGTGACCTGTTCGGTCAGCTTTTCTAAAAACCGCTGCTGTTGAAATTGCTGGGGTGAAAAATTTATCGCGATACTGATAGCTTGCAGGGCAGGGTGCTGCGCAATGTCACTTAACACCTTTTCACATACAGCGTCACCTACTTGCAGAATTTGCCCGGTTTGCTCGGCCACCGGAATAAACACCGCCGGTGAAATAAACTCCCCGTTATGTTGCCAGCGCACCAAACTTTCGGCCCCGACTATGGTGTTGCTGGCGATGCAGTAAACCGGTTGGTAGTAAACCTGCAGGGCCTGTCGCTTAAGCGCTTTTTGTAGCTCTCCGCGAATCCACACTATTTGCTGGTACTGTTCGTCCATGGCGTTGTGGTAGAAACATAGTTGGTTCGCGCCATGACGTTTGGCTTGGCCCATCGCAATCTGCGCTTGCTGGATAAGCAGCTTAATGTTCTGGTGCGGCTCGTCCTGCAAGGCAATGCCAATGCTGGCAGTCAGGTGGATATTGATCTCGCCCAATAAATAGACTTCGGCTATTTGGGTTAGTAACCCCTGCGCCTGCTGCTCGATGGTGGCCTTGGACAGGTTTTCATAATACACCACAAATTCGTCATTACCGTAGCGGGCAATGAATGTGGCGTGGGTACAGTGCTGTTCAATACGCCAGGCTATTTGCGCCAGCAAGGCATCGCCCAGGCCATGGCCCAGGCTGTTATTTACCGCGCTGAAACCATCTAAATTGACGAACACGATCCCCGTAGAGTCGTGAACATGAGCGGCGCGGGATAACAATTGCCGGTGTAGCGCGTCTCTGCGTAATAAGCCAGTAAGCTCATCGACATTGGCAAGTGTCTGCAGCTGTCGACTTTGCCGGCTTAATAACTGAGTTTTGGTAGACACAAGAATGAAAATATAGGTAAACAGCAGACTTAACCAAATTATGAACTGATTGATAACCGCGTGTTTTTGCAACGCGTTCTGGTTCCGTAAGAAGCTGTATACATTGTGCGTTACCAGGTCCTGAATAGGCACCTTTTCAATGGTGTAATACCGGTAGGTTGCCAGTAGCGCTTCCAGGCTGGTGATATTCTCGCCCTCACCATTGGTGGCATAAAGCATGTCGGGGGTAAGCTCTACATAGGTTTCATATGCGCTAAGATGTGCCACATAGCGTTTTTCAATAAGCATGTTCATATTCAGTAATGCCACCACTATATACGAGGAGCCAGCCGCACTGTTTATTTTTGTAGTGATCATTAAAACAGGTACGGCGGAGCGCAAAGTATTGGCATTGGCGGCAAACTTGACGTGTTGGTCGGTATTTTTCAGCCATGCTGAAACCCCGGGGGTACTCAGATAACCGCCTTGGTGAAAATTCAGCGAAAAATCATCGCCTTTCACCACGTTCAGTGCGTCATCCAGTAATATCATGCCTTCAATCGCTTCAAAGTCTTTGCTGTAATAGGTAAAGTCGGCCGCTAACATCGCCAACACAGCGTCTTCCGGTATACCCTCAGCGCGGTTTTTTAACCGTCTTAATGCATCGGTGTGATCTTCCAGGCTTTTATTTAGCAGTGCGCCAATTAACAGCGATTTATTGTTGGCATTTTGCTGCTCATGTTTCACATCTTTGGTGGAGGCGGTATGCCATACAATCAGGCCAATACATAACGACACCAGGGTGACTAGCTGAGGGGTACAGGGCGTGGCGGCAAAGCCCACCGAAAACCGGGTTTTCAGCACCATTACCAGCAACAGTAACAATGTGCCAATAACATAAAGGGTCAGGGCGAACGGGTTGTACAAGTCAGCGAAAACCTGCGCTCCGATTCGGTTATCGGCTGACAGCCATAAGGCAATGCTAAACACCAATAGCGCAGCGCCGAGCCACAACGCCCATAGCCAGCGCGGGGTGGGGCGGCGAAGCAACGCGAGAAATACGGCCGTAAAGAAGGATAGCAGCGTACTGCTAAGTGGAATAACCGCTACCAGGGCGGCGGGGTTTAATAGCCTTTCGGCCATGCCCAATACGCTGATAATAGCAAAGAATTGTATTATGCTGGTAAATAGAGACTCAGCAAACGCGCTATGGGTATAAGAACGCATGGGTAAAATGCTCATCTTAGCGCTGGTCAGCAGTGGCTATAAAACGCTGAATTCTGTCCCGCTTGCTCATCGAACTCCTTTTACACATTAAATCGTGATAGATAGCGTTGGCTGTTAAACCTTAATTAACATAGTGCCAAAATATTTGCCTATAAGTAATAGACACAACATAGATTGAGGTATTCAATTTTAGAAATTATCGGGCTCAGGTACATCCCGTAATACGTTAACGCTGCTGACAGTCAACGGCCAGGAGCTGGGTAGCTTTATAGGATAGCTTCAGGGGTTGGCTTCAACGCGTATATTTATCAGGCTAACCAATTAGTTTTGTTCATAACACGTGGGTGCATTACACTTGAGCGGATCATTTTTTACGGACTCACTCATGTTTCAAAAACTTACCTTTTTATCTTTGGTAGGCGTAGCGGTATTACAAGGCTGTGCCCAAACCAATATGACTAATACTCCCGCACATAGTGAAGCACCTGCAGCTGATACTCCCAAAAATATTATTATGGTAGTGGCGGACGGTATGGGGCCGGCATTTACCACAGCGTATCGTAATTATGCCGATAATCCAGCTACGCCGGCAATCGAGCATGTTGTTTTTGACGATATCTTAACCGGAAATGCATCTACCTATCCGGCAAGGGTGTCGGGCTATGTCACCGACTCTGCGGCAGCGGCCACCGCCTTGGCCACGGGGGTAAAATCATATAACGGCGCTATCAGCGTAGATGAAAACAAACTTCCGGTAGAAACCGTGCTGGAGCTGGCAAAGGCCAGCGGTATGCGTACCGGTGTGGCAGTTACCTCACAGGTCAACCACGCCACCCCAGCCGCCTATTTGGCGCACAATGAAAGCCGTCAGAACTATAATGCCATTGCTGATAGTTATTACGATGCCCGTATAAAAGGTCACTTTGTAGCCGACGTTATATTAGGTGGTGGTACGCAGTATTTTGAACGTAAAGACCGCGACCTGGTGGCCCAGTTTATAGATGCTGACTATGCCTATGTTGATACCTACAACAAACTGGCTACGCTGCCAGCAGGCGCTAATGTATTGGGATTGTTCGCCCCGGTAGGCCTGCCGCCGGCATTAGATGATAGCCGCGCCCATCGGTTAGCCTACCTGACCGAACATGCCATAAAGCATTTGGAAAACGAGCAAGGCTACTTTTTGTTGGTTGAAGCAAGCCAGGTAGACTGGGCCGGCCATGCCAATGACATTGGTTCAGCCATGGCTGAAATGGCCGACCTGGCGGCCACGATGGAATACCTGAAAAGTTATGTCAGTAGCCACCCTGATACATTGGTAGTGCTGACTGCTGATCACAGTACCGGCGGCTTAAGTATTGGTGCCAATGGGGTCTACGAGTGGGCACCAGAATATTTGCGCAGCATGAAAGCGTCGGTGGCAACCATTGCCCGGAATATGGCCGATATGCAGCAGCCACTGGCTTATGTGAGTCAACAGCTGGGTTTTGCGCTAAGCGAAGACGATAACAAACAACTGCAAAAAATTGCGGCCAGTAAAAAAGTGGCTGAACGGGAAGCCGGTTTAAAGCAGTTTCTGGACAGTAAAACAAATACCGGCTGGACCTCGGGCGGTCATACGGGGGTTGATGTCGAAGTGTTTGCCTTTGGTGCAGGCAGCCATGCCTTTACCGGCCAACTGGATAACATTGATATCGGTAATACGATGAAAGCTTTTGTGAAAGGCAAGGCCCAGGCAATCAGCACCCGTCCTGCACCGGTCTCGCAACCTGCCGACAGCAAGGCAGAGCGCCCGTGTGATTTTAAAGAAGATTGGCGCTGCCTGTAAGCCATTGACCCAGCGCCTATAGGGGGTTATTCCCTAAGCGGTAAAAAGCCCGTTCAGTTATGACTGAACGGGCTTTTTCTCAGGTTGAATGTCTCTATTGACGACAGTTTTCCAAAGACTGCCCGGGGGCCCGGCGGGCTTTCGTGGTATGCGCCTTGTTTTCCTGGCTACTGGTGATTCAAAAAGTTATCTAAATCTTCGCCGGTAATTTTGGCTATCTGACTGAATAAATACCATAAGGCCGTGACCAGTAATATCATACTGGGGATCACAATCACCGGGTAACTTAGCGCTGTCATCCGCCCCAACTCTTCGGTATAAGCGGTAGTGCCGGGCTCACTGACCAGAATCACTTTTGCCAGAATGTAATTAAGTGCAGAAGATAAAAAGAACGAAGTGGCAACAATATACGAGCTATTGGCTACCTTACGGCGAAACTCCGGTTGCTTACCTTTACGATCCAGCGCATCGTTTAGCGCTGGCCAGTTGATAATCTGGTCGTTCAGGATCAGCATTTTTACCAAGGGTTTTTTCGTGTACTGAGTGGCGACCACCGCAATACCAATAAGCGCTGGAATGGCGGCCTCTTTAATGGCGATATACTCAGCAGGAAGCTTTAACAGGCTGATACCGCCGGTAAGCAATACGCTGATTATTCCCAGTATCGAAAAGCCGTTTACTTTCCCCGACTGTTTGAGATCCCAAATGCCATACACAATAGGAAAGGCCAGGGCCGCTACTATACTCCAGGCCGGGCCAAGGTATTCCGGCGAACTGGTGTAACTCATTACGACTACAGGGATAACAATATTAAAGGCCAGATTGCCAAAAAATCCCTGATTTTGTTTTTGTTTCGTTTGTTCTGCCGAGGCCATGACTACTTCACTTCGCTTGTCTTAAGAGCATTATAAAAAATCTGTATCCGAAGCACTGCCGGTACAATGGAGATAGTGTATCAACCCAGCCGCTTAACCTCACCCGTGAATGCGCTAATGTGCGACGTATAGCATGCTATTGCGACAGGTCTAACCACTGATTGTAGCATCGACCTGAGCCGCCAAACATGAAATTTGCGCCACTATACTGTTTTGGTTGCGCCCCACTTCCAGGCCGCTAACAGGCCAGCAAGGAACCCGAATAAATGGTATTCGTACGACACAAAACCTTTACCCGGCAATATGCCTATAAGTAAACCGCCATACAAAATTGCTACCAGTACGGAGATGATAATATAGGGTATCTTACGGGTTTTAAATCCGGCCAATAGCAAAAAGCCAAAGTAGCCATAAACAATGCCGCTGGCCCCGATGTGCACCGCTGAGCGGCCCAACAGCCATACGCCTATGCCTGACAACAGAAAAATGGTGACTGTTACCCAGCCGAATGTTTTATTACCCCATTGCAGCGTTAGCCACATGAACAGCATGAGCGGTACCAGATTGGTGGCCAAATGGGTAGGCGATCCGTGCACCCAGGGAGCGGTAAAGATATGCCACCACCCTGGCACGAAGCGGGGCAATATACCCAGCCCATTAAGCCCGCTGGCGGTCAGTAAGTTAATTATTTCAAGAATAATAAGTACAGCGGCAATGCAGGCCAGAAAACGCAACTGCTGTTTTAGTCTGGGAAGTTGATTCATAAAATTATATGCGGCACGTAGCGGGACAAGTCCTGGGTAATTAAAGACGTATCTTCTCTTACAGAAATACCAGCGGGAAGGTTATCCACCAGCCAGCTGCCAATAAGCGTATAGTTACGTTCGAATCGGGGAAGTGGATGAAAGGCTTGTAAAATAAATCCTTCTTCGCCGTAAGGACCGTCCGACAGGGTGCTTGTCTGGTTGTTTTCAATCAGCGAAATATTGGCACCTTCACGGGAAAACAGTGGCTTTTTAACCCATTTTCCGTCCAGTGAACTGGGCGCTTCGTCGGCAAAGTAGGCCGGTAACAGGTTGGGGTGGTTGGGGAACATCTTCCATAATTGGGGCAATAACGCTTTATTGGAAATGATGGATTTCCACAAAGGTTCCAACCAGTTTACCTGCGCCTGCGCAAGCTCTGTGGCGTATGATTCGCGCAGCATAAACTCCCACGGATACAGCTTAAAGCAGTCGGTTATCGGTGCATCCGCCAAATCGGTAAATACCCCGGTGTCAGCCAGGCCAATATCTTCGATAAACACAAAATCCGCACTGAGCCCGGCGGCAATGGCGCAATCTTGCAGATACTGCACCGTCCCGCGATCCTCGTCGGTATCTTTGCAGCAGGCAAAATGCATCTGGTTAATCCCATACCACTGAGCGATATCTGCAAACCGGTATACCAGCTTCTCCTGCAAGGAATTAAACTGGTCGCTGGCCCGGGGCAATTGCTGGCGGTCCACCTGCTGTTCCAGCCACAACCACTGCCAAAAACCGGTTTCATACAGCGAGGTGGGAGTATCTGCATTATTCTCCAGCAATTTCGCCGGACCGTTGCCATCGTATACCAGATCTAACCGGGAATATAACGAAGGCGCGCCGGATTGCCAGGCATCACGTACTAGCTCCCAAAAAGGGCGGGGGATCTGAAACTTCGTCAGTAATTGTTCGCTGTTTACCACCGCATCGACTACCGCCAAACACATTTCATGCAGCTCGGCGCTGGGGTTTTCAATATCGTTTTCTATTTGCGCTAACGAAAACTGATAATAAACAGACTCATCCCAGTAAGGTTCGCCATACATAGTATGAAAGTGAAACCCATATTGCGCGGCCTGTTGCTGCCAGTCAGGCCGCGGGGCAAGTTGTCGGCGCAGCAATTAGCCGCCCCAGCCACTGGAACGAGAGCTGCTGCCCCAACTCGACTTTGCTCTGACAGAGCTGCCAAACCCACCCCGGCTCATCGTTCGGGTTACCGTAGGTTTAGGTTTAAACTGGGACGGGCTGACTTTATAGTTGCGTTTGCGTATATCGCCGTTAAATACATGACCATCGGCAGACACCCAGCGCGACCTGAACGACGAATAGGGCGAGTAGGAGGTAAACAGCGGCTGGGAATAATAACTACGCGGAGATAACAGCTGGCTCACCATATAACCGGCCATAAAGGGCATAAAAAAGCTGCCCGATTCGTTCGTTACCTGGCGACATTGGTTGGTGCCGAATTCATGCTCGCAGTCATTTACCGTAGAAAACTTCGGGCTGGTTCGGGCCGCTTCTTCCACGGCTTGTTGATACGCCGCCTGACATTGGTCCCGGGCATCAGGGTAATCGTTGTTACAGTCATCGACCGACGTATAAATTTGCGCCTGCTGACGATCATCAGCGCAGGCGCTTAGCAACACACTGGCAATGCCCAGTGTTAAGGGCTTTACCGCAAAGGCCTTGCGCATGCGCGACAGGTCTATGTGCTTGGTGCGTTTTTGCGTACTCATAGCAACCCCTTGATTAATATGTCATGCAGGCAGCATTCAACATACCTACCGCAATAGACATTGCGGCCAGCATGGTGCCAGCAGACACTTCGTTGTTATTAATACGTTCGGCAATACGTGGCATAAAGCTAAAGCGTAACAGCGCAAAAGCCAACGACTGGGCAATAATCGCCACCACGCCCCAGATAGCAAAATCAATCACCGACAACGAATTAGATGCAGCGCCGGATAAAGCAATTGAAAAGCCGATAATTGCACCGCCAAAACCTATTGCTGCCGCCACATTTTTATCTTCTTTAACCAGTTTCCACTCGTCATGGGGGGTAACCATTGCGTAGACGAATTTAAAAATAAACAAAAATATTACCGAGAGTACAAAATACAGGGCAAAGTTATCCAACCCCGCCAGTGATGCCATGATGGTATCCATACAAATGTCCTTTAGCCGTTAATTGTTATATCAGAAGGCTGAATATCAAAGCCGGTGCTGATCACCAGGCAACGGTCTTTGTTATTGCCAATAATTTTTTCTTCACCTGCCACCAGCAATGACTCAAAGCGGTCATTATCCAGGGGCCGTTCGTACAGCATCATAAACTGGTCGGTTGTGCTGGTGTCGCCATCTTCCTCATAGGTTTTCTCGGTCACCGCAACCGGGGGCGAGGTATCCCCCACTGCGTCCCATACCCGTGTATAGGTATGCCCGTTAAGGCTATAAGTAGGTTGTGAAATCAGGTTATCCAGACTATCACGCCATTGGGCATCGCTGCCAATTGTACGGGTTTCATAAAAATGCCAGAGTTTTACGTCGGTAATGTGGTTTTCGGTCAGTCCACCGTCGGTCACTACCTGTAAAAAGGCTTCATCATCGGTATAAAACCGCAGCAACGTACCGCCTGAATCAAGTTCTGCCTGGCCTACCGCCTGGATAAGCTGCGAGCGGGCGCAGCCTTCAATAGTTAATTCAGGTTCAATCAGGCGTAGTTTCAGGTCAGCCAGTTCAAACGAACCGCCTAAATACAAGCCCATGATCTCGGGTGCGGTTGGCTTTTGGGGGGCTTTTTTACCACCAAATAGTTTACTGAACATGGTGCAGGCTCCTGTTAATGTCGAACTGGCATTAGCCAGCCAGTTTTGACCAATCGATATTGTGAATGCGATTACCGGCGATATAAAAAATGGTGTCTTTGGGCGACAAAGTGTCGTCGAACTCTGGGTTTACCACCATTTTCTGATATACGCCACCCGGCGCATAACCAATGAAAATAGCATCGTAATGTTTTTTCAGGCCAATAAATAGCTGGCCTACCGTCATGCTGGCGCAATGCGCTGGCAGACCTACAGAGAACTGCGCCTGGCCAGCATCTACGCTTAACAAGTCGTGGTGCAGCATACTCGAGCCGGGATCAAACACAGATTTGGCCAGCATTTCTACCGCCACACTGGGCGTACATTCTACATTTGGGCAATGGGTTTTTAGCAGGTTAACCAGTGAGTCGTCGGTAAAATATGCTACCTGATGGGCATTGGGGTTACGCTGAGTACAATACAAAGCCGTGGTCAGGGTAACGTCATCTTGCGGGTTATCAATCAAAATTACCCCGGCGCTAGCCACGCAGGCCCGGTCCATGTCACTGTCTTTGTTAAACGATTCCACATGTACAAATTCAACCTGTCCGGGCATAGGATTGGTGATATCAGCTTTCACACACAAGACAATGTCGGGCCGGTCGGGTACCGCTTCTCGCTCTTTTAATAATAAATCGAGCAATAGCATGGTTTTTTGTTCATTCCAGCCAATCACCAGAATATGGTTTTGCACGTGCAACGGCTTCATTCCTGTTAATCCTTTTTGCCACTGATTACTTACCCAGGCCGCTACCCGGCCAATGACCATCGCAAATATACTCAAACCCGCCGGAATGACATACAAGGCGACAATAAGTTTGCCAACTGACGATTGCGGCGACAAATCGCCATAACCTACGGTAGAGGCAGTCACCGCCAGCCAGTAAATAAAATCAAGCTGGCCTACCAGGATGGTTTCACCGGCGGCTAACAGCATAAGATAGCTGGTTACCCCGTAAATCAGGGTAATCACTAAAATGGTATACCAACGCGACTCGCTAAAGTAACGCAGCATGAGTTTTCTGATGTAAACCCATGAACCTATCGGGGGGGTAACGTCCTGTCTGCTCAATGAATATCTTCTCAGTGTGTCGGATTATGCTCTGTTTGTTCTATCAGGCTATCGCTGGAAGCATGAATAAGCCGGCCGGTATGCAACCCACCGGGCAACGATGCACGATGCCTTATTCCTTATGCAATGATAACCTGCCTGAAAAGGTATAGTAATACTGTACATGCGCTTGTGTAAATGTCAGCGGCCCGGTCACCGTTGGTCAGCCCGCCCGCTCATGCAACGGCGCACCATAACAAACAGGGCGCTAAAAAGCGCCCTGTTAATGTAGTCTGAGTTATTTACCCAGAATACGACTGAGTTCATCATCGGCAGATGTTTGCCCACCTTTGATACCTGCTTGCGATAAACGCTGTTCCAGGTCGGTGTTAGAATCTTCGCTGGCCAGCTCTTCGGCAGCTTCCAATTCTGCAGAACGGGTTTTCTGCTTATCCTGAATGCGCGACAACGACTCTGTGGCGGTTTTCATTTTACTGTTCGCGCCCATATGGCGTGACGATACCGCTACCTGCGCCTTCTGCACACTTTCAGTGGCTTTAACCATATCCACTTGTTGTTCCAAGCGGCGCAGGTTTGCTTTGGCTTGCTGAATATTGCCTGCCAGGTGTTTTTCAGATTGCTTGAACTGGTCCAGGTAAGCCTGTTCCTGGGCACGTTCTTCTTTCAGCTCAGACACTTTGCGGGCACAATCAAGCGCCAGCTCACGGTCGGTATCGACGGCTTTACGCGCGTGGGCTTCATATTCACTGATAGAAGCATTGAAGCTATCAATTTTTTGCTGTGACAACTTGCACTTGGCTAAAATTTGCGTGCGGGCGTGGTCAGATTTACGCAATTCTTCTTTTGCTTCGCGTATTTCCTGATCCAGAATACGGATAGCCTGGCTATCGGCCACGGCTTCGGCCGCTTCAGTTGCTCCGCCTTTTACTGCGGTAATAAGCTTTTTCCAAACAGACATTCGCTTCTCCTGTGGGTATAACGTTATTGAAGATGTGTTTCGTAGGCATCTAAAAACGATGCGACATTTTGAAACAATGTTTCAACTTCAATCACAACACTTTCTGCTTTTGACTGGGCACTGAGTGCGCCAAAAGCGGTGTAGTATTCTTCGCCATTAATGGTAGAAATGCCCACTGTGGTGAGGGGGAATACCATATGGGACGATAAAATTTCATGATCCAGCGCGGCTTTGTCTTTAACCTGGCTGGCAGCAAACAACAGACTTTCTACTAATAACTGTTCGCCGCTGATCGCCAGCCACGCATCAATGCCATCCCGGTTGGCAATGAGTAAACAGCCTTCTTCTTTAGTAACGACATAGTCGTCGTACTGCTTTAACAGGGATTCAAGCTGTGTCAGATCCCAGCTCATAGAGTCTCTCCTTTAGGTCGTGAAGCGAAAATAATGACAGCTACTGTAACCACAATCTTTCGGGCCGCCAACATTCGCCAGCTCAGTGTAGACAAGATTGGGTCTAATGGTCAATAATAAATAGCATTCCAATGTGTAAAAAAATGTTTCTTTGTAAATTATAACTCACAAATGGTGATTATGTGACAACGCAGAAAAACTGGCGTTCAGTAGTAGAACGCATCGTAAAAGCCCAAATGAGCGTCCGCGGCGTCAAATACCAGCAGCTTAGCGAACGCCTGGCCCATATCGGGGTAACACAGAGCGCAGATAACCTGCGTAACAAAGTCAATAAAGGCATTATGGGGGCAGATTTGTTATTGCAAATACTTATGGTACTAAACGCCCGCCCGATGGATATGCAGGAATTACAGGAAATCCTGACTGATCTTGAAGACGAACACGGGTAAACTGTCTGCCGATATTGGCGTTAACTACGATAAGGTGCCATTGCTCAGGCTATAACTTAAACCATTGAGTTTGGGTAAGATAAATAAGGTAACGTGGGACAAGCGTTGCAAAAGCGGGATAAAGAAAAGCCCGGCTCAGCGTGCCGGGCTAAAAGAAATAGGATTTGCTTGGAGAACATCATCTCTATTCAGGTGCTATCTTAACCGTTTAAGAGCGAAAGTATATTTATTAACCGTATCGGGTAAAATATAAACGTATTATTATGTATACCTGCGTACGCAGGAGTTCTTTTTTCATCAACAGGTTAGGTGTTGGTACTGTAAATGAAACTAAGTGAATTTAACTTTTCTTTGCCTGAAAAACTGATTGCAAAGTACCCCACACAGCAGCGCAGTGCGAGCCGACTGATGCATTTGCACGGCCCGACGGGGACCGTCAGTCACCGTATGTTCACTGATATGCTGGAGTTGGTAGACGAAGGCGATCTATTAATTTTCAACAATACGCGGGTTATTCCGGCCCGGTTGAAAGGTAAAAAGGCCACCGGTGGCCAGGTAGAAGTGCTGGTAGAGCGTATTTTACCGGACGATACGGTACTGGCCCTCGTGCGTGCCAGCAAAGCCCCGAAGCCTGGGGCCGGGCTGGTGCTGGAAGAACATGTCAATGTGACCGTGATTGGTCGCCAGGATGCCTTGTTCCATTTACAGTTTGAGCATGACCAAAGTGTGCTTAGCCTGCTGGAAGCCTACGGCCACATGCCGTTACCGCCGTACATTGACCGGCCAGATGAAACCAGCGATAAAGAGCGCTACCAGACCGTGTACAATCAAAAGCCCGGCGCGGTAGCGGCGCCCACGGCGGGCTTGCATTTTGATGATGCTATTCTCACCGCCTTACGCAATAAAGGGGTTACGTTAGGTTTTGTGACCCTGCACGTAGGGGCGGGTACCTTCCAGCCGGTGCGGGTGGATAATATTCTAGAGCACCAAATGCATGCTGAATATGCCGAGGTTGACGAAGCGGTAGTAGAAGCGGTATTACGCACCAAAGCTGCGGGTAAGCGAGTCATTGCGGTAGGCACCACGTCGGTGCGTTCTATTGAGTCCGCTGCCAAAGCCGCTGAACAGGAATTAATTGCGCCGTTTTTTGCGGATACCGACATTTTTATTTACCCAGGCTTCAATTTTAAAGTGATCGATGCAATGTTCACTAATTTTCATTTGCCTGAGTCTACCCTGATGATGCTGATCAGCGCATTTGCGGGGCGCGATAATGTAATGAATGCCTATCAACAAGCCATAGATAACGACTACCGTTTCTTTAGTTATGGCGACAGTATGTTTATTGAAAAAGCATGATTGCTGGTAACCTGCGTAAAATTTGTGGTCTGTGGCCATATCCGGACATGATCTGTAGCGCAGAACTGGTATAATCGCCGCCAATTATTTTTGACCCCGGCGCCTGGGCGCCTGTTATTGGGAATAGCATATTCATGCAATTTGAGTTGTTAAAAACAGAAGGTAAAGCCAGACGCGGACGTCTGAAGTTTGACCGTGGTGAAGTAGAAACCCCGGCGTTTATGCCGGTAGGCACTTATGGCACGGTAAAAGGCATGACGCCTGAAGAGCTGAAAGACAGCGGCGCGCACATTTGTCTGGGTAACACCTTTCATTTGATGCTGCGACCTGGTACCAGCATTATTCGCCAGCATGGTGACCTGCATGATTTCATGCATTGGGACAAGCCCATACTGACTGACTCCGGCGGTTTTCAGGTTTTCAGCCTGGGCGATTTACGCAAAATTACCGAAGAAGGGGTAACCTTTCGCTCGCCCATCAATGGTGAGAAAATTTTGCTGACCCCGGAAAAGTCAATGGAAGTACAGCGTGACCTTGGTTCTGATATCGTGATGATTTTCGATGAGTGTACCCCGTTCCCGGCGACCGAACAGGAAGCTCGCTTGTCGATGGAAATGTCTTTACGCTGGGCCGAACGTAGCAAAACCGCGCACGGTGACAACCCCGCAGCGCTGTTTGGTATTATACAAGGCGGTATGTACGAAGAACTGCGCGATGTATCGTTAGCGGGTCTGGAAGACATCGGTTTTGATGGTTACGCTATCGGCGGCTTGTCGGTAGGTGAGCCTAAAGAAGACATGATTCGCATTATCGAGCATACCGCGCATCAGATTCCAGATAACAAACCTCGCTATTTGATGGGGGTGGGGAAACCGGAAGATATCGTTGAAGCGGTACGCCGGGGCGTAGATATGTTTGATTGTGTCATGCCGACCCGAAATGCCCGTAACGGTCATTTGTTTGTCACCGAAGGTGTGGTAAAAATTCGCAATGCAAAACATCGTACCGATACTTCAGCACTGGACGAAAACTGCGACTGCTACACCTGTCAGCATTATTCACGGTCTTACTTACATCATTTAGATAAGTGTAACGAGATTTTGGGTGCCCGCCTTAATACCATTCATAACCTGCGTTATTATCAGCGGGTAATGCAAGGGTTACGCGATGCCCTGGACGCCGGCACGCTGGACGACTTCGTCAGCGAATTTTACGCACAAAAAGAGATGCCGGTACCGGCACTATAACAACAACGAAAATAGAGGAATATTATGAGCTTATTCATTTCAAACGCTTACGCACAGTCAGCCGGTGGTTCACCTGAAGGTGGCGGCTTCGAAATGCTAATTATGCTGGGTGTGTTTGGTCTGATTTTTTACTTCCTGCTGTATCGTCCTCAGGCTAAGCGGGTAAAAGAGCATAAAAACCTGGTGTCGTCATTGGGTAAGGGTGATGAAGTACTTACGCAGGGTGGCCTGGTAGGTCGTATTACTAAAGTAGCCGAAGACAAAGACTTTATCGAAATTGCACTTAACGAAACCAATAACATCGTAGTGCAAAAATCGTCAGTTACCGCCGTTTTGCCTAAAGGCACAATGAAAGCAATCTAATAAGTTCTACGCCGGAGCCGGATAAACCATCTCCGGCGTTCGGCAAAAAGGAATTTGTCTGTGTTAAATAAGAATTCTGTCTGGAAGGTGCTACTGGCGCTCCTTTTTGTAGGGCTTTGTGCCTTGTATGCCCTTCCAAATATTTACGGTGAAGACAACGCCGTGCAAATTTCTGCTGGCCGCGACGCCGTTGTGACTAAGCAGATGGTCTCGCAGGTTGAGCAAACCCTGGCCGCCAATGATATCAGCCCGAAGCGTGTAGAGTTTGAAAATGAACAAATTCTGGTGCGTTTGATCGGGTCTGAAGATCAGCTAAAAGCACGCGAAATGCTAGAGCGAGCGTTGGGTGGCGATTACATCGTGGCGATGAACCTGGCCGCTGATACACCCCAATGGCTTGAAGATTTGGGGGCCTCGCCGATGAAGCTAGGTCTGGACTTACGCGGTGGCGTGCACTTCCTGATGGAAGTAGACATGAGCGAAGCGATTGCCAAATCGCTGGAAGACGCGGAAAGTGATTTCCGGACCGCTTTGCGTGAAGAAAAAATCCGCTATCGTACGGTGACTAAACGTGACAATCATGTTGATATCAAATTCCGCGATGATGAAACCTTAGAAAAAGCCCAGTTTTTCCTGCGCAACCGTAACCGCGATCTAGCGTTTACCGAAGCGGGCGATATGGTTCTGCGCGCGACCTTCTCTGAAGACAAGCTTAAAGAGATTCGCGATTATGCGGTGAAGCAAAACATTACTATTTTGCGTAACCGGGTTAACCAGTTGGGTGTGGCTGAGCCATTGATTCAAAAGCAGGGCGCTGATCGCATTGTAGTGCAGCTGCCAGGGGTACAGGATACCGCACGAGCAAAAGAAATACTCAACGCTACGGCGACCCTGGAATTTCGCTTGCTGGATCAGGATAACGATGTTCGCGATGCCATTAATGGTCGGGTACCGCCAGGTTCGCAACTGATTGAAGATAAAAACGGCCAGCCCCAGTTGCTAGAGAAAAAAATCATGCTAACGGGTAACCATATTATCGATGCGAATAACAGCGTCGATGAATATGGTATTGCGCAGGTAAATATCTCGCTGGACTCAGAAGGCGGCAACAAAATGTCCCGGGGTACCCGTGGCAATATCGGTAAGCCTATGGCCACCGTGTTTATTGAATATAAAGCCACCGGCGAGAAAAACGCGCAGGGTAAGCTAATGTTCGAAAAGCACGAAGAAGTGATCTCCGTTGCCACCATTCAGGCGCAATTGGGTAGTAGTTTTAGAATTACCGGCCTGGACTCACCCAAAGAAGCCCGTGACCTTGCATTATTATTGCGTGCTGGTGCGTTAATTGCGCCCATTCAAATTGTGGAAGAACGCACAGTTGGCCCCAGCTTAGGCCAGGAAAATATTGAACTGGGTATGCAGGCAATTGTGTATGGCCTGCTGGCTGTTTTAGTCTTTATGCTGATTTACTACAAAGCCTTCGGTATTGTGGCGAATATTGCGCTGGTGTCTAACATGGTGATGATTGTCGGTATTATGTCGATGATCCCCGGTGCGACATTAACGTTACCCGGTATGGCCGGTATCGTACTGACCGTCGGTATGGCGGTAGATGCCAACGTGCTGATATTTGAACGTATCCGCGAAGAATTACGCGACGGGCGCAGCCCGCAGCAGGCCATTAATTCAGGATACGACAGCGCATTTTCCACTATTCTTGATGCCAACATTACCACCTTCATCGCCGGCCTTATTTTGTTTGCCGTGGGTACCGGGCCGATAAAAGGCTTCTCAATTACCCTGATGATAGGTATAGCAACATCCATGTTTACGGCCATTCTACTTACCCGCATTATCGTCAATGCGGTGTGGGGCGGACGTAAAGTTAAGAAATTGGCGATTTAAGGAGTAAAGCGAATGCGTTTAATCAATTTATCCGGCACCGTCAATTTCATGCGCCTGCGCATGGCTACGATGATTTTTTCCACCTTGCTTATTGTAGGGTCTATCGGTTCACTGGCAGTGAATGGGCTTAACTGGGGCCTGGACTTCACCGGCGGTACGCTGATTGAAGTGGGTTATGAGGAACCGGCAAAATTGTCGTCTATTCGTAACCAGCTCAATAATGCTGATTTCGCCGATGCCATAGTACAGAACTTCGGTTCCAGTGAAGATGTGCTGATTCGCATAGCTCCGCGCGATGGCGTGAAATCGGCGGTGATTGGCGATCAGGTATTACGCGCTCTGCGCTCTGAAGGGACGGCAGTAGAAATGCGTCGTATTGAGTTCGTTGGCCCGAATGTGGGCGAGGAACTTACCGAGCAGGGTGGTCTGGCGATGCTGGTGGCCCTGATTTGTATACTACTATATGTTGCGATGCGTTTTGAATGGCGCTTTGCCTTAGGCTCAGTAGCAGCATTGGTACACGATGTAATGCTTACGCTGGGGCTGTTTTCAGTGTTGCAGATTGAATTTGACCTGACGGTGTTAGCGGCTGTGCTTGCGGTTATTGGTTACTCACTTAACGATACCATCGTAGTGTGTGACCGGATTCGTGAAAACTTCCGCAAAATTCGTAAAGGTGAGCCAGTTGAGATTGTTAACATCTCACTCACGCAAACCTTGAACAGAACCATTATTACCTCGCTGACCACTGCGCTGGTACTCATCGCCTTGTTCTATAAAGGCGGCGCCCTGATTCATGGGTTTGCCACAGCATTGCTGTTCGGTGTAGTAATTGGAACCTACTCATCTATCTATATTGCCAGCTCAGTTGCGTTAGCGCTGGGTATCAGCAAAGAAGATTTGATGCCGCCACAGGTGGAAAAAGAAGGCGCCGATATGGACCCGCTGCCCTAAACAAGCCGGGTATTTGAATAAAAAAACCGCTCCTTTGAGCGGTTTTTTTATGTGCCAAAGCCATCTGTCGCCCCTGCGGCTTTTTAGGATGATTTCGCCAGTGGCTGTCTACCAATATGATTTACTGATGCAGAAGCAGGGCGGCCCGCTAGCTTTAGCGAGGTATACCCCTGGCGCGGTGGTTTGTGGCGCACGGTAGTTAAATGTGTGGGCGGGTAAACAAACCTGATAACGCGGCTTTACTAAAGCGCGTACCCGGACGGGGTCGGATTAATCCGTTTATTGAACCAGCTCGAAGGGGCAGGGTGAGAATACCCATGCAGGATAGAAGGCTTCGGGCATAAGTTAAGGGGTAAATTAATGGCGCTTTAAGGGGTTGATAGACCGTTCCTCTGCGCTATCGCTATGAAGCGATATGGAGGAAACGATAACCTGGAAGCTTTACCCGGAGAGTTAAAATCTAAAAAGCTAAACCTAGCAAGTTAGACCTACCAAGCTAAACCTATCAAGCTAAACCTATCAAGCTATGCCTGCCAAGCCATGCCAGAAAGCGGTTAGCAAATAGGCCAGCAGAAAGGCAGGGCAGCCGCTAAAGAACATAAAAAAAGCGCACCGATAGGTGCGCTTTGATGGTGTCTGTAGTGCAAAGCCTACGCGGTAAAATAGCGGCGATCGATGAGATCCGAATCGCGCAATGCTAACCGCTAACCAGGCAGCCTTATTTAAGGTGCTTGACCAGCCCTTGCACAACCTTGGGGCTACCTGCAACGACTTCGCCCTTGAACAGCGGATCATTGCCGCCGGTATAGTCGGTAACCAAACCGCCTGACTCACGCACCAACAACTCGCCGGCTGCGATATCCCAGCTGTTAATGCCACGTTCCCAGTAGCCATCGTAGCGGCCTGCAGCGACATAAGCCAAATCCAGCGCGGCGCTACCAGCACGGCGAATGTCGCCACACTCATGGAAAATTTTGTTCAGGCTTAAGGCAAACTCGCCATATTGCTTTTTATTTTTAAAAGGCAGACCGGTAGCCAGTACAGTGTTGGTCAGGTCGCGCGGTTTGGTCACCCGTAAGCGGTAACCGTTCAGCTGGGCACCTTTACCTCGGCTTGCGGTAAAAATTTCGCCCCGGATAGGGTCAAATACCACCGCCTGGTCAAGACGGCCTTTGTATAAAAGGGCAATGGAAACGGCAAAATGGGGAATGCCTTTGATAAAATTGGTGGTGCCATCCAGCGGGTCGATTATCCACTGAAAATCTGGGTCTTCACCCTGCGTTTCACCACTTTCTTCGCCTAAAAATCCATGGGTAGGAAAAGACTGACGAATTTTGTTGATGATCGCTTTTTCTGCTTCCTTGTCGATATGGGTTACATAATCGTTACTGCCTTTTTCCTGCAGTTGCAAGTCATCGCGGTTTTCAAAACCACGGACAATAATTGTTCCAGCCACGCGCGCAGCGCGCACCGCAATATTCAGCATAGGATGCATATAGTCACCACCAATTGTAAAAGATCGAAGTCGGCGGCGCATAGAACGCCCCGATAAAAACGCGCGAAGTTTACCTACCCTGGGCGCAATATGCAATGACAGGACTGTTGCAATGCCGGAATATTTAACGGTCGGGTCAAAATAGCCATCTAGAGCTCTGCTGTGATATTATTCGCCCCACATAATGCAACCAACGCAGACATAACGAACCATGCTGGAAAATATCAGAATTGTCCTCGTCAACACGTCACACACGGGCAATATAGGCTCGGCAGCCCGGGCTATGAAAACCATGGGGCTAAGCAACCTGTATCTGGTGGACCCGGTAGCCCCGCCAGACGGTAAATCCAGTGCGCTGGCAGCCGGAGCGGGCGATGTGCTGGCCAATGCAACTACCGTAGCGACTTTAGAAGAAGCCGTGGCTGACTGTGGGTTGGTCGTAGGCACCTCAGCCCGTTCGCGGACCCATTCATGGCCCATGCTGGAACCGCGGGGCTGCGGCGAAAAAATGATCGCGGAAGTTGCTAACTACCCGGTGGCGCTGGTATTTGGTCGGGAAAACAATGGCCTGACCAACGAAGAGTTACAGCAGTGCCACTATCATGTGTGTATTCCGGCTAATCCTGAATACAGTTCGCTGAACCTGGCGATGGCTGTGCAAACCCTGAGCTATGAAGTTCGCATGGCATGGCTGGCCAAAGATGCAATCCCTACAGAGCCGGCAGAGTATCCCTTAAATGAGGATCTTGAACGGTTTTACCAACACCTGGAAAGCACCTTGCTGGGTACCAGCTTCGTGGTAAAAAATCATCCCGGTATGGTGATGACCAAGTTGCGCCGATTGTTCAACCGAGCACGGCCTGAATCCCAAGAGCTAAATATCCTGCGCGGCATATTATCGTCTATCGATAAGGCTGTTAAAAAAGACTAAGAGCACCCATGTTTTCACGTATGAAAGAAGATATTGCCGCGGTGTTTCACCGTGACCCGGCAGCCCGAAACACCTTTGAGGTTTTAACCAACTATCCGGGTTTACATGCCATCTGGATGCATCGGGTAAGCCACCGATTGTGGCGAGCTGACTTTAAATGGCTGGCGCGCAGTGTGTCGACCTTTAGCCGCTGGTTAACTGGTATTGAAATTCACCCGGGGGCAACCCTTGGCCGCCGCTTTTTTATTGATCACGGTATGGGGGTGGTCATTGGTGAAACCGCCGAAATTGGTGATGATGTTACGCTATACCATGGTGTAACCTTGGGCGGCACCTCGTGGCAAGCGGGCAAACGCCATCCGACACTGGAAAATAATGTAGTGGTGGGGGCTGGGGCAAAAGTGCTGGGGCCTATCACCATTGGCGAAGGTGCTAAAGTAGGCTCAAATTCGGTGGTGGTGAAAAGTGCGCCGCCAGGCTCAACTGTGGTGGGTATACCTGGCCGGGTGGTGACTTCGGCAGCGAATCGGCAAGATGCAGATAACAAAACCGACAAACGCCACTGTATTGCCCAAAAATATGGTTTTGATGCATATGCTATCTCACCTGACAATCCTGATCCGGTGGCGAATGCAATGGGCATTATGCTCGAACATATGCACCAGATGGACCATAAAGTAGAAGAAATGTGCGGTGTTATCCGCTCGATGGGCGGAGATGTGTGTACCGATAACATGCATTCACTGAGCAAAGCTGATTTTGCTGATACCGGTATTGACCCGGTAGTGCACAATCCGGATGCCCCCCACGAAGCATTCGATCCAAAAATTTAGTTTTATCTTTCATAGGCGCTAGCATCACCGGCGCGCATACAGCCTGGGGCGGTTTATCAGCACGCCCCCACTGCATAACATAATGGAGTGGGGAGCGCCTTTGGTGTAATCGGTAAAGCAGCGGGTAAACAGCAAAACTGCTTTATAGCCGCGCCCATCAAGCGATACCAAGATGCGCGTTAAACTATGAAACCGGCCGATAGCTAATACTGATAACCCGGGCTGAAAGCCAGTAAGCAGTAGGATTAACCGGGTGTTAGCCCTGCGTGGTTATCGCCCGCCCGGTTATCGCCTACCCGATTATCGCCCACCCGATTATCGCTCGTTTGTCCATGAACCACCCACAGCTTATTTGTTACCCTAGGCGTGTTTGGCGCACTGGTTAAGCGGCGGCGGGGCACAGGATTTACGCTTTACCAGCGAGCAGGGTATCAGCATCCGTGAATTGGTCGATTTTGGATGCAGCAGTTTATTTAGTAATAAGCGCGCGGCTTCGCTGCCTATTTCATAGGGCTGCTGACGAATCACGCTAATCGGGACCTTAAAATACTCAGCCATCGGAATCTCTTCAAAGCCCAGTAACGATACCTCCTGCGGTATACAGGCCCCGGCGTGTTCCAGCGCATTGAGCACATCTATGGTAATGGCGATTTGCTGGGTAAAAAAAGCCGTGGGCGGATCGTCCCGAGCCAATAGATCCGCAATCGAGAAACCCAGACCTTGCGCACGGCTCCAGTGTACAACTAAGGATTCGTCGACTTTGCGCTGATGCTTAGCATGGGCATCGGCAAAACCCTGATATTTTTCCAGCCGGGACGTGACTGTTTCGAACTCCTGGGTCACAAAACAAATATTCTTGTGGCCCAGTTCTATCAGGTATTCAGTCGCTTCAAATGAGGCCCGTTTGTAGTCGGCCACCACAATTCCGGTATCACAATTACTGTGTTCTACCTGAAATTGCACCACAGGGACGTGGTGCTAGGCGGTCTCTTCAATCAACGCACTATTATTGCCGCATGAAGCGATAAAGATGCCGTCCACGTTAAGTTGTACTAATGCATTGATCGCATTTTTTTCCGTATGGGGGTCAAAGTCAGTATTATAAATAAATAAGTCATAACCTTGTTTCTTACAATAATCGTCCATGCCACGGATAGCCTGGCTGGTGTAATGGCTGGAAATGTCACGGACAATCACGCCAAGGGTACGGGTTTTATTTGTTTTCAGGCTTCGTGCAATGTTATTGGGAACATAATTCAGTTCCTTAATTACCTTTTGCAGTTTGTACTGGGTGTCTATAGACATGAAATCCAGCCGGCCATTTAAAAACTGGGATGCAGTACTTACCGATACGCCGGCTTTTGCTGCAACATCAACCAATCTTACTTTGTTTTTAGGCATCTACGTTTTTCTCATGAATAAATCGCGGTCAGTTCCCCATAGAAAGCGGGTATCGTATCATACGCACTGCCATTGCTAATCCGAGATTGTTTCGCCAGGGTGTAATGACAGGTGCGAAAACGTTACACGGGTATAGTTACCAGCAGCTTCGTCTTCCTCCCAGTTACCTGTGCCTGGGCACGCCGGATAGCGAAAACTTGGCGCATCCTTGGTACTGCACTGGTTGTACGCGCCAGCTTTAAAAAACAGCCAGTCGTTTTTATAACCGAGCGGATCGTCATGTTCATCAGGGTGGCCGTTAGCATCTTTGTTGTCCGCCAGATTAATCTGATGCTTTACCGTGGGATGATTTTTAGCGGAGAACGCAAGATGCATAACATCTCCGTCTACCTTGACGGTATAACTGAATGACTCTCCTAACGCAATTCCCTGGGTGCCAGGATCTGCCGCGTTTTCCCAACCATTACCCCAGACTGGATAATCAATGCCCGTGCGGTGGGGATCATCTTTTGGCAGATTGCGTTCATAAGCCCAGAACACAGAACCGGTGGCGTGGCCTGGAAATTTTTTATAAAAGATTTTAAGTGGTTCGTTACCCCAGCCAAGCCCGGCTTCGTCAGTTTGCAAAGCATCAACTTTCGCTGCATGAATTTGCCCTACCACCACAGAATAGGCCGGTGGTTTTTGTGGATAACCGACATTTAGCGACACATGGTCAACCCGCAGGGTGGCCGATAGCGTTCCGCCGATTTCGGCAAACGCCTCGGGCTGCGGATTGGAGGCGAGGGCGAAATAGCCTTTACGGGAGTCGCCGGAAATCACCTGCTGGCCCTGCGCATCCAAAAATTCCTGGCGCAGTTCGCTGCGGGTATTGGTGGAGTTAGGCGAGGTAATAGCCTTATTGGGGGACGCAAACACCATATGCTGGTTATCGTCCAGATAGAAAAAATGCGCTAGCTGATAGTGTTGTAGCGCGTGCGCGCCGATCGTGTCGGCGCGGTTATCGCCGTCACCATGCAATGGCACGGTAATACTCCAGCGCGACAGGTCGAAGACCTGGGCCGGCACGTTATCCGGCGGCGTTGACGCCCGCTCAGCGTGGTTGTTACCTGTAGGTGCTGGCCCTGAACACGCACTGGTGATCGAGGCGCTGGCTAAAACGGCGGTCAGGCAGATTATTTTGGGTGTAGTTTTCATATAAGCATCACAACATCATTGGTAAATAACAGTTTCCAGCGAGGTAGCGTGAAACAAAAGGTGGGTGGCCTATTGCTGGAACAGAGCAATAGGCCATCACTTTGCTACCCACTGACGTAAACAGGGTCGAGGCTGGGCGGGATAATTTTGATGGTGCCGGCCAGCCATGGTAGAACCTGGGACGGTTGACTAGCTTACCAACGCGCCCGCACTCCTACCGTATAGCGGCGATCTGATTCACTGTACTGCCAGATACTACCCAGCTCAGACAGTTGTATGGTGGGCTCGCCGGTTAAATTGACCGCATTGGCCACGACCGTTATGTTGTCGTTAATATCGTAACTGGCTGACACATCTAACTGGCCTTGGGCATCCCGGTAGTTATTACCCAGGGTAGGGTCGTAAAACGGTTCATCGGCTTCGGTGCGATTATATATACCGGTAGCCAACGCCCCCACAGGACGTACCCGTTTCTCATCCTGGGTATCCAGGTACTTATCTCGCCAGTTATAGGCTAAACGAACCTGAAAGCCTGAATGCTCCCAATATACCTGGCCGTTAAAAGTATGGTTGGAAATGTCCAATAGCGGATTTCCATCCGGTTGTTCACTATCAGCATAGGTGTAGTTGGTACTAATCCCTAAGCCAGACAGCAAACCCGGTAAGAACGTAAACTGCTGCTGATACGCCAGTTCTACGCCGGCAATTTTGCCGCTTCCGCCGTTTACATCAGTATCGATAACAATTCCGGTTAAGCCCGCGGCCTGCTGAGCTTTAACATACGCCAGGTCCTGATCCGCTGCCGCATAATTTACGCTCGACTGGCTAACCCCAGCAGTATCCAGTAAGCATACATTGATATATTCAGTTACGTTCTGGCCCGATACGGTATTATTGCTGATTAACATGACCCCTTGGTGAAGTAACGTAATTAAAATCGCTTGGGTGCGTCAGTCTTTCCCAAATGACCCTGCCTTAGTTCAGGCATTGCCGGGCACGCTTTATGTGCAAGGCGCAAGCGAGGGCCAATGCGGGGGGATGTGCAGAGAACGTGCTGATACATTGACCGCCAGTTGACTGGCTTGGCAGCGATTCCGGGGACTCACCGGTAAATAGGCTGAAGTAATACCGGTTGGAGGCATCTGTATTACCAATTGGTCGAAGCGAACTAAGAAAATAATTTACCAAAAGAAATCGATCCCCTTGAGCCTCAAAAGACCTTTTTTACCTTTCTGGGTAGTCGCTATAAAATTTAATAAAATCTATATATAACAATATGATAGGATATTTTTAAGTGTTGTTCTGCCTGCTTTTTAATCTATAGAAGAGGCGAAAAATGAACCCTGATAACAGAAAAAATAAGCGTTTTTTACAAAAATCCATTAACAAATATTTGACAGTGGCGCGGCGCAAGTATACTGTTTGGATATGACTATTGGTAATAACATTTGGTTGAACTTATATGACGAAGCAGGCAACACGTCGCAACCAAGGTAAGTAAGCGAATCCCGGCGCAGTACTATCCCTTATTGAGTAAGTCGTTATCGCCGTTTCGCCAGTGCCAATAGTACGTTTAACCAACACGTACCCAGTACAATATTAATCGGGAAGTTTCTTTACGTTTCTGCCAGCAAATTTTAGGAGTTATTTATGTCAAAACCTGTTATTGGATTTATCGGTCTTGGATTAATGGGCGGTAACATGGCCGAAAATCTACAGAATAAAGGCTATGAACTGATTGTCATGGACTTAGACCAAAAGGCTGTAGATAAGTGCGTTGACCGTGGAGCTAAAGCGGCTACTTCAGGTAAAGCGCTGGCCGAAGCAAGCGATATCGTTATGTTGTGTTTGACCACTTCTAATATCGTAGAAAAAGTTATTTATGGCGACGAAGGCGTATTGGCTGGCATCAAAAAAGATTCAGTGGTTGTCGACTTTGGTACTTCTATACCGGCATCGACCCGGAAAATTGGTGCAGACCTGGCGCAAAAGGGCGCAGGTATGATTGATGCACCACTGGGCCGTACCCCCGCCCATGCTAAAGAAGGCAAACTAAATATTATGGCTGCTGGTGACCTGGCAACATTTGAGAAGGTGAAGCCAGTATTGCAAGAGCAAGGCGAAAACGTGTTTCACCTGGGCGAACTAGGCGCAGGCCACACCACCAAACTTATCAATAACTTTATGGGCATGACCACCGTATGCGCCATGTCCCAGGCTTTTGCGGTGGCAGATAAAGCCGGCGTAGATCGTCAGCAATTATTCGACATTATGTCTACCGGCCCTTCCAGTTCACCGTTTATGCAATTTTGCAAAAATTACGCGGTAGATAACGTAAGCGACCTGGGTTTCTCAATTGCTAATGCGAACAAAGATTTAGGCTATTTCTTACAAATGGTTGACGATCTTGGCACGCAGTCAAAGATTGCCGAAGGCTCGTCTGCGAACCTGCAAGCGGCTTTCGATGCTGGCCTAGGTGACGGCAATGTACCTGAGATTTATGACTATTTCCGCGATTTGAAAAAATAGTCAGCGGGCGACATAAGGTGTCGCTATAGCCGGGTAGGCTTAGCATGACTATCAGGCTGCCCGGATCAGTATATTGAATTACACATTGAACAGTCGTAAGGCTGTTTTTTGTGATATGCCAGCAGGAGAAACACTAATGGAAAAACAAAGCGAACATTTTTTATTTGCCGACAAAACAGAAATTGAAGACTTAGGTAACGGTCTTAAACGACAGATGCTGGGCTACAATCATGAATTGATGGCAGTAAAAATCTGGTTTGATAAAGGCGCCCAGGGCTATACCCACAAACACCGCCATTCACAGGTAACGTATGTCCTGGAAGGTGAGTTTCATTTCACCATAGGCGAGGAAACCACGGTGCTAAAAGCCGGGGATAGCTGTTTGATTCCACCGCACGTAGACCATGGTGCTATTTGCCATACCGGTGGCATTCTTATCGACACCTTTAGCCCGGCCCGCGAAGATTTTTTAAAGCCGTAATAACGTGCACGCGTAACCAGGGGCCAGCTAATAGCAGGGGCCAGGTTCGCTGGTCGCAGAGGCAGCCCCTATACCTGACCTGGCAACGCTGAGTTGCCGGGGCTGGGCATGGTATTTTTTATGGTACAAGGCCTTGGTATAGCTCATCTTCACTACGTCAATTCACCTCGACTCAACTCACCTTGACTCAACCCACCTTGACTCAACCCACCTTGACTCAACCCACCTTGACTCAACCCACCTTGACTCAACCCACCTTGACTCAACCCACCTTGACTCAACCCACCTCGATTCAACCTACCTCGATTCAACCTACCTCGATTCAACCCACCTCGATTCAACCTACCTCGATTCAACCTACCTCGATTCAACCTACCTCGATTCAACCTACCTCGATTCAACCTACCTCGATTCAACCTACCTCGATTCACGTCAGCGCTAACATTTAGCATGTACGTTACCTGCTCTTCGGCTTGATAGGCAGAGGTGGACCGTTACCGCAAGTCTGGGTAACCACCGACAAGGCGCCCAGCCTGGTTATCGTTGTGCTATATGGCGCCTTGCACTTCACCGGCCTACGTTAGCCCCCGAACAAGATTTCGCTACAACCAGGTGTTGTGGGCACGTTGTGTAATACAGACAGCACCGTCCTCACGATAGATAACCCGCCAGTCACTTCGCTAATGTGGCGCATTGTGTCAGGTAAAAAGGATTTACTGCGGCGGTTAACCTGTTAACCACCCGTCTATTTAGTTCTGGTTAACCAAAAAAATTTAGTAAATAACAGCCCTGCCAGCGTCCAAATCAACAATTACACCCAAAATGGGTTTAATCATTTCCTTACTTTATCCATTCCCAAATTAGATACTAAAACAAAGTAAATAAATTTATATATAAAAATCAATCATCTATCTATGATTTTTGACGGTCAAACCAAACACGTAGCCGGCATGCCAAATTGGTAATAACATTTGGTTGTTAAATTTTCATATTTTTATTACCAATAGGTTGACCTTTGATAATATTGTTGTAATTATAATGTAAGTCATTTGTAAAATAAGAACGCCTTTACAGTTTGAGGATTCAAACGAAAGGGCTTTGATCAACTCACGGGGAACAGCCATGAGACACAAACTATCGAAAATAAGCTTGGTGATACTTTCTGCTACAACTATGGGCGCTACAGGAATGGCATATGCTCAGGAGGCAGAAACGGAAGAGGTTGACGATGTAGAGGTTATTGAAGTATCAGGTATTCGCCAGTCCTTGACGAATGCGCTTGCTGAAAAGCGTTCTGCCGATAGTTTGGTCGAAGTTATCCAAGCCGTGGATATTGGTAAATTACCAGACCAAAACCTGGCAGAAGTACTGGAAAATGTTACCGGTATTCAGATTACCCGTGAGGCAGGTGTGGGTACGGGTGTGCAGATTCGGGGCACCAATGCTAACCGTACCGAAATTAATGGTGTATCGACAGTGGGCTCAGGCTCTGGCCGTAGTGGGATTGATTTTGAAGATGTTTCTGCTGCGATTATTTCCGCAGTAGAGGTCATAAAATCGCCTGAAGCCAAAACCATTGAAGGCTCGGTGGGCGGCACAATTAACCTGCGTACTATCCGGCCTTTGCAGCTCGAAGACACTTTAGGCTCGCTTCGGGTGCAGGGTGAAGATAGCAGTTTATCTACTGATGGTATTATGCCGCGCATTTCAGGTGCCTGGGGCGATAACTGGGAAACCGATGCAGGTAAGTTTGGGGTGGTCATAAGCGGCGGCTATAGTGAACAGGATGTAACAGCATTTAGGCCCCGCGCTGACCGCGATAATCTGGTCAGTGCAGATAGCGGTGTACCCAGTGCACAGGAATTTGATTTCCTGCCGATCCAGTTTTTAAACCAGGATTACGATAACTACGAGTACGAAACAAAAAATTTCGCGGGGACGTTGGAATGGGCCCCGAACGATAATATCAAAGTTTATTTTGATGCCGTGCTAAACGATCAGGAGCGTCGTCAGGAGAGCTCCCGGGTACAGGCATCAGGTATCAGTGATTTAACCGATGTGTCGATTCCAGATGCTTTTGAAACAGTAAACTTCGGAGTACTGGATGGCCAGGACCTTGGCAGTATTCAGGCAGCGCTACGCGGCGTCATCCCGGTAACCGAAAGCGGTAGCGATCCAAACCTGCGTTTCTCTAGCGATACTAATTCGCGGTTAACTGAAACAGAAATATTCAGAATTGGGGGCGAATGGCAAGGCGAAAGGTTGTTTGTTAGTGTCGAAGCGTCTTCGTCTAACGCCGATTCCACAACCCCAAGCTTTAACACCACACTTAACTTCATTAACCCGAACGAGCCGGTGAATTCGTCGAACGAGAATGGTACACCGTTAGCGTATGATTTATCTAACGGCGCATTGTCGTACGGCATTGCAGATGGTCTGGCTAATGCGCCAACCGCACAGCAATTACTCGATCCGGCAAACGTCATGCTGCGCGATGTCAACATTGGTCAGGATGTCACCGAAAACTCAGAAGACGCCTTCCGTACTGACTTTGTTTATTATTTTGACGATATTATTACGTCGGTGGATTTTGGTTATCGATACAGCAAAACCACTAGCATGTCGGACCAGGTGCGCGCCAACGTAGGCTTACGTGATTATGATGAGAGCCCACGGGGTGACTTGTTTGCTGATATTCTGACTGCCGGCCCTGACAACTTTAATGATGCAGACGGCCGCGAGCTATATATTCGCGACTTTTTACTGATTAATCCTGAACTGGCCAGCTCTAATCCTGATGCAGTGTTAGATTCGCTTAATAACGCTATTACCGCCAATAACGCGATCACCGGGGCCGAGCGCGAAGCGATTAGTTCACCTACCTCACAGGTTAACGCCTTCTTTGATATCGAAGAGGTTACCCATGCTTTGTATGCTCAGGGTAACTTTGAATACGGCATGTTCCGCGGTAATTTTGGCTTACGTTATTTGGAAACTGAAGTTGAGTCAGTAGGTAATTCTGTAACACTGGATAATGATGGCAACGAAGTGATAAGCCAGGTGCAGTCATCAGGTGATTATGACTTTTTACTGCCCCGCTTCAACGTTACCGCCAACGTTCATGATGATGTGATACTGCGCCTGGGTTGGTCAAAAGATATTCGTCGCCCAGATTTCAGCGACCTTTCTACTTCGGTAACGTATAGCACCAGCCCTAATACACCGATTTCAATTGGTAATCCGGGTTTGCTGCCAGAAGAAGTTACCTCGTTTGATATTTCGGCTGAATGGTACTTTGCTCCCGCTGCGCTGCTAAGTATCGGTTACTTCCATAAAGAACGTGAAGACTTACATGTGACCCAACAGGTAGACCCGTACGAAGATCCTACCACCGGCTACCGGGATATTACTGGCCCCACCTGTGAAGATGGCGGTTTATTTAACCCGATTGCAGATATCAATGTGTTCGGGCCAGATCCAGGTGTAGGCTTGTGTGTACCCACACAAACCACCACTAATGATTCCGGTAAAACCACCCAAAAGGGTATAGAGATGGCTTTCCAGTATGACCTGTCTAATTTTGAAGGTGATCTGGGCTGGGCATCCGGTTTTGGTTTGTTAGCCAACTATACCTATCAGGAATTCTCCGGGGGTGAGGCGATTGATACCGCTACGAGCCGTGCTGCGAGCGTATTTGCCGCTACTACGGGTATTGACGATATTCAGGTTACCGCAGTGCAGTCTTTGCTGGATCTGTCGGAAAACTCGTACAACATTACCTTGTTCTATGAAAAATACGGTTTATCGGTAAGAACCCGTTATACCTGGCGTGAAGCCTATCGTTCAACTGACTTTGGCAGTACCTCAAGCTTCCCATGGGGGTTCCCAGTGGTACAGGAAGACCGTGGCCAACTAAATGCCAGTGTTAACTACGATGTGAACGATCAGTTCTCGGTAGGGGTTGAAGCCGTCAACCTGACCGAGTCAGAAGTTGAGCAGTCTTGCGTTACCGAAGGTGCGTTACTGTGCTTCCAAGGCCTAACTGACCGCCGTATTACGTTTGGTGTGACTTACACCTACTAACCTTTAATTCAGGTGTCTCCCTGTTAAAAAGCAAACCCATCCGGGTTTGCTTTTTTTTTTCATCTTTATTAGTGCAAAAAAACTAATAATCTTTTTGCCGCATGACGGAATATAACCTCAGGCTAAACAGGCCGTGGAGCCGCAAAGTAACTGCGCCGTTGGCGCGAGCAACCTATTTGTAGTTATTCATCTGACACCAGCTTAGCCAGCCACTACCTTATTAGGGTAGTAAACCGACCAGCTAGCCTCTGAGCGTGGTGGAGCAGAAGGATTGCTAGGCGCAGCAATAACAAATGATGAGAACGATGGATACCAGGCTAACCGGCGAGGCTTGCGGGTGAGGTTAGTCATACGTGGTGGCAGAAAACAATGGCAGCAATACGCTTTTTGCATAAAAACCGGTGAAAAAGCATCTGGCAACGTTGTTAGCCAGGCTGATAGCAAAGCCGATAGCAAAGCCGATAAAAAAGCCGCGCTATAATCAGGTTAGGCCCTCGCCAGTTCTATGCGTGCTTAGTAGATGGCAAAAGCTATAAGGCCAGGCATGCTATATCTGGGGCAGGCGGTTAACGATGGATTAAATAACAGCCTGGCCAATCCGGCGCCGCGCTGAAAATGCGTTGGCGCCAGAGAGTACAAATAAACGCTGGGAGGCGAGCGCTACTGAGTTAAATGTGACAGCGAATATAAGTCACGGGTTTCGTCAGTTTTGCGCTTTATCTCTTCCAGGGCTTTGGCTTCGCTGGTAGCAAATAATGCGTTGATCAAGCGATTAAAATGGTTGTGCATAGCTTTGCGGGCTGCCGACGAGTCACGACTGGCAATGGCGTTATAAATAGCGGTATGTTCAACCAAACGCTGATCAATGCTTTGTGAACACACGTCCTGATAAGCCGCTATAATCTGCGGTTCGCTGCGTCGTAGTTTCCATAAATTCTGGATAGACGATACCATGGCATTATTGCGGGTAGCCTTAGCGATAATTTCATGAAATTGCTGATCGGCTTCATCTGCGGTGGCCGCTTTTTCCATGTCGGTTAATGTTTGCGCTAGGGCAGTTAGTTCGTCCTGCCGGATTGTGGCAGCTGCCAGCGCCGCAGCTTCCCCTTCCACTAACGCTCGCGCCTGGGTCAGTTCAAAGGCACTGATAGCCTGATGCTTGTTTTCGGCTTGCTGTGCTGCCGTAACATATACCCCGGAGCCGGTTTTCACTTCAACGCGTTCTCTCACCTCTAAGGCGATGATAGCCTCGCGAATGGTCGGCCGGCTTACACCATAGGTTTCTGCCAGCACCCGCTCTGCGGGTAAACGACTACCTACCGGGTACGTTCCATTATTTATCAGAGCTTCTAACTTCTCTACCACACTCCAAAAACGTCTGGGCCGCTTCATAAATTGCCTCTTGCTACATTGTTTATTCTATTATCAGAGCTACTGTTTTACACCACAGTTTGCCAGCATAACGCGTAGGGATACTCACTTAATTGCAGCCCTATTTATCTGAACGCTATGGTCATTATAACAATAGCCTGCCGGTAAACAGTACCACCAATTGAAAAAGTCCTTTGCACTAACTCATTTTGGCTCATTCTGGCAAGCCAACTATATAATGAGTCAGACCAACAACTAGCCATAAAGTTCCTATTGGTCAGCCCCGTCCACTCTTATTGGTGATAATTCTCAAGGTAGAGTCATATACCATTATCAAGTACCTCCCCCTTTTTTACCCTGCGTCCCTTATCATGGCCGGTATGGTGATTCGTTATCACTGCTGTGGAGCATGGTGAGGCAGTATATTTGAGGCACAAAAGAAAGCGCAAAGTAAACCTCTATTGTGCTGGATGAAAGGTATAAAGAGACTTACTTTATATTGCTTTAGGATATTTAAATCTGGTTTTTCTGCCATTATGCTAGCGAAAAAATTCAACTAATATGGATGTTTGAATGTTTCGTTCTTTAAAGGTTAGCCATCGCCTTTTTGCAGGCTTTTCCCTGATCATTGCTATGCTCATATTCGTGACGATTATGGGCATAGGTGAAGTCACCACCATAGATAAAAAGATGACGACGATTAATGATATTAATAGTGTCAAGCAGCGCTATGCTATTAACTTCAGAGGGTCAGTTCACGACCGGGCAATTGCCATCAGAGATGTGGTACTGCTTGACTCGCTTAACGACGTTAATGGGGTGATTACACAGATAAATGAATTAGCAGAATTTTATCGCACGTCAGCCACCCCAATGGATAATATGCTGACCAATAACAGCACCGCGCTGGAAAAAGAAATGCTACAACGCATTAAAACTATTGAAGCGCGAACCCTGCCATTGGTTGACCAAATAATTCAGTTAAGAACGCGCGGCGAGTTAGCTGATGCGAAACGCATATTGCTGACTCAGGCCAAACCGGCTTTTATCGACTGGTTAGCGGCGATTAATGCATTTATCGACTACCAGGAAGAGCAGAACCAACATCAAGCCGAGGCGGTACGGCAGGCCACCGGCGCATTCACCGGCGTAATGATTACCGCTACCGCCATCGCATTTGCGGTCGCATTACTTATTACCTGGCTGTTCATTGCTTACTTCAAACGCCAGTTAGGGGGCGAACCCCACCACATTGCCTCCGTATTACAAAGTATGGCTGATGGCCGTATTGGCAGGACGTTGGAGAATCAATACACCGGCAGCGTGTTGCATTCAGTGGGCCGGCTGCAAAAGCAATTAAAAAATACGGTAGAAGGTATTAATAGTGCTGCGGAAAACATTCGTCAGCAGTCTGGTACTGAATCAAACAATAGCGTTAACTTGAATAAACTTGCTGCCCAGCAAAAAACTCAAAGTTCTACAGTCATCAAGCATATGGAAGGGGTCAGAACCGAAGCGGATTTGGTCGAATCTTTACTGTTACAAACCGAAGAGATTTCAGTTCAGGCTGCAGAGTCTTCTAAAGATGGGAAAAATGCAGTCAGTGAAGCATCGAATGAGATTCGTAATCTGGCGCAAACGGTTAATCTGGCCGTGGACAATATTCGAAAACTGGAAAAGCGCACCCAGGCGATAAGCGGAATCACCAATACCATCAGTGCCATATCCGAACAGACTAACTTGCTTGCGCTTAATGCTGCCATTGAAGCTGCCCGGGCTGGCGAGTCGGGCCGCGGCTTTGCGGTAGTTGGCGGATGAAGTAAGAAGCCTGGCCTCGCGGACCGGAGAGGCAACCGCAGAAATAGCCGCCATGCTGAACGAAGTGCAGGCCGAAACCTCTGTAACGATGGAGATAATGTCTTCCAGCCTGCCTCAGGTGGAACGCGGGATTGCACTATCAGACCAATCCAGTCGTCTACTGCAGATTATAGAAGAACAGGCTAAACACTCGTTGGACAATATTAACCAGGTAGTCAGCGCTTCTGCCAAGTAATTGAACACGTTGAATGCGTTGAATGAAGGATTGGATGAAGTGATAACGACCGCGACATCAATGGGGGACGCCTCGATGGATTTGTATGACAAAAATCAACAGGTCGCCAAAACTCTTGTCCATCTGGCCACTCAGCTTAAAGCCCATACAGGGTATTTTTCGGTACAGTGATATCCGAGGTTAGGGCTGTTGTTCCGCCCTGAGTTAAATAAGCAGTGATAGCGAGAAACGCCCGATATAGCAGTGCCCGATATAGCAGTAAGTTATATAGCAGTAAGTTATATAGCAGTAAGTTATAGAGTGCTCTTACCGTCAGGGCGCCGCGCGGGATGACATAGGTTGCACCGCGGGTTAAGCGGTATGTAAGGCGGCCAGCAGCTAAGCTAGGCTTCGGCTGTAACAGAGCAACAAACCGTTACGCTACCATGCCGTATCTTTAGCGCCGAGGGCTGTAGGCATCTATACTGCCAGCGGCCATGCCGCTTATGCATGTTAACTGGCAAGCAGTCTAGCCAGCGGTGATAACCTTGCCTAAGCACGGTGTATAAAAGCAGTAACCTGCTACAGATAAACACCCAGCGTGCAGGAAGGTATCCTTAATTCCCGGGCAATAGTCACTGGTAATAGCGCAAGTCGTGCCGTCCGTTTACAGTGCCGTTAGCAATGCACCACAAGCGGATAACCCTGGGGGAAACCTACGCGCGCACATTATCTCAATAGCCTGTTTTAGGCGATTGCAGCAATCTGTTTTGCCCATCACTACCAGCGCACTACACCGCGTATTTTGGCTTAAAGCCCCTATTTGCATAGGGTAGGTTATAGGCTATAGCTATTTTTATGGTGTTTGGAGGCGGCGAATACCTGACAAAACCTTAAGGTTATATAGTTGACCATTTTAGTCAGGTATGGAACAATTCCGGCCATTGAAAATGGCAGGGGAGTCCTATGAAATTAACGTCTAAAGGCCGGTACGCCGTTACCGCCATGCTTGATGTGGCGCTTCATTCTACCCGTGGGCCAGTTCCGCTGGCGGATATTTCTGAACGTCAGGAAATATCGTTATCTTATCTTGAGCAACTTTTCTCCCGGCTTCGTAAAGAACGTTTGGTAGATAGTGTGCGCGGGCCTGGCGGGGGGTATCTGTTAGGGCGTGAACCTACCCAGATTGCTATTGGCGAAGTGATTCGCGCAGTAGATGAGTCGGTTGACGCGACCCGGTGCCAGGGCCAGTCGGACTGCCAGGGCGGCGAGCGATGTCTGACCCACAGCCTATGGCAGGATTTAAGCGATCGCATCAGCGTATTTCTGGATGGCATCACCCTGGGTGAATTAATGGCTCAGCGCGATGTCCTGGAGGTAGCTGACCGTCAGGACAAAAATTCACTGGGTAAGTCCCAGGACATCGAGGTGAGTTTTCAACTGTGAGCAAACAACCACAGCAACCCATTTATCTTGATTATGCCGCCACCACGCCGGTGGATGAGGCGGTCGCAAAACAGATGATGCAGTGCCTTACGCTAGACGGTAATTTTGGCAATCCGGCATCCCGAACGTATCGTTTTGGCTGGATGGCGGAAGAAGCCGTTGATGTCGCCCGCAACCAAGTGGCCGATTTACTACAGTGCGACCCCCGAGAAATTGTGTTTACCTCGGGCGCGACAGAATCGAATAATCTGGCTATTAAAGGTGTGGCCCAAGCCTACGCCAACAAAGGCCGGCACATTATCACTGTGGAAACCGAGCATAAAGCTGTGCTGGATACCTGTGCGTACTTGCAAACGCAAGGTTTTGAGGTGACCTACCTCAACGTCGACCAGCAGGGTCTGATTGACCTGGATTCGCTGAAAGCCGCATTACGTGAAGACACCATTTTAGTATCTGTGATGCACGTGAATAATGAAATTGGGGTAATTCAGGATATCCAGGCTATTGGCGAGTTATGCCGCCAGCACAATATTGCTTTGCATGTTGATGGGGCGCAAAGCGTTGGCAAATTCCCGGTTAATTTAAGCACCCTACCGGTCGAGCTGTACTCGGTATCCGCGCATAAATTTTACGGCCCTAAAGGTAGTGGCGCGTTATTTGTCAGGCGCCGGCCGAAGGTCACCATCGCCGAACAGATTCATGGCGGCGGGCATGAGCGAGGTATGCGCTCAGGTACTTTGGCTACCCATCAGATTGTTGGGTTGGGCGCCGCTTGTGAAGTGGCGCAGGGGCAGCTTGAAGCCGATGCGCAGCGAATTGGCCAGTTGCGGGATAGCTTATGGCAAGGCCTGCAAGCGTTAAGTAACGCGAAGTTAAATGGCCATCCTACCCAGCGCGTAGCGGGCATTCTGAATGTCAGTTTTGTTGGGGTAGACGGGGAAAGCCTGATGATGGCGTTAAACGATATTGCGGTATCGTCAGGTTCGGCCTGCACCTCTGCCAGTTTAGAGCCATCTTATGTTCTGCGTGCCATTGGCTGCGATGCGGAGACAGCACACAGTGGTATCCGCTTCTCGATAGGTCGTTATACCACCGCAGAAAATATCGAATATGTTATCAGCAAAGTGACCGAGGTGGTCAATCGATTGCTCGCCAGCCGCCAGGTTGGGGCCTGAGAGACCGCTTTCGCGTTGAACAATTCACCACTTTCGGGCATGATCCGCCGCGCTTATGCGCAGGCAGAGACTGGCCGACATACACTGGCCGGGCAGTAAACCGGCATCCGCGTAATACTTGAGTAATTTACTCAGGTATTATACAATAGAGCACAGTTTTAAAGGCGTAGAGCAGCTTTCAGTTTTTTATGGAAGTGGTGCAGGGCAAGACCGTCATGGCCTTGTGATCAAATGCTCCGCTATGACAGGCAAACAAGTGAGATCCAATCATGAGTGAACAGAGTGAACAGATCGATCAGGCATTAGCCAGAAAATATGATGCCGGTTTCTACTCTGAGATCGAGTCAGAGACTTTCGAAAATGGTTTGGACGAGTCGGTTATTCGCCGTATCTCGGCTGTGAAAAATGAGCCAGAGTGGATGCTTGAGTGGCGTCTGAAGGCCTACCATGCATGGCTGAAAATGGATGAGCCAGAATGGGCCCATGTTGATTATCCAAAAATCGATTTTCAGGCGGTATCTTATTATTCTGCCCCGAAAAGCATGAAGGATAAGCCACAGTCGCTGGATGAAGTTGATCCGGAATTGCTACGGACCTACGAAAAGCTGGGTATTCCATTGCACGAGCAGGAAATGCTCGCCGGCGTTGCCGTCGATGCGGTTTTTGATTCGGTATCTGTAGTTACCACCTTTCGTGAAAAGCTAGAAGAAGCTGGCGTAATATTCTGTCCAATTTCTGAAGCGATACAAAAGTATCCCGAGCTGGTGAAAAAGTATATTGGTTCGGTTGTTCCGCGTACTGATAATTTTTATGCTGCGCTAAATTGCGCCGTCTTTACTGATGGCTCGTTTGTGTATATTCCAAAAGGCGTACGCTGCCCTATGGAGTTGTCTACGTATTTTCGAATTAACCAGCAAAATACGGGTCAGTTCGAGCGCACATTGATTGTGGCCGAAGAAGGTAGCTACGTAAGTTACCTTGAAGGTTGTACAGCTCCCCAGCGCGACGAAAACCAACTTCATGCTGCGGTAGTCGAGCTGGTGGCGATGGATAACGCGCAAATCAAATATTCAACGGTACAAAACTGGTATCCAGGCGATGAGAATGGCAAGGGTGGTATTTACAACTTCGTGACCAAACGGGGCATCTGCCATACCAGCGCTAAAATATCCTGGACTCAGGTAGAAACCGGTTCAGCAGTAACCTGGAAGTATCCCAGCTGTATTTTGAAAGGCGATAACAGCGTAGGTGAATTTTACTCAGTGGCATTAACCCGGGGACGCCAGCAGGCAGATACCGGTACTAAAATGATTCACCTGGGTAAAAATACCCGTTCCACGATTATCTCAAAAGGTATTTCGGCTGGAAGAAGTAACAACGCGTATCGAGGTCTGGTATCCATGGGCCCGAAAGCGGATGGCGCCCGTAATTTTACCGAATGTGATTCGCTGCTTATCGGCGATACATGTGGGGCGCATACGTTTCCGTATATAGAAAGCCGTAATCCTACCGCTATCGTCGAGCATGAAGCGACTACGTCGAAGGTAAGCGACGACCAGCTGTTTTTATGTCAGCAGCGCGGAATGGATCCAGAAAAAGCCGTTTCAATGATTGTGAATGGCTTTTGTAAGGAAGTATTTAAAGAATTACCGATGGAGTTTGCGGTTGAAGCCGGCAAACTTCTCGAAATCAGTCTTGAAGGTTCAGTGGGGTAATAATGCTTAAGATTAATAATTTACATGCGAGCGTCGAAGATAAGACCATCATCAAAGGTCTGGACCTGGAAGTAAAACCAGGCGAAGTTCACGCTATCATGGGCCCGAACGGTGCCGGCAAATCCACGCTGGGATATGTTTTATCAGGCCGCGAAGGGTATGAAGTAAGTGAAGGTACCGTTGACTTTAATGGTGCAGATCTACTTGATATGGAAGTAGAAGAGCGGGCCCAGGCCGGTTTATTTCTGGCATTTCAGTATCCGGTCGAAATTCCAGGCGTCAGCAACATGGAATTTATGAAAGAGTCGGTGAACGCGATTCGTCAACAGCGCGACCTTGATCCATTAACCGCTGCTGAATTTCTGAAAAAAGCCAAAGAAGCCTGCAAACAGGTACAGCTGCCGCTGGAATTTCTAAAGCGGGGCGTTAACGAAGGTTTCTCGGGTGGTGAGAAAAAGCGTAACGAAATTATGCAAATGATTTTGTTAGAACCCACGCTGGCTATTCTGGATGAGTCTGATTCCGGCTTGGATGTTGATGCACTGCAAGTAGTTGCCGATGGGGTGAACAGTCAGCGTGACGGTAAGCGTAGCTTTATTGTGGTCACGCATTATCAACGCCTGCTGGATTATATCAAACCTGACTTTGTTCATATTCTGGCCGACGGCAAAATCGTTAAAAGCGGCGATGCGTCACTGGCGCACGAAGTAGAGAAAAGCGGTTATAGCTTTTTAGGTAAAAAATACGAGGAGGCAGAAGCATGAGTCAATGGCTAACACAGGTCATTGCTAACGCGTCTGCCACGCCAGATTTTCTGGCACCGGTTCGCCAGCAGGCGCTCAGCACGTTGCAACAAAACGGCTGGCCTGGGCGTCGGTCGGAAAGCTGGCGGTTTACTCCGCTAACCTCAGTAGAGCAGCGTGAAGTTAAGCTTGCGACCGATATAGCAATACAGCAAGCCTCGGATATTGCCGGCCTGGAAGCATATGAGTTAGTTTTTGTCGATGGCAAGTTGACCACCGATTGCAGTGCGTTAAGCCTGCCAGAAGGGGTCACAATTGCGCCATTTGATAAACTTTCACAGGACCAGCAACAACAAGCGGCTGAGGTTTTTGGCCAAATCAAGCCACAGCACCATGTATTTGGGCTGGTCAATGATGTGGCCAGTGAGCAAGGCCTGTTTATTGATGTGGCGGATGGCGTAGCATTAGATAAAACCATTCGTATTGCAAACCTGATAACGCAGGATGTCGATGCTCATACCCGCGTCGCGGTGCGGCTAGGCGAGGGCGCATCAGCCAAAGTGCTGGAACAGGCCGAAGGCAATGTGGCTAGTATGTCTACTGCTTTTGCCGAGTATGCGATTGGCCATAATGCGCATTTAGAACACTACCGTTTTGCCCTGATGACCGGGCAGGCTAAACAGATTGGCGGCAGCCACTTTGGGCTGGGCAATGGGTCGACCTTAAACAGTACAGTAGTGGGTTTCGGTAGCGAACTATCGCGCCTGGATATGGATATTATTCATCGTGGTGAGCATGCCGATGCCAAAATGAATGCAGTGTATTTGTTGGCAGAAGGCGAATTATTCGACCTGCACACTAACATTGAGCACAGCACACCAAACTGCACCACGGAAGAAAATGCCCGGGGGATTATTGGTGATAACGCCCGTGCCGTGTTTAACGGTCGTATCCATATTCATCGTGATGCGCAAAAAACCTTGGCAGAGTTAAACAACCGCAATCTGTTGCTATCACGGCGTGGCCTGATCAACAGCAAGCCAGAGCTTGAAATATACGCCGACGACGTGAAATGCGCGCACGGTTGTACCGTAGCAGAAATCGATGATGAAGCGCTGTACTACTTGTTAAGCCGGGGTATCACACGCAGTAAAGCGCTGGTAATACTGAATTTTGGTTTTATTCAGGAGTTGGTAAACCAGATACCGAATGCCAGCATTCGTGAATGGTTGCTACCCTTGCTCAGCGATCGTTTTAGCCGGATGGAAGTAAAATGAGCCTGGATGTTGCTGCGCTACGTCAACAGTTTCCTATTTTGTCACGTAAGCTGGATGGCAAACCGCTGGTGTACCTGGACAATGCTGCAACAACGCAAAAGCCGCAGGCAGTTATTGATGCGCTGGTAGACTATTACACTACGTGCAATGCTAATGTGCACCGCGGTGCACATCAATTGGCAGACGAAGCCACGCGCCGCTATGAGCAGGCGCGCGATACTGTGGCTAAGTTTATCAATGCTAATGTGCGTGAAGAAGTTATCTGGACCAGTGGTACCACCGAAGCCATTAACCTGGTAGCTAATGGATTAGGGCAACTGCTTAATGCCGGTGATGAGGTGCTGGTGACCGAAATGGAACACCACGCCAATCTGGTCACCTGGCAGCAAGCTTGTAAACATGCTGGTGCCACGTTAAAGGTAGTGCCAATTAATGCCCGTGGTGAGTTAGATGAAGCCGCATTTGCCGCGCTACTTAGCACCAATACCCGGCTGGTTGCGATGCCGCATGTTTCTAATGCACTGGGCACGGTTAACCCTATCAAAGCGTTAACTGCCAAGGCGAAAGCCGTGGGCGCGCTGGTATTGATTGACGGTGCGCAGGGTATTGCCCATGGCGACGTTGATGTGCAGGATATTGGCTGTGATTTTTACGCATTTTCTGGCCACAAGGTATTTGCTCCTACCGGGGTGGGCGCCTTGTGGGGTAGAGCGTCTGTGTTAGCTGACTGGCCGGTATGGCTGGTAGGCGGCGAAATGATTCAGGATGTAACCTATCAGGATGCCACCTGGGGGGCGTTACCTAATCGCCTTGAAGCCGGGACGCCAAATATAGCCGGTGTGCTGGGGTTAGCCGCGGCACTAGACTGGTTCAATACGTTAGACAAAGCGGCTGTCCAGCAGCACGAGAAAGCCTTGTTGGCCAGTGCGCATGAGCAGGCTGAAGCCTTTGATGGTTTACGTATAATTGGCAACGCGACAAATAAAATTGGTGTGCTGAGCTTTATGTTGGACGGCGCGCACCCAGCCGATGTGGGATTTATTCTGGATCGACAGGGGATTGCTATACGCACCGGCGATAATTGCGCTCAGCCCCTAATGAAGAAGTTAGGCATTCCGGGCACAGCACGGGCCTCTTTTTCGATTTATAACACGCTGGATGAAGTCGATGCCCTCTTTGCTGCGCTACGCAAAGCAAAGATGATGCTGGCATAACAGGAGACGATATGAGTGTTGAAACCTTTGTTCCCAGTAACACGGTGGTGTCGTTAACCGACGCTGCCAGAAAGCATTTTTCCAAAAAGCTGGCCAGTAGTGATAAAAGCTGGATTCGGGTATCTACCCGGGTTAGCGGATGTACTGGTTATGCTTATGTGTTGGACTTTGCTGACGGCCCGCAGGCGGGTGATGAAACGTTGGATGCCGGTGACAATGTGAATGTTGCCGTGGCCAGCGATGCAGTAACCTTACTACGCGGTACTGAAATTGACTACGTGATGGAAGGGGTAAACGGTATCATCAAATATCATAACCCGAACGTGGTGGATGAGTGCGGCTGTGGTGAAAGCTTCAATATAGGCTAAGACGGTAAAATGGCAGCACAAAAAATGGTAGTCACTGAACGTGACTGCACAGCAAGGCTCGTTCCGGCAGGCGATAAAGCGGTTATTCCGGAAGGCGAGTTTGTTAGTATTACCCAAGAACTGGGTGGCAATTATACGATCACCTGGCGTGGCAATATGTACCGTATCGACGGAACTGATGCCGATGCCATTGGGCGTAAAGCGCAGGTGCTGGACTTCGCCGCGCCCGAAGACGGGCTTATCAGCGAGCAACAGGTATGGGACGCGTTAGAAACTATTTACGATCCCGAAATCCCCATTAACCTGGTGTCGTTGGGACTAATTTATAAAGTCGAGATTAACCAGCAAACCAAACAGGTCAGCGTAGATATGACGCTGACTGCACCGGGCTGCGGAATGGGTCCGGTACTGGTGGGTGATGTGGAATACCGGGTGGCTATGGTACCCCATGTTGGTTCGGTCGCGGTCGAACTCGTGTTTGACCCCGCCTGGTCACGCGAGATGATGAGCGAAGAAGCTCAGCTTGAGGCCGGGCTGTTTTTTTAATCTGTATTCAGGGAACTTGCATTGATGAATTTGCCAAGCAGTCAGGAAATTATTGACGACTTAGCGTTTTTTGACGACTGGGAACAACGTTACCAGTATATTATCGATTTGGGTAAAGCCATTGATGGCCTGCCTGAAGATCAAAAAATTCCCGAACGTCTGGTAAAAGGTTGTCAAAGCTCGGTGTGGATGGCCTCACGTATCCATGAAGGGCGCATTCAGTTTGATGTGGACAGCGATGCAGTGATTGTACAGGGGCTATTGGCATTAGTTCTCGCGGCATACAATGACAAAACGCCAGCGCAGATATTGGCCTTTGATATAGACGGGTATTTTACCGAACTGGATCTTGAACGGCATATCAGCCCGACCCGGGGCAACGGTTTGCGGGCCATTGTCAGTAAAATACAAGCCTTGGCGCGTTCAGCCACGACCTAAGCGATGTCATCAGGCCGTCATAAGCCTTGTGATAGCTTACTTAACCAGATAAAGACCAGAGCAGGTAACTCTGCGCTGGTCATCCCGCCAAGAATTGCCTATAATTCGCGGCCAAAATTTTATTAAGACTTATCGGAGACAAGAAAATGGCTCTAGAGCGTACTTTTTCTATCATTAAGCCTGATGCGGTTGCTAAAAACGTAATCGGTGCAATTTACAACCGTTTCGAAACTGCGGGTCTGCGCATCGTTGCATCTAAAATGGTGCACCTGAGCAAAGAACAGGCCGAAGGCTTTTATGCAGAACACAAAGAACGTCCATTCTTTGGCGCTCTGGTAGACTTCATGACATCTGGCCCGGTAATGGTGCAGGTACTTGAAGGCGAAAATGCTGTAGTGAAAAACCGTGAAATCATGGGTGCAACTAACCCAGCTGATGCTTCTGCGGGTACTTTACGTGCAGATTACGCAGCATCTATCGACGAAAACGCGGTACATGGTTCTGATGCACCAGAATCAGCGTCACGTGAAATTGCTTACTTCTTCTCTGAAGAGGAAATTTGCCCACGCACGCGTTAATCAACACGGCAACGGCAATAAAAAGGAGAGCTACGGCTCTCCTTTTTTGTTCATGGTATTAATTGCTAAACACCAAACAGACGTGCTTTTACCTGGCGTTTGGCTATGGTAAAATTCGCGCCCAAATTTTGTACAGTAGTGTGTTTTACTACACGCGCTGCCCTGCATGAGGGGTAGTTGCAACATATTCATTTATATCGTTAAGGTAAGGTCGGTCATCATATGGCAAAAACAAATTTGTTAAATCTCAATCGCGAAGGCCTGCGTGCGTTCTTCAAGGAGATTGGCGAAAAACCCTTTCGCGCCGACCAGGTAATGAAATGGATATATCATCAGGGCGTGAGTGATTTTGCCCAAATGTCGAACCTGAATAAAAATCTGCGCGCCAAGCTCGAAGAACACAGCGAAATTAAAGCGCCCGAAATCGCTTATTTCCAGGAAGCCAGTGATGGCACTATTAAATTTGCCCTGACGCTGGAAGGCGGTCAGGAAGTGGAAAGTGTATGGATACCTGAAACGGACCGGGCGACGTTGTGTGTGTCTTCACAGGTGGGCTGCGCGCTGGAATGCACCTTTTGCTCTACTGCCCAGCAGGGCTTTAACCGAAATCTGTCGGTTAGCGAAATTATCGGCCAGGTCTGGCGGGTGGCAACGTTTCTTGGTTTATCTAACGATACCGGTAAGCGCCCGGTTACCAACGTAGTCATGATGGGCATGGGTGAGCCATTGCTTAATTTAAAGCATGTGGTACCGGCCATGGATCTGATGATGGACGATTTTGGCTTTGGCTTATCAAAACGCCGGGTAACATTAAGTACCTCCGGTGTGGTACCCGCCTTAGACAAGCTGGGCGATATGATTGATGTGGCGCTCGCGATTTCGCTGCACGCACCGGATGATACCCTGCGCAATGAAATAGTGCCGATCAATAAAAAATACAATATTGAAGAGTTCTTGGCCGGGGTACGCCGTTATCTGGAGAAATCCAAAGCGAATCAGGGCAAGGTGACCATTGAGTATGTGATGCTATCGCATATAAATGACAGTACTGACCAGGCGCATGAACTGGCAAAAGTGCTTAAAGACACGCCATGTAAGATAAACCTGATTCCGTTTAATCCGTACCCGGGTTCGCCCTACAGTTGTTCGTCTAACTCCCGCATTGATCGTTTTTCTAAGGTGTTGATGGAACATGGCTATACCGTAATGGTACGTAAGACCCGTGGTGATGATATTGACGCTGCTTGCGGCCAGTTAGTAGGCGATGTGGTAGACCGCACCAAAAGAATGTTGAAAAAACAGATGAAGGGCGACGCGATATCGGTAAAAATGGCCCAGTAATCTGAAGGATACGGAGGTAGCCGTCTAATGCGCAAAAGCCTGATTGCTTGCGTTTTTGTTTTAACAGGATGTGTAAGCCAGTCTCAACCTGGCATGCTCAGCAGTAAATTTGACCAAACTGAAGCCGCGCAAACGCGGGTATCGCTGGGGTTAACCTATTTAAAAAATGGCAACTATACCCAGGCGAAAAAGAATCTAGATATGGCCCTGGAGTACGCTCCACGGCTTGCTGATGTGCATTACTCGCTGGCGTATTATTACCAGACCGTAGAAGAACACGCCCGGGCTATTGAGTATTACGATAATGCCATGGATTTAGCACCGCGTAATGCGGATATTGCCAATAGCTACGGTGCCTTTTTATGTGAACAAGGCCAGTACGACGACGCTAACAAGTACTTCACCAAAGCGGTTGAAAACCAGCGTTATGCAAACACTGCATTGACCTACGAAAATATGGGATTATGTGCTCGTGAGCAAGGGCTGCACAAACAGGCTATCAAGTACTTTATTACTGCCTTAAACCATCAGCCATCCCGTGGTAAAACCTTGCTGTTGTTAACGCAAGAGTATATCGATACCCAGCAGTGGGAAAAGGGCGCCGATAGCCTGAAACGGTACGAAAAAATGGCGCAGGTGACCCCGGAGTCAATCTGGTTGGCAATTACCCTGGCGAAAGGGCGTGCCGATCTGGAGTCTATGCAGTCATATGGTGAAATGCTACAGGCATTGTATCCTGATAGTGCGCGAGCAAAGCAATATGCGACCCTGGCCGAAGGACAGCCGCGCCTGAAGCGTACCCAAAAGACCCATCAAACGTTAACTGTACCCGCGGCCCAGCAAGATGCGTCCGCGGCCGCCGCCAGCTCAACACAAAGCAGCGTGGCAGCGCGGGTCGCTGCGGCTAACCAGCAAACCCGGGCAGCGGCGCAAAGCGCTGCGCAACAAACATCAGAATCTGCCGCAAAACAACCAGATGACGCCCCCCGGCCGACTGCTGATTCAACGCAAACAGTAGACGATGAACGTGTTCATATTGTTCAGCGCAATGAGAACCTGTACCGTATTTCGCTTAAGTATAATATCAGAATGGCCACCCTTCGTTCCTGGAATAATCTTCGTGATGCTGATGCGTTAGAAGAAGGCTCCACGTTGTGGTTGGTACCCCCTGAGCAACAGACAAACCAGGTAGTTGAATGAATCCAGAAGATGTCACCGAATCAAGCCCTGAGGTAATCCCGCAGGCACCGCAGCAAACGCCCGGCCAGATGCTTCATGATGCCCGCGTTAAACAGGGTTTATCATTGCAGGACGTGGCCAATAAATTATTTTTAAAGCCGGGCACGATAGAGAACATTGAAGCGGATAAAATTGACGAATCAATGTCGGTTACTTTTACCAAAGGGTATGTACGTAACTATGCCAAATTTCTGGGCCTGGACCACGAACAGGTCATTCGGGAATTTGATAAAGTGCACACCGCACCCAAGCCGCCGGCAAAGTTACAGAGTTTTTCCCAGCGGGTCGCTAAGCAGGCGCACGACGACCGTTGGATGATGGTAACCTGGGTCATCTTGTTTCTATTGGTCGCTGGGGTGGTAGCCTGGTGGTATCAGCAGGATGATAGCGCTGGTGATGACGCCCTTGAGCCGGTTACTGAAAGTAGCCAAAGCGTTACGGCCACCGAGCGTAGTGCTAGCCCTACGCCGGTAGCCAGGACGAAAAATAATACCCCAGCTGCATCCAATAGCGAACCGCCGGTTGCCCGGGCCGAAAGCGCGGACGAAGATACGGCGGACGAACCTGCGCCCGTACCTTCTAATGCCCCGGCCCAGGCTACTCGCCAGCCAGCTGTAGCTGATCAGGCGGAGGCTGCGCAAAATGCTGGCCCGACGACGGCGATGGAATTTACTTTTGATAACGAATGCTGGGTTAATATTGTTGATGCGAATGGCAATGTACTGGCAACGGGAATAAAACGAGCAGGCCGCGTAATGCAAATTTCCGGTCAGCCGCCTATCAGTGTTACCTTAGGCGCACCAGATGATGTAGCCATTACGTTTGCCGGCAATAAAGTTGATATTTCCGGCTTCCAGAATGGTCGTACAGCGCGCTTCACCTTACCTTTGCAGGGATAAACATGTTTGCTGAAAGTCCGATTAAACGCAGAAAATCAACCCGTATCAATGTAGGCAGTGTGCCAATTGGTGACGGCGCGCCTATTGCTGTGCAGTCGATGACCAACACTCCGACCACTGATGTGGCGGCCACGGTGGCCCAGATTAACCGGATTGTCGCTGTTGGCGGCGAAATTGTCCGGGTTTCGGTTCCCACGATGGAAGCAGCCGAAGCGTTTAAACAAATTCGCCAGCAGGTCACGGTACCGCTAGTGGCTGATATTCATTTTGATTATCGCATCGCCCTAAAAGTGGCGGAATACGGTGTTGATTGTTTGCGCATCAACCCCGGTAATATCGGTAACATGGAGCGCGTCCGTTCGGTGGTCGATTGCGCCAAAGATCACGGCATTCCCATTCGTATTGGGGTGAATGGTGGTTCATTGGAGCGTGACTTACAGGAAAAATACGGCGAGCCTACTCCTGAAGCACTGGTTGAATCGGCGATGCGCCACGTAGATATTCTCGATAAATTAAACTTTGATCAGTTTAAAATAAGTGTAAAAGCGTCGGATGTATTTTTAGCGGTAGGTGCCTACCGCTTACTAGCGCAAAAAATTGATCAGCCGCTGCACTTGGGTATTACTGAAGCGGGCGGTCAGCGCGCTGGCGCAGTGAAAAGTGCAGTAGGGCTGGGCATGTTATTAGCCGAGGGCATTGGCGATACGGTGCGGGTATCACTAGCCGCCGACCCGATAGAAGAAATTAAAGTTGGCTTTGATATTCTTAAATCGCTGCGCATCCGCTCACGGGGAATTAATTTTATAGCTTGCCCCAGCTGCTCTCGGCAGGAGTTTGATGTTATCGCCACGGTGAATGCACTTGAACAGCGCGTGGAAGATATTCTTACCCCCATGGACGTCTCGATTATTGGCTGCGTGGTAAATGGTCCGGGTGAAGCCGAAGTGTCAGATTTAGGCTTAACCGGGGCACGTAACATGAGCGGTTATTATGAAGACGGCAAACGCCAGAAAGTACGGCTAAAAAATGATGAGCTGATCGAGCAGTTGGAAAAGCGGATCAGGGCCAAAGCATCACAGCTTGATGAAAGCCGAAAAATTGATGTGGCCATAAAAGACTAGCGGCAACAGTGGCCGGACACGGCAAACATTGTTGTTTACCCTTAAAGCCCCTATAATGCGGGGCTTTTATATATCAGCAGTATGAGAAATTCAGGTGGCTAAAACAATACAGGCTATTCGCGGAATGAACGACTGTCTACCGGAAGTTTCCGGTATCTGGCAGCAAGTGGAAGCAACCCTACGACAAGTGGTGGCCAGTTATGGTTACCAGGAAATTCGTACGCCAATCGTTGAAAGCACGGACCTGTTCAAGCGCTCTATTGGTGAAGTCACCGATATCGTTGAAAAAGAAATGTATACCTTCGAGGACAGAAACGGCGACAGTCTGACGCTGCGCCCGGAAGGTACAGCCAGTTGCGTTCGCGCCGGCAATGAACATGGTCTGCTATACAATCAACAGCAACGTTTGTGGTACATGGGGCCGATGTTTCGTCATGAGCGCCCGCAAAAAGGCCGGTATCGCCAGTTTCACCAGTTTGGTGTAGAAACCTATGGCCTGGAAGGGCCGGACATTGATGTCGAGGTTATTTTACTCAGCGCCCGCATCTGGAAAGCCTTTGGTATCGCCAATCATGTAAAACTGCAAATCAACTCTTTGGGATCAAACGAAGCCAGACAAGCGTATCGCGAGGCGTTAATAGCGTTTCTTACATCCCGTGCAGACCAGCTTGATGAAGACTCGTTACGACGGATGGAATCAAATCCGCTGCGCGTGCTAGATAGCAAAAACCCCGAAGTGCAGGCCGCGCTGGCAGATGCTCCCTCCTTGCTTGATCATTTGGATGATGAGTCCAAACAACATTTTTCACTTTTGTGTGAACGATTAACGCAAGCGGGTATCGAATATGAGATTAATCCGCGTCTGGTTCGTGGCCTGGATTATTATAATCGCACCGTATTTGAGTGGGTTACCGAAAGTCTTGGCTCACAGGGGACCGTATGCGCCGGTGGCCGCTACGATGGCTTGGTTGAGCAGCTTGGTGGTAAAGCGACACCCGCTGTCGGTTTTGCCATGGGTATAGAACGCCTGGTATTGCTGTTAACAACCTTAAAAGCGGATGAGCAGGATACCAGTAGCGCCGACATTTTTGTCACTGCGCTGGGCGATGATGCGGCGGTTTATGCTTTGACTGTGGCAGAGCATATCCGCGACACCTTGCCTGCGGCACGTGTGGTTATGCACTGTGGCGGCGGTAATCTTAAAAAGCAGTTGAAACGGGCCGATAAAACCGGCGCGGGTGTGGCATTGTTACTGGGCAGTGAAGAAGCTCAGCAACGGCAAGTTACGATTAAGCCGTTGCGTGATGGTCAGGAACAAAGCACGGTTGCACTTGATGCGTTAGACAGCGCGCTAATGCCGTTAATTGGATAAGTAATCAAGCCCGCCAAGGCGGTGGGCTTGCAGCAACATAGAGGTTTGTGATGGAACAGTTCGCGACAGAAGAACAACAAGTAGAAGCGATAAAGCGATTTTGGAAGGAAAACGGCACAGCAATTATCGTGGGTGCGGTTTTAGGCCTAGGTGGTTTGTGGGGCTGGCGATATTACAGCGACACTCAGGTAGCAGCTAAAGAGCAAGCCTCTGAGCAATATCAAAGCGCGATTGAAACTATCCAGAACGACGATGGTTTGGACAATGTTCAGCAGTTTATGCGTGACCACAGCGATACCGGCTATGCCAATATTGCGGGTTTGATTACGGCACGTAAGCTGGTGGAAAGTGGAAGTCTTGATGAAGCCGCTGCAACCTTGCAAAGCGTTATTTCCGGTACCTCTGATACGCATCTTAAAACGCTGGCATCTATACATTTGGCGCGCCTGCAAATTGAGCAGGATAAAGCGGACCAGGCCGTGTCTACGCTCAACGGTTTAGAAGATGAGGCTTTTACCGGTCTGATCGCTGAAATTAAAGGGGATGCGTTTGTGAAGCAAGCGAAAATGGATGATGCGCGTATGGCGTATACCAAAGCGCTGGAAAGCAACGCCCGAAATCAGCTGGTGCAAATGAAGCTGGATAATCTGTCTGTAGCCACTGGCTCATAACCACATCCAAGAGGTAGTTAGTTTGTCACGATTAACGTGTGGCCGAAAAGGCCGGATTTCACGCACAATAGGACTCTCCCTGTTAATGACAGCGTCACTTTCAGGTTGTACAACTATTTCGAACTGGTTCGCGGATGACGATGAAATCGAAATTCGTACCCTTAAACCTATTGATGCCCAGTTTGAACCCAGCATGGTATGGGATACCGATGTTGGTGATGGCATTAGCGATTACTTCTCACGCTTACGCCCGGTGTATGGCGATAACAAGGTATTTGTTGCCAGCCGACATGGTGATGTGGCCGCGCTTGACCCACAAGATGGCGAGCCCGTGTGGGAACGCAACCTGGCGGTATTTGACGAAGAAGGCATGCTTAGCGCCGTAGCTAAACTATGGCGCTCTGGTGAGTCTGCCCGGATTGGCGGTTTAGCTTATGACAAACAGACTGTGTACATCGGTACGGAAAATGGCGCCATCGTTGCTATGGATGCTGCTACCGGGGAAACCAAATGGTCCCAGTCGGTGGAAGGTGAGATTATCTCAGCGCCCGTGGTATCAGAAAACGTATTGGTAGTGAATACCGGTGCCGGTACCTTGTTCGGTTTAAATGTTGATAATGGCGAGCAGCTTTGGATTAACGAAAGTGACGTTCCGCCGCTGACCTTGCGTGGCATATCATCTCCTATCGCCGCGAATGGCGGTACTATTGTTGGAACGCCCACCGGTAAAGTTCAGGTCAATATTATTGACTCTGGCTTAGTCGCTTGGGAAACCGCGATTACCAAGCCTTCCGGTGCGACTGAATTAGAGCGTATTGTGGATGTGGATGTAACCCCGTTGCTGTACGGCGGAATTGTTTATGCAATTTCGTATAACGGCACCTTAGCGGCTATTGAATTGCGTAGCGGCCGGGTTATCTGGAAACGTGAGTATGGGTCGTATCGCGATATCTCTATGCAGGGAAATACCTTGTATGTAGTAGACAACAATTCAGTTATTTATGGGCTTGACCGCCGTAATGGCGTTGAACTGTGGTCACAAAGCTCATTGAAAAAACGCTCACTCACGCAGGCCGAACCGGTAGGCGATTATTTAGTAGTGGGTGATAAATGGGGCTTTTTACATTGGGTTGAACAGTCTTCAGGTAAAATAGTGGCCCGTTATGATTTAGGCGGCGACGATGAAGATGAGTCAGTATATGTGGCGCCAATTGTAGTGGGAGACAACATTATTGCGATTACCCGTGATGGCACGGTAGCCGCGATTACTTCACCTACGGCATCATCGCAGGATGAAACGCCCGCTCAATAGAAAGCCAGTCCAGACAGGCTGACGGCATAGCCGTTTACCGGTATAATGGGCTTTAAAAGAACAGGCCGCGTGAACACGCGGCCTGTTTGTTCTTGTTTATATCTCATGTAGGAATACATTAAATGTTGCCTGTAGTTGCACTGGTGGGCCGGCCAAATGTCGGAAAATCCACGCTTTTTAACCGACTTACAAATACCCGGGACGCACTGGTTGCCGATTTCCCCGGGCTCACCCGCGACCGCAAATATGGACAGGCTACCTTTGATCGCAAACAGTTTATCGTGGTTGACACCGGTGGTATTACCGGCGATGAAGAAGGTATTGATGCCCATATGGCGCAGCAATCCTTATTAGCGATAGATGAAGCTGATGTTGTATTATTTCTGGTTGATGCCCGCGCCGGGTTAATGCCAGCCGACCAGGGCATTGCAGAACACTTGCGCAAAGTGAATAAAAAAGTGTACGTGGTTGCCAATAAAGTCGATGGTATTGATGGTGATAGCGAAAGCGCTGATTTTTACGCCATGGGACTGGGCACTGTTTATCAAATAGCAGCAGCCCATGGGCGCGGCATATCCCGATTGCTGGACACTGGTTTAAATCCATTGGCCGAAGAGTTCCCGGCCATGTTGGTTGAGCCCAAGCCAGAGCACGAAGAGTTGTCGGCAGAAGAGCAGCTAGCACGTCTGCAAAGCTTACCTATCAAGTTGGCTATTGTGGGAAAACCCAACGTGGGGAAATCTACCTTAACCAACCGTATTTTAGGGGAAGAACGGGTGGTGGTTTATGACTTACCCGGTACTACCCGAGATAGCGTTTATATTCCACTTGAACGCGACGACCGCGAATATATTCTTATTGATACTGCTGGTGTGCGTAAGCGTCGACGGGTAACAGAAGCGGTAGAAAAATTCTCGATTGTAAAAACTCTGCAGGCGATTGAAGAGTCAAATGTGGTTCTTCTGGTAGTGGATGCCCGTGAAGGTATTTCGGACCAGGATCTTAGTTTATTAGGTTTTGTTCTTAATTCAGGCCGCTCATTAGTACTGGCGGTGAATAAATGGGACGGATTGAATACTGAAATAAAAGACGAAATTAAACGCGAACTGGATCGCCGGTTAGGTTTTATTGACTTTGCGCGTCTGCACTTTATTTCGGCACTGCATGGTTCTGGTGTTGGTAATTTATTTGATTCGGTCGTTGAAGCTTACGATAGCGCCACCCGCCGGGTTAATACCTCCATGTTGACCCAGATAATGGAAATGGCACAAGAAGAACACCAGCCGCCCTTGGTTCAGGGCCGCCGGGTGAAAATGAAATACGCCCATGCCGGGGGCTATAACCCGCCAGTAATTATTATTCATGGTAATCAGGTTGATAAGCTTTCTGGTGCGTATAAGCGTTTCTTAATGAATTATTTCCGCCGTTCACTCAATGTAATGGGTACGCCGATAAAAATTGAGTTCAGAGAAGGCGCCAACCCGTTCGAGGGTAAGAAAAATAAGCTGACATTGGGTCAGGAGCGAAAACGTAAGCGCATGATGTCGCATTACAAAAAAAAATAACAACTTAAGAAAGGGGCTTTATGCCCCTTTTTACTTATCTGCCGGGGTGCCCAATACGTTTGATGGGCAGGCTGGGATGATAGCTGGCTTTAGTTGGTAACCCTTTAGGCCAGTTTTTCATTGTGGATTTATCCCTGCGGGCTGCGGTGTTTGTAGTAAGCATTAGCCGCGTTGGCGGCGGCAACCAGAGGGGCCGCTACGGCCCCTCTGGACTCCCCTGTATGCCCTGGCAAACGTGAGCGATTGTTCACCCCGTCAGGCAACCCGAACCAGGCTCGACGTGACATCCTGTCCCGGCGAGCCTTGCCTGCGACATCCCTGTCTAGGCTTCGGTTTGCTTATCTGCCGGGCTGCCCAATACGTTTGATGGGCAGGCAAAGCAGAGATCTCTGTAGCTTTTGCTCGTTTCCCCTTGGGTTGCTGCCGCCAACGCGGCAAATGCTAAATAAACCTTGCGGCCCGCAGGGATAAAACCAACAAAAGCGGCCAAAGCAAAAAACTACCGAAAGAAGCCGGATGTAAAACCATAGGCAAATTAAAGCTACAGAAGATTAGTTACCCACCGGATGCGCTGGACGAAAAACCAAAAGGTAATTCAAATAACCCATGCCCCCTTGTCGTGGGATTCCCCAAGCCGGTCAGGAAAAATGGCGGGCAGACGAGGGAAGGACCCCGAGTCAGACCAGGCCGGGGCAGGGAAGCCCCGTCGTGGTCGATGACCGGCATCTGAGCGGATAGGGGAATGTTGTCACACGGCAGGGGCGTCCGGGGATTCCCAAGGGGAATGACGTGTTCCCCTTGGGTTGCCGCCGCCAACGCGGCAAATGCCAAATAAACCTTGCGGCTCGCAGGGATAAAGTCAACAAAAGCCGCCAAAGTAAAAATCTACCGAAAGAAGTCGGATGTAAAATCAAAAGGTAATTTAAATAACCCATGTTCCCCTTGGGTTGCCGCCGCCAACGCGGCAAATACCAAATAAACCTTGCAGCCCGCAGGAATAACACCAATAAAAGCCCCAGGGCAAAAATCTACCGAAAGAAGCCGGATGTAAAAACAAAGGCAAATTAAAGCGACTGAAGTTTAACTTTCCGCTGAATATGCCGGACGAAAAACTAAAACGTAACTCCATCCACTCATGCCCCCTTGTCGTGGGGTTCCCCAATCCGGTCAGTAAAAATGCCGGGCAGACGAGGGAAGGAACCCGAGTCAGACCAGGCCGGGGCAGGGAAGCCCCGTCGTGGTCGGTGACCGGCATCTGAGCGGATAGGGGAATGTTGTCACACGGCAGGGTCGTCCGGGGATTCCCAAGGGGAACGACGTGTTTCCCTTGGGTTGCTGCCGCCAATGCGGCAAATGCCAAATAAACCTTGCGGCCCGCAGGGATAAAACCAACAAAAGCCGCCAAAGCAAAAAACTACCGAAAGAAGCCGGATGTAAAATCAGAATGTAATTCAGATAACCTATGCCCACTTGTGGCAGCAACCCGGCAACAGCCAAATAAACCTTGCGGCCCGCAGGGATAAAGCCAACAAAAGCCGCTAAAGCAAAAACTGCCCAAAGAAGCCGGATGTAAAACAAAGGAAAATTAATGCGACTGAAGTTTAAGTTCCCGCTGAATATGCCGGATGTAAAACTAAAACGTAATTCCATCCACTCATGCCCCCTTGTCGTGGGATTCCCAAATCCGGTCAGAAAAATGCCGGGCAGACGAGGGAAGGAACCCGAGTCAGACCAGGCCGGGGCAGGGAAGCCCCGTCGTGGTCGGTGACCGGCATCTGAGCGGATAGGGGAATGCTTACCCACGGCAGGGGCGTCCGGGGATTCCCAAGGGGAACGACGTGTTCCCCTTGGGTTGCTGCCGCCAACGCGGCAAAAGCTAGATAAACCTTGCAGCCCGCAGGGATAAAGCCAATAAAAGCGACCAGAGCAAAAGTCTACCGAAAGAAGCCGGATGTAAAATCAAAAAGTAATTCAAACAACCGGCAGCCACGCGGCAAAAGCCAGCAGGGCTGACTATCACCTATCAGCCTGCAGAATCCTTGCGGTTCAGGCTAACCACCGTACTGATGATTTCGCCATCAGTAACCCGGGTGGTCAGTGTATGGCCTTCATGTACATTTTCCACCGTCGTCACCGGGGTATTTTCAGCAAAAGTAATGCTATAACCACGGGCCAGCGTCGCCAGGGGGCTCACGGATTGCAATAGTTGAGCCGCGGTGGCTAGTCGCTTACCTTCATTGGCCAATTGCTTTTGCATAGCGCGGGTAAGCCGCTGACTTAGGCTGTCATTACGAACGGTATGCCGGTCAATGCGGGTACTGGGGTCGTGACGAAACAAGCGGTGGGTTAATTGTGCGTGGCGGCGCTGCAGCTGATTAATCTTGCCCGACATCGAGTGCGCCAGTGCAAGCTGAAGCCGGTCTACATGTTGGGATTGGGTACTTAACTGGTTCGAGGGGTGACAGGCCTTAAGACGCTGCTGTAATACCTGTAACGCATGTTGATACTGACGACAGTGCCGTTGCCACGCCTGGCCCAACGCAGCGGTCTGGGAGGTAACGCGGGCAAGTTGGGCTTTACTGTCCTGGCTGAGTAATTCCGCGCCAGCCGAGGGTGTAGGAGCACGCAAATCTGCCACAAAATCGGCAATGGTAATGTCTACTTCGTGCCCTACAGCACTGACTACCGGTAACTGGCTTTGCGCTATAGCATAAGCAAGTTGCTCATGGTTAAAACACCATAAATCTTCTAACGACCCGCCGCCCCGGGTCAGCAGTATTACATCTACCTCATTACGTCTATTGGCTATTTCCAATGCGCTGATAAGCTGCGTATGCGCAGTCTCACCCTGTACCATGCTGGGGTATACAATTACCTCAGTCGCCGGACTGCGCCGGGCTAATACGGTTAATACATCATGCAGGGCCGCTCCAGTGGCCGAGGTGATAACACCAATCCGGTTAATATTATCCGGCAGGGGCTGTTTTTGTTCTGCGGCAAATAAGCCGGCCCCGTGAAGGCGCTGTTTTAGCGCTTCAAATTCCTGTTTAAGGCGGCCTTCACCGTCGCTTTCAAGATGTTCTACAATCAGCTGATAATCACCGCGTGGTTCATACAGACCCACCGAGGCACGCACCAGCACCTTATCGCCTTCTTTGGGGCGCTCCCGCACGCTGCGATTGGTATTTTTAAACATTGCTGCGCGCACCTGGGCTTTATTGTCTTTTAACGTAAAGTACCAGTGGCCTGACGCAGCACACACAAAGTTAGATATTTCGGCAGATAGCCAGATTAGCCCAATCTCACCTTCTAAAATGGTGCGGGCTAACCGATTTAGCTTGGTCACCGAGAGAATTTGCCGACTTGCAGAGGGGCTGTTAAATAGCATAGAAAAAAATTCTTATTGATAAAATTCAAATACAGTTTACCTGAAACTGAAAAAACACTACAATTGCGCCGCAATTAACCTCCGACCAAAAAGGTGTTGTTGCATGCTCAGAATCGTCCAAGAAGCCCTGACCTTCGATGATGTGTTGCTGGTTCCCGGCCACTCTACTGTCCTTCCTCATACTGCTAACCTGCAGACTAAACTTACGCGCAATATAACGCTGAATATTCCAATGGTCTCTGCGGCTATGGATACGGTCACAGAAGCGCGCCTGGCAATTGCACTTGCCCAGGAAGGCGGGTTAGGTTTTATCCATAAAAACATGCAGCCACAGGAACAGGCTCGTCACGTCCGCGAAGTAAAGAAATACGAAAGTGGCGTGGTTTCTGATCCGGTTACGGTATCAAAAGACACCCCACTGGGCGATGTGCTGTCATTAAGCAAAAAAATGGGTTACTCGGGTTTTCCGGTAACCGACAAAGACAATAACCTTATTGGTATCGTTACCGGTCGGGATATGCGCTTTGAAAACCGCCTGGAGTTACCTGTACATAAGGTAATGACCGGTAAAGATAAGCTGGTCACCGTCAAAGAAGGGGCCAGCTCTGAACAGGTTTTAGAGTTAATGCATGCCAACCGAATTGAGAAAATTCTGGTCGTTGATGACAACTTCAAACTGACCGGCCTGATCACGGTTAAAGATTTCCAGAAAGCTGAAAGCAAGCCTAATGCCTGTAAAGACTCACTAGGTCGGTTACGGGTGGGCGCAGCGGTAGGCGTAGGGCCAGGTACCGACGAACGCATTCAGTTACTAGTGGAAGCGGGCGTCGACGTATTACTTATCGACACCTCCCATGGCCACTCGCAAGGCGTTATTGACCGCGTAGCAAAGGTACGCGCTACATATCCGGAGCTGGAACTTATTGCCGGTAACGTGGCGACCGCAGCAGGCGCTAAAGCACTGGTAGAAGCTGGAGTGGATGCGGTGAAAGTCGGTATAGGCCCAGGCTCTATATGCACTACCCGGATTGTTACCGGCTGTGGCGTACCCCAGATTAGCGCGGTGTCTGATGCTGTCGATGCCATCGAAGGCTCAGGTGTACCGATAATTGCTGATGGCGGTATCCGTTTTTCCGGCGATATTGCTAAAGCGTTGGCCGCTGGTGCAAGCTGTGTCATGGTAGGCAGCATGCTGGCAGGTACAGAAGAAGCGCCTGGCGAAGTTGAGCTGTATCAGGGACGTTACTTCAAATCGTATCGGGGTATGGGTTCGCTGGGTGCCATGGACCAAAGCCATGGTTCTTCTGACCGCTACTTCCAGGATCCTAACAGTGCCGAAAAGCTGGTACCTGAAGGTATTGAAGGCCGGGTTGCGTACAAAGGGCCTATTTCAAATATCATTCACCAGCAAATGGGGGGGTTACGCTCCGCCATGGGCCTGACGGGCTGTGCGACGATCGATATTTTGCGTAACGAAGCAAAATTTGTAAAAGTGACGTCCGCGGGTATGGGAGAGTCTCATGTGCATGATGTGAGCATCACCAAAGAAGCACCCAACTACCGGTTAGGTTAATTCACGCATTTGCTGCAGGTCAGGCTGGTTTTCACCAGCCTGACTGGTTTTATATACGGACAAAAATATGACAACAAACATTCATGACCAGCGTATTCTGATTCTTGATTTTGGGTCGCAGTATACGCAACTGATTGCACGCCGGGTGCGTGAAATAGGCGTTTATTGTGAGCTTTGGGCCTGGGATGTGACCGAAGAGCAAATTCGCGAATTTAATCCTCAGGGCATTATCTTGTCTGGTGGGCCCGAGTCGGTCACAGTGCTGGATTCGCCGCGCGCGCCGCAATACGTATTTGAAGCGGGTGTGCCGGTGTTAGGTGTATGTTACGGCATGCAAACAATGGCAGAGCAGTTGGGCGGCAGCGTTTTTGGTTCGAATAAGCGCGAGTTTGGCTATGCACAGGTAGAAGTTGCCGAGCCATGCCCGTTGTTGAGTAAAATTGAAGACCATATCAGTGATAACGGCAACGCGCTGATGGATGTCTGGATGAGCCACGGCGATAAGGTGGAAAGTATTCCGCCAGGGTTTGTTACTACGGCCTATACGCCTTCATGTCCGCACGCAGCCATGCATAACCTGGAAAAGCAATTCTTTGGGGTGCAGTTTCACCCGGAGGTAACCCATACCCGGCAGGGCTTACGCGTACTGACACATTTTGTTATGGATATTTGTGGCTGCGAAAAGCTATGGACGCCTGGCGCAATTATTGAAGACGCTATCGCCCGCATTAAAGAAAAAGTGGGTAGCGACCGCGTAGTACTTGGCCTTTCTGGCGGGGTCGATTCTTCGGTAGTGGCAATGCTTATCCATCGGGCTATTGGTAGCCAGCTTACCTGTGTATTTGTGGATAACGGCTTACTGCGGTTGAACGAAGGTCAGCAGGTAATGGATATGTTTGGCGACCATTTTGGCCTGAACATTATTAAGGTTGATGCAGAGGACCGCTTCCTGGCCGCCCTGGAAGGCGAAGCTGATCCTGAAGCCAAGCGTAAAATTATCGGTAATGAGTTTGTTCGGGTGTTTGATGAGCAGGCCAGTAAGCTGGTTAATGCTAAGTGGCTGGCTCAAGGCACTATTTATCCTGATGTTATCGAATCTGCCGGTTCTGCAACCGGTAAAGCCCATGTTATTAAATCGCACCATAATGTTGGCGGCTTACCCAAAGACATGAAAATGGGGTTGGTCGAACCGCTGCGGGAGTTGTTTAAAGACGAAGTACGCAAAATTGGACTTGAACTAGGCTTACCGTATGACATGCTGTACCGCCATCCGTTCCCGGGCCCGGGTTTGGGCGTACGGGTACTAGGTGAGATCAAAAAAGAATACTGCGACTTGCTGCGTAAAGCAGATAATATTTTTATCGAAGAGCTGCACGCGGCCCAGCTATACCACAAGGTGAGTCAGGCCTTTACGGTGTTTCTGCCGGTACGTTCGGTAGGAGTGATGGGTGATGCGCGTAAATACGACTGGGTGGTATCACTGCGGGCGGTAGAAACTATCGACTTCATGACCGCCCACTGGGCCCACTTGCCGTATGACTTTTTAGGGCGGGTGTCTAACCGCATTATCAACGAAATAGACGGTATTTCGCGGGTGGTATACGATATCTCTGGTAAGCCGCCGGCTACTATTGAGTGGGAGTGACGGGCACTGGCTGGCAATGTCTAGCAACGGCAGGCATTTCGGCTGAGGGTAAAAGAACTTTCCGCTAAGCGATAGACTGTATGTAAACACAGTATTGCAAGGACGCGGAACATGCCTCATGTGGCGGCCAGGACGGCCAGCCGGGATCGGGATACTGGTCGTTACCAGAGCCACCGACCCGAGCAAACCCTTCTCTATCAGATCGTTGACGAGTATTACCCGGCATTCGCTGCGCTTATGGCAGAGCAGGGAAAGGAATTGCCGGGCTATGTGCAACGGGAATTTGAAGAATTTCTCCAATGCGGGCGGCTGGAGCATGGCTTTCTACGGGTTCGCTGCGAGTCTTGCCACGCCGAGCACCTGGTCGCTTTCAGCTGTAAGCGTCGCGGTTTCTGCCCGAGCTGTGGGGCGCGGCGGATGGCCGAAAGTGCCGCCTTGCTGGTTGATGAAGTACTGCCTGAACAACCCATGCGTCAGTGGGTGTTGAGTTTCCCGTTTCAGCTGCGTTTCCTGTTTGCCAGCCGGCCCGAGATCATGGGGCGGGTGCTGGGCATCGTTTACCGCGTCATTGCCACGCACCTGGTCAAGAAAGCGGGCCATACCCACCAAGTGGCCAAGACGGGCGCGGTCACCCTGATCCAGCGTTTTGGATCGGCGCTCAATCTGAATGTTCACTTCCACATGCTGTTTCTCGACGGTGTGTATGTCGAGCAATCCCACGGCTCAGCGCGTTTCCGCTGGGTCAAGGCGCCGACCAGCCCAGAGCTCACCCAGCTGACGCACACCATCGCCCACCGGGTGGGTCGCTATCTGGAACGGCAAGGCCTGCTGGAACGGGATGTCGAAAACAGCTATCTGGCCTCGGATGCGGTGGATGACGACCCGATGACACCCCTGCTGGGGCACTCGATCACTTACCGTATCGCTGTCGGTTCACAGGCGGGGCGAAAGGTGTTCACTTTGCAAACTCTGCCGACCAGTGGTGATCCGTTCGGTGACGGGATTGGCAAGGTAGCCGGGTTCAGCCTGCACGCCGGCGTGGCGGCCAGGGCCGATGAACGCAAGAAGCTCGAACGGCTGTGCCGGTACATCAGCCGCCCGGCGGTATCCGAGAAGCGGCTGTCGTTAACACGAGGCGGCAACGTGCGCTACCAGCTCAAGACGCCGTACCGGGACGGCACCACGCACGTCATTTTCGAACCATTGGATTTCATTGCAAGGCTGGCCGCCCTGGTACCGAAGCCCAGAGTCAACCTAACCCGCTTCCACGGGGTGTTCGCACCCAACAGTCGGCACCGGGCGTTGGTCACGCCGGCAAAACGGGGCAGGGGCAACAAGGTCAGGGTGGCTGATGAACCGGCAACACCAGCACAACGGCGAGCGTCGATGACATGGGCGCAACGGCTCAAGCGTGTTTTCAATATCGACATCGAGACCTGCAGCGGCTGCGGCGGCGCCATGAAAGTCATCGCCTGCATTGAAGACCCTATAGTGATCAAGCAGATCCTTGATCACCTGAAGCACAAAGCCGAAACCAGCGGGACCAGGGCGTTACCCGAAAGCCGGGCGCCACCGGCTGAGCTGCTCCTGGGTCTGTTTGACTGACGAGCCTGAAGGCCAACGATACCAATCAAAATGCTGCGTTCACAGCGCCGCGGCAGGGATCCGCCGTGCTGGTTGTCGGAAAAGGAGCCGCTAGTGGGAAAGAGGAGGGTAAATTTTCAGCGTTGCTGGCTCCCCGTCAGCCGGATTGGGTTGCATCGCAGGGGTGTCGAAAGAGTCAACTGCGGTCCAAAGCTGTTGGACTTGGGTGAAAAGGGCGTTTATTCTTCCTATACGTAACCCCACCAACCATAAGGTTTCTATATGTTTTTCCGTATTTTATTCGCATTGGTTTTCACTATAATTGTATCTGGCGTCAATGATGCCAAGGCCGAGGTCGTTGTGCCCGAATGTGATGCTCTTATTGATTGGGCCAAAGAGATGCCTGTCAGGCAAAGCAAGTCCCTCAGGCAGTTAAGCCCAGCCGAGCGTATAAAACAAAATGAAGAATATGAGGCTTTTGATAAAAAAGCGAATGAAGTCGCACGACGCGCGTTAAGTGATGATGTGATGACTTCTGTTTTTGGTGCGCCGCTAAGTGAATGGGGTAGGGGCGATAAAAAAACAGTCGTGATGAAAATTGGATCTTGTTCATCCTCATGGCCGGACGAAAATGAACGTAGGCGTTTGAATTTGCTGGCGGGTAAAAGTAATAGATTTTCCGGCACGGTAGGGGACAAGCTGCCGGCGTATAAACAGAAAGATAAGTCATCCGCGTTGACGGATCCCGGTTGTGAGCGAATGAATAACTGGGCAAGCAAAGCGGGTACCAAGGAAAAAAGCATATCTGTGGCAAACCGTCAGGCCATGCTGTTCACTGATGCTGATACACAGGCGTTATTCGGGATGGCATTTAGTCAGTGGAGCGGCCGCGAATATGCCGGGGCGCAATCTTTTGTCTCAAATTGTTTTCAAGAGATTCGCAAGCAAGACGATCTAATGGCAGCAGGCTTGCTTGAAGCGTATGAAGGTTTGAGGATTGCTTCATTTTATCTTGCACAACAGATCAGAACGAATGGATATAATCGCCAATAGTTTACGCTGTATAAAATATTCTTGCTTAGGACAATTACTGTAGGATAGCGATGTACCCCCAAACAGATCCCTATGACAGTGGATATTTGGATGTCGGAGACGGGCATGAATTATATTATGCGCAGTATGGCAATCCGAATGGGGAAGCGGCTGTCTATGTCCATGGCGGGCCGGGGGGCGGCTGTAGCTATAACGAACAGCGCTATTTTGACCCTCATTATTTTCGCGTGATTTTGTTTGATCAACGCGGAGCGGGGAAAAGCAAGCCCTATGCCTGCACAGATCATAATTCCATCCGGCATCTGGTCAATGACCTGGAAATGCTGAGACATCACCTCGATATTGCACGGTGGAATCTCGTCGGCGGGTCTTGGGGCTCCGCGCTGTCCTTATTCTATGCGCTTGAACATCCGCAGTTCGTAAAGCGTATGTTGCTGCGTGGCATATTTCTGGCCGATTTAGAGGGATCCTTACATATTATCGAAGATGGCGGGGCGAACAGATACCGCGATGATTATTTCGCACAATACCGTGACTTAGTCCCGGAAGACGAACGGCAGCAAGGTTTGGTGCGACCTTATTACAGGCTTCTTACACAAGGCACGGAAGAACAGGCCCTCGAAGCGGCGACGCGTTTCCATTTGTGGGATAAGGCGATCGCTAATTATAACATTGATCAGCAGGGCCTGACAGAGATTGCCAATAATCGTGAAGACAATCTGGCCATATCCCGTTTGTTTTTCCATTTTGTCGTGAATGAGTATTCGGCCGATAATAAAATTCATCTTTTATCCGGGCAGGACACATTAAAGGATATTCCCCTTGATATTGTGCATGGGCAGGAAGATTACATTTGTCCGGTGGCAAATGCAGGCGCGTAGCAAGGCTTACGGCCATGGCGCGCTCTATTTTAAAAAGCTGGAAGCGCTGGCCGGGCGAATCAAGGTGTTCGACCCTCTGCTGGAGCATCACGCCTTCGTGCAACAATTGCAGTCAGCGCATGGGCGTAAAAGCAGTTTTTGGGCACGCCTGTAGACTTGATGTAGTATTAAAGCCCGCTAATCGAGCATGAGTCTCATACGGATGCTCGGGTCGAAAGGGAATCCCCAAGCGAGTAACCTGTTTGCGGTGATCCATTAGCTGCAGGAGCAGAAGAGCATACATCTGGAAGCAAAGCCAGGAAAGCGGCCTATGGAGCTGTGCGGCAGCGCTCAGTAGGCAATTTTTCAAAATATTGTTAAGCCTTTTCTGAGCATGGTATTTTTCATGGTATTACCAATTAGCAGGAAAATAAGCCATTGAATATAAAAGATAAAAATGTCTTGTTTACAATAGAGTGGGAATAACCCTACGTGGATTTTCTGCGATAAATAATTAGGCTTTAGGCCGGTTGTAGACCAAACCTCGTGCTGAGCACCGGGTTTTTTATTGGCCACTCGTGTCCGGCTCGGGTTTTTATATGTTGTTACAGGTTGCAGCACATTCAACCCACCCAAATTACGGTCTAAGCGCTGTAATAGCGGGGTTACGTAATCCAGCTGTACCCGCATTATAGGTACACGTTATATTACCGGCGCTGCTGCGCTCTGGTCCGCCAAAATTGTTTGTACCTCGCCTGGGGGCAACGGTGGGTTATAATAGTAACCCTGAATCACTTCACAGCCCATCTGCTGTAATATTGCCATCTGCGATGCGTCTTCTACGCATTCGCCTACGGTGGTCAGCTTCAGGCTTTTGGCTAGCATGACAATCGCACTGACAATCCCGTCGTTTGATTGTGAATGACCCAGATTACTCACAAAGCTGCCATCAATTTTCAGTTTGTCTACTGGTAACGTACTTAAATAACTAAGGCAGGAATAGCCGGTACCAAAATCATCAATCGACACACTGATACCCAGTTGCTTTAGCTCATACAACGATGCCAGCGCCTGGTCAGTGGCACTGATAAATGTATTTTCGGTTAACTCAACTTCCAGCAAGGCGGGCGGTACGTTATGGCGCTTTAAAATATCTTCAATCTGAGCGGCGCTATCAGTTTGGGTAATAAAGCAGGCAGGTAAATTAACGGCCACCGGGACTACCGGTAATCCGAGCGCAAGCCAGGTGTGAATTTGCGCGCAAACCTGATTAAGGATCCAAACACTTAACGGATTGATCAGCCCCGCTTCCTCGGCTACCGGAATAAATTCACCTGGGGCAATAGTCCCTTTAGCATCGTACCAGCGAATAAGTGCTTCAAGGCCGTGCAACTTATTGGTACCAGTGTAATATTGCGGCTGATAAACCATGGTAAAAGCATCATCAGTGATTGCCTGACGCAGTTTGCTTTCCAGCGATAAACGATTGATGGAATCAACCAGCATAGAGTCATCAAAAAAGCGCCAATGCCCGGGGCCACTTTGTTTAGCATGATACATGCTGGTGTCGGCATGCTTTAATAAGGTAATGCCATTAGTTTGCTGGTCCGGATAGGTCACCATGCCGATACTGGTAGAAATATGCAGCTTATTGGTTTGAATCAGCATAGGCTCATTCAAACTGGCGATAATGCGCTCAGCTAAGTGGATGAGCTCATCCTGAAGCGTAAAATTTTCCACCATAATAACAAACTCATCGCCACCCCAGCGGCATACAGCATCCGCATGGTGGACGATTTCGGTTAAACGATGGGCAACCTGAATAAGCACCTTATCGCCCGCATCATGGCCAAGGCTGTCATTTATAATTTTGAACCGATCAAGGTCAAGGAATAAGACGGCCAGTTGCGTCTGGCGCTGCTCTGCATTTTGTAAACCCTGTTCCAGCAACTCCACGAACAAATGTCGGTTGGGCAACTGGGTCAGCGCATCGTAGTTGGCGCGCTGGAAAAGCTGTTCGGTGCGCAGTTTTACCAAGCTTTCCAACTCGGTATTATGCGTTTCCAACTGGCGCTGGTGGTCCTGCACGGTAGCCAGAATATCATTTACCCCGGTAAACAATTCGCCTAGTTCGTCCTGTCGGGCTACCGGTAAGCGGGCATCATACTTGCGGGTATGCGCCACCTGGGTAACTAACTGAATCAGTTTGTTCACCGGGTTGGTTAGCATGCGCTGTAAACGCCAGTTAAATAAATAAGATACCAGCATACTTACAATCAACACCCCCAGCACCACCATTAGCGCATGCTGCTGCTGGGCATCCAGTGAATCGGTGGTGGCAGAAAGGATTAAATATCCAATTAATTCCTGTTCAAATTCAATGGGCTCTACAAAGTAAAGTTTGTGGTTGCGAAATGTCGGCCCTATTGGCAAATCCTGGGGCGTTGTAGCGTCAATAACGCCCGCTCGGGAATAGCCTGCAAATAACGCATGCGTGGGTGTGTAGACCCGGGCAAAACGGGTACCTGGTAGCTGCGCTGCTGCCTGCAATAAATCATCGGTGGTCTGCGCATCGCTAAACAGTAGCGATGAACGGCTGGCCGAGGCCAACAATGCAGACTGACTGCTCAGGGTATCTACCAGATTTTTTTTATAATCATCAACAAAACTGGAATAAAGTAGAAAAGCAACTAACGTCAGGGCCATAAAGTTAACCGACAATACCGCCAGTAACTGTTTGGTAAAAAACGAAGAGCGCCGGGTCATTTGATTTTTGCCACTTTTAATAATTCAGAGCTAATGGTCAGGTTCAAACGCTCGGACTGGGCTGTATCAATTTCAAAACGCAGCCGGTTATGTTCCTGATAAAATGTAAACACCGCAGCTAGCCCCGGCGGTGCGGGAGCATCGGTAATAATCAGGGTGGCGGGCGTCAGTGCGGGAAAATCTATCTGCGGGCCAGGTAAATAAGCCAAATCGCATCGCGCAGCGGCGCTAAGTTCAATAATACGTAAGTCATTGCGTTTGTCCCGGCCGGGTTTGCTGTTAATCAGAGCATGAAAAAAAGCCACAAAGTCAGTGGGCTGTTGTACACAAAATACTAAGGGTTGGGGGTGGTCCGCAGGCCAGCTAATAAAGCGGGTAAAATTATACATATAGGCCGCCTTTAATTTATCGACCTTCGGTAAAATCGCTTCCGCCGTTTGGAACAAGCAAACACTGGCCACTGCGAAAACGAATAAGGCGCGCATCAGCAGGCTTAAAAAGAAGCCGAAAGCTGCAGGCTGGTGCGCCATACTTCTTTAGGCTGCGGACCATTGAGATTCTGATATAACGGCTTACCCCCATCCAGGGATATATTTAGCCAGTCCAGTGCTTTGTAGGTTAAGCCTGCCATTACAGTGATTTTTTGCCCGCCGTATAAGGCTGGGTTAGTAATACTGGCCGGGTAAGGGAAGGGCGCATCTAACACGATATCATTGTCCTGGCCGTGAATGGCATCAGCATGGCTAAGCTCGGCGCCGCCAAACACGGTAATCCGGGGGCTGGCCCGATAACTGTATTTAGCGCTCAATTCATAGTTATTTCCCAACCGGTAATGCCGATCATTGGCGCCAGTACGCAGCATTGCCGAAAGGGCCAGGGCTATACTATGTTGGCCTTTGGTCTGATAACTGAGCTCCAGCGGAAAGTCGTATGTGCCCGACCCAAGCTGCATAGTATAAGGAAGTTGTTGATCGCCTGGTGCTCGGGGGGTATCGCCGGCTTCATCAATTGAGCCGGTGGGCAAACTCACCCCAGCGTTTAGCCAAACACGGGCAGAGGCCGAGTCATTAAGCATATAACCGGCGGTGATCACCATATCTCCCATCCCCTGCGACGCTATTTCGAATTCATTATAACCTGGTACCGTACTGATATGGTCAGTGGTTTGTTTGATCAGCGGCAGTTGCAAGGCTAGCTTCACATTGTCGGCGTACTGATAGCCTAACTGCACAATTTGCGCGTACTGGTTAATAACAGTGGGTACAATCGGAAAGTTACGGTTTGTACGCGGCGTATCTCCGCCCGTATACAGTACCGCTTTGAGCGGTAAGTCTGTTTCGTTTTGCCGGTAGCCGTCAAACTCCACTGCTTTGAACTGAACTGCTACACCTCAGCGCCGCATCGAGGGCTTACCAGATAGACCCTCATCAATTTCCGTGTCTAATAAAGCCTGAAAACTCAACTCGGCAAATTCGGATGGCGTACTTTGCGCTGCTACTGTGCCACACCCTATAATACTGCATACGCTTACGTTAAACAGCTGACCTGACAATTGTCGCAGTATGCCCATTGTTAATACTTACCTCTGTATTTCTGTTTTTGCGTAAACGTATTGGCGCCAACCTCTGCTGCGCTCAAATAACAATTAAACGCTATACGGCCGTAAAAAGCGATAGGCTATTAGTCGCATCCTTATGATTCTTCATAATTTAGCCAAAATGCATATGGCGTGGCCCGCTCGCGATGCTAGCTGGCAGAGCTGGCGTGAAGCGCCCTGGCATATTGATATGAAGCTTAACTAACATGGGTATTACAGACGAGCAGCTTTCTGGTAACCTCAGCTTTACCGTTTTTTGTACAGGATCCTTTTATGCTTGCATTTGGCTACAAACAAACCAGTGAAACGCCTACTGAAGGGGCGCTCACCAGTATCAATATGGCGCGTCCCGTGCCGGCCGGGCGGGATATTCTCGTGGCGATTGAAGCCATATCGGTAAATCCGGTAGATACCAAAATTAGGCGTACCGCCGAGCCGGACGCCAGCGGCTTTAAAGTTCTCGGCTGGGATGCTGTTGGTACGGTGGTGGAAACCGGGTCACAGTGTAGTTTGTTCAAGGTGGGCGATAAGGTATTTTACGCAGGTGATATCACCCGAGCCGGCAGCAATGCCCAGTTTCAACTGGTTGATGAACGCATCGTGGGCCTTGCGCCAACCTCGATAAGCAGCGCCGAAGCAGCGGCTTTGCCGCTTACCTCGCTGACAGCGTGGGAATTACTGTTCAGTCGGTTACAGGTTCCCACCACCACTGAGGCGACCGGCCAAACCATTTTGATAGTCGGCGCGGCAGGCGGGGTAGGCTCAATCATGATTCAACTGGCTAAGCAATTAACCTCGTTAACGGTTATTGCCACAGCCTCGCGCCCCGAAACGCGAGACTGGGCGCTGAGCCTTGGCGCAGATAAAGTCATTGATCATAATCATCCGTTGGACGAAGAGTTAGCTCGTATAGGGATAAAAGATATCGATTATGTTGCCAGCCTGACCCACAGTGATGTGCATTTTGAAGCCTGTATAAATGCCTTGAAGGCGCAAGGACGTTATGGCCTGATTGACGATCCTGGCCCGCTTGATATCAGTCTGTTAAAACGAAAAAGCATTTCGCTGCACTGGGAATTCATGTACACGCGCTCAATGTTCAATACAGATGATATGCAAGAACAGCATCGCATTTTAAACCGGGTAGCGGAATTAATTGATAACCAAACTCTGCGGACTACCGTGGGCGAGCACTTAGGCAAGATCACTGCTGAAAACCTATTGAAAGCACATGGTATTTTAGAGTCCGGCCAGGCTAAAGGTAAGCTGGTGCTGGAAGGGTTTATGCTGGATAAAAGCCATTATGATGAAACCTGATGCCTGACGGGTAACCAAAATGCAGGTGCTTTTCACGGGGCTAATCTCAAGGTATGTGTATTTATAACCATGTACTGACTTAGTCCCCAGGGTGTCATCCAACTGACACAATGCACACGTTTAATGTCATCTTTTTCAAGGTGATAGGGAGCCTGTGCCGTGAATTATACCAGTATTAGCCGTCTGGTTATGACCCCCGTGCTTATCGCGCTGATTGTGTTAGTTGCGCTGAACGCATCGTCCATCTACCAATCTTTTTCACTGCTACGCCATTTTGATAATCTGGAGAAAACCCTGGTTCAGGCTGAGCGCGATGTGAACCAGGCACAGGTGATGTTTAAGACCCAGGTACAGGAATGGAAAAATGTCTTGCTGCGAGGCCAGAATGCCCAGGACCGGGAAAAATACTGGCAGCGGTTTGTTCAGCGTGAAGCTGATATTACTCAGTTGTTTGCCCACATTCTGGATAATACTCACATTAGTGAGCAGGCTCGCGCAGATATAAAAAAGTTCACGGCAGCGCATCAACGTATGGCCACCGCGTACCGCCAGGGCTACCAGGCGTTTATCGCCGCAGGTTTTGACCCCGCCGCAGGCGATAATTTTGTACGGGGGATCGACCGCGAACCTGCGCAGTTACTGGGGCGGGTAGAAGAGGAAATTGCCCGACAATCGCTGACTGCCTTTAACGCACTGCGCACCAACACCGCACGCATGTTGTGGCTTATTCTCGCCGGGGCGGTGTTACTCTCGTTAAGCTGCGTGTTTTATGTGGTGCAGCGTTTGCGGGCTCAGGTTATCCAGCCGGTAAAACATATTGCGCAATGTCTGGCAGCGCTGGCCAACAGCGATTACCGCTATACGTTGAACTATCGCAGCAAGCACGAATTAGGAATACTGGCCGACTCTGCCCGGGCCTTGCAAACCAAACTTAACCAGTCGGTATCCATGTTACAGCAAGCTGAGAGTCAGATGGCTTTGGCGGTAAGTACGTTAGGTGAGGTTAGTGAGGAAATACAAAGCGGCGCTGTGGAGCAGCGTTCGTCCAGCCAGTCACTGGCAAACAGTACCGATAAGTTGAACCAGATTGTCGAAAGTCTGGTGGCGATAACCCAACAGGTGGCCACTGCTACTCATCGCTCACAAACCCAGGTTGCCAGCTGTTACGCCACCTTTGAAACTGCTAATGATGGGTTTCACCAGCTGGCGGCGACCGTCAGTGCTACTGCTGTCACAGTAAACGATCTGCAAAGCCGAAGTGCGAATATTCTTAAAGTTGTCAATGTCATCAATGAAATTGCCGACCAAACAAATTTACTGGCGCTAAACGCAGCTATTGAAGCGGCCAGGGCGGGGGAACATGGGCGCGGTTTTGCGGTGGTGGCTGATGAAGTCAGGGCGCTGGCCGCCAAAACCCAGCAGTCTACCCGCGAGATAAACGATATTCTTACGGCTTTTGAAACCCAGGCGGGAAGCGCAGTAGCAGCAATGAATAAAGGCAAAACACTGTCTGAGAGTAATGCCGAATCAGCCTCGGTCGCGCTGCAAACGCTTAATCAGGTGGTGGTGAATATTCAGCAAACAGCGAGTGTAGTAGACGCGCTAAATTCTGCTGCTGACGAGCAGGAACGGGTACTACAGGATGTGGAAAAAGTAATACGGCACGTGGTAGGTTCAGCCGAGCGTTATCATAGATTATCGCAACGTGACGATATTTCAGGGGCGATGGGCAGCATGGCAGAAAATGTTGAGAAAGTGGTGGCTTGCTTGACCCGCTAGTCGCTTTCTGGCAGCGTTGGCGTTTGTATTTTGTTTTCGCCGGACAGCCCTGACTTATGATCCCGCTTACTTTTCACCCTGTGTATAGTCAACTGTCTTTACCGGTACGCCACCGTTTTCCAATTGAAAAATATCAGGGTATTTATGATGCATTGCGCCAAGCCGGGGTGCCTGATACTGCTTTTGTTCGTCCCACGCCGGTTACCGTCGAAGCCCTTTGTGCTGTTTACCAGCCAGCTTATGTCAATGCGCTAATCAATGGGCAGCTGGATACCAAAGCAATGCGGCGTATTGGTTTCCCCTGGTCTGCCCAGCTTATAACCCGCTCCCTGACTGCTATTGGTGGGACGTGCCTGACTGCAGCTAACGCGCTTGAGCATGGTATAGCACTTAACCTGACCGGCGGATATCACCATGCCTTTGCTGATGTTGGTTCCGGCTTTTGCTTATTTAACGACTTATACTTGGCCGCCAAAACCCTGCAGCAACGGCCCGGTATTGACAATGTACTCATTATTGATTGCGATGTGCATCAAGGCGACGGCACGGCCCACCTGGCTCAGGACGATAGCAGTATTTACACTGTATCGCTGCATGGGGAAAAAAACTTTCCGCACCAAAAGCAGCAATCTGATATTGATTTAGGTTTGCCCAAACACTGCACTGATGCAGAATATCTGGATACGTTGGATACCGCGCTTCATGTAGTGGCACGTCACTTCAGCGCAGACGCCGTGCTGTATGATGCTGGCGTCGATATTCATGTTAACGACGATTTAGGTTTGCTGGATATCAGCACCGCGGGCATTCGCGCCCGGGACGAGATGGTCATTCAATGGTGTCAGCGCCGCGGTTTACCAGTAGCTTGTGTGATCGGTGGCGGCTATCAGCGCGATATTGACGCTTTGGTGACGGTGCATCTGCAACTGTTTCACGCCGCGGGTGTTCTGGCCCCCGATAGTTACAAAAACATCAGCTGAAAACCAATTCCGATGCGTTCCTGAGACCGGTCGTAGTCAATCAGTGAGTCGCCATAGCCATTGAAGTACTGGAGTAATAATTCGTAGCGATCTGAAAGTGGATAGGTCAGGTTCATCTCTATGCTACCGCGGTTAGTGCTAAAATTAACATTATTACGCAAGCGGGCAAGTAACTTCACTTTCCCAATACGGGTTCCATAGCCAATTTCCACCCGCCCATAATAATCCTGGATATTGGGATTATCATCGCCGGTAGGATCGTCCTCGTTGATCTTTTCATCTTCGGGAATACGGTACCAGGTTTTAAAATAGTAAATATCATCGTAATCAGAGAACAACACGCTAGCATATAAGCGGTTCCAACTACGCGAACGCAAACCCGACTGGCCGTTAGACATGTGATTAAAGCCAACCTGAAACGCGTTAAAGTCGTAGCCCAGTACACTGATGTCCGCTTCTTTCATGTAGAAAATTTCGGGCTCGTAGTTGGTTTCTCGAAAGGGTTTGGAAACCTGGGAATTATACAGCTGCCAAAAGGAGGTAAGTGTAAAGCCAAAGTACACGCCATCAGTGGTATCATTTTGCAAGTACAGCGGCAGTTTGACACTTAATTGAAATTTCGCCTCGGTATTATCAACATTGTCGGCTGTCAGGTCCTCGTTACCCACCGAATTGGGATTGGTAACATAGGTAACCGGCAGCACAAAATTAGGATGGTGCTGTGAAATAACAAATAAGTTATTTAATGCCTGCCGGTCAGCTTTAAAGCGTGAACTAAGAATGCTGGGAGCCTGTTTCAGGTTTTCAGCTTGTTGCGCACGCGGGTCTTGCGCCGATGGTTCATTTTGCTCAGCTGGCGGAGGGGCAGGGCGCGCTACAGCAGAAGGGCGAATAGCATCAGCCTGCCAGGCTGATGACGCTGTAAATGGCGCTGCCGTTACGCAGGGGGCCAGCAAACAGAGTGTAGTGGCGGTCCAAACAACGTGTTTTAACAAGGTGGTGCTCCCACAATTTAAAAGTTGATGGTTAACCCTTCAGATGCCGCCATCATATCCAGCGGTGATTCTGCCGCTTCAATAAAACGCTGACAATGTAGCACCACTGCATCAATATCATCATCCGTTCGCTCAGGGTCATGGCTGTATAGGGCCAGTCGTTTGGCATTACACGCCATTGCGAGTTTCACCGCTTCTTCTGCTACCGAATGACCCCAACCCGATTTCGCCGGCATATCTGATAGCATATATTGCGCATCATGAATGATTAAGTCGGCATTGCGGGCAAAGTCGACGAACGACAAAAAGTCGGTTTCTTTACGGTACGGCGGATAAAGTTCGTTATCCGTCATATAAACCACTTTAGCACCATCTGCACAAAGTGCATAAGCGCTGCCTTTACCAGGATGATTCATGGGCAGCCGTGTCACAGTAGCATTGCCGATGTTCCAGTTATCAATATGCTCCGGTACCGGTTTTATCTGAATATTCGATAGCAGGGCACTGGAAGGAACCGGAAAGACCGAGCCCTGCATTTGCCTGATGATCTGGTCGTGCTCGGGCAGGGTGGTCAGTCCGGGAGTGATATTAATTTCGCGGTCTTTTTGATAAATCGGCGCGAAAAAAGGAAATCCCTGGATATGATCCCAATGATTATGCGTAAGCAACAAATGTATCGGCGTGGTTTTTTTAATCAACACATTGCCTAATGGACGAATCCCGGTACCGGCATCAAATATGATGTCAGTACCGTCGTTCAAGGCAACATGTACGCAAGCCGTATTTCCACCATAGCGCACAAAATCTTTTCCCGGCGTCGGGATCGATCCGCGTACACCGAAAAAGGTTAGCTGCATGTTTCCTCCTGCTAGCTAAATTGACAGCCTAAAACAGTACTTATTACAGCGCGCTGATGAAGTCGCTGACCGCATCAATAGCCAATAACTGTTTTTCGCCTGTCCGGCGATGTTTATATTCAACCTGTTGATTGTCCAGATTTCTCTCGCCGATGACAATGCTATGAGGTATGCCAATCAATTCCATGTCATTAAACATCACACCTGGGCGCTCTTTACGATCGTCAAATAATACTTCTACACCCATAGCTGTCAGCTTTTCATACAAGGCTTCTGCGGTATCTTTGATGCGCTGTGACTTATGCATATTCATGGGAATCAGGGCCAGTTTAAACGGCGCAATAGGATCCGGCCAGGTAATGCCAAACTTATCGTGGTTTTGCTCGATCGCGGCGGCGACAATTCGCGACACGCCAATCCCATAGCATCCCATTGTCAGCGTTTGGTGCTTACCCGACTCGCTCAATACACCACAGTTCATTGCTTTGGAGTATTTGTCACCCAGCTGAAATATATGCCCGACTTCAATGCCACGTTTGATTTCGATATTGCCGTTACCGTCAGGCGCACTATCGCCGGCTGTTACATTACGGATATCGACTGACTCGGCGGCTTGCAGCCAATTGGCATTCACGTTCAGCAGGTTGCTCTGGTTTGCACCGACGATAAAGTCGACCAGCACGGCTGCGCTGTGGTCGATAATCGTCGGGACAGGTAACTGCCTGGCGTCGGCAAACAATGGACTACAGCCCAGAACCTGGGTCGCTTTTTCTTCGCTGGCAATAACCAGCGGAACGGCGACCTGAGGGTGTTTTTCGGCTTTTATTGCGTTCAGCTGGTGATCAGCCCGCAGCACCAAAGCCACCCACTGGTCAGGCGCGTCGTCATCGCCAGCAGCCTTAACCACTGTCACACTCAGTGCACGCACGGCATCTGCGCCCTGACTTTGATAAAAATCATCCATACTTTGGGCGGCAGGTTTTTCAACTTGCTGCGCGGCTTGGCCGTTAGACTGCTGGGATTCAGGTTTTGGGGCAGGTGCCATCTCTACGTTGGCGGCGTAATCCGAGCTATTGGAAAATGCGATAGCGTCTTCACCCGATGCGGCTAATACATGGAACTCGTGAGATACGCTACCCCCAATGGCCCCAGAGTCTGCAATAACTGCCCGGAAATCCAGCCCCAACCGGCTGAAAATATTGCAGTAAGCCTGATACATTTTTTGGTAAGTCTGGTCCAGACACGCGTCGTCTAAATGAAAGCTGTAGGCATCTTTCATGGTAAATTCGCGGCCTCGCATAATCCCAAAGCGCGGGCGGACTTCATCACGAAATTTGGTTTGAATCTGGTACAGGTTTAAAGGCAGCTGCTTGTAGCTGTTAATTTCATTACGTACCAGCGCTGTAATCACTTCTTCGTGGGTGGGGCCCAGCACAAAATCTCGCTGATGGCGGTCTTTAATACGCAGTAGCTCTGGACCGTATTCTTCCCAGCGGCCAGACTCTTCCCATAAGTCAGCGGGTTGCACTACCGGCATCAACATCTCTATGGCGCCCGCTTTATCCATTTCCTCGCGCACAATGCTGGCCACTTTATTGAGTACCCGAAGCCCTGACGGCAACCAGGTGTACAGGCCTGAGGCCAGTTTTCTAATCATACCAGCACGCAGCATTAGCTGATGGCTGATAACTTCGGCGTCAGCTGGGGTTTCTTTCTGAGTGGAAAGTAAATATTGGCTTGTGCGCATTACGAGCGTCTCATCCTTTGGGAAAATAAAATCGGGCGTAGTTTAGCAGTATAAAAATGGTCAAAAAAGTAAAATGTCAGCAGTTATTCGGCCCACCGGCTAATGTTGGAGATTTGCACGATACCACGCTGCACCTGCCAGCTTACATCCGCATCGTACAGGCGCACTTTATAAACTTTGGGGTCATCTTCCAGTGCGTGGCGATACGCGGGTCTTGGATCTTGCGCTAAAATAGACTGGGTCAACGTAGCAAAGTCGGCAGGGTAAGCCGGGCTGGCCTGGCTAAGCTGCTGCGCGGCCAGTGCGCTGAAAACAACCTCCCGATGGGGAATTGGATGGTACTTATCGAGGCTGTCCTGCGCCTGCGGCACACAGTCGGCATAAGGGATATAAGGTTTAATATCAATAATCGGGGTATCACAGAGTAAATCCACCCCTGCCACCCGCAATACCGGTTTGCGCTGGTGTAATGTCAGCCCTTTGTTGGCCACCACTGACATGCCAATACCATTGGGCCGGTGCGTACTGCGACTGGCTAGCACCCCTAGGGTAGCATTACCGCCCAGCCGAGGAGCTTTTACCAAGGGCTTCCAGCCCCGCGATAAGGTTTCATGGAATACAAATAACAACCAAAGATGGCTAAAGCCGTCAATTCCTTTGAACGCCGTTTCATCTAATCCCTCAGTAAAATGTATTTCGCCTTGTGCCTGCGCCAGATTGGGTTGCCTTGGAATCGCAAATTTTTGTCTGAACGGGGTAATAATGTGACCAATTGGCTTAATCGAAAATGCTGACGAGGGCATAGGTAATATCACTAAGCTGTAAAAAGGCCTGCTATTGTAATAATAATCTCACAAATGTCAGGTAGTTTACGTGTCCTTAGACGGTAAGGCAGTCAGTTTCCCTGGGCTGGCTGGCGCGTCTGAGCCCAACCTTATTTTGTCAGGCCGCACAATACGGCCTGATTTTTTTTCATGCTGCCGATTCTTCTCAATATCGCCATACTTTTGCCACAACCTGCTTATACCCTTACTGCTTGCCGATAGGCGTGCGCGCTTATCAATGTTACAGTTGATATTTTTCGCTAAGTCCCTATTTAAGTGACGCTTTAGCAAAGGATAACGGTTAGCATATCGACCGAAAACCGCTATAACCTATACGCGATGGTAGCAGGAAAACCATGATCTCAGTTAAGAACCTCTGTAAATCCTTCGGCGATTTCACCGCCGTGGATGATTTATCGTTTGAAGTTAAACCCGGCGATATTGTGGGTTTTCTCGGGCCCAATGGCGCGGGGAAATCGACCACCATGAAAATGCTGACCGGCTTTCTTACCCCGACCTCTGGTCATGTTCGGGTGAATGGCCGGCGCATGAGCAAAAATGCTACGGTGTTACAACGTGATATAGGGTACTTACCAGAGGGCGCTCCGGCCTATGCCGAAATGACGACGTTTCAGTTTCTCAATTTTATTGCCGACATACGCGGTTTGAACAAACGCGAAAAACGCGAGCGACTGAAAGAGGTTATCGAGCAGGTTGAATTATATGATGTGCTCGACAAAACCATCGATACCTTGTCTAAAGGATTTCGCCGCAGGGTTGGATTAGCCCAGGCGATTATCCACAATCCCCAGATTCTGATTCTGGATGAACCTACTGATGGGCTGGACCCGAATCAAAAGCAACATGTTCGTAAGCTGATAAAAAACCTGTCGAAAGATAAAATTGTGATTATCTCCACGCATATTCTTGAAGAGGTTAGCGCGGTATGTAATCGGGTCATTATTATAGCTGATGGCGCCATGCAGTTTGACGGTACTCCGTTACAACTCCAACAGCAGTCACGCTATTATCAGGCGGTGACGTTAAAGCTTAGCTATGCCGCCGACATTACCGGGTTGCTGGAAATTCCTGGGGTTAAAGATATGCAGGTAGATAAAGAGACCGGCGAGGTTACGTTGTTCCCTGAACAGGGAAAATATATATTGGGCCCAATTACCGAACATGTGCATCACTATCGGCTGCCTATCGACAGACTCCACGTTGACGAGGGTCGTCTTGACGATGTGTTTGTACATATAACGTCTCATGGGAGTCATAAATGAACGCGGTATTTTTGATTACCCGCCGTGAATTCGCGGCATTTTTTGCTACCCCCATAGCCTACGTATTTATTGCTATATTTTTAATGTTAAGCGGTATATTTACTTTCTTTATGGGTGAGCTGTACGAACGTGGACAAGCCGATTTACAACCCTTTTTTAACTTTCACCCCTGGCTGTATTTGTTTTTGGTCCCGGCTATCGCCATGCGCGGCTGGGCCGAGGAGCGCCGCTCAGGCACCATCGAGCTACTCATGACCCTGCCGGTAACCGTAACCCAAACGGTGCTGGGTAAGTTCTTTGCCGCCTGGCTGGTATTGTTACTGGCGCTGGCGCTAACCTTCCCCATATGGCTGACGGTAAATTATCTTGGCCACCCAGATAACGGCATTGTATTAGCAGCCTATATTGGTAGCTGGCTGATGGCGGGGGCATTCCTGGCGATCAGTTTATGTATGTCTGCACTAACTAAGAATCAGGTCATTGCGTTTGTGTTGGCAATAGTGGTGTGTTTTCTGTTTGTGGTATCGGGGTCTGACATTGTATTGGATGCGTTTACCCAGTGGGCGGGAAATGCCACGGTAGATACTATTGCCTCATTTAGTTTTTTAGAACGTTTTTCTGCCATGGCGAAAGGTGTACTGGCGCTGAACGATTTTATCTACTTTATGTTGGTGATTGGTTTATGGCTGTATGCCTGCCAAATTATTGTTGAACAGAAAAAGGCGGCCTGAGGTTATGCGCAAACTTACAGCCTTATACACGCTATTGATGCTGGCCCTGCTTTATATCGGGCTGGTAATTGTAAACAACGAAGTATTTGATAGTGTCAGACTGGATCTTACGGAATCGAAAATATTTACGCTGTCATCCGGTAGCCAACAGGTAATTGACGGAATGGATGAGCCCGTCACGTTGTACTTTTTCTTTTCACAGGAAGCAACCAAAGGCATGACGGCCCTGCGTAATTATGCTGAACGGGTTGAAAGCCTGTTGCGCGAATACGAAAAAGCCTCTGGCGGCAGCATACGTCTGAAGGTTATTGATCCTGAGCCGTTTTCAGAAGCCGAAGACAAAGCCACACAGTTTGGTCTGACCGGGGCCACCCTGGGCAACAACGACGAGGTGGTTTATTTTGGCCTGGCGGCGACCAATATGCTTGATGACCAGCTTACCATCGGTTTTTTTGACCCGCAGAAAGAACAGTTTTTGGAATACGATATCAGTAAGGTTCTGCATCAGTTGAGTGATGCACGTCAGCCTGTGGTGGCCCTGATCTCGGACCTGCCGGTGGCGGGGGGACAAAATCCGATGACTGCGCGCTTCGACCCGCCAATGGTGTTTTACGAACAACTGACCCAATTGTTTGACGTACGCCGGGTTCCCAGTGATGCCGACCGCTTACCAGAGGGCACCGATGTGGTGATGTTGGCCCACCCCAAACAAATGAGTGAGGCGCTTAAATATGCCATAGATCAGTTCGCCATGAAGCAGGGCCGGGTGGTGGCATTTGTTGATCCGCATTATGAATCCGATATGCTGGCTATGATGGGAAGTCAGCAACCCAATGGCTCTGACACCAGCTTGTTACGCGACTGGGGCATTGACATAGCGGCCGATACTATCTTACTGGATGGTGCAATGGGCTTGGATATACGTGGCCCAAAAGGGGAGGTGATAAAGCATCCTGGTATTTTGGGTTTAAGTACCCAGCAGCTTAGCCGTTCAGACGTGATTACCGCCAACCTGGACACGATTAATCTGGCCTCGACAGGTACGCTGGCTTTGCTGCCTTCCTCTACCCTGGATATTACCCCACTCATTCAATCCTCGGCGCAAGGCTACCTGTATGATGCGCAGGATTACATCGCGCAGGCAGGTACCACCGCCCTGAAACGGGGGCTAACCGGCACACCGCTACAATATACTATTGCCGGCCATATTACCGGCACGACTATTTCTGCTTTTGGACAGGCAATCGCAGGCGCTGATCCTGCCACCTTTAAGGCCACCACAGACAATTTAAATGTATTGGTGGTGGCGGATGCCGATATGCTGGCTGACCGTTTCTGGGTGCAACAAAGCCAGTTTTTTGGTGAGACCCTGCACACCCCCTTTGCTAACAATGGCGACTTTATCACTAATATCGTCGAAAACCTGTCGGGCAGTAATGCCCTGATCAGTATCCGCAGTCGGGGTCAGTCTGCCCGGCCATTCACCCGGGTCGCTACGCTACAAAACAAAGCGCAAAAGCGTTTTCGTGAGCATGAACTACAGCTTCAGGATGAGTTGGCTAGCACAGAAGAGCAACTGGCCCAGCTCAAAAACCACCAGGGCCAGGGCGGCACGATTGTTATTACAGATGAACAACAGCGGACTATTGACCGCTATGTAGAAAAGCGTTTAAAAATTCGCCGCGAACTTAGAGATGTACGTTATGAGCTTGACCGTGACATTGATCAGCTCGGCAACTGGTTGAAGTTTGTTAATATCGCCGCTGCGCCGTTAGTGCTGGTATTAATGCTTTATTTACTGGCGCTGGCATTACGGTTACGGCCGGGTAAAGCGTACACAAAGGAATAAATGATGAATGTTAGGATAGTTCTGCTGACGGTGTTGGTGACCGTAGCGGGGGGCGCAGCCTGGTTGTTGACCCACGATAACGCCGAAGTGGTGCAAACCGGGCCGGTAATTCTGTTTGCTGAACTGGCTTCCTCGGCCGATCAGGTAGATGGCGTTACCATTGAAAACAGCGAAGGTATTGTCTTTAAAGCTGACCGCAAAAGCGGCAAATGGCTGGCCCGCCATTTGGCTGCGGAGCAAGGCTTCCCGGTGGATACCAAAGCATTATCTACGTTGATCAGTAAACTGGCTCAAGCCAATATTATTGAGCGTAAAACCAGTAAGGCAAAAAATTATCCCAAACTGGGGGTGGAGAACCTGGCCGAACAAAATGCGCAATCTACTCTGGTTACGGTGACGCAGGGCAACCAAAGCTGGCAAGCACTGGTGGGTAATATAGCAAAAAGTCAGCGCGGGACTTTTGTCAGGCTGCCAGGTAATCAGGCCAGTTTGTTGATTGACCAGGTGTTGCGTCCGCCGGCGGCGTCAGCCGATTGGTTAACTGAAAAAGTATTGCCGTTTGCTGCAGATGACTTACAGCAAGTTGAATTAATGCGTAATGCGGCAGCCCCGCTCGTATTAGCGCGGGTTTCTGCGGGGGAAGGCAGTTGGCAAATTGATACCAGTGCAGGCAACCAGCCGCCCATACGCCGTGATCAGTTGGCTTATCCTGGCGTAGTAGGTCAAACGGTAGCAGAGCTTACAGCGTTTCGCTACCTGGCCGTAGAGCCATACAACCGGACGCGCTTTGATGCATTAACTCAGGCGGGTACGGTAACCTTTACCCTGACAGACAACACGCAGGTTTTTGCGCACATCAGCGAAGTGGACGAACTTGGACAATATCGAATCTGGTTTGATACAGACCAGCCGGGCGCGTGGCTGTCTGACTGGATCTTTGTGGTATCGGGCTATCAGGGACGTGCCTACCTGGTAGATCGCCCGGCTCTGCTAGCGCAGTAAACCGGGCTTGGAGGCTGGAATGCCCTGTGGCTAGGGCTGTTTACACTTATCCAGGAGTTGCTCGAAATGAGCACAGCCAAGCTTGGCGGTTTCCGCCATATTGTGTTGGTAAATCGCGTCAGGGTCGGGGTGGTCTTGCATTACCCGGGTGATATCAGCTTCACGCAACAAATGTAACACCGGGTAGGGCGAGCGATTAGTATAATGGGAGGCAGCCTCAGCGGGTTCGCCATCGAATACATAGTGAGGATGAAAGCTGGCCAACTGATAGACTCCCGTATAATGCCATTGTTCCAGCATAACCTGCGCCAGCTCTAAGATGTCCAGGTAGCGGTCAAAGCGGGTTAACGCCGGCAGCATAAGCAAGGTGGTGGCAATGTCCCTCTGCTCGTCAAGCAGCTGACATTCACGGTGAAGCGTTAGCATAATATCTTCGGCTTTGCTCTGCGTATCCACGGTATAACGGATAGTCTCAGGATGGCGCACGAAGCGCGCAAAAGGGCAAAAATTGTGGCCAATTACCACCTCATCTATCCACTGGCGGGTGGCCTTTATAATCGTTTCTTCTGCTGGCTGCGCCGCGCCGCCAAGAACTGGCCGCTTCATGAGTGGTATTTCACATAAGCTTCCAGCGTGTTTTCAATCAGGCTGGCCACCGTCATGGGACCAACCCCGCCGGGCACCGGAGTAATCCAGCCCGCCCGCTGCTTAGCACCGGCAAAGTCTACGTCGCCCACCAGCGAGCCATCAGCCATACGGTTAATACCCACATCAATCACGATAGCGTTTGGTTTAACCCAGTCGCCGGGTATAAAGTTAGACTTACCTACCGCTACCACAAGCAAATCGGCTCGGCTGACATGAGCGCGCAAATCTTTGGTGAATTTATGACAGGTGGTGACTGTGCAGCCTGCCAACAGTAATTCTAGCGACATCGGTCGCCCTACGATATTTGAAGCGCCTACAATAACGGCATCTAACCCTTTAACCGGTCTTTTGGTTGACTCGATCATGGTCATGATACCTTTTGGTGTACACGGCCGAAGCGCCGGGATACGTTGGGCTAATCGCCCTATATTATAGGGGTGAAAGCCGTCTACATCTTTATGCGGGTGAATACGCTCTAATACGGCTTCAGCATCCAGACCGGCTGGTAGCGGTAGTTGCACCAGTATGCCGTCAATTTCGGCATCATTGTTTAATTCGTCAATCAATGACATTAATTCGGCCTGCTCGGTGTCAGCAGGTAAATCGTATGAACGCGATACAAAACCTACCTCTTCGCAGGCTTTGCGCTTATTAGCTACATACACCTGTGAAGCGGCATCGCTACCTACCAGAACAACAGCAAGCCCCGGGGCACGCTTGTTGGAGGCCTGCAACGATTCAACATAAGCAGCAACATGCTGACGGACTTGTTTGGCAATTAACTTGCCATCAATAAGATGCGCGGTCATAAATAACGGGACTCTTGTTTGATGAAAATATAGGACGCCTTTATTGTTCCACAAAAGCCGGTGCCCCTGCCAGCGATTCATATAACTCAGTGTGTTGTCATGTATTTATGTACCCGATGGCAGCGTAATTTACCTAATAAGATTACACCTATCGGGCAAAAACATCAGGTGAGGTTAAAAAACAGGCGTTGGTGGAAAGGTTTCAGGGCCTTTTTTACTAATAAAGCTAATTTTTTATTTACTAAGAATGCTATAGCTGCTTTTCCTGCCTGGTGATAACGCATAGTTTTTGAAGAAAACGAAAGAATTCAGGACAAAAGGGTTAAAAAGTCAACATAATGCTGAAATATCCAGCGTCACCGTTTGCTTTGTAAGCAGTTGGTATTTTTCTTTGAAAAAGTGTTTGACGAGGTAGGGGCAAGTCAGTAATATGCGCTTCCCGTAACGACGAGGAAATAAAACGCGTTGTTACACAGGTTCGGTGAGTGGCGCAGTTTGGTAGCGCACTTGGTTTGGGTCCAAGGGGTCGCAGGTTCAAATCCTGTCTCACCGACCACTTTTGCTAGCGAAGATTCGCCGGGCGCCCGTAGCTCAGTTGGATAGAGCAACGGCCTTCTAAGCCGTGGGTCGCAGGTTCGAATCCTGCCGGGCGCGCCATTATTTGCGAGTCAGGTAGTGACGCAAGAAAAGTTAATTTTTTCACTGACATAGTGAGTTAATTAATGATAAACTTGCAGCGTCATTTTCGCGTAGTAAAAAGCATCATCTATGGTGGGCGTAGCTCAGTTGGTAGAGCCCCGGATTGTGATTCCGGTTGTCGTGGGTTCAAGTCCCATCGTCCACCCCACTTTTTTGCGGAAGTGGTGGAATTGGTAGACACGCTGGATTTAGGTTCCAGTGCTTCACGGCGTGAGAGTTCAAGTCTCTCCTTCCGCACCATATCTTGTTATATCAGTATGCATTGTCGGTGAGTGGCGCAGTTTGGTAGCGCACTTGGTTTGGGTCCAAGGGGTCGCAGGTTCAAATCCTGTCTCACCGACCATCTTTGCATCAATCATTATCTCGATTTATCCCCCATAATTTCTATTTTTGTTGCAAATTTGTTGACAATGTCTTCAATAATGCGCATTTGTTCCTGTTTGCCTCTCGACTCTTAAATTCTGTGACTGTATACTACCGCGTCTTTTTTTAACCAATGTGTTTAATCAGCGGTTTACATAATCGTGAGTCAACGACCTTCATTTCCCGGTCAAAAGTTTGCTGGGGTTTGCAGGACGCGGGCATGAAAACAACACGTCACCAGACGTCAAGTTGAGGTAACATAATGCAAGTTTCAGTCGAGACGACCCAGGGTTTAGAACGCCGTCTTACTATTACAGTTCCTGCAGATTCTATTGATTCTGCTGTAAAGTCACGTCTTCAGCAATTAGCGAAAACTCAGCGTATCAATGGCTTTCGTCCAGGTAAGGTACCAGTTAGTGTTATTCAAAAGCGCTATGGTCAAGCTGTACGTCAGGAAGTTGCTGGCGATGTTATGCAGCAAAACTTCTATCAGGCAATTGTACAAGAAAAAATTACGCCTGCTGGCATGCCTAAATTTGAACTGACCAAAGACGAGCACGGCCAGGATTTGGAATTCGTTGCATCTTTTGAAGTTTACCCAGAAGTGGAAGTGCAGGGCGTTGATGAGATCGAAGTTGAACAGCCAAAGGTTGAAATTACCGATGCTGACCTCGATAACATGATGGAGACGCTGCAAAAGCAACACGCTAGCTGGCAGGAAGTTGACCGCGCCGCGCAAGACCAGGATCGTGTAGTTATCGATTTTGTTGGTAAAATTGACGGTGAAGAGTTTGACGGCGGCAAAGCGGAAGACTTTTCGCTTGAGCTTGGCAAAGGCCGGATGATTCCAGGCTTTGAAGAGCCACTGGTAGGTGCTAAAGCCGGTGACGATGTAACGGTAGAAGTTGCTTTCCCGGAAGATTACCACGCTGAAGCCCTGAAAGGTAAAGACGCGGTATTTGACGTTCACGTGAAAAAAGTGGAAGGTCAGGAATTACCAGAAGTTAACGAAGAATTTGCTAAACTGTTTGGTATTGAAGAAGGCGGCATTGACGCGCTTAAAGACGAAGTGCGTAAAAACATGCAGCGTGAGCTAGACCAAACGCTTAAAGCAAAAGTAAAAGAAGATGTTATTGCGAAATTGCTGGAGAAAAATGAACTTGATGTGCCACAAGCACTGATTGATCAGGAAATCGAAGCACTACGTGAACAGGCTAAACAACGTTTCAGTCAACAGGGCGGCGGTCAAAACATGCCAGAACTGCCAGCTGAACTGTTCACAGATAATGCAAAACGTCGGGTTTCTATTGGCTTGTTGCTTGGTGAAATCATCAAGGTTAACGAACTAAAAGCTGATGAAGATAAAGTAAATGCATTAATTGAAACTTCTGCGTCTGCTTACGAAGATCCTCAAGAAGTGATCGAGTATTATCAGAACAACGAAGAACTGATGCAGCAAATGAAGAATGTTGCATTGGAAGAGCAGGCGATTGAATGGGTGCTTGAAAAAGCAAAAACCCAGGAAGTAACCAAAGCTTTTGATGAGGTTATGAACAAACAGGCGTAATTTTTTATCGCTTGTTTGACTTAGCCTGTCAGCAACTGCTTAAATGCTCGGAGCCTTCCGAGCATTTTTGTTTTTAACGCTAACAAATCAAGGTAGATATGATTAACCCATTAGAACCGCAAAATGCACTCGTGCCTATGGTTGTCGAACAGACCGCCAAGGGCGAACGTTCCTACGACATTTACTCTCGTTTATTAAAAGAAAACGTCATTTTTCTGGTTGGTCAGGTTGAAGATCATATGGCGAACCTGATTGTGGCACAAATGCTCTTTCTGGAAGCAGAAAATCCGGAAAAAGACATTTACCTGTATATCAATTCGCCGGGTGGTTCGGTCACTGCGGGCATGGCGATTTACGACACCATGAACTTTATAAAGCCGGATGTAAGCACTGTATGTGTGGGTCAGGCTGCCAGTATGGGCGCATTTTTATTATCAGGTGGTACCAAAGGTAAGCGGTACTGTCTGCCTAATTCCCGGGTGATGATTCACCAACCGCTTGGCGGTTTTCAGGGCCAGGCCTCGGATTTTGAAATCCATGCGAAGGAAATTCTGTCAATAAAAGAAAAGCTGAACCGATTAATGGCGCAGCACACTGGCCAGGATTATGAAAAAGTTGCTCATGATACCGATCGTGATAACTTCCTAAGTGCAACCGAAGCCAAAGAGTACGGTCTGATAGATCAGGTTTTAACAAATCGATCTGACGCAGCCGCTACTAAGTAGTATAGTTATAGACAGACCGGACATCCTGTGTTGAATTTGGGTCCGGCTAAGGCAGAGGCATTACGTAATGAGTGATAAACAGAACTCAGACGGCGACAACAAACTACTGTATTGCTCCTTCTGTGGCAAAAGCCAGCATGAAGTGAGAAAGTTAATTGCTGGGCCGTCCGTTTTTATCTGTGACGAGTGTGTCGAATTATGCAACGACATTATTCGCGAAGAGATTAAGGAAATTGCACCCAAGCAAAAGCAGGACGCATTACCTAAGCCCCACGAAATACATGAACATCTTAATGATTATGTAATCGGGCAGGAGCATGCCAAGAAAGTGTTGTCGGTAGCGGTATATAACCACTATAAGCGCCTTCGCCATGGTGATGTTCACGAAGGGGTGGAACTAGGTAAAAGTAACATTCTGCTTATCGGTCCTACGGGCAGTGGTAAAACACTGTTGGCTGAAACATTAGCCAGATTGCTTGATGTGCCCTTTACCATGGCAGACGCCACTACGCTTACTGAAGCGGGCTATGTGGGTGAAGACGTCGAGAACATTATTCAAAAGCTGTTGCAAAAATGCGATTACGATGTGGAAAAGGCCCAGCGTGGCATTGTCTACATTGACGAAATTGATAAAATTTCGCGTAAGTCGGATAACCCTTCAATTACCCGTGACGTGTCCGGCGAAGGCGTGCAGCAAGCGTTGTTAAAACTGATTGAAGGCACTGTTGCTTCTGTACCTCCCCAAGGGGGACGCAAGCATCCACAGCAAGAATTTTTGCAGGTCGATACATCAAAAATTCTGTTTATATGTGGCGGCGCATTTGCTGGCTTGGATAAGGTTATCGAGCAGCGCGCGCAAACCGGCAGTGGTATTGGCTTTGGCGCGAAGGTCAAATCGAAGGAAAGCCTGCAGCATGTCAGTGAATTATTTAAACAGGTTGAGCCTGAAGACTTAGTTAAATACGGTCTGATTCCTGAGTTTATTGGACGGTTACCTGTGGTAACCAGTTTAGAAGAGCTTGATGAAGAAGCACTGATACAAATTCTTCGTGAACCTAAAAACGCGATTACTAAACAGTATTCAGCCTTGTTTGCGATTGAAGATGTAGAGCTGGAATTCCGTGAAGATGCGCTGCATGCTATTGCCAAGAAGGCTATGCATCGTAAAACAGGTGCACGGGGCTTACGATCTATCGTTGAAGCAATTTTGCTTGATACGATGTATGACCTACCGTCAGTAAATGAAGTGAAGAAAGTAGTGATTGATGAAACGGTAATCCGTGGTGAATCAAAACCTATTCTTATTTACGCCAACACTGATAAAAAAGCAGCATCCGAATAATTGGATAGCAAAGTAAAAAAGGCCTCTGTTTAGAGGCCTTTTTTGTTGGTGACGGCGGGTGTGTTTATAGCTGCAGTACAATAAGTGAACAAGCAGATAAAAAATAGTTGCCATATTTTTTTAAATAGCTGATGGTTAAGGTGTAATGGAGTTGGCGTTAAGGCTAGATTTGGATTGAACATTAGCTTTATTTAACCCGACGGGCAGACTAACTATTTGAACTTTGCCCAATTATCCCCATATCAAACGACATCAGTAAACAATAGAGTGCAAGTATGACAACAGAGCGTGAAAATCGCATAGAAATTCCCGTATTAGCATTGCGGGATGTGGTGGTATACCCCCATATGGTCATACCTTTGTTTGTCGGCCGTGAAAAATCGATTCGTTGCCTGGAAGCAGCGATGGAAAATGATAAGCAGATTTTTTTGGTAGCCCAAAAAGATGCCAGCGTCGATGAACCTGAAACGGATGACATATACAGCGTTGGCACTATTGCCACTATTTTGCAGTTGCTTAAATTGCCTGACGGTACCGTTAAGGTATTGGTGGAAGGTAATGTACGCGGCGAAATAAATGACTATACCCAGTCCGAACCTTTTTATTGCGCAAACATCGATAAAATTGCCGATGTTGATATTGCAGAAAACGAACAGGAAGTATTGATTCGTTCAGCGGTATCGCAGTTTGAAGGTTACGTTAAGCTGAACAAAAAGATTCCCCCGGAAGTGTTAACGTCATTAAACGGGATAGATGATGCTGCGCGTCTGGCTGATACCATGGCCGCGCATATGCCGCTGAAACTCACTGAAAAACAGAAAGTGCTGGAAATGAAAGGCGTTAATGAGCGCCTTGAATACCTGATGGCACTGATGGAAGGTGAGATTGATTTGCTTCAGGTCGAAAAGAAAATTCGTACCCGTGTGAAAAAGCAAATGGAAAAAAGTCAGCGCGAGTATTATCTGAATGAACAGATGAAAGCGATTCAAAAAGAGTTAGGGGAGATGGACGATGCCCCGGACGAATTTGAAGCGCTGAGCAAGAAAATTGCTGATGCGAAGATGCCAAAAGAGGCTGAAGATAAGGCTCGCGCTGAACTGCAAAAGCTTAAGATGATGTCTCCTATGTCGGCCGAAGCGACAGTGGTTCGTAGCTATATTGATTGGCTGACAGGGGTGCCTTGGCAAAAACGCAGCCCGGTTAAAAAAGACCTGGGCAAAGCCGAAACAGTACTTGATGCCGACCATTATGGCCTTGAAAAGGTAAAAGAGCGGATTGTTGAATACTTAGCGGTTCAGCAACGGGTTAAAAAACTTAAAGGCCCGATTCTTTGTTTGGTTGGTCCGCCTGGGGTAGGTAAGACTTCACTGGGGCAATCCATTGCTAAAGCTACCGGGCGTAAATACGTTCGTATGGCACTTGGTGGCGTACGGGATGAGGCGGAAATCCGAGGCCATCGCCGTACTTATATCGGGTCGTTGCCGGGCAAACTGATTCAGAATATGACCAAAGTTGGCGTGAAAAACCCGCTGTTTCTGCTCGACGAGATTGATAAAATGTCGGCAGATATGCGTGGAGACCCTGCGTCGGCGCTGTTAGAAGTATTGGATCCGGAGCAGAATAACCGGTTCAGTGACCACTATCTTGAAGTCGATTACGACTTATCAGATGTGATGTTTGTCGCTACCTCTAACAGCATGAATATTCCAGGTCCATTACTGGATAGAATGGAAGTAATTCGTTTGTCCGGGTATACCGAAGATGAAAAGCTCAATATCGCTATGCGTCATTTGCTATCTAAGCAAATAGAACGTAACGGCCTGAAAAAAGATGAACTGGAAATCACCGACTCGGCGATTATTGGGATTATCCGTTACTACACCCGCGAAGCCGGCGTGCGGAATCTGGAGCGCGAAATCTCTAAGATTTGCCGCAAGGCGGTGAAAGATATCTTACTGTCTAACAGTAAAGAGAAAGTGGTCGTTACTCAAGATAACCTCAAAGACTATTTGGGTGTACAGCGCCATGACTACGGCAAGGCGGACAACGATAATCAAATTGGCCAGGTCACCGGTTTAGCGTGGACCCAGGTAGGGGGCGACCTGCTAACCATCGAAACCAGCACCGTTCCGGGTAAGGGCAAAATGACCACTACCGGCTCGCTGGGCGATGTTATGCAGGAATCTATTAAGGCTGCTATGACGGTGGTGAGAAGTCGCGCGGAAAAACTGCGTATTAATAATGACTTCTACGAAAAACGTGACATCCATGTTCACGTACCAGAAGGCGCGACGCCTAAAGATGGTCCCAGTGCCGGTATTGCAATGTGTACTGCTTTGGTGTCGTCACTGACCGGCAACCCGGTTCGCTGTGATGTAGCGATGACCGGTGAAATCACCTTGCGCGGTGAGGTACTGGCTATCGGTGGCCTGAAAGAAAAGTTACTGGCAGCACATCGTGGTGGCATAAAAACGGTGATTATTCCAAAAGAGAACGAACGCGACTTGGAAGAGATACCCGATAATGTCAAAGAGGCTATATCTATCCATCCGGTGAAATGGATTGATGATGTACTTGATATCGCACTACAAGAACCGGTTGAATCGTTTGAGGTAGTGAACGCGAAATAACCGGTAACGAAAGGCTGCAACGCTTGTCATACAAGGGACGCAGCCTTTTTTTTGTCAAAATAGCTTAAAAAACGACCACTAAGGGCCGGAATTGCTCACTTTTTTTAAAAATAGGGCTTTCAAGTCGCATAAGTTGTGTTACCTTTACTGAGTACTCGCTTGAAGCCTTGTCCATAAAGGGATTGCAGCGATTCATTAATTCTTAACTATTTTGTAACAGATAGCTTGATGTTACTAATTAAGCTTGTTATAACGTTCCGTCACTAATTCGATAATTGTTTCGGACAAACAGTATAATAACAAACGAAGGGGATCATAATTGTGAACAAGTCTCAACTCATCGACCAAATCGCTGCTGGTGCGGACATCTCTAAAGCGGCTGCAGGCCGAGCTCTTGACGCATTCACTGATGCAGTTACAGCAGCGCTTAAAGACGGTGACCAAGTGGCACTGGTAGGTTTTGGTACTTTCGCAGTTCGTGAGCGCTCTGCTCGCAGCGGCCGTAACCCTCAGACTGGTGAGACTATTCAGATTGCAGCAGCAAAAGTTCCATCTTTCAAAGCGGGTAAAGCTCTGAAAGACGCGTGCAACTAAGAATAAAGTTTTATAAAAAGGCGATGGCAACCCCATCGCCTTTTTTATATGTGCAGGAAAAATAGTATTCAATGCAGTGCCTCCCTGTCTTGCGCCAGGGTAGCGGGTAAAGCAGGAATGAATGTCTCTCACTCGCCACATATTTAGCCAGTATCGCTTGGTACTGCCACCAGTATCTAAAGGCCCATAAAACCATCGCGTTTAGGGCGGCAATCGCGTTATAATCCTGCCTAATTTTGTGCCAGTGAACCGGCCGGCTAATGTCATAAATGCACAGCAAGTGCGGACATTATTGGCGGGATTAAGAAGTAAGCAACGGAGTTGAAAGAAGAATCATGCTAGAAAGAATCAGAGAAGGTTCTCAGGGCCCTTGGGCCATGATCATCATCGGCCTGGTGGTACTGAGTTTCGTCTTTGCCGGTGTAGGAAGCTACCTGAATTCATCAGGCACTACTACAGTGGCAACGGTTAACGGAACAGAAATTGATCAGACAACCCTTGAGCGCGCTTATCAGAACCAGCGTGCCAGAATGGAATCCGAGTACGGTGAAAGTGTGGCAGCAATGTTTGCCAACGAAGGTTATCTACAGGACTTTCGTCGTAACGTTTTGGACCAGCTCATCAATGACATGTTGATAGAGCAGCAGGCCGAGGAATTAGGCTTACGTGTAGGCGATAAACAAATTCGTGACACCATTATGCAAATGACGGAATTTCAAACGGCAGGACAGTTTGATAACGACCGTTATTTAGCTATTTTGCGTCAAAGTGGTTTTCAACCGGCTGATTTTCGCGATTATCTTCGTACCGAACTTACCCGGGGCCAATTAGCTCAAGCGCTGGGCGCCTCTTCTTTTGCATTGCCTGGCGAAGTAGAGCGGGCGTGGCAACTACAGTCACAAACCCGTGATGGACGTTACTTTATAGTCCCTGCGGATAAGTTTGCTGATACTGTTGAGGTTAGTGAGCAGGATATTAAAAATTACTACGAAGCCAATATCACCGCCTTTGATACGCAAGAAAAAGTCAATATTGCCTATGTAACATTATCAGTTGATGATTTATCAGGTGATATCGATGTTACTGAGGACGATATTGCTGCGTATTATCAAGAGAATGAAGCCTCCTATCGGGAAGAAGAAGAACGTCGGGTAGCTCACATTCTCATAGAGTTTGGTGAGGACAAAGACGCCGCGCGCAAAGAAGCCGAAGAGATTAAATCGCAACTTAATGACGGGGCCGATTTTGCTGAATTAGCGGCACAATACTCAGACGATACCTTTTCAGCCGAAAATGGTGGGGACTTAGAATTTATTAACCGCGATATGATGGATCCGGCGTTTGACGAAGTCGCGTTTTCTTTGGCAGAGCCGGGCACGGTATCGGGTGTGGTAGAAACAGAGTTTGGTTTTCACCTTATCAAGCTTACCGATATCAAACCGGAGCAGGTTACACCATTATCTGAAGTAAGCGATGAAATCCGTACTGCCTTGCAACAAGATAAGGCCATGGATGAGTTCTACGCCATTCGCAGTCGGATGGAAGAAGTGGCGTTTGAAGTGCCAGAGTCATTACAGGACGTGGCCGGTGTAGCAGATCAACCGATTCAGGAAACCGGCTTATTCACGCAGGATCAGCCTGCTGAAGCGATGACTAATCCTACGGTACTGAATACTGCATTTTCGCCAGAGTTAGTTGAAGATCGTATGAACAGTGAAGTTATCGAATTGGATGATAATACTGTCATGGTGATGCGCGTTAAAGCCCATGAACCGCAACGTACGCAACCGCTTGAAGAAGTGAGGGCAGGTATCACTGAGCAACTTAAGGCGCAAAAAGCACAGCAGGCCGCCGCAGAGTGGGCCCAGGAAGTGGTAACCAAGGTAACCGCAGGAGAGAGCGTGGATGAGATGCTCGCTTCGCAGTCGTTAAGCTGGAAGCAGGCAAGTGATGTTAACCGCGGGCCGGGTGATTTGCCTCGGGCGCTGGTTGATACGCTGTTTACTTTGTCACAGCAACAAGGGCAGCAAACCGATTTGGCCAACCTGGCCTCGGGCGATGTTGGTGTCATCACCCTTGAACGTATTCATAGTCCGCAGGCGCCGGATGAAGAGTTGGCTGCAACACTTCGTCAACGTTTGGGAGCGGCGTATGGCCAAAGCTTGTATCAAAGCTATATTAAAGCCTTACGGGATGAAGCTGACGTAGAAATCTTATTGCCCTAAGCCCCTGTATTGTTTAAAACCCGGTTTAATACCGGGTTTTTTATTGGGCGTACTTCGCTACAACGCGTCGGTTCAGGCAACGCAGTGAGCCTGGCTAATGCGTTAGAAACATCATCAGGCTATAGAACAATGCAATAGTGGCTGAGGCTACCAATATATAGGCAAAACCTTGCTTGCCTTGGGCCATGGAGAAGCCATTAACCCGTAAATAGGCAAACCATAACGTACTTAAAATAAGCGGAATGAGGACAATAATTTTTAGCACAGTTATCACTTTAGTCAGGGTTATCAGATAACTGCATAATGCGTAATTTTGTACTAAACGTCCAGTCGCGTATGGCGCCGCGAATGTAAATCTTACACTACCCTGAAAAGTGTTCCCATATGGGTACAATCTACACGCAAATAACCCATCTATGTTTGAAATTAACCCATAAATATGGCTTTACTTTTTCGATATAATAAAAAATAGCTAGTTAAAACAGAGCTATAGTCTTTAACTTAGCCTTTAGTATAATAAAAGGAATGAGAATTGCTCTCACTACACTATTAGTATTAGCCTTTTCGGAAATGTGTAGTCATGTGTTATCGCCATCTTGTATTTTGTGCAGTGTTTTTTTCAGCGATGCTTTCTTTCACCGCTCAGGCAGCTGATCGTGGTCATTATATGCCACACGGTATGGACGATAAAATTGCGTTGCAATCTGAACTTCCCTCCAACTGGCAGGCTCAGCTGGCCAAAGGTGAGGTACTTGATGTTGAGCTATTCAGACAGGGTAGAGTCGTCTATCGTGATGCTTCTAACGGCTTGGTCGCACTACGTCTTGAAAACAAACTGGTACGTATGGTCGAGCAAACCCGCGAAATCGTTGACGTCCTTAACTCTATCTAATCACTGCTATTACACAGGCGCCGCTTAGCCCCTTTGCAAAACGCCGGCATAGCTGGGATTTCTGGCTTAGGACGGATATTCGAGCAGGCCAGCCGCTGACCCCTTATGCAGTTTAGTGCTTCGCTTAATGTTATTACAGCTGTCATCCCCTTGTCGTAAAATTGTTATCTGCCCGTCACCTTCCTGGGGTTAACTAACCGCCATTCTATCCATATTGGAGATAGTGATGGTTGCCTCAAGTGTTACCGAACAGTTACACATAAATAGCATTTATTTTGCTCAACAGTTAATAACCTTACCTTCAGTAACGCCTTGCGATGCAGGTTGCCAGTCTTTTATTGCCGAACACCTGGAACAGTTGGGGTTTTGCTGTCAATGGTTACCACGCAACGGGGTGACGAATCTGATAGCCCGCTGGGGCAATGGCGCGCGTCACTTTGCCTTTTCAGGCCACACTGATGTTGTGCCACCTGGCCCCGCGCAGGTTTGGTCTCATCCGCCCTTTGCTGCCACTATTAAAAATAATATTTTATATGGTCGTGGCGCGGCCGATATGAAAACCGGTATAGCGGCGATGCTGGCGGCTACGCAACGCGCTATAGCCGGTATGCACCCGGATAAGCTTACCTTTTGGTGGCTAATTACCAGCGATGCAGAAGGCAAGGCGGAAGATGGCACGAAATGGATTAAGCACTATCTTGATGCGCAGAATATTTCTCTTGATATGTGTCTGGTAGGTGAACCTACAGCTAACGACTATACCGGCGATACGCTTAAAGTAGGCCGGCGGGGCTCGTTGTCAGGTACGCTTGTTATCACCGGGCAACAAGGCCATGTGGCATACCCACAGTACAGTAAAAATGCCATACATGTGGTCACCGATATCTGTCAGACGTTGCGGGGAATACCATGGGACCCCGGTACAGCGGACTTACCCGGTACCAGCTTGCAGATAACGCATATTGATACAGGTTGCTTTACCGATAATATGCTACCGGCAGGAGCGCGTATTGAGTTTAATATCCGCTACACGCCCCCGTATACTCACACTAGTGTAGCGGCACTGATAGAACAGCACATTTATCCCATAGATGCCGATGTCCGCCTCAGTTGGAGCCGCCCGTGTCACGCCTACCACAGTCAGGCTCGCACCAAGTGGTGCCTGATTAAGCTATGTGAAAAAGCCATTTATCAGGCGACCGGACGTTATCCTATACTCAGTACTGCCGGGGGCACCTGGGATGGCCGCTTTTTAGCGAGCGATAAGACGCAGGTGGTAGAGCTTGGGGTTCCAAATCGGTCAATTCATCAAGTCGATGAGCACGTGCATCTATCAGATTTACTTACGCTGGAAGATATATACTGCACAATATTGACAGAGTTATCCCTACAGGCCACGTGACGGTATAGCATGAGGGTATAGCTCGCCGCGTTATTATCTTGAGGTGCGGGTGCGGCTCTGCACTACGGGCGTTTATATGCAAATCGTCATGGTGGCAGCTGAATATAGCTGACCAGTGTGCCCGACGGCCACCGGGCACACATCGCGCGTAAGATTAGGCGGTTTTATCCAGTATGGGAGCAGGCATATACCGTTTACGCTTTTTGGGAACAAGGGTATTTAAATCAGCGACTACCAACCCATCAATACAATCAGCAAAGTCCGGGTCTATGTTAAAGTCCAGAAACGCTACGCCGCCTGGTTCACAAATTTCGGTGTACTGTTTATACAGGGTAGGGACATTAACCCCCATATTAGCCAGCAAATGTTTGAGTTCAGTAAATTCTTTTTTATAGTCACTGCCGGTAAATGGCGGCACCACATCACCAGAAAGCCGGAAGGGCAGTTTTGCCGTGGCCTGGCCAAACTGCTGTGGAAAGTTCGCCCGATAAAAGGCGACCAATAAATCTTTGGCGGGTTTGGGGTAACCATTACTGATACTCACGGCCCCGAACAAATATTGATATCTGGGGTAGCGGCTCAAAAATGCGCCAATACCAAACCATAAATAATCCAGGCTTCGCTTGCCCCAATAACGAGGCTGCACAAAACTTCGACCCAACTCCAGGCCATAGTTAAACAGCTGGCTGTTATCGCCTGAGTAACTAAACAAGGTGGCCGAATACAAACCTGTAGGGTGACCCGGCTGGGACAGAGTTTGCGCATCGCCGAACCGATATGCCCCTACAATCTCCAAATCAGCGTCATCCCATAGAATCAGATGATAGTAATGAGAATCGTACTGATCGATATCACGTCGAGCATTGGTTCCTTCACCCACCGCGCGAAAGGCGATTTCCCGTAAGCGTCCGATTTCGCGCATTATCGGCGAACAGCCACTGTGCTGGTATAAATAAATATGCTTACCATCTGCTGTCTGGCCTAAATGCTCGCAGTGCTTGATGGCCCGACACAGCTCTTTACGGTCTTCGGGCATCGCTACCGAAGCCTGCGTAGGCAGTACGCCTTTTTTATTGCTGCCAATCCGATAAAGGTGGCGTTTAAACAACCTGACCTGGTCTTTTAGCGACAAAGTTAATGCCTGATAAGACTCATAGGGAATGACCTCGCCAATACGCATCGGTAAATGCTTACGTTTTTGTTTAAACATTTCTTTTACCAGCAGCGCAGTGGCCAAGGGTTTGTACACCATGGAGACACTGTAAAATAACGGGGAATTCTTAGCGTCGATATACACCGGCAGTACAGGCGACTTTGTTTGGCGGGCAATCCGCAAAAAACCATTGTGCCAAAGTGTGTCTCTTACCCCCTGAGGGCGTAACCGGGATACCTCGCCCGCGGGAAAAATCAATAATGCCCCTTCGTCGTTCAAATGTTTACTCAAAGCCGATAAATGCTGTTTGGGCGTGCCCCCGTGCATATTGTTAACCGGCAACAACATACTGTGCAGGGGCTCTATCGCCATTAACATCTGGTTGGCCACAACTTTAACGTCGCGGCGTACTTCGCTAAGTAATTTAATCAGTGCCAGGCCGTCCAGCGAGCCTATGGGATGGTTAGCAATAATAACCACACGACCTTCACTGGGGATACGCTCTTTTTCAACGTCCCGGGTGGAATAGCTGATATTAAAGTATTCCAGCACCTGCTCGACAAAGTCGATATCTTCATAATGCGGATAGGTTTCACCGAACTCAATAATTTCGCGCTCGTGCAACAGGTGGCGCAGAACAAAAGAGACCGACTTATGCAACCACGGGCGGTTAGCCACCTGAGGATAGTGTTTATTTAATACTTCGTTGACTGTAAACATATGCAACCCTTGGTTTTTGCGCACATTAGCAGGTTAGTGTGACGCTTTTGACGTAGTTTGATGTCAGTTCGTTTACACCGTAGCGCTATCAGGCTGCACGGGAGTCACGGCTGTCAGGCCGTAAAATGGCTACCGAAGTGGCTTTATCCAACTGATCAACATAACGAATCAGGGTAAGGTTACCTTGCTGATCTTCAGCCAATGCAGAGCAGTTTTCTATCCAATCACCATCGTTTATGTAGTGGATACCATTTTCATAAGCGCTTTCGGGGTGATGGATATGACCGCATATCACCCCATCTAAGCCCAAATCCGCCGCGCGTTTGCAGCACGCCTGACGGTAACGTGCGATGGCGGCATTCGCGCCCTTTATATGCTGTTTGATATAACCGGCTAGCGACCAGTATTCCCGGCGCCGCCACGTTCGAAAGGTGTTGTACCAACGGTTTAAGAACAGCAGTAAGTCGTAGGCTTTGTCGCCCATCCAGGCGTGTAATCGGCCCAATGTGACATCGGCATCGAATTGGTCGCCATGGAGCACCAGGTATTGTTTTCCCTGGGCGGTGATATGCACCACTTCACGTTCGATCTCGATGTCCCCAAATGCCATTCCCGAATAAGACTGGAGTGGGGCATCGTGATTACCGGGCAGATACACCACCCGGATGCCCTGATGGCTCATTGCCATTATCTTGTGCAATACCTGATTGTGGGACGCCGGCCAGCGAAACTGGCGGGACATTTCCCACATATCGACAATATCGCCCACCAGATACAGCGTATCGACTGAAACATTATTTAAAAAATGCAGGAGATAATCGGCTTTGCAGTCTCGGTTGCCAAGGTGAAGATCAGACAGCCAAAGGGTTTTATAGTGGGTGTTTTGCATCACAGCTTCCAAAATAACGACTTTGGAACGACATAGTAGAAAGGTTAGTTGACAGCTTAGTGACGCTTGGTTGACGGATAGATGACAATGCAGCGTGGCCCTTTATACGGCCGGCATAGGCCAGCAGCCACAGGTAAAGCGGTTAAAACCGGCCAATAAAGACCGCTACGGGGGTTATACACACGCTAGTGTGGTGGCTATCGAGCCAGGTAGCGTCAGTTACCACGCAGGTTTTATAACGGGTTATGCCCCGCGTATTACACCGTCAGGGTATCGAGGCTATACCTACACAGGCAATAGCAGGGGCTATTGCTGCCCTGGTGATAGTTTGGGTGGATAAACCGGGATAAAGTGAGTGCCTGAGTAAAGCATCACAAAGCAGCATTGTGGGCTAGTATCTGCGTATTATCGGTTATGTGGTCAGCTTGGGCGCTACCGGCAAATGCCTGACCGCGCCAACAGCTTACACGCCGCGCTTTGCCCCAGCACAAAAAATACCACATCGGTAGTTGCCCACACGGGCAGGGCAAAGCTCCCGCGTCTACATCGGTCTTATCGATAAGCATACTGCGGCCGTAATGGCTAATGGGCAGACCACTACGCTGTTTTAGCCAGCCCCGGCTTATCAGGCACCCATAATAGCTTAAAAGAGAAGCTTAAAAGAGAAACTTAAAAGAGAAGCTTGAAAGAGAAGTTTGAGAAAGAAGCTTGAGGAAGCGATAAATCGCATTACGCCATCGGGTAGCGACGAAACGAGGGGCGAACGTGGTTATGGGCTGTAGTTATGGGCTAATATAAGGGGGAAGGCAAAGCGGCTAAGCGGGTGAGCTCATGCTAACCCTCCAGCCTGTGCACAGTAGTGACGGTACAGCTAGATGAGCAGATACAAAAAAAGCGCCCGAGGGCGCTTTTTTAACTACTGTACCAATAGAAACCTTATAGCGCTTTAATTTGCGCTGCAAGGCGGCTCTTATGGCGAGCAGCTTTATTTTTGTGAATCAAACCTTTGGTAGCCATTCTGTCAAGAACAGGAGTTGCAGAGGCTAGTGCTGCTTGAGCACCTTCTTTATCGCCATTAGCGATAGCCGCTACAACTTTCTTGATGCTTGTACGAGTCATGGAGCGACGGCTGGCATTATGCTGACGACGCTTTTCGGCTTGAATTGCACGTTTCTTAGCAGACTTAATGTTAGCCAAGGTGTAACTCCCAAATAAATTCATGTCAAAAACGAGGGTGCGGATTGTGCCTATCAATCGACTAATTGTCAAACTATTTTAATGACAATAATAATTAACAAACCCGGGTCCGACCCAGTTAGGGCGCGGAGTATAGCAGCCCGTAAAATAAAGTTCATCCTACAAAAGCGGGTTTGTACAAAAAAAGCAGAAAAAAAACGGTTATTTTTGTGTTTTGCTACCGACAATGCGCGGTGAACCATTTTTTCGCCGCAGCCAATCGGCTATAGTGTCACTCCTTTTTTGCTCGTTGAAACATATTGAGGCCGTGTGTCAGGTAAATTATTGAAGTCGGGAATTATTGTAAGCGTCATGACGCTAATCTCCCGTGTACTGGGATTGGCCCGTGATGTTGTGGTGGCCCGGTTGATGGGTGATGGCGCCGCCGCTGATGTGTTTTTCTTTGCCAACAAAATACCGAACTTTTTACGACGCTTATTTGCTGAAGGCGCATTTGCTCAGGCATTTATCCCGGTGCTTACCGAAGTGCATCATGATGAAGATAAAGCGCGCCTAAAAGCGTTTGTGGCCAAGGTATCGGGCACGCTGGGGGCAATTGTGTTTGTGGTATCGCTGGTAGGGGTGATTGCATCGCCGGTATTAGCCGCCTTGTTTGGCACCGGTTGGTTTATTGAATACCTAAACAATGAGCCCGGCGGGGATAAGTTTACGCTGGCCTCAGCCATGCTAAAAATAACCTTTCCTTATTTGGCGTTTATCTCACTTACCGGTTTGTCGGGCGCTATTCTAAATACCTTAAATAAATTCGCCGTAGCGGCATTTACCCCGGTGTTGCTTAACGTATGTATTATAGGTTTTGCGGTATATGCGGCGCCACAAATGGCACAACCAGCCTTTGCGCTGGCCTGGGGGGTGTTCGTTGGGGGTATTGTACAACTGGCATTTCAGTTACCGTTTTTATACCGCGCCGGGTTACTGGTTAAGCCGCAATGGGGCTGGCACGACCCGCACGTAGTAAAAGTGCGCAAGCTTATGATCCCGGCCTTATTTGGGGTGTCAGTCGGGCAGCTTAACTTATTGTTCGATACCTTTATTGCCAGTTTCTTAATGACGGGCTCTATTAGCTGGCTGTATTACTCAGATCGCTTGCTGGAATTTCCCCTGGGGCTGTTTGGGATTGCTATTGCCACCGTTATTTTGCCTACATTATCGCGTAATCATGTGACTAAAAATCCGCAAGCCTTTGCTGGGAATATGGACTGGTCTGTGCGCATGGTTTCAGCATTAGGCTTGCCTGCAGCCGTCGGCCTGGCATTGATGGCAGAGCCCATTTTAACCGTTATTTTCCAGCGCGGGGCGTTTACCGCGGACACCGCCAGAATGGCCTCTTATTCATTAACCGCCTATGCCTTTGGTTTGTGGTTCTTTATGCTGGTGAAGGTGCTGGCGCCCGGCTTTTATTCCCGGCAAGACACCAAAACGCCAGTGAAATTTGGGATTTATTGCATGATCTCAAACATGGTGTTTAACCTGATTTTTGCAGTGCCTTATGGTTATGTTGGGCTGGCTATAGCCACGAGTTTATCGGCAGCATTAAATGCTGGCTTGCTGTATGGCAAATTGCATCAGGTAGGGGTGTACCGGTTGTCCAGGCTAACCTTGTTATTTTTATTGCGGGTCGCTATTGCGTGTATTGCTATGGCGGGGGTAATTCATTATTTTGACTTACACAATGCTTTTTATTTGTTGTCATTGAGTGAACAGATTCTTCATGTCAGCAAAACCATCGGCGCAGCTGTGGGTGTTTTTGTCGCCGTACTGCTGGTGTTAGGTACAAGACCGTCGCATTTTAAAGCATCTGGTGGTTAAAGGGCGGAACAACGATTGGTATTACGTGTTGGGTCGTTTATAATCGCGACTTTTGTGTTTAATGAATGGCTAGTGAAGGTACAGGCGAGTTGTGGAATTAATCAGAGGGTTGCATAACCTGCGTCCCCGGCACCAGGGGTGTGTGCTGACTATTGGTAAGTTTGATGGGGTCCATAATGGCCATAAGGCAGTACTGGCCAACGTTCTAAAGCGCGCTGAACAACTTGGGTTGCCCGCTACGGTAATGGTATTTGAGCCGCAACCTGAAGAAGTATTCGCCCCTGCTACGGCACCAGCCCGTCTTAGTACGTTATCTGAAAAGTACCGCTTATTGAAAGCGGCCGGAGTAGACCGCCTGCTATGCGTCCGGTTCAATCAGGCCTTTGCCAGGCAGCGAGCAGACACCTTTATTCATGATTTGCTGGTCGATAAGTTGGGCGTACGCTTCTTGGTGGTAGGTGACGATTTCCGCTTCGGACAAGGCCGCGAAGGCGACTTTGAAATGTTGCAACAGGCCGGCCAGAAATACGGTTTTGAAGTGGTCAGTACCCAAAGCTTTCGGGTGGATGATTGCCGGATTAGCTCTACCGCGGTACGCCACGCCCTGGAACAAGGGGATTTTGCCAGAACCGCATCAATGCTGGGCCGCCCTTACAGTATTCAGGGCAGGGTAGTACACGGCGAAAAGAAAGGCCGGACCATTGGTTTTCCTACGGCCAACGTCCTGTTAAAACGGTTTCGTACGCCCTTGCGCGGTGTGTTCGCCGTTACCGTGAAAATAGCAGAGCAGTATTACACCGGTGTAGCGAATGTAGGGAAGCGGCCTACATTAAACGGCCAGCGCACCCAGTTAGAAGTACATATTTTTGACTTCACAGGCGATCTGTACGGTCAAACCATTGATGTTATTCCCCGAACGAAGCTTCGGGACGAGCACAAATTCGATTCTTTCGAGGCGCTCAAAAACCAAATTCAGGCCGATGCCATACAGGCGCGGCACTATTTTAAAAAGACTGATTCGTAAGCTGTCATTTGACAGTAAAACTTCCGGTATGCCCGTTAAGCGTACTATTCAGGTGGATGGAAAAAACAAGTTTATGAGTGATTATAAGGCCACATTAAACCTCCCGGAAACACCGTTTCCGATGCGCGGAAACCTTGCGCAGCGCGAACCCAAAATGCTCAAAGCCTGGCAGGAAAAGAGTATTTACAAAAAAATTCGCGAAGCTAAAGCAGGCAAAACACCGTTTGTGCTGCACGATGGCCCCCCTTATGCTAATGGCGACATACACATTGGGCATGCGGTAAATAAGATCCTCAAAGACATTATTGTTAAGTCAAAAACGCTGTCAGATTTTGACGCCCCCTATGTTCCTGGTTGGGACTGCCACGGCTTACCGATAGAGCTTATGGTAGAGAAGAAAGTTGGCAAACCGGGCAAAAAAGTATCCGCTGCGGAGTTTCGCGACAAATGTCGCCAGTACGCCGAAAAACAAATTGACGGGCAAAAAGCCGACTTTATCCGGCTAGGCATTTTCGGCGAGTGGGACAATCCGTATAAAACGATGGAATTCACCTCAGAGGCCGACATTATCCGCGCCTTGAGCAAAGTGGTAGATTCAGGTCATCTGGAAAAAGGTTTTAAGCCGGTACACTGGTGCACCGACTGTGGTTCTGCACTGGCCGAAGCAGAAGTGGAATACAAAGATAAGATTTCACCGGCCATTGATGTGAAATTTCCGGTAGCCGATTTAGCGCATATTGCCGAGGCCTTTGGCGTAACCAGCGATGATTTGACCGCCCATAATGCGGGTGTGGTTATCTGGACTACCACGCCGTGGACCCTGCCGGCTAACCGAGCGATCACCTTACATCCTGAATTGACGTATTCTTTGGTTGAAGTGACTGATACCGGCGAATGGTTGGTAGTGGCGCACGACTTGCTGGCCAGCTGTATGCAGCGTTATGGCATTGAGAACTACCAGGAAAAAGCAACCTGTATCGGTGAAGCGCTGGAAAACGCGCAGGTTCATCACCCGTTTATTGAAGATCTGACCGTACCATTGATTTTGGGCCTGCATGTAACAACGGACTCCGGTACCGGCTGTGTGCATACCGCGCCTGCCCATGGGGTGGATGACTTTAATGTCGGTAAACAATACGGCATTGAAGTATACAATCCAGTAGGCAGTAATGGGGTGTTCTTAGACAACACGCCACTTTTTGCTAACCAGTTTGTGTTTAAAGCCAACGAAGCAATTATTGAGACAGTGGAAGCCCGCGGCAATCTGGTGTTAAGCGTGAAGTACGAGCACAGCTACCCACATTGCTGGCGCCATAAAACACCTATTATCTTTCGGGCCACTCCGCAGTGGTTCATCAGTATGGACAAACACGGTTTGCGCGACGCGTCATTAGCCCAAATCAAGCAAACCCAATGGATTCCGGAATGGGGCGAAAACCGTATACAGAAAATGGTGGAGGGGCGCCCTGATTGGTGTATTTCCCGTCAGCGTACCTGGGGTGTACCTATTCCGCTGTACGTGCACAAAACAACCGGTGATCTTCATCCACAAAGCCACGCGTTGATGGAACAAGTGGCTTTGCAGGTTGAACAGAAAGGCATTCAGGCATGGTGGGATCTTAACGATGCTGACTTACTGGGTGATGATGTCGACCAGTATGATAAGGTCACGGATACCCTGGATGTGTGGTTTGATTCGGGGGTTACCCATTATTTTGTGGTAGACCGCCGTGACGATATTCCAGCCAGTGCAGATTTATATTTGGAAGGGTCAGACCAGCATCGTGGTTGGTTTATGTCCTCGCTGATGACCTCTACCGCGATGCATAACCATGCACCCTATAAGCAAGTGCTTACCCATGGTTTTACCGTAGATGCTCACGGCCGCAAAATGTCTAAGTCCATTGGTAATGTGGTTGCGCCGCAGGAAGTGACGAATAAACTGGGTGCGGACATCTTACGGTTATGGGTGGCTTCTACCGATTATCGCGGAGAAATTGCGGTATCGGACGAAATTTTAAAACGCGCTGCCGATGGCTATCGTCGGTTACGTAATACTGCGCGCTTCCTGCTGGCGAACCTGAATGGGTTTGATCCTGCCAGCCACACTGTGGCCCCGCAAGATATGGTGGCGTTAGACCGTTGGATTGTCAGCCGTACCCATGCCCTGCAGGCAGAATTGATTGAGGCTTACAATAAATACGATCTATTGGTGGTAAGCCAAAAGCTGATGCACTTCTGCTCTATTGAGTTAGGCAGTTTTTACCTGGATATTATTAAAGACCGTCAATACACCGCGAAAGCCGACAGCAATGCTCGTCGTTCCTGTCAAACCGCGTTGTATCATATTGTTGAAGCCCTGGTTCGTTGGATGGCGCCCATTACCAGTTTCACCGCCCAGGAACTGTGGGAAACCTTACCAGGCCAGCGAGAAGAGTTTGTCTTTACCCAAACCTGGTACGAGGGCCTGAGCGCTTTCGCCGGTGAGGGCGCGATGAACGATACATACTGGCAGCAAATCATGCAGGTTAAAGATGCTGTTAACCAGGCAATGGAACAAGCCCGTAAAGATGGCAAGTTAGGCGGATCGTTAGAAGCTGAAATTCATTTATATACCGATACGTCAGTGCACCAGTTACTCAGCCAGCTTGATGATGAACTACGCTTTGTACTAATCACCTCCAAAGTCGTTTTGCATGATCTCAGTGAAGCGCCTGCCAGCGCGACGGCCAGTGAAGTGGCAGGGCTATCTATCGAAGTTATAAAAAGCGATAGTGAAAAATGCGCCCGGTGTTGGCATCACCGTCCGGATGTGGGAGCTGACTCAGCGCACCCGCAGTTATGCCAGCGCTGCGTAACGAACGTTGAAGGTGACGGGGAAACGCGCCAGTATGCTTAATTTGTTGCGCACCACCGGGTTACGGTTTTTATGGCTCAGTGTAGTGGTATTTGTACTGGACCAGTGGACAAAATATACAGTGCTGGGCGCTATGCGTCTGTATCAGTCAATTGAGGTAATGCCGTTCTTTAATGTGACCTATGTACACAATTATGGTGCGGCATTTAGCTTTTTACATGACGCCGATGGCTGGCAACGCTGGTTCTTTACCGGCATTGCTGCGGTGGTCAGCGTGCTGATATTATGGTGGTTGCGCAACACGCCACGGCACCAAGTTATGTTACCTGTGGCCTTTTGCCTGGTATTAGGTGGCGCGTTAGGAAATGTGTACGATCGTTTAGTGCATGGCTATGTTATCGACTTTCTCGACTTTTATGTTGGGCAGTGGCACTGGCCAGCCTTTAACCTTGCCGACAGCGCGATTTTTATCGGCGCGGCATTATTAATTATTGATATGTTGTCGGCCGATAAGCCGGCTGACGACAAATCAAACTCTTCGCCAAAGCAGTCTTAAACAAGGGGGCGCCATGTCTGATACGGTAATTGATGCGAACAGCGAAGTGCTGATGCATTTTGACCTGAAACTGGAAGACGGCTCAGCAGCCGATAGCACCCGGGTAAATAAAAAGCCGGCGAAACTGGTTATGGGGGATGGTAGCCTGACACCGAATTTTGAAGCGTGTTTACTGGGGCTGGCTGAAGGCGATAAAAAATCGTTCACGCTGGCGCCAGAAGATGCATTCGGGCAGCCGAACCCGGATAATATTCACCATATGGACCGCACCCGGTTTTCCTCTGATATGGCAATCTCTGAAGGTATGATTATGGGCTTCGGCCAGCCCGATGGACGGGAAATTCCCGGTATTATTCGTAGTGTCGCAGGCGACTCTGTTACCGTTGATTTTAATCATCCTCTCGCCGGCCAGACGGTCATTTTTGATGTCGAAATTTTATCGGTAAGCAAGCCGTCGGCTTAAAGGAGCTTCGCATGCAAATTCATTTAGCCAATCCACGCGGCTTTTGTGCCGGCGTTGACCGGGCAATTACTATTGTCGAGCGGGCCTTGGAAATGTTCAAGCCGCCTATTTATGTTCGTCATGAGGTGGTGCATAACAAATTTGTGGTGGATGGCCTGCGCGAGCGCGGTGCGGTATTCGTGGATGAACTAACCGAAGTGCCTGACGATAGTATTGTTATTTTTTCGGCCCATGGCGTATCCAAAGCAGTGCGTACTAAAGCTGATGAGCGTGGCCTGAAGGTATTTGATGCCACCTGTCCGTTGGTTACCAAAGTCCATATGGAAGTTACCCGAGCCAGTAAAACCGGTACCGAGTGTATTCTTATCGGGCACGCCGGGCACCCGGAAGTGGAAGGTACGATGGGCCAGTACAATAACCCACAGGGCGGCATTTACCTGGTTGAGTCGAGTGCCGATGTTGCCCGCCTGACGGTGAAAGACACCCAGCATCTATACTACTGCAGTCAAACCACACTGTCGGTAGACGATACTGCCGATGTCATTGATGCATTGCGGGCGCGCTTTCCGGCCATTCAAGGGCCCCGCAAAGATGACATTTGCTACGCCACACAAAATCGACAGGATGCGGTGCGCGACTTGGCCAGTGACTGTGAAGTACTGTTAGTGGTAGGCGCGCAGAATAGTTCTAACTCTAATCGTTTACGCGAACTGGCAGAAAAGGTAGGTGCCCGGGCTTACTTGATTGCAGATGCTCAATGTATTCAGCAAGAGTGGCTTGAAGGTGTGGAACACATTGGTGTAACGGCGGGGGCATCAGCGCCCGAAGTACTGGTAAAAGGGGTTATTGAACGCTTAATGGAGTGGGGCGCAGTAACCGCTTCGGAACGTTCCGGCCGCGAAGAAAACGTAGAATTTGCCGTGCCCAAAGAGTTGCGGGTAAAGCAAGTTAGCTAAATTCCCCTCGCGAATTAATTTCAATACGCTACGCTTTGTGCCAATACTTAACTTTATCTTTAGCTGATATAGCATAAGTTGGATAAAGTTTAACAAGGTAGTAGCAGGGTATGCGCAAGTTCGCGCACTTTAAACAACATGGCGTAGGGTTGATTGAAATTCTGGTCACCCTATTTGTCCTGGCAGTCGGGCTGCTGGGCGTGGCCTCTTTACAATTTGTTGGCTCTTTCCAAAACCGCGATGCTATCAGCCGTACACAAGCTGAATTTGTTGCAGAGCAGGTGGCCGAAACCTTACGTACCGCTGCCCGGCCCGCCGTGGTCGGCGACGGTATGGTGGCTGACAATACCTACTTTGCATCTTCTACCTATAACTTTTCCGGTCTTTCCTGCGACGCCAACGATCCCTATGAATGCCATTGCTTAGCGCGTCCTGCCAGTATTCCCAATTGTGAGGGTGCGCAGTGTACCGAAGCGCAGATGGCCCGCTATGAAGGGTGGGCATTATCGTGCGCTGCGGTGCAAACCAACCCGGCTACCCGCATCGTGGTGGGTTGTGAAGACAATAACTCGGCAGATGCAGATACCTGTAGCGCAGGTTCGCGCATTCAGGTCACGCTTACCTGGCCGGTGGCGGTGTCTGACAAGCGCCAGTATCAGCTTATCTCCCGCTGCAATGCCGAAGCCTCGCAAACTAATGAATGTGTGTTTAAGGACATTACCTTATGAAGCGCGCTGCCGGCTTTTCTTTAGTTGAGCTGATGATCGCCCTGGTGCTGGGGCTGGTCATTACCGGCGGAATTATTCAAATTATGGTCAGTAGCCGCGTCACTAATGGCTTGAACCAGGCTATTGCCCAAGTACAGGAGTCGGGGCGCTTTATTATTACCCGGCTTAGCCGTGACCTGCATGAAACCGGACGCTACGACCAGATTGGGGCACGTATTGACGAGTCAGTGGACACCCATGTCGAATCTGCTTTTATTCAAAACCGTCCAATTGGCCTGGTAGGCGATTATCCCGCGTTACCCGCTTTGGGCAGCATCCAGGCCGCCGATGGTGCAAACGATACCTTGGTTGTCAACCTGCTGGCTGCCGCAGACTGTAGCGGTGCCACGCACGATCATCTCAACAATACTGAGTTTCATGTGGTCAATGTGTATCAGGTTAACAACAACGCCTTGACCTGCACCGGCTATGATGGACGCATACTGCGAGGTGTGGCCCCAGGCAGCGTGAGCGCGGCCGCGGTAACGTTAATGGATAACGTGGAGAGCTTTCAGGTGCAGTATGGCATTACGGCCATTCGCGCGTCATCTCAGGGCCAGGCAGTACGCTACGTTACCGCCAGCGAGCTCCCCTTAGCCCGTGCCGGTACACAACAAGTCGTCGCCTTACGTATTGGTGTGTTGCTTCGTTCAGATGCTGGCCAGATCAGCGGTATCGCCGGCTCGCAAGTGGTGGTATTGAACGAACCGGCCATCACTACCCCAGATAATGTGTACAGTCAGGTATTTAGCCAAACCCTGACCCTTCGAAACATGAAAAACTTTGTAAGGAGCGCCCAATGAAACGCCAACAAGGCGTAGTGCTGGTATTTGCACTATTGATTTTATTGTCACTGACTATTGTTGGGGTAAGTGCTGTATCAAGCAGCCTTAACCAAAGCAAAATGGCGACCTCGATGCAACAGTCAGGCCTGGCGTTTGATGCTGCAGAAGCCGGCTTGGCCGGGGTGTTTTTCGAATCGGAAGACGAGGTGCTGTTAACCAATGCAGCGCTACTGGACCCCTTATCCCAAGCACGCCAAGGGGATATATACGATCCGCAGACTGAGCAACTCAGTTGCCGCGAAAATGTTAGATGGACTAATCGGCAAATGACCAGTGCCGGCCTTAATACCAACACCATCCATGTGGCAGCAGGTGATTATCAAAGCGAAGTAAAAACCCGCAGCTGGTCGCGCACGGCATTTGTCAGAGAGCAAGCATGCCGGGGGTCCAGCAATGTTATCGGCGGCAGCAATATCAATTGCCACGTGTTTGTGGTGAGGGGCTGTGGGCAGGTTGATGGCCGCAGCACAATTATCGCAAATAGCGTTTCTGCTGCCGTATTGGCACCGGCATCGAATTAAGGAGATAGGGCAACCCATGAAGGCGCTGGCAAGGTTTATAAGCTTTTTTACATTATGGTTATGTATAGGCGCAGCCGCGCTGGCTGACGATTTGGATATCTATCTGGGCACCGCTGACTCAGCGGTAACGTATAAGCCTAATGTGCTGTTTATAATGGATACATCAGGCAGTATGACAGCGCAGGACGGTACCGGTAAGTCGCGTATGCTACGGGTAAAAGAAGCGCTATCCACGGCTTTGGGCTCAGCCACCGATATCAACGCGGGGCTAATGCGCTTTTCCGATTTCGGCGGGCCGGTGCTTTACCCGGTACGTGGGATTGATACCAGTGTAAATCCCGAAATTATTACCTCAGTGAAAGACGGTGATAGTGATGCCAGCGAGATAAACGGCACCGTTACCATCGCCAATAATAAACTGGTTATTAGCCAGGGCACTGCCAACGTAGTCTCTGCGGTACGCTTTGCATCCTTAGCCATTCCCCAGGGCGCGGTCATTACCAGCGCGTATATTCGGTTTACCTCGGCGCAGCTAAACACCGCGCCTACTGATATCATTATCCAGGGCGAGTTAGCTGACAACAGTGAATCATTTACGGCTGAACGAGATAACTTATCTGACCGGCAACGCACGGCAACCGCTATCCCGTGGCAAACCGAAAACCAGTTTCCGGTAAGTGATGAGATCACTACCACGCCCGATATCAGCAGCATTATTCAGGAAATTGTGGACGGCAATAACTGGTGTGGTGGCCAGGCACTTAGCATTATTTTCGACGCCACAAGTATCGATGCAGCGAGCGCGCGCCAAGCCCACGCGTATGACAGCGGTACCGATCAGTCAGCCCAGTTAGTGGTGTCTTACGACCAATCCACGGCGAGTGGATGTATTGCTTCTCAAATGAAGTATCAGATAAACAGTAACAGTAGTAATCGTGAAGAAACCACTTCGGGCAATAACAGTACTGGCGCTCGGTTGGATATCTATGATGATACCAACAATTATATAGGCTTGCGTTTTACAAACGTCAATATCGCCAAAGACGCCGATATTGAAAGTGCTTATCTGACATTCTACTCCTATAGCAGCTATAACTATTATGCATCAGCACGCATCAGCGGGATTGCTCAAAACGACGTCTCCGCCTTTAGCAATAGTCGTAATGAACTGAAAAAAATAAGTAAAACATCCAATAAAGTGGATTGGATTATGTCTCCGACTCGCGGGTATGAGGCATTCCAAAGTCCTGATCTTAGCGAAATTATAGAAGAAGTTACCAGCCGCGGAGGATGGCAGCCCGGCAATGACCTGGGCTTTGTGCTGGATGATTTTAAAGGGTACAAAGGCGCTATATCTTATCAGGGCAGTTCAGGCTATGCGCCAACGCTGACCATTAAATACAGAGGCGATGCCGTACCCGGGGAAGTATCAACGGTACGTGAACACTTACTGGGTAAAATAGATGAGCTAAGTGCCAATGGTTTTACCCCCATCGTGGATACTTTATACGAAGCGACTAATTACTACGGGGGGCGGGCAGTAGACTATGGTCTTGCCAGAGGAAGCAGTGGCACCAATAGCAGCGTTCGCCGCAGCACCCGGGTAAGTCATCGGGCGTCCTATGTAGGTAGTGACCCAGTGCGCAATAGCGGGTGTACGGAGGATAATCTTAGTAGCAACAACTGCGTCACTGAGTATATCCCGGATGGGGCGACCTATATTTCTCCAGTATCAGATTTACAGTGTCAGACCAACAACCATATTGTGCTGCTATCAGATGGTGAGGCGAACTATAACCACAGTGTATCTAAAATACAGTCTTTGTTAGGGACTAACAGTTGTACCGGCGGCGGCGGGGAACAATGCGGGCTGGATTTGGTTAAAAACCTGTTCGATAAAGACGCCTCGGCTATTGATCGTCGGGTAATGACCCACACCATTGGCTTTGCGGCAAATTCAACCGCTAATAACTTTTTAAATAAACTGGCTCTGCAAGGTGGGGGTGGTTTTTATAAAGCCGACAACAGCAGCGAACTTCTGGATGCTTTTGACACTATTTTACGCTCGGTGAAAGATGTTAATACCACCTTTGTTTCGCCAGGGGTGGCGGTGAACCAGTTAAACCGGCTTACCCACCGCGATGAGCTATATTTTGCCTTGTTTAAGCCTGCCGAAGGAACGTTATGGCCCGGAAACCTGAAAAAATATCGGCTCGATGGTAACAATATTGTAGATAAGAACGGACTTAACGCCGTTGACAGCGTCTCGGGTTATTTCAATGATACTTCCCATAGTTACTGGTCGTTACTGGCTGACGGTAATGATGTCAGAGAAGGCGGCGCCGCCAGTTTATTTGACTACAGCCGCAATATGTACTTTTTTGACAGCCAGGGGAGCATCGTTAAAACGGCAAACCAGGTAACGGAAACCAATACCAATATTAGTGTCAACGATATGGGGCTGGGCGGAAAAACCGATTCAGTATTACTTCGGGATACTGTGCTCAAATGGACCCGTGGCGTTGATATCAAAGATGCCGATGGCGACGGCAGTACCACTGATGTGCGCTTACAAATGGGCGATCCTATTCATTCGCAACCGGTAATTGTAAATTACTCAGCCACTGATTCTGCCATTTTTGTAGCCACTAATCAGGGTTTCTTACACTCTTTTGATGCCGAAACCGGTGAGGAAAATTTTGCAATTATTCCCAAGGAGCTGTTAGCCAATCTTTATAGCTTTTATGAGGACAACTCTACATTCAGCCACGTATACGGGCTGGATGGCGATATTGTACTGCGCGAAGTAGACAGCAAGTTATATCTGTATGTAGGGATGCGCCGAGGCGGCAGAAATTACTACGTATTTGATGTTACGAGTAAAACCTCACCGAAATTGGTATATAGCATTAACGGTGGCGATACCAAGCTGGAAAAGCTGGGACAGACCTGGTCGCGCCCTACGCTGACAAAAATTAAGATTGGCAGCACGGTTAAAAATGTGATGATTGTGGGTGGGGGCTATAGCGAAGAAAATGACAGTAAACCCGCCCGCACCGCAGATACACAAGGCAATGCGGTATTCATTTTCGATGCAGACAATGGCGACTTGTTATGGCGAGCCAGCAATAGCGAGGCTGACCTTAATCTAAGCGCTATGCAATATAGCATTCCTGGCCGTATATCGGTTATTGACCGCGATCAGGATTCATTAGCTGATCATATGTATGTAGCGGATATGGGGGGACAGTTGTTCCGCTTCGACATTTACAATGGAAAGACCGGTAGTGATCTAATTAAAGGGGCGCGGCTGGCCGATTTTGGTGGCAGTAGTGAAGCCGATAACCGGCATTTTTATTACGGTCCGGATGTGTCTGAAATTGCTTTAGGTGATGAACTTTACTATGCGGTAGCGCTAGGTAGCGGCTGGCGCGCGGCCCCGTTGAATACGCAGGTTAACGATCGTTTCTACATGCTCAAAGATAAAGGTGTGTTCAAACGCGACACCGAAGGATTATATACCTTTACAACGGGTATTACCGAAGCTGATATGTTCGATGCCACCTCCCATGCGCTGGCCAGTACTGATGATGCTACCCGTTCGCTGGCAACATCCCAGTTTGCCAGCAAACAGGGCTGGTACTTACAGATGACTACGGGGGGCGAAAAGATCTTGGCATCGCCGCTGATTATCGATTACAACGTGCTGTTTACCAGCTACATACCCGCCGCAAGCTCTGCCAGTGCCTGTGCACCGCCTTCGGGAAACAGCCGTGCTTACCTGGTAAATCTGATCAATGCGAATGCGGTGGACGATCTTAACCAAAACAATGAACTGGATCACCACGATCGCTATGCCGATTTGAGTCAAAGTGGTATTGCTCCGGAAACCCGGGTGTTGATTGAAGAAATAACCACCCCCGTCGTGTGTCTGGGCACCGAGTGCGCCTCAGCGGTTATCGAAACCAATGCAGATGGAAGCGAAAAAGACTGTGGCTCGACATTTTCCTGCCTGATGCAAAATATCTACGGGCGCTTTGAACGGGTGATACACGAAAGTTGGCAGTCTGAAATTGAACGCGAGTAAAATGGAGCCTAGACGGTGAAAAAACCTTTTTTACACCAGGGTTTTACCCTAATAGAATTAATGATTGTGGTGGCTATAGTCAGCATCATCGCGGCAATAGCTTACCCGTCATACCAATCGGTTATGGTCAGTAGCTATCGCAGTACCGGTCAGGCTGATCTTATGGCGTTAGCCTCAGCGATGGAACGCCATCACAGCGGCGGTTTTTCGTATCAGGGCGCCGCCACAGGAAGCGCAGATACCGGTGCTCCGGCCATTTTTGCTACCCATTCCCCGGCCTCCGAACCGCTTGCCAAGCGCCGCTATAACCTTACTATCGACAGTGCAGACGGCCAGAGCTTTACTATACGCGCCACGCCGGTAGCGGGAACCCCTCAAGCGGGAAACGGCAATTTGTTTTATTTCAGTGACGGGCGCAAAGCCTGGGATGAGAACAATAGCGGTAATATTGATGCAAACGAATGGTGCTGGTCGTGTTAGCGCTTTCTAATTGACCGCTTACCAGGTATCAACCCGCAGGGTATTTAATTTTAATTGATCCGCATAAGGGGGCGAGCCGTGGTGACTTTGCACAAAACTTACGCGGCTAGTCTGGTAGGTCGATGCTGTCGTAGCACTGTACGTACAGTGTAGGCTAATACCGTTACCCGTGGCCGCCAGGGCAGGGCGTTGGGCGGCGTTATCGGCCTCGATAGAAAATGCCCAGTATTCAATACTAAACGTGACGTTGGCGGTAATAGCCACGGCATTTCGCACCACCTCCCGGTTGAGGGGGGCTATTTGCTCGGCCAGCTCGTCTGCAAGATCGGTAGACCCTGAGAGTCGCGGTAGCACTTGTAAAACCTGCTGTAACCGGGTTTGTAGTTGGTCTTGCTGGTGGGTAAGAAAGCGTTGGGTTTCCTGTACCGCTAACTGTTCACGCGATTGCAGTTGTAGCGTCATTATCATCATCGCGCCGCTGATAAGTAAAGTACTGGCAATAAGACATTCCACCAGCCCCAGGCCTGCCTGATGTTTCATTCAAAATCTCTCCAACTACCCGCCACCGGTTGACTGCGTTGCATTGACTGACTGCGCTGTAAGCTAAGTAGCATAGCGGGGTGATACCGAAGCCTGACCGACGAGGTCGGCGCGAGCGGGCGGGTTAACACCAATGCGCCATCCAGCCACGCGGTAGAGGCTGAAGTTATGGTTAACGCCCGCTCTGCCTCGGCATGAACACCGATCACCAAGCCGTTGATCAGGCTGTTTTCATCCAGTACTAATGTTTCTCCCGCTACCAGTAATACTATCGGTGCCTCGACTGTGCCAACAACCTGGCCGGCCCGCAGTGTACAGTCTCCCTGGATATAATACATGCCGGCACTGTGGGCGTTTAAGCCATGACAATTACGATGTAATGTACTGGCTTGCTGTAATTGTGTAAGCCCGCTCATGGCGGGGTAAAATAACGCGGCCAAGACGGCTTTGGGGTAATCGGTGGCATTAGCGTAGATACCGCTGTCTTCAATATCGCTTGTTACCTCGCCCACATGGCTTGATGGCATACTGTCACACGAGGTTGCGGCGACCGAAGCTGTTTGGCAAATCGTGCCGATGGCAGGTAACTCGAAGTCACTTGAGCTCCATACTGAGGCCAGCGGGGTGGCGTCGGCGCGCGTATACTGTAGATGTAAATGGGCCGTTGCCGGCCAACTTGAATTAAGCATCAGGGCGGCAGCTGGTACAGACGTGAGCAGGCTATAGCGGACCACCGACAACCGGACCGCAAGGTTAGCCGGAAGGCTGCTGTTAGCTGCCAGCGCATAGTGTAACAGGCGCGCATCGCGGGTGATGACTTGTTCAACCAGCCTTACCGTGCCGCCGGTAATCTGGTATTCGGTTATCGCAGCCTCCGGATCAATATGTTCAGTCAGTAAAATCGCTCTGTTTAATGCGTTGTCTAGTTCTACCTGCTGTTGTTCAAGCTCTCTTAATTGGCGGCTAAGCCGGGTTTGCAGGCTGGTGGATTCGACAATAAGCGCCGCACTGCCGGTCACCATAATGAGCAAAATGACTACTGGGACCAGCAACATAAAACCGTGTTGATCGTGCCTCATCAATAATTCCTTATCATCACATTACGCTGGTGAGTTCGGGTGTTCTCAGGTAATCCGGCAGCGTGGGCAGAAATAACTATGTTCATGGCACCCGCTCCGGGTTGGGATGCGGTAGCTGAAAACTGCAAGTCAGTAATAGTAAGCACACTTTTTGAGGTTAAATCGTGCCAGCCGCTGTGGTGACACAGGCGACCATCTACGCGGTATTCCACGGTGCCATCGTGTAGCCTGAAACCTAATTGTTCAGCCGGCGCGTGACCATCAAGCCGCCCGTTTTGGTTTTTGTCGTAGTGAAATAAAATGCAGCTGTGCGCAACTTCTCCTGGATAACTGTTCACCGCCAATGCCGGTACAAACGGGCTGTCGCTGCGCGGTTGTTGGTTCAGCAGGCGCGCCGCAGCCTGCGCATCGTAGCCGGCGCGCCGCAACTCAGTAGTTATCAGTTGAAGCAACCGCGCCAATTCATTTTCCATGCGCATGGTCAGCAGTAAGTGTTGATGCAATAGCAGCGTGTGGCGCGCCCATTGCAGCGCGCCGGTCAATAGCAGAGCGCTTAGCGTTAAACCTACCATTATACTTACCAGGGTATAGCCTCGTGCGGCTAGCATGACGCAATACCATTGATATGTTCGGCCGGGGCGCATAACCTAATTCGCCCCAGGTTATTAATAATGACCTTAATCTGCACCGCGCCATGGCCGATTAACAGAGTGCCTGCGTGGCCCATACTCAAGGCGTGAAGGGGTTGAAACACCAATGCCTTTGCCGCGCCATAACTACTGAACATCAGGGAGCTATTGGCCGAAAATACGCCGCGTTCACGACTGGAATACACCGCGCAAGCTGTGTCGCGGATACAAGAACAGTCTGGTAAATAGCTGACAATGGCACAACCGTGCCCGGCCATGGAAAACTGAACAAATACCGGCGAGGCCTGCGTGACTGCCAGCATCTGTGCATGGCGCAATAGCAGTACTAATTGATTGGCCTGTTGTTTTACCTTGTTCTGTAAATGCCAGTTGCTATAGCGGGGTAAGGCTGTGAAAATAAGCAGTATAATAAGCGCCATTACAATCAGTAACTCCAGTAAGCCGGCTCCGGTACTGGTGAATAATCTGTTCTTAAGCACAGCGAACTCGCCCTTAAAATGTTGTTAATCTGTTGGTATGGTAAGGAATAAAAGCAGTATAAAAAGCTGTACAGAAGGTAGGAATTTACATGCAAAGGCATTCAGGCTTTACGTTACTGGATATGGTGATTGCATTAGCTATTGCGGGAATACTGGCAGCGCTGGCTATTCCCAGTTATCAGTATTTTATTAATAAAAGCAGGTTACAGAATATTCAGCTTGAATTGCTGGCATTACAAAGCGAACAGGAAAAATACCGGCTAAGTCATAATACTTATGCCAAGTTAACCGCCCTAAGCGTTCCGGCCTCAGCCCATTACCGTATCAGCTTTGAAAATGTCGGGCCCCAAAGCTATAAACTGGTGGCTAGTAATAAACAAGCAGACGCGGCGTGCGCGCAGGTAAGTATTGACCATACCTTTGCCCGCCATCCCCTGGAATGTTGGGAATAGTAGCGTGCCACAAATGACAGTAATGGTTAATGCTAGCTCCTCCCAGCTTCTGACGAAACGCGGCTAACTACAGCTGATATTCGCCCCTGCTGCGTTTTCCTTGATACCATCATCGTTACTATCAACCGCCACCGCAATCCGGCCGAATAAAGAAAGAATTAACGCCGAGGCCTGTTTTGCATCGCCGCTGGTGGGACACACAACAATGGCAGCCTGGTTGCTGATAGAGCCATCTGGCCGAAACGTTAAAGTGCCACTGATGCCGCTTACTGTACTAGTGCCACTGACTTGATCTACCGCGGCTATCATAGCTTCCCCGTTTTCTCGGTTACCGTTGCTATTGCTATCAATAAAGGCCATTTTTCCTTCCTGCCAGCTACCGGTACAGCTGTTGTAATCTTTGGTTGGACACAGTACAACATTAGAGCCTTCGTCTACCGCGGAAAAGCGCGCTGCTCTGGCTACAGCACTTAAATTATTTATATCAGCGATAATTCTGTTTTGTTGTAGCATAGATGAAATACCCGGGGCGCCTATAGTCATAAGAATCGCTGCAATAGCGATGGTTATCATTAGTTCCACCAGCGTCAAGCCACGTTGTTTATTTATTGTTTTGGCCATAACAGAAGCTTATATTCATCGTTTATCATACTGTTAGCGTAAACAAATTTCAGATAGGCTTGGGTATGTTTTTATTTGCCCCAATCTAGTAATTAATAACCAACACAATAAACAACAGTACAGGCAATGCGGATAGTCAGCTGCGAAGACGCGCTGAGCCAAGCTGACAGCGCTTTTCCTATACAGTAAACTCACCTTCAGGACGTCGTTAGACAAATTGGATAAAAAATGCAAAAACAAGCCGTTATTGATGAAATGAAAGTACTGCCGCAGATTGATTGCGCACACGAGGTAGCGCGGCGCGTGGGCTTCATTAAACAACAGCTCACTCAGGCTGGCCTGTCCTCCTTAGTACTGGGTATTTCAGGTGGTATCGATTCTTGTACTCTGGGCCGTTTAGCCCAACTGGCTGTGGATGAGCTCAATGCAGAACAGACTGATCAACGGTATCAGTTTATTGCAGTACGCTTGCCATACAATACCCAGGCCGACGAAGCTGATGCGATGTTATCGATTGATTTTATTCAGCCAACCAAGCACGTTAGTGTGAATGTCCAGCCCGGCACTGATAGTATTCATGAGGCTACCGCCGCGGCATTATCCAGCGCAGACTTGCTGCCTGAGGATCCTGCTACCCAGGATTTTGTGAAAGGTAATGTAAAAGCCCGTACCCGTATGATCATTCAATATGAAATTGCAGGTATGACGAACGGGTTAGTGTTAGGGACCGACCACTCAGCGGAAAATATCACCGGTTTTTATACAAAATTTGGGGATGGCGCTTGCGACTTAGCTCCTTTGTTCGGCCTGAATAAGCGTCAGGTTCGCCAGTTAGCCAGCTATCTAGGGGCGCCCCCAGGCGTAGTGAGTAAAGCGCCTACAGCTGACCTGGAAACCCTTAGCCCACAAAAGGCCGATGAAGACGCTTTAGGACTGAGCTACGACCAGATAGACGATTTTCTTGAGGGTAAGGATGTGGCAGACCACGTTGCCGAGAAGTTACTGACAATATATCAGCGTACGCAACATAAACGTGTGCCGATACCCACAATTTATGATGAAGAGTGATGGCCAGATGAAAAAGATAGAAGCAATAATTAAACCGTTCAAAATGGACGATGTGCGTGAAGCGCTAGCCGATGTCGGTATAGCGGGTATGACCGTAACTGAGGTTAAGGGATTTGGTCGGCAAAAAGGCCACACGGAATTATACCGGGGCGCCGAATATCAGGTGGACTTTCTGCCCAAAATTAAGCTGGAAATTATTATTGGCGATGAACTGGTGGAACAGGCTGTAGAAGCGATTCAACAGGCTGCGAACACCGGCAAGATAGGTGACGGCAAGGTGTTTGTCTATAACGTCGAAAGCGCACTGCGTATTCGTACAGGCGAGACCAACGAAGAAGCGCTGTAAATTAACGCCAAGACTAATATATTAACAAGAAAAAGGGCCGTTTACGACGGCCCTTCTTTTTTTATTGCTGCTGTTCCTGACCTTGGTCATGGCCGTGGTCATGACCAGAACCCGGACCGTGGGCATGACCATGGTCCAGCTCTTCCTGGGTGGGTTCGCGTACATCTACAACTTCCACTTCAAATGAAAGAGGAACACCCGCTAATGGATGGTTGCCATCAATAACCACATGTTCTTCTGAGGTATCGATAACCATCACAGATTGCTCGCCCTGGTCAGTCGTTGCTCTGAACGACATACCAACTTCAACGTCCATACCATCGAACATACTACGTGGTACCTGCTGTACCAGTTCGTCTACCCGTTGGCCGTAGGCTTTATCGGGCTCTACTGAAACCTTGAACTGGTCGCCTTTATCTTTACCTTCAAGCGCGTCTTCAAGACCTTCAATCAAAAAACGCTTACCCAGCAGAACAGTGAGTGGCTCTTTGCCGACGGATGAGTCCAGTTGGGTACCGTCTTGAGCAGATACGGTATAATGAAGCGTTACTACACTGTCTGAAGTTATAGTCATAATGATTCCTGAATTTTTACTGGCAGTCTTCCTGCCGTGAATTTTGCGATACGGCCGCTAACCCGGCCGAACTCGCTCGTTACCTTTTGGTTCATCGATAGAATAGGGTAGTGGTTGCACACTAAACAGATGCTCCGGAGCATCAGCCAAACGGAACACATCGTCCTGGGTGGTATCATTATTAAGTACCGCCAGTAACCAGGTCTCTTGGCCCAGTGTTGCCTGACGTATAATGGCTCCACCCCGGCGCCAGTTTTCCCCGAGCTGTTTTTCTACGATAGCATCTGGCTTAATTGAAACACCAGCCTGCAGCTTAAATACATAAGCTGCACGTTTGTTTCTGCCTAAATAGCGGGTGCGGGCTACAACCTCCTGGCCCATGTAACACCCTTTACTAAAATCAATACCCTGCAACGCCTGCACGTTCATCATTTGCGGCACATATTCATTGCTGTGAGCCGCGCCAAATTGCGGTATGCCTTGCTCAATCGACAGCGCCTCAAATACACCTGCAGCATACACAGCGATAGCATCATGTTGTTGGGCAAAGGTTGCCAGCGCCGCTGCATCTTTGGCAGGTAAGATAGCCATAAATACATCATCTGGGCGATCCAGCCGGATAACCACGCCGTTGTCATAAGCGGTTACCCCCAGCGGCTCTGCCGGCATAGCAATACCGGCGTCAGTGAACCACTGGCAGGCGGATGTACCACGAAACGCTACTTGATGTAACGAGTCGCTGGCATCGACAATATCAACTTTAGAAAACACCCCGTACTTATTCAACTGGGCCAGGCTGATATCCAACACCTCTTTCGGCAGACTCAACAATATTTGCTGGTCATACCGCACCACATTCTGTAAAGACCAGGTTTTGCCTTTGAAATCACAATGCGCAGAACGGCGCGCCTGCCCGGCAGACAATTTATTAATGTCTACGGTGAGCTGGCCATGCAAATAGCTTTCCTTTTCCTCCCCGGTCACACTAATCACCCCATAGTGTTCCAAAGGAATAACAAAACTATCAGCAAGTTCGCTGAGTCTGGCTGGCAAATTCATATACAAAACCACCTTTAACTTTTTCGATATGCTAAGTGTTGGGGTGAACCTGCAAGAACCAAGGGAAAGCGCGCAAAAATCGGTAAAAAGGTCAGTGATTCGGTTTGTTTCAACGTGTTATAGTAGCCGTCATAATTTATGCAAGGTGTTGTGGTTTATGTTTTCACCCAAAAGACGTGCGCGGTTAAAATGGGCGTGCCGACGTGGCATGCTTGAACTTGATGTGTTATTTCTGCCTTTCGTGGAAACCGGCTTTGACCAGCTGAGTTTTGCCGAACAGGAGACCTTTGAACGTTTGTTAACCAGCGATGATCCTGACTTGTTTGCGTGGTTTATGGGCCATCAAAAGTGTGAAGATCCTGAGCTGGCGGCAATGGTTCAGCACATCCTGGGCCGTGTCAAAGTTTAGGTTTATTCTTACCCCGCACCCGCTGCGCCGCTGGTGTTGGCTGCTGCCTGCCGGTGCGCTGGTACTGTGTATACTGGCGCTACACGAGGCGGTGTGGAGTTACCTGCAAACCTGGCATACGCTGGTAATATTATTGATCGGGGCAGGGTTATATACTCGGTGGCATCGAGCCCAACCTTGTCCTATTCAGACTTTTGTATTGGCGGACGATAGGGGCCACTGGCAACAAGCGCAACAGGTAGATCAACTGAGCGACGCGCCAGTCTGGTTGCTTACTCCCGCTTCGCGTTTAACCCCTATAGGCATGTATTTGCACTTTTCTACGGGCGCTGACGAGGTGGTTGCTGGCCGCAGTCACTACTGCTGGATATTACGTGGTGAATGCACCCAAACGAATTATCGGCGTTTGGCCCGCACTATCATTCACCTTAGCAGCAAGCCTTGTTCTCTCAATTCTTCAATTTGAATAACCCATTATGAACTTACTCCCTCTTTATTTTTCTGCCTTGACCCAAAAAGCGGATAAGGCCCGGTTAAGCCAGTTTAAGTCACCCGCATTACCTAGCTGTGAGTATCACCGAACCCTATTGATAGCACCGCAGCATTACCAGCGTTATTGTCGATTAATTAACTGGCCAGCAGAACAGGCATTACATCCGTGTTATCTGCAAATGGTAAGTTTGCCGCTACAACTTAAATGCCTGACCACAGCGACCAGCCCGTTTCCGGTACTGGGCCTGGTGCATCGAGCCAATCAGATAACCCTTGTTGATACCATCGATAATCATGCTGAGATTCAGCTGTTAGCCAGCTATGCTGATGTAAGGCCGCATAAAAGAGGCTGGGAAGTGGATTTAAAAGTTAAAGCTAAACAGGATAAGCGAGTGGTATATGAAGCGGTTTCACGCTATTTGGTACGGGTAAAGGCGCCCCATGTCGCCCCGGCAAAACCGCCTAAGCAGACGTATCAATGGGCGCTTCCAGCGCAAGCCACCGAGCATGCCGCTATCGTCGCTACGCGCAATATTGGACGCCAGTATGCGCGAGTATCGGGCGACTATAACCCCATTCACCTTAGCCGGGTTAGCGCTTCTGCGTTTGGCTTTTCACGGGCGATTGCGCATGGAATGTGGTCGCTTGCCAGCATGTTAAGCCATCTGCCAGATTGGCAGCATGCCGCTGGCACGGCTATACAGTGTGAGTTTATCAAACCCCTCCGGTTGCCGGGCACGGCGCGCTGCTTTTCGCAGGCTCAAGCAGGCCAGCAGCAATTCTGGCTTACTGATAACAAGCTAAGTGCGCCGCATATCAGCGGCGTCATTCAAACTGGAGCGTAACGTTCTAGGTGCCTAGTACGCCGGGGGTGTTTTGCGTCCGGCTGGCTGAGGGTTTTAATATGGTGGGCAGCGGGTTGTCCATTGCTTCTGGATAATCAAGATTAAAGTGGAGCCCGCGACTTTCTTTACGATCCATTGCACAACGCACAATTAATTCAGCCACCGTCACCAGGTTACGCAATTCAAGTAAGTTATTGGAAACTCTGAAATGTGCATAATATTCCTGAATCTCTTGTTCTAGCAGATTAATTCGCCGCAAGGCCCGCTCTAAACGCTTATTGGTGCGCACAATTCCCACGTAATCCCACATGAATAAACGAAGTTCATGCCAATTGTGTTGAATAATGACTTCTTCATCAGAATTGGTTACCTGGCTTTCATCCCATGGTGCGATATCTTCTATCTCGTGATGAATATCTAACCGACTTAAAATATGTTCTGCGGCACTAGCGGCGTACACCACACATTCCAACAGTGAATTTGAAGCCATACGGTTAGCGCCATGTAAGCCTGTGTAGGCGACCTCGCCTATGGCGTAAACGTTGTCTAAGTCGGTGCGCGCATGGGTATCGGTCATGACCCCGCCGCAACTATAGTGCGCGGCGGGCACCACCGGAATGGGCTGGCGGGTAATATCTATACCCAACGCCCGGCACCGCCGGTAAATATTAGGAAAATGCTTAACGATGAAATCAGCAGGTTTGTGGCTGATATCCAGATACATACAATCTGCCCCCAACCGCTTCATTTCGTAGTCAATCGCCCGGGCCACGATATCCCGCGGGGCTAAATCGCCGCGAGGGTCAAAGTTTGTCATAAAACGGGTACCATCGGCGTGGCACAATTGTGCGCCTTCGCCCCGCAATGCCTCTGTAATCAGAAAGTTTCGCGCTTCGGGATGGTATAAACAGGTAGGGTGGAACTGATTAAATTCCATATTGGCTACCCGGCAGCCGGCCCGCCAGGCCATGGCAATACCATCGCCACTCGACACATCCGGGTTTGAAGTATACTGATAGACTTTACTGCCGCCGCCGGTGGCCAGCGTGATAAAACGAGAACGAATGACCTCGACGTGTTCACGCTGGCGGTTCCACACGTAAACCCCCGTACAGCTGCCCGGCCGTTGGCGCGACTGTATCAGGTCAATGGCGTTGTAGCGCTCAAAAAAATGAATGTTGGGATGGTTGGCCACCGCATCATTCAACGTTATTTGTAGCGCTTCGCCGGTAGCATCTGCTGCATGTAAAATGCGGCGATGGCTATGGCCGCCTTCGCGGGTAAGATGATAGCGTTCTTCGCCCTGGGCATTTTGTTCTTTGTCAAAAGGCACGCCATACCCAATAAGCCAGGTCAGGGCTGATTTAGCTTGCTGGGCGGTAAATCGCACCGCTGCTTCATCGCATAAACCGGCGCCGGCCTGCAACGTATCTTCGACGTGTGCATCGACCGAGTCGGTTTCGTCAAAAACAGCGGCAATACCGCCCTGGGCATAGCGGGTAGAGCCTTCGTTGCGATCGCTTTTGCTCAGGACAATAACTTTGCAATGGTCGGCCAGCTTCAGCGCCAGACTCAAACCTGCAGCGCCGCTGCCTATAATAAGTACATCACAGCTATGTTCAATAGACTGGGTGTGCGCAGAAGATAGTGAAGATGACACTGAATTCATGTATTTTAGCGGATAATCATTAAGCTAAGGTTCGGCAAGTCTAATGGATGAGCAGTAAAACTCAATGGGCTTGTGTGTATTGAACCGATGAATACTGTTATTTATCGAGAAATAATCCGAACTTTTTGAATTAAGCACAGTCTACTTCAATGCTTATGTGAGCTATTGAGAAGTGGAAGTACAGGAGATATGGCTCGGATGAGCGAGCAGATGACCGATCAACAGATTGTTGAAAAAGTACAAAGCGGCGATAAAAACGCGTTCAATCTGCTAGTTACTCGTTATCAGCACAAGGTTATGCATTTGGTATCACGTTACGTCAAAAATTCTGGCGATGTAGCGGATGTAACCCAGGAAGCATTTATTAAAGCCTATCGTGCGTTGCCCAATTTTCGTGGCGACAGCGCGTTTTATACCTGGCTTTATCGGATCGCGGTAAACAGTGCCAAAAATTATTTGGTTGCTCAAGGCCGCAAGCCACCTGCCAGCGATGTTGATGCAGAGGAGGCTGACTACTACGAAGGCAGTGATGCGCTCAAAGAGCAATCCACACCGGAACGCAGTCTGTTATCCAGTGAGATTGAAACTACCTTATTCCGGGTTGTTGAAAAACTGCCCGATGATTTGCGCATGGCGATAACCCTGCGTGAAATAGAAGGGTTAAGTTATGAAGAAATAGCGAACGTGATGGGCTGTCCGGTAGGGACGGTACGTTCACGAATTTTTCGGGCCAGGGAAGCAATAGATAAAGTTCTGCAACCCTTGTTAGAAAATTGAACTTTTCTGTAATGTGTCGGACTAACCTGCTGTGATAAGGTGGTGTTCGATCAGAATTGATCAGGATTTGTTTATATGACGCAACAGCAAGAAAAATTGTCAGCCTTTATGGATGGCGAACTAAATAGCAATGACATCCTGCAATCAATTAAGCAGGATCCTGAGTTGCAGGCTAAATGGCGCCGGTACCATGTTATTCGTAGTGGCCTTCGTCAAGAAGCCAGTGTGTCGCCTGAGCTGGACATAACAGCGCAAGTAGCGGCGGTACTGGCTGACGAGCCGACGATAATGGCACCGAAAAAATCACGCTGGAAACATTTACCCGTGATTGGCGATGTTGCCCCGTTTGCCCGGCAAACAGGTCAACTTGCTGTCGCTGCGTCTGTAGCGGTAGCGGTTATTTTGGGTGTGCAACAATTTAATCCGCCTGCGCCGGTAGATGCCCCGATGGGTTCAGCAACCCCGTTAATTGGTACCCCAGGAGGGCTTGCGCCGGTTAGTCTTGAGCAAACCCGGCCGGTATCAAGAAATGATATGGCGACGATGATGGAGAAAAAGCGCAAAATTAATGCGTTGATTTCAGATCATGAGCAGCAGGTTAAACTTAAGCAGTCGGCGGTCGAAGCTGAACAGGAGCAGGGCAGTCAGCCTGAAGCGCAATAGAGACTGAATGAAAGTATCATATAATAACAAGAGGTCCGGGCGGGCAACCCGGACGTCTGATTTATGCCTTTTGAAACCGGCTTACCTGTGTCTTAGTGTTGTTTTTTCCTCTTCGATTATGGTGGCATCTGCTACCGAAATATCTTCAGTTTCACCACTATCCACCCAAACCCAAACCCAAACCCAAACCCAAACAAACGTAGAGAAAGATGCCACAGCTGGCACTATTTCGCCCTCTGACCGGCCAGCAGCCGCTAATGCTGATGATGCGGGCACCGATGAAGCTGATGTCGCTAATTATAGCGCGCTAAGCGCTAATGACTGGTTGAATAAACTGGCCACCGTAGTAAGCAGCAAGAATTTTCAGGTATCGTTTGTTCAGGCCCGTACCGGCCAGGAAACTGTCCCTTATTTGTGGCGCCATGGCGTGATGGCGGACGGTACGAGTATGGAGCAGCTAAATTTGCAAAATGGGCCCGGCCAGGAGCAAATCAGAGTGGGCAATATCGTTAGCGTGTTTGAACCGGATGTACCACCTTATAGTGTTCGTTCAGGCGTTATACATGGTCCTATTCCAGCTCAGCTGTTGCATCAGCCCACGCAATTGCGTGAAGCCTATGAGTTTGTGTTGGTGGGGCGCGCTCGGGTATCGGGCAGAACCGCGCAGCAATTACGTATTATCAGCCGCGATAACAGTCGGTTTTCTTATCAGTTGTGGCTAGATGAAATATCCGGCATGTTGCTTAAATTTAATACCCTGGATTTACAGGGTAATGTATTGGAACAAATTCAGGTCACCTCAATGGCGATGACCGCACAGCCCCATCCATATTTTTCAAAAGTCAATCAGGCATCGTTACCTCAACCTATGGCGAGCGGCCAGAGTACGCCGGCTCCGCATAGCTGGCAGGTCACTTATTTACCTAAAGGCATGGTGGAGGTAAGCCAGGATGTACGGCGCCTATCGCTCACCGGGCAAATGGTAGAGTATAAGATGTTCAGTGATGGATTGGTGGATGTGTCGGTTTATGTGCAGCCTGCCAAACAGGCTATTGGCGCTGATTTAGCGCTGCGGCATGAACTTAACACTTTCCTGACCTTTACCAACGGATCCGCGCAGGTTACCGTGGTAGGCGAGATTCCCCTGCAAACAGCCAATGCTATGGCCCATTCGTTATCTATGAAAGAAGCACGTTAATGATTACGGAAACTGCAACAGTGATAGCCGTTAACAACGATATTGTAACGGTTGAAGCTGCTATAAAATCGACCTGCTCAACCTGTCAGGCCCAGCAGGATTGCGGCTCTGGGGTAATCTCCAGGGCGATAGCGCCAAAAGTGCAGCAATTAGATATCGCTACACCAATGTCTGTAAAAGTCGGTGATACCGTTTCTGTGGGAATACCCGAAGCCGGATTGCTTAGCGCCTCAATGTGGTTATATTTAGCGCCGCTTATATTATTTGTTGTGTCAGCGGGACTGTTAACCGAGGCGGTGCAGTGGTTAAGCTGGGGCCATGAACTCATGGTAGTGGCGGGGGCGGGGCTTATCACACTGGCCGGGTTTGTGGGTATTTCTGGCCATCTGAAAAAAGTTGATAAAAGCCGCTTCAAACCGGTTATTCTTGCGGTACTCTCGCCCGCGGCGCAAGCTCACCCGGCAGTTTAAGTCTATCTACGTCCCCGCCTGCCGTATATTCACGTCAGGCTATCCAACTTATTCGCTTTTATGCGCAGAAATAGGTAAAATCCGCACGCTCTGCGCTGTCCTTAGTTCAAACAATGGCTTTGTTCACTAATAGCGCCTGTTCAGTCTTTGCATTGGCAAAGTATTTATAACGATTAGACTTATTGCAGGTAACCTCCAGCATTATGCAACATTCGCACATACGTAACTTTAGTATTATCGCTCATATTGACCATGGTAAATCAACGCTTTCTGACCGGCTTATACAGGTGTGTGGCGGGCTAACCGAACGCGAAATGGCCGAGCAGGTGCTGGACTCCATGGACCTTGAGCGCGAGCGTGGAATAACCATCAAAGCACAAAGCGTTACGCTTAATTACACTGCCAAAGACGGTGAAACGTATCAGCTAAACTTTATCGATACCCCCGGACACGTGGACTTTTCTTATGAAGTATCCCGCTCATTGGCGGCCTGTGAAGGTGCGTTGCTGGTAGTAGACGCGGGACAGGGAGTTGAAGCGCAAACGCTGGCGAACTGTTATACGGCGATGGAAATGGACTTAGAAGTTGTGCCTATTCTTAACAAAATAGACCTGCCTCAAGCCGAACCTGAACGGGTAGCCGAAGAAATTGAAGACATCGTCGGTATTGATGCGCTGGACGCCGTGCGCTGTTCGGCCAAAACAGGGGTCGGCGTGGATGATGTGCTTGAGGAAATAGTTAAGCGTATTCCACCACCTGTAGGCGACCGCGACAAGCCGCTACGCGCTCTTATCGTTGACTCATGGTTCGATAATTATCAAGGTGTGGTATCCCTGGTAAAAATTGTTGAAGGTGAGTTGAGCGTAAAAGATAAGATTCAGATCATGTCGAATGGCCAGGTGCACCAGGCCGATAAAGTAGGTATCTTTACCCCTAAGCAGAAAGATACGGGAATTTTACGCGCCGGTGAAGTGGGCTATGTGATTGCTGGTATCAAGGAGATTCTTGGCGCGCCGGTAGGCGATACCATCACTGTAGCGAAAAACCCGGCACAACAAATGTTACCAGGCTTTAAAAAAGTTAAGCCTCAGGTGTATGCAGGGGTGTTCCCGGTTAGCTCAGACGATTACGAAGACTTTCGTGACGCGCTTAGCAAGCTTAGCCTAAATGATGCCTCATTATTCTTTGAACCTGAAAGCTCCGCTGCACTGGGCTTCGGTTTTCGGATAGGCTTTTTGGGCATGCTACACATGGAGATTGTGCAAGAGCGGCTCGAGCGTGAGTACGATTTAGACCTTATTACCACCGCACCTACGGTTATTTATGAAGTATTGACTACCAAAGGCGAAACCGTGGTGGTCGACAGTCCTTCGAAGTTACCGGCAGTCAACGATATTGAAGAGATTCGCGAGCCTATCGTAGAGGCGAATATTCTGGTGCCACAGGATTACCTTGGCAATGTCATGACCCTTTGCGTAGAAAAGCGTGGCATGCAAACCAATATGACCTACCACGGTAATCAGGTAGCTTTAACCTACGAAATACCTATGGCTGAAGTGGTGCTGGACTTTTTCGACAGATTAAAATCCACCAGTCGTGGCTTTGCTTCCCTGGACTATAATTTTATTAAGTTCTCGGCCTCGGATATGGTACGGGTCGATATCATGATCAATAGCGAGCGGGTTGATGCTCTGGCACTGATTACGCACCGGGAAAACAGTCAGTCGAGAGGCCGCGATCTGGTAGATAAATTACGTGAGCTTATCCCCAGACAAATGTTTGATATCGCTATTCAGGCGGCCATTGGCAATCATATTATTGCCCGTAGTACGGTAAAACAACTGCGTAAGAACGTTATTGCTAAATGTTACGGCGGGGATGTCAGTCGTAAGAAAAAGCTGCTACAAAAGCAAAAAGAAGGGAAGAAGCGGATGAAGCAGGTGGGTAATGTTGAATTACCGCAGGATGCATTCCTTGCCATACTCAAGGTAGGTAAATAATGGCCAATTATTTTTCTATTCTACTGGTTATCCTTACGGTAGTTACCGGCTTGGTATGGTTGGTGGACGCGCTGTTTTGGGCGCCAAAACGTAAAGCCGCCAGCGCGGGCAGTGCAGAGGGCGAAAAGCTGCCCTATTGGGTAGACACCTCGCAGCAGATTTTTCCAGTTATTGCCTTTGTGTTGGTATTGCGTTCGTTTTTATATGAACCCTTTCAGATTCCTTCAGGCTCTATGATGCCCACTTTGCTGGTGGGCGATTTTATCCTCGTAGAAAAATACGCCTATGGCCTTAAAGACCCGGTTGTTCGGCATAAGTTTCTGGAAACCGGCACGCCTGAACGCGGCGATATTGTGGTGTTCAAATATCCCGAAGATCCGAATATCGACTATATTAAACGTGTAGTGGGCATGCCAGGTGATACGGTGATTTACCAAAATAAACAGGTGTTCATTCGGCCCAAATGTACCGGTGAAAATAGCGCAGAGTGTAAAAAACTCCAGCCCGTACCGGTTACCTTTAAAAGCCGGGGCGAATTTGTACAAAACATGGCTCCGCTGCTGCGCTACACCGAACAATTGGGGGAGGTGGAACACGATGTTTTACGTCATCCTACCCGCAAAGATATGCCAGCACGCTTTTATACTCAGCCAGGCACGCGCTCTGATGAGTGGCTGGTACCAGAAGGGGAATACTTTGTAATGGGCGACAACCGCGATAATAGCCGCGATAGTCGTTACTGGGGCTTTGTGCCCGATGCGAACCTGGTGGGTAAGGCCGTCGCTATCTGGATTAGCTTTGAGTTTGAACGTAGCGCAGAAGACCTGATTCCGGCATGGATACCTACCGGCGTGCGCTTTAACCGTATTGGTGGCATTGAGTAATGCTGGGAATAGATAAATATGTGCATCTGTCCCGGGTGCTGGATTACCGGTTTAAGAATGTTGATCTGTTAGAGCAGGCACTAACCCACCGTAGCGCGGCAAAACTGCACAATGAGCGTTTAGAATTTTTAGGCGATGCAGTACTGGGCATGGTGGTGGCGGATGCACTTTATCAGGCCTTTCCCGAGGTACCGGAAGGTAAATTAACCCGTATGCGTTCTACCTTAGTTAAGGGTGAGACCCTTGCTGAGCTGGCCAGAGAAGCCAACGTTGGCGAGCTGGTAAAACTGGGGCAGGGCGAGCTTAAAAGCGGAGGCCATCGCCGCAGCTCAATCCTGGCTGATGCAATGGAAGCGGTATTAGGTGCTATCTACCTGGACGCCGGGCTTGAAACCGTCCGGGGGGTTATTCTTAACCTATGGGATGAGCGAATTAACGCCCTTAACCCCAATGAGCATCCAAAAGATAACAAAACCCGCTTGCAGGAATTTTTACAGTCGCGCCGCCAGCCTTTACCGGTGTACGATGTTGTTAATATTTCGGGTAAAGATCATGCCCAAACCTTCGATGTCAGTTGTACCGTCAGTCAAGTAGATACGCCAGTGGTTGCTTCCGGCAATAGCCGCCGCAAAGCTGAACAACAAGCCGCCAAATTAATGCTGGAGAAACTCGAAAATGCAGCCGGATGATATACAAACACGTTGTGGCCTGATAGCTATTGTGGGGCGGCCGAATGTTGGTAAGTCGACGCTGCTTAATCGTTTACTCGGCCAAAAAGTCAGTATTACCTCACGCAAGCCACAAACTACTCGCCACCGCATTCTAGGCATAGACACTGACGGCGATAGCCAAACTATTTATGTTGACACTCCCGGGCTGCACAAAGAAGAAAAACGGGCGATTAACCGCTATATGAACCGTGCGGCCTCCAGCTCACTGGCTGAAGTAGGATTAGTGCTGATGGTGGTTGAAGGCACCCGCTGGACCGACGATGATGAAATGGTCTTGCACAAAGTACGGCAGACCGGCTTGCCAGTGTATTTGGTGGTTAACAAAGTCGATAAAGTGCAAGACAAAGAAGAACTGATGCAACAGCTGAAAATGCTGTCTGGTAAGTTTGAGTTTGAGCATATTGTGCCGGTGAGCGCGAAGCAGGGTAAACAGGTTGATGCTTTGCGTGAGTTGGTTCAACAAAGTCTGCCGCAAAACGTGTTTTTCTTTCCTGAAGATTATATTACCGACCGCTCAAGTCGGTTTATGGCTGCCGAAATTATTCGCGAAAAACTCATGCGTTATACCGGCGATGAGTTGCCCTATTCCACCACTGTTGAAATAGAGCAATTTAAAATGGCTGAGAATGGCGTATTTCGAATCAATGGTCTTATTCTGGTTGAGCGGGAAAGCCAAAAACGTATGGTGATTGGTAAAGGTGGTGGCCATATTAAAACTATCGGTGAGCAGGCTCGTATAGATATGGAACATTTGTTTGATACCAAAGTGTTTTTAGAGCTTTGGGTAAAGGTTAAACAGGGCTGGGCAGATGACGAGCGAGCACTGCGTTCGTTAGGCTACGGCGAAGACTAAGCACAGCATCTCAATACAGTAGGAGGCTTCGGGTAATGGCAATTTCTGATATGCGACGGCAGTATGCAATGGGAACATTGGAAGAGGCCTCTCTTACCGCTCACCCGATCACGTTGTTTAGTCGTTGGTTAGATGAAGCGATTGCCGCGGGGATCCCGGATCCTACTGCGATGACCGTAGCCAGTGTAGATGCCACTGGGCAGCCTTCGCAACGTATTGTTTTATTAAAAGATGTTGGCGAGCAGGGGTTTGTTTTTTACACTAACCTGGGAAGTCGCAAAGCCCGAGAGCTTAGCAGTAACCCAAAAGTGTCGCTGCATTTCCCATGGTTTTTTATGGAGCGGCAGGTTCGAATTTGCGGTACCGCCAGCAAACTAAGCCTGAAGCAAAACGCGGAGTATTTTTTTTCCCGTCCCAAAGATAGCCAGTTGGCAGCTTTTGCCTCGCGGCAAAGTCAGCCTATTTCCAGCCGTCAATTGTTGCTTACCCAGTTCGCTCAATTAAAACAGAAGTTTGCTGACAGAACACTTCCGGTTCCGGACTTTTGGGGTGGTTTTTTAGTCGCGCCGCATCAAATAGAATTTTGGCAGGGCGGTGAAGACCGTTTACATGACAGGTTCGAATACAATAAGGATGCACAGGGCAACTGGTCTACCCAACGCTTAATGCCCTAATGGCGCTGGCGCCTAACCATGCACTTGATTGATAGCCACTGCCATTTAGACTTCACCACCTTTGCTGACGATCTAGCCTCTGTGTTACAGCGTAGTCGGGAGCAAGGGGTAAAACATTTTCTGATTCCCGGCACCACCGAACAAGGGTGGCAGCGCCAGCTACAACTTCACAAAGACTTGCCTGATGTTGATATCGCATTTGGTTTGCATCCTTATTTTGCGCAAACTATGACAGCTTCAGCTTTCGATACGCTGTCGCACTATGTAGCCAAACATCACCGGCAATTAGTGGCAATAGGCGAAGCAGGACTGGACGCTACTGTCGAGACGCCAATGAAAACCCAGCAAGATAGGCTTGAACAACAACTTACGTTGGCTGCTGAATATCATTTACCCATAATTTTGCATCATCGTAAAACTCATCACTTGTTAATTGAGATGATTAAACATACCCGATTTAGCCAGGGTGGGGTGATTCACGCTTTTTCTGGCAGTAAACAGGTGGCAAATACGTATATTGACGAGGGGTTCAAGTTAGGTGTTGGCGGCACTATTACCTACGATAGAGCTAACAAGACCCGCGCTACGCTGGCCCAAGCGCCTATTGAAGCATTACTACTGGAAACTGACTCGCCAGATATGCCGCTTGCTGGTTTTCAGGGGCAGCGAAATACGCCGCAACAATTACCGCGCATAGCACATGAACTTGCCACGCTGCGTGGATGCCCTATCGAACAGGTAATTGAGCAAACCAGCCGCAACTACCGGCAACTCTTCCAACGCCAATAGGATATTGGACAGGTAATTTAGCAGGGCATCAGGCGTTGCTCTGGAATGGCTCTGGCCAAAACCCCAGCATGGCTCCGGTAAAACCGATAGCGCTCTTTCGAGGCCAGTTAAATACGCCCCCAACAATTACCACACATTGCGCATGAACTTGCCACGCTGCGTGGCGACTCCACCGCAGGTGATTGGACAAATCCGTCACCATTACCGGCAATACTTTCAGCGTCAATAGAATACTGGGCGGGTAATTTAGTAGGGCATCAAGCGTTGCTCTGGAATGGCTCTGGCCAAAGCCCCAGCATGGCTCTGGCCCAAGCCCCAGCATGGCTCCGGTAAAATCGATAGCGCTCTTTCGAGGCCAGTAAAATACGCCCCCAACAATTACCACACATTGCGCATAAACTTGCCACGTTGCGTGGCGGCTCCATCGCAGGTGATTGGGCAAATCCGTCACCATTACCGGCAACGCTTTCAGCGCCAATAGGATATTAGGCGGGTAATTTAGCTGGGCATCCTTTGTGACCTTGGCATGGCTGATAATGGATATTCGGGCCAACGTAACTGACTGTTCCAAAAACCTTGTGTAGGTGATGTGTTACCTATACAGCACCGATATATACTGGCTTTATACCGGAGACTCATCGTTATATTAAGCAGCAATTATTCCGGCGCGATTGCTGAGCTCTTTTGGCGCGTTATTCGGCGCTTAATGGCCGGCCGTAGGCGATAATACCAGCGCGTAGAATAGACGCCGGTAAGAAACACCAGAATGGCAACCAGGCCAGCACTTTGAAACCGCATGGCGGCCAACTCATAGGGTATTTCCAGTTGTCTCGCCGCATCACTTTTAATTTGAATATAGCCAATTACCGAGCCTGTTTGGTTGGTTATGTCGGCAATATGGACCACCGCGGGCCAGTTAGCAGTGGATGCTGTCGGTTGGTTAGGCTGGGTTAGTAATACTGTGCCCTGGGCGTCGTATACGGTAGCACTGATGACGCCGGCTTCCTGTGCAATCAGCGCCAGAGAAGGGGCCAAAGCCTGCGCATCTTGATTTTCCAATGAAGCGCCCATCAGGCGCGCATAATGCTTGGCGAGCACCTCTGCAGGTTGGTTAACTTCATGTGTTAGCCAGGCGGCCTGTTGTTTCGCATAAGTGTACCAGGCAAAGCCCGCCATAGCGCAGGCGGCAAAAAACATCACCAGATGAAACAAGCGTTTTATGGCGAAATAGCGTGTGGGCGGTGGCGTCCAGTTACGACGGCTGCGAGCAATGTTCATTGCACAATAGCAAAAATAAGATTCAGTCTCATACAGTGATAGTAGCAAGTAATCTGGTAATCCGTAAAAATTATCTTGCGGCCAATATTTCGCTGTCTGCTGGCTTGATGTAGGATATGTGGCTTTATGTTGACAGTTACAGGAAGCATTGTGGCCGCCTTACCGATTTCCCAGTTTCAGCGTTTCGCCCATCAGTTTCTGTTGGAAAGTTTTCAAACCCGTAGTGCGCTTGTCTTTAAAGCCGGGCAGTGGGAAAAACAATCCGCATTAGATGTTGAGGAATCTGGGACAGTACTTACTGTGTTTGCCCAGTCACTTAACTTTCATCAGCTTGAAGGAATGATTACCGGCTTAGCCGATACAGTAACGTTGGGAAGTTTCTCTCGCCATCCATTGTGTAACATCTACGGCGATACCGTGCTTCGCGCCCATGTTGAGGTAAATGATGCGGACAGACTGAAGGAACGGTTGGTGGCAGTCAGTCAGGCTTTTCATATCGAAGTAGGCGTTCAGCATCATCAGCCCAAGTTAGCAGAGCCAGGGTTGCTGGTAATGGATATGGACAGTACTGTTATTCAAATTGAATGTATAGACGAAATTGCCGTGTTGGCCGGACGTGGCGACGAAGTAGCCAAGGTTACCGCCAAAGCAATGCGCGGGGAGCTCGACTTTAATCAAAGCCTGATAACCCGGGTGGCCTGCCTGAAAGGGGTGGAACTCGCCAAGCTCGAGCAGATACGGGATAGTTTACCGCTTACACCGGGCATTCAGCTATTAGTAAAAGAGCTGAAAATGCGTAATTGGCGTTTGGCTATTGCGTCCGGCGGATTTACTTTTTTTGCTGATTATTTGTGCCAACGGTTGGGCCTGGATGATGCTATATCAAATACCCTAGCGGTGGAAAACGGTGTGCTAACAGGCCATGTCGGTGAAGCTATCGTCAATGCGCAGGTGAAAGCGCAGGCGATAACAGAGTTGGCTGAACAATACGCTATTGAGCCGGCCCAAACTATAGCAGCGGGCGATGGGGCCAATGATTTGCTGATGATGGACGCCGCCGCCTTGGGCGTTGCTTGTCATGCCAAGCCAGTGGTGAATGACAAAGCCGATGTGGCTATCCGGCATACCGGCCTGCACTCATTACTGTATTTTTTAGAGGTATAAATTCATTGTCTTGGTCAGCGTCAGTTGCTTAGCTCGCTTTGCCGGCGCCTATGTGGTTTTTTACTTTATCCGGTAACTTACTGAGTTGCATGGGAAAGGGCGCTTACTCGTGGCAGGGCCTCTAAGCCGCCAAAGACGTGCTGCCGCTATTGCCGTTATGCCCCTCGTTGTAGTGTTGTAGTACCAAGAATATAACGAATAGGCAGTATGTAAGCCGCACTATATCTATCGGCTATATGACCGTACGCCTCTACAGCCCCTATGCAGGGGCGTTATTACCGGGTTGCGCGGGGCGGCCAAACCTTCGGTTGGCTTTTACTTGCGCAGGCTCAATATTATACCGGCCGAGTACTTCATCTGTAATATCCACTAAATGTGCACATGCTACAATATTCCAGATCCGCGCTTCCAATTCGCGTGCCCGGTGGATGGCGTACATGCTTACATAGTTCATTTCTGCCTGTAGCATATCCATATCTGGCTTGCCGGTAGTGGTAAGCAATACATGTAGCGCAATAAACTGTCCTCTTCCCATGGCGTCATTAATAAAATTCAAGCGGGCTTCATCAGTGCTAAAACGCGTATCAAAGCGCGGCATCACAGCCATTTTGCTTTGTTTTTTGGCCGGGTCATACGCAATGTAAAGCTCCTGTCGCAAAGGCAATTGCTCGAGCTTTATTTGCTTAATGCCATGCTGGATGAATGGCGCTTCTAAATTACGGTCACGGAACATGAATTCAAAATTAAGCTGATGGCGCGGCGCAAAATGGGCTGCCACCTGATTGATACTTTCGTCACGTTGGCTGATAACAGCTGACTGCGGCAGATAACGTATGCCTTCCTTACCCATAACAAATGCCAGAGAGGGGATATTTCGCGCGTTAATGCAACGTAGGGCATGGCCTATACCGGCGATGTCTTCTTCTTCAGGGTAGGCTTTTAAGGCGTCTTTATTCTGCTTAATCAGGTTATCAAAGAACTGTCTGGCGACCTTACCGGTTTCACCATCACAGGCTTTCAAATGGAGTATATTTTTGTCTTCGTTATAGTACACGACCCGGTAGCGGAGCTTCATTACATCATACTGCTCAGTGAGCTCCTGAAGTTTGGGAAAACCGACTTCTACAATGGTGTCGGTTTCCCGGTCGAATTCGCGGGTAAGCTCAATACGTAACCCTCTGACCGAGATATCTTCACTTACCCCTTGCCAACTGTGTTCTCCATTTAACGACGTCATAACTAACTGACTACGCAATAAATAGCGTTTTTCCATACGCTGATCATGGTAACGATAGCGGTAGGTTGTAATGCTGGCAGGCGGGCGATTACGCGCATGCCCAAAAATTTTCAGATGCGACAGGTTACTACGATCATAGGTGTATTCACTGTAATGGCGCTGGCCGCTATCAGAAGTAATATCGGTAATATGAACAATAAACCGCAGGCTTTTGAGTCTGGCCATTAAGCGGGCTGAAGGGGCTTGGTTCTGCTTTTTAATTTTGCTGCTAACGCTATCGGGTATGGATAAGGGCGAATGCGCCTGTTCGGGCGACATGTCTGTCATAGTCAGTTTGAACACCCGCCAACTGGCTTTACGCGACCCAAAGCCAAGAAATACTCGTTTGAGCAAATCTTTTTCATCCAGCTCTATGGTTGAAGCCGAATAAAAGTAGACTTTGTCATATTGTAAATGGGTAAAGGAAAATACGTAGAGCTCGCGATCACCTTTTGGTAACTTCACCAACTTGTTCAAGCGCTGTTGATTTACCAGATACCCCAGTTGCAGGGTATCGGCTTCATTAGTCCAGTAATCGAGTATATCGGTGTTGACCTCGTTGGTCATCGCGTAACGGGGGACTAGCTTACCTTCTTCAATACCGATAAACACCGGCACCGAAGGGCTTCGGGGGGATAAAAACTGTTCTACGGTTTTATTAAAAATAGCGTCGATGGTATTGCTCATATTGACTTTGTAGCGACGCTTATTACCGTGAATAAAGTTTTCCAGAAACGCATCAAACGGCGTGTCAGTATTTTCGCTATGGCGTTTAAGCATTAAATACTGATGATCGTTTTTAAATACCGTCTTGAGAACTTCGTAAACAATACCCTGTTTTTTGTCCATGGAAAATTCTTCTTCCAGCCCACGAAAGAAGATTTCAATAACTTCGCCAGTGCTGATTCTGGCATCCGGGGACAGTTTTATCTGTAAGCCTTCGGCGGAAATATCCACACTATTGCCGCGCCAGCTTTGCTGGTGATAAGTAATAACTTCCACCGTGACGGCAAAATTCATTCGCTCATGTTGGCGCCGGGCATAGGACAGTAGGTTAACCACCGGCACTGAGTATTTTTCAATTGGCATGGCCTGATTTGCAGTTGGCTTAGCCGCAGCCGCTTCACCGGCTTTATCGCGCATTACCCGATAATTATTTTCGGTTTCCATTACTGCTTCGTATACCCCAAAGGTAAACGTACCGTATAACGCTACCTGCTTTTCAAATGCTTTTATGGCAATGTCGTCGAGATAGTGTTTAATTCCGCCAAATTCGTACAGGCGACATTCACCTTGCACGTGGCCACGCAAATCGATTGAACGCACGCAAGGGCGGGCCAGCCGTTTGACTTCCATTTTAATTAAAAAGCGTCGCTCATTGGGTAGGCCAGGGGTCAGGTCACTGATTCTTTTAGAAAAGTCCGGGCTTGCCACATGGGGCTTAAGTTGTTCAATAATTCCAGCGTATTGGCGTAAATCGTCATTCATAGGCAGCTTTATAATTATATGAAGAGAGCTTGCTATTCACCTTTATCGGCAGTGCGAACATTCTCTGAAATTAGTTGTACATCTGATACATGAGTCCAGCATGCAGCTATACAGTTAACAGTGTAGAATACTCTGAAATGTTTGATGTGAAAATACTTTATGGCAAAACGCAAAACCGCTTACGTATGCGCAGATTGCGGCGCGCAGTTTCCCCGCTGGCAAGGTCAGTGTGGCGAATGTAAAGAATGGAATACCATTACCGAGTTTGTGGTGGCCCCGGCGACCAGTTCACCGCGGCAGGCAACCAGTGGTTACGCCGGGCAAACGCAGGCAAAAATTGAAACCCTCAATGCTATTGATTTGGAGGCGTTGCCTCGTTTTTCGTCGGGTTTTAAAGAACTCGATCGGGTGTTGGGTTCGGGAATTGTACCCGGCTCAGCGATTCTGATTGGCGGCTCGCCTGGCGCGGGTAAAAGTACGTTGTTGTTGCAGGTTATGTGCAATATGGCCAGTCAACACAATGCCCTGTATGTCACCGGGGAGGAATCGTTACAACAGGTTGCCATGCGGGCCCGCCGGCTGGGTTTGCCAGACGACAAGCTGATGATGCTGGCCGAAACCAATGTTGAAACCATTTGCGAGTTGGCCTTACAGCATACGCCCAAAATTATGGTGATTGACTCAATTCAGGTAATGCATGTGGCTGATGTGCAGTCGGCCCCGGGCAGTGTTTCCCAGGTACGCGAAAGCGCAGCTTACCTTACCCGATTTGCTAAACAGCATCATATTGCGATGTTTATTGTCGGGCATGTCACCAAAGACGGTAATTTGGCCGGGCCGAAAGTACTTGAGCACTGTATCGATTGCTCAATGATGCTTGAAGGGGAAAGCGATGGCCGTTTTCGAACGCTGCGCAGTAATAAAAACCGGTTTGGGGCGGTGAATGAGCTTGGCGTGTTCGGTATGACAGAAAAAGGGCTAAAAGAGGTTAACAACCCCTCAGCCATTTTTTTAAGCCGGGGCGACAATCAGGCGCCGGGCTCAAGTGTAATGGTGATATGGGAAGGCACGCGACCGTTGCTGGTAGAAATACAGGCGTTGGTAGATTACTCGCAAATGGCTAATCCGCGGCGGGTGGCTGTGGGACTGGAACAAAACCGGCTGGCGATGTTGTTAGCGGTATTACATCGCCACGGTAATGTGCAAATGAACGATCAGGATGTCTTTGTCAATGTGGTGGGCGGCGTAAAGGTGGGTGAAACCGCTGCCGACTTAGCATTGCTGCTGGCGATTGTCTCAAGCTTCCGGAACAATGCCTTACCGCGGGAGCTTATTGTGTTTGGCGAGGTCGGCCTGGCAGGGGAGATTCGCCCGGTACCGAACGGTTCGGAGCGCATTACCGAGGCGGCAAAACATGGTTTTAAACGGGCCATCGTCCCCAAAGCTAACGCGCCCAAACACACGTTACCAGGAATTGAAGTGGTGCCGGTCTCTCAGCTTTCGGAGGCGCTCGAAGCGTTGTCGTAAATGGCATCCGTCAGGGCATCCAGATCCTGTTGAGAAAGCTGAGCGTCGCCGCTGTTTAATTCAATCAACTGACGTAATGCTGCCAGGCTTTCTACGGCAATATGATCTACCTTGCAGCCCATCGCGACGGTGGGCCTGCGCTGGTCAGTATGTCGATAAAGCTGTTCCAGCCAAGCTTCAATCCGAGCCGGGCCTGTGTCATCTAAAAACCTGATATGGTAAGGGTCATGGGAATCAAAGGGTAAAGACGCCAGCGCATGTTCGTCGGCAATCAGCCGTAAGCCTTGCAGTGAAACATCTTCTACTGTTACGGCAATGCTGGTGTCTCCATGTGACAGGGTGCCAGGTATATTTAGCACTACCCGCTGAAAGTGTCGTTTGTCGCTCATTGCGGACCTCCGTTGGTGTAAGGTTCTTTGTAAGCTATTGTGTATGCCAAGGTCAATCAGCTATTGCCTATTTTGCTATAAAACGTTCACGATGCTGCGCAATCCCGGGTATTCCCTATTGTTGCGCCATGACAAACCCTATATAGCTTTTGCATAGCAGAGCAAGTCGGTACCACTGAAGCCGCGTTCGGCAGGTAAAAAAATACCCCCTGAGAAGGAGGTATTTTACGCGCCGGGCGGCGCTATTTATTTTTTCGTCATGCGCTTATATTTGAGTCGATGAGGTTCAACGACCTCATGACCATAGGTTTCTTTCATCCAGCTTTCGTAATCAGTATAGTTTCCTTCAAAGAAGTTGATACTACCTTCATCACGGTAATCCAGAATGTGCGTCGCCACACGGTCCAAAAACCAGCGGTCATGCGATATCACCAGGGCGCAGCCTGGAAACTCAAGTAACGCATTTTCCAGCGCCCGCAGGGTTTCCACATCCAGATCGTTTGTAGGTTCATCTAACAGCAGCACATTACCGCCAGCTTTTAATAGCTTGGCTAAATGCACACGGTTACGTTCACCGCCCGACAAATCTTTGATGAATTTTTGCTGCGTATTGCCTTTGAAATTAAAGCGGCTGCAATAGGCGCGACTATTTATTTCAAATGTGCCGATTCGAATAACATCCTGGTCATCCGAGATTTCTTTCCACACTGTATTGTTTTCATTCATGTGGTCGCGAAACTGTTCAACACTGGCAATCTGGACGGTTTCACCAATATCGATGTTGCCGCTATCCGGTTGTTCTGCGCCGGTTAACATTTTAAACAAAGTAGACTTACCCGCCCCGTTAGGGCCAATAATGCCTACAATGGCGCCTTTGGGCACCTTGAAGTCCAGGTTGTCAATTAATACCCGTTCACCGTAAGACTTACTTAGTCCGGACACCTCAATAACTTTATCCCCTAAACGCTCCCCAGGTGGGATGAACAGCTCATTGGTTTCATTACGTTTTTGGTAGTCAGAGGTCGACATTTCTTCAAACCGGTTCATGCGCGCTTTGGATTTGGCGTGGCGGCCTTTGGGGTTAGAACGTACCCATTCGAGTTCTTGCTTGATAGATTTCTGGCGGGCGTTCTCAGTACGCTCTTCCTGTTCCAGACGTTGTTCTTTTTGTTCCAGCCAGGAAGAGTAGTTACCTTCCCAGGGGATCCCTTCACCCCGGTCAAGCTCCAGAATCCAACCCGCCACGTTATCCAGGAAATATCTATCGTGGGTAATCGCCACTACGGTGCCTTCATAGTCGTGCAGGAAGCGTTCTAACCACGCGACAGATTCAGCATCCAAATGGTTGGTAGGTTCATCCAGCAATAGCATATCGGGCTTTTCAAGCAGCAGGCGGCATAAGGCAACCCGGCGACGTTCACCACCCGACAGCGTACTGACATCGGCATCCCACGGCGGCAAACGCAGCGCATCTGCGGCGCGCTCTAATGCATTTTCCAGGTTATGGCCGTCTTTTGCCTGAATAATGGCTTCCAGCTCACCTTGTTCTTTGGCTAACGCGTCAAAGTCTGCGTCGGCTTCGGCATAGGCAGCATACACTTCGTCCAGCCGAGTCAGGGCGTGCGCCACATCGGCTACGGCTTCTTCAATATTGCCACGAACATCTTTTGATTCATCAAGTTGCGGTTCTTGAGGCAAATAGCCGATATTGATACCTGGCTGCGGGCGCGCCTCACCTTCTATTTCGGTATCCAAACCCGCCATAATACGCAGCAGGGTAGATTTACCGGCGCCATTTAAACCCAGCACACCAATTTTGGCGCCCGGAAAAAAACTTAATGAAATATTTTTAAGAATCTGACGGTTAGGCGGAACAATTTTACCTACCCGATGCATGGAATAAACGTACTGTGACATGCTTGGTCCTTGCCCTGATTAAAGGCCACTATTGTAATGCTTTTGGCACAGGTTTCACCAGTTAAGTCCGTATAAAGACGCGCCGTCTGCATAAAAATTAGCCGGATTGGCTAATTGCCGGATTTTTTGTGCTCTGGTGACAGGACGGCAAGGGCATTTTGCAGTAGCATATTGCCTACTGGCGAGAATTATCAATCAGAGGAATCTATGACCTCAGCAGGAAAAAAACGCTTTACGCTGGCCGAGTTGGCCGAGCATGTCGGCGCCCAGGTGCAAGGTGACGGGCAAACCTCTATTCGTGGCGTTGGTACGCTGGCTGGGGCCAATGCGCATCAGGTCTCTTTTCTGACCAACATAAAATATAAACCGCAGCTTGCCAGCACGCGCGCTGGCGCGGTTATCCTCCATGAAAAGGCCAGTGGTGCATGTCCTGTGCCTGCATTGATTCATGAAAATCCCCATGCTGCGTTTGCACGTATCGCCCAGTTGTTTGATACCACACCACAGGTGGCCTCCGGGATTGCCACTGATGCAGTGATTGCGCCTTCAGCTACGCTAGGGGCAAATGTGGCGCTGGGCCACAATGTAGTGATTGAAGATAACGTGGTATTGGGCGACAACGTTGTGGTAGGTGCCAATACGGTGGTTGGCAAAGGGGCGCAGATTGGCCAGGACACGACCATTTACCCGAATGTTACGCTTTATCATGGGGTAAAAATTGGCAAACGTGTCACCATTCATAGCCAGACCGTGATCGGAGCCTCTGGGTTTGGTTATGCCAATGATAAAGGCACGTGGATACCTATCCCGCAAACCGGCTCAGTGGAAATTGGCGATGACAGCCAGATTGGTGCGTCCAGCAGCATCGATCGCGGGGCAATGGAAGATACTATAATTGGTAAGAATGTGATTATTGATAATCAGGTCCAGGTGGGACACAACTGTATTATTGATGACCATTCGTGCATTTGCGGTGCTACCGGTATTGCCGGGTCAGTGAATATTGGCAAATACGTTATTATCGGTGGTGGCGTGGGCATTAATGGCCATATCAGCATTTGTGATAATGTTCAGGTAACCGGCTATACCATGATCGTGCAGGATATTACGGAACCTGGCTTGTATTCTTCTGGCCAACCCGCCATGAAGAATCTGGATTGGCGCAAGAACACGGTTCGCCTGAATCAGATAGGAAGTTTAGTTGAACGGGTGAAAGCATTGGAAAAAGCCAATCGCGATTGATCTTATTGCTGTCAACACATCTTACCACGGCCGATTCCGGTGAATCGGCCATAAAGCAGTATACATGCTGCCTAAAATGACTAGAATATGCGTTCATTTTGTTGCCATATCGAACGCTGTTAAGGAGCCTACATGTTACCTCGTGAAATGACGATTGCGGATTTTGATCCAGAGCTGGCGGATGCCATAGCCAAGGAAACAACCCGTCAGGAACATCATATTGAGCTGATTGCTTCTGAAAATTACTGTAGTCCCCGCGTAATGGAAGCACAGGGCTCGCAGCTGACTAACAAATATGCAGAAGGGTATCCTGGCAAACGTTATTACGGCGGATGTGAGCATGTAGATGTCGTAGAGCAATTGGCTATCGATCGGGCTAAACAGCTGTTCGGTGCAGACTATGCCAACGTTCAGCCACATTCTGGCTCACAAGCTAATGCAGCCGCTTTCATGGCGTTGCTTGACGCGGGCGATACGGTACTCGGTATGAGCCTGTCAGAAGGTGGCCACTTAACCCATGGTTCTCATGTTAACTTTTCCGGTAAAACCTATAATGCCGTGCAGTATGGGTTAAATGATGAAACCGGCGAGATTGACTACGCTCAGGTTGAAGCCCTGGCGCTGGAACACAAGCCAAAAATGATCATCGGCGGATTTTCTGCTTATTCAGGTATTGTGGACTGGGCTCGCTTTCGTGAAATCGCCGACAAAGTAGGCGCCTACCTGCTGGTAGATATGGCGCACGTAGCCGGTTTGGTGGCGGCGGGGGTTTATCCTAATCCATTACCCCACGCTCACGTGGTTACCACTACCACCCATAAAACACTGGCTGGCCCACGCAGTGGTTTAATTGTGTCGTCATGCGGTGATGAAACTATTTATAAAAAGCTGAACAGCTCGGTATTCCCGGGCAACCAGGGCGGCCCTTTGTGCCATGTTATTGCCGCTAAAGCCGTCGCTTTCAAAGAAGCTTTAGAGCCAGAGTTTAAAACCTATCAGCAACAGGTAGTGACTAACGCCAAGGCCATGGTAACGGTGATGCAGGAACGCGGCTACAAGATTGTATCCGGCGGCACTGACAACCATTTATTTTTACTGGATCTGATAGACAAAGATATTACCGGTAAAGATGCGGACGCCGCGCTGGGTCAGGCAAACATTACGGTGAATAAAAATTCTGTACCAAAAGATCCTCGTTCGCCATTTGTAACCAGTGGCCTGCGTATCGGTAGCCCTGCTATTACGCGGCGCGGCTTTAAACAGGAACAGGCCGAGCAGGTCGCTACCTGGATGTGTGACATTCTTGATAACATGGGTGACGAGAGCGTTATAGCCCGGGTTAAGCAGGAAGTCACTGACTTATGTAAACAATTTCCGGTTTACGCATAAGCCGTATTTTGGCGTTGTACTCCTTAATCGTCGGGGCAACGCCCCCGACCACAAGGATTTAGCATGTTTTGCCCATTTTGCTGCGAGCAGGAAACCAAGGTTATTGATTCTCGGCTGGTGACAGAAGGGCAACAGGTGCGTCGACGCCGTGAGTGTATGGTATGTCACGAGCGTTTTACCACCTTTGAAAGTGCAGAACTGGTGATGCCGCGGGTTATTAAACGTGACGGCTCCCGCGAACCATTTAACGAAGATAAGCTTCGCGCAGGTTTGCAGCGCGCCTTAGAAAAGCGGCCGGTTAGCACCGAAAAAGTGGAGCAGTGTATTTTATCGCTAAAATCACAGTTACGGGCAACGGGTGAGCGAGAAGTTTCCAGTGAATTATTGGGTAACTTAATCATGAATGCGTTGCGCGAACTCGATAAAGTCGCTTATGTGCGCTTTGCCTCTGTGTATCGCTCGTTCGAAGATATTCGCGAATTCGGTGAAGAAATTGCCCGGTTGGGTGATTGACTAGTATGACCAATTCTAGCGCCCTCAAGCACGCCGTAGCACAAGATTACTACTGGATGGCACAAGCCATTCAATTGGCTCGTCAGGGCCTGTATACGACTTCTCCTAACCCTCGCGTAGGCTGTGTTGTGCTAAATCAACACGGCGATAAAGTAGGAGAGGGCTACCATATCGCCGCCGGCACGCCGCATGCTGAAGTACACGCATTAGCGCAAGCTGCAGAGCAGGCTCGCCATGGTACGGCCTATGTTACCCTAGAGCCATGTAGCCACTTTGGGCGAACCCCGCCGTGTGCCGAAGCACTGATTCGAGCAGGCGTTGCGCGGGTAGTTGTGGCAATGACCGACCCTAACCCCCAGGTGAGTGGCCGTGGTATTGAAAAACTTCAACAGGCCGGTATCCAGGTTAGCTGTGATATTATGGCCGCCGAAGCTGGCGCACTAAATCGCGGTTTTATAAAAAGGATGGTCACCCAAAAGCCGTTTGTGACGTTAAAACTGGCGATAAGCCTGGATGGCAAAATCGCGCTGGCTAACGGCCAGAGTCAGTGGATAACCGGCCCGCAAGCGCGTAAAGATGTACAGCGCCACCGCGCTGCAAGTTGCGCAATACTGACCGGCAGTGGAACTGCTGCTATTGATAATCCCAGCTTATTAGTGCGGCCCTTACAGGCGGGATTTGAGCATTACCCACAGGCGCATATCAGACAGCCGTTGCGGGTAGTAATTGATAGCAAAGCGCGTCTTTCAGCAGGCCTGCAATTATTTAATGACGGCTATCCCACTGTTCAGGTGGTAGCAGACGATCTGCCGGCACAGGCAAACCAATTGCCGGTCGCCACCTGCGGTGAACACATTGATCTTACCCAGTTAATGCATATGCTGGCAGCGCGAAACCTGAACGAAGTATGGGTTGAAGGGGGTCCAACCCTGGCTGGTGCATTACTTATGGCTGGCGAAGTCGATGAGCTTATTGTGTACCAGGCGCCCAAGCTGTTGGGTGATCAGGCACAAAGTATGGTGACGCTACCGGGATTTGATAATCTGGCGCAGACGATTGAGCTGATGCCGGTAGAACAGGTCCAACTGGGCCAGGATCTGAAACAAACGTATCAGGTAAAATCACGCTAACCAACGGAAAATAAATCACCTATGTTTACAGGCATTGTGCAGGCATTAGGCACCATCAGTAAGCTGGACCGACGCGGCGAAGACATCCGCTTAACAGTTAATACCGGCCAGTTGGATATGTCGGATGTGGCGTTAGGCGACAGTATCTCGACTAATGGGGTGTGCCTTACCGTAGTGGAGTTTGGCGACACATATTATTGCGCGGATGTCTCGGCGGAAACCATTAAGTATACCGGGTTTGCGCATTACAAAGCAGGCTCCACGGTGAACCTGGAAAAGGCCATGCGGCCAACCGATAGGTTCGGCGGACACATCGTTTCAGGGCATGTGGATGGGGTGGGTACGGTAGCCAACATTATCCGGCACGCTAATTATGTCGAAGTATGGGTAACTGCGCCTGCGCAACTGGCCAAATACATAGCCCATAAAGGCAGTATTACGGTAGATGGTGTTAGCCTGACGGTAAATGAGGTTAATGGCGCGGACTTTATGCTATGGATTATTCCGCACACGTTACAGGAAACCGTTATCGGTACTTATCGTGCAGGTAGCAGTATAAACCTGGAAGTTGACGTGGTTGCCCGCTATCTGGAACGCTTGATGTTAGGCGATAAAGCAGCCCAGCCCAAAGCCTCTGGTATCGACATGGCGTTTTTAGCAGAAAACGGCTTTCTACGAAAATAATTTACCCTATAAAAGAACAGTTATGGCCTTAAATAATATAAAAGACATCATCGATGATATCCGTCAGGGTAAAATGGTAATCCTGATGGATGACGAAGACCGGGAAAATGAAGGCGACATTATTATGGCCGCCGAACATGTAACCCCCGAAGCTATCAATTTTATGGTAACCCATGCACGCGGCCTGGTGTGCTTACCTATGACACAGGAACGTTGCCAGCGCTTGAACCTGCCGTTAATGGTAGATAAAAACGGCGCGCAGTTTACTACCAACTTTACGGTGTCTATAGAAGCGGCGCAGGGGGTGACTACGGGCATCTCTGCGGCCGACCGTGCGACTACTATTCTGGCCGCCGTTAACCCGCAGGCGCAGGCCAAAGATATTGTTCAACCTGGTCATATATTTCCACTTATCGCCAAAGATGGCGGTGTTCTTAACCGTGCTGGCCACACCGAAGCCGGCGTCGATTTGGCGCGCTTAGCGGGGTGCGAACCGGCCTCTGTAATTGTGGAAGTCTTAAACGAAGACGGCACCATGGCCAGGCGGCCACAGCTGGAAACGTTCGCCCAAAAACATAACCTTAAAATTGGTACCATCGCCGATCTTATTGAGTATCGTAACTTAAACGAAACGACTATTAAGAAAGTGGCCCAGTGCAAACTGCCTACCGAATATGGCGAATTTGAACTACATACCTTTAAAGATGTCATTGATAACCAGGTGCACTTTGCGCTTAAAAAGGGTGAGGTGGACGCCCACACGCCCACCCTGGTACGGGTCCATTTGCATAATACATTAAGTGATTTATTGGGTTCGACACGCTCGATAAACCGGTCACTTACCTTGCCCGAAGGAATGCAGCAAATTGCCGAACATGGCGGCGTGCTGGTGGTGCTGGGCAAAGAAGAAGATCTGATAAGCCAGGTAGAACGCTTTGAAGCGGAAGACCAGGGGCAGCAGCCTGCGGGTAAAGAATGGCAGGGCTCTTCACGGACTATCGGAGTGGGTAGTCAGATTCTGGCCTCGCTGGGGGTACAAAAAATGCGTCTGCTCAGCAAGCCGATAAAATATCATGCGCTGTCAGGCTATGGCCTGGAAGTGGTGGAATACGTTCATCCTTAATATTCTACCCTGGCAGCAAAATTGCCGTGGGCGTGAAGAATAATCAATCCATTTTGTTTGTGCGTAGTTATGCTATACTGCGCGCCGTTTTTTCTCAGGGGTAAAGTCCATGCAGGTTATTGAAGGTAATATCAGAGCCACAGGCAAAAAATTTGCCATTATCGTTTCCCGGTTTAACAGTTTTGTAGTCGAAAGCCTGCTGGAAGGCGCGCTAGACACGTTGGAACGTCATGGTGAGGTAAGCGACGGCGATATTACTTTAGTACGTGTGCCTGGTGCCTATGAGCTACCTGTGGCAGCGAAGAAAATTGCTGAAAAAGGCCAGTTCGACGCAATTATTGCATTGGGCGCTGTGATCCGGGGCGGTACGCCGCATTTTGATTTTGTCGCTGGTGAATGCAATAAAGGTCTGGCTCAGGTATCGCTTGAATATGGTATCCCTGTTTCCTTTGGTGTTATCACCACCGATTCTATAGAACAGGCTATAGAGCGCTCAGGTACTAAAGCCGGTAACAAAGGTGCAGAAGCTGCCCTTGGTGCGCTGGAAATGGTAAATGTTGTTAGTGCTCTGGATAGCCTTTAAGTAAGGATTTTTTGTGAAAGTTTCAGCAAGACGCAAAGCCCGTGAACTCGCCGTGCAAGGAGTCTACTCCTGGCAAATGAGCAAAAATGATATCGCTCAGGTCGAGCTTGCATTGGCGACCAGCAACAATATGCATAAAGTAGACATGGTGTATTTCCAGGCGCTACTGCGTGGGGTTGCCAAGGATGCTTCCAGGCTGGACGCCGCAATGAAACCTTACCTTGGACGCTTGCCTGAAGAGCTTGACCCCATTGAAAAGGCTATTTTGCGGGTCGCCACCTATGAGCTGGTTGATCGCATGGATGTGCCGTACCGCGTGATAATTAACGAAGCCATCGAACTGGCGAAAATATTCGGCGCTGAAGAAAGCCATAAGTTTATTAATGGCGCGCTCGATAAAGCGGTTCGTAAGTTTCGTGAAAACGAACGGTAGCGCTCGCGGCAGAGCGTCTAGCTCTGCCAGGCTCAACATTCTCAACATTGTAGAATACTGTGAAAGAGTTTGATTTAATTGGCCGCTATTTTGTCGATGGCGGTTACCAGCGCAAGGACGTTGTAGTGGGTATCGGTGATGACTGTGCAGTCACCACGGTATCGCCCAATCAGCAATTGGCGATAACCACCGATACGCTGGTGGGCGGCGTCCATTTTTTAACTGATGCGCCCGCCCGTTCCGTGGCTTACAAAGCCGTCGCGGTAAACCTTAGTGATCTTGCTGCCATGGGTGCAGAACCTGCCTGGATAAGCCTATCCCTGGCCATGTCTGAAGTGGACGAAGCCTGGTTGGCGGACTTTGCCGAAGGTATGTACGATCTTACGCGCTATTATTCAGTACAACTGATTGGCGGAGACACCGTAAAGGGGCCGCTGTCGATGACCATTACCGCGCAGGGTTTTATCCCCCCAGGTAATGAACTGAAACGCTCTACGGCCCGGCCTGGCGACTGGATTTTCGTTACCGGCACGTTAGGTGATGCAGCCGCGGGGCTGGATATTCTGACCCGCAAGCTGGATGTCGCTGACGGTATCCGTGATTATCTGATTAACCGGCATTTATATCCCACTCCTCGGGTGGCTACCGGCACGGCGTTACGCCGACTGGCGAGCGCCTGTATTGATGTATCCGATGGTTTTTTATCCGATCTCGGGCATATCCTGCGAAATTCCGGATGCGGGGCGAATGTACAGGTAGACCGTTTACCTATCTCCAGTCAATTGAACGATACGGTTGATGAAGATGAGGCATATCGCTATGCCCTGACCGGTGGCGATGACTATGAATTAATTTTCACAGTAAATGAAGAGCAAAAGGGCAACCTGGAAACGGCGTTGGCCAGTACCGGGGTAAAAGTTACCTGCGTAGGGCAGGTGACCGGCCATACCGATAAGCTCGATTTAAAATGTAAAAATGTGCCTTACACCGTTGAAGGTACCGGCTATGAGCATCAGTTCTGATGCAAAAGCAATACCGTGAGCGTGTATCGCTGAAAAACCCGGCTCACTTTTGTGCATTAGGGTTTGGCAGCGGGTTGATTCCTGTAATGCCCGGTACCTTTGGTTCACTTGCCGCTATTCCATTGCTCCTACTCACGCTCTCGCTGCCTGTATGGCTGTATATCGCGATTACGGCAGTTATAGCGGTGTTGGGTATTTATGTGTGTGGAAAAACTGCCACAGACATGCAAGTGCATGATCATGGTTCTATTGTGTGGGACGAGGTAGCAGGAATGTTCTGTACTTTCATCCTGGTACCGCTTACCCCAATACATTTACTGGCCGGATTCGTGTTATTTCGTATTTTCGATATTCTGAAGCCCTGGCCTATCTTTATCATTGATAAACGATTACATGGCGGCACCGGGATTATGCTTGATGATCTGTTGGCGGGATTTATGGCCTGTATTAGCTTGCACGCCATTTTATTCATCTGGCCGTTTTAAGCGAAGACTACCCTGCGCTTTAGCCGACGAAGGCGCGGGTTCATGTTCTCCTATTTCGCATACCCATTATATATTGCATAGCCGCCTGCCGTATCAGTCATAAGCAAAGGGCGATGTCAGGCTTGTACTGTGCACTACTTATTACGTCTGCCCTCTAAAGATCCTCTTGCCGTTACGGAGTTACGTAACCTTTGCAGGTTTACTTCAAGGCGCATCGCCATGTAGCCCTACGCATTGTTCATGCATAAGCATGCCGGGCATTGAATTAATCTTCTGCCCGGTTCCTGATGCCAGCAATAAGCTTTCTCGTTTTTCGCTGCGCGCTACTTATGGATTGATTCTCAACGGAATGCTTTTGATGTAGAGCGCAGGGTGACGACAAGAATAAAAACATTATCCGCAGTCAAACCAGGCTCCATTTGCAGGTAAGTCGAGCTTCCGCTGGTCGGGTGTTCACCGCTATGCTTATTCAACGTATTACAGGGTATCAACATAAATAGGCAGGCCTAAGCGCGATGATAACTATCGCTGAGGGGTGCTTGCAGCCATCGGTTTGTAACAATATAAGAGGAACAATATTGTACCGGCTTAGATCACCGGTTAAGAGTTACGAAACGCCCGGCGCGTAACGCGCCAGGGGATAGTTTTCACGCTAGCAGGATTTTACGCGGCCAGAAGATTGACCGGCGGCAGGTTCAGCGTGCCAGATAAGCCTCTATTTGACGCACAATGCCGTTGCCATCAAGTTCCAGCTGGGTATACATCTGTTCCTGTGTGCCCTGTTCTATAAATCGGTCCGGCAAGCCTAGTTGCAATGTATGCACCAGTCGCTTCTGCTGCTGCAGATACTCTACCACCCCGGCACCGGCGCCGCCTGCAATACAGCCGTCTTCCAATGTGACTAACAGCGCATGGTCAGTACACAGCGTATCAATCATTTCGCCATCAAGTGGCTTCACAAAACGCATATCAACTAACGTGGCATTAAGTTGTTCAGCGGCCTGTTCTGCATAAGGCAAAAGCGTGCCAAAGCTTAAAATAGCGACTTTCTGGCCATCACGTAACTTGCGCGCTTTACCTAATTCCAGTTCATGCATCTCGGTAGTCGGTATAATACCTTTACCGGCCCCGCGAGGGTAGCGCACCGCTGCCGGCATCTTCGCTTTATGGCCGGTGTACAGCATTTGCCGACACTCATCCTCATCAGCCGGCGCCATAATAATCATGTTGGGTATACAGCGTAAGAAGGCCAGGTCAAACGCCCCCTGGTGGGTTTGGCCATCGGCGCCCACAATGCCGGCGCGATCAACCGCAAACAGGACGGGTAATTCCTGTAAGGCTACATCATGAATCAGCTGGTCGTAGGCACGCTGCAAGAAGGTCGAATAAATCGCTACCACCGCGTTGATACCTTCTTTAGCCAACCCAGCGGCATAGGTAACCGCGTGCTGCTCGGCAATCGCCACATCGCTATATTGCGCAGGATATTGCTGAGAAAACGCTACCATGCCGGAGCCCTCACGCATTGCAGGCGTGATTGCCATCAGCTTAGGATCCCGTTCAGCCATATCACAAAGCCATTGCCCGAAAATAGCGGAAAAGGTTGGCGATGTAGCTTTAGAGGCAGGCAGTGCATCATCAGCCGGATCGAACTTTGGCACCGCGTGAAATTTTATCGGATCTTTCTCGGCCTGGGGATAGCCTTTACCTTTTCGGGTAACCACGTGCAACAACTGTGGACCACTGAAGTTACGCATATTGCGCAGGGTATCTACCACCGTATTTACATCGTGACCGTCGATAGGGCCAATATAATTAAACCCGAGTTCCTCAAATATAGTACCCGGGACCACCATACCTTTAAGATGCTCTTCCGCCCGGCTGGCAAATTCTTTTATAGGCGGAACATTACTTAATAGCTTTTTACCGCCGTCGCGCATTTTATTGAAGAAATTACCGGTGAGCAAACGGGCCAGATGCGAGTTTAATGCCCCGACGTTTTCAGATATCGACATTTCATTATCGTTTAACACCACGACCATGTCTTTTTTGATATCACCAGCATGGTTCATTGCTTCAAAGGCCATCCCGGCGGTCATTGCGCCATCACCGATAACCGAGACAACTTTACGACCCAATCCTTCTTTTTCGGCGGCCACGGCCATGCCCAGCGCGGCGCTGATAGAGGTAGAGGAATGACCTACTGCGAAGGTGTCGTATTCACTTTCGCCCGGCCAGGGAAAGGGGTGTAAGCCGTTCTTCTGGCGAATGGTCTGCATTTTATCAGCCCGGCCAGTGATAATTTTATGTGGATAGGCTTGGTGCCCTACATCCCAAATTACCCGATCAAATGGGGTGTTATACACATAGTGTAAGGCCACCGTCAGTTCCACCGTCCCCAAACCCGAGGCAAAGTGCCCACTGGTCTGGCTGACGCAGGTCAGCAGATACTGGCGAAGCTCGTCCGACAGTGTCTTTAGTTTGTCCTGCGGCAGCTTACGCAACTGATCAGGAGTCAGGCCTTTGGCCAGTGTTGGGTAATGGGTTAGCTCTAAACTCATTGGTTATTATTCTATGTCTTTTATAAGGGCGTCAGACTTAATGATTACGATTAACCATTAAGTCCGTGAACGCCGTTAAATATTGTGTATTGTAGGGTAAACCGGCTAAGGCTTGAAGCGCCTCATCATGCAGCCGGGTTAATTCCTGCTTAGCGTTGGCCATACCGAGTAAGGCCGGAAAGGTATTTTTGCCCTGGGCTAAGTCAGAACCCTGAGGCTTACCTATTTCACTGGCATCGCCTTCAATGTCCAGAATGTCATCCTGAACCTGGAATGCCAGCCCGATGATATCGGCAAACCGGACAAATTGCTCGCGCTCTTGCTCGCTGACGGTAGCGCTAGTCAGGGTGATCATTTTCACACAGGCACATAACAAGGCGCCGGTTTTTAACCGATGCAAACGGGTTAGCGCCTCAATATCTATAGCGTTGCCCGTGCTCTGCAGATCAATTGCCTGGCCGCCACACATTCCCTGATAACCTGCGGCACTGGCTAATACTGATACCAGTTTGGCCCGCTGCGAGCTACCATAGTCAGACATCGGTTGGTCTGCCAGAATACTAAAGCCCAGCGTTTGCAATGCATCACCGGCTAAAATAGCAGTGGCTTCGTCAAAGGCCACATGACAGGTGGGCTGACCGCGCCGCAAATCATCATCATCCATTGCCGGCAAATCATCATGTACCAGCGAATAAGCATGCACACACTCTATAGCCATACTAATAGTAAGCTGGTCCTGACGTGGGATATCCAGGGTATTGCCCACCAGGTGGGTAAGCACCGGGCGCATTCGTTTGCCGCCTACCAGCAGAGCATGTTGCATCGCAGCTTTCAACCGGGGCGCATGATCCGGTAACTGTGAAATTAGCCGCAAAAGCTGCTCATCCGTCTGTTGTTTAATCTGCTGACGGAGCACATCAAAATTCATAGGGTTGCCTGTCAATACTATATTGCCACGGGGGCAGGGAAAGGGTAGAAGGTATCAGGAGGCCGTATTATCCGGTAAATCGGTCAGCTTCTCGGTACCTTGCTCTGCCAGCAGTATCTTTACTTTTTGCTCAGCTTGCTCAAGTGCCTGCTGACTGGCCCGGGACAGCGCAATACCACGTTCAAATTTCTGCAGGGCTTCAGCCAAAGGCAGGTCGCCGCTTTCCATTTGGGTGACAATGGCTTCGAGTTCTGACAGGCTTGCTTCAAATGAAGGGGCTGCTTTGGTGTCAGTCACGATAGTAATTCCACGGTTGTTTCAGATAGGCGCACATTAACCGACAGCACTGGGCCGGTCAAATGGTTTGTCCAGTCAATTCTACCTGGTGCCGGCAATATGCAAACGTTTGTGCATAAATACCTGACTATAGAAAAACAAACTGGCGAATAGCCTAATTGGTTATAGAATTTTAATACGAAGCCGATAGTATAGATGGCGTCCAATAAGCTGCGAGTTAAGCAGTTCTTTTTCAAAGCATAATAATCAAAGACTGAACGCCAGCAACGATTTCGTATAACGAGGATTTACGTGTGGATTTAGCAACCGTCATAGGCATGTTAGGTGGTATCGGGTTCATAGTCATGGCCATGATACTCGGTGGTGAACTTGGCATGTTCTTCGACGTCCCATCAGTACTGATTGTATTCGGTGGAACACTGTTCGTGGTGCTATCCCAATATACTCTGGGCCAGTTTTTTGGGGCCGGGAAAGTGGCGGGCAAAGCATTCATGTTCAAAATTGATACCCCAGATGACTTAATTGAAAAAATTGTAGAAATGGCGGATGCCGCGCGAAAAGGCGGCTTTCTGGCTTTGGAAGAGGCCGAAATAAGCAACCCGTTCATGCAAAAAGGGGTAGACATGCTGGTGGATGGCCATGATATAGAAGTGGTGCGTGAAACCCTGGCCAAAGATATTTCTATGACCACCGAACGCCACGAGTTTGGCGCTTCTATCTTTAAAGGCATGGGCGATGTTGCGCCAGCTATGGGCATGATAGGTACGCTGATTGGCCTGGTGGCTATGTTGTCCAACATGGACGACCCTAAGGCCATAGGACCGGCCATGGCAGTAGCCTTGCTCACCACACTTTACGGAGCCTTCTTAGCGAATGTTATCTGTCTGCCAATTGCTTCAAAGCTAACCAACCGGGTAGAAGAAGAAAAGCTTAACCAAAAGCTGATTTTAGATGGCATAGTAGGCATTGCTGATGGGCAGAACCCGCGGGTTATCGAAGGTATATTGAAAAATTACCTGGCGGCCAGTAAACGTGGCGGCACCGACGAGGAGTAAGCGATATGGCACAGCAAGAAGAATGCCCTAAATGTCCTCCCGAAGGGCTACCCGCCTGGATGGGCACCTTTGCTGACCTGATGTCATTGTTGATGTGCTTTTTTGTATTGTTGCTCGCCTTCTCGGAAATGGATGTGCTTAAATTCAAGCAAATCGCGGGGTCGATGAAGTTTGCGTTTGGTGTACAAAATAAAATCGAGGTAAAGGACATTCCCAAAGGGACCAGCGTTATCGCGATGGAATTTCGGCCCGGTAAACCGGATCCTACTCCTATCGAAACAATACAGCAGCAAACGATTGAAATGACGCAGCAAATGCTGGAGTTTCAGGCCGGCGATGAAGACTCTGCTGGCGGTCGGCAAAAACAGCGTGGTGAACAGCGGGGCGGCCAGGCCCAGCAAACCGCTACAGACCAAGCCTCATCGGCTGCGCAAAGTGCTGACCAGTCTGAAGTAGAAGAAATGATGAAGAAAGTCGCCGAGCAGCTGCAAAAGCAAATTTTGGATGGCTCGGTGGAAATGGAGAGCCTTGGCCAGCAGCTGACTATCCGGATTCGCGAAAATGGTTCATTTTCTGCCGGCTCTGCATTTTTACAACCGCAATTTAAACCTATTGTCAGAAAGATTGGCGAGCTGCTGGCAGACATGCCCGGCGAGGTAGAAATTTCTGGCCATAGCGATGGTCAGCACATTGCTAATGAACTGTATCGTTCGAACTGGGATTTGTCGTCACAACGCGCCGTGGCCGTGGCAGAGGAAATGCGCCGGGCCAAGGGCTTTGATGAAAGCCGCATGTCAGTGGTGGGCCGGGCCGACACCCAGCCGTTAGTCGAAAAAGCTAAAACCGCCGAAGATCGGGCCAGAAACCGGCGGGTTGAAATAAATATCAATCAAGGCAAACCTATGTTGTCAAAACCTATCTCGGTGATTGAACAGTAACGGTGACAGAAGGGTGACGGTGGCAGAAAAGTGACGCGCAACGGCCTCGCAGATAGAATAAAGCGTCATGCCCGTGCCCTTCTGGGCAAAGCAACAAAAAAGGCCTGTAAACCAGGCCTTTTTATTGACTGCAGGCAAACCTAGCCACGGACAATGGGCACCCGACACGCCGGCTTTGTAATAACCAACTGCACCGTACTGATAGTACGTTCTAAAAATCCGCCTTCACAATATTTCAGATAATATGTCCACATCCGCACAAAACGTTCATCATAGCCATCTGTTAGCAATTGCTCTTTTGCTTGCATAAATGCCCGGTACCAGTCGTCCAGAGTTTTGGCGTAGTCCAACCCAATATCTTCACTGTCGCGAATCATCATATCGCTGTGCTTTTTAAGCTGCTGGTTAATCACCAATTGCGAGGGCAAAAAACCACCTGGAAAAATGTACTTTTGGATAAAATCCACGCTATTAGCGTAGCTTTCATAGCGTCTGTCATCGATGGTAATTGATTGCAATACCATGATTCCATCACTTTTGAGTAACCGGCTGCATTGGTCAAAAAAGTTACCTAAATACCGTTTACCTACCGCCTCAATCATTTCTATAGACACCAGTTTGTCATAGCGGCCGGTCAGCTCACGGTAGTCTTTTTTGAGCAAAGTCACCTGGTCTTGCAAATTTTCTTTGGCCACCCATTCGCTGGCATAGGCATACTGTTCTTCGGAGATAGTAGTGGTAGTGACTTTACAGCCATAATGTTTGGCTGCAAACACCGCCAGCCCGCCCCAGCCGGTTCCTATCTCTATTAGGTGATCGGAAGGGCGAAGCTGGAGCTTATTGCATAACGTACGCAATTTATGTTGCTGGGCCTGAGCCAATGAGGCGTTGGCATCAGGGTAAATAGCGGCAGAATACATCATGCTATTATCTAAGAAGCGGGTATACAGGCGGTTACCCAAATCGTAATGTGCTTCAATGTTTTTCTTTGCCTGCTCAGCGGTATTGCTACGAAACAAATGCTGTATTTTATGAAGTGGCAAACTAATCCATTTAAATTTGTCTTCCCAGGTATCCAGAAAACCAAGATTGCGGGCAAATATCTGAATAACAGACGTTAGATCCGGCGTGGTCCACAGCTCATCCATATAGGTTTCGCCCGCTGCAATGCTGCCACCGAGAAGCAATTGACGATAGGCTGTTATTGCCTGGATATCGATAACCGCCTTTAAGCTATCGTCAACATTGCCGTAACGGGCTACACAATTGCCTTGTTCCCTGATTTCCATATGCCCCTGCGGTAATAAGGACATCAGTTTTAAAAATAAGGTACGGCAGCTTTTATCTATAACCGAACCGGTAGGGGCTAAAGATGCCACTGTTTCACCGTGAGCCATGGTCTCATCCTGGTTTTTCTAATTACTAATTATTGGGGTGCGAATAAACCGGCGTTCGCTTTAGCCAAAGCTTTAACGCTTGCCAGTAAATGCCGGTAACTGTTTTTACCGTCATACTTGGTATTTTAAATAACGCCGCTTTCAAACTCTGCGAAGTCAGCGGGGCGCGATGAAGCTGTAAACCTGCACTGAAGTCACGGTCTTGCTGATGGCAGTCCATGGTCATCGCAAATTTGGCCGCTGGCTGGCTAATCCGCCATTTGTACGTCATATCCATTGGATTAAAGGGCGACACATGGAAGGCTTTTTGGGTGTCGTCCTGCGTAGCCATATCGACCAGATAATAATGCCGTTCATGCCACGGCGTATTGGATACTTCCGCGAGCATGTGAGTAAATAAGCTGGCGCCAGCTGGCCTAACAAAGTAAAAATTAACCGGGCTGAAATACATCCCAAATGTGCGTAATTGCCCCAACATACAAACCTCACAAGCAGGTTGCATATCAGCAGTACCATTATCGCTGGCGGCAGGCTTAAATGAAGGCCCGCCAAGTTGCACAATTTTGTTAAGCACCGCCTGCTTCACATTGCCATTGTGAATACCCAGATAATCAGTACTACGAAACTGCACAAGAGCCCGATGCATGAACGAAAAATGTTTAACGCTACACTCAAGTCGTTCCAACTCATCTAAATTCAACCAGAACAGATGAATCTGATAGCTAAACCGATGCTGGGTTGGCCTGAACCGTTCATGATAGACCGTACCGCTGTACAGGGCGCTAGGACTCACAAGGTAACTCCAAAGCGAGCGGTCACATCCAGGGCGCTTCTCACGCCATCTTCATGAAAGCCGTTGTACCAGTAAGCACCGCAAAAATGCAGATTATCCTGACCACAAATTTCCTGCCGTCGCTGCTGGGCATCGACCATGCGCTGACTAAATTGCGGATGCGCGTAAGAGTAGCGACCCAGAATCTTGCTGCTATCAATGGCCTGAGCATTATTAAGCGTGACACAAAAGGTCACTGGCGCCGCCTCAAGTCGCTGCAAAATGTTCATATTGTAGGTCACTGCTGCGGGAGCCAATGCTTCATCGATATCTTCAGATAGCCGATAATTCCAACTCGCCCACGCCAGCTTACGGGCTGGCAGCTGGTTGATGTCGGTATGCATTACCACTTCATTTTGGCTGTAAGGGATAGCCGACAAGATAGCGCGTTGGGCGGCGGTGGGGCGGTCCAGCAGCGCCAATGCCTGGTCACTGTGACAAGCAAAAATAACCTGATCAAACACGTCACTGCCCTGGGTGCTGTTGATCTGCCAGCCATCGGTAACCCGAGTTACCTGGTTAACTGCACAGCGAAGCCGTATGTTGTCAGCAAACCCTCTGGTCAGCGGGGCAATGTAGGAAGAAGAGCCGCCGGGCAGCGTATACCATTGTGGTCTGTCGCTGACATTAAGTAGCCCATGGTTATTAAAAAATTGCAGAAAAAACTGTAAGGGGAACGCGCGGGTTTGGGCCAAACTGGCAGACCAGATTGCTGCACACATTGGCAGAATATAAAAATTGGCAAAGTCGTCGCTAAGGTTAAGCTCTTGCACGTAACTGTAAAGGGTTTTGCCAGTCACATCGGCATTTTGCGCCACCAGCTTCTTACAGGCTTTGTTAAAGGTGAGGATATCACGAACGATGCGCCAGAAACGTGGCCGCAGTAGATTACGACGCTGGGCAAACAACGTATTCAGGTTATTGCCATTGTATTCAATCTTCGACTTGTCTGCTTTAACCGAAAAACTCATTTCGGTAGGCTGACGAGCCACCCCAAGCTGGTCCATCAGCTTTATGAAATTAGGATACGTCCAGTCGTTAAATACAATAAAGCCGGTATCTATAGCGTACTGCCGGCCTTCAACTTCAACCTGTTTAGTAGCAGTGTGCCCACCGATATAATCGTTCGCTTCGTAAACGGTAACAGCATGTTTTTGATGCAGCAGATGAGCACAGGTTAAACCGGAAATTCCTGTTCCGATAACAGCAACCTTTTGTTTTATCATTTGTTGTTCTCTTACTGCTTATTACGCATAGTTAAGGATAGCTTTCTTTGCACGGAGGTGGGAAGAATATGTAAAAAACGCATAATCAGGCCAAACCGGGTGGGGAAAAAAATACTCTGACGATTCTTTTCAATACCGTATAGCAAATCACTGGCCGCTTTATCTACTTTGATCATCATAGGCATGTCAAAATCGTTTTTATCGGTAAGCGGGGTTTCTACGAAACCAGGAGAGACGGCTTGTACCTTCACTCCTTTATCCCATAAATCTACCTCAAGTGATTTGGTGAAATAATGCAATGCTGCTTTACTTGCACCGTATGCCTCACTGCGGGTAAAGGGGGCCAGCCTGGCCATACTGTCCACTATAACCAGCTTCTTACCTTTATTGAGCGACGGTAATAAACCGTTTACGCAATTCACCACGCCAAAAAAGTTAGCTTCAAACACGCGCTTGAACATAGCTGGCTCAAACTCGTCTATATCTACGTATTCACAGGTACCGGCGTTTAGCACGGCTATGTCATAGGAGGCCTCAGCTAAGGCAGCAGCAGTCTGTGCCTGATCGGTAATATCAAACCGTAAAGAAGAAATGTTGTCTTGCTGACTTAGAATATCTAGCTTGTCCTGATTGCGTCCACAGGCAATAACCTGGTAGCCCTTAGCTGCTGCCAGTTTGGCTAACGCTTCGCCGATGCCCGATGTGGCGCCGGTGATTAACATAGTGCTCATGAACGCAACTTCCTCTTTATTTGAATAATAAACCACCTCAGCACCGGCACATGTTCATACACCATTTCGCCCATATCGTAATAATCACGATGATAATAAAAGCCACCTTCGTTTTGCTTTAACTTGGTAATACCCTCAAGTGTTATCACTTTGTGTGATTTCTTTAAGGTTAGCGCCATGGTCCAGGACAGCACATAGCTAATATTTTCCTGGTTAGGTTCACACGGCATTATGTTGTGTATATCAAATTTGCACGAAGTCGCGTGTTTCTTCAGCTTAGCGAAATACAGCTGAACCTGCGAAAGCCCATGGTGATGGTCTATCGGGTCTATGAATTCTACATCTGTAGTGTAAATTTTTGTTAAATCTTCAGATGAAATTTTTGTAAGGTCCCGATATTGCGTACAAAATGATTCGATGAGCGACATAAGCAGCTTTTTGTAAAATGTATAAAAGCGTTACCCAAAATTTCACACATGGGATCAGCATTGCGGAAAATTTGTACTTTGCCGGGAGCGGCCCGGTACGATCCAATTTATATTTTCGGGCGTAATCAGCCTCAATATTTCGTTAATTTTGCTGTGTAATGTCTCACCAAAACCTGCCTTTGTTCCCTCTATCTGCGCACCTGATGCCAGGCGGAAGAATGTCGCTTCGAATCTTCGAGCCGCGGTATATAAGGATGGTGAAGCAAGTATGTGCTAACAATAGCGGTTTTGTAATGTGTATGTTAAATGCCCATGGGGATGCGCAGGCCAACCAGCATATTTATTCAATTGGTACGTTTGCACAAATAATTGATTTCGAATTATTAGATGATGGGTTGCTTGGCATAAAGGTTGCTGGAGTATCTAGTGTAGAGGTTGAGAATATTGTCACCGAGTCCGATGGACTAAGAGTAGGTGAGTGCCGCAAGATGAAGTCATGGCAATGCAATATTCCTTCCGAACAAATTTCACCTATGGTTGAAAGGTTAAACGAGATATTTGAGCGCTATCCGGATCTTCGCTCGCTGTATGAGCAACCAGAATTTGAGAACCCGTATTGGGTGTTGAACAGATGGTTAGAACTGCTCCCGGTAGACGCCAAACAGAAACAGTATTTTCTGGCACAGCATAACTGCAACGCATTGCTGAATTACTTAAGTGCCTTGGTTTGAAAACATGCGCTGAATTACTTAAGTGCCTTGGTTTGAAAACATGCATTATTATGCTTACTGGCAAACCTGAAGTTTGATTTATACTGAAGATTCTGGAACGTCACTTTAACCTTTCGCTCGTAGATAATTATCACCAGATAGGAACGCGGACGAAGCTTATGTTAGTTGGAATTCCATTGGAACAAAGCAATAGTGTAGTTAAGCCTAAAGATTGTGCAGGTGAGATGTCAGAATACATCGTAGCGGTAGCAGAAGGACGTTGTAAACGGTCTTTCGCCCGGGTATTCAGTTACTTTGCACCCAGACTACGCTCGTACGCATTAAAACAGATGGGTAATGAAGCCCTGGCAATGGAGCTGGTGCAAGACACTATGTCCAATGTCTGGCAGAAGGCGCATCTGTTTAACGCAGAAAAAGGCAGCCCTTCAACCTGGATATTTACCATTGCACGGAATATCCGTTTTGATATGCTACGCAAGCTCCAAAATCGAAAAGAAGATATTTGTTCAGACGACTTATGGCCGGTATTGTGCGAGCAAACTGCCGATGCCAATGAAACATCATTGGATGAACAAATTACGCTTGAGCAAATTGGTTTTATGTTTGAGTCATTGCCAATTAAACAAAAAGCCGTTATTGAAGCTATTTATATCGACGGTAAATCGCAGCAGGAAGTAGCTGACGAACTGAGTATCCCATTGGGAACAGTAAAGTCACGCACTCGTTTAGCGCTACAAAGATTGAAGGGTATGCTACAAGACCATGACTAAGTTCCACCCTGCACCTGAGCAGCTTAAACAGTTTGCTCAGGGTGCGTTGTCGCCTGTGGAAGCGATAATGATTTCTGCGCACTGTGATATGTGTGCGCGGTGTCAGCATGTCGTGAAAACAGAGACTGCGCAGCAGGCGAACCATGTGTTATCAGATAGCCCCAGCAATTACACCGAACATATCCGGCAAGATTTAGATTCTATGCTTGCCTCTATTACTCAGCTTCCCAAAGCCCGTCCGTTTCGAAGCTCGCGCATACCGCCTTCTACGATTGAATTAGATGGGCGCAGATTTAGTGTGCCGCGTACGCTTCGCAAGTTCATACCGACGATGGGTAATTGGTCCGGATTGGTCGGTAGGTTATGGCAGGCGCCGGTAGACATCGGTGCTTCGGGGGCGGCAAATTTTATCTATATGGGGCCGGGAGGCGGTGTACCAGAACACACCCATCGGGGCTTTGAGTTTACGCTGGTGATTGACGGCGAATTTGATGATGGTATTAATCATTATGCAGCTGGCGATTTCATTGCAATGGATGAAGAGCATACACACACGCCGCGCTCAGACGACCCTCATGGCTGTTTGGTCTTCAGTGTATTAGATCAGCCATTACATTTTACTTCGGGTATAGCGCGTTTACTCAATCCGTTTAGTCACGTTTTCTTCCGGTAGCCGGCCATTCGCCGCCAGCGCGATATGTAACTCGATATGATGCGCTATAGATATGACGCACTATAAGTAAGCTGCTGAACGCACATCATCTGTTTTGTACCCTTTATTTTCTCTGCCGCACCGCTGCTTTTGTGGTTAACGCAGCGAGTCCTTACTATCTACCTGCTAACTATCCCACCTTCATTCAGTTGGTCTGGCATTATCTACCCTGCAGTGAACTTCCCCAAGGTTAAGGCCAAATAGTGTCAGGAAAAGGATGAGATTATATCTGTGCTGGAAGACCTGGGCATTTTACCGGATGATGCTGAATGCAGCGTGTGATCTACCATCTGCCATCCGCCCATTACCTACACTTAACATAGGTGTGCGGTTACCCGTAAATATGGCTTATGTTAACTGGCATGGCATTAGGCGGGGCTTACAGCTTATCTTTCAACGCCGTAACGAGTGATGGTATTAAAGCTGACTACAACCGTTTCAGCAATTCACCCCTCTATGGGGAGTGGTATAGGATTCGTAATACACAGGTAATACAGGGTCGCTAGTGCAGGACAGCCGAAAAAGGCAATTGCGAAGAGATCTTAACGTTAACCTTCGGCGAATAGCACCAGGTTACCACCGGCCAGTGTGCACTACACAGGCCGGCAATAGTAGAAACTAGCTAATATATTCGCTGTCCGGGTAATTCAGTTTTAACGTTTTCATCGCGTTATCACGTAACTCGGTCAGGCCCAGTTGTTCATAACTGGATACCATTATCTCAAGGGCCTGTTGAAGCTGATCAGAATCAGGGTAATGTTCGATAACATAACGCCCACGATTAGCTGCGGCTACAAAAGCTTCCCGGCGCATATAAAAACGGGCGATAGCAATTTCATAGCGAGCTAACCGGTTTTTAATAAATACCATGCGTTTTTGAGCATCGGCTGCATATTTACTGTCAGGGTATTGCTGAATCAAGCGTCTGAAATCTTCAAAGGCCTGGCGCGACTTGGCCGGATCGCGGTCCGCGCGGTCAATATTCATCAGCTCCTGGAACAGATTGGTATCTGCTTCCATATTCACCAAACCACGCATATAAAATGCGTAATCTACATCAGAGTGATTCGGGTTTAGCCGAATAAACCGGTCAATAGTGGCGACGGTCTCGTCAATCTTTCCCGATTTATAGTAGCTGTAAATTAGGTCCAGTTGCACCTGATGAGAAAGGGGACCGAAAGGATAACGGGAGTCCAGTGCGCTTAGTGTGTTTGCAGCGGCGGTAAAGTTACCGGCTGCCATACTGTCTTTAGCACGCTCATACATCTGTTGCGCGCCCATGTTAGCCAAGGCTGCTTTTTCTTCTGCATCATCAGAAGAGCTACACCCGGCTACAGATATCATGGCACCTACTAGCAGTGGCGCCATATAACGAAATGACTTCATAATACTTTACTCATTCCCCAAATTCGTCTTTGGTGTTGCTTCTATGCGTGATATGACAACGCATTCTAACGTACTCATTCAGACAAACACCATAGAAATCCTGCAAAGTTTACCTTAACAACCACCAAAGCTTGTTATAATAGCGGTTTTAAGACGATAAAATAGTACGTATGACCCAAACACATAATACCGTGCACCTTGAAGCGGTAACTGAACCACAACATTTTGGCCAACGGTTAGATCAGGTTTTAGCCGATTTGTTCCCTGAATATTCTCGCTCCAAGCTAAAAAGCTGGATCCTGGATGGTAATGTGACTATTAATGGCGAAGTTAACTCAACCCCCCGGCACAAAATGCTGATGGAAGAAACGGTTGAGGTCAATGCTGTTATGGAAGTGCAGACCACCAGTGAGCCCCAACATATCGAGTTGGACATTGTTTATGAAGATGACCACATACTGGTGTTAAATAAACCGGCAGATATGGTGGTGCATCCGGGCGCAGGTAATAGTGACGGTACTTTGCTTAACGCATTGTTAGCCCATGTGCCGAATATCGATAAAGTGCCCAGAGCCGGCATTGTCCACCGTTTAGACAAAGACACTACCGGATTAATGGTGGTGGCCAAAACCGTACCGGCCCAAACGCATCTGGTAGCCCAGCTTCAAGAGCGGACCATGAGCCGCGAGTACGAAGCTTTGGCGCTGGGCACCATGGTCGGCGGCGGCGAAGTCGATGCGCCAATTGGCCGCCATGCCACAAAACGGACCCTGATGGCGGTGCGGGAAACGGGCAAACCTGCAGTTACCCATTTTCGGGTAAAAGAGAAGTTTCGTGCACATACTTATATTCGATTGAAACTTGAAACCGGCCGTACCCACCAGATTCGGGTGCATATGACTCATATCAAACATCCGTTAGCCGGCGACCCGGTTTACGGCGGGCGCCCGCGTCTGCCTAAAGGTGCCAGCGATGAGTTTGTTAATATACTAAGGGCGTTCAAGCGCCAGGCTCTCCATGCTGTTCAATTGTCACTGTTTCATCCAGAAACCGAAGAGTGGATGACCTGGACTGCACCCTTACCGCAGGATATGGTGCAATTACTGGAGGTAGTCAGGGCGGATACCCGTGAAAACGGCTTTGACGATGACTAAACCTGAGCTGATTTACCCCGAATGGGCAGCGCCAGCCAATGTGACGGCGTACAGCACAACCCGTTTGGGCGGTATCAGCGAAGGGCAATACCAAGGTTTGAATGTAGGCATGCACGTAGGCGATGATCCCCAGCACGTGCAGGCTAATCGCAATGGCTTGCCTGGGGCGGATAAACTGGTTTGGTTAAATCAGGTACATGGTACCCACTGTAAACTTTTGTCGGCCACGCCGGACGATCTGCCGGCGGATGCCAGTATTAGCCGCTCTACGGCCAAATGGTGCGCGGTAATGACCGCCGACTGTGTACCTCTTTTACTGTGTGACCGGGACGGCAGCGAGGTGGCTGCCATCCATGCAGGGTGGCAGGGGCTTGCCCACCACATTATTGGCGGTGTAATAGCCACTATGCAAAGTGCTGCAACCGATTTGATTGCATGGATAGGACCGGCAATCAGCGGCCCATGTTATCAGGTCGATGCTACTCTAGCGGCGCGTTTTAAAGACTTTCCGGCAGCAATTAGTGCGGATCCCGTTGCTGGTAAATTTCGTTTAGATTTAAATTATATCGCCGCCGCACAGCTTTCAGCAGCTGGCGTTTCGATGGTCACCCAAAGCGGTTTGTGTACGTACCGACAACCACATCAGTTTTACTCCCATCGTTATGCCCAGCACCATCACGCCACCCCCACCGGACGTATCGTTACCGTTATCGGTCTGACTTGATATAAATCAATAAAACGCAGTGATTATTCATTAATCGACTTGAATCGTAGCCGGCCTGCACCCATAAATTAGCAATAGGTTTTGCGAGGAAAATATTATGCGTTTAGACCGATTTACCAGTAAATTTCAACTTGCTATCTCAGATGCTCAGTCACTGGCTTTAGGCCGTGATCATCAGTTTATTGAGCCGGTGCATCTGATGACGGCCATGCTCAATCAGCAGGGCGGTTCCATTCGGCCGGTGCTGGACCAAGCCGGTATCAATGTTAATGCACTACGTTCTGCGCTAAGTGAAGCGATTGAACGGCTGCCGCGGGTAGAAGGCATCGGGGGCGATGTACAGTTAAGTAAAGCCAGTGGCATGGTACTTAATGTATGCGACAAAATCGCGCAACAGCGTAAAGATGAATACATCACATCCGAGATTTTTCTGCTGGCGGCACTGGACGATAAGGGTCGGCTGGGAGATATTCTGCGCGAGCTGAACATAACCAAAGACAAAATAGAAAATGCCATTGATAAAATGCGCGGCGGTCAGAAAGTTACTGACCCCAATGCCGAAGATGTCCGCCAGGCATTAGAGAAATATACCACTGATCTGACCGAGCGGGCCGAGCAGGGCAAACTTGACCCGGTTATTGGCCGCGACGACGAAATACGCCGGGCAGTACAGGTATTGCAACGCCGCACAAAGAATAATCCAGTGTTGATTGGCGAGCCCGGGGTAGGTAAAACCGCTATTGTGGAAGGCTTGGCGCAACGCATTGTTAACGGCGAAGTGCCAGAAGGGCTGAAGAACAAACGGGTATTGTCGTTAGATATGGGAGCCCTGGTAGCAGGTGCCAAGTATCGCGGCGAATTCGAAGAACGACTAAAAGCAGTATTGAACGAGCTGGCTAAAGAAGAGGGCCGGGTTATCTTGTTTGTTGATGAATTGCACACGATGGTTGGCGCGGGTAAAGGCGATGGCGCAATGGACGCCGGAAATATGCTAAAACCTGCACTGGCCCGTGGTGAGCTTCACTGCGTAGGCGCGACTACCCTAAATGAATACCGTCAGTATATTGAAAAAGACGCCGCGCTGGAACGACGTTTCCAAAAAGTGCTGGTGGAAGAGCCCAGTGTGGAAGATACCATCGCTATATTACGCGGCTTGAAAGAGCGTTACGAGTTGCATCATTCGGTGGATATTACTGATCCGGCAATTGTGGCGGCGGCCAGCCTATCGCACCGCTATATCAGCGATCGGCAATTGCCCGATAAAGCTATCGATCTGATTGATGAGGCAGCCTCCAGCATCCGTTTACAGATCGATTCCAAACCGGAGGATATGGACCGGCTGGAGCGACGTATTATTCAGCTAAAACTGGAGGAGCAGGCATTAGCCAAAGAAACCGATGATGCCAGCCACAAGCGGCTGGAAATGATCGAGCTGGAACGTGAGCAGGCCGAGCAAAAATATAGCGAGCTGGAAACTATCTGGCACGATGAAAAAGAAGCTATGCAAGGGACCCAAACCATAAAGTCAGAGCTGGAGCAAGCCAAGCTGGATTTAGAAATTGCCCGGCGCGCCTCTGATTTAAATCGTATGTCAGAGTTACAGTATGGCCGGATTCCCGAATTGGAAATGAAGCTGGAAAAAGCGGCTGAAAATGAAACTCGCGAAACCCAGCTACTTAAGAATAAAGTTACCGATACCGAGATAGCCGAAGTATTGTCACGCTGGACAGGTATACCGGTGAATAAAATGCTTGAAGGGGAGCGCGATAAGCTATTGCGTATGGAAGAGGTGCTGCACAAACGGGTTGTCGGCCAGGCTGAAGCGGTGACGGCGGTATCAAACGCTATCCGCCGCTCAAGAGCCGGGCTGGCCGACCCGAATCGGCCTATTGGTTCGTTCCTCTTTTTAGGCCCTACCGGGGTGGGTAAAACCGAGCTGTGTAAAACGTTGGCTGGTTTTATGTTCGATACTGAAGAGGCCATGGTCCGTATTGATATGTCTGAATTTATGGAAAAACACTCGGTCGCCAGGCTGGTGGGTGCGCCACCGGGGTATGTGGGCTATGAAGAGGGCGGTTACCTTACCGAAGCTGTCAGACGCAAACCCTATTCGGTGATCCTGCTTGATGAAGTTGAAAAAGCGCACCCGGATGTGTTCAACATTCTGTTGCAGGTACTTGATGACGGCCGTTTGACCGACGGGCAGGGCCGTACCGTAGATTTTAAAAACTGTGTGGTCATTATGACCTCTAATCTGGGGTCGGATATTATCCAGGATAAACATCAGGAAAGTCAGTACGATGAAATGAAAAACATGGTGATGGAGGTGGTCGGCCAACACTTCAGGCCCGAATTTATTAACCGGGTAGATGACATTGTGGTATTTCATCCACTGGGCAAAGAGGAAATCAAATCTATTGCGAAAATTCAACTGGCTTCCCTACGGGCGCGGTTGGCTGAAAAAGGCTTTAAGTTTGAATTGTCTGCCGCCGCAATGGATAAACTGGCAGCTGCGGGTTTTGATCCTGTATTTGGCGCCAGGCCGTTAAAACGGGCAATTCAAACGCAAATTGAAAACCCGCTCGCCCAGGAATTACTGGCAGGCAATATCATGCCAGAGAGCACCATCAGGATAGATGAAGATAACGATCAGATTGTTATTCTGAAACCCGATGCTACCCGCCATTAGCCGATTTATGTGGCAAGCGGGAACCTGGGCAGGGTAAGCCGATAGAAAGAACCGCGCCGTGTCGGTATGACCGGCGAACGGGTAGTGTGAAGAAAAAGCAAGGAGGCTTGCGCGCCTCCTTGTTTACATAAAGACATTACCCGTCGCTGTATCGATATGAACAGCTGGTTTATATCATTACCTTTAGCTACAAACTTCGTAGTCAGCGTTTGGTTAGAGCGCCTGGGCTAACTTCTGGGCATCTGACTTTTCGCGAAACTGCTTTGCCAGAGTGTCATGTTCTTCCAGTAATTCTCGTGCTTCCTGCTGGCGGTCCAATTTAGCCAGGGTGTAAGCAATGTGATATTGCACAGAAGGGTCGGAAGCGTCCAGAATATAGGCTTGACGCAGCACTCCCAGTCCACCCAGGTAATCATTATCCAGAGCTAAAATCCATCCCTTAGTATCAAGCAGCGCTGCTGAACGAGGCTCTAACGCTAAGGCTTCCTCAATTAGCGCCATGGCTTTGAGTGGCGAGGTAAGCGAATAAATATTGGCCAGATTGTTTAATACGAATGCCCGGCGCGTTAATTTATCTGAGGTAAGCAGCGCCTCATACATAGGCGTAGCCTTGGTATAGTCGTTATTCAGGTAATGTAAGTCGGCCAATAAATTCTGCCCGAAAAGATTGTCGGGGTTGCTAGCGGTAACGCGCGATAAATACGTAATTAACGCCTGCCGTTTCACACCGTCTTTTGCTAACGTAAATGCTTTTAATAAAGGTGTGGTAAAGGCACTGTCCTGTTGTAGAGCTTGTAAATAGAAATCAAAACCAGCGGCTAAACTCCCGCGTGCCACGGCTAAATCACCATATAGCATCGAAACATCGGCCGAAGGGCCAAACCGTTGCGTGATTTCCTCAATCGTTAATTGCGCCTGGTTAAGCAGTTCCTGTTTAATTTGAAAGGCGGCCATATCCATATAGGGCAATGGTTCAGAAGGAACCAACCGAATAGCCGTTTCATACGACTTCATGGCCCCCTCAAAATCCTTAGCACGACGCTGAAAACGGGCCAGCGACATCAGTTTGTGTGGCTCCTTCGCCCATAGAGCGTAAACCATATTCAGCTGTGTTTTGGCGCCTTCGGCATCTTTTAACTCATTCAATATAGCCGCTTTTTGCAGATGATAGTCTGGTGATAAACGGTCGATAGCCAGAAGCGCATTTGCTTCACTTAACGCGGCTTTATTATTTCCCTCTTTACGATAAATATTGAGCAATAATTCTCGCGAACGTAAATCTTTTTTATCTAAGGTTTTCGCTGCGACTAAATGCTCGATAGCGCTTTCGGTCATGTCAGAAGCAAGGTAAATTTGCGCGGCCAGTACGCGTGCGGCAACACTGGTTTTATCCATCTTCAAGGCATCGTCGATAGCGCGCCGGGCAGCCGGATAGTTACCTTTATAGTACTGAATACGCGACCGGGCCACCAGGCCTGGAACCGAGCCGGGCTCGTCCTCTAAGATGGTGTTTACCAGCACGGTGGCTTCATCAAGCTTATTATTTCGAATCAGCAGGTCTGCGGTAATGGCCTGATAGTCGATATTGTCAGCAAATCTCGTAAGTAGCTGTTGGGCCAACGTTAATGCAGATGCAAAGTCTCGACGGTCGGTTAATAGCGCAATTTTTAATTTAAGTACTTCTTCGTTGTCGGAGTCTGCCAGTTCATTACGTAAAATTTCATTTGCTGCAGCCAGTTTGCGGGTATTAAGAAACAGTTTAGCCTGCAATACGGCGAACTGTTCTTCCCCCTGATAACGGCGGGTGAGCTCCGGTAACAGTTGTTCGCACTTAAAGGGGCGCTTTAACAACATAAATAATTCACAATTTAGTTGCGCCAAATTAAGGTTTTTAACCACCAGCTCTTCGTTTTTCTCTAACAATTTGGCTGCATCTTTATAGGCCCCGGTACGCAGCATCGCGTCAGTAAGCATACCAAGTTGCTCAGGGGTGGCATCGCGTTTTCCGATATAGCGGTTTAGCTCAGTGCTTGCCATGTCGTAATTTTTATTCAAATACGCAACGATACCCGCTATCAGGCTTAGCTCAATTTGCTCATTCAACTGCTCATCAGTCAATAAGCTCAACCGTTCGGTAAGCTCACGCAAAATTTTATCTGCGGCTAGCTGATTTTGGGTTAACGCCAGAATACGTGCTTTGAGTAACTGGTTTTGCACATCTCCGGGGGTTTGCGCTTCAATATCCGCAATCAGTTTATTGGCATGGTCATACTCCCCGGCCTCTGCCAGAGCGCCAGCATAAGCACGCATTGTGGCGGGGTTTTCTGGCGCGATAGCATAGGCTTCACGGAAAATTTCCAGACTTTGTTTTGTCTTGCCTTTAGCCGCAACAAGTTTACCCTTGGCCAACAGTGTAAAAGGTGCTTTAGGATCAAGCTGCAAAGACTTATCAAGTATTTGTTGCGCGGCATCAAGCCGCTGCAAATCAATTAACAGGTTTGTTTGAGCATTAAGCAGCGCTAAGGAGTCAGGAAAGTCTTTAAGGGTACGAGTGTAAAGCCTGACTGCAGCATCCCGTTCGTTCAGGCGTATATGCGCAGAGCCAGCCACTAACGTAACAGATAGACGCGCATCGTCGCTTAATGTGTGACGGTTAAGAATAGAAAACACTTTATTGTACATGCCAGCAAACAAATAAGCCCGCGACAACGGCGGCATTACCAGATCTTCATCACCGCCAGCCAGCAATACTTCTTCGAGCTCATCAATGGCTTCACCCACATACCCGTCGATTAATAAAATACGGCCCATAAGCAGCTTGGAAGGCAAATGATCCGGGTTATCGCGTAAAACCTGTTTCAGTACCAGGTAAGAGGCCTGTACGTCACCTTGTACAAAAGAGGTAAGCGCGTCATCATACGACTGCGCCTCATCAGCAAATACCACAGTATGGCTGGCAAGCATCACTCCCAGCAAACATCCTTTCAATCGACTTCTCACGGTAACCTCGTAGAAACTCGCTTTTTTATATCTAGTTAGTGTACACAAAAAAGCCCCGACATGGTCGAGGCTTTAGGTATGAAAATTATGACTTACTTGTGACGTTTGCGCATTGTCAGCAAGCCAAGGCTTAGCAACATTAATAATGCGGTAGCCGGAGCTGGCACATCCACAGGCGGTTCTTCGTCCGATTTGTGGGTGGTAAGGGCTAATAGTTTGAATTTGTCATAATCATGGTCATTACCCGCACCAAATACATTCTTATATGCACCGATAATCCAATATTTGGCTTCTTTAGCGACAGAGGTAAGATCGAAACTACCATAACCGACATCGGTGAAGCTTGTGCTAAATATTGCCTGCGACGCTACACCTGCCCAGGTGCTTCCAGATAGGCTTGGCAGTGAATCAAAAGCAGCAATAGAAATGTCGGAGTCGTTATAATAGGAACCTAATTTTAATGACGTTAAGCTGACTGCGTCACTAAACGAAAACAACAGCATATCGGTGTCTTTATAGTTATCGATATAATGTTGTTCACTGTAACCACCATTTCGGTTGTAAGCTAAAAGCCCATAAGAATTATTGGTGACATAAGCGGACTCAACTTTATCCGGGCCACTGATATCATAAGTATCTGACCATGCAGAAATCGCAAGGTTGACACCGTCTTGGTTCATTGTTAGTGAATTACCATAATAGCCAGGGGCGGTGTTAACAATATCCCGATTGCTACTCCTAAAATCCCACGTAGTATCAGCAGCTTGTGCACCTGATATTCCTATTGTCAGCATGCTAATCAGGCCTAATGCCTTATAAATGCTCTTCATAATTATTTTCCTATATACCCAAGCTTAGCCTACCTTGGCTTATACAAGAGCTGTGCCATATGTAAAATCTTATATATATCAGCAATTTGTAATTTTTACATGCTGCGGATCATTTTAATTGTAAAAAAAACCGACAATCATAAGTTGCTGACAATTCGCTGGTTTATTATGACACCGATTAAACATTGAGCACGTATATAGCCCAATACCCCCGTATTGTGAGCGCTGATGAGATTTGTGTAACTTCCAGTTTCATATGAAATTATTTCCGGTTAAATGAAACTCAGGATTAGATCATGAAAAATCACCTAAGATACAGATTTTTAAGTGGTTTTTACTGATTGGTATTAAAACTCTAACTAGCTGGTTGTGCAGTTGGTTCTATACTCTAATAGAAAAATCGCTCTAGAACGGCGAGATGTATTAAGATTTTGCACTCAAATTAGTTGCATGTGCGATCTTTTTTGGACATGAAACTGATTGGCAGACCTATACAGCTACATCTATTTCTGGAGCTATAGCTACCTCAGCAGCAACTGGTGTCAATAATTTTGCAACGATAATCCAGGCTACTGTTATAAAACATCTCGATGTAATCCAAGGTATCGCTTCTCGCTTCTCGCATCTTTGCGCGATAAGCAGACCTTTATAATTCGCTCATGCTTTTGCAGCCGGAGGATGCTTCAGCTGTCCACTTCCCCTAAACTGAGACAGACGGTCACTAGTATGGATTAGCTTCTCCAAGGACAGTGTTTTTGCATAATTTTTTCTGTTTGAAAACTACTTTTGAGAGAGTTGAGTTTTAAAAGGATTGTTGTTAGATTGTTTGAATGAAATGCATTTTAACGCCTACTTTATTCTTCTGGTGGCGCTCTAATTAGAGCGGCACTGAATTCTTACATTCTTAAGCTGCTGGAAGTTAGCTAAGAATGTAATTTCTTTTGTATCTCCAGTAGCAATCTTTTCTAATTAGGAGATATACCTATGGATTCAAAACAAGATACTGATAAAAAAGAAATTGTTTTAACCGGAGATAGAGCTACGGGCGCGTTACACCTAGGGCATTATGTCGGTTCTCTAAAGCAGCGTGTAGATTTACAGGCAATTCATGAGCAAACCATTCTTGTTGCTGATATGCAAGGTCTTACTGATAATGCCCATAATCCGAGAAAAGTGTCATCCAACATTCTTAATGTCGTTGCAGATTACCTAGCTGTTGGTATTGATCCGTCTAAAACAACTATCTGCCTTCAATCACAACTACCCGCCCTTGCTGAGTTGACTATGTATTACAGCAACCTTGTGACCATCAGTCGGTTAGAGCGAAATCCAACAGTCAAAAGTGAAATCCAAAACAAAGGATTTGAAAGATCTATCCCTGCTGGCTTTTTGACATATCCAATATCTCAAGCGGCTGATATAACGGGCTTTAACGCAACATTAGTTCCTGTTGGGGATGACCAATTACCAATGCTAGAGCAAACCAATGAGATAGTGAGAAAGGTTAACACAATAGCAGGGCGTATTGTTTTGAATGAATGTAGACCTTTATTGAGTAATGCATCACGTTTACCTAGTACGGATGGGAAAAATAAGATGTCTAAGTCGATGAGCAACGCCATTAATCTTGGAGCTACCGAAAAAGAGATCTCCGCAGCGATCAAATCGATGTATACCGACCCTAATCACCTAAGAGTCGAAGATCCCGGTAATATCAAAGGAAATGTTGTATTTACCTATCTCGATGCTTTTCATCCAGATGAGAACTATATCAGCCAACTAAAAGAGCACTATCAAAGTGGAGGTCTTGGCGACGGTACAACGAAAAAAATACTGGAAGAGTGTTTACAGGACATGCTTCGACCAATAAGAGAGAAAAGAACAGAGTTTTTACATGATAAGGCACAACTAGTTGATATTTTGGTCAAAGGAAGTCAAATCTCTAGAGATAAAACAGAAAAAGTGCTTTTCGATGTGAAAGATATTTTTGGACTGAATATTCTATGAATAACTTGTTTTCAACAGTCAGCTTCAAGAAGGCTAATGGTTGTACCTCTTGAAGCTATTTGCCTCTATCTGAGATACTTTGAATTATACGAATTTAGTAAAAACAGTTAGTGTCGGGAACTCACTTTTGTACAAAAACGTATTTGAGCGAATTTCCGCTCATCGCTCATTGAACTGATAGTTATCTGTGTGATTCATAGACATCATTTCACTTTTCGTAGTTGAAGATCACGCTGATAATTCGATAGCTGAATGCGCTCATTTTCAGTTTCGTAGTTAGCGTGAACGTCTTCCCAGAGCAGTGTTTTTTCAAGGCGTTCACATACTATATCCATTGGGGTTTTACCTTTGAATGAGCCGTGAGCGCGTTGCCAATTGTAGTAATGCTGCCACTCAGGTAACGTTTCGTTTTTGAGTTCTTCCAAATCCAAATTAACGGTCGAATAAAACTCTTCTTTGTCAGCTCTTTGTGACCTTTCAACTTTGCCATTTAAGTGAGGTGAGCCTGGCTTATTAGGGCGAAATTTAATGCCATGCTCCATCAATTTGAGCTGTACTTCTTCAGCAAAAAACTCCGTTCCGCGATCAGCTTGAACTCGCTGTATCGGGAATGGCATTTCTTCTATTACCTTATCGATGAAGGTAAGAGTGCCGCTTTGTGCAAATAGCGGTCATCGCTCACCTCTAACTGTAACTTCAGCTAAACGCCCTAAGCGGACCAAGCAAGTTATTCAATAGAGCGGAAAATGAGAGAGTAAGAAAAGGTCTATTCAAAAGTAAGGGTAGAGTCTATAAAATCGGGGGAAGATCAGTGGGCCTTCTAATATCAGGAATAAAATTTCTTTTTCATAAACGGGGGATCGTGCTGCGATTTCGTTTGGCTTATCCATTCGAAGCCATGCATCTAACAACTCTGTTGTGACTGGGGCAAGCGTCAGGCTAACTGCTAGATACGACCCACCATCAGCCAAGGGATGCACTTGCCCGACTGCTGGTAAATCCACTGAGATAACAAAATAAATGGCAGGATCATAACGGTAAGTTTGGTCATCAACTGGCACATATTTGTGATGCTATCTCGGTTGCACTAAGCGTGACGTGGCTATCAACGTTTTCTGTACGCTAAATTTTTGATTGATAAACAAATTCTATATTGTTTCCATCTGGGTCAAATACATAAGTAGCATAGTAATCGTCGTGATAATGGTGTCTGATTCCTGGTGGTCCATTGTCACTCCCTCCATTTATCAAGGCGAGCTTATATAGTTCATTCACTTGTTCAGTTGAATCTGCCTTGAAAGCAATGTGTATACAGGCGGCAGGACTATCCTGATCGTGGATCCAGAAACAAGGGTAACCATTTATCCCATATCCACAGCGCATGCCACCGAATTTATTACGGTGTGATGGGATGTCGATGACAATCGACAACCCCAGAGCAGAAAGAGTGCGTGAATAAAATAGCTTTGCTAATGCCCCATCCGCTACGGGGATTTCTATATGGTCTAATACACTCATAGTGAATTCACTCTTAGGTTTGAGATGCGCCACCATCGGCAAATAACTCCACACCATTCACATAACTGGAGGCATCACTTGCCAGAAATGCAACAACCGATGCGATTTCTTCTGGTTCTCCAATCCTGCCAATGGGGCTCTTATTTTTCAAAAAGGCCATTCCCTCTTCTGCATGCTCACCAAAGGCTTCTCGCAGAGAATCGGTATTCGTTGGGCCTGGGCTTACAATGTTAATGCGGATCCCTTTCCCTTTTAGTTCGCTAACCCAAGAACGTAGCATATTTCTAACCGCAGCTTTAGTCCCACCGTAAATACTCATTGTTGGACCAGGATCTATCGAAGCAGATGAACCAATAATAATAGCGCTAGCTGATGAACCAAAGACGGCTAAAGCTCCCTGCATAGTAAGCACAACTCCTTTCACATTCGTCGCAAATTGTTTGTCGATTTGCTGTTCAGTGATTTGGCCCAGAGGAGCGTGCTCTCCGCCACCTGCGTTTGCTACCAAAATGTCTAACCGGCCAAATTGATTTCGTATTTCGGAAAACAGGTCGTTTAAGCTACTTTGGCTCGTGACATCGGATGCAATACCAACAGTATCCCCACCAATTTTATTTACTGCGATATCTAGTTCTGGCTTTCCCCTTCCTGTCAATACTACTTTTACACCTTCATCAGCCAGCTTTTTAGCAATAGCAAAACCAATCCCTTTACTTGCTCCTGTGACAAGCGCTACCTTTCCATTCAAATTCAGCATACAATACCTTCTTTAGTGACTACTATAGCATACTATAGTGACCACTAAAGATTGATCTGTCAATAGCGTTTTTATCTAGGAGGCATAGTTGTTTACATCAAATATTTCATATCAAGAGCGCATTGAAAAACAAACATCCAGACGAACCTTTGATCGGAGTAAGGGTATAGCAGTGGCGAAAAGTTTGTTTCATGAGTGCGGGTTTGATGCAGTGGGTATAGCTAAGCTGACTCAGGCATTAAATATCAATCCTCCCAGTTTATATGCAGCATACGGCAGTAAGGCAAATTTATTTGAGTTTGCCATAGAGGCCTATATCGCAGAAAATAATTTGCCTGTGAATGAAATTTTAGCGCCTGAAAGAGACACTTCGGACGCACTTAAAGAGTTAGTACATCAAGCAGCCTGTTTATACGTTCGTTCAGAAACAGAACGTGGCTGCATGGTCGCTGAGGGAATGCGTGCAGCGGATCAAAAAGCACGAATGATCTCGAACTACTACTGTAAATTATCTCGTGAGTTTATTAAGAATTTCATAGTTCAGAAACAACCAGACAAAGCTGAAGAATTGGCTGACTATATAGTCGTTTCTCTGCAAGGGCTATCGGCCGCAGCATTTGCAGGTTTACCTGCTTCTCGGGTTTTGAGCGTAGCAAACCTGACAGGAATAGGCATTTCTTCGCTCATTAGCTCCTAAACTAGAGGTGATAAGGAATTGCAGACGCTGAATCTTGGGTTCACTCGTTCCTTTTTGGCACCCGCTATCTGAGTCTAAACCTTGCAATATCTTTAGACGGAGGCAGGCCAAAGAATCTGGCATATTCTCGACTGAATTGATTGGGGCTTTCATAACCAACGCCAAAAGCAATAGTAGTCGCATTCCCTTCTCCGGCTAACAACGAAGAGCGCGCTGTAAGCAGGCGTATACGCTTTTGAAACTGCAATGGGCTTAGGGCTGTAACCGACTTAAAATGTCGGTAAAATGCCGACACACTTAATGATGCCATCTCTGCAAGTTCTTCTATCGGGATAGACTTTTCGAAGTTTCCTCTCAGCCAATTAATCGCCACGCTAATACGGGCAAGTGCCGCATCCGGCGTAGCAATATCGCGCAGCATCCAACCAAGTGGCCCTTGTAATATTCGAAATAAAATTTCCCTTTCATAAACGGGGGACAGTGCCTCGATCTCATTTGGCTTATATAGCGCTGGGCAGTATTTATGGCAAGCAAAAGGTCCGGCCTTAGTCAACTGGGAAGTCCATCCCGATAACTCAAATCCTCGCGTAGATAGGCTTCTATCTGGTATCGTTTTCTTTCGAACTATTCCCAGTATATCATCGTAATACTTTTTGTGGCTATTAGAGAACAACCAACAGGCAGTAGAGCCCTTCTCACCATTTAACCATGAGTGATGCAGTTATTACCTGAGTACGGGTCTAATGAAATAGTCTCTGTCTCACAGTTACCCCAACATTCAGCGCAGAATTAATTTCTGAGCTATCATGGATTAAATTACTTGCGTCTAAAACTGCCGAAAATTTTAAATACCAATCTTAACAGCAAGTTTAAGGTTAACTTTCGTTCTTACAGCCGTTGTTTACACCCTGCAATAAATTCGATTATTAAACCTTTGTTTGGTTTTGAAAGTACAAATTCTTTTAACTATCACTCTGATAATTTATAGAGGGTTCAAGTATGAAATATTCAAAGTTTTTTGCAATGATTGCAACATCGACAATCGCGATGTTCGGATTAATGTATTTAAATACATATGCTATGTCACATGTCTTCTTTAGTGAAACAAGAACCTATATGGCCATTTATATGGGCGCAGTTATGGCCATTATTATGTTGGCATTTATGTTGGGTATGTATAGTAACAAAAAGTTAAATATCAGTATTTTTGTCGGCGCCTTTATCATATTCATTTTAGGCGTATTCCTGGTCCGGTCGCAAACCACCGTATCAGATACTTCTTACATGAAAGCCATGATTCCGCACCATTCAATCGCGATTCTTACCAGTGAGCGTTCGAATATTGAAGACAAACGCACCAGAGAATTAGCAAATGGCATTATCAAGGCGCAACGCAAAGAAATTAAAGAAATGAAATGGCTGATTGACGATATCGAAAAAAATGGCAAGGCCAAAACTGCTACAGAGGCTGCAAATCGCCCCATTCCTGACTTTGAAGGCAAGCTATAACCGGAGCATATTTCATGAGCAAGAAAGCAATCATTTATCGAATGGTTACCGATGAGCATATTTGTCCGTATGGCCTGCGCTCTGTCGACCTGTTAAAAAGAGAAGGGTACGATATTGAAGACCATAAATTAACGTCTCGGGAAGAAACTGACCGCTTTAAAGAAAAGCATGATGTTGAAACAACCCCGCAAACCTTTATAGACAATAAGCGCGTGGGTGGCTACGACGAGCTGCGTGAGTTTTTTGATAAAGATGAAGCTGGTCAGCAGGGCACCACCTATACACCGGTTATCGCTATATTCTCGGTAGCCGCGCTATTAACACTTGCACTTCAATGGTTTGTATCAGGTGACTTTTTCTCTATTCGAACATTGATGCTGTTTATAGCGTTTTCTATGACGCTGTTAGCGGTTCAGAAACTTCAGGACCTATATAGCTTTACCAACTCTTTCATTACTTACGATTTGTTGGCAATGAAATGGGTTCGATACGGGTATATTTACCCGTTTGTCGAAGCTTATGTCGGTATTGGTATGGTGGCACAATTGCCCGCGCTTATCGTTGCACCTTTCTCGTTATTTATCGGTACGGTGGGGGCGGTATCGGTGATTAAAGCCGTGTACATAGACAAGCGAGAATTGAAATGTGCCTGTGTAGGTGGCGACAGCAACGTGCCCTTAGGCTTTATCTCACTGTCAGAGAACCTGTTTATGATAGTAGGGGCGTTGATTATGTTGTTCTGGTAGAGGGTGGCATAAATTCTGCTTTTTGTAGAGAAATTGAGTGAACAAAACGGTGACATTATGCAATTATATTCAAACTTTTTTTCTACAAACTCTCTTACTACTCAGCCTAAAACTGAGCAAAATCAGACGCAAGGGGGCTGTAATAAAGCCGACAGTAAAGATGAGAATAAACAAAGCTTCAAAGATATTTTGAGTAGCCTTGAAGGCAAAAAGTAGTACCTTCTTCTCATTCTATAAAAAAGGCCGGCAAGTTATTGCCGGCCTTTTTTTATTTGTTTTTTCTTTCTAAAAAACTATTAATGTATACTGTGAATAGTTAATTCAAAACCAAAGTCTGGCGCCAATGACTATTCCTTTTTCTGATGTATCTTCACCGAGTCTTTTTAATTTATCCCTTTTGTTTCCTAAAGATTCGCTCCAGTAAACTCCAATGTAAGGGGCGAATTCTCTTGCAATTTCCTGCCGATATCTTAGCCCTATTCTTATATCGCTAAAGCCACTTTCTCGATCGTATTTTTCAGAGTCGGTTATATTGGCAACTAATTCAATTCTTGGTTGTAAATAAGAGGTTTGCGATAGCAGCCACTCATATTCAGCTTCGCCCACAAATTGAATATCACCTTCTTTGTTTATCCTTAATGAATTTTCCATTTCAAACCAGTAGGGTGCCAATCCTGAAAAACTAAATACAGCGTATTCTTCTAAATTACTTTCTGAGGATAATTCTCCTTTTACACCAGCGCCAACTTGGAAAGACCAGAATGGTGAAATTAAATATCCATACAGAAGTTCAGCCCTTTCAAGATCGGTGGGCTTACCGTCATTTTGAGTATTTTCCCCTTCGCTTTTAAATACCGCGCGATGATAGTCGCTTCCATACCACGCCTGCATATCCCACACTGCCCGGTTTTCCTGGGCGTTAGTGCGCGTTAATTCCAGCCGGTCAAAAAACACCTGTCCGGTGATAATTTCAGGCACAGGAGAAGGCCATTCGGGTTTAACCTGAGCTTGTGTACTGAAGCAACTTAGTGTGCCCACAAGCAAAATACTTTTTTTGATACTATTCATAATTTGCTCCTTACGACACATTGACCACACGAAACATACCGGCTTCCATGTGATAAAGTAGGTGACAGTGAAATGCCCAGTTGCCAGGCGCATCAGCGGTAATCAGTAGCGATACTTTTTCACTTGGTTTCAAATTAATAGTGTGCTTACGTGGACGAGGATAATTGCCGTTTTCAAGCTCCATCCACATTCCGTGTAAATGAATCGGATGGTCCATCATAGTGTCGTTCACCATGACAAGTCGTAAACGCTCTCCAAATTTGAAGTTAACGGGCCCATCGACTTCATTGTATTTCACTCCGTCAAACGACCACATGTAACGTTCCATATTGCCAGTTAAATGCAGTTCAATTTGTCGGGAAGGTTCTCGTTCATCTGGCCAGGGATGCGCCCCTTCTAAATCGGCATAGACAAGAACGCGCCGGGGAGCATCTTCAAGACCTATACCTGGTTCATCAAGTCTGGACTGAGGATTTTGAGCAATCATTGCCGCCCCGGCTCCATGGTGGTCATCATCATGTTCAATCGTGATGTTTTCTACAGGCAAGGCACCGCTTTCTGCGTTTGCGTGGGAATGCGCGGAAGTTTTACTTTGATGACCTGAGCCTGACATTTTATCCATGTTCTGCATGCTGCCCTGTGTGTCAGAGCCCATGTTCATACCACTTGAATTGTCATTCATCTTCATGCTACCCATACCCATTGCAGCCATACCGCGTTCGGTCATTTCGCGACGAGCAGGAATAGGGGCTGACATTCCAAGTTGCGGGGTAAGGGTACCGCGGGCAAAACCACTTCTATCAAAACTTTCAGCAAAAAAAGTAAAGGGTTTGGCAGATTTAGGCTCAACAATAACATCGTAAACTTCTGCTACACCGATGCGAAACTCGTCAATTTTAACGGGCTTTACAGGCTGCCCATCGGCAGCAACTACGGTCATTTCTAATCCAGGAATTCGGAAGTCGAAAAAGGTCATGGCAGATCCATTGATAATACGCAGCCTGACTTTTTCACCCGGCGAGAATAGCGCCTGCCAGTTATCATCCGGCGTCCGACCATTCATAAGGTAGGTATAGGTACTGCCGGTTACATCAGCAATATCTCTGGGGCTCATGCGCATGTCCCCCCACATTTCACGTTGTTTCCAGGTTTTTGCCAGCCCCTGTTCACTTACGTCATCGAGCGTGTCGAATATTGTGCGCTTTTGATAGTTGTAATAACCCTCGGCCACTTTCAGTTTTCTTAAAACATCGTGTGGATCTTCAAACGTCCAGTCACTAAGCACAATAGTATGTTCGCGGTCTGCGCCTATATCCCCATCTTTAGGTTCAATAATCAAAGGACCTAAGTGCCCGCGCTGCTCCTGTAATCCTGAATGACTGTGATACCAGTAGGTGCCATATTGCTCTACATCAAATGCATATTTGAATGTTTCGCCGGGCTTGATACCGGCAAACGAAACCCCCGGCACCCCATCCATATTTTCGGGAAGCAAAATGCCGTGCCAGTGAATCGAGGTATCTTCGTTTAATTGATTGGATACGTGCAAGTTTGCACGCTGTCCTTCGCGTAGCCTTATTAGTGGGCCTGGCATTTGTCCGTTGATAGCAATTGCATTACCGGACTTGTGGCCAATAGGCATGCGGGCGTTAGCAATGTCTAAATGTATGACGTCGCTGGTAAGCACCTGATCTTTAAAATTGCGGCCCTGAGGTGTTGCCCAAACTGGCGCTACACGAGAAAGCGCAGCGGCAGCACCCACCCCTAACGCACCTAATACAAACTTTCTTCTACCTTGAGCAATATCCTGCATAGCAAGGTTCCTCCAAAACTCATATGCCATTTCACCGATATACAGGGGGCTGATAAGAATAAGCAGCACCACCTCTCAATGAAATATGGCTATATTTAAATAAAATCTTTTAACGTATTTATATTAGCTGTGTAGAGGGGCAATCGGAGGTCTGAATAAAGGCGCAATGAAACGTTTTGCAACGCGATGTTCTGTGAATACGCTGAGCTCGTTAAATGCCTGAGCGGTAAGCGTTTGATATGAGGAAACCATAGCAAACACGGCATGACACGATACTGCTTTGCATTTGCATATCTTTTCGCAGCAATCTGGATGAGATGTGTTTTTGGTCGTATCGGCTAAGCTTGTAGCTTGAGAGCTCTTTAAGAAAGAAGGGGTCTCGGACTGTAGTAAACGATATTCTGAAAGTTGGGTAACCGGGTCTTTGGGTGATGCAACGGTATCGGATGAACACGCAGCCGCACTTCCTGCAAATAAAAGCAGTAGCGCAAAAGCGATGAAAACTTTACCGAAGATACTTTTCATAGCACGTTTATAGACCTTTTATCGCCTTTAGGCGACTTAACCAGCAATTCAAAACAAAAATCTTGTCTAGCCTTACCTAATACCAATGTTTTTCAACTTTAGATTACTTTTTAATGATTTTCTTTTACAGCAGCACACAAATTTGTATATCATAAAGGCGTATCAAGAGGGTATTATGAAAAAACGTTGGTCTCAAATTGTGTGTCTGATCATGCTGACTGCCTTAACATGGCAAACGTCGGCTATGGATACTATGGTTTGTGAAATGCCCAGCGATACGCATAGTGAGCATATGCTAATGGTCGGTACTCAAAGCGTTGCTATGGACATGGGCGCTGACACAGTTGATCACTCGCAGTGTTGCCAAATGACCTGCGCTTGCCCGGCAAATGCCTGCTCTGCTTATACTCCACTTAGCTCTGATAATGCATTAGCGCTGTCTTTTCATAGTGATAATGCCATTAAGCACGCAGGTTTGCGCGCTCCTATCCAAATCTCCAGTTCGTTGTATCGTCCTCCTATACCAGCCTAGCCCCAGGATAAGTGTGTCTGCTGTATGGCACATTACCGTTGGGTTTTACTATTTTTATGTGAAGTGAATTGTTCACTTTAAGCACTAAATTTGGCTGTAATCAGAGGCACGCATGTTCAACATTTTTCTTTCGCTTGGCGCGATGTTATTTTTATTTTCAAGCGCAGGTTACGCGCAATCCACTCTACCTGAGTCTATCCAGACCGAATCTGCCCAAACTGAACCTAACTCTCAGATTCAGGCTCTGTCCCAAGAATCGCCAGCAGCGCTTACTGTGTTTAAATCCCCTTCATGTGGATGCTGTGGAAAATGGGTACAACACATCCATACCGAAGGGCTTAATGCGGGGGTCAAAAATACCGCTTATTTGTCTGATATAAAGCGCCAGTATCAGGTTGCTTCTCAATATCAATCTTGTCATACCGCTATAAGCCGTGACGGCTACGTGTTTGAAGGTCATATCCCGGCCCGGTACATACAAAAGTTTATCGATAGCCCGGTACCTGACGCGATAGGTCTTGCCGTACCCGGCATGCCAATGGGCAGCCCGGGAATGGAAATGGGCGATCGATTCCAGCCTTATCAAATACTTCTTTTGCACAAGGATGGTACCCATAGCACATATGCACAAATTGATGCCTATGAGGAACAATTTTAATGCCGGCTTTCACACACAAACTCAAGGTCGCTCTGGCTCTGCTATCGTTCGCAGTTACGGCTAGTGTTGGCGCGCAATCGCTGCCCTCTCTGGATTCATTGATCACCACAGCGATTGAAAACGACCCCTGGCTAAACGGCAGTCAACTTTCCCAACAAGCCCTGCAGCAAAAGGCGATAGCGGCAGGCACCTTGCCCGACCCTGTGGTGAAAATAGGTATGCTGAATTTACCCGTAGACTCGGGCAGTTTTTCGCAGGAAAACATGACTCAGCTACAGGTAGGTGTTTCGCAAACGATTCCGCGAGGCCAGTCATTAGAATTAGAACAACAAAAGCTCAACATTGCTGCTTCTATTGCGCCCTATCAACGTGAGACCCGCAAAGCGGCTATTGCAAGGGCGGTTTCACTGTTATGGCTGGATATATACCTGGCCAAAGCCTCCATTGACCTTATTGAACAGAATAAATCATTGTTTGAACAGGCTAAAAGCGTTGCCGAAACGGCTTACTCAAGTGGGTTAGGTGAGGCCAGTCAGCAAGACGTGCTTCTTGCCGAACTGGAGCTTATTCAACTAGAAGATAAATTAGCAGAAGAATATCAACAGCTTGAAATACAACTGCATACACTTAACCAGTGGCTCATCAACCCTCAAACCAATGCAAATTCTACCTTATTCACGATTGATGAAGTTGTTCAGCGTGATTTTGGGCAGAATACACCGCGCCGCGCACAGCCTGAGTTCAGTCTGCAATTTCCTGAGGCCTGGTTAAACACTCAAGTACATCGTACTGAAATACTTGAAAAGTTATTTACTCACCCCACCATTACGGCCCTTGATTTAGAACAACAAGCTCGCGAAAAAGATGTGACGCTGGCCCGACAAAGCCTCAAACCACAGTGGGGGGTGAACGCATCGTACGCATACCGCGATGAAAACGCGATGGGTGATTCGCGCTCAGACTTGTTCAGTATTGGCGTAAGTTTTGATGTGCCGTTATTTACGGGCAACAAGCAGCAAAAACAAATCTCAGCTGCTATTTACAATGCCGAGGCGTTTAAAACCGAAAAGCATCTTGCGATAAGAAAGCTGCTGTCGCAGGTTGCCTCGTTCAGTGCGAAGCTGACTCGTTTAAATGAACGTCAGTCTCTCTATAGTGCCCGAATTTTGCCGCAAACCACACTGCAATCTAAAGCATCGCTGAATGCTTATACCAATGATACGGGCGAGTTTTCTGAAGTTATTCGTAGCCGCGTTACCGAACTGACTAATCAGCTTACCTTATTGACGTTAAATGTGGGGGTAGCGAAAACAAAAGCGCAGCTTAACTATTTACTGGCTCCTTTGTCATTAACATCCACATCGTCAACATCAGCGCTCACTCAAGAACAGGGATCTGCTCCAAATGAATAAAAACGTTATTATTGCCTTACTGGCAGGTCTGGGCCTGGGGGCATTATTGGTGGCTGTTTTAAATGACTCACCAGAGACTCCTGTAAAAAATGAGGCTGAAAAACCTTTGTACTGGGTTGCGCCTATGGATGACAGCTATCGGCGTGACGAGCCGGGTCAATCCCCGATGGGAATGGACCTGGTCCCGGTTTACGCTAACAGCAACGCTGAACAGGACTCCCCCGCCGGTACGGTAAAAATCTCTGCACGGGTAGAAAATAATCTGGGTGTACGCACTGAGCCGGTCACCTGGGGAACGCTTAAGTCAACGATTCAAACCGTAGGTTATGTCCAGTTTGATGAAGAACAGCTGACACACATTCACTCGCGGGTAAGCGGCTGGATTGAGAAGCTAAATATTAAAGCGAATGGCCAGAGCATTGAGAAAGGCGACCCTCTTTATTCTATTTATTCTCCCGAGCTGGTTAATGCGCAAGAAGAGTATTTGCTGGCGTTGCAAAGTGGTAACCAGAAACTCAGGCAGGCAGCCAAAAATAAGCTACACGCGCTCAAAGTATCAGACGCCTCAATTGAAGCGCTTAAAAAATCAAAACAGGTTAAGCAGCAAATAACGTATGTATCGCCCCAAACCGGGGTTGTTAACGCCCTTAATATTCGCGAGGGCTTTTATGTAAAACCTGAAGTGACCTTGCTAAGTATTGCTGATTTATCTGCTATCTGGATAAATGCTGAAGTGTTTGAGCGTGATGCTGCGTTGATTGAGCAAGGCCAGCCTGTGGTTATTCAGGTACCTGCATTACCCAATAAAGAGTGGCAGGGTAAGGTCGACTTTGTTTATCCCGAGCTGGATGAAAATACCCGTACGCTCACCGTACGAATAAGGCTGGATAATCCCGATGACATCTTGAAGCCTAACATGCTGGCAAATGTCACTATTGAAAAAACTGCGTCGCAAAGCGCTATCTTAGTTCCGGCTGAAGCGGTAATCAGAACCGGACAACAGAACAGGGTTGTGGTTGTGGTAGGCAATGGTCAGTACAAGTCAGTTGAAGTCGCACTGGGGCAGATAAGCGATGAGCAAATCGCTATCACTCAGGGGCTAAATAAAGACGACGTAGTAGTGACGTCAGCCCAGTTTTTGATTGACTCAGAGTCAAGTAAAGCCTCTGACTTCAAGCGAATGGAAGGCGCATCCTCAGACGCTTCTGTTTCACAGCGGTCATCTGAACCGACTAATCAGGGGCACGCGGCCCCAACATCTCAAACAGCAGCAAAAGAAGATGATCAATCAGTTTGGGCGCAGGGAAAAATCACTAAGGTAATGGCCGATCATCGCATGGTCACCATTGATCACATGCCGGTGGAAGCCTGGGAATGGCCGCAGATGGTGATGGATTTTACCGTGGGGGAAAGTGTAGACATCAATGCCCTTGAAAAAGGACAGTCATTGCATTTTGAGATTACCCGACTAGCTGAAGGTGGATTTGAGATCACCGGTATTCATATTATGTCATCAGGCAGTCAGCCCGCTAAGGCCCAAGACAAGCCTATGGCCTCTGACCATTCAATGCATTAGTGGAACAGCAATATGATTGAATCAATTATTAGATGGTCAGTCGCAAACCGCGTATTGGTGTTACTTATGACCCTGATGCTGGTGCTAGGCGGGATTTATTCGCTTAACAAAACACCGGTTGACGCCTTACCCGATTTATCTGACGTACAAGTTATTATTAAAACCAGTTATCCGGGACAATCGCCGCAGGTAGTGCAGGATCAGGTAACGTATCCGCTGACTACCGCTATGTTATCGGTGCCCGGCGCCTCCACTGTTCGCGGGTACTCATTTTTTGGTGACTCGTATGTCTACGTTATCTTTGATGACGATACAGATTTGTACTGGGCGCGCAGTCGCGTACTGGAATATCTGAATCAGGCTGCCTCGGCATTACCTGATGATGTTCAGCCGCAACTCGGCCCGGATGCCACGGGTGTGGGTTGGGTATATATTTATGCTTTGCAGGATAAAACCGGTCAGCATGATCTTAGTCAGTTGCGCAGCCTGCAAGACTGGTTTTTAAAATACGAACTGCAAACTGTAGATGGCGTATCTGAAGTCGCTGCGGTAGGTGGTATGGTCAGGCAGTACCAAATTCAGGTTATGCCCGAAAAGCTGCGTGGTTACGGTATTCCGTTGTCGCATGTTCAGCAAGCTGTGCAGCGGGGAAATCAGGAAAGCGGTGCGTCGGTGGTCGAAATGGCCGAAGCAGAATATATGGTGACCACCACCGGCTATATTCAAAACCTGGATGATATCCGCCAAATTCCACTGGGGCTGGTAAAAGAGGGGACAGCATTAACCATCGGCGATGTTGCCACGGTAAATGTGGGCCCCCAGATGCGCCGCGGTGTGGCCGAGCTAAATGGTGAAGGCGAAGTAGTGGGCGGTATTGTGGTGATGCGTTTTGGCGAAAATGCCGAAAAAGTCATTGCGGGGGTTAAAGAACGACTGCAGTCGCTTAAAAAATCACTACCACCGGGTGTCGAGGTGGTACCGGTATACGACCGCTCGCAGCTTATCAATAACGCCGTAGACAACCTATGGACCAAGCTTGGTCAGGAACTCGTCGTTGTGGCGCTGGTGTGTGTGGTATTTTTGTTTCACCTGCGCTCATCTATTGTGGCGGTGATTACCCTGCCGTTAGGTATTCTGGTCTCGTTTATTGTAATGTATTTTCAGGGTATCAACGCCAACATTATGTCATTGGGCGGCATCGCGATTGCCATCGGCGCCATGACCGATGGCGCGATCGTTATGATAGAGAATATGCATAAGCATATGGAAAAAACCCCGCTAACCGATGAAAACCGCTGGCAGGTAGTGATCCGGGCTGCCTCTGAAGTTGGGCCAGCTCTGTTTTTCAGCTTACTGATTATTACCGTATCGTTTTTGCCGGTATTTATTTTAGAAGCTCAGGAAGGTCGCATGTTTGCGCCGTTGGCTTTCACCAAAACCTATGCCATGGCTGCCTCAGCCGGACTGGCCGTTACTTTGGTGCCGGTCTTAATGGGCTATTTTATTCGCGGCAAGGTAACCTCGGAAAAGAAAAATCCGTTAAACCGCTTATTGGTAGCAGGCTACATGCCGCTACTCACCAAAGTACTTAAATTTCCCAAGGCTACCATACTGATTGCCATCGTCGTCACTGTGGTCGGGTTTTATCCGGTCAATAAAATTGGTAGCGAGTTTATTCCTCCTTTAGATGAGGGAGACTTAATGTACATGCCCACCACATACCCGGGGATCTCGATAGGTAAAGCGCGGGAGCTGCTTCAGCAAACTGACAAGTTGATTAGCACTGTGCCTGAGGTTAAAAGTGTGTTTGGTAAAGTGGGTCGGGCCGAAACCGCCACCGACCCGGCGCCACTGACCATGATTGAAACGTTTATTCAATTAAAGCCGCAAAGTGAATGGCGTGATGGCATGACCACTGAAAAACTTAAAACAGAGCTGAACAATCTTATCGATTTTCCTGGTGTGACTAACGCCTGGGTCATGCCCATAAAAACCCGCATAGATATGCTGGCTACCGGTATCAAAACCCCGGTGGGCATTAAAGTGGCTGGTGAAGACCTGTCGGTTATTCAGCGAATTGGTAAGGATATTGAGACGATACTCAAAGAGGTCGATGGTACTGCGTCGGTGTATTCAGAGCGGGTGGCCGGTGGCCGCTATCTGAAAGTTGATATATCGCGTCAGCGTGCCAGCCGGTTTGGGCTTAATATTGGCGATGTGCAAGCTACGGTTTCTTCGGCTATTGGTGGCATGAATGTCACCGAAACCGTAGAAGGCCTTGAGCGTTACCCTGTCAATATTCGTTATCCTCAGGATTATCGCAGCTCGCCCGAGAAGTTAATGAGCTTGCCTATTGTTACCGATTCGGGCCAGCGTATTTCACTGGGCGATGTTGCCAATGTGTACGTGGAAGAAGGTCCACCAGGGATCAAAAGCGAAAACGCCCGTATCAATGGCTGGTCGTTTGTGGATATTAACAATGTCGATGTGGGTACCTATGTAGAAAACGCAAAAACAGTACTACAAGATAAGTTGGATATTCCGGCAGGCTACTCGCTGACCTGGGCCGGGCAGTATGAATACATGGAGCGGGCCAAAGAAAAGCTAACGTTTGTATTGCCGCTTACCCTGGCCATTATTCTTATTTTGCTGTATCTGAATTTCCGGGCCTTTAGTGAAGTCGCTATGATTGTAGTGACATTGCCTATGGCCATGATTGGCGGCTTATGGCTGCTTTATTTTGAAGGATTTAATTTTTCAGTGGCAGTAGGGGTTGGCTTTATCGCTTTAGCGGGCGTGGCCGTCGAGATTGGCGTCATTATGCTTGTTTACCTGAATCAGTCTCTTAAAGAGCTGCTGGATGAGTCTGAAAAAAATCGCCAGATCATCGAAGCCAGTGATTACCGCCAGGCACTGTTGCATGGTGCAGGCTTACGGATACGTCCGGTCATGATGACGGTGGCCACTATTATTATTGGGTTGTTACCCATAATGTATGGCTCAGGCACAGGATCAGAGGTAATGAGCCGGATTGCCGCACCAATGATAGGGGGCATGACCAGCGCCGTGGTGTTGACACTACTGGTACTTCCGGCGTTCTACTGTTTAGCAAAACAGCACACTATTAAACATCATAATAAGAAGATAACGGCTGATGATTAGGGCTTTCAGACAGGTTCATCGTTGGCTGATGCTGGTGGTGGGCGTACAGTTTGTCATCTGGATGTTGTCGGGCGTGTATATGGTTATTACCGATATTCATACTGTTCATGGTGAACATCTGACCACGAAGCAGCCTGTTTTTGCGGTGGATGAGGTGGTTCTATCGCCCGCTGATATTATGGCGCAGTACCCGGCGGCGACAAAGGTGCGTTTAATATCCAGGCTGGGCAGCCCGGTTTATATTGCTACATTTGCGGCAAATTCTGACACACCGGTTCGGCCTGAAACAATAAGCGCAACCACAGGGGAAACTCTGGTTTCGGTAAATGAATCTACCGCACGGGATATTGCTGCTTCTCGTTATACGGGCGCCACCGGTATAGCGTCAGCAACGCTGATTGAAACTAAGCAAAATTTGCCTGAAGAAGCTTCAGGACGGTACCTGCCCTTTTGGCGTATTGATTTTGATGCCCCTGAAGCACCCACCTTTTATGTGCAACAACACACTGGTGAAGTGGTAACAGTACGTCACGATGGCTGGCGCAGCTTTGACTGGATGTGGCGCTTTCATATTATGGATTTAGATGATGGGCGAACCATCGGTAATGTGTTTCTTTTAAGTGCTATTTTCACCGGCTTGTTAGCCGCCCTCAGTGGCGCGTTTCTGAGTTACTGGCGGGTGTGTCGGCCCCTTATGAAAGGGGAAGACCAATGAGTCTGTTAATAACAAAAAGTCATCGGTGGTTGTCGGTACCGATAGGTATTCAGCTGCTTATCTGGTTAGGTACTGGTTTGTACCTGAGTTTGTTTTCTAATGATGGCCCTGCGCTTAAAATTCAAAAGCCTCAGGGTATCGAGTGGCAGGTATATGCCGGCAAACTATATCCGGTCAACCAGCTTCCGGTGAAAAAGGCTGAGTCAATACAAACGGTTTTGCTGGCCGGCAAGCCCGTTTATGAAGTTATTCTTTATTCACAACCGCATAATTACCAGCCCAGACAGGTGCGGCTATTTGATGCGGTCTCTGGCCAGCCATTTTCAATTGACAAGCAGTGGGCGAAAGCGATAGCACTTGAACGCTACAGCGGTGATGCAGCGCTCAGTAAAATTGAGCTTGAACAATCTTCGGGTGGGTTATTACCAAAGCAAAAAAATGCCTACTGGTCAGCCTATTTTGATGATTCGGCATTAACGTATATCCATATAGACCAGCAGTCTGGGCGGTTTTTAACAGCCAGCGATGAACATCGCCGGTTTGTGGCATTAATGTTCAAATTGCATTTCATGGACTACTGGGACACAGGCAGTTTTAACCACCCTTTGCTTATTATCGTTGCGGTTTTAGCGCTGGCCTTTGGGTTGTCAGGTTTGGCCTGGCTCATCATGCTGTTAAAAGCAGGACGTTTTACAGTACGCCTCGGCGCTTTGCATAAGATTGACGTTCTGGTGGCCAATAACAACCAAAACGTAACCGTTCAGGGACGTAAAAATACCACGCTGCTGACCACGCTAACACAAAACCAACTGCAGTTGCCGGCCAAGTGCGGCGGCGGAGGAACCTGTGGAACGTGCCGATTTTATACTCAGAGCAGCCTTCCGGCACAGCCTGCCGAAACACACCTTATTAGTCATAGTGAATTGGCTGCAGGCTGCCGTTTAGCGTGTCAACACGCTGCTCATTCTGTGGACTCAATTATAGTGAAAGACATGGCCACTCAGGCTTTGACACTTCAGGTTTCCCGCGCCCAGTACATTACCCCTACGATAAAAGAAATTGCCTTTAAGGTGACAGGCGGTAACCTGCAAAAGTTCAATGCCGGCTCTTCGATGCAATTTTCTATTCCTGGTGGAAAACGTCGTACTGTGCCGGTTGATATTCCGTCCCGGTGGCGTTCTTACTGGGCTCAGTTTGACGCGCAGACAGTATCTTACAAAAGCACCACCCGAAGCTATTCGATAGCAAATTATAGTGGTGAATGTGATGAGCTTATTTTTACTATTAAGTGGCAATGTAATACCACCACTCAGAAGAGCGGCGGGGCGGGCTCGAGCTATTTATGCTCTCTTGCACCGGGTGAATCGGTTGAAGCTTACGGGCCGTTCGCCAGTTTTGCTGAGCGTGCGTATCAGCCCGGCGCAAAAGTTTTGATAGGCGGCGGCTCAGGTATAGCGCCGCTTAGGGCATTGATTTATGAAGCGTTAATACAAAATAGTGTGTCACACCAGATGATTTTTATCTATGGCGCACGCAACGAAGAAGATTTGTGTTACTCAGATGAATTTGAGCATCTGGCTAAACGCTTTGAAAACTTCACTTATCTGCCCACACTCTCATCACCCTCGCCAGCCTGGCAAGGACATTCTGGGTATGTACAACAACTTACGCGTCAACACCTTAATTTTGACGTTTTCAACAGTGCCAATTTTTACTTATGTGGCCCTGCTCCTATGCTAGCAGAAGTAAAGTCATTGCTGTTATCGCAGCATATTGAGCCGCAACAGATTTATATCGATTCTTTTAATACAAATGAGGTTAAAAATGAAAGTAATTCATAAGTGCTTAGTGATATCAGGTTTACTGTTTAGCAGTGCAGCGTTTTCTCATGGCGGGGTAGAGCTTACCAAAACCATGCCAAAAGACGATGCTATGTTAATGTCCGCCCCACAAACGCTGGAGTTGTCATTCTCAGCAAAACTTCAATTGATGAAGGTTACCCTGTCTAAAAAGAATGGTGACGAGATTGATTTTGGTTTTACACCCAGTCGTGAAGCAGAAGCTGACTATTCCTGGGAGCTTCCAGAGCTGTCTCCGGCCACCTATAACGTTGAGTGGATTGCGATGGGCAGCGATGGTCACAAGATGAAAGATTCTTATTCATTCATGGTGCACTAAAAGGACTGAATGATGGAAATGTATATCTGGAATACCGTTATTATTGTCTGTAAAGCTTTGTTTTATGCAGGAACGGCGGGCATGGCCGGGTATGCATTTCTCCATTCATTTGGCTTTACAGAAAGTACTCACAAACTGCCCGAAGCCTATACCCGCAAACTAACGCGCTATTTTATTTGCAGCTTTGTACTTGTGGCTATTTCGGTGCCAATATGGTTTTTGGCAAAAGTGGGCGCGTTTGCAGAAAGCGGCTTAAGCGGAGCACTGAACCCTACCATGCTTAGTATTATGTGGGATTCACCCTTAGGCTATATGGCCCAGGTTCGTGGCGGCGCCGCTGTTTTTGCCCTGTGGTCGCTGCTTGTCGCTACCAAACTTCGTTTTCAGCACACAGTAATGCGTGGATGTGTGTTGTTGGCATTAGCTGCTGCGCTTTACAGCTATACCCTTGCCGGTCACATATCAGAGCAAGGTTTAGTTGAAAAAATGCTACTGATAGTCCATGTTTTCGTTATGTCATGGTGGTTTGGTGCACTGATCCCACTAAAGCTTGCCTGTGGCCACCTGCCCGTCGAACAAACCAAGTCGCTTATGCATAAGTTTGGCTTATCTGCACAGTTTTTGGTGGGAGTGATGATTATTGTTGGCGTGCTTATGGCACTGCAGTTATTTAATGATGTCTCCCAGCTTTTTACTTCTGCTTACGGGCTTACTCTTATGGCAAAGATAGGGTGTGTTAGCGGACTACTGCTGCTCGCAGCGCGTCATAAACGTAAGCTTGTGCCGATGCTGGAAAATCGACAAACATTAAGTAAGCTATCCCGTTCTATTACGCTGGAAATTGCACTGGCAGCAGCGTTGTTACTTATCACCGCCGCCCTGACCAGCGTGGTCGGCCCCAACTTTTCCTAAGGAAAATTCATGATTCGATATTTTTTATGTAGCCTTTTGCTGGTGGTTTCATACCCCAAGGCCATGCGCACAGTGAGAACCCCAGGACCATACACGAATATTTATTAGATAATAAAACTGTACCAGCTCAGGTGTAATTTGCAATTTCAACTGAGAGTATTTTCGATAAAATAAAATTCGGCTATAAAGGTGTGAAAACCCTTCGTAGGTTCTTACGTAAACATCCCCATTTCTCAATTGAGAAATGAGATTATCCAGTGATGGCCTACTGGCTTTCGCTCCCGATGCCACATCTGAAAATATTTTGTCACAACCGTACTTCTTCAAAGCATCCGTTTGTAAATCGAATCCTTGGTCTTTGGTGCTGACACGTTGATACCCGAAAATCATAAATAGTTCGTGCTATCCATTAACTTTGTTGTTTAATGAACCTTGATTATAGCAATGGGTTTTTCGTACTAATAATTATTTATAAGAGGGAAGCCAGTCGCCATGGTTGGAAAGTATGAATAAACGAGGGTATATTCGAACATTTAGCGAAGTAATGATTGTGAGAGTTCAATTGAAGGACAACTATAGTCGAGTAACACTATTTGAAGTACTCGTGATATCTTTTATTGATAGTTCTAATGAATGCTCTGGGCAATGGTGCTCATTTGATGATTTATTACTTAAAATACGAAAAAATTGAGGAATGCACGCGACCTCTCCCCATGGTTGTTCTTAACAATCGTGCTAATTCTTTAAAGACTTTAAAGATGCTGTTATCTCGCTCGTTTCTAAAGAACATTTTCAACTTCCGTGAAGTGTTTATACCTTTCTCATAAAAGGCTGAATAAGCTGTGCGATGTAATTCTTGGGGTAATTTGGTTGACTACCAATTCCTAGCTCCCCATTACGTGGTGAGGGTCGTTCATTAGAATTGGTGACGAATGTACCAAGGAGGTGATCCCATAAATGTGTAAACAACCCAAAATTAACGTCACCTTTGGTACCGTCTTTTACGTGATGATGTCGGTGACCTGGAGCAACAGCCCAAACATATTTTAGCGGGCCAAGCCGCATATCAACGTTAGAGTGTTGCAACAGCAACTGTATGGCAGCACTAAACCCTACCAATGCGCCTATTTCTAAGGGCATACCTATCAAAAGTAATGGGAGTGTACCTGCACTTAGTTCAATCGCTTGGTGAAGGGGATGCTTTAACAATCCATTGAACCCGTACATTCGTTCAACGCTATGATGAACCGCGTGTAAGCGCCAAAGCACTTTGTATTTATGACTAAAATAATGTGCCATCGTTATCCCAAAGTCAGCGACGATGATGGCAAAGCCAAGTTGTACTAGTAGTGGCCAATGGTGTGGCCAAATACTGAAGTGGGGCACTATCGCGGTCATTATTGGGATAAACGCGACCGTGAGAGCCAAAGAGCCTTCATTGACAATGGCATGCACTATATCTCGCCCGAAATCTCCCTGCGGTGTATTCCATGCTTTTTCATATGGTAACCATTTCTCAGCTGCAAAAGATACGACGATGGCGAATAAAAGCAGGGGTATAAGCCAAGCTGCAGATCCTGTGTTTTGGGAGATACTGGATGCAGCAAAGATAAAGCTTAAAAAAAATAATGGGCTGAACATCCATTGGACCAACGTTCTCATAGTATTTACACATTCGCGTTTTTATTGATGCGTATATTATTCCCTAGTCAAACTTAATTCGGCTTGTATCAAACGGCTAATTACTGTGAATTTTAATGGTGTGCGGTTTGAATAACGAGGAAGGTGCAAATCCAAACAGCTGTTTAAACGTTTTACTCATATGAGGTAAGTCAGAAAAACCCGAAGCATGGGCAGCCTCAGTCAATGTTGCTGACTTACTCAGTTGTTCTATTGCGGCGCGCACACGCCACCAGACAATAAAACGACTAATAGGTATACCCACTTCTTGCTTAAAAAGATGTGTTAGACGACTTGGGGACAAGAAAACCTTCGATGATAAAAACGCCATATCGATTGCACAACCTCTCTGCGAAGCAATAATGTCGATGACCGCTCGTACCCGTTTATCCTCAGGGCGCGATGAAAGCGCAGGACTATAGACTAGCCCTACCGCTTTATTTACTGTTTTCCACACTTTGTCGATATCGACGTCAGTAAATAGATGCTGAGAAATGGATCCCAATTCTTTGCTAGTAAGCGGCAGAGTATTAATTCCATCACTCCTGGCTTGACGTAAGGCTTTGAGAAATTGTTGGTTTTGCCTATCTTCAGGCTCTAAATAGATGACTACAATCTGATTGTCCTGTGCCAAAACCTTGTGAGGGACATCTTCGAAAATCACAATACATTGTCCGGTGTGAATACTTTGTGCCTTGTAATCTTGAACCGAGATGTCTTTGTCTAAACCAATGCAAATTTGGACAGCATGATGTGCATGAACATCATTATCAGGACTGATTCCGATGTAAATCGCTTTGTAGGGCCACAAATGAATATGCATGGCTGACTCAGTATCAAAAGTTCAGGCTATTGATTTTTGCCTTATAAATCTACACAAATGACGAATGTTAGCCGATAGATACAAGTTAAGGTGAGCGCGCACAGTGAAATTGTGTTCTTCTTACAATTTTAAGTGTGTAAATAATTTAAAATACCACAGTCCCTAATGGTTTTGTCTTGGTCACACGATGACGCCATATTTTCGAGTGATGACTTTAATGCGTTTAGCTCTTCAATGCGAATAATGACGTCTGATAAATGCTTAGCTATTAACGTATTGATATTTGAACAGCTCTGATCTGGCCTCGAACGACTGTCCATTAGCGTTTTTACTTCCATGATAGACATATCTAATGAACGACACTGTTTGATAAACAGGAGTTGTTCAATAGTCCCCTTGTCGTAGACACGATAATTTCCACTTGAGCGCTTAAGCTCAGGCAAGAGCCCCTTCTTTTCATAAAAACGAATGGTCTGAATACTACAACCTGTCGTCTTTGCGACATCACCAATTTTCATTTTTTTCTCCTAACCGTTGACTCTATACCAAGTATAGACTTTATACTCATACTATTCATCAGTAAAGAGTGTGTTTCTAATGAGCGGATGTGGGTGCGAAGTTGAAATAAAAGACCAGTCTCAACGACAGGTTTTGTATTGGCTTTTGGGAATAAACGCGACAATGTTTGTTATAGAAATGGGGATCGGGTTGCTTGCTGATTCAACCGCATTAATAGCCGATTCACTTGATATGCTCGCCGACGCAGTTGTCTATGGTGTTGCCCTTTATGCTATTGGTAAATCGCTATTGCACAAAGCCAATGCGGCTAGAATTAGCGGCTTTTTTCAGATGGCACTGGGTGTGTTGATTATCATTGATATTGTAAGACGGTCAATTTACGGTAGCGAACCTGTATCGGGACTAATGATGGCTATGGGGGCAGTTGCACTGGTTGCTAATGTCATTTGTCTTGTGATCATACGCAAACAAAGAAATGAAGAAGTGCATATGCGGGCAAGCTGGATATTTTCAGCCAACGATGTGATTGCCAACTTAGGTGTTATCTTTGCTGGCGTTTTGGTGTTTTGGCTCGATTCTCGATGGCCTGATCTGGTTATCGGTGTGATAGTTTCGTGCGTTGTGTTGCGCGGGGCAAAAATGATCCTCGAAGATGCTGGAAATGAAAGACAGCGAGCGCTTAATGCGCAAAGTTGATAAGAAAATGCCAATTTTTAATTGCACATCAAAACTGCGTAGGTTGGCATGGCTACTTATTACTTTGCTCATGTGTCAATCGGGCTTTTCGTTCGCCGCTCAATGCGATGACTACCCTGCGGAGGTATCGTCAGTCCCTGAACAATCAAAGTCGATAGGCACTTATGATGTTCCCGAAAAAAATGTAAATGCTGGTGATAATACGTCGAGTGAAGAGTCTAAGTGTTTCCATTGTGTGCTGTGTCAATGTGGACAGATTAAGTTTCTGGCACAACACCCAATAAATGACGTATCTAAACCGTTATATACCAATCAATACAGTTATTCCCGCAACGTCACTGACGGCCTAGTCGAAGGCCTTTTGCGCCCACCTCAACATTAATCCATTCCCTCCTATATGTTTGCATGGGTGCTTTCCATGTATGTCGTTATCTTATGAACAAAAGGTTCTTTTATGAGTTCTTCACGCCCATTGGGCATAAAAAAAGCTAGCTCAGCGTATCTGAAATTGATATCTGCTGCACTGGTAACCATGAGCATATCTGTTCAATCTGCCAATGCGCAAAAGTCTTCAATCACGCTTGAAAATGCGCTCAAACGCACATTATCAAACAACCCAGATTTAGTTGTGTTCGAATTTAAATCTTCGGCTTTGGATGGTGTGGACCCTTCGATAAGGCTTCAACACACCCCATTAAGCCAGCAAAACCCAGTCCGGAACTATTAAGTCGTCTCAACAGTTTTAGGGGCATTCTCAAAACTAGGACGCTATCACAACATGGTGGGATAACGATTAATGGCTTGGATTATAATTCTGCCGACTTACAGACGTTGCGTCGTTCTTTAGAACGAACTAAGAAAAGTCTAAAAATAGAGTTTCTATATAACGAAACCTGGTTGGCCTCGGTATGGGCTATTCATCCTGATACGAAAGCTGAAATAGAGGTACCTTGCAAATCCAATAAAGGTCAACAGTCTCTTGCGCAACTTAGAGCCTATCAGCAGAAAATTAAAAAAACAGAAGCACAATCAGCCTCACAAATCGACTATCTTGCTGAGCAAATTGACAACAAGCCATCGTCTTCAGTGAAAAAACGAAAAGGTAGGATGTCACATAGCTTAAAGCCTACTGAAGCATCGCGGTTCAGTGACAAGAATCTCAGTGCCGACTTTTCAAAGCAAATGCATAATTTACCTACCGCCCCGGGCTCCAGCGAGCGAGAAACAGCGCCATCATTGCCACTTACATTTAAGCCTTTGAAAGGATGATGGGAATGACAAAATGTAAATTTAAAGACTTTTACAGTGAATTTGTACATCTTCCTTCACATGAAGTTGTATTAGAAAGACTGAACAAAGCTTTACTCACGCGTCATTTTGAAACCTGTGGGGTGCTCCTGGTGGGACCTTCGGGCGTAGGCAAAACAAGGCTTGCGCGGGAATTCTTGAAGCGTTACCCGCCGATAACGTCAGTGGAAAGCGACCAGCTTCAGGTACTCATGATTGAAGCTTCAGCAACCTATAGCGAATTGCTAAATAGATTGCTGGAAGCCTTGGGAATGAATACAAGCGAAAGTACCGTAGCAGCCAGGCAGGCCCAGGTTATAAGACTTATTCAGCAGCATGATATTAAATATGTTTTTATTGATGAGATGGAAAACCTATCCCGCTCAGCAGGTTCGACGCCAGCGAATATAGGTAAATCCCGTCATTACTTTAAAGAGTTGACCAATAGAACTTCTGCAGTATGGGTGCTGATAGGTGTTGAAAACCTAGTTCAATTTGTCAGTGTAGATGAGCAGCTGGCCAGCCGTTTTACAAAAACAATTCAAGTTCCATCATTGTCTATGATGACGGATAGAAAGCATATCGAATTTGTTGAGTATCTTTTTTCAATCTCAGAAAGGCTGGACGTAAGCATACCTTATTTAGTGTGTTTGAATAATTATCTATGCCCGGACACTAATAAAGTAGTTCTGCCCAATAAAGTGGACAACGGAGCTATCAAGCGTGTGCTGTTAGCCACTGGGGGAAGGGCGCGCGGCATTCGGGAGTTGTTTTTTCACTGCATTCAATTAGCTCCTACAGGACCCATAAATGAAACAGTAATGGAAGAGGCTTATGAGGAAGGGTTCTCTAGACAATTTCAGATAGAGAAAATCAACCCATTTACTGAAACCCTACGACACGTTGAGTTCTTGCTTAAAGAGGCAAAACTCTATGAGTAAACTGCCTTTTCGACCTCGCTCACAAAAAAATGAAGGTTTAATAGCGTATCTACATCGTGTGGCGAACGTCAACGGTTTCCAATCGGTGACATCAATGTGTCGCGCCCTAAATGTGTCGATACAAAACCTTTCTGGAATTTTTTCAACTAAATATCGCGAAAGACTAATCAGTGTGCTTTCAAAAGCACTGCTACTGGAAGAGACGACACTTAAACAACTTTTTAATACAAGGGATGCACTGGTAAGCGGGACAGAACATTTCTACAAGAATGATGTCATCAGTCATACCAAGCTATGCGTCAAGTGCATAGCTGGAGGCTATCCAATGCGTGAAGAGTGGGATTTGTATCATTCTACCTATTGTAATTATCACCATACACCACTGCTTTATTGTTGTCCGGTTTGCAATAATCTACTTACGTGGCATATAGATGTAGCGAACCAATGTGATAGCTGTAAACATGTCTGGCAGGTTTCTTCTGCGCTACCAGTGAGATTGCCCATCTACCATACATTCTGGACGCAACTTAAAGCCCATAGAAAAGAGTTGCTAAGCGTATTTTACGAAGCTGTATGCTATCTCAATACACCAGGTGCTTTAACGATCGGATTGCCACGTTTGCCGATTCCTTCATCTATGACTGCTTTACAGTTACGGTTGGAAGTGGCATTTGACCTTATATGTGGTACAGAGCAGCAACAGGTAACTTTCTTAGCAAAATTATTGCAGAGTAAAAATGAAGCGAACGTGTTTCGTGTTGAAAATTTAGTCGATCTTGCTCAATTACAGAGATTTAGTAATGTATCAGCTAGCGCTAGTTCTCTGTTACCGTTATCTCGTCATATAGCGGACCATAGCGATCGCCTTTCAGCGTGGAAATACGGTATTAAAGTCAATATACAACAGCTGGCCAGTCTGTTACGGATTACACGACTTAACATGCGCTAAATTGTAGAAACAGGTTTTATGGGAGCGCCGATGGACAATGGCGCTGCAAATATTTATAGCTTAAGTTACGCTGAAGATCTTATTAGTCGATTGCGGCTCAACGCTATCGAATTGAATCACTACAACAGTCTGAAGTTGCTTCACCTAAACCGCTTAATGACCATCAAAACCTCGCGTTATCTGAGTTTTGGTGAGCGTCTGGCTGCCATAATAGGATCGAGGTTGTCTATATATGGAGATGAAAGTGGTCAGTCTTTAGCCAGCTTTTATATAGACAAAACCGAAGTTGCACCCGTCTTCAAAATGTATGCGGAACGATTACATGGTCGACAAATGACCACAAAGGAAGTTGCAGATCATCTTTGCGTAACTGAAAACATGGTTAGAGAAATTTCAAAGTTAGATAAATGGGTTAAATACACTTCCACCACGAGAAAGGTCAATTTTAATCCTATTACACTCGACAATTTCCTTAAACGGTATTTTGTGGTTCCCTATTTTTGTAATGCTACCAACTGTGACGAAGCAAAGCTGAGAGCTTATTTAAACGCCTTAGAGTTCCCAGGTTTTGGTCAAGTAAAGTCTACTTTCACTTTTTATAACAAAACAGAAGAATTAAATCAGGCCATAAAGCTATTTCAAAACCGATATTCAAACAGGACTGACGCTTACTAGCAAAACGCAGGCGGTACCTTCTTTCTACCTAAAATCGCCCTTTAATTGAGCCTGTATTATTAAGATGTTGTAATCAGGCTTTTGTAAATAAAGCTCTTCCCAGCCTATTCTTTCTCTTTCTATTGATCTCTGCTAGTCTTATTTATGGGTGTCTTCTGAACATCTAAATACATATATACTTTTTGCTTCATTCCGTATCTAACGTCGTACATTGTTGTCCTCGCTTTTAAGAGCAGAATTAGATAGTTAACGACAAAATGTTGTCGAGAAAATTTCACAGTGCAATGGAATAATTATCTAATTTTTCACGTTTAAGCGGAAAGATAACGGTTTATTTTTGTACGAAAAAATGTAACTCATTGAATTTATTAATACCAGAATTTCATGTGAAACTGGAACTTACAGATTTATATAACTTCCAGTTTCAAGCCAGATCATTTCCCGCGCAATGAAGCTCAGGTGGATGAAGTGTAAAGAGTGGTGTAAGGCCTTGAATGTACAATACTATTTTCAAGAATTATCATCTTCACTACCGATTTCTATAGCTTTCCCGTCGTCAGCTAGAGTTGTGCGCAAAGATAGATGAGAGTGAAACAAGATTCCGCATACGGAGGTGTGGGGGCCAGAAGAAGAGGCTATTAACGCAATGATATTAAGCTAATGATATTAAGAGCAACGGCGTTAAATGCCCTGTATCTATATGGGTTTCGATAATAAATACAGGAAGGAGCCGGGACTTATCATACTTTGCTTGGCCCTGTTAACGGTTACAACGTATCTTCGCGGTGTATGTAAATAAAGGAAACAATACCCTTAGCAGTTTACGGTAGAAGTAGTGGAACAAACTGACAAAACTTAAGTGTTGCTACCCAGGGAAAGGCAGTAAGCAATGAAATAAAAGTATTATCGGAAAATACATGCAAACTCATCCTTTATATCAGTAAAAAATTTTACAATACCGATACGGAAGTTTGACAGTTATAACTCGCTAGAAAGTTATGTTGGGGCTGGTAGCTGGGTAAAACGCCATAGGAGTAAGAAAATTAAGATAAAATACGCCCTTAGCATTAGCGATGAGAGAGGACATCAACATAACGCTTGTCATATTTCGCAGACAAGTATTTTTGGCGGCTTGGTAGCAAATTGGGCCATATAAAATACCTTTTTTAGGTAACTTAAACGTAAATAACGCTATTCGTTATTCAATCCCCAGTAACATAGCATGAAGTATTGCGCTGCTGGTGATGAGTTGTGACCCTACTGTTTTGCTGAAGGCGTGATGAGGCTTTAACATCTGCTGCCCACCTCTAAACTCTACTTGTAAGTTAGATAAATAAACGAAGCTACCAAGAACAATATCGTCGTACTCGCTTTTCCCGCTATTATGCTTTTGGTTTTGGATACACCTCTTGCTATTAAAACCTTCGCGACGAAAAAGTAGCTAAATAGCACTGCACTAATCGCTATCGCGCATAATACAAAAACGGTTTGCTGGATTGAACCTATTGGGTCTTCCACGGTTTTCCTCGATAAGTCTAAGCCGCTTAACACTCTGCCGACAAGCCATAGTGCAGCGGTAAAACAAGTCCTTCGCTGGGCGTATCAGGGCGTGTTCTTTTCTGATAAACAGTTTGTTTGCATTCTTTCAGTTATACCCAAAACCAATTTCAGTAGTTACGCTCTAGAGCTTCTGTAAGAGTCAGGGGGCTCACAGTTTCCCTCTATCTTGCATAAACGTTCATTGGGGCGACCAAAATCCTTTAAAATGGGGGTCGCTATCTCGTACAAGTTCGAGCTTTGCAAATATCGTATACATTATTCAGTTACTGCCAGGCGAGGGGCTGGCAGTAACTGTGGTTTGGTATGGCGAGTTATGGTTTCGGTTTATTCAACATCTCGTCATGGGCGTCCATCTGCCAAGGTAGTTGGCCAGGGGTGTTGTCCAAAAAGTGCAAATAATTTTCAAATTGATCCAGAATATCTTTAACAATACTGTGTTTCTCATAGCCGTAAATATCATACGCTTGCCCGCCACGGCGCAAGAATACTTCCGCCCGATAGTATTTTTCTGATTCGTCATCTTCGGCCCTAAGCTCGGCATAACTGAAACCAGGGACTAAATGTTCGGTCATCCGAATATCATAAATAAAGTCCATATGATGATGACGCTTCACGGTTAAATAGGCGCGACCCAGCGAGTTGTCGAATTCAACCTCTGCATCCCACTCCCGGGAATGTAGTTCTGCCTGAACATCATTCATCGCTTCAATTACGGTTTCTTCAATAAAAGTGTGTACCTTATCTTTACTGGGGTAATCCACCATAGCAGCTAACCGACTTTGCCATTGGCTGCTACGCTTATTATTCTTGTTCAGTGTATGTGCTTGCAAACTGTCAGTACGATGGCCTTCTATAATTAATGCGCGCCATAGCCCTGCAGCGGCGACTAGCATTATTATGGCGAAGGGCAGTGCACTTATAATGGTCATTGTTTGTAATGCGTTTAACCCGCCTGCCAAAAGCAGAACCGCTGCTACCGTGCCTTCAAGCATTGCCCAGAATATACGTTGCCACACCGGGCTGTGCTCATTGCCGCCTGAGGCCAGCGAGTCAATAACTAATGACCCAGAATCAGATGAGGTAACAAAAAAGGTGATGATCAGAATAACGGTGAGTCCCGACAACACTGAAGACCACGGTAACAAGTCGTAAAGTTTAAACAAAGCAATCGCTTCGTTGTCTTGTACATCGGAAATAAGGGTAGTGACCCCTTCATTCATGATGGCATTAAGCGCTGTGTCACCGAATACCGAGAACCATAAAAAGGTGAACATAGTGGGTACCAGCATTACGCCAACAACAAACTGACGTATGGTTCTGCCGCGACTGATCTTGGCGATAAACATGCCAACAAACGGGGCCCACGCAATGGTCCAGCCAAAGATAAACAGGGTCCAGTTACCAATCCAGTCGCTGCGGCTATAGGCTTGCAGGTTAAACGTGCGCTCTACAATTCCACTTAAATAGCTGCCGGTATTCTGTAAAAAAGATTCGAGAATATGAACGGTTTCGCCAAAAATAAATACTGTCGACATTAGTGCAATGGCAAGTACCATATTGAGTATAGATAGGCGCTTTACGCCTTTATCCATACCCGCCAATACTGATACCGTAGCGGCAGCAGTTACTATAGCAATAGTGCTAATTTGCACGCTGATATCAATAGGAATATCCGCCGATAGAAAATGCAAGCCGGCATTAATTTGTGTAACAGATAAACCAAGTGTAGTAGCGATACCGAACAAGGTTCCCAGAATAGCGAATACATCTACGGCATGGCCTATAGGCCCATAAATTTTATCGCCAATCAGCGGGTACAATGCAGAGCGGATTGATAACGGCAGGCCTTGGCGAAAGGCAAAGTACGCCAACACCAAGCCCACCAGACCGTAAATGGCCCAAATATGAAACCCCCAATGGAAGAAGGCAATTTGCATCGCTTGTTTTGCGGAATCTACCGTTTCCGGCGCGCCAGCGGGAGGCGCGGCATAATGTAAAACCGGCTCCGCCACCCCAAAGTAGAGTAACGCTACGCCATAGCCTGCGGAAAACAGCATGGCGAACCATTCAGGAAAACTGTATTGCGGCTCTGCGTGGTCCGGGCCAAGTTTTATATTGCCCCAGCCGGATGCAGCGACAGCCACAATAAACATTAGGAATAATGCTACGGATAACATGTAGAACCAACCAAAGGTTTGGGTTATCCAGGCAAGGGAACTGGCGAAAGCCTCCCCCGCCAGTTCCGGAGCACTGATTGTGCCTATCACAAGTAACAAAATGATAACTACGGCAGGTATAAATACCGGCAGAAGAATAGTAGAACGATGCGCCTTTTCTTTCATATCAGGTCCTTTTGTCGACAGATAAGGTGATCTCCGCCTGATGAATTTACACACTTTTTACTTCAGGGAATTTGGAATAGTTCAACTTATTTGGCCTGAAGGTAAGGGTAACCGGATATACGTACACAAGTCGCCGCACCTAGCCCAACGCCCGGTGTTATACTAAGAGGATGCCTATAGTCCCCTGTCAGCTAGGGTAAACGAGGTATCCAATGCACCAGATGTTCGCTGCGCTAACCAAAGGAAACGGATGTGGCGGCCTGTGCCATTTACTTACTCCTTTATATAAGCAGGGTAGCAATATAGCGCGCAAATAGGCGGGGTTAGATATCAATTATTACCGGACATTTCACCCGTATTTTACCGGTATTTTACATAGCGCTTCGCAGCCCTATATATGATGATTAAGTTGCTAATTTAAATTAGTAATGCCTAAGGATTAAAGCGTTAGCCGCCTATCGAGTATAATTTGTCCATTGCTATAGTTATCCAACTAAAACACTGGCAAACCACTAGCCAAATAGTATTGTGTAGCAAGAAAGATAATCGCCAATTAGCACGTCGTATGACAAGACTAATAAAAACCCGGAATATGCAGTATGACGAAACCCACCCCGAATATAGAGCATGTCGATAATCTGCTGACAGGACATGACGACCTTGCGCTGCGCCTGGGCGCCTTTGAGTGGTCTAAAACGCAGCTTGGCCTCTATGAAACCTGGCCGGCAAGCCTACGGACAACGGCCGCGATGGTACTTGAGAACCGTTTTCCAATGACCTTGTGGTGGGGCCCGGCGCTTTTGCATATTTATAATGAAGCCTATTTGCCAGTGTTAGGTGAAAAACACCCAGATGCTATTGGACGGCCGGCACATAAGGTGTGGCAGGAAATTTGGCATATTTTGGGCCCGCAAACCGAACATGTTCTTAGTGGAAAGGGAGCAACATGGAATGAGCACCTGCTTTTGCCCATGAACCGCAAAGGCTTTATAGAAGAAACCTATTTCACGTTTTCTTACAGCCCGGTGCGGGATGATGCGGGTGGGATCGGCGGGGTGCTCGTAACCTGTCAGGAAACCACCTTACAAGTGCAAAGTGAACGTCAGTTACTTCTGCTGCGCGATCTGGGCGCTCAGCAGAAGCCCGGTTCAGCAGAAGATGCCTGTAAAATGGCGGCCAATGTACTCGCTGGCAATGATGCTGATTTTCCCTTTGCGTTGCTCTATCTGGTTGATGCCGAGGGAGCCAACGCCACGTTGGTTGCCACTGCGGGGCTCAACAATTATGAAGGCCCGGGAAAGCCGGCTGTTATTGGGTTGGATTCTGCTAGCCCCCACACATGGCCGTTATCGCAGGTAACTGCCGATAGCCTACTGGTAGTCAACACTCCCGATACCATGCCGGGTGGTCGCTGGGACCATGCTCCTGCCAGGGCCGTCGCTACCGCTTTAACCGGTACAGGAGATCAACATTATGGTTATCTGGTAGTGGGGGTAAGTACCATGCGGGCCTTTGACGCCGCGTACAAAGAACTTATTCGGCTCGCCGCTGACCGTATTGCCAGAAGCGTGGGTATCGCCCGCGCTTATGAAGAGGAACGTAAGCGAGCGGAAGCACTCGCAGAGTTCGACCGCGCAAAGACAGCGTTTTTTCTCAACGTAAGCCATGAACTGCGCACCCCCCTTACGCTTATGCTGGGGCCGGCTGAAGATGCATTACGTTCGCCGCAACAGGTGCTCAAAAACCCTGAACTGGAAATGGTTCACCGTAATGCGTTACGCATGCTTAAACTGGTCACCACGCTGCTTGATTTCTCACGTATCGAAGCGGGGCGCACAGAAGCAAGTTATGAGCCTACCGATTTAGCCCACCTGACCCAGGAGCTTGCCAGTACGTTTCGCTCTGCTATTGAAAAAGCCGGGCTGGCCCTGGTGGTTGATATGGCTGAGCTTGATGAAGAGGTGTACGTTGACTGCGATATGTGGGAAAAAATTGTCCTTAACCTGCTTTCTAATGCCTTGAAATTTACTTTTGACGGTGAGATTTGTATCGCGTTGCGCCAGGTTGATACGCAAGTAGAGTTGCAGGTGCAAGACAGTGGTGTAGGCATTGCTGATAAAGAATTACCACATATTTTCGAGCGTTTCCACCGTGTAAAAAACGCCCATGATCGTACCCATGAAGGCACCGGTATCGGCTTGTCCTTGGTGCGCGAGCTGGTGAACCTACATGGTGGCACAATCAATGTGCGTAGCCAGCTCGGGGTAGGCTCTACCTTCGTTGTGCAGATCCCGTTAGGAGCTGCGCATCTCCCGCCGGAACAAATCTGTGCTCAGCGCACACTTTCCACCACGGCGGTGGGCGCTCGTCCTTATGTAGAAGAGGCGCTACGCTGGTTACCTCACGCCGGTGATACGCAGGGTGAAGAACCCCGGCTTTTGAACGCAGCGTCGCATAGTGGTTCGTCAGAGGATGCGTCGGACACCCATAAGGCTCGTGTGCTGCTGGCCGATGATAACGCCGATATGCGCGACTATCTGCAACGGTTACTGGGCTCCTACTGGGCGGTTGAAGCCGTCAGCGATGGCGAGGCCGCCCTGGAGCGTATCTTAAAGAGGGCCCCCGATCTGGTTTTAGCGGATGTCATGATGCCTGGTTTAGATGGCTTCGAGCTACTTCAAATATTGCGCAGTAACACCGCGACCCGAAGTATTCCGGTTATTCTACTGTCGGCGCGTGCAGGCGAAGAAGCGCGGGTGGAAGGAATTGAGGCCGGTGCTGATGATTATCTGGTTAAGCCATTTTCCGCAAGAGAGCTCACTGCACGGGTAGGGGCGTGCCTCGAACTTGCGCGAGTACGGCGGGAAGCCGCTGAGGCTTTAAGCGTTGCCAACGAACAACTGAAGCAAGAAGACCAGCGTAAGGATGAGTTTTTGGCAATGCTAGCCCATGAACTACGTAATCCCCTGGGCGCAATCAGCAATACAGTCAAGCTGTTGGAACAGGACAGCGCAAAAACTAACCCGCGGTATCTGGATATTCTCAATCGCCAGGCAAGTATTCTTCAAGGGTTAGTGAACGACCTATTAGATGTATCGCGTATTACGCGGGGGTTAGTAGAGATTAAGAAAGAGCGGGTGGACCTGGTGCAGATTGCTGCACACGCGCTGGAAAGCGTACGTGTACTGATGGAAGATAATCATCATACACTGCATATTGAGCTACCCGACGAGCCGGTGATAGTAATAGGAGACTCGATAAGACTTGAACAGATAATGGTGAATTTACTCACCAACGCAGCTAAGTACACCGATCCGGGGGGGAATATTCAGTTTACTGTTACGCGCGAACAGCAACATGTGCAACTGCGCACGAAAGATACCGGTATCGGTATTACCGCCGAGGTATTGGCGCGGGTTTTCGATCTTTTTAAGCAAGCGGAGCGTGGGCTTGATCGGTCAAAAGGGGGGTTAGGCATTGGCCTAACCATCGTTCAGCGCCTCGTAGAGTTACACGGGGGACAAGTTGAGGCCCATAGCGAAGGGTTAAATCAGGGCGCAGAATTTTTGGTAACGTTACCCCTGGCAACAACTAATGAGGCGTTACAGTCTCAAGCGTCAACAGTACGCAACAGTACGACGTGTCATAAACGTGTATTAGTGGTGGAGGACGATATTGATATTGCTGAAACCCTGACCTTGTTATTGGAAGTCGCCGGCCATCAAGTGGTCATTGTTCATGATGGACCTGCAGCGCTGGCGAAGGTAGAAGTATTCAAGCCGCAGGTTATTCTGTTGGATATCGGGCTGCCCGGCATGGACGGCTACGAAGTTGCTAAACACCTACGTCAAAAACTACCAACAATTCCTTTGGCAGCATTGACCGGTTACGGACTATCGGCCGATAGGGAACGCGCCCAGGCCGCGGGTTTCAATGCCCACTTTGTAAAGCCGGTGGATATCGACACACTGCGAGCCTTTGTTAGCGAGAGCTAGCTCGCGAAGCCCATATTCGCTGTTTTGCTCCGCCACAAACCGGGCTTTAAGGCTACCATTGTAAGTATAGGCTGTTAGTGAATTCAGATAAGCTGACAGCAAAGCGCTAAACGGGCCTTGCGACGTTAAGTGGCCAATATAGATTGTGAATTAGCATCGAAAGTAAACTAAACTCTATAGGAGGCCGTTATATGTTACCCATCAACTATTACTGGCAGTATTCCCTTGGCTATTAATAACAGTAAATATGGGGTGGCAAATAATGTCGGGTGTTGCATAACAGCCCGGGCTGGTTATTAAACTGCGTTATCAGCGTATTGTTTAGCTAGCAACCCCAATCAGCCAATCAACGTTTTGAATCTTCAGGTAAAGCGCACAGCACATCCTACTTACCCAAATTCAGCCCAGGAGCCATTCAGCGGTAACGCTTATGACGGGGCAAAGATAACAAATTGAATAATTAAACAGCAAAAGGGGCAGTGGTCCGTTGGCTGTAGCTAACCCGGTAACAGAAGCAATCTTCAATCACCAATGAGCGTAGTGAGTCGCACAATAGTGCGAGCTGGCATAGGTAAAAGGCAGAATATAACGTGGTCGGCGAATAGAAATAGGCACTGCCCAGTGAACCGGAAGCACCACATTTTACTATCTAGCATGGGTTGGTTTATGAAATACTAAAGCCTGTAAGCGTATCCAACAAACGAGGAACTATGTCTCAAAGTAAACGCAAAGGTATCTATCTGTTGCCAAATCTGCTGACTACAGCAGGGCTATTCTCGGGCTTTTTTGCCGTAGTCTCATCTATGAATGGACGCTTTGAAGCTGCTGCGGTAGCTATCTTTGTAGCGATGATTTTCGATGGGCTTGACGGCAGGGTTGCCAGAATGACTAATACCCAAAGTGATTTTGGGGCCGAATATGATTCGATGGCTGATATGGTGTCGTTTGGTATGGCGCCAGCGCTGGTGGCGTATAACTGGGGCTTAAGTGAGCTGGGTAAATTGGGTTGGCTAGCCGCCTTTATTTATGTTGCTGGGGCAGCGTTACGATTGGCCCGCTTTAATACCCAAGTTGGCATTGCCGATAAACGTTTCTTCCAAGGTTTGGCTAGCCCCGCCTCTGCGGCGTTAGTGTCAGGGCTGGTATGGGTTGGCGTGGAATACGGCGCCAATGGCAACGATTATGGTTGGTTAGTTGCCATTGTAACGTCTGCGGCAGGCCTGCTAATGGTGAGCAACTTTAAATATAACTCATTTAAAGAAGTTAACTGGCATGGCAAAGTTCCCTTTGTTGCCCTACTCATTATTCTGATGGTGTTTGTTATTGTTGCTACCGAACCTGCGTTGGTTCTGTTTATTGTATTTGCGTTGTATGCGCTGGCCGGACCGGTTAATACATTTCGCACAGTCGACAAAATGACGTTAGATGATGTAGTAGGCGATCATGAAGAAGCTGATGCCGACTTTAAAGACAACGAAGACGACGTTGAATCGCCATCCGCCGACGTCAATACTGACGAAACAGAGCATAAAACAAGCTAAATACACTGTATTGTTTAAAAAGCGACCGAACGGTCGCTTTTTTTATGGTTTTTTTAAAACAGGGGTTGCGTAGTTCTCAGAAGTTTGTAGAATGCGCACCTCTTCAACGAGAGGGCAACAAGAAGCCCACAAATTGAAGCGTTTTATCAACAACCTAAGCAAAGAAAAACGCAAAAAGTTGTTGACAAAAAATGGATGCAAAGTATTATACGCATCCCGCTTGAGACAAGCATTTGCAGCGTCTTGAAGCGATACACGAAGTAAGGATAAGCGCATAGCATTCCTGAAAAGCGTGTCAACCGAAATGCTCGGTTGTAAAAATGTTCTTTAACAATATATAACAAGACAATCTGTGTGGGCACTCGTTAAGAGTGTCAACCGACGATTAATAAAAAGTTTTCGATATATTTAATTGAAGAGTTTGATCATGGCTCAGATTGAACGCTGGCGGCAGGCCTAACACATGCAAGTCGAACGGTAACATTTCTAGCTTGCTAGAAGATGACGAGTGGCGG